>NZ_CBCOOP010000002.1:710000-1270288 GCF_965111635.1 Azospirillum sp. Marseille-Q6669 | reverse complement strand
AAGCGCTCCGCCCCTTACTCCGGACGCGTCTTGCGGACGGCCTCGTCGGATGGCAGATAGTCCGCGCCGTCGGCGTAGCGCCAGCCGGTCATCACGCCCTGGCCGCCTTTCACCGTGGTCTTGCCGACATAGGCGCCCATCGTCGCTTGATGGTCGAGCGCGCGGAAGGTGATCGGGCCGAAGGGGCTGGACAGGGCTAGGCCGGACAGCGCGTCCACGAGCTTCTCCGGATCGGTGGAGCCGGCCTTCTCCACGGCAGCGGCGATGGCCTTGAAGGTGGCGTAGCCGACGACCGAGCCCTGGCGCGGCGGCTCGTTGAACCGTTTCACATAGGCTTCGCGGAAGGTCTTGTGCTCCGGTGTGTCGATCTGCTCCTGCGGGTAACCGGTGACGATCCAGCCCTCCGGCGCCTCGTCCTTCATCGGGTCGAGATATTCCGGCTCGCCGGTCAGCAGGCTGACGACGGTGCGGTTGCGGAACAGGCCGCGACCCTCGCCCTCGCGCACGAACTTGGCGAGATCGGCGCCGAAGGTGACGTTGAAGATGGCGTCGGGCTTCGCCGCGGCCAGCGCCTGCACGGTCGGTCCGGCTTCCAGCTTGCCCTGGGCCGGCCACTGCTCGGCGACGAACTCGACGTCCGGCCGCTTCTCCGACAGGAGCTGGCGGAACCACTGCACCGCCGACTGGCCGTACTCGTAGTTGGGGGCGACGGTGGCCCAGCGCTTGGCCGGCAGCTTCGCCGCCTCCTCCACCAGCATGGCCGCCTGCATGTAGGTGCTGGGGCGCAGGCGGAAGGTGTAGCGGTTGCCCTTGGTCCAGGTAATGGCGTCGGTCAGCGGCTCCGCCGCGACGAAGGGCATCTTGTTGCGCGCGGCGAAGTCCGCCACGGCCAGCCCGACGTGGGAGAAGTAGGTGCCGGCCAGCAGTTCGACCTTCTCGTTCGACAGCAGTTCCTGCGCGACGCGCACGGCGTCGTCCGGCTTGCCGGCGTCGTCGCGGGAGACGACCTCCAGCTTGCGCCCGCCGAGCAGGCCGCCCGCCGCGTTCACCTCCTCCACCGCGAGTTGCCACCCCTGGCGGTAGGGGATCGTGAAGGCCGGAAGGCCAGTGTAGCTGTTGATCTCGCCGACGCGAATCGGCTGGCCGCCTGATTGGGCCGGGGCGGATTGCGCCTGGGCGGCGGGCATCGGCGCGGCGATCCAGAAGGCGGCGGCGAGGGCGGCAGCGCCCGGCGCAAGCAGGAAATGGCGGCGGTTCATGGTCGGCGGTATCCCGGCGCGGTGGACGGCTGCGTGAACGCATGGAGCGGCAGCCTGAACGCAATGTCTGCGTTCATAGCAAACCCACGGCAAAAGTCACCGTTCCGTTGCGCCGCACCAAGCCTGTTTTCCGCGGGCCGGTGCCGGAACTGCCGGGCTCACATCAGGCGGGAGAGGAGCATGAGGAAGGTCGCCTGCTCCTCCGGGGTCAGCGGGTCCAGCGTGCGGTGATGCGCCTGGGTGGCGTTTCCAAGCAGGGCGTTGACCAGCGATTGGCCGGTTCGGGTCAGGCTGACGCTGGTGCGTCGCCGGTCCTGCGGGTCCGGCTGGCGTTCCACCAGCTGGCGCTCCACGAGGCGCAGGATCACGCCCTGGGTGGTCGCCGGGTCCATGAAGGTCAGCCGGCCGAGCTGGTTCTGCGACAGCGACCCCTCGGTCCGCAGGGTGACCAGGGCGCCCCATTGGGTGGGGGTGAGCTGGGAGTCGCCGATCATGTCCATGAAGATGGAGGACGCGCGCTGATGAGCCCGGCGAAGGCGATAGTGCACCTGCCCGGTCAACAGGTAATCGTCGGTCGGAAGATGGGCGATGTGATCCATGGGCGCACACGAGCGTTGCGGAGCCGGACCGTTTCCGGTTGCGGCGGGTGTCGGCGAAACACCGTGCGACAGGTTCGGCGCCGGTCCCGGGGAATGCTCCAGGGCGTGCGCCAAATGCAGCAGGCTTCGCATTGAAGCCTAGGGATGGAAGTCGCAATAGGCAACGCTCGCTGCTGCGGCATAGGGCCACAGTCTAGGACCGTCTACTATTTACAATGCAAAGCACTCGCGAACGAAGATGAGCCGCACCTTTCAAGAATCTTTCCTGGGGGACTGGGATGCAATCTGCATATGCGGGTGTGTTTTGGTCATACCAGACGGCAGCCCATATTTCGATTATGGGTTTTGTTTCGGTGGATAGGTGTTCGGCGGCGGAGTCCTTTCGCGGTCGGACTTCGGAAGGTCGCCGTCCGGCGGCGGGACACTCCCGGGTGTGTAGGGCGGCATTACGACATCGTCGCCAGGGTGGCGGGGCGACTTGGGCGGCGGGGGAGTGGTCAGCGGTCTGGTCATGCTTGGTGTTTCCTCATGGTTCCGGTTGGAGGCTCTGGTCCGCCTTGGGTGAACGGATGCCGCCGATTGCTGGTTCCCAAGGACGCCAGCACGTGAGGTCTCTTGGTCCTATGACCTTAGCTCTAATGACGCGGGCGTATGGCAATAGTGCGCCCGTCTGACGCAAGTCTTGTTGCGCCAACAACACAGGCGCGGGCAAAAACCACGGCTGAACGGCTTCACTGTTGCACGGACATCACGCCATGAGTTGTCTTTGCAGCGACTGTCCGCTTCTGCCGGAGCGGCGATTGCACATTCCAAGGCCATTCGGCCGCCCGATACGAGCCACTGATTTCAGCCTTGCGCGGTGACCCATGAAGCCCAGCTCCCTGTCCTTCCTCGCCCTCGCGCTCGCGTCCACCGTGCTGACGGCGCTGCCCGCGGCCACGCCGGTGAGCGCCCAGGAACTGCAGCCCGGTGAATCCGTGCTGGAGCGCCGCCGTCCGGAGGTCGAACAGCTCGGCATCCGCGCCGGATCGTTCCTTATCCTGCCGCGCATCGAGACCGGCCTGACCTATGAAAGCAACGTCTTCGCGACCGAGAACGACACCCGCGACGACTTCATCTGGGTCACCCAGCCGCGCGTCGACGTGCGTTCGGATTTCAACAACCACGCCCTGAACTTCTCGGCCTCCGGCAACATCGGGCGCTTCTTCGACTATTCGTCGGAGAACTACGCCGATTACCGGGCGCAGGTGGACGGCCGCTACGACATCACCCGCGACTCGTCGGTCAGCGGCCTGCTGTTCAGCCGCCGCGACCATGAGGGGCGGTCCGACCCGAACTTCGACGTGTCGCTGGCCACCGGCACCGTGGTGCCGCGCTTCGCGGAGCCGGTGAACTACTTCACCCACGGCGGCGAGGCTTCGTTCAACCAGCGCTTCAACCGCGTCCGTGTCCGCCTGACCGGCGGCGCCCAGTACACCTCCTACCAGGACGCCGAGCTGAGCAATGGGCAGACGGAGTCGCAGGAGGACCGCGACCGCTGGAGCTACACCGGCACCGCCCGCGTCGGCTACGAGTTCATCCAGGGCTACGAGGCCTTCGTTCAGGGCTCCTACAACTGGACTAATTACCGGCTGAGCCAGGACTTCGGCGGCGTCAACCGCGACTCGGAGGGCTACGAGGTCGTCGGCGGCCTGTCCACCGACCTGACCGGCCTGATCAACGGCGAGATCTATGCCGGCTATCTGAGCCGGACCTACGACGATCCGACGCTGAAGGACTTCGGTGGTCTGGCCGTGGGCGGCCGCCTGAACTGGTCGGTGACCCAGCTCACCTCGGTCACCGGCTCGCTCAGCCGTCAGGTCCGGGAATCGACCTATGCCCGCGGCAGCCAGATCGCGTCGAGCTACAACCGCACCGTCGCTGCTGTCGGCGTGGATCACGAGCTTCTGCGCACCTTGCTGCTGAACGCCCGCGTCCAGTGGCGTCAGGACGACTTCAACGGCGTGGACCGCACCGACGACGTCTACACGTTGGGGGCCGGCGCCAGCTATCAGCTCAGCCGCTATATCTTCGTGAATGGCGGTTATACTTACGAAAAGCGTAACTCGAACCTCAGTGGCTTCGATTACTCCGACAATCTGGTTTATCTGCGCGTCGGCGCTCAGATGTAATCAGATTGTATCGAGGAATACGGAAGGGGCGTCCATCTGCCGATGGGCGCCCCTTTTGCATTTCCGCCTATACGGTGACGCGAATCCTTTTCCTCCGTTGGCGTTACTTCCTCTCCACTTTTTCCCAAGCGCGTGCGAGTTGCTAGTCTCCCTCCGTGACCGCTCAGGGTTCGGCCGCTCCGACCGCGGATGGCTGGGCCCGATGTCCTCACGAGCCATGGAAGGGTATGGGATGAATCGACGTAACGTGTTCCGCGCGCTCGGAATGACCGTGGTCGCCGCCGCGATGGTCGGCTGCGCCGGTGGCCAGGACGCCCCTCTCGAACCGCCGGGCGTCGCCCAGATGACGGATTACCGCCTGGGGGCCGGCGACGCGCTTCGCGTCATCGTCTTTGGCGAGGAGCAGCTGTCCGGCGAGTTCCGCGTCGACGGTTCGGGCAAGGTCGCCATGCCGCTGATCGGCGAGGTGACAGCCCGCGGCCACACCCCGCGCGAGCTGGAGTCGGACATTTCCAAGCGCCTGTCGCAGGGCTACGTCCGCGACGCCAAGGTCAGCGTCGAGGTGCTGAACCACCGGCCCTTCTTTATTCTGGGCGAGGTTCGCAACCCCGGTCAGTACCAGTATGTCAACGGCATGACCGCCCTGTCCGCGGTGGCGATGGCCGGCGGCTACACCTACCGCGCCAAGGAGGACTATGTCCTGATCACCCGCGGGGCCGATCCCAAGAAGGAGCTGCGCCGGGCTCCGATCACCACGCCGGTGATGCCCGACGACGTGCTGCGCGTGCCGGAGCGCTACTTCTGATCGGCGACCGGTTCCGAACACTCGCCAGACGGTCCATCAGACGGCCCATTCGTTTCGGAAAACTGGGGTATGCGCCCCGTCACCATTCGACGCCATGACGATGTCCCTCTTCCCGACGGGAAGAGGGACATTTTTTTTCGCACAGATTTTTCCGGCGGCGGCGGTCACCCGTCGTCGCGGGTGCCTTTGCCGAAGGGAAGATCGCCCTTGCGGAAGGCGTCGGCGCCCTTGGAGTGGCCCGATGGCGCGCGCGCTTCGGGAGGGGCTGGATCGTGAGCGCTGGCGGCGGGGGCGGGCGGGTGCCCGCGGCCTCGTCGTCGGTGCCCAGCGGCGCCGCAGCGGGGTCGGCGGCGGGGATCTTGTCGCCGGTCAAGCCCTTGTCGATGGCGTCGCGCAGGCGCTGCGCCCGGCGTTGGGTGTGTCGGATGTGTCCATGAAGGAACCTGGGTCGGTTGCGGGAAGGGATTGTCCCTCCTCCAACCGGAGCCCGGAGACGCGGTTCCCCGGAGAGGGCGGCGCGGCCGCCTCAGGAGCGCAGGGCGTCCCGGTCGGCCTCGTCCAGGCCGTCGAGCCAATCGTCCATAGTGATCATCGGCGACTCGTCGCCGGCGCGCCGGGCGGCCTCCACCAACTCCGTGTCGGCGGTGTTGGAATGGACGATGAACCACAGCATCAGTCGATTCGCATCGTCGCTGGTCACCGGATCGCCACGCTGCGCGGCCTCGATCAGCGCATCGATGTTGGCGAGATAGCCGCGGTGGGCATGCTCGTGCCGCTCCCGCCGGTCCGCGGCCAGGACGGCCATCTCCGCCGTTTCCGTGGCGAAATGCTCAGCCACTTCGCGCCGGAGCGCGGTCAATTCCACCAGTCCGACAGTACCGCCCGCGGTCATCGTCGACAGGAGGTCGAGGATGGCGCCGTGCTCCGCGTCGATGACGCCGGAACCGGTCGGGATCAGGGAGCGGCCATCGGGGGCGGGCGTCATGGGGTGGGGCCGGGCGTCGGTCTGGCGAGAGGAAAAGGTGGTGCCGGTTGCAGGGCTCGAACCCGCGACCTTCGGTTTACAAAACCGCTGCTCTACCAACTGAGCTAAACCGGCGTGCCGCCTGGCCAGACCGCGGCGGGCGCTTACACTAGCGTCCTCCGCGGTCCGCAGCAAGCCTCACCTGTGCGGCGCGTTCGGCGCCGCGTCAGCGCAGCCGGGCGACCTCGTAGAGCGCGACGGCGGCGGCGTTGGAGACGTTCAGGCTGCCCACCGGTCCTTGGGTCGGCAGGCGCGCGACGATGTCGCAGCGCTCCATGGTCAGGCGGCGCAGTCCGGCCCCCTCGGCCCCCAGAACCAGCGCGGTGCGGCCCGTCAGGTTGCACTGGGCGAGCGTGCTCTTCCCCGACTCGGCAAGGCCGACGGTCCAGAAGCCGGCCTGCTGGAGATCGGCGAGCGCGCGGGCGAGGTTGGTCACGCGCACCAGCGGCACCGACTCCAGCGCTCCCGAAGCGCTCTTGGCGAGAACGCCGGTGGTCTCCGGTGCGTTGCGCTCCGTCACCACCACCGCTTTGGCCCCGAAGGCCGAGGCGGAGCGCAGGATCGCGCCGACATTGTGCGGGTCGGTCACCTGGTCGAGGACGACGACGAGCGCCGACGGGTCCGATCGGCCTCCACGCAGAGGTCCTCGATCCCGATCTCGTCCAGGGGGACGACGTCCACCGCCACGCCCTGGTGCACGGCGCCCGGCGGCAGCATGCGGTCCAGGTCGTTGCGGTCGGCCGGCATCAGGCTGGGGCGCTGGAGCCCGCGGGCCTTGGCCTGGGCCAGCACAGGCTCCAGCGCGGCGCGGCCCGCCTCCGTCGCGATCAGGCGGTGGATGCGCCGCTCCGGGTTCAGCCACGCCGCCGACACCGGATGCAGGCCGTAGAGCAGGACGCCCTGCGCGCCGCGCCCGGGAGAGGGCGGTCGCCGCGCGACTCGCGGTGGGATGGGGAGTGGTTCTTGGCCGGGGCAGGGGGCTGGCCGTGGGGCGCGGATGGCTTCTTCGAACGGGTCATGGTGTCCGGCTGAAGGGGGCAGGCCTAAGCCCGCCGCGGTTATTCACAGTTTTCTGGTTTGGACTGCTTCAGACGTGTTGACAAGGCCTGAAAAATTCTCATAGTGCCGAACTCCGCGGCGGGCATGTCTCGCAGCGGGCCTGAGGAAGGGTGGCCGAGTGGTTAAAGGCAGCAGACTGTAAATCTGCCCGCGTACGCGTACGCTGGTTCGAATCCAGCCCCTTCCACCACTACATTCCACGGCTTGTCCGTGATCGCAGTTCCCGGTCGATAGCGCCGGGCGGGGCGTGGCAGGCGGGTGTAGCTCAATGGTAGAGCAGAAGCCTTCCAAGCTTACGACGGGGGTTCGATTCCCCTCACCCGCTCCAATCCCCCCGCGCTAAGGGAAATGTCGGTCTCGGCCGGGCCATTGTGTGCGTCCGGAACGTCGGGAACGAAAGACCAAAGCGATGGCGAAGGCAAAGTTTGAGCGGAACAAGCCGCACTGCAACATTGGCACGATCGGCCACGTCGACCACGGCAAGACGTCGCTGACGGCGGCGATCACGAAGGTGCTGGCCGAGAGCGGCGGCGCGACCTTCACCGCCTACGACCAGATCGACAAGGCGCCGGAAGAGAAGGCCCGTGGCATCACGATCTCGACCGCCCACGTCGAGTACGAGACGACCAACCGCCACTACGCCCACGTCGATTGCCCGGGCCACGCCGACTACGTGAAGAACATGATCACGGGCGCCGCGCAGATGGACGGCGCGATCCTGGTCGTGTCGGCCGCCGACGGCCCGATGCCGCAGACCCGCGAGCACATCCTGCTGGCCCGCCAGGTCGGCGTGCCGGCGCTGGTGGTGTTCATGAACAAGGTCGACATGGTCGACGATCCGGAGCTGCTCGAGCTGGTCGAGATGGAGGTGCGCGAGCTGCTGTCCTCCTACCAGTTCCCGGGCGACGACATTCCGATCGTCAAGGGCTCGGCGCTGTGCGCGCTGGAGGACCGTTCGCCGGAGATCGGCCGTGACGCGATCCTCAAGCTGATGGCCGAGGTCGACCAGTACATCCCGCAGCCGGAGCGTCCGAAGGACCGTCCGTTCCTGATGCCGATCGAGGACGTGTTCTCGATCTCGGGCCGCGGCACGGTGGTGACCGGCCGCGTCGAGCGCGGCATCGTCAAGGTCGGCGAGGAAGTCGAGATCGTCGGTCTGAAGACCACGGTCAAGACCACCGTGACCGGCGTGGAGATGTTCCGCAAGCTGCTCGACTCGGGTGAGGCTGGCGACAACATCGGCGCGCTCCTGCGCGGCACGAAGCGTGAGGACGTCGAGCGCGGCCAGGTTCTGGCCAAGCCGGGCAGCATCACGCCGCACACCACCTTCAAGGCCGAGGCCTACATCCTGACGAAGGAAGAGGGTGGCCGTCACACGCCGTTCTTCACCAACTACCGTCCGCAGTTCTATTTCCGCACGACCGACGTGACGGGCATGGTGAAGCTGCCGGAAGGCACCGAGATGGTGATGCCGGGCGACAACATCTCCATGGAAGTCGAGCTGATCGCTCCGATCGCCATGGACGAGGGTCTGCGCTTCGCCATCCGCGAGGGTGGCCGGACCGTCGGCGCCGGCGTCGTCGCCTCGATCATCAAGTAAGTTAAAGGAGTCGATCCCGCCGCCGTTCCTCCTTGGCTCGGCGGCGGGATTGATCCTTGTCGATTTCGGCGTGTCGGCCGATAAAAAGGCTAGCAAGCCACGCGGCTATGCGCTATAAGCTCCGCTCCCCGCCGGGGGTAGAGCCTGCGGCGATAGGAGTGTAGCTCAATTGGTAGAGCACCGGTCTCCAAAACCGGGGGCTGGGGGTTCGAGCCCCTCCACTCCTGCCACGCCGTACCGAACAAGAACGGGTCGCTGACCGCGCCCTACACGTCGCACCGGAGCCCGCACGGTCTACGATGGCTAAAGTGAACCCCGCAGAATTCGCGCGCGACGTCCGCCGCGAGGTGGCCAAGGTCACCTGGCCGACCCGCAAGGAAACCGGCGTGACGACCGCCATGGTGTTCGTCATGGTCGTGCTGGCTTCGCTGTTCTTCCTCGTCGTGGATCAGGTGCTGGCCTTCGCCGTCCGTATGATCCTTGGGCTGGGAGCCTGATCGCCATGGCCGCGCGCTGGTACGTCGTTCACGTCTATTCGGGCTTCGAGAAGAAGGTTTCCCAGGCCATCCGCGAGAAGGCGGCTCAGAAAGGTCTGGAAGACAAGTTCGAAGAAATCCTGGTGCCGACCGAGGAAGTGGTCGAGGTGCGCCGGGGTTCCAAGATCAACACCGAGCGGAAGTTCTTCCCCGGCTACGTCCTCATCAAGATGGATTTGACGGACGAGTCCTGGCATCTCGTGAAGAACACGCCGAAGGTCACCGGCTTCCTGGGCGGCGGCGGCAAGCCGCAGCCGATCAGCCAGCGCGAAGCCGAGCGGATCATCCATCAGGTGCAGGAAGGCTTTGAGCGCCCCAAGCCCTCGATCACCTTCGAGGTGGGCGAGCAGGTTCGCGTGAGCGACGGCCCCTTCACCTCCTTCAACGGCACCGTCGAGGAAGTCGACGAGGAGAAGGCCCGCCTCAAGGTGGCGGTGTCCATCTTTGGCCGCTCCACACCGGTCGAGCTGGAATACACCCAGGTCGAGAAGGTCTGAGTTTAGAGTTTTCCCGGGGCACGTGATGAACAGTCACGTGCTCCTTTCTGCTGCGGAAGGCCCGCCATAGCCGCACCGCAAAGCCCCGCGACGCCCGTCAGCGTATCGAGGCGTCGTATCTGGAGGTTGTGACATGGCAAAGAAAATCGTCGGCTTCATCAAGCTGCAGGTTCCGGCCGGCAAGGCGAATCCGTCGCCGCCCATCGGCCCGGCGCTCGGTCAGCGCGGCCTGAACATCATGGAGTTCTGCAAGGCGTTCAACGCCAAGACGCAGGACCTGGAAGTCGGCATGCCGATCCCGGTGGTCATCACCGCCTACGGCGACCGTACCTTCACCTTCGTCACGAAGACCCCGCCGGTCAGCTACTTCCTGAAGAAGGCCGCTGGCATCGACAAGGGCTCGCAGACCACCGGCAAGGGCGCTTTCGCCGGCAAGATCACGAAGACCCAGATTCGTGACATCGCCGAGAAGAAGATGAAGGACCTGAATGCCCACGACGTCGAGGCGGCCGCGAGCATGATCGCTGGTTCCGCCCGCTCGATGGGCCTCGAAGTGGTGGAGGGCTGATCCCATGGCGAAGCTCGGCAAGCGACTGACCGATTCCTACAAGAAGGTCGACCGCGAGGCGCTCTACTCGCTGGAAGGCGCCGTCTCCCTGATCAAGGGCCTGCCCAAGGCGAAGTTCGATGAGACCATCGAAATCGCCATGAACCTGGGCATCGACCCGCGTCACGCCGACCAGATGGTCCGCGGCGTGGTGAACCTGCCGAACGGCACCGGCAAGACCGTTCGCGTCGCGGTGTTCGCCAAGGGCACCAAGGCGGACGACGCCCTGGCCGCCGGCGCGGACATCGTCGGCGCCGACGACCTGGCCGAGAAGATCCTGGCCGGCAACATCGACTTCGACCGCTGCATCGCGTCCCCGGACATGATGGGCGTCGTCGGCAAGCTCGGTAAGGTCCTCGGCCCGCGCGGCCTGATGCCGAACCCGAAGCTGGGCACCGTGACCCCCGACGTGGCCGGCGCCGTCAAGGCCGCCAAGGCCGGCGCGGTGGAGTTCCGCGCCGAGAAGACCGGCATCGTGCATGCCGGCGTCGGCAAGGCCAGCTTCTCGGAAGAGGCTCTGGTGCAGAACATCCGCGCCTTCGTGGATGCCATCACCCGCGCCAAGCCGACCGGTGCCAAGGGCCAGTACCTGCTGAAGGTCTCGCTGTCCTCGACGATGGGCCCGGGCCTCAAGCTCGATCTGTCCACTCTGGCCGCCACGGCCTGAGTGATCTGAGTTTCGCCGCCGATTCCCTCGGGAGCCGGCGGCGATCGGGTGTCCCTGCGGGGATGCCCACCCTGTCCAAGACCGCTGGTGCTCGCGCTTCCCCGGAGGCAAGGGCTTAAACCCGCCAGAGCAGACAGGAGTTGAACCGTTAACCACGCGGGCTTGCCCGCGGTTCAGGAACGGCTCGAACTTCTGGGACAGGTTCGCCGGGGCTCCCCACCGAAAGGGAAGGGGCCCCACGTAAACCTCTGTGCAAGGAGGCGATCCGTGGATCGTACACAAAAAGAAGCGGCGATCGCGGACCTGCAGTCGAAGCTCCAGGACACGGGCCTGGTGGTGGTCACCCACCATCTTGGCCTGACGGTGGCGGAAGTCACCGACCTGCGTGGCAAGATTCGGGCCGCGGGCGCGAGCTTCAAGGTGACGAAGAACCGGCTCGCCCGCCGCGCCCTTCAGGGCACGCAGTTCGAAGGTCTGGACGGTCTCTTCAAGGGGCCGACCGCGATCGCTTACTCGAAGGATCCCGTCGCGGCCGCCAAGGTGGTGGCTGACTACGCGAAGACCAACGAGAAGCTGAAGATCGTCGGTGCCGCTCTCGGCGACCAGATCCTCGACGCGGAGGGAGTTAAGGCGCTCGCCACGCTCCCGTCGCTGGACGAACTGCGCGCCAAGCTCGTGGGCATGATCCAGACCCCGGCGACCCGCATCGCCGGCGTTCTCCAGGCTCCGGGCGGCCAGGTCGCCCGTGTGCTGGCGGCCTACGCGAAGAAGGACGAGGCGGCCTGAGCCGCATCCGTCTAGCTGTCTACCCATCCCAGAACATCGAGTTGTTGGAGCATCAAAATGGCTGATCTGCAGAAGCTGGTCGACGATCTCTCGGCCCTGACCGTCATCGAGGCCGCCGAGCTGTCGAAGCTGCTGGAAGAGAAGTGGGGCGTCTCCGCCGCCGCTCCGGTGGCCGTTGCCGCCGCCGGTCCGGCCGCCGCCGCCGCCCCGGTCGAAGAGCAGACCGAGTTCAACGTGATCCTCGCCGACGCCGGCGACAAGAAGATCAACGTGATCAAGGAAGTCCGCGCCATCACCGGCCTGGGCCTGAAGGAAGCCAAGGACCTGGTCGAAGGCGCCCCGAAGCCGGTCAAGGAGGCCGTGTCGAAGGACGAGGCCGCCAAGATCAAGAAGCAGCTTGAAGAGGCCGGCGCCAAGGTCGATATTAAGTAAGACCGTCTTGCTGCGACGGATAAGACATATCCACGCCGGACGGCGGCTGGTCCCCGAGGGGGCCTGCCGCCGCACGGCGTTTTCTGCCTTCCACCGGACCGGGTTTCTCGGTCCGGCTCTTTCCGTCCCTGCATAAGGGGCGGGCCGCGCGATCATCGCCGCGTCGCGGCGAGCACCCTGGTTCGCGTGCTTCTGGTCGAGCGTACTCACGATTCTGACGTTTGGGGACATCCATGGCCAAATCCTTTACGGGTCGAAAGCGTGTTCGGAAGAGCTTCGGGCGCATCCCGGAAGTCACCCAGATGCCCAACCTCATCGAGGTGCAGCGCAGCTCCTACGATCACTTCCTGCAAATGGACGTCCCGCCGGAGAAGCGGGCCAACCTGGGTCTGCAGGAGGTGTTCCGGTCGGTGTTCCCGATCAAGGACTTCTCCGACCGCGCCGTCCTCGACTTCGTGAAGTACGAGCTTGAGCAGCCGAAGTATGACGTCGAGGAGTGCCAGCAGCGCGGCATGACCTTCGCCGCCCCGCTGAAGGTGACCCTGCGCCTCTCCGTCTTCGACGTGGAAGAGGACACGGGCCTGCGCTCGATCCGCGACATCAAGGAGCAGGACGTCTACATGGGCGACATGCCCCTGATGACGGCCAACGGCACCTTCATCATCAACGGCACCGAGCGCGTCATCGTCTCGCAGATGCACCGCAGTCCGGGCGTCTTCTTCGACCATGACAAGGGCAAGACCCATTCGTCGGGCAAGTATCTCTTCGCCGCCCGCGTGATCCCGTACCGCGGCTCCTGGCTGGACTTCGAGTTCGACGCCAAGGATCTGGTGTACGTGCGCATCGACCGCCGCCGCAAGCTGCCGGCCACCACGCTGCTGTTCGCTCTGGACGGCGCGGAGACCGAGGCGCTGCGCGCCGAGCGGAAGGCTCAGAAGAAGGACCTGCTGCCCTACGAGGCGCAGGGCATGGCGAAGGAAGAAATCCTCAATTTCTTCTACGACACCATCACCTACACCCGCGCGTCGGGCGGCTGGAAGACCCCCTTCAACGCCGACCGCATGAAGGGCGTGAAGGTCGCCTCCGACCTCGTTGACGCGGCCTCCGGCCAGGTCGTCGCCGAGGCCGGCACCAAGATGACGCCGCGCCTGATCAAGAAGCTGGTCGAGGGCGGCCTCGCCGAGCAGCTCGTCTCCACCGAGGAGCTGACCGGCCGCTACCTCGCCGTCGACATCATCAACGAGCGGACCGGCGAAGTCCTGTTCGAAGCCGGTGACGAATTGTCGGCGAGCGATCTCGACAAGCTGGAGAAGGCCGGCGTCGACGAGCTGCCGGTGCTGGCGATCGACCACCTGAACGTCGGCGCCTACATCCGCAACACGATGGCGGCCGACCGCAACGCGTCCCGCGAGGACGCGCTGATCGACATCTACCGCGTCATGCGTCCGGGCGAGCCGCCGACCCTGGAGTCGGCCGAGGCGCTGTTCGCCGGCCTGTTCTTCGACAGCGAGCGCTACGACCTGTCGGCGGTGGGCCGCGTCAAGATGAACGCGCGCCTGAACTTCCAGACCGAGGACAGCGTCCGCGTCCTGCGCAAGCAGGACATCATGTCGATCCTCAAGGTCCTGGTGAACCTGAAGGACGGCCGCGGCGAGATCGACGACATCGACCATCTCGGCAACCGCCGCGTCCGCTCGGTCGGCGAGCTGATGGAGAACCAGTACCGCGTCGGCCTGCTGCGCATGGAGCGCGCGATCCGCGAGCGCATGAGCTCGGTCGAGATCGACACGGTCATGCCGCACGACCTGATCAACGCCAAGCCGGCGGCGGCGGCGGTGCGCGAGTTCTTCGGCTCGTCGCAGCTCTCGCAGTTCATGGACCAGACCAACCCGCTGTCCGAGATCACGCACAAGCGTCGCCTCTCGGCCCTCGGCCCGGGCGGTCTGACCCGCGAGCGCGCCGGCTTCGAGGTGCGCGACGTGCACCCGACGCATTACGGCCGCATCTGCCCGATTGAGACGCCCGAAGGCCCGAACATCGGTCTGATCAACTCGCTGGCGACCTACGCCCGCGTGAACCAGTACGGCTTCATCGAGAGCCCGTACCGCAAGGTGCGCGACAGCATCGTCACCGACGAGGTGGTCTACCTCTCCGCCATGGAAGAGGGCCGCTACGTCGTCGCCCAGGCGAATGCCGAGCTGGATGCGGACAACCGCTTCGCCGCCGACCTCGTGTCGTGCCGGCAGGGCGGCGAGTACCTGATGTTCCGCCCGGAGGCCATCGACCTGATCGACGTGTCGCCGAAGCAGCTCGTCTCCGTCGCCGCGGCGCTGATCCCGTTCCTCGAGAACGACGACGCGAACCGCGCGCTGATGGGCTCGAACATGCAGCGTCAGGCGGTGCCGCTGGTCAAGGCCGACGCGCCGCTGGTCGGCACGGGCATGGAGGCCACGGTCGCCCGTGACTCCGGCGTGACCATCGTCGCCAAGCGCAAGGGAATCGTCGACCAGATCGACGCGACCCGCATCGTGGTCCGGGCGACCGACTCGTCCGACGCCACGGCGCCGGGCGTGGACATCTACAACCTGCTGAAGTTCCAGCGTTCCAACCAGAACACCTGCATCACCCAGCGTCCGCTGGTGAAGGTGGGCGACCGCGTGGCGGCCGGCGACATCATCGCCGATGGCCCCTCGACGGAGCTGGGCGAGCTGGCGCTGGGCCGTAACGTGCTCGTCGCCTTCATGCCGTGGAACGGCTACAACTTCGAGGACTCGATCCTCATCAACGAGCGCATCGTCAAGGACGACGTCTTCACCTCGATCCACATCGAGGAGTTCGAGGTCATGGCCCGCGACACCAAGCTGGGCCAGGAGGAAATCACCCGCGACATTCCGAACGTCGGCGAGGAAGCCCTCAAGAACCTCGACGAGGCCGGCATTGTCTACATCGGCGCCGAAGTCCGTCCGGGCGACATCCTGGTCGGCAAGGTGACGCCGAAGGGCGAAAGCCCGATGACGCCGGAAGAGAAGCTGCTGCGGGCCATCTTCGGCGAGAAGGCGTCCGACGTCCGCGACACCTCGCTGCGCCTGCCGCCGGGCGTCGCCGGGACGATCGTCGAGGTCCGCGTCTTCAGCCGCCGCGGCGTCGACAAGGACGAGCGCGCCCTGGCGATCGAGCGCGCCGAGATCGAGAAGCTGGCCAAGGACCGCGACGACGAGCGCGCGATCCTGGAGCGCAGCTTCTACACCCGCCTGAAGGAGGTCATCCTCGGCCAGACCGCCCAGTCCGGGCCGAAGGGCATGCGGGCCGGCACGGTGCTCACCGATGCCGAACTGGCGAACCTGACCAAGGGCCAGTGGCGCCAGATCTCCATCGCCGACGAGCAGGTGATGGAGACGGTGGAGAGCCTGGGCAAGGTCTTCGACGACTCGATCCAGGCGCTGCAGAACCGCTTCGAGAACAAGGTCGAGAAGCTGCAGCGCGGCGACGAGCTGCCGCCGGGCGTGATGAAGATGGTCAAGGTCTTCGTCGCGGTGAAGCGCAAGCTGCAGCCGGGCGACAAGATGGCCGGCCGCCACGGCAACAAGGGTGTGGTCTCCCGCATCCTGCCGCAGGAGGACATGCCCTACCTGGAGGACGGCCAGCCGGTCGATCTGGTGCTGAACCCGCTGGGCGTGCCGTCGCGCATGAACATCGGTCAGATCCTGGAGACCCACCTGGGCTGGGCGTCGGCCGGCCTCGGCAAGCAGATCGGCCGCGCCATCGACCAGTACCGCCTCGCCATGAAGGGCCGCGGCGACGCCGCCCAGACCATGGACGGGCTGCGCATCACGCTGAAGGAAGCCTACGGCCAGAAGGTCTACGACGACCAGATCGCCGACATGACCGAAGGCGAGCTGCTGGAGCTGGGCGGCAACCTGCGCAAGGGCGTTCCCTTCGCCACGCCGGTCTTCGACGGCGCGCGCGAGGAGGACATCTGCCAGCAGCTGGAGAAGGCGGGTCTGGACCGCTCCGGTCAGGTCACCCTGATCGACGGCCGCACCGGCGAGGCCTTCGACCGCAAGGTGACCGTCGGCTACATCTACATGCTGAAGCTGCACCACCTGGTGGACGACAAGATCCACGCGCGCTCGATCGGTCCCTACTCGCTGGTCACCCAGCAGCCGCTCGGCGGTAAGGCCCAGTTCGGCGGACAGCGGTTCGGTGAAATGGAAGTGTGGGCGCTCGAAGCTTACGGCGCCGCCTACACGCTGCAGGAAATGCTCACGGTCAAGTCGGACGACGTGTCCGGCCGTACCAAGGTCTACGAGGCGATCGTCCGCGGCGACGACAACTTCGAGGCGGGCATCCCTGAGTCCTTCAACGTTCTGGTCAAGGAGCTGCGCTCCCTGGGCCTGAACGTCGAGCTGAACCAGCGGTCGTACTGAGCCCAAGAGACTTGAACCTGCCGGAGGAGGGGCCATGTTGGCCCCTTCCGGCGGGAACTGCCCTTAACCGACAACGCGGCGCTGCCAGCGGGAGACGGTCATGAACGAGTTGATGAACATTTTCGGCCAGGTCCAGGGTCCCCAGAGCTTCGATCAGATCCGCATCCAGATCGCGAGCCCTGAGCGCATCCGGTCCTGGTCGTTCGGCGAGATCAAGAAGCCGGAAACCATCAACTATCGCACTTTCAAGCCTGAGCGCGACGGCCTGTTCTGCGCCCGCATCTTCGGCCCGATCAAGGACTACGAGTGCTTGTGCGGCAAGTACAAGCGCATGAAGTACCGCGGCATCATCTGCGAGAAGTGCGGCGTCGAGGTGACGCTGTCGAAGGTCCGGCGCGAGCGCATGGGCCACATCGAGCTGGCCTCTCCGGTCGCCCACATCTGGTTCCTGAAGTCCCTGCCGAGCCGCATCGGTCTGCTGCTCGACATGACGCTGAAGGATCTGGAGCGCATCCTCTACTTCGAGAACTACGTCGTCATCGAGCCGGGCCTGACCCCGCTGAAGCTCCACCAGCTTCTCAGCGAGGAGGAGTTCGTCTCCGCCCAGGACGAGTACGGCGAGGACGCCTTCACTGCCTCCATCGGTGCCGAAGCGCTGCGCATCATGCTGTCGGCGCTCGACATGGAGGAGGAGAAGAAGACCTGCCGCGAGGAGCTGCGGGACACCTCGTCCGAGGCCAAGCGCAAGAAGCTCGTGAAGCGCCTGAAGCTGATCGACGCCTTCCTGTCGTCGCAGTCGCGTCCGGAATGGATGATCCTGGAAGTCATTCCGGTGATCCCGCCGGAGCTGCGCCCGCTCGTCCCGCTGGACGGTGGCCGCTTCGCGACGTCCGACCTGAACGACCTGTACCGCCGCGTCATCAACCGCAACAACCGCCTGAAGCGGCTGATCGAGCTGAAGGCGCCGGATATCATCGTCCGCAACGAGAAGCGCATGCTGCAGGAGGCCGTCGACGCGCTGTTCGACAACGGCCGCCGTGGCCGCGTCATCACCGGCGCCAACAAGCGTCCGCTGAAGTCGCTGTCCGACATGCTGAAGGGCAAGCAGGGTCGCTTCCGTCAGAACCTTCTCGGCAAGCGCGTCGACTACTCGGGCCGTTCGGTCATTGTGGTCGGTCCGGAGCTGAAGCTGCACCAGTGCGGCCTGCCGAAGAAGATGGCGCTGGAGCTGTTCAAGCCCTTCATCTATGCGAAGCTTGAGCTGTATGGCCTCGCCTCGACCATCAAGGCCGCCAAGCGGATGGTGGAGAAGGAGCGTCCCGAGGTGTGGGACATCCTCGAGGAGGTCATCCGCGAGCATCCGGTGATGCTGAACCGCGCCCCGACGCTGCACCGCCTGGGCATCCAGGCCTTCGAGCCGACGTTGATCGAAGGCAAGGCGATCCAGCTCCACCCGCTGGTCTGCACCGCCTTCAACGCCGACTTCGACGGCGACCAGATGGCCGTGCACGTCCCGCTGAGCCTCGAGGCCCAGCTGGAAGCGCGCGTCCTGATGATGTCGACCAACAACATCCTGTCGCCCGCGAACGGCAAGCCGATCATCGTGCCGTCGCAGGACATCGTGCTGGGTCTCTACTACATCACGATGGACCGGCCGGGCGAGAAGGGCGAGGGCATGACCTTCGCCAACGTCGGCGAGATCGAGCAGGCGCTGGACGCCAAGGTCGTGACGCTGCACGCCAAGGTGAAGGCGCGTTACAAGGGCGTGGATGAGAATGGCGACGAGAAGATCTCCATCGTGGAGACGACTCCGGGTCGCATGCTCCTGTCCGAGATCCTGCCGCGCAACCCGGCGGTGCCCTTCTCGCTGATCAACCGCCTGCTGACCAAGAAGGACGTCGGCAATGTCATCGACGCCGTCTACCGCCATTGCGGTCAGAAGGAGACGGTGATCTTCGCCGACCGCCTGATGAAGCTCGGCTTCGGCCACGCCTGCCGCGCCGGCATTTCCTTCGGCAAGGATGACATGGTCATTCCCGAGGCGAAGAAGAAGCTGGTCAACGACAGCAAGGAGCGGGTGAAGGAGTTCGAGCAGCAGTATCTCGACGGTCTGATCACCCAGGGCGAGAAGTACAACAAGGTTGTCGACGTCTGGTCGGAATGCACCGAGAAGGTGGCGACGGAGATGATGAAGGTCATCTCCGACACCGCTCCCGGCAAGCCGGTGAACTCGGTCTACATGATGGCCCATTCCGGTGCGCGTGGTTCGGCCGCCCAGATCCGCCAGCTGGCGGGCATGCGCGGCCTGATGGCCAAGCCGTCGGGTGAGATCATCGAGACGCCGATCATCTCGAACTTCAAGGAAGGCCTGACCGTGCTGGAGTACTTCAACTCCACCCACGGCGCCCGCAAGGGTCTGGCCGACACGGCCTTGAAGACGGCGAACTCCGGTTACCTGACCCGTCGTCTCGTCGACGTGGCCCAGGACGCCATCATCGTCGAGACGGATTGCGGCACCGACAAGGGCATCACCGTCAAGGCGGTGATCGATGGCGGCGAGGTCATCTCCCCGCTGGGCGACCGCATCCTTGGCCGCACGGTGGTGGGTGACCTGATCGACCCGCTGAACGGCGAGCTGATCGTGCCGAACGCCGGCCTGATCGATGAGCCCACGGTGGACCGCATCGAGCGCTCGGGCATCGACAGCGTCATGATCCGTTCGGTCCTGACCTGCGAGACCAAGGACGGCGTCTGCGCCAAGTGCTACGGCCGTGATCTGGCCCGTGGCACGCTGGTCAACGTCGGCGAGGCCGTCGGCGTCATCGCCGCCCAGTCGATCGGCGAGCCGGGCACGCAGCTCACCATGCGCACGTTCCACATCGGTGGCGCGGCGCAGCGCGGCGCGGAGCAGAGCCAAGTGGAGGCGGCGTTCGATGCCACGGTGCGGATCCACAACCGCAACGTCGTCATCAACTCCTCCAACATCCCGGTGGTCATGGGCCGCAGCACCGAGGTGATCCTGCTCGACGAGCAGGGCCGCGAGCGGGCGCGTCACCGCGTTCCGTACGGTGCGAAGCTGCTCGCCGACGAGGGTGTGAAGGTCGAGCGCGGCCAGAAGCTGGCCGAGTGGGATCCCTACACCCTGCCGATCATCACCGAGCGCGAGGGCACCGCCCACTACGTCGACCTCGTGGAAGGCATCTCCATGCGCGAGGTGATGGACGAGGCGACCGGCATCTCGTCGAAGGTCGTGGTGGACTGGCGTCAGCAGCCGCGCGGTGCGGATCTGAAGCCGCGCATCACGCTGCGCGACGAGCGGGGCGAGATCATCACGCTCGCCAACGGTCTGGAGGCTCGCTACTTCATGTCGGTGGACGCCATCCTCTCGGTCGAGAACGGCGCCCATGTCAGGGCCGGCGATGTGCTGGCGCGTATCCCGCGCGAGTCGTCCAAGACCCGCGACATCACGGGCGGTCTGCCGCGCGTGGCCGAGCTGTTCGAGGCGCGCCGTCCGAAGGACTTCGCGATCATCTCGGACCTCGACGGTCGCGTGGAGTTCGGCAAGGACTACAAGACCAAGCGCCGCATCGTCGTCCGCAACGACGAGACGGGGGACGAGCGCGAGTATCTGATCCCGAAGGGCAAGCACATCTCCGTGCAGGAGGGTGACTATGTCCAGCGCGGCGACCTGCTGATGGACGGCAACCCGGTGCCGCACGACATCCTGTCGGTGATGGGCGTGGAGGCTTTGGCCAACTACCTCATCAACGAGATCCAGGACGTCTATCGACTGCAGGGCGTGAAGATCAACGACAAGCACATCGAGGTGATCGTCCGCCAGATGCTGCAGAAGGTCGAGATCACCGACGCCGGCGAGACCACCTTCCTGGTGGGCGAGCAGGTCGACCGTCAGGAGTTCGACGAGGAGAACGAGAAGACCGTCGCCGAGGGGCTGAAGCCGGCCGCCGGCCACCCAGTTCTGCAGGGCATCACCAAGGCGTCGCTGCAGACCCGGTCCTTCATCTCCGCCGCGTCGTTCCAGGAAACCACCCGCGTCCTCACCGAGGCGGCGGTGTCGGGCAAGACCGACAACTTGGAAGGCCTGAAGGAGAACGTCATCGTCGGCCGCCTGATCCCGGCGGGTACGGGCTCCGTCGTCAACCGCCTGAAGCAGATCGCCGCCGAGCGGGATCGCGCCCTGGCGCTGGGCGAGGATGGCGAAGGCGAGGCTCCGGCCCTGCCGCATCCGGGCGAGAGCACCGCGGCCTGACGCTTCGGCGCATAGGGTAGGGCAGGGGGCGCGTTCCGCAGGGGACGCGCCCCTTTCTCGTTTGTCCAGGTGAGATTAGGATCGTCCACTTCACGCATCGGAGCGTCTGTGATGCCCGACAAAGCGCCCAGCTTCGGCCTCATGCTGTTTCCCGGCGTCACGCAGCTCGATCTCACCGGCCCCTACGAGGTGCTGGCCCGTGTGCCTAGCGCCAAGGTCCATCTGCTGTGGAAGACGCTCGATCCGGTGCGCTCGGACACAGGCCTGACGATCCTTCCCACCACCACCCTCGCCGAGGCACCGCCGCTCGACCTCCTCCTCGTGCCCGGCGGCAGCGGAATCAACGCGCTGCTGACCGACGAGGAGGTTTTGAGCTTTCTGGAGGAGCGGGTGTCCAGCACCCGGTATATCTCCGGGATTTGCACCGGCTCCCTGGTTCTCGGCGCCGTCGGGTTCCTGGAGGGGAAGCGGGCCGGCACGCATTGGGCCTCCCGTGACTTCCTCGCTGCCTTCGGCGCCACGCCGGTCGCTGAGCGCGTGGTGGTGGACGGCACCCTGTTCACCGGCGGCGGCGTGACCGCGGGAATAGACGTGGCGCTGCGGATCGTTGCCGACCTGTTCGGCGAGCAGGCCGCGAAACTCGTCCAGCTCTCCATCGAATACGACCCCCAGCCGCCCTTCAACGCCGGTTCGCCGGACGGGGCGGGAGAGGGGGTGACGACCGATCTTCTCGCCCGGATGCGCCCGATGCTTGAGGCGCGGGCCGCCGCGGTAGCGGCGGGTGCCGACGCGTTGCGACGCCGCCGGTCCGCTCGCGCCAGCTGACGCAAAAACGTCGTCGGCGCGCACGAAGAACGGTCATCTGCGCGCTTGACGGGTTCCCGGCAGACCCATATAGTCCGCGAACTTCAAAAGGAGCCTCGGGAAGGTCTTTCGTCCATTCCGTCCGGCATCCGGCTGAACCCAAGCGACATAGCTGAACGACAAGGTCCTTGCGGACCGATCCGACGGCGTTCGACCATTGGGCCCGCTCGAAGCCCCTCAGGCTTCGCAGGCGGGCTTTTGTATCGTCCGGTTAACGCTGGGCGTTTTTTCAATCGGTCCGGCTCAGCCGGCCGATCGACCTGAAGGGATGAAGGGCAGATATGCCGACGATCAACCAGTTGATCCGTAAGCCGCGCGAGCCCTTGGCCGCGCGCAATAAGGTTCCCGCGATGGAGGCGTGCCCGCAGAAGCGTGGCGTCTGCACCCGCGTCTACACGACCACGCCGAAGAAGCCGAACTCGGCTCTGCGTAAGGTCGCCCGCGTTCGCCTGACGAACGGCTTCGAAGTGACCTCCTACATCCCCGGTGAAGGCCATAACCTCCAGGAACACTCGGTGGTTATGATCCGCGGCGGCCGTGTGAAGGATCTTCCCGGCGTTCGCTACCACATCATCCGCGGCACGCTCGATACCCAGGGCGTGAAGGACCGTAAGCAGCGTCGTTCGAAGTACGGCGCGAAGCGTCCGAAGTAAGGAGTATTCACGATGTCCCGTCGTCGTCGCGCCGAGAAGCGTGAGGTCCTGCCGGACGCCAAGTATGGCGACCGCGTCCTGACCAAGTTCATGAACTGCCTGATGCTGGACGGCAAGAAGTCGGCCGCCGAGCGCATCGTCTACGGCGCGCTCAGCCGCATCGAGGCCAAGACCAAGAACGAGCCGGTTCAGGTCTTCCACGACGCCCTGCTGAACGTGAAGCCGCACCTCGAAGTGCGCTCGCGTCGCGTCGGTGGCGCCACCTATCAGGTTCCGGTCGAGGTCCGCACGGACCGCGCCCAGGCCCTGGCCATCCGCTGGCTCATCGGCGCCGCCCGCGCCCGCTCGGAAAACACCATGACCGAGCGTCTGTCGGGTGAGCTGCTGGATGCCGCCAACCAGCGTGGCACCGCCGTGAAGAAGCGCGAAGACACCCATCGTATGGCGGAAGCCAACAAGGCCTTCTCGCACTACCGCTGGTAAGGCACCCACCGGCCCAGGTGCTTGTCATGCCCCGTTCCCATCCCCTGAACCGTTACCGCAACATCGGCATCATGGCTCACATCGATGCCGGTAAGACCACGACCACCGAACGGATTTTGTACTACACTGGAAAGTCGTACAAAATCGGCGAGGTGCACGAGGGCACCGCGGTGATGGATTGGATGGAGCAGGAACAGGAACGGGGCATCACCATCACCTCCGCGGCCACGACCTGCTTCTGGCGCGACCACCGCATCAACATCATCGACACGCCTGGCCACGTCGACTTCACCATTGAAGTCGAACGCAGCCTGCGCGTGCTCGACGGTGCGGTTGCGGTGTTCGACTCCGTTGCGGGGGTGGAGCCTCAGTCTGAGACCGTGTGGCGGCAGGCCGACAAGTACGGCGTGCCCCGCATGTGTTTCGTCAACAAGCTGGATCGCACCGGCGCGGACTTCTTCCGCTGCGTCGCCACGATGAAGGAACGGCTGGGCGCTTTCCCGCTCGTTCTCCAGCTTCCGATCGGGTCCGAGGCCAGCTTCGTCGGCGTCGTCGATCTGGTTGCCATGCGCGCCATCGTCTGGAAAGAAGAGACGCTGGGCGCGGAGTTCTATTACACCGACGTTCCCGACGCCCTGAGGGACGAAGCGGCGCGCCATCGCCAAGCGTTGCTCGACGCGGTCCTGGAACTCGACGACGCGGCCATGGAGGCCTATCTCGAGTCTGGTCAGGAACCGTCCGAGGACACGCTCAGGGCCTGCATCCGCAAGGGCACCGTGGGCCTGCGCTTCGTGCCGGTCCTCTGCGGCTCGGCTTTCAAGAACAAGGGCATCCAGCCGATGCTGGACGCCGTGGTGGACTATCTGCCGGCCCCTGTGGACATCGGGGCTGTCCGAGGACACCGCGTCGGCGGCCCCGAGACGGACGAGCGGGCACCGGACGATGCCGCTCCCTTCTCCGCGCTCGCTTTCAAGATCATGAACGACCCCTTCGTCGGGTCACTGACCTTCGTGCGGGTATATTCCGGCACCGTCGCCTCCGGCACCGCCGTGCTGAACCCCGGCAAGGACGAAAAGGAGCGCATCGGCCGCATGCTGCTGATGCACGCCAACAGCCGGGAGGAGATCGACGAGGCCTACGCCGGCGACATCGTTGCCTTCACCGCGCTGAAGAGCACGACGACCGGCGACACGCTGTGCGATCCCGCCAAGCCCATCGTCCTGGAACGGATGGAGTTTCCGGAACCGGTCATCGAGGTGGCCGTCGAGCCGAAGTCCAAGGCCGACCAGGAAAAGATGAGCATGGCGCTGTCCCGCCTCGCCCAGGAGGACCCCTCCTTCCGCGTGGCCGTCGACCATGAAAGCGGTCAGACGATCATCAAGGGCATGGGTGAACTGCATCTGGAGATCATCGTCGATCGCATGAAGCGCGAGTTCAAGGTGGATGCGAACGTCGGCGCGCCGCAGGTGGCGTACCGCGAGACCATCACCAGGGCCGCCGAGATCGACCACACCCACAAGAAGCAGACCGGGGGCACCGGCCAGTTCGCTCGCGTCACGCTGGTCTTCGAGCCGCAGCCCGCCGGCAGCGGCTTCGTCTTCCAGAACAAGGTCGTCGGCGGCGCCGTGCCCAAGGAGTTCATTCCGGGCGTGCAGAAGGGGCTGGACGCCTCGCTGCATGCCGGGGTGGTGGCCGGCTTCCCGGTCATCGACCTCAAGGTCGCGCTGGTCGACGGCGCCTTCCACGATGTCGACTCCTCGGTGCTCGCCTTCGAGATCGCGACCCGCGCGGCCTTCCGCGACGGCATGCAGAAGGCCGGCCCGATGCTTCTGGAGCCGATCATGAGGGTTGAGGTGGTGACGCCCGAAGACTACATGGGCGACATCATCGGGGACCTGAACAGCCGCCGTGGACAGATCACCGCCATGGACCAGCGGGGCAACGCCCGCTCGATCCTGGCGATGGTTCCGCTGGCGTCGATGTTCGGTTATGTGAACACCCTGCGCTCGATGAGCCAGGGGCGCGCGCAGTACACGATGCAGTTCGACCACCACGAGCCGGTGCCGCAGACCATTGCGGAGACCATCCGCGCCAGGATGGCCTGAAACCGCTGGAACGACAAAGAGACGGAGAGCACACACCATGGCGAAGGCAAAGTTCGAGCGGAACAAGCCGCACTGCAACATCGGCACGATCGGCCACGTCGACCACGGCAAGACGTCGCTGACGGCGGCGATCACGAAGGTGCTGGCCGAGAGCGGCGGCGCGACCTTCACCGCCTACGACCAGATCGACAAGGCGCCGGAAGAGAAGGCCCGTGGCATCACGATCTCGACCGCCCACGTCGAGTACGAGACGACCAACCGCCACTACGCCCACGTCGATTGCCCGGGCCACGCCGACTACGTGAAGAACATGATCACGGGCGCCGCGCAGATGGACGGCGCGATCCTGGTCGTGTCGGCCGCCGACGGCCCGATGCCGCAGACCCGCGAGCACATCCTGCTGGCCCGCCAGGTCGGCGTGCCGGCGCTGGTGGTGTTCATGAACAAGGTCGACATGGTCGACGATCCGGAGCTGCTCGAGCTGGTCGAGATGGAGGTGCGCGAGCTGCTGTCCTCCTACCAGTTCCCGGGCGACGACATTCCGATCGTCAAGGGCTCGGCGCTGTGCGCGCTGGAGGACCGTTCGCCGGAGATCGGCCGTGACGCGATCCTCAAGCTGATGGCCGAGGTCGACCAGTACATCCCGCAGCCGGAGCGTCCGAAGGACCGTCCGTTCCTGATGCCGATCGAGGACGTGTTCTCGATCTCGGGCCGCGGCACGGTGGTGACCGGCCGCGTCGAGCGCGGCATCGTCAAGGTCGGCGAGGAAGTCGAGATCGTCGGTCTGAAGACCACGGTCAAGACCACCGTGACCGGCGTGGAGATGTTCCGCAAGCTGCTCGACTCGGGTGAGGCTGGCGACAACATCGGCGCGCTGCTGCGCGGCACGAAGCGTGAGGACGTCGAGCGCGGCCAGGTTCTGGCCAAGCCGGGCAGCATCACGCCGCACACCACCTTCAAGGCCGAGGCCTACATCCTGACGAAGGAAGAGGGTGGCCGTCACACGCCGTTCTTCACCAACTACCGTCCGCAGTTCTATTTCCGCACGACCGACGTGACGGGCATGGTGAAGCTGCCGGAAGGCACCGAGATGGTGATGCCGGGCGACAACATCTCCATGGAAGTCGAGCTGATCGCTCCGATCGCCATGGACGAGGGCCTGCGCTTCGCCATCCGCGAGGGTGGCCGGACCGTCGGCGCCGGCGTCGTCGCTTCGATCATCAAGTAAGATCGCGTTTTGTGAAGGGGGGGGCCGGCCTGCGGGTCGGCCCCCTTTTGCATGGCCGATCCGCGAAAATGCGGCGTGACGCGCCGAACCGGGCCGATCCCGTCACCCTCCTGTCACACGGGGGAAAATGTGGGTTGACACCGAGGCCCCTAGGGCATACACGTTACGCCCTCTGGAATTTGGGTTGGTAGTAGGCACGTCCGGCCTAGACGCAGCCCGATCACGAACGGCACCGCAAGCTCCACTTGCACCGGTTGCTGCCAGGAACATCCATCCGCATTGCGATGCGGGGGATGTTCTTTTTCGTATCGGCCGTCAGATCGGACAGACGAACCGCCGCCCACCGCTTCGGTGAGCCGGCGCAGGTTCGCCTGCCGCCGCGGGTCCCCGGGGGACAGATTTTGGGGTGCCGATGGCGCAGTCGCGTCATCGAAACGAGGTGCAAGGGACGTTTGGACATGGACAGCCAGAACATCCGCATCCGCTTGAAGGCGTTCGATCATCGCGTGCTCGACCAGTCGACCAGCGAGATCGTCAACACCGCCAAGCGGACCGGTGCTCGGGTGCGGGGCCCGATCCCGCTGCCGACGCAGATCGAGAAGTTTACGGTGAACCGCTCGCCGCACGTCGACAAGAAGTCGCGCGAGCAGTTCGAAATCCGCACCCACAAGCGTCTGCTCGACATCGTCGATCCGACGCCGCAGACGGTGGACGCGCTGATGAAGCTCGACCTCGCTGCCGGTGTGGACGTCGAGATCAAGCTCTAATTCGTTGCTGTTGAGGGACCTCTCCCTCTGAGGATGTCCCTGGTCAGGAGATAAAGAACAATGCGATCCGGTTTGATCGCGCAGAAAGTCGGCATGACCCGCGTCTTCACGGACGACGGGCAGCACGTGCCGGTGACTGTGCTGAAAGTCGACAGCTGCCAGGTCGTCGCCGTCCGCACCGAGGACAAGGATGGCTACACCGCCGTCCAGCTCGGCGCAGGCGCCATCAAGGTGAAGAACGTCACGAAGCCGCAGCGCGGGCATTTCGCCAAGGCGCGCGTCGAGCCCAAGCGCAAGCTGGTCGAGTTCCGCGTCGATGCCGACGCGCTGATCGAGGTCGGCGCCGAGCTCTCGGCTGCGCATTTCCTCCCGGGCCAGTTCGTCGACGTCACCGGCACTTCCATCGGCAAGGGCTTCGCCGGTGCGATGAAGCGCTGGAACTTCGGTGGTCTGCGCGCGACGCACGGCGTGTCGGTGTCGCACCGCTCGCACGGTTCGACGGGTAACCGCCAGGACCCCGGCAAGGTCTTCAAGAACAAGAAGATGGCCGGTCATCTCGGCGACGAGAAGGTCACGGTTCTGAACCTGAAGGTCGTGTCGGTCGACGAGGACCGCGGTCTGATCTTCCTCAAGGGTGCCGTTCCGGGCGCCGAGGGGGCTTGGCTCCGCATCCGCGACGCGGTGAAGAAGAAGGCTCCGGAAGGTCTGCCGTTCCCCGCCGGGATCAAGGCTGCGCCGGCCGCTGAAGCCGCCGCCGAGCCGCAGGAGTGATGGCCATGAAGGCGACCATTAAGAACCTGAACAACGAGACCGTCGGCGAGATCGAACTGGCCGACGAGATCTTCGGCCTTCCGTCCCGCACGGACATCCTGGCCCGCATGGTCAACTGGCAGCTGGCCAAGCGCCGTGCCGGCAACCACAAGACCAAGACGGTCAGCGAGATTTCCGGCACCGGCAAGAAGCCGTACCGCCAGAAGGGCACCGGCCGCGCCCGTCAGGGCTCCATGCGCTCCGCCCAGTTCCGTGGCGGCGCGACCATCTTCGGCCCGGTTGTCCGCTCGCATGAGCACGACCTGACCAAGAAGGTCCGCAAGCTGGCCCTGAAGACCGCGCTGTCCACCAAGGCCGCGGAAGGCAAGCTCCTGGTCCTCGACGCCGCTTCGGCCGAGAGCCACAAGACCAAGGAACTGGCTGTCCGTCTCGCTTCGCTCGGCCTGACCTCGGCTCTGATCATCGATGGCGCCAACCTGAACGAGAACTTCGCTCGGGCCTCGCGCAACATCCCGCTGATCGACGTGCTGCCGGAGCAGGGCGCCAACGTCTACGACATTCTTCGCCGCGATACGCTGGTCCTGACCCGCAACGCGGTCGAGCAGCTGGAGGCTCGCCTGAAATGAGCAAGCAGTCGAAACCTGCGGTGAGCCAGGAGCGGATGTACGACCTCATCCTGGCTCCGGTGATCACCGAGAAGTCGACGATGGCGTCGGAGCACAATCAGGTGACGTTCCGCGTGCCGCTGTCGGCGACCAAGCCGGAGATCAAGTCGGCTGTCGAGGGGCTGTTCAACGTGAAGGTGACGGCGGTCAACACCCTGGTTACCAAGGGCAAGACCAAGCGCTTCCGCGGGACCATCGGCCGTCGCTCGGACTTCAAGAAGGCCGTCGTGACCCTCGCCGAGGGGAACAAGATCGACGTGACCACGGGCATCTGAGCGGGAGTGTGATCCGATGGCTCTGAAGCAATATCGCCCAATTACGCCGTCGCTCCGCCAGCTGGTCATCGTCGACCGCTCGGAGCTGTGGAAGGGCAAGCCGGTCAAGACCCTCACCGAGGGCCTGACCAAGTCCGGCGGCCGCAACAACACCGGCCGCATCACCGCGCGCCGGATGGGTGGCGGTCACAAGCGCGTCTACCGTCTGGTGGACTTCAAGCGCCGCAAGTTCAACGTCCCGGCGGTCGTCGAGCGCCTGGAGTACGATCCGAACCGCACGGCCTTCATCGCCCTCATCAAGTATGAGGACGGCACCATGTCCTACATTCTGGCGCCGCAGCGCCTGAAGGTGGGCGACACGGTGATTGCCGGCGAGAAGGTGGATGTGAAGCCCGGCAACGCCATGCCGCTGAAGAACATCCCGGTCGGTTCGGTGCTGCACAACGTTGAGCTGAAGCCCGGCAAGGGTGGTCAGCTGGCCCGTTCGGCCGGCACCTACCTGCAGCTGGTCGGCCGCGACGGTGGCTACGCCCAGCTGAAGCTGCCCTCGGGCGAGCTTCGCGTGGTCCGCGGTGACTGCATGGCCACCCTGGGTGCCGTGTCGAACCCGGACAACATGAACACCAACAAGGGCAAGGCCGGTCGCAGCCGTTGGCTGGGCATCCGTCCGTCCGTCCGTGGTGTCGCCATGAACCCGATCGACCACCCGCACGGTGGTGGTGAAGGCCGCACCTCGGGTGGCCGTCATCCGGTCACGCCGTGGGGCAAGCCGACCAAGGGCAAGAAGACTCGTCACAACAAGAAGACGGATGGCCTGATCCTGCGCCGCCGTCATTCGAAGTAAGGAGGGCGGACGATGGCACGCTCCGTTTGGAAGGGCCCGTTCGTCGACGGCTACCTGCTCAAGAAGGCGGACAAGTCGCGGGCCTCGGGCCGCAACGAGATCATCAAGATCTGGTCGCGTCGCTCGACGATCCTGCCGCAGTTCGTGGGTCTCACGTTCGGCGTGTACAATGGCCACAAGTTCCTGCCGGTTCTGGTGACCGAGAACATGATCGGCCACAAGTTCGGTGAGTTCGCTCCGACGCGCACCTTCTATGGGCACGCGGCGGACAAGAAGGCGAAGAGGAAGTAAGCCATGGGCAAGCCCTCCAACCCCAGCCGTATCGCGGAGAACGAGGCCATCGCCTCCAATCCGATGATCCGCACCAGCCCGCGCAAGCTGAACCTCGTCGCCCAGCTCATCCGGAACAAGGATGCCAGCAGCGCCGTGGCCGAGCTGACCTTCTCCAAGCGCCGCATCGCCGGCGAGGTGAAGAAGGTCCTCCAGGCCGCGATCGCCAACGCCGAGAACAACCATCAGCTCGATGTGGACCGCCTGTACGTCTCCTCGGCGACGGTCGGCCGCGCCCTGGTGATGAAGCGCTTCCACGCCCGTGCCCGTGGGCGCGGCGCGCGGGTCGAGAAGCTGTTCTCCAACCTGACGATCATCGTGCGTGAGCGCGACGCCGCCGCTGCCGAAGGGGCCGAGTAAGATGGGTCAGAAAGTCAATCCGATCGGGCTGCGCCTCGGCATCAACCGGACCTGGGACAGCCGTTGGTTCGCCAAGCGCGACTACGCCAACCTGCTGCACCAGGACCTGAAGCTGCGCGGCTATCTGCAGGGTCGCCTGCAGCAGGCCGGCTGCTCGCGCGTCATCATCGAGCGTCCGGCCAAGAAGGCCCGCGTCACCATCCACTCGGCCCGTCCGGGCGTGGTGATCGGCAAGAAGGGCGCGGACATCGAGAAGCTGCGCACCGAGCTGTCGAAGATGGCCGGCGGCGAGGTGAGCCTGAACATCATCGAGATCCGCAAGCCGGAGATCGATGCCAAGCTCATCGCCGAGAACATCTCCAACCAGCTCGAGCGCCGCGTCGCCTTCCGCCGCGCCATGAAGCGCGCGGTCCAGTCGGCCATGCGTCTGGGCGCCCAGGGCATCCGGATCAACTGCTCCGGTCGTCTCGGCGGCGCCGAGATCGCTCGCCTGGAGTGGTACCGCGAGGGCCGCGTTCCGCTGCACACCCTGCGTGCGGACATCGACTACGGCACCGCGACCGCGAAGACCACCTACGGCACCTGCGGTGTCAAGGTGTGGGTCTTCAAGGGCGAGATCATGGCGCATGACCCGATGGCGCAGGACAAGCGCATGGGCACCGAGCCGGTGTCGACCGATGGCGAGCCGCGGCGCGAGCGTCGCGAGCGTGGTGACCGTGAGGAGCGTGGGGGCCGTGGTCGCGGCGACCGTGACCGCTCCGAGCGGGCTGACCGCTAGTAAGGGGCACGAGCGATGCTTTCTCCGAAGCGTACCAAGTACCGCAAGGCCCACAAGGGCCGCATCCACGGCAACGCGAAGGGCGGCACCCAGCTGAACTTCGGCTCCTTCGGCCTCAAGGCCCTGGAGCCGGAGCGCATCACGGCCCGCCAGATCGAGGCGGCCCGCCGCGCGATCACCCGCGCCATGAAGCGTCAGGGCCGCGTGTGGATCCGCGTGTTCCCGGACCTGCCGGTCTCCACCAAGCCCGCCGAAGTCCGCATGGGTTCCGGTAAGGGCACGCCCGAGTACTGGGCGGCCCGCGTTCATCCCGGCCGCATCCTGTTTGAGCTGGACGGCGTGCCCGCGGATGTGGCAAAGCAGGCGTTCGCCCTGGCGGCCGCCAAGCTGCCGATCAAGACCAAGCTGGTGACCCGCCTCGGCGGCGGTGAGGAGGTGGCGGCATGAAGTCCGTCGACGTTCGTGCGAAGAGCACCGAGGAGCTGAACGATCAGCTCCTCCAGCTCAAAAAGGAACAGTTCAACCTGCGTTTCCAGCGGGCCTCCGGCCAGCTGGAGAACACCGCGCGGGTGCGAGTGGTGCGTCGCGACATCGCGCGCATCAAGACGATCCTCGGTGAGCGTTCGCGCTCGGCCGAAGCCGGCAAGTAAGGAGGGCTACCTATGCCTCGCCGCGTTCTGCAGGGCACGGTGGTCAGCGACAAGGGCGACAAGACGGTTATCGTCCTGGTCGAGCGCCGCGTCATGCACCCCGTGTACAAGAAGTTCATTCGTCAGTCGAAGAAGTACGCCGCCCACGACGAGGGCAACCAGTTCAAGGTCGGCGATACCGTTTCGATCATCGAATGCCGCCCGATCTCCAAGCGCAAGCGCTGGACGGTCGTGCTCGAGTCCGCCGCCGTCAGCGGCGCCGCGTAAACGGAAGGGTACAAACCATGATCCAGATGCAAACCAACCTGGAAGTCGCCGACAATAGCGGGGCGCGCCGGGTGCAGTGCATCAAGGTGCTTGGCGGGTCCAAGCGGAAGGTGGCCACCGTCGGCGACGTGATCGTCGTCTCGGTCAAGGAAGCCATTCCGAAGGGTCGCGTCAAGAAGGGCGACGTGCATCGCGCCGTCATCGTCCGCACCGCGAAGGAACTGCGCCGGGAGGACGGGTCCGCGATCCGTTTCGACCGCAATGCCGCCGTGCTGATCAACAAGCAGGGCGAGCCGATCGGCACGCGTATCTTCGGGCCGGTCACTCGTGAGCTTCGCGGCAAGAAGTTCATGAAGATCATCTCGCTGGCGCCGGAGGTGCTGTGATGGCCGCGAAGATCAAGACCAAGGACAAGGTCGTCATCCTTGCCGGTAAGGACAAGGGTAAGACCGGTGAGGTCCTCAAGGTCATCCCGGCGGAAAACCGTGTCGTCGTGCAGGGCGTGAACGTGGTGAAGAAGCACCAGCGTCCGAGCGCCACCTCGCAGGGCGGCATCGTTGAGTTCGAGGCGCCCATCAACGTCTCGAACGTTGCTCATGTCGACCCCAAGGACGGCAAGCCGACCCGCGTCGGTTTCAAGGTCCTTGAGGATGGCCGCAAGGTGCGTGTCGCCAAGCGGTCCGGCGAAGTCATCGACGTGTGAGGACCGGACCAATGGCTGCACGTTTGAAGGAAGTGTACGACTCCAAGATCCGCGCCGCGCTCAAGGCTGAGTTCGGCTACGCGAACGACATGGAAGTTCCGCGGATCGAGAAGATCGTCATCAACATGGGTGTCGGCGAAGCTGTCGGCGACTCCAAGAAGATCCAGAATGCGGTGAGCGAACTGACGGCGATCAGCGGCCAGAAGCCGATCGTCACGAAGTCCCGCAAGTCGATCGCGCAGTTCAAGCTGCGTGAGGGCATGGCGATCGGGTGCAAGGTCACGCTCCGTCGTGAGCGGATGTACGAGTTCCTGGATCGCCTGGTCACGATCGCGTTGCCGCGTGTCCGCGACTTCCGCGGCATCCCCGGCAACAGCTTCGACGGCCGTGGCAACTATGCCATGGGCGTGAAGGAGCAGATCATTTTCCCGGAGATCGACTACGACAAGATCGATCAGATCCGCGGCATGGACATCATTTTCGTCACCTCGGCGAAGACCGACAAGGAAGCCAAGGCTCTCCTGAAGGCCTTCGACATGCCGTTTGTGGCCTGATTGGCTGGAGCACGACCCCATGGCTAAGACCAGTGCCATCGAGAAGAACAAGCGTCGCACCAAGCTGGTGAAGCAGTTCGCCAACAAGCGTGCCCGCCTGAAGGCCATCGCCTCCGATCGCTCCCTCCCGCCGGAAGAGCAGTTCGCCGCCCGCCTCAAGCTGGCTGAAATGCCGCGCAACTCGTCGAAGGTGCGCATCCGCAACCGCTGCGAAATGACCGGCCGTCCGCGGGCGTTCTATCGCAAGTTTAAGCTGTCCCGCGTCACCCTCCGTGAACTGGCCTCGACTGGCCAGATCCCGGGGATGGTGAAGTCGAGCTGGTAAGGAGGGTCGGAGAATGTCTTTGAGCGATCCGCTCGGCGATATGCTGACCCGCATTCGCAACGGTCAGCACGCCCGTATGTCTGTTGTGCAGAGCCCGGCGTCGAAGCTGCGCAGCAACGTGCTTGAGGTTCTCAAGCGCGAGGGTTACATCCGCGGCTACTCTGAGGAGGAGCTGCGCCCCGGCATCAAGAACCTGAAGATCGAGCTGAAGTATCACGAAGGCGAGCCTGTGATTAAGCAGATCGCCCGCGTGTCGAAGCCCGGCCGCCGCGTTTATTCGAAGATCACCGATCTGCCCCGCGTCTTCAACGGCCTCGGCATCGCGATCCTCTCCACGCCGCGCGGCGTGATGTCGGACAATGAGGCCCGCGCCGCCAACGTCGGCGGTGAAGTCCTCTGCCGCGTGTTCTAAGGGGGACCCTTCGATGTCGCGCATTGGAAAGCATCCCGTGCCGGTTCCGGCTGGTGTTGACGTCTCCGTCAACGGCCAGCAGGTGTCGGCCAAGGGCAAGCTGGGTTCGCTCAGCCTGACCCTCATCGACGACATCACGGCCAAGCTGGAAGACGGCAAGGTCGTGGTGGCCCCGGCGAACGACAGCAAGCGCGCCCGCGTCATGTGGGCAACCTCGCGCACCCTGATCAACAACATGGTCACGGGCGTCAACCAGGGCTTCACCATCAACCTCGAGATCAACGGCGTCGGTTACCGTGCCGCCGTGCAGGGCAAGGAGCTGGTCATGCAGCTCGGCTACTCGCACGACGTCAAGTACCCGATCCCGGAGGGCATCACCATCAAGTGTGACAAGCCCACCGCGATCTCGGTGTCGGGCTTCGACAAGCAGAAGGTCGGTCAAGTCGCCGCGGAGATCCGCGGTTGGAAGAAGCCGGAGCCCTATAAGGGCAAGGGCATCAAGTACGAGACCGAGACGCTGATCCGTAAGGAAGGCAAGAAGAAGTAAGGTCCGCCATGCTCAAGCCAAAGCAACTCCACGAGCGCCGCAAGCAGCGCGTGCGCGCGCAGATTGCCAAGAAGGCCGGCGGGCGGGCTCGCCTCTCGGTTTTCCGGTCCAATCTGCACATCTACGCCCAGATCATCGACGACGAGAACGGCCGCACGGTCGCCTCGGCCTCGTCCGTGGAAAAGGAGCTGCGCGAGCAGCTCAAGCACGGTGGGAACGTCGAGGCCGCCCAGAAGATCGGTGCGCTCATCGCCGAGCGCGCCAAGGCGGCGGGCGTCACCGAGGTCGTGTTCGACCGTGGTGGCTACATTTACCACGGCCGGGTCAAGGCCCTGGCTGACGCCGCCCGCGAGGGCGGGCTGTCGTTCTAAGGAGGCTCCGAAATGGCACGTGAAAGAGGCGAGCGGAGCGACCGTGATCGGCAGCCGCGCGATCGCGACCGGGAAGAGAGCGAGCTGATCGAGAAGCTCGTCGGGATCAACCGCGTCGCCAAGGTTGTGAAGGGTGGCCGTCGCTTCGGCTTCGCCGCCCTGGTGGTGGTCGGTGACGGCAAGGGCCGCGTCGGCGTCGGATCGGGCAAGGCCCGTGAAGTGCCGGAGGCGATCCGCAAGGCCACCGACCAGGCGAAGCGCGGTATGATCCGCGTTCCGCTGCGCGAAGGCCGCACGCTGCACCATGACTCCAACGGTCACTTCGGTGCCGGCAAGGTCGTGCTGCGCACCGCCCCGGCCGGTACCGGCATCATCGCCGGCGGTCCGATGCGCGCGATCTTCGAGGCGCTGGGTGTGCAGGACGTGGTGACGAAGTCCATCGGCACCTCGAACCCGCACAACATGATCAAGGCGACCTTCGACGCGCTGTCGCAGGTTTCCAGCCCGCGCAGCGTCGCGGCCCGTCGCGGCCGTCGCGTGAGCGACATCCTCGGCAAGCGTGAAACCGGCGCTGCCGGTGCGCAGGAGGCTTGATCATGGCCGAGAAGAAGACCGTCATCGTCACCCAGACCGGCAGCCCGATCGGCCGCAAGCACGACCAGCGTGAAACGCTGGTCGGTCTGGGTCTCAACAAGCTGCACCGGACCCGCGAACTGGAGGACACTCCGGCCGTGCGGGGCATGATCGCCAAGGTCGCGCACCTGGTCCGCGTCGAGAACGAGGGCTGAACCCATGACGAAGCTGAACGATCTCCGGGACAACCCCGGTGCCCGTAAGGAGCGCATGCGCGTCGGCCGCGGTATCGGTTCGGGCAAGGGCAAGACCGGCGGCCGTGGCGTCAAGGGTCAGACCTCGCGCACCGGCGTGGCCATCAACGGCTTTGAAGGCGGCCAGATGCCCCTTCACCGCCGCCTTCCGAAGCGCGGTTTCCGCAACATCTTCGCGAAGGAATACTCGGTGGTGAACCTGGGCCTGGTCCAGAAGTTCATCGACGCCGGCAAGCTCGACGCCAGCCAGACCATCGACGCGGTGGCCCTGGAAGCGGCGGGCGTCACCGGCAAGGTGAAGAAGGATGGCGTCCGTCTTCTGGGCAAGGGCGCCCTGACGACGAAGGCCAGCTTCACCGTGGCCGGCGCCTCCAAGTCGGCTGTGGAAGCGGTCGAGAAGGCGGGTGGCAGCGTCACGCTGACCGCGTCCGCCGCCGAAGCCGCCGAGTGATCGGAAGCCCGCGCTTGCGCGCGGGCCTCTTCCGGCACTAAATGAAGCGAAGTTGCGAGGGGCGGCCTGCATCCTGCAGGACCGCCCCGTTCGTGCATTAGGGACAGGGATACGACCCATGGCATCAGCGGCCGAGCAGCTTGCCGCGAACATTAATTTCGGGGCCTTCTCCAAGGCGACCGAGCTGAAGAAGCGGATCTGGTTCACCCTTGGTGCCTTGATCATCTACCGCCTGGGCACCTACATCCCGATTCCGGGCGTCAACCCGCAGATCCTCGCCGATATTTTCCGGCAGCAGGGCGGGGGCATCCTGGGCATGTTCGACATGCTGGCCGGCGGCGCGCTGCACCGCATGACGATCTTCGCGCTCAACATCATGCCGTACATTTCGGCCTCCATCATCGTGCAGCTTCTGACCGCGGTATCGCCGCAGATGGAAGCGCTGAAGAAGGAAGGCGAGTCGGGCCGCAAGAAGCTGAACCAGTACACCCGCTACGGCACCGTCCTCCTGGCGACCGTGCAGGCCTGGGGCTTGGCGGTGGGGCTCGAGGCGATGACCGGCGCATCCGGCGCCGCGGTTCCGGAACCGGGGCTGTTCTTCAAGATCGCTACGGTCATCACGCTGGTCGGCGGCACGATGTTCCTGATGTGGCTGGGCGAGCAGATCACCGCCCGCGGCATCGGCAACGGCATCTCCCTCATCATCTTCGCCGGCATCGTCGCCGAGCTGCCGCGCGCTCTTGTCAGCACGCTGGAGCTGGGCCGCACCGGCGCGCTGTCCACGCTGTTCATCGTCTTCCTGCTGCTGATGGCGGTGGGCGTCGTGTTCTTCATCGTGTTCATGGAGCGCGCGCAGCGCCGGCTGCTGATCCAGTATCCGAAGCGACAGATGGGCAACCGTGTGTTCGGCGGCGAAGCGTCGCACCTGCCGCTGAAGCTGAACACCTCGGGCGTCATTCCGCCGATCTTCGCGTCGTCGCTGCTGCTGCTGCCGCTGACCGCGGTCGGCTTCGCCGGCGGCGAGGGGCCGGAGTGGCTGCAGACGGTCACACGCTATCTGGCGCACGGCACGCCGCTTTACATGATCCTGTATTCGGCGCTGATCATCTTCTTCTGCTTCTTCTATACGGCCATCGTCTTCAACCCCGCGGACACGGCCGAGAACCTGCGTAAGTATGGCGGCTTCATTCCCGGCATCCGTCCGGGCAAGAACACCGCGGACTACATCGACTACGTGCTGACCCGGTTGACGGTGATCGGTTCGGCCTACCTTGTGGCGGTTTGTCTCCTCCCCGAAATCCTGATTTCCCAGCATTCGGTTCCGTTCTATTTTGGCGGCACCAGCCTGCTGATCGTGGTCACGGTAACGATGGACACGGTTGCGCAGATTCATTCCCATCTGCTGGCCCACCAGTATGAGGGGCTGATTAAAAAAGCGAAGCTTCGGGGGAGAAAGTAATGAATCTCATTCTGCTCGGACCGCCGGGCGCCGGGAAGGGGACCCAGGCGCGGCGTCTCGAAGACACGCGCGGGCTCGTCCAGCTTTCCACGGGCGATATGCTCCGCGCGATGGTCGCCGAGGGTGGTCCGCTTGGGCAGCAGGCGAAGGACATCATGTCCGCCGGCAAATTGATGCCGGACGAGCTGATGGTCAAAATCATCGCTGAGCGCATTTCCAAGCCGGATGTGGCCAACGGCTTCATCCTCGATGGTTTCCCGCGCACGGTCGCCCAGGCCGAGGCGCTGGACACCATGCTGTCGGACAAGGGCCTGAAGCTCGATCACGTGATCGAGATGAAGGTCGTGGACGACATCCTGGTGGAGCGCATCACCGGTCGTTACACCTGCGCCAAGTGCGGCAAGGGCTATCACGACGTCTTCGAGAAGCCGAAGGTCGAGGGCGTCTGCGATGTCTGCGGCAGCACGGAGTTCAAGCGCCGGGCCGACGACAACGCCGACACGGTGAAGACCCGCCTCGCCCAGTATCACGAGCAGACCGCGCCGATCCTGCCCTATTATCAGAGCCGTGGCGTTCTGAAGACGGTGGACGGCATGGCCGAGATCGACGACGTGACGAAACAGATCGAGGGCATCCTGGCCGCCTGAACGGGATTGTCCTGATCGACTGCATAGAAAAAGCCGCGAGGATCTTCGGACCTTTGCGGCTTTTTCTATGCCGTGACGATGAGGCGGGGAGGGCGGTCCTCCCCGGAGGTGCCGCCGCTCTTTACGGAGCGGCGTCGGTGTCGGGGCGGGACAGGTCTTCCGCCTTCCGGCTCAGATCGTTGTAGCGATCGAGCACCCAGCCGAGGTGGTCGGTGGCCGCAACGGCGGCGGCATCGGCATCACGGCGCCGGATGGCGTCGTAGATGGCGCGGTGATGGTCGATCATCAGCGCCTCGCGGCCCAGCGCGAAGGGCTCGGTGTGATGGTACTCCATCATCTGGCCAAGGATGTCGCGGATGGTCGCCAGCAGATGCAGATAGACCGGGCTCCCGGCCGCCTGGGCGACGGCGAGGTGGAAGTCCATGTCGTCGGCGGCCTGCTTGCCGTCGCGGCCCGTCTCACCCATCGCGGCGAGGACTCGTCCGATGTGGTCGATCTGCTCCTGGGTCGCGCGTTCGGTGGCGCGCCGGGCCGCCCAGCTTTCCAGGGCCTGCCGGATCTCCACGAGGTCGCAGAGGTTGGCGTGCTTCACGCGGACCATCTCGGTCAGTGCGCCGTCCATTGCGCCCGCGGAGGACACCACGCGCGTGCCGCCGCCTTGCACCGCGGTCAGGAAGCCCTGCGTCTTCAGCTTCTGCAGGGCCGCGCGCACCGACACCCGGCTGACGTGGAGCTGCTCCGCAAGCTGGCGCTCGCCGGGCAGGCGCTCTCCCGGAACGAGTTCGCCGCGGGCGATCCGTTCGAGAATCCGTTCCGCCACCCATTCGGATATGCGCTGGGAGGAAGCCGGTACGTGGTGGGGTTCTTCGGTGTCGGACACGGTGGCATGCCCTTTCATCAGCAATCGGTGATAGGTCGTACCCGAGTCGGGCAAATCACGTCAACTCGCATCCGGACGGCGGCGTATGGCCCACGTCACCGGCGGCGTTTCATCGGCTCCCGCGGCGGGCCATCAGGATGCCGGCCAACACCACGGCGCCGCCCGCCGCCTGGAAAGCGCCAAGCGGCTCGGCGAGCAGCGCCCAGGCCAGCACCGCCGCCGCCGCCGGTTGGAGCAGCAAGCTGACGGAGGAGAAGGCGGCGGGCAGGTGGGCCAGCGCGTAGGCGATCAGGCTCTGGCCGCCGGCATGGCTGACCAGCGCGAGCCCCAGCAGCACCGCCCAGCCCTCAAGCGATCCGGCGATCAGGCTCTCGCCAGACAGCAGGGCGATGGGCAGCAGGGCGAGGCCGGTGACGACTCCGCTCCAGGTCATGATGGTGGCTGTGGAGAACTCCGCCCGCAGCCGGCCCACCGCCAGGATGTAGCCGCCGTAGAAAACCGCGGTCAGCAGCCCGAGGGCGTCGCCGAACAAATGGTCCGGGCTCAGCTTCAGGCTTTGCCCCATCAGAACGACGGCCCCGCACAGCGCCAGACCGAGTCCCATCAGGAAGGTCCGGCTGAACCGCTCCTTGAACACCAGCCAGGACACCAGCGTCACGAAGATCGGCGCGAAGTTGGCGAGCAGCGTGGAGTTGGCGACGGAGGTGTAGCGGATCGACCAGTGCCAGATGGCGAGGTCCCCGGCGAAGAACAGGCCCGCCGCGGTCAGCCGCGCGTAGTCGGACCGCGACGAAGGCTTGCGCGACCGTGCGCCTCCCTTCGGTTCCACCGCCATCCAGACCCACAGGGCCGGGATGGCAAAGGCGAGCCGCCAGAAGGCGGTGGCGCTCGGCCCCAGTTCGGACAGGCGCACGAAGATCGGGGCGAAGGCGATTCCCAGCGCCCCGGTCAGAAGGGCGATCAGCGCGATCCGCTGCGCCGAGTCGGCGCGCGCGGTGGGGGCGAGGGTGCTGGCGTCCGGCATGGCGTCCGTTATAACGGACGCACCCCCTAGGCGCCACGGGCGCCCGCCGCATGGCTCATCTGCGGAAGCCCCGGATTGTGGGACATTGCCGCTCCGTCGGGATCATCCTTGCCGCCGGACCGTTGCCTTGGGTACCAGCCGGCGGGAACTTCCGCTGCGACCGAGACCCTGCAATACTGTGCCATCATGACGCAGCGATCCCCCTGCAAGCCCGCCGAACACCCGCGACCGGTGACCCTGCCGTCGCCGCCCCGCGCCGCGCCGGCCCCACCGTTGCTGGGTCCCGACGATCCGCCGCCGGTCACCGTGCTGCGTCCGGAGTCGGACAGCCCGGTCCTGCTGCTGTGCGACCACGCTTCGCGGGCCATTCCGAAGGCTCTGGGAACGCTGGGACTGGACGAGACGAATCTGTGCCGGCACATCGCCTATGACATCGGCGCAGCGGAGGTGACGCGGCGGCTGTCGGAGCGGTTCGGCGCCACGGCGGTGCTGTCCGGCTATTCCCGGCTGGTGATCGACCCGAACCGCGCGCTGGACGACCCGACGGCGATCCCGGTGGTCAGCGACGACGTGGTGATCCCCGGCAATCGGGCTCTGGACCGGGCCGAGGAGGAGCGCCGGATCGACGCCATCTTCCGGCCCTATCACGAGGCCGTCGCCGCCGAGGTTGCCCGGCGGCGCGAGCGCGGGCAGGTGCCGGTGCTGCTGTCGATCCACAGCTTCACGCCCGCGATGCGCGGCGTCGCCCGGCCCTGGCATGTCGGCATCCTGTGGGACCACGACCCGCGCATCCCGATCCCCATGATCGCGCGGCTGCGCGCCGACGGGCGCTGGTGTGTCGGCGACAACGAGCCCTATTCGGGCCGGACCACCCTGGGCGGCACGGTGGAAAGCCACGCGACGCCCGCCGGGCTGCCCAACGTCCTGGTCGAGGTGCGCCAGGACCTGATCGCGACGCCAGAGGGGGCGGCGCTGTGGGCAACGGTGCTGGGCGACGCGCTGGAGCCGATCCTGGCCGACCCCGGCCTCTATGAAATCAAACTGTTCCCGCGGGAGTGAGCGTACATGGAGCCAGCCTTCACGCTGGGGCTTGAGGAAGAGTATCTGCTGGTGGACCGCAGCTCGCGGGACATTGCGCGCAACCCGCCGGACGAGATGCTGGAGGCCTGCCAGGAGCAGGCGCCGGGCCAGATCCATCCGGAATTCCTGCGCTGCCAGATCGAGGTCGGCACGCCGGTCTGCGCCAGCCTGAAGGAGGCGCGGGCGGAACTGGCACGGCTGCGCGCGACGGTGTCCGGGGTAGCGCGCGCCCACAATCTGGCGCCCATCGCGGCCTCCACCCATCCCTTCGCCGCGTGGGAACCGCAGAAGCACACCAACCGCGACCGCTACAACATGCTGGCCCGAGACCTGGGGGCTCCGGCGCGCCGGCTGATGATCTGCGGCATGCACGTCCATGTCGGGATCGAGGACGACGACCTGCGCATCGACCTGATGAATCAGGTCCGCTATTTCCTGCCGCATCTGCTGGCGCTGTCCACCTCCTCGCCCTTCTGGCGGGGGCAGGACATGCAGCGGAAATCCTACCGGCTGGCGGTGTGGAACGAACTGCCGCGCACCGGCATGCCCGACAGCTTCCAGAGCTTCGGCGAGTACCAGCAGCAGGTGAACGTCCTGGTCAACGCCGGCATCATCGAGGACGCGAGCAAGCTGTGGTGGGACATCCGCCCGTCCCAGCGCTTCCCGACGCTGGAGATGCGGATCACCGACGTCTGCACCCGCCTCGACGACGCGGTGACGGTGGCGGCTCTGTTCCGCTGCCTCTTGCGCATGCTGTGGCGGTTGCGGCTGAAGAACGTGACGTGGCGGCCTTACAAGAACCTGCTGATCGGCGAGAACCGCTGGCGCGCCCAGCGCTACGGCCTCGACGAAGGGCTGGTCGATTTCGGGCGCGGCACCATCGTTCCCTACGCCGACCTGATGGAGGAGCTGATCGAACTGACCCGCGAGGACGCGGAGCGATTCGATTGCGTGGCGGAGGTCGCCAACGCCCGCGACATCATCCGCCGCGGCACCAGCGCACACCGGCAGGTGGCCATCTACCGCGAGGCGCTGGAGCAGGGCGCCACCGGCTGGGAGGCCCTGGCCCAAGTGGTCGATTGGCTGGCCGAGGAGACGATGGTCGGGGTGGAGTGATTTGCACCGAAGAGTTGCTTCGAAATCCGTGGCAACTTTCGGAAAGCCACTACTTGACCTTTGCGTCATCCAGCCATACCCTCCCCGCAAATCAGCTCACCGAGTTGAGCAGGGCAGGCAAAAAATAACGAAGCAGCAGAGGGCCGCTCGCATCACGGGCGGCCCTTACCTTTTCAGGGGGAAGGGAATGGCCGACGCCAAGTTCCTCAAGTTCGACACGCTGAGCCTGCACGCCGGCCAGCGGCCCGACCCGGCCACCGGGGCGCGGGCGGTGCCGATCTATCAGTCCACGTCCTACGTCTTCGACGACACCGACCACGCCGCCTCGCTGTTCAACCTGGAACGGCCGGGGCACATCTACTCCCGCATCTCCAACCCCACGGTGGCGGTGCTGGAGGAGCGGCTGGCGGCTCTGGACGGCGGTGTCGGCGCGGTCTGCACAGCCAGCGGCCAGGCGGCGCTGACGCTCGCCATCATGACGCTGATGGACGCCGGCGGGCACATCGTCGCCTCCTCCTCGATCTACGGCGGCAGCCGCAACCTGCTGGCCTACACGCTGCCGCGATTCGGCATCACCACGACCTTCGTGAATCCGCGCGACCTCGACGGTTTCCGCGCGGCCATCCGGCCGGAGACGCGGCTGCTGTTCGGCGAGGTGCTGGGCAATCCGGGGCTGGAGGTGCTCGACATCCCGCGCCTGTCGGCCATCGCGCATGAGGCCGGTCTGCCGCTGATGGTCGACGCGACCTTCGTCACGCCCTATCTGTGCAAGCCGCTGAGCGTCGGCGCCGATCTGGTCATGCATTCCTGCACCAAGTGGCTGGCCGGGCACGGCGTCGCCATCGGCGGGGTGGTGATCGACGGCGGCACCTTCGACTGGGAGGCGTCCGGCAAGTTCCCGACCCTGACCGAGCCCTACGCCGGCTATCACGGCATCGACTTCGCGGAGGAGTATGGGCCGGCGGCCTTCATCATGCGCGCCCGCGCCGAGGGGCTGCGCGACTTCGGCGCCTGCATGAGCCCGATGAACGCCTTCCAGATCCTCCAGGGCGTGGAAACCCTGCCGCTGCGCATGAAGGGCCACATCCACAACACCCGTAAGGTGCTGGGCTTCCTCGAATCGGAGGCTTACGCGGAGAACGGCAGCGTCGCCTGGGTCACCCATCCCGAACTGCCCGATCATCCCGACCACCGGCTGCGCGCCCAGCTTCTGCCGCACGGCGCCGGCTCGATCATCTCCTTCGGCATCAAGGGCGGGCGGGAGGCCGGGCGGCGCTTCATCGAGAAGCTGGCGCTGTTCTCCCACCTCGCCAACGTTGGCGACGCCAAATCGCTGGTCATCCATCCTGCCAGCACCACCCACGCCCAGCTCGACGCCGAAGCGCTCGCCGCCGCCGGGGTGGGGGAGGACATGATCCGACTGTCCATCGGGCTGGAGGACTGCGACGACCTGATCGACGATCTGCGCCAGGCGCTGCGCGCCGCGACGAAGGCGTGAGGAGGCTGCCATGGAACTGACCGTCAACGGCCAGACCGTCTACGCCCACACCGGCGGGCGGCCTTTCGACCCGGCCCGGCCGGCGCTGGTGCTGATCCACGGCGCCGGCATGGACCACACGGTGTGGAGCCTGCAAAGCCGCTACCTCGCCCATCACGGGCGGTCGGTCCTGGCGGTGGACCTGCCGGGCCACGGCCGCTCCGGCGGGGCGCCGCTGCCGTCCATCGAGGAGTTGGCGGACTGGGTCGCCGCTCTGCTGGACGCGGCGGGCGTGGCGAAGGCGGCGCTCGCCGGCCATTCCATGGGCGCTCTGGTGGCCCTGGAAACCGCGGCGCGGCATGGCGACCGCATCGAATCGCTGGCCCTGCTGGGCGTGGCGGAGACGATGCCGGTCCATCCCGACCTGCTGGCCGCCGCGGCGCTGAACGACCCGTCCGCCATCGAGCTGGTCATCGGCTGGGGGCATGGTCCGCGCGGGCATGTCGGCGGTGCGGCGGCTCCGGGCCTGTCGCTGGTGCCCGGTGGGCGGCGATTGATGCAGCGGGCGCGACCCGGCGTGCTGGGCGTCGATCTGGGAGCCTGCAACGCCTATGTCCGCGGCGGCGCGGCGGCTGCGGCGGTGTCCTGCCCGGCGCTGTTCCTGCTGGGCGGAGTCGACCGTATGACCCCGGCGAAATCCGGCAAGGCTCTCGCCGCTAAGGTTAGGCATTCCAAAGTCATTCAGCTGTCCGGCATAGGCCATATGGTTATGACGGAAGCACCGGACGCAACCACAGATGCCTTTTCAGCGCAGTTCTCCGCGCGTTAGGCCTGTTGTTTCTTCGTTGATTACAGGGACGTCATGAATCGTTAACGGATTGTCGTCTTACTGTTCTGCGTTGGAGCGGCGATGCGGAATGGTGTTCTGTGCGGAGTCTTGAGCGGTATGTTCATGCCCTGATGGCCAAAGCCGGCGATATCGTCGCCGTGCTGTCGTCGGACGGTCGGTTCATCGATGTGGGAGGCGCATGCCTTCGCGTGCTTGGCACCCCTCCGGAGGCGCTGCTGGGGACGCCCGTGCTCGAACGCGTGCATCCGGACGACCGGGAGGGGGCTGTCCGACGTCTCGCCCGCTGCGGCCATGGGGCATCCGTCGAGGATGGCGGTCCGTTCCTCTGCCGGGTGCGCCACGCGGCGGGCGGGTGGCGCCATATGGAGACGACGGCGTTCAACCGGCCGGACGATCCCAAAGTCCGGGAAATCGTCATCCACGCCCGTGACGTGACCGACCGGGTGGAGACCGAACAGCGGCTGCGGGCGAGCGAAGCGCTCTACCAGACGCTGGCCCGCTCCGCCCCGGTCGGCATTTTCCAGACGGATCGGGACGGCGGCATTGTCTTCGCCAACCCGCGCTTTGCAGCCATTGCCGGGTTGTCTTCCGATGCCCTGTCCGGCCATGCCTGGCGTGCGTCGCTGCATCCGGACGACCGCACGCGGTTGGAGGCGGATTGGGCCCAGGCCGTGGCAGCGGGGCTGCCGGTTCTGCTGAATCTGCGGTTCTGCGCGACCGACGGCACGGTCACCTTCGCCCTGTGTCAGGGCTCGCCGCTGACCGATGCGGACGGGCGGGTGCAGGGCTGCGTCGGCACGCTGACCGACATGACCGAATACGTGCGGACCGCCGATGCCCTGCTGATGGCGGAGGCCCGGACCAACGCCATCGTGGACGCTGCCGCCGATGCCATCGTCACCATGGACGGGGAGGGCATCGTCCACAGCTTCAACCCGGCGGCGGAGGCGATGTTCGGCATCCCGGCGGCGGACATGCTGTGGAGCCGGATCGACCGGCTGATCCCGGACATGGTTGGTCTGCTTCAGGATGGCGGGCTGGCCGTCTATCAGCCCGGCGGCGAAGCTCATGGCGCCGGGGCCGTACGGGAGGCCGTGGCGGTGCGGGGCGGTGACGGCGATCGCTTCCCCATCGAAGTGTCGGTGAGCGCGGTCGAGACGGGCGGGCGTCGCGTCTTCACCGGCATCATCCGCGACATCACCGCGCGCAAGCGGAGCGAAAGCGACCTGATCGCGGCAAAGGAAGCCGCCGAGTCGGCGGACCGCGCCAAATCGACCTTCCTCCAGGTCATGAGCCACGAACTGCGGACCCCGCTGAACGCGGTCATCGGCTTCGCCCAGGTGATCGAGATGCGGCTGCTCGGGACGGGGGAGGTCGACCGTTACATCGACTATGCCGGGTCGATCCGCCAATCCGGCGAGCATCTGCTGGCGATCATCGACGATATCCTGGACATCACGACCATCGAGGCCGGCGGGCTGCGGCTGAACGAAACTCCCGTCGAACCGTCCGCCCTGGTGGGTGAGGCGCTGAACCTCGTTGCCATCCAGTCGGGCAAGCGCGGCGTGCCGATCCGCATCGATCTGGAGGATGGCCTGCCGATGCTGTTCGGCGACGCGCTTCGCCTGCGGCAGGTGCTGGTGAACCTGCTGTCGAACGCCGTGAAATTCTCCAATCCCGGCGAATCCGCCGTCGTCCGCGCGCGCCGCGGGGGCGATGGCGGGGTCGAATTGTCGGTGACGGACACTGGCATCGGCATCGCGGCGGAGGATCTGCCGACGGCGATGACTCCCTTCGCCCAGGTCGACCAGTCGATGGCGCGGCGCTACGAGGGAATGGGCCTTGGCCTGTCCATCTCGAAACGGCTGGTCGAGGCGCATGGCGGCACACTGCGCATCGACAGCGCGCCGGGGCAGGGGACCACGGTGACCGTGGCCTTGCCGCCGAGCCGGAAAATGGCCGACGCATGACGGGAGCGGCGACGGTCCGCTGCTAACGCAAAAACGGCGCCCCGGTTTTCCGGGGCGCCCTGTCAATGCATCATGCGTCGACGCGTGATGCGCTGCTGCGTGATGCCTTGCGGTTACGCAGCCTGCTGGGTCAGCGCGGGCTTCGCCGTGCCGGTGGTGCCGATCTGGATGGTCCGCGGCTTCATCGTTTCCGGCACCTCGCGCACCAGATCGATATGGAGCAGCCCGTTCAGCAGATTGGCGTTGCCCACCTTGATGAAGTCGGCAAGCTGAAAGCGGCGCTCGAAAGCGCGGCCGGCAATACCCCGGTAGAGGAATTGGCCGGTCTCCTGTTCCTTCTTAGCTTTCCCTGTGACCACCAGAGAGTTCTGCTGAGCGGTGATCTCCAGATCCTCCGGGCCAAAGCCGGCGACGGCCATGGTGATCCGGTAAGCATCGTCGCCCGTCTTCTCGATGTTGTAGGGCGGGTAGGACGCGGCGGCCTCGTCGCCGGTCATCGCGTTTTCCAGGAGACGCGAGAGGCGGTCGAACCCGACGGTCGAACGGAACAGGGGCGAAAGGTCGTAGGAGCGCATGACATATCCTCCAAAAGAGCGATACAGCGATCGGGGACCACGATCATCGTCGGTCCCTCGGCTTGCGGATCCGGCGAACCCCAACTGGGCGTCCGCCGATACCGCGACAGATAAGCGAGCGTTCTTCCCGTTCAAGAGGACGCTTTTCGAAATTCACCGGACCGCGCCGTCTCCGGCCACAAGGCGGAAGGCGGGGGTCCACATCCACAAACCGATTGTTAATCAGTTGCGGCGAGGCTCGGAATCGGGCCATCCGGCCGCGGGAGGGGTACGGCCGTGATGGAAACACCGACCTTCTTCAACGGGACTTATGATGAGACGATGGCGTTGCTGATCGAGGCGCGCAATTACATCGCCTATCATGATGCCGCCAGCCATCGGGCGCTGCCGCCCCATGTCCGGCTTCAGATCTCGTACGAATCGATGCGGGTGACCAGCCGTCTGACCCAGGTCATGGCTTGGCTGCTGGCGCAGAAGGCCGTCCATGCCGGGGAAATGAGCCGCGAGCAGGCGGCGAGCGAGGATTTCGCCCTGTCGGGAGGGGACATCTGCACCGATCCCTCCGGCCCCGACAACGAGCAGCTTCCGGAAGGCCTGCGCAGCCTTCTGGAGCGCAGCCACCGGCTCTACATGCGCGTCGCCCGGCTGGACGAGCGCGCCCGCGACGCGGTGGCTCTGGCCGGCTGACGGCCAGCGTTCTCAAAAGCGGCAAACGCGAAAAGGGCGCCCGGCGAACCGGACGCCCCTTTTCGTTTTGCGGACGAAGAAGATTACTTCTTCAGGCCGAAGCTCGCGAAGCGCTTGTTGAACTTGGCGATCTGGCCGCCCGTGTCCAGCAGCTTCTGCACGCCGGTCCAAGCCGGGTGCGACTTCGGGTCGATGTCGAGGCGCAGCGTATCGCCCGGCTTGCCCATCGTGGAGCGGGTCTTGAACGTGCTGCCGTCGGTCATCACCACGTTGATCTCGTGGTAGTCGGGATGGATATCAGTCTTCATGGCCGGGGTTCCTGCAAAGCGAGCGCGGTCTATAGCAAAGCATGCGGCATGATGCAACCGCGTTCCTGCGCCGGAAAGGCGGGTGGTTCCGAACCACCGCCGCTTCGCTGTGCATCCCCCATCCTTCACCCTGGAGACACCGGGGCACAGAGGATTCGAGCGCTTTCGGAAGGCGCCGGCCGCGGCGGGATCTCCGCGTCTTCGTGACTGTATGGTTCAAACGTGTGGCCACACCATACCTTGTTCATAGGCCCACCCCTTGCTATATGCCGGGTTTGCCCCCGTGCACCGCCTGCACATCGTCCTGCCGCCCGTCCTGCCGCTGGGGAGCCCCGGTGTCCCGTCATTCCTCGAAGTCCGATCCGGTGTCCGAAGGGGCGCCTTCCTCCGCGTCGCGCCGCCGCAACCTGTCGCCGCTGCGCCGGCTGTTTCCCTTCCTGTGGCCATACCGGCTGCAAATCCTGGGTGCCATGCTGGCCCTGACCGTGGCCGCCGGGACCGTCCTGGGGCTGGGGCAGGGGATGCGCGTCCTGGTGGACCAGGGCTTCGTCGCGGGCGATTCGGCGCTGCTCGACCGGGCGCTCCTGGTTCTGCTGGTGGTCATCGTGCTGATGGCCGCCTCGACCTTCGGCCGCTTCTATCTGGTGAGCTGGATCGGCGAGCGGGTGGTGGCCGACATCCGCCGCGCCGTCTACAGCCATGTGGTGAAGCTCTCCCCCGGCTTCTTCGAGACCACCAAGACCGGCGAGATCCTGACGCGCCTGACCACCGACACCGAGGTGCTTCAGACCGTGGTCGGCTCCTCCGTCTCGATCGCGCTGCGCAACATGCTGATGTTCGTGGGCGGCACGGCGATGCTGCTGGTGACCTCGCCGAAGCTGGCGGGGCTGGTGTTCCTGGGTGTGCCGGTGGTCATTCTGCCGATCATCATTTTGGGGCGGCGGGTGCGCGCCCTGTCGCGGGCCAGTCAGGACAAGATCGCCGACCTCGGCTCCTTCGTGGAGGAGACGCTGGGCGCCATCCGCACGATGCAGGCCTACACGCACGAGACCATCGACCGCAGCCTGTTCGGGGCGCGGGTGGAGGACGCCTTCGCCACCGCCCGGCGGCGGGTGACGGTGCGCGCCATCATGACGATGATCGTCATCGTGCTGGTGTTCGGTTCGGTCGGCCTCATCCTGTGGATCGGCGGGCATGACGTGCTGGCCGGGCGGTTGACCGTGGGGCAGCTCTCGGCCTTCGTCATCTATTCGGTGGTCGTCGCCGGTTCGGTCGGGGCGATCAGCGAGGTGGCCGGCGACCTTCAGCGCGCCGCCGGCGCCACGGAGCGGCTGTTCGACCTGCTGGACACCGAACCGGAAATCCGCGCCCCGGCCAACCCGCGCGCCCTGCCGCAACCGGCGCAGGGGGCACTGTCGTTCCGCGACGTGCGTTTCCATTACCCGTCGCGCCCGGACTGGGCGGCGCTGAAGGAATTCTCCCTGGAGATCGAGCCGGGCGAGACGGTGGCCCTGGTCGGCCCGTCGGGCTCCGGCAAATCCACGGTGTTCCAGCTTCTGCTGCGCTTCTACGATCCGCAGGCCGGAGCGGTCACCCTGGACGGGGTGGACGTCCGCGACGCCGACCCGGTGGAGGTGCGGCGGCGGCTCGGCCTCGTGGCGCAGGACCCGGTGGTCTTCTCCGCCAACGCCTGGGAGAACATCCGCTACGGGCGTCCGGACGCCAGCGACGCGGAGGTGCTCGCCGCCGCCGAGGCGGCCCACGCGTTGGAGTTCCTGCAAGCGTTGCCCGAGGGGCTGGACACGTTCCTGGGCGAGAAGGGCGTGCGGCTGTCGGGCGGCCAGCGCCAGCGCCTGTCCATCGCGCGCGCCATCCTGCGCGACCCGCCGGTCCTTCTGCTCGACGAGGCGACCAGCGCGCTCGACGCGGAGAGCGAGCGCATGGTCCAGGATGCGCTGGACAAGCTGATGACCCGGCGCACCACCATCATCATTGCCCACCGTCTGGCGACCGTCTTGAACGCCGACCGGATCGTGGTGATGGAGCAGGGGCGCGTCGTCGCGACCGGGCGCCATGCCGATCTGGTTCGCGAGGGCGGCCTCTACGCCCGCCTTGCGGCGCTCCAGTTCGACCGTGCGGCGGACGAGGCCGGTTTGGTCGGGAGCTGAGGAGCCCGCCGCCGTTCGGGTGCCGGGTGCGGAACCCGTTCGCGCTTGCGGCGGTTGTCGGGCCATGTCCACCGACACGACTCATCTTCCTTCACCGGCACGGGCGGCAACGGGGCTCCCCTGGGCGGGATACCTGCTGGGCTTCGCGCTGGGCGGCTTCTTCGACGGAATTCTGCTGCATCAGGTGCTGCAATGGCATCATCTGCTGTCGGCGGTGGAGTCCTCCTCCGTACGGGATATCCGCGTCCAGATCCTGGCGGACGGCCTGTTTCACGCGGCGATGTACATCGTCGCGGCAGGTGGTCTGTGGCTGCTGTGGCGGAGCCGGCGCCGCTTCGCCGAGCCGGGGGCGGACCGCCTGATGTTCGCCAACGCGCTGATCGGGTTCGGCGTCTGGCACATCCTCGACGGCGTTCTGTCCCATTGGCTCCTCGGCATCCACCGCATTCGCATGGACTCGGCGACCCCCCTGCTCTGGGACCTGCTGTGGTTCGTCGTCTTCGGCGTCGCCGTCGTCGCGGCGGGCTGGCGGTTGCGGCGCGGCGGGGGAGGAGGCAGCGGTGGCCGCCCCGCCCCGGTCGCCCTGACGCTGGCGGTTCTGATCGCCGGGCCGGTCGCCGCCCTTCCGCCGCCGGGCGTGACCACGGTGATGGTGCTGTTCCAGCCCGGCACGACGGCGGTGGACGTGTTCGCCGCCGTCGCGGCGGTGGACGGGCGGACGGTCTGGCAGGACCCCTCCGGACAGCTCTGGGCCATTGACCTGGGTGAGGAGGGCAATCCGACGGCGCTGTACCGGCACGGCGCCCTGCTGGTCAGCAACACGCTGCTGCCGACCGGCTGCCTCGACTGGTTCCGAACCTGACGCGGCGCTTCCCGGTCACGCCACGCCGAGGCGGCGCAGCGTTGGCAGGCGCAGGCGGGTGAAGCGGTCGAACCGGGCGCGCAGTTCCGCCACGTTCGCCTCCTCCCCGTCGAGCCGGGTTCCATCGCGCGACAGGGCGAGCCCATCCGCCGACAGAGTCTCCCAGGCGGTCGCCGCGGGGTCGGTGCCGGTGCGCCGGGCCAGCAGGAACAGCGCCTCCAACCGTGACACCGCGACACCGGAGCCGAGGACGGGCGACGCCAGTGTGTCCAGCGTGTCGTCCCGGCGGTTTCGCTCCAGAATCGCGGCGTTGAAGCGGCCGGCCTGGAGTGCGCGCGCCGCCTGACCGGCCTCGGGCAGGGCGGGCGCCACCAGCGCCAGGCTGGTCAGGATCATCAGGGCGCGCAGCACGGCCTCCTCGCCGTGGCGGACGAGGGTGGGGAGGGCGGCCAACTCCGCCAGCGTGGGCGTGCCGGCGGCCAGCGCCTCGGCCAGCGGGCCGTGCAGGTCCTGCGGAAGGGGCACGCGCCCGACCGGGGCCAGGATCACCTCCGGCAGATCGTCGGGCGGCACCAGAAGGGCGAAGCGGGTGGCGCGCAGCCGGTCCCGCCGTTCCGCCGCGGTCAGCCGCTCGGCACCTTTCACGAACAGGTCGCGGCGGAAGGCGCGGTTGGTCAGCAGGTCGCGCAGCGTCTCGCGGTAGGCCGGGTCGCGCGCCTCGGCCAGCAAGGGCAGGGCATCCGGCGGCAGGGACAGCTCGTCCATCTGCTCCATCGGGACGGCGGGGCCGGCGAAGTCCAGCTTGGCTGCCGCCAGCTCCCGCGCCACGTCGGCGTGGTAGAAGGCCGTCCAGTCGCGGTTCAGATATTCATGGGCGATGTAGTTGGGCGATTTGCGCTTCAGCGAGTCCAGCCGCGCCGGCAGCGCGTCGGCCTGGGCGAACCAGCCGGCGTTGAGGGCGGTGAGGCGGCTGGCGAAGGCCACGGCCTCCTCGATCCGCTCCGGCAGCGGGCCGGTGCGGTCGGCGCAATGCTCGACCAGGACGCGGCGCAGCGGCATGTAGGCGAGCGTGCCGGGCAGGGCGTTGTAGCTGACGAAGACCAGCCCGCCGGGCTTCAGCCGCCGCTTCAGCAACTCCACCAGGATCGCCCGGTTCTCCGCGCTGACCCAGGACCAGACGCCGTGCAGCGTCACGATGTCCAGGTCCTTGGCCCCATCCTGGGCGTATTCGGCGAAGCTCTCCTCCCGGAAGGCGGCGTTGCCCAGCCCGGCCTCGGCGGCGAGGCGCTGGGCGCCAGCGATGTGGCCGGGGTTGAAGTCGACCGCCTCGAACCGGGCGTCGGGATGGCAGCCGGCCAGGACGGCGCTGCTCACCCCATGGCCGCAGCCGATCTCCGCGCAGGCGAAGGACCCGGCGAAGTCCATCGGGGGGCGCCAGCCGCGCAGGGTCAGCGCGAAGGACAGCAGCGCCGGCGACAGCTCCCGGTAGAAGGCGTGGATATAGCCGATCCCGCCCACATAGCCCTCGGTCCAGCCCAGCATCGTCTCCACTCCTTCCGTCCGCTGGGGAAGGGTGATAGCGCCGGGCTTGGCTGGCTGTCAAAGAAGGCGGATACAAGGGTGAATGCGGAGCCGGAACGAGCCCCGCAAAAAAATGCGATCCTATCCATTTTGGTATCGACAAGCCCAGGACCCTTCGTTATAAACCGCGCCACACCGGCCGGGACGACGGCTTGGCCGGACAGGAACCCTAGTCGATACGGTCAGGCACCACCTGACGCAGAGACGAAGGCTCCGGTGCCGGTGTGAACGAGAAGTGATGGGCGCATAGCTCAGTTGGTAGAGCAGCTGACTCTTAATCAGCGGGTCCAAGGTTCGAGTCCTTGTGCGCCCACCATCACTTTCCGGATCGAAAGGGATCGTTCCCAGGACCCCTTTCACGCCGCCGGGTGTTTCGGTGCCCGGATGGGAATGGGCGCATAGCTCAGTTGGTAGAGCAGCTGACTCTTAATCAGCGGGTCCAAGGTTCGAGTCCTTGTGCGCCCACCATTCCCAAGACAACGGTACGACAGCGATGCACACAAAAAGGCCGCCCTCGGGCGGCCCTTTGTGCGTTTGAGGCTCCGCTTGCGCCGTCACTCCGGAGCAGTGCCGGGGCGGCGGGGGACGAGCAGATTCGCGGTCATCTGCTGAACTATCTCGCCGTCCTGGTTGAGGGTGGTGGTGCGCACGCGGGCGATGCCGCGATCGGGGCGCTTGGCCGACACGCGGACCTCCAGAATCTCGCTCTCGATGCGCAGCACGTCGCCGGGGCGGGTGGGCTTGGGCCAGCGGACGTCCTCCACCCCCATCCCGACGAAGCCGCCGGCGAGTGCGCCGTCTCCCGTGACGATCATCCGCATGGTCAGCCCGGCGGTGTGCCAGCCACTCGCCGCCAGTCCACCGAAGACGCTGCCCTGCGCCGCCTCGGGGTCGAGGTGGAAGGGCTGCGGGTCGAACTGCCGCGCGAAGGCGACGATGTCCTCCTCCGTCACGGTCACCGGGCCGCCGGTGAAGCGGTCGCCGGGGGTCAGGTCGTCAAGATAGCGCATCGGTCTGTGAACTCCCGTGGCCGGTTGCCTCGTCGCTTTGCGTTAACCTCTGCAGGGCGGGAACGAAAGCGATACCTGCCACGTAAAAATTGCAAAGCAGCCGGGACGCAAAATGTCGGGGCAGAAAACGCCCGTCTGGAAAACGCCCGCCGGGAAAGCGCCGGGACACAAAACAACGACGCCGCAGGGCGGGCCTGCGGCGGTCTGGTCCGGGCGGACGGCGAGCAGGAATCGCTTATTCGGCGGCGGTGCTGGCCATCCGGCTGCGCACGGATGGCGGCGGCTGGTTTCCACGATAGTCCTGCAGCCGCGTGGCGCGCAGGCCCCGCATGCCGTGGCTGTCGATCAGCCGTTGCCAGGACAGGAATTCCTCCACGGACAGGGTGTAGCGGCGGCATGCCTCCTCAAGGCTGATCAGCCCCGAGCGCACGCCGGCCACGACCTCCGCCTTGCGCCGCATCACCCAGCGCTTGGTGTCCGGAGGGGGAAGATCATTTTCTGTCATCGGCCGTCCTGCTGGACCGATGACCGACGCTCCACTGGAGCCATCGTCGCTCATTTCAAGCTCGCGAGATGACATGCGCGGACGCTCCACCATCAGCAGTGTATTCCACGATTTGGTGGTAACCTACCCCTTCTCCGCTTAACAAAAGCCTAAACGATAGGGTTAATGTTTTAAGCATAAAAGGCATGGTGCATAGGCCCATCCGGACCCATGCCCATGCCTTTTTCCATGCGTTTGGACGATGCCTATGGGGGTGAGGGCGAAACCCTCAGTACACCTTGGAAAGCTTGGACAGCGGAACCTCGACGCTGCCCACGGACATCACCGTTTCGCCGTCCTTGTTGGACCCGATGCCGCTGACCGTGCCGAAGGTGAAGGGGGTTGCCTTGATGATGTCGTCCTTCTTCTCCGACACCGGGGCGATGTTCAGGCGGTACTGGCCCGGCTGGACGGCGTTGCCGCCGTCGTCCTTGAAGTCCCAGTTCACGACATGCTTGGTGCCGGCGGCGGTCTCGCCGGTCATCGACCGGACGATGCGGTTCTTGCTGTCCAGGATGTCGACGCGCACGGATTTGGCGGACTTCTCCAACTCGTAGGCCAGCGGGGCCGCCGTCATGCCCTGGGTGTAGTCGAAGCTGTCGCCCTCGAAGGTGACGGTGCGGCCCAGATAGGCGAGGTTGGTCGAGTTGGTCGAGGCGTTCTGCAGCTTCAGCAGCTTGTCCAGGCGGCTGTTGGTCCCGATGTTCTGCTCCACGTTCGCGAAATCGACCAGCTGCTTGGTCATGTCGTTCGTGTCCATGGGTTTCAGCGGGTCCTGGTTCTGCATCTGCGTGGTCAGCAGCTTCAGGAAATGCTCAAAATTGTCGCCCAGCCCCTTCACCGCGGTGTCGAGCTTCTGCTCGTCGGCGGTCTTGGTGGTCTTGGTGGAGGTGTCGGTCTTCGTCTTGGTCTGGTTCGTGTTCCAGCTGCTGCCGTAGTCGGTGTTGGTGGTGGCCATGGTCGTCGTCCTTCGCTGGAATGGCTGCAGCTGCTCTGAATCAGGCTTGGATGTCGACGCGGCCCGGGGCCAGCGTCAGGGTGTAGGCGGCCTGCGCATCCTCCACCTCGCCCGTGCCGCCACCGAGGCCGCGGCCCCGCCGGCCCGAGCCGCCTTGCCGTCCCGAATCCTGGAACGATTGGCCGCCTTCGCCGCGCAGGCTGAAGTTGAGGCTGTTGCTGTCCGCCTTCAGCCCAGCGTCTTGCAAGGCACGTTCCAGATTGCGGCTGTCCCGCTGGAGCAGTTCGAGGGTCTGGGCCTTTTCCACGGCGACCGACGCGGTGACCCGCCCGTCCTGGCCGATTTCCAACTTGATGTCGATGCGGCCCAGCTCGGCGGGGCGCAGATTGATGGTGAATTGGTCGTTGCCGTCCGACACGTTCTTGCTGATGTGGACCGCCACCTGATCCTGCACGCCCATCGGCAGGCCGGCGGAGCCGCGGGACGGGCGAAGCTGGGCGGTGGTCAGCCCCGCTTCCACGCCGCTCGCCGTGTGCACGCCCTCGATCCCGGCGAAGACCGGATGCGTGGGGGTGGTGGGGTGAGGCGCGCCGTCGGCCGGCGGCGGCGCGTCCGCGGCGGCCGCTGCGGCAGCGTTCAGGAACGCGCTTTGCCCGGCAGGCTTTGCCGGGTCGGCAACCGGTGCCTGGGGGGCCGGCGGCTGCGTCAGGGCGGCGTTGCCGCTCGGGTCCTGGTTGCCGCGGTTGCCGGCGTTTGCTCCGGCCTCGCCGTCCGCTCCGGTCCGGGTCGCGCTCTTTGCCTTGGCCGCGGCGAGTTCGGTCAGCGATTGCGGCAGCGGCGCACTGTCGTCGTTCGGCAGGTCGGCAATGGGCAGGGCGCCGGGGGACAGCGCGTCGGCGGTCGCCGCCGGCTTGTCCTTGGCGGCGGCGTCCTTTGCCTCGGCGTGGGGTGCGGGAATGTCGGCCTGCGGGCCGCCCGGCGGGACGACCGGCGCCGGCACGGCGTCCGCCATCGTCAGGGGCGCTTCCGCGGCCGGCTTGGCCGCCGCGGCGGCCTTGACGGACTCGTCGGAGGTGAGCTTGACCTTGCCATCCTGATGAAGGGCGGCGGCCAAAGCCGCATCGGCAGCGGTCTGGACGGCGGAAGGAGCGTCCCCATTGTCCGGAGTCGGAGCATCGGGTGATGTGGGGTCGACCGGGGCCGTCGCCTCGACCGCACCGTCATCCGTCGTCGTGTTCGCCGCTTCGTCATCCGGCGTGCCGATGGCAACCGGGGCGACGGCCAGCGCCAGGGCGGCATCGATGTCGGTCAGGGTGGTGGACTGGTCGGTGGTCACCAGCTCCACGGTGGTCTCGGTCACGGTAACGGTCAGATCGATGATCACAGCCTCGCCGTTCCCGTCCTCCGCGGGCTGATTGCCGGGACCATCCTGTGTGGCGCCGTCATCCATCGTGCCGTCGGTCTGGTCCGGCGGAACCTCCTCCGCCGTGTCGGTCCGGACGGTGGCCTCGGCGAGCGCCGGCTGTGCGGCGGTATCGTCCCGCGCCGTCTTGGCGCCGGCGGCCTTCGCATCCTTTGTCGCCTCCTTCGCCGCGGCGTGGCTTGCGGCGGCGGTCTCGCGCCGCTCGGTGCGCGCCGCGTGTGCGTCATCGCCGGCCTTGGCCGCGTCGGACGCGCGGGCGTCCTTGCGTTCGGCGGCGCGTTCGGCGGAGCGCTGTGCTGTGGCCTGGGTGGTGGCTTCGGAGGACTGGCGCGGCTTGGCCGGCTCCGCGCGGATGGGTTCGGGGCGGGGCGGCGGGCTGCGCTCCGCGGCCTTGCGCTCCGCGGCCCGGTTGGCGGCGTCCCGGTTGGCGGCGGCCTGATCGGCGGCACTCGCCGCGGCGTTGCGCCGATCCTGGGCCGCACTCTCCGCCTGGGCCTGATCGCGCTTGCGGGTGGAGGCCTCGCTGATCAGCCGGTCCATCATCGAGGCGAACTTGTCGCTTCGCGGGGCCGTGTTCTGGCTGGAGGAGGTCTGGCCCCGGACCAGGCTTTCGAACGCGGAGGGCGCGGAGTTCGTTTGGATGGCCATGGAACGGATTCCCCGAAGCGGACAGGTGCACCCCATCCAGAAGCAACTAACGGGCCAGTCTCAGGCCGGTGCTGGCGGGTCCGATCGCGATCCCGCGCCCGGCAGTTCCGTCCGCCGGGCGGCAAATTCCGCCGGGTGGCCGGCGCTTCTTGCCGGACCCGCAAAAACCGAAGGGCCGCCCGGTCGGACGGCCCTTGCTGCGGGTTGGGGTGATGCCGGGGGAGGCCTCAGAGACGGGTGTTCAGAGTGGCGGAGGTGGACGGCCCGTGACTCGGCGTGACGTAGGTCGCGCGGGGCGGAACCGGGGCGGTGCCGTAGGCGGGGGTGGTGGTCTGCCGGGCGCGGTTGATGGCACCGACCACGGTGTCCACCAGGATCTTCTGCGCCGCGCTGTTCCGCCGAAGCGCGTCGGCGTTGGCGGCGGACGCCTCGTACAGGCCACGCGTGGCCTCGCGCAGCTGGGCCTTGGCCTCGTCGGGCAGGGCGGCCATGCCCTCGCGGTCCACGCGCAGCAGGCGCGACACCTCCTCGTAGACCAGCATCATCGGCTGTTTCTCGCGCCCCAGCCGGGCCAGCTCGGCGCTGGTGCAGTGCCGCATCACGGCTTCGGTCTCGCGCGCCAGATGGACGCTCAGCCGGTTCATCAGCTCGACCAGAGCGGCGGCGCGCTCCTCCGCGTTCTTGGGCAGATTGGCGGCGGGAGCCTTGGACGGCTGCGGGAAACGGACGTCGACCTTATCCATGGTTGCCCTCCTGTGCGCGCAGAAGCTCGCGATAAACCTGATCGGCGATGCCGAACCCGCCGCTGCGGGACACCTGCTTGCCGTATTCGTTGGTCAGCATGGAGCGGAACATCTCCTCGGCATGGCCGCCGCCGAAGTTTTGGTCCACTTCGATCCCGTCGAGCATGTGGCCCAGCATCTGGGAGACGAAGACGCTCTCGAATTCGTTCGCGGACTGGCGGATCTTGGCGCGGATCGCCGGGTCCACCCTGCTTTCCGCGCTTTTGGGATCGACCAGATCGGTGCGCACCGCCGTCCGGAAGCTCGCCAGGGCGCCGTTCTGGGCGCGCTCGGCGGCCGCGGGCAGGCGCGGAGGCGGAAGGCCGGGAAGGGAAAGCGTCGTATCCATCAGATCACCTCGATCTCCGCCTGCAGGGCTCCGGCGGCCTTGATCGACTGAAGGATGGCGATCATGTCCCGGGGCCCCACGCCAAGCGCATTCAAGGATTGTACCAACTCCTGGAGCGTCACCCCGGAATTCATCACGGCGAGGCGGTTGTTGGACTGGTCGTCCACCTGGATGTCGGTGCGCGGCACCACGGCGGTCTCGCCCTGGCTGAAGGGGCCGGGCTGGCTGACCTGCGGCGTCTCGGTGACGCGGATCGTCAGGTTGCCCTGGGCGATGGCGACGGTGGAGATGCGGACGTTCTCGCCCATCACGATCACGCCGGACTTCTCGTCCACCACCACGCGGGCGACCTGATCGGGGGTGACGCGGAGCTGCTCGATCTCGGTGATCAGGCCGACGATGTCGCCGCGCCGGGCCTCCGGCACGCTCAGCAGGACCGAGGAGGGGTCGGTGGCCTGCGCGCGATTGCCGCGGAGCTGGATGTTGATGGCGGTCGCCACGCGCTGGGCCGTCGTGAAGTCCGGGTTGCGCAGCGACAGGCGCAGCACCGGCAACTCGGCCAGCGAGAACTGGATCTCGCGCTCGACGATGGCGCCCGAGGAGATGCGGCCCGAGGTGGGGACGCCGCGGGTCACGCTGGTCCCCTGGCCCTGCGCGGAGAAGCCCGACACCGCGATCGGCCCCTGGGCCACGGCGTAGACCTCGCCGTCGGCGCCCAACAGCGGGGTGACCAGCAGCGTGCCGCCGAGCAGGCTCTTCGAATCGCCCATCGCCGACACGGTGGCGTCGATGCGCGTGCCCTGGGCGGAGTAGGGCGGCAGGGTCGCCGTCACCATCACCGCCGCCACGTTCTTGGTGCGCAGGTTGGTGCCGCGGGTGTTGACGCCCATCCGCTCCAGCATGCCGACCAGGCTCTGCTCGGTGAAGGGCGAGTTGTTGAGGCTGTCGCCCGTGCCGTTCAGGCCGACCACCAGGCCGTAGCCGATCAGCATGTTGTCGCGCACGCCCTCGACGTCCACCACGTCCTTGATCCGCGCCGACGAGGCCGAGGCCGGCGCCGACAACGCGAGCAGCGCCGCGGCCAGCGCGGCCAGCATCGCGACCGCGCGCAGCAGGACGGCGGCGCGGGGCGCATGGCGCAGGGCGGCACGGGGCAGGGCGGTGGCGGTCATGGCGGGGACACTCCTCAACGGCTGTCCCTTCTTATACAAACGGCGTGCCAGAGCTGCGGATGGCAGGCAAAGCGCAGGATCGGCAAGGGGAAGCGGCGGCGCCGGATGAAAAGGCCGGAAATTGGCACCGCGTCCGACCGCTTTATGTCACGGAAGCAGGGCAATTTTTACCCGATTGCGGCAAACCTTGACCGGATGTTAAGGTGCTTCCATCTAGAGTGTCGCGCTTTTCCGAAACCGGTTGCACGGAACATGAAAGTCGAAGGCCCCGGAAAACTTCGCGGCAGCAGCTCGGTCCGGCGCACGGGGAAAGCCGAAGGCTCGTCCGGTGCGTCCTTTTCCAAGCAGCTCGTCGGCGAGACCAACACCGCGCAGGGCGTCCACGCCGCGGCGCCGCTGGCCGGCATCGCCAGCGTGCTGGCGTTGCAGGAGGTGGACGACGCCACGGCCCGTGCGTCGCGTGGCAAGATGCGCGCCGAGGAGATGCTCGACAAGCTGGAGGAGATCCAGCACGGGCTTCTCGCCGGCACGCTTCCGGCACAGAAGCTGATGGACCTCGTGAAGGTGGTGCAGTCGCGCCGCGTCCATGTGGACGATCCGCGGCTGGCCGACATTCTTGACCAGATCGATCTGCGCGCCCAGGTCGAGCTTGCGAAGCTCACCCCCTGAGCGCGGTTTCCGGCCATAGGACCGGCTTTTCGGCATCGGCCGTACGGCCATCGCCGAACCTTTCACAAAACTTTGCTTCTCCAAGGGCTTGTTCGCGCTTCGATAGGCGAAGCGCAGGGTTGCGGTTGCCGATGCGCCTACCTATACTCCGCGCCGCCCGGATCACCCTTTTGCGTTGGATGCTCTCGGATGTCGTCTCCGCTTCTGCCTAAGAACTACACCCCGTCGGAAGACGAGGAGTTCATGAATCCCGTGATGCGGGAATATTTCCGCCAGAAGCTGCTGCGCTGGCGCGCGGAGCTGCTGGCTGAATCCAGCGAGACCCTGAGCAGCCTTCAGGAAGGCGGCATCCAGGAACCGGACATCGCCGACCGCGCGTCGGCGGAGACCGACCGCGCGTTGGAACTCCGCACCCGTGACCGCGAGCGCAAGCTGATCTCCAAGATCGACGCGGCGCTGGAGCGGTTGCAGGATGGGTCCTACGGCTACTGCGAGGAAACGGGGGAGCCCATCTCCGTCCGCCGCCTCGACGCCCGCCCCATCGCGACGCTGAGCCTGGAAGCCCAGGAGCGGCACGAGCGCATGGAGCGCACCCAGCGCGACGACTGACGCGGCGGCTATCCTCGCTGTCTCGGTCTCGGGCAAGCCCCCTCCGATCCCGGCGGGGGCTCTCGTCCGTCAGGAGTTGCCGTCGCGGCGGTGGATCACCGCCAGACCGGCCATGCGCTCCGCCCCGACCAGTTCGCTGAGGCTGTCGTACAGCTCCACGCGGCCCATCCCCGATTCGAGGGCGCGGCACTCCGCCGCCGTGATGTGCGGGCTGTCGATCCGGCCGTTTTCCATGAATCCGCGCAGGACATCGAGCGTGAGACGGTCCTCGGGGCGCTCGACGTCGGGGGGCTGCCAGTTCAGATCCTCGATGACGTAAACCCCGCCGGGGCGCAGCCGTCCGAACAGGGCGGCCAGCGTCATCTGCTGATGGCGCGAGGCGTGCGAGCCGTCATCGAGGACGATGTCGAATGGGCCGTCCTCCTCAGCCACGCGCCGCAGGCCCGCGGCGTCGCCCTGGTCGACGCGCCGGGTCGTCACCCGCCCGTCGTCGAAAGCCGAAAAGTCTTCGATGTCCGCGCCGATGAGGACGGCGTTCGGGAAATAGCGCTCCCACATGCGCAGGCTCGGCACGTCGTCCTGCTTCCAGCCCTCGACCCGGCCGCGGCAGAGGCCGATCTCCAGGATGCGCAGAGCCTCGAACCGCCGCGGTGAGAACAGCGCGTCATAGACCCGCGTGTAGTGATGCCCCAGCCGCTCGCTGCCCAGGCGGGGGCCCTTGTCGGAATGAAAGCGCATGGCGAGGGCCGACAGGGAGGCGTCAGTATCGTGCAGGGCGGCCAGCCGGCCCAGCACCGACTCCGCGTCGGCGTCCTCCGCCGGAGGGCCGCCGGGACCCCACATGCCGTTCCACAAATGCACGCCGGCGACCCGCTCGTCCGACAACAGGGCCAGCGCCCGTCCGCCGGGTTCGGCCAGCCAGGAATGCTCCGTCCAGTCGACGGCGTTGAAGACCGTCGGGGGCAGCACGCGGTCCAGCAGATCCCGGCCCGGCCCGGTCAGCACGTAGCGGCTGAGCAGCAGCGGGCCGACCGCGCCGAAGCGGCGGTCGCTGCCGCTCATCAGGATGCGCATCGACTCCTCGAACAGCCGGCGCATGTGGACCGAGCCCCGCGGCGCGCGGATGGCGTCGCCGACCAGGGTGTGGCCGGCGTCCAGGCCGTGCCATTGCGAGCAGAACACGTGGCCGGTGCCGAAACTCAGCGGCTTCAGCAGGACGACGTCGGTGTCCAGCCACCAGCCGCCGAAGGCGTGCAGGGCGGCGTAGCGGAAGATGTCGCTGAAATAGCGGATCTCGGCGCTGCGGACGCACAGGTCGTAGACATGGTGCGGCACCACCGTTCCGGCGTCCTCCACCCGCACGCCATCCGGCACCCGGCCGAGCAGGGCGGGGTCGCCGTAGCTGTACAGATGCACCGGGTGCCCCTGCGCCACCATGGAGCGCAGCGCCAGCCGTGCCCCGGCGTTCAGGGGCGCCCCCGACCAGAAGGTGGTGATGCGGTCACGGGTCTCGGTGTCGTGGTGGCGGACGCGCAGATGCGGGTTGAAACTCCGTGCCGCGGCGTTCCGGCGCTCGGGATGGGAGGCTTCGGCCAGGAAGGGCATGGCCGCGGCGGTCGCCCGGATCAGCGCGTCCAGATCGTTGTCGCCGGCCGGCGCGGAGCCGTTCGCCAGGCGGCGCATCCGGCGGTGCAGAAGGCCGGCGGCGAACGGGTCGCCCCGCCGGCTCCGCAGGACCGACAGGGTGGCCAGGGCGCCCTCCGCCGCCGGGTCGAGTGCGAGGGCGCGCCGGCCGTCGGCTTCGGCCGACTCCGTGCCACCGGCGTCCATCCGGCAGACCGCCCGCGCGCTCCAGCCCGCGGAGTCGGCGGGAGCGCGCTCCAGATGGGCGGTGTAGAGCGCGTCGGCTTCCGCAAGGCGCCCTTGGCGCAGGCGGGTGGCGGCGAGGTTGCACAGCGGCTCGGGCCGCTGCGGTTCGAGCGCCCGCGCCCAGCCTAGCCGCCGGGCGGCTTTGTCGGGATCATCCCCGCTGTCCGGCGCGCGGGCCAGGATTCCGAAGAAGGCTGGGGACAGCGCCAGGGCGCGGCGTCGCGCGGCTTCGGCCCCGCGGACGTCTCCCGACCGTGCACGGGCATCGGCCAGATGGTACCAGGATTCCAGTGCGGTGGAGTCGGCCCGGACCGCGCCTTCCAGGACGATCGCCGCTTCCGCCGCGTCGCCGCCGGCCAGCAACAACCGGCCGAGATGGGTGGCGGCGCGGACGTTGCCGCCGTCGGAAGTGCCGTCCGACATCAGGGCCGTCCGGTAGGCCTCCCGCGCCTCCGCGTGGCGTCCAAGCCGCTCCAGTATGATTCCGGCGTTGAGCGCGGCGTCGGACAGAGCGGGGTCCAACCGCGCGGCCTCGCGGTAGTCGGCGATCGCGCCCTCCAGGTCGCCGGCTTCCTGACGGGCCATGGCGCGGTGCCGATGCAGGTCGGCTCCCGGCGCGCGGGCCAGCGCCTCGCCGAGCAGGGCTGCGGCTTCGGCGAAGAGCCCGGCCTGCGCGTGAATGATGCCCAGCAAATGCCAGGCGGTTGCCTGATCCGGGTCGGCATCGAGGATGCGCCGGCACAGAATCTCCGCCTCCGCCGGACGTCCAGCCTGATGGTGGTCGAGCGCGATGGTCAGCGCTTCTTGAATGGTTGCCATGACGCCAGTGGTCTTCAACCGCATGGCCTTGTCAACAGGAGAGTGCCGGGGACGGAGGGGAGCCCGGAGTCGCCGCGTTCCGGCCATGGAATGAGAAATGGGCGGCCTGCCCCTCTGTCGGAGCTTGGTTCGCTCGGGCCGGCCGCGAGCCCGCTGCAAGGAGCCGTCAACCTACCGGCCCCGGCCGGTTCCGGCCAGCCGGGGAAACGGGCTGCCACTCCCTGTCGCTCCCCCTATCGAACGAGGGACGTCGGCCGATGGCCGCCTCGCCCTTCGGCGTGACGCTTCCGCGCATCCCGCCGCAAACCCGGCTCGGCCGCCCACAAGCCCATGGTGCAGGTTGTCAGAACGGCCTGTTGACGGTGAAATGGACATCCTGAAGCGGATCGAGACATTGCAGGCCCTGGTCCGTGAGACGCAGACGAGAAGGAAGCGTCTGCTGGACCGATCCTATGAACGTCTGTGTTCTGCCGAAAAGGCGTTGGAAGGGTCTCACCGCCTGCTGAAAGGGAAGCCCCATGACCCAGACGCATCATCCGGTGAATCGCCCTGAGGCGCGGAGTGCCGATGCGGAGGATTGGCGTTGCCGCAGCGAGGCTCGGCGCAGCAAGGCCGAAGAGGCCCGGGTCGGGGCGGAGCGGTTGCGTGTGGAGGCCGAAGAGGAACGGTCCGCGAACTTCCACCGCCATGTCGAGGAGGAGGGCGCGCGACTCATGGCGGAAGAGGGGCGGATCACCGGCGAGGCGCAGCGGCAGGAAGCCGAGGAAACGCGAGCGCTGGATGAGGAAGCGCGCCGATCCGCCGAGGTGGCCAGGCTTGCGGCGGAGGACGCGCGACGCGTCGGGGAAGAGGCGCGGTTTCTCCATGAGGCCACCCGGCGTTACGCCGAGAAAGCCCGACTTCATGCCGAGCACGCGCGTGCCGACGCAGAGTGCACACGGGCGGCGAACGAGGAACAGCGCCAAATCCTGGAGGAGATGCGGGACACCGTCCGGCGTTACGAGGCTCTTCTGGCTCGGAACGGGTGACGGGGTGCCAACGGGGGGGCAAGAACGGAGCGGCAGATCCATCCGGGCGGCAGAAACTTCCCGGCCAAGCGCGTGCGAGCCGGCTGCGGTTCCCCGCAGCCGGCCGGAAGGGGGCGCCGCCCCCTTCCGTGCTGGTCGCTGGCGCGTTTCGGTCCTGGTCCCCGAAACGTCTTCAGAAGGGCATGATGATGTCGAAGAGCTGTTGGCCGTAACGCGGCTGCTGCACGTCGGTGATCTGTCCGCGTCCACCGTAGGAGATGCGGGCCTCGGCGACCTTCTCGTAGCTGATGGTGTTCTGCGCGGTGATGTCCTCCGGCCGGATCACGCCGGTGATGATCAGGTCACGCACTTCGTAGTTCACCCGGACCTCCTGCCGGCCCTGGATGACCATGTTGCCGTTGGGCAGGGACTGGGTGACCAGGGCGGCCACCTTCAGGGTGATCTGCTCCTTGCGGTTGATGGCGCCCTTGCCGTCGTTGGAGGTCGAGCTTGAAAGGTCCAGCAAGCTGTCGGCGCTCACCCCGTCGGGCAGCGCGCGTTGCAGGGCCTTGCCCTCGAAGCCGAGGAAGCTCGGCATACCGGCCTTCTCGGAGTTGCCGCGGGTGCGGGTGGTCTGGTTGTTGAGCTGGGCCTGGTCGTTGATCTGGATGTCGACGGTCAGCAGGTCGCCGACCTTGGCGGCGCGCTGGTCCTTGAAGAAGGCCTTGGCGCCGGTCCGCCACAGTGAGTTCGGGTTGCGCTCCGTCGGCAGGGGGGTGGGCATCGGCAGGCTGACCGGCTGGTAGCCGGGCTGGGCCTGCGGGTCCTTGATCTTGGTGAGTTCCGGAGCGGAGCCGATGTCCGCCACGCGCGACATGGCGTTGCAGGCGGGCAGGCCGGCGGCGACGGCGGCGAGCAGCGCGAAGCGGAACGCCGTGCGGACCGTGTGCCTGGGGGCGGTCGTCTTGAGGGCGGGCATGGGAGCTTTCTCCTTACTTCGCGATGACGCCGGGCTTTGCCACGGCGACGATGTTGGGGCCCGCGACCGTCGCTTCGAGGATGCGGTTCGATTGGGTGTTGACGACGCGGATCACGTCGCCCCGGCCGCCGTCCTGCAGGGCCTTGCCCTGGACCGACAGGGTCAGGTTCTCGGTGGCCAGCGTGATGGTGACCAGCGCGCCCTTGTCCACCACCCGCGGCGACTGCAGGTCGCGCAGACGCACGGGCTGGTTCACGGGAACGCCGCGGCGCGGCGTCAGGCCGATGAGCTGGGCGTCGGTGGCGGCGATGTCGCTGCCGGCGAGGTCGACGCGCACATCCTGCCAATCCACGTCGCCGGGGCCGATCACATCGCCGGGCGCGATGCGCCGCGACAGCACCGGCACCTGGACCACGCCATAGGCGCGGCCCGACACCGGAAGGCGCACGACCGGGCGGGTGTCGGCCACGATCATCTCCGCGGCGAAGCGGCCCTGCACCGGGTTGTAGTAGAGGTTCTCCACCGTCAGGCTGCCGGCGCCCGCCGGGGCGCGCAGCTCCATCGCCCGGTTGTCCAGCTCCATCTGCAGGCGCCCCGTGGTGATCTGGCGGGACAGCGCGTCGGACAGCACCGCCTCGACATGGGCCGGGCTGTAGACCACCGCTTGCGCCGCTGCCGCCGAGGCGCCGCCGTCCATCGTCTGGGCGAGGGCCGTGTGGGCAAAGACCGTCTGTCCGCCGACAAGGGTGGCGGCGAGAAGGGCGGTGCCGAGGATGCGCAGGGCGGGGCGGGACATGGCGGGGATTCCTTGCAAAGACGAGCCTTACGGCGGTGCCTGGATCAGCGGAGCTGCGAAGCCTGCTGCATCATCTCGTCGGTGGTCTTGATGACCTTGGAATTCATCTCGTAGGCGCGCTGGGCGGAGATCAGGGTGGTGATCTCCTGCACGATGTTGACGTTGGAGGTCTCCAGGGCGCCCTGCACCACGCGGCCGAAGCCGGGAGCGCCGGGGTTGCCGCCGACCGCCTCGCCCGACGCGCCGGTCTGCAGGAACAGATTGTCGCCGACCGCTTCCAGACCCGCCGCGTTGGCGAAGGTGGCGAGCTGGATCTGCCCGACATTCTGCTGGGCGACCTGGCCGTCCAGCTTCACCATCACCTCGCCCGAGGCGTTGATGGCGACGTCCACCGCTTCCGCCGGGATGGTGATGGCCGGCTGCACCGGATAGCCGTCGGCGGTGACGATGATGCCCTCCGGCGACAGCTTGAAATTGCCGGCGCGGGTGTAGGCCGTGTCGCCGCTGGGGAGCTGCACCTGGAAATAGCCGGAGCCGTTGATGGCGACGTCCAGCTTGTTGTCGGTGACGGTCAGGTTGCCCTGCTCCAGCACGCGGGCCACCGCGGCGACGCGCACGCCGGCGCCCACCTGCACACCGGTCGGCACGATGGTGCCGGCGTCCGACGAGGTGGAGCCGATGCGGCGGAAGTTCTGGTACAGCAGGTCCTGGAACTCGGCCCGCTGCTTCTTGAAGCCGGTCGTCGTCGCGTTGGCGATGTTGTTCGAGATGGTTTCGACGTTCAGCTGCTGGGCGATCATGCCGGTGGCGCCGATGGCGAGGCTGCGCATGGTTCTTGCTCCTTTACGCGGTCGATCAGGCCGTGCGGCCCAGCTTCTGGATGGCGCTGCGGATGCGCTCGTGCTCGTTCTCGATCAGCTTTTGGTTCGACTGGTACTGGCGCTGGATCTCGATCAGCGCCGTCATCTCGACCACCGGCTTCACGTTCGAATTCTCTAGCATTCCCTGTGCCACCTTCGTGTCGGCGGGGGCCGCCTGCGGCTCCTCGTCGCTGACGTAGAGGCCGGCTCCGACCTCGGTCATCAGCTGCTCGTTGCGGAAGGTGACGATGTTCAGCCGGCCGACTGGACCCAGCTCGGTGGCAACGGTGCCGTCGCCGGACACCATGATGTCCCTGGTGCCGTTCGGGACGGCGAGCGGCTGGCCGTTGTCGCCCAGGACCGGCAGGCCGCCGCCGTCGACGATCTGGCGCTGGTCGTTCAGGCGGAAGTTGCCGGCGCGGGTGTAACGGGGGCCGCTGGCCGTATCGACCGTGAAGTAGCCGTGGCCGGTCAGCGCCAGATCCAGCGAATTGCCGGTCTGCATCATCCCGCCGGCCGAGAGGTCGCGCACCACGGCGCGGTCCTGCACGAAGCTGACCTGCTCGTGCATCCCCGGACGCTCCAGGAACTCCGTGAACAGCATGCGCTGCTGCTTGAAGCCCGTGGTGTTCATGTTCGCGATGTTGTTCGAGATCACGTCCAGCTGGCGGCGCAGGGTCATCTGGCGCGACAGGGACACGTAGATCGGGTTTTCCATCGGCGGCCTCTTTTCCATTCGGGCCGGGGGAGCGTCCCGACCGGCGCAAATGGCAATGCACGGCGCGTGCCAGCGCCGAAAACGGCCGGGAGGGCTGGAATGGCCGCGGACGCTGCCGGCGGGGAAGCGCCTGCCGGGCAAGAACTGCCGGTGGGTTGGCAAGGGCTGCCGCCTGACGCCGGGCAAAAGCGTCCCGTTGCCGCAGCGCGGACGGCGCGCGGGTCGCAAGGCCGCTCCATCCGCCGGGAGCGGGCGGACAGTCGGCGGGCAAGGTGGGGCAGGGTGGTGCGGAGAGGGATTGCGGGCGTGGTTCGGGCGGTCGCTCCTCGGTTGACGGGGATTTCCGGCGATGCCCCAATCAAGAACCGTGCCGCTGTCTGTGGTTGCGCTTCTGTCACAGGCCCGGACCGTGCCTGAAAGGCTTTGTTAACTATCCGAAAGATAGGGTTGCTGCGCTGGTAAGGCCACGCTCCGCCACCGCTCGCGCTTAGGATTCCATGACCGCGCACGCTGAAGACGACGTCCCGACCGATGGCCTGCCGCGCAAGAAATTCAGCGGCAAGAAGCTGGTCCTGTTCGTCATCCTGCCGCTGGTGCTGCTGATCGGCGCCGGGGCGGGCGTGTATTTCAGCGGCCTGCTCGACTCGCTGCTCGGCAAGAAGGAAGAGCATGCGGAGGTGCCGGCGGAGCCGGCGCAGCCCGATCCCCACGCCGCACCGGTCTTCTACGACCTGCCGGACATGCTGGTGAACCTCAACAGCAGCGGCAAGCGCCCGGCCTTCCTGAAGATCAAGATCTCGATCCAGCTTGCCAAGGGCGAGGACATACCGGCGATCGAGCATGTGCTGCCGCGCATCATCGACAACTTCCAGGTCTATCTGCGCGAATTGCGGCTGGAGGATCTGAAGGGGTCGGCGGGCATGTACCGCCTGCGCCAGGAGCTGCTGATGCGGATCACCGCGTCCGCCCATCCGGTGAAGGTCAAGGACGTTCTGTTCAAGGAAATGCTGGTCCAGTAGGGGCGGCGGAAACGGGCCATGAGCAACACCGAGGAACTGAGCGAAGAAGAACGCCTTGCCGCCGAATGGGCCGCCCTCGCCGAAGACGGTGGCGACATGGGCGACATGGCGGACATGGGCGGCGGCGGTTCGACCCGCGTCCTGAACCAGGACGAGATCGACAGCCTGCTCGGCTTCGACCAGGGCGGGGCCGGGGACGGCGACAACTCCGGCATCATGGCGCTGGTCAATTCGGCGCTGGTCAACTACGAACGCCTGCCCATGCTGGAGGTGGTCTTCGACCGCCTCGTCCGCATGATGTCCACGTCCTTGCGCAACTTCACCTCCGACAACGTCGAGGTCAGCCTCGACCAGATTTCCTCGGTGCGCTTCGGCGACTACCTGAACTCCATCCCGCTGCCGGCGATGCTGTCCGTCTTCAAGGCGGAGGAGTGGGACAACTACGGCCTGATGGTCGTGGACTCGGCGTTGATCTATTCCATCGTGGACGTGCTGCTGGGCGGACGGCGCGGTACGGCGGCGATGCGCATCGAAGGCCGCCCCTACACGACCATCGAGCGCAACCTCGTGGAGCGCATGGTCCATGTAGTGCTGTCCGACCTGTCCGCCGCCTTCGACCCGCTGTCGCCCGTCACCTTCCGCTTCGACCGGCTGGAGACCAACCCGCGCTTCGCGACCATCGCGCGCCCGGCCAACGCGGCGGTGCTGGTCAAGCTGCGCATCGACATGGAGGATCGCGGCGGCCGCCTGGAGCTGATGATCCCCTACGCGACGCTGGAGCCGGTGCGCGAGCTTCTGCTCCAGATGTTCATGGGTGAGAAGTTCGGCCGCGACTCGATCTGGGAAACCCACCTCGCCTCGGAACTGCTGGTCACCGACGTGGACATCTCCGCGGTGCTGGACGAGGTCACGATGACCCTGCACGACGTGCTGAACTGGCGCGTCGGCACGCGAATTCTTCTGAACGCCACGCCGGACGGCACCATCGAGCTGCGCTGCGGCGACGTTTCCATGTTCCAAGGCCGCATGGGCCGCAAGGGCGGGCACATCGCCGTGCGGATCGAGCGGGAGCTGCCCAAGCAGGAGGTCATGCGGCTATGAGCCCGACCCTCACGCTCGTCCTCGATCTGGTGATGGTGGGGCTGCTCGCCGCGACCATCGCCTACGCGATCATCCTCAACCGGCAGATCATCAAGCTGCGCGAGAGCCGCGGCGAGATGGCCGAGCTGGTGCGCGGCCTGAACGAGGCCATGTCGCGCGCCGAAACCGGCGTGCGCGGTCTGAAGAAGACGGCCCACGAGACCGGCGACGATCTCCAGCGCACGGTCGCCAAGGCGCAGACCCTGCGCGACGAGCTGGAATTCATGATCGAGGCCGCCGACGCCATGGCGAACCGGCTGGGCAACGTCAGCGGGGAGCGTCCGAAGCCGGGCCCGGCGGCGCGTCCGGCGGTGCGCCCCGGCCTGTCCGCCCGTCCGCCCGTCGCGTCGCGCCCGGCCGTCGCCCCGCGCCCGATCGTCGAGGACGATCTCGGTCACGATGATCACGATCACGACGATCATGATCTCCATGGCCACGATCTCCACGGCCACGATCTCCACGACGACGGTCACATCGATCACGACGATCTGCCGCCGCTGCGTTCCGCCGCTTTCCGGAACGAGCCGCTGCGCGCTGATCCGCTGCGGGCCGAGCCGTTGCGGACCGACCCATTGTCGCGCCGCCCGGCGCCGTCGTCTGATCCCATCGTGCGCGAGGGCGAGAGCCTGTCCCGCGCCGAACGTGAACTTCTGCAAGCCATCGAGAACGCCGGCAAGGGGGTCGGATGAGCGACGCCACCACCACGAAAGGCGCGTCCGCTGCCGTCGGCGGCGGGGAGCCCAAGGTTGTGATCCGCCCGGCCGGGGCCACCCCGACCGGCGTCCGCACCAGCCCGAGCGTTGCCGGCCAGCCGCCGGCCCAGGGTGCCGCGCAGGCCGCGACCCAAGCCGCCGCCAAAGCGAAGCCGAAGGCCAAGGTGAAAGCCAAGGCGAAGCGCAAGCCCGCTGTTCCGCGCCGCCCGCTGTCGGAGCGGCTGCGCGAGAAGATGAAGGCGTGGCGGTTCCGCATCCTGCCGCTGACCATCTTCGTCGCCGTCCTGATGCTGGGGGTGCGCGTCGGCGATCTGTGGCGGATCACCACGCGCGACGCCCGCCTGCCGGAGTTCCCGGCGACCTTGGCCCAAGGGCAGAGCGCCGTTCCGGCGCCGCCCATGCAACTCGCCGCCAACGGCGCCAAGCCCTCGCCCGAACCGGCCCCGGCCCAGGGCGGGTCGAGCAACGGCGCGCCGCCCAATCCGACGCCGCCGGACAACGCCGCTCTCGGCCCGGTGAAGAACGAGGAGCTTCTCCAGCATTTCGCCGAGCGCCGCGCCGAGATCGAGCGCCGCACCAAGGAGCTGGAACAGCGCGAAGCCCTGCTGACCGCCGCCGAGAAGCGCATCGATCAGAAGGTGCAGGAGATGGACAAGGTCCGCTCCGACATCCAGAAGCTGATGCGCCAGGGCGATGAGAAGCAAACCGCGCAGCTCGAAAGCCTCGTGAAGATCTACGAGACGATGAAGCCCAAGGAAGCCGCCCGCATTTTCGAGGAGCTGGACATGCCCGTCCTGCTGGGGGTGGTGGAGAAGATGAAGGAAACCAAGACGGCGCCGATCCTGGCCGCGATGGATCCGCTGAAGGCCAAGGAGCTGACCTCCGCCCTCATCGAACGGCGTGGCCTGCCCACGGCACCGAAGAACTGAATACGCCCTTTGATTGCGATGACGGGAAGGCGGGTATGACCGTGCGGTTGGTCATAACCCACCGCCCGCGGCGCATCTACTGAATATACGTACACGTACTGTCAGGATGGTAGAAGGCCCGCGACGGTCGGCATCGTTTCATGTTGGCTCCGGCGTGTTCGGGCAACGCAAGTTTGCCCAACAACAAGAAGGAAGGAGACAAGATGAACGACCAGAACCAGGGCCGTAGCTCGGGCGGTCAGCACTCCGGCGGCAACTTCAAGAACGATCCGGAGCGCGCGGCGGAAGCCGGCCACAAGGGCGGTCAGGTTTCCGGCGGCAACTTCAAGAACGACCCGGAGCGCGCCTCCGAAGCCGGCCACAAGGGTGGACAGGCGTCCGGCGGCAACTTCAAGAACGATCCGGAACGTGCGTCCGAAGCCGGCCACAAGGGTGGGCAGGCGTCCGGCGGCAACTTCAAGAACGATCCGGAACGCGCATCGGAAGCGGGCCGCAAGGGCGGCGAACACAGCCATGGTGGCGGGCGGAGCAGCGGCAGCTGACCGCCGGGACTGTTTTACTGGAACATTTCACCCCTGACTGTTTCATTGGCGCATCAGCCTGACGGAACAGTCGCACGGTGCAACGGTGAAGAAGGGCCGCCCGCAAGGCGGCCCTTTGTCCGTTTGCGGACTCCACTTGAAACAAATTGCCGCAGCTTTCTTTAAAGTTCGACAGTGGCGAGCGTTGGTCGAAGGCGGGCGGGCGCAGAACAACGCTTCCGCTTTCTTTCCGGCAGGGCGATTCCACGCCGTCTTTGCGTTGCGACGTTTCAGGCGCTTAACGGCGTGTTAACCGAGCGAAATTAGGGTTGGAAAGGCTGACGAGGCTCCGAGTCGGCGGCGGCCGTGCGAGGACGCGAGGTTGGGTCGAACCCGCTTCCGGCGTCTGCGTCCGGGCCGGCCGACGCACCCGATCGCACGCAGGCCGGACAAGACCACGGAACGCTCACATCGGAACGCACATGGCCCCGCCCGTTTCCTCCTCGCTCGCCGACCAGAAGCTCCTGCGCCAGCAGCTCGACGCCGCCCATGCCGAAGCGGCCCAGCCGCTGAGCCGCGAGGAGGTGACGGACATCGTCCGCTCCATCCTCGGCAGCATGGACGGCGACATCTCCGCCACCGACCTGCGCCTCTACAAGGAGGTGGTCGACCTCGCCCGCTTCATCGAGAGCGCCAAGCAGGAACTGGCGGCGCTCCAGCCCGCCGAAATCCGTGACCAGCACATCCCGAACGCCACCGATGAGCTGGACGCCGTCGTCGGCGCCACGGAACAGGCCACCTTCGCCATCTTCGACGCCTGCGACGTCATCACCGGCATCTCCGGCCAGATCGACCCGGAGAATTCCGCGAAGCTGACCGAGCAGGTGACCAAGATCTTCGAGGCCTGCAACTTCCAGGACATCACCGGCCAGCGCATCTCCAAGGTCGTGCGCACGCTCAAGCACATCGAATCGAAGGTGGACATGATCGTCGCGGCCTTTGGCGACGAGGTGCGGCAGAACCACACCCGCCCCGCCGCCGCGGTTGCCGTGGCTGAGGCCCACGCCGACCCGGCCCCGAACTTCGCCACCGACCGCCCGGCGGACGACCCGGAGGCCGGGCTGCTGCACGGGCCGCAGATGACCAGCGCCGCCATGGACCAGGACGAGATCGACCGCCTGCTGGCGAGCTTCGATTAATCCCATGGCTGCGCCCGGCCACAGGAAGCCGGACCTGTCGGGCAGCCGGCCGAACCCGAACAACGGAAGCATCGTGCTTCTGCTGTCGCTGTTCCTGCTGCTGCTCGTCTTCTTCATCGTTCTGAACGCCCAGTCCGTGCAGACCGCCCAGCGGGTGCGCACGGTGCTGGTGTCGCTGGAGCGCAGCTTCCCCGCCTTCTACATCGACCCCCGCCTGCGCGAACCGGCGGACCCGCTGGCCTCGCGCGCCGGCACCGTCTTCGCCGTGCAGCGGCTGGACGGTCTGGGCAATCTGTTCGCCACCGCCATCGCCGTGGCGAAGGTGGACAGCGTCACGCCGGGTCGCCTGTTGGAGGTGCGCCTGCCCGCCGACGAGCTGTTCCTTCCCGGCACGGCCGACCTGCGCCCGGATCGCATCGGCCTGATCGACCGGGTGGCCGACGCGCTGTTGCAGAACCGTCCCGGCGAGCGGATCGAGCTGGACGCGCTGCTGTCCATCGGCCCGGCGGGCGGCCCCAGCCAGCCGCCCGGCCCGGTGGTGCGGGCCGGCGCGCTGGCCCGGTTGCTGATCGCCGACGGGGCGCCGGCGGACGCGGTGACGGTGGGCATCGAGCGCGGCGCGCCGGGCGCCGTCCGCCTGCTGTTCAGCCTGCGCGCCCTGGACGATGCGCCGGGGGGAGGGCGCCGATGATCCGCCTTCCCAAACTCCCCAAGGCCGAGGACAAGAGCGGCGGCCACAACCGGACGATCTGGCTGATCAGCTTCACCGACCTGATGTCGCTGCTGCTCGCCTTCTTCGTGCTGATGTACTCGATGAGCGAGCCGGAAGCCCAGCGCTGGACCGGGCTGGTCAAGTCGCTGTCGTCGGCCCGCTCCACCGCGGTGACGCCCTCGGCGACGCCGCCCGAGCCGAAGGCCGCCTTCAACGCCGCCACGGTGGAGTCATATTCGGCGATCAATCTGGATTATCTCAGCGCCCTGCTTCGTACCCAGACCGCGGCCAACGAGGATCTGGCGGCGGTGGAGGTGCGGCGGGAGGACGACCGCGTGGTGATCGGCCTGCCGGCCCATGTGATGTTCGACCCAACCGGCGGCAGCTTCACCGACCAGGGGCGGCGCGTGCTGTATCTGCTGGGTGCGGCGGTGGGCCGGATCGGCAACCGGATCGAGGTGGTCGGGCACGCCGAGCGGGAGGACCAGTCCGCGGGGCTGGCCTGGGAACGCGCCCTGACGCGCGCGGTTGCCGTTGCGGCGCTGCTGCGCGAAACGGGCTACAAGCGTGACCTCGTGGCGCGCAGCCTGATGAGCGAAGCACCCGGCATCGATCCGGTGCCCGGCGGGGCGCGGGTCGATGTGGTGGTGCGTGAGGAGACGGCGGGGCCACCCGTGTCCGGGGCGGCCACCGATGCGGAGCCGGAGGAGTGAAACGGATGGGGCGGGGCAGGGCATACCGGCGCTGGCTGAGCGGCTTCGTGGCCGCCACGGCCCTGCTTGCCGCCCAGATCGCCGTCACCCCGGCTGCCTGGGCCGTCGACGTTCCGGTGCGCGCCGCCACCCACAAGACCTTCGGGCGCATGGTCTTCGACTGGCCGCGCCAGACGGGCTACAGCGCGTCGGTGGAGGGCAACACGCTGGTTGTCCGCTTCGACGAGCCGATCAACGCCGCGCTGGACCGCACCGTGGCGGCCTTGCCCGGCTATCTGTCCGGTGTGAGGATCGGCGGCGACGGCACGACGGTGACCTTCGACCTGAAGCGGCCGGTGACGCTGAAGAGCTTCCGCAACGGCAACGCCGTGGCGCTCGACCTGACCCCCGCCGCGGAAGCGCCGGCCCAGAGCCAGACGCCGGCCCAACCCCCCGCTCCAGCGGCCAAGGTCGAGACACCGGCCGCACCCGCTCCGGCGCGCTCCGCAGGGCGGGTGACGGTCAGCGTGGCCGACACGCCGGAGCAGAGCCGCCTGTCCTTCACTTGGCCGGAGGGCGCCAACTACACGCTGCGCCGCGATGGCGCATCGGCCACGCTGCTGTTCGATCGCAACGGCAATGCCGATCTGGCGCCGGTGGCGAGGACGGCGCTGCGCAACATCCAGAACGTGGAGCAGTTCCGGCAGGCCAACGGCGCGCTGGCGGTGACCTTCGCCGTGCCGCAGGACGCCGAGATCAAGGACAGCAAGTCCGGCCGTTCCGTGGTGATCGACGTGCAGAATCCGGGCACGCGCGCCGGTCTGCCGACGGGCGACGCGGCGAGTGCGCCGCCGCCCGGCGCCACCACGACCACGGTGCGTCCACCCTCGGCCGCAGCCGCAGCCCCGCAACCCGCGACACCCCCGGCCGCCGCCGCACGGCCGGCTGCGGCGCCTCTCCCGGCGAAGGAGGTCGCGGCGGTTTCTGTGCCCGCCAAAGCCGAAGCCGCCAAAACCGACCCCGCCAAAACCGACCCCGCCAAACCCGATCCGGCGAAAGCCGAGCCGCAGGGGCCGACGCTGGTCTTTGACGCGGGTGGCCCAGCCTCCATCGCCGTCTACCCGCGCGCCGGCCATCTCTACATCGTGTTCGACAAGCCGCTGCCCATCGGTGCCGGAAAGGCCATCGGCGGGGCCGGGACGGTCGGCGCGATCGAGCCGGTGCCGGCCACCGGCGGCAGTGCCTTCCGCACCAGGATCGGTGCACTGGTCTGGCCGAAGATCGAACGGCAGGGGACGAGCTGGAAGATCACGCCGTCCAGCCGCCTGACCGGCACGCCACCCTTCGAACTGAAGATCGATCCGGAGCCGGATTTCCTGTTGGGCGCCCGTCTGCTGGTGCGCGCCGCGGACGCGGCGACCGTGGTGACGCTGTCCGACCCCGACGTCGGCGACCGCCTCCAGGTCGTTCCGCTGCCGGCTCCCGGGAACGCCATTCCCGAATCGCACCGCTACGCCGACCTGGAACTGCTGCCCAGCTACCAGGGCGTCGTCGTCCGGCCCATCGCCGACGCCATCACCGTGCGCCCGGTGAAGGAAGGGGTGGAGGTGACCGCGGCGGGTGGCCTTCACCTGTCCCCCATGGCCGACGCCGGAAACCGCCCGTCGGCATCGGCGCAGACGGCCTCGCTGCCGCCGAAACCGTCCCCCGGCGGCGCGTCCAACACGCTGACTCCGCCCACAGACCCGAAGCCGGTGCCCTCCGGGCGCCGCCTGTTCGACCTGCCAGCCTGGAAGAAGGGCGACCTCGACCATTACACCGAGGCGCGGCAGAACCTTCAGCTCAACATCGTCAACGCGCCGGATTCCGAACGGCCCCGCGCCCAGCTCGACCTCGCCCGCTTCTATCTGGCGAACGGCTTCGGGCAGGAGGCCATCGGCATGATGGACGTGTTGCAGGAGGCCCAGCCCGACCTGGAGGGCTGGCCGGAGTTCCGCGCCCTGCGCGGGGCGGCGCGCTTCCTGGCGGGAAACACCGATGCCGCGGCGGAGGATTTCGCCCATCCGAACCTCGCCAACAACGGCGAGGCCGCGCTGTGGCGCGCCGCCATCGCCGCGGACCGCAACGACTGGCCGGCGGCCCAGGCCGGCTTCAAGGCCGCGGCGCCGATCCTCAACTCCTACCCCGACCCGATCCTGACCAAGCTGGCGACCCGCGCCGCCGAGGCCGCGCTGAAGACCGGCGACGCGCCCTTTGCCAAGCGGCTGCTCGACCGCATCGTCGAGCGCGGCGGCACCGACGCGGAGGAGCGGCCCGACGTCCAGTACCTGCGCGGCCTCTACTACGCCCAGACCAACGAGCCGGAGCGGGCGCTGGAGCAGCTGACCGCCTCCTACAACAGCCTCGACCGCTATTACCGGGCCAAGGCCGGGCTGGCGCTGGTGAATCTGCAGCTGGCGGAAGGCCAGATGTCACCGCCCGCCGCGGCGGAGCGGCTGGCCGGGCTGACCTTCACGTGGCGCGGCGACGAGCTGGAGATGCAGATCCGCCAGCGCATGGGCGAGGTGCTGATCGCCGCCGGCCAGTACGCCGACGGTTTCAACGCCATGAAGGAAACGGCCGCCCTGGTCGCCGACACGCCGCGGGCCGAGGAGATCACCCGCGAGATGTCGCGCATCTTCGCCGACCTCTACAAGGACGGGGCGCAGAAGCTGCCGACCATCGAGGCGCTCCAGCTCTACGACCAGTTCCGCGAGCTGACCCCGGTGGGCGAGGCGGGCGACGAGGTGATCCGCCAGCTCGCCGAGCGGCTTATCTCGGTGGACCTGCTGAACCGCGCCGCCGACCTGCTGCAGCATCAGGTGGAATACCGCCTGTCCGGCGAGGATAAGGCGCGGGTCGGCACCCGGCTCGCATCCGTCCGGCTGCTCGACAACAAGCCGGAGGACGCCCTGCGCGCGCTGGAGCTGTCCAACGTGCCGAACCTGCCGGCGGATCTGGTGGGCGAGCGCCGCCTGATGCAGGCCAAGGCGCTGGCCGAGCTGGGCCGCGGCGATGAGGCGCTGCTGCTGCTCTCCGAGGACGACAGCAAGCCGGCCAACTCGCTGCGGGTGGACATCGCGTGGCGCGCCCAGAAGTGGGAGGCCGCGGCCTTCGCCCTGAACAAGCTGATCGGCCCGCCGCCGCCGCCGACCCAGCCGATCAACCCGGCGACCTCGCAACTCGTCCTGAACCGCGCGGTGGCCCTGGCCTTGGCCGGGGATGGTACGAACCTGAACCTGCTGCGCAAGGAGTTCGGATCGGCGATGACCAACGGTCCCGACGTCGACGCCTTCCGCGTGCTGACCCGGCCGGAGCAGGCGCTGGGCCTGATCGACGTCAACACCGTGCGTTCCCGCGTCGCCGAGGTGGACGTGTTCCAGAAGTTCCTGAAGAACTACCGCGGCAAACAGAGCGCGGCGATCAACTGATCCTGTCTTGGAACACGCCTTCGCTCAACGAAAAGCCCCGGTCCAATGGACCGGGGTTTTTTTTATCAGTGAAGCGGCGGCAAACCCTCAGAGCTGTACCTGGGTGCCCAGCTCGACCACGCGGTTCGGTGGAATCTTGAAGAAGTCGGTGGCGCTGACCGCGGTGCGCGACATCACGACGAACAGCTTCTCCCGCCACTGAGCCATCTGCGGGTTGATGCGGGGGATCAGCGTCTCGCGGCCGAGGAAGAAGGAGGTCGTCATCACGTCGAACTCCAGCCCGAACGCCTTGCACAGCCGCAGCGCCTTGGGGATGTTCGGCTCCTGCGAGAAACCGTAGCGCACCGTCAGGCGGTAGAAGCCGTCGGCGAGTCCCTCCAGGACGACGCGCTCCTTGGCCGGAACGCGGGGCACGTCCTCGACCATCACGGTCAGGAAGACGATGCGCTCGTGCATCACCTGATTGTGCTTCAGGTTGTGCAGCAGGGCGATCGGCACCGTGTCGGCGCTGGAGGTCAGGAAGATCGCCGTTCCCTTCACCCGCTGGATGTCGGAGGACTTGGCGTGCCGCTTGACGAAGCCGTCCAGCGGCAGGGAATCCTCGGCCAGCCGGCGGTTCAGGACGGCGCGACCGCGGCGCCACGTCGACATCAGCCCCAGCGTTACCGCGGCGATGACCAGCGGCACCCAGCCGCCGTGCGGGATCTTCACGGCGTTGGCAAGGAACAGCGCCAAGTCGACGCTGAGGAACAGCGCGCCCAGCGCCAGACAGACGGGCAGGCTCCAGTTCCAGCGGCGATGCGCCACGACCAGCGCCAGGATGGTGGTGATGACCATGTCGCCGGTCACCGCGATGCCGTAGGCGGTCGCCAGCCGGCTGGAGGATTCGAACCAGACGACCAGACCGATGACGGCGAACAGCAGGCCCCAGTTGGCCCGCGGGATGTAGATCTGTCCGCCTTCCTCCTGCGAGGTATGGCGGATGTCCAGCCGTGGGCACAGGCCGAGCTGCACCGCCTGCCGGGTCAGTGAAAAGACGCCGGAGATCACCGCCTGGCTGGCGATCACCGCCGCGCAGGTCGACAGCAGGATCATCGGATAGAGGCCCCACTCCGGCACCAGCAGGTAGAAGGGGCTGCGCACCGCCGTGGGATCGCTCAGCAGCAGGGCGCACTGGCCGAGATAGTTCAGCAGCAGCGCGGGCAGCACCACGGCCAGCCAAGCCACCTTGATGGGGCGGCGGCCGAAATGGCCCATGTCGGCGTAGAGTGCCTCGCCCCCGGTGACGGCCAGAACGACGGCGCCCAGCACCAGGAAGCCGATCCAGCCGTTCGAGGCGAAGAAATGAATGGCGTGGCGCGGGTCGAGCGCGGCCAGGACCTGCGGTTCCTTGACCAGCTCGATCAGGCCGAGCAGGCCCAGTGTGGCGAACCACGCGACCATGATCGGGCCGAACAGCCGGCCGACCTTCTCGGTGCCGCGGCTCTGGATTCCGAACAGGGCGATCAGGATGCCCACGGTCACCGGCACCACGACCCGCTCCAGCGCCGGCTGCGCCACCTCCAGCCCCTCCACCGCGGAGAGGACGGAGATCGCCGGGGTGATCATGCCATCGCCGTAGAACAGGGCGGCGCCGAACAGGCCCATCGCCATCAGGCCGGACAGCCGCCCGGTGGAATCCGGCCGGCTGTTGGTCGCCAGCGCCAGCAGGGCCAGGATGCCGCCCTCGCCCTTGTTGTCGGCGCGCATGACGAACAGCACGTATTTCACCGTGACCACGAGCACCAGCGCCCAGAAGACCATGGACATGATGCCCAGGATGTTCTGCGGCGTCAGGGCGAGCCCATGCTCCGGCGAGAAGCATTCGCGCAGCGTGTAGAGCGGGCTGGTGCCGATGTCGCCGTAAACGACGCCAAGCGCACCGAGGGTGAGCGCGGCCAGCCTGCCCTTGTCGGGTGCCGCGGCTTTCAGGGTCGTGTCTGACATGTGGGACGTGGAGGGGGTCCGTTGGGAGTCCGAGCGGGGGACGAAGAAGCCACAAGCTGCGGGTACGGCGGCGGTCGGTGCGCTCGCGCGGGCCGATCCTCTTACGCTCTTCCCAGATCCAATACTAGCGCAAGCCGATGCGCCCGTCCGCAGGCGGTTTCACCTGCGACGATCTGTGCCGGAGGCCGTGGCCACCCTGTTCAGAGCGTGCCGAAGCTGCGCGCCAGCGATCCGGCGATCAGGTACCAGCCGTCCACCAGCACGAAGAAGATGATCTTGAACGGAATCGCCACCATGGTCGGCGGCAGCATCATCATGCCCATCGACATCAGGATCGACGATACCACCATGTCGATGATCAGGAAGGGCAGGAACAGCAGGAAGCCGATCTCGAAGGCCCGCTTGATCTCCGAGATCATGAAGGCGGGAACCAGCACATGCAGCGGGGTCTGCTCGGCGTCCGCCACGTTCTCGATGCGCGCCATGTCCATGAACAGGCGCAGGTCCTTCTCGCTGGTGTGCTTCAGCATGAACTCGCGCAGCGGGGCGACCGTGCGGCGGAAGGCCTCCGTCTCGTCGATGTCCTGGTTGATCAGGGGCTGGATGCCCTGGTTGTAGGAACGCTCAAACACCGGGGCCATGACGAAGAAGGTCAGGAAGACCGCCAGCGACATCAGCACCGTGTTCGGCGGCACCTGCTGGATGCCCAGCGCCGAGCGCAGGAAGGACAGAACGATGACGATGCGGGTGAAGGCCGTCATCATGATCAGGATCGACGGCGCCAGCGAGAGCACGGTGATCAGCGCGACCATCTGGACGATGCGCCCGGTGGTCGATCCCCCGGCGTCGCCCAAGTCGAAGGTCATGCTCTGGGCCAGCGCCGGCCCGGCGGCCAGCGCCCCGGCGACTCCGATCGCCAAGGCCAGCAGGCCGGCGAACACCAGCCGTCCCGTCCCGCCGGTGCCGACCTTCATGACCGTTCCCCCGCGGGCGGCGGGACGGAAACCTCGGCCATCGCGCCCTGGAAGCCGCCGCGTGGCGTCTGGTCGACCACCTGGTCGCCGAAAGCGCTCAGCAGCAGCAGATGCTCACGGTCGTCGCGGCGGACCAGCACCAGCCGGCGCTTGCCGTCAAGCGGCAGCACCTCGACGACGCCCAGCCGGCGCTGGCGCCCCGACGTGGCGGTCATGCCGCCGAAACCGATGCGGCGCATCACCCAGGCCACCAGCACGATCAGCGCGATGACGAAGGCGAGGGCGAGAACGAATTGGATGTACTGGTCGAGGCCCATGGATCAGGTCAGCTCTGTCGGGACGGCGTGGCCGGCGGGTCGGAGGGGAGGTCGGCGGAGGCGCTGCGGCCGTAAACGGCGCTGGCGCGCTGACGCGCCGAATGGGGGTCGTGGCGTCCCTCGGCGGCGGCGGCCAGCGTTTCCCTCTGGCGGGTCAGCGCCGCCGCGACGGCGTCCAGCGTGGGGAGCAGGCGTTCCAGGGCGGCGGCCAGTTCGGCGTCGCCGCGGACGGACTGCGCCTCGGCGCACAGGGCGGCGACACGGATGTCGAGCCCGGTGAGGTCCGCCGTCAATCCAGCCTCCATCTGGTCGCGGGTCTCCTCCAGCGCGGCGGCCAGAGCTTGGATGTCCCGGCGGAGCGTCGCGGTGTCTGTCACGGAGCCTCTCCGGTGGCCGGTTCCGCAGACGGCGGCAGCGTGCCGTTGGCGCGGTAGACGTAGGCGAGGATCTCGGCCACGGCGGCGATGGCCTCGATGGGGATTTCCGAGTCGATGTCCACCGCCGACAGGATCTGCACGAGGTCGGCGTCCTCGCGCACCTTCACGCCGTTGGCGAAGGCCAACTCCAGGATCTGTTCGGCCACATGACCCTTGCCGGTGGCGACAACGCGGGGCAGGGACTGGTCGCCCAGCTCATACTTCAGCGCGACCGCGACGGGCCGGTTGGGAAGGGGGCGGTGGTTGGGAGTCGGCTCGGACAAGGGGCTCCTGCCGGATGGCCTGTGTCGATGGGCGTATCCTGGCGGAACATGCTTAACGAAGCATGAAGCTCAAGCGTGGCGGGATAAGGACGGAGCGATGCCGTGGGCTGGATTCATCTTTGATTAACTGAAACGGCGGAAGATCGGAATGCTGTGATGCATCCCGCCCGCCTTGGTGCGCGCCTTCGCGCGTCCGGGCGGCAGGCCCTCAGACCGGAACCCGGCGATGAATCTCGAAAACCTCGGCCTCTTCAAGCTGATGTCGCGCAAGATGGGCTGGCTGACCGAACGCCAGAACGTGATTGCGCAGAACATCGCGAACGCCGACACGCCGGATTACAAGGGCCGCGACCTGAAGCCCTTCACCTTCCGCGACGCCTTGTCCGACAGCCGCCGCCTCCAGCCCAACGCGACCAACGCCTCGCACCTCCAGGGGACGCGCGGCACGGGCGGGCTGAACCAGGAGCAGCGCCAGCGCAATCCCTACGAGACGGCGCCGGACGGCAACAACGTGGTCCTGGAAGAGCAGATGCTGAAGCAGGGCCAGACCGGCATGGACTTTCAGACGATCACGAACCTCTACAAGAAGCAGGTCAACCTGATCCGGTCCTCCATCCGCAGCGGCGGTTAAGGAGCGGCGGGGTTCAGGGAGAAGGAGGCGGAACATGGATCTCTACACGTCGATGGCGGTGTCCGCGTCCGGCATGAAGGCGCAGGGCACGCGCCTGAAGACCATTGCGGAAAATCTGGCCAACGCCAACACCACGGCGGAAACGCCGGGCGATCTGCCCTACCGGCGCAAGGTCGTGATGTTCCAGAACGCCCTGGACCGCCAGATGGGAGTCGATCTGGTCCGCGTCGCCAAGATCGACGTCGACAAGAAGGACTTCGAGCGGCGCTACGACCCCTCGCATCCCTCTGCGGACGCCGACGGCTACGTGCTGCTGCCCAATGTCAATTCGGTGGTCGAGGCGATGGACATGCGCGAGGCGCAGCGCTCCTACGAGGCCAACCTGTCGGCGGTGGACAGCGCCCGCCAGATGCTGACGCGCACCATCGACATTCTCCGCGCCTGACGCCGCGACGCTTTTTCTGAAGGAAGGACGCACGTCCCATGGTCAACCCGATCAACGCCGCCGCGGCCTACGCGAACACGGCCGCCTCCACGACCGGGCCGGGCATGGCCCCGCGCAACGGCGTCAGCTTCGGCGACGTTCTGGAGCAGACCGCCAAGGAGGTCATCGGCGACCTGAAGCAGGGCGAGACGATGACCGCCCGGGCCGCCGTCGGGCAGGCCGACCTGACCGACGTCGTCCAGGCCGTCACCAACGCCGAGGTGACGCTGCAGACCGTCACCGCCGTGCGCGACAAGGTGCTGTCGGCCTATCAGGAAATCCTGCGCATGCCGATCTGACGGCGGCTTGCCGACCTTGAGCAGAAGCGCCCCGAGCGAAGCATCATGAGCGAAACCGACGTCATCGAGATCTGCCGCACCTCCATCGTCACGCTGGTGTTCGTGGTGGCGCCGGTGCTGGTCGCCATGATGGTGGTCGGCACGGTGATCTCAGTGTTCCAGGCGGTCACCCAGATCAGCGAGCAGACGCTGGCCATGGTGCCGAAGGTCCTTCTGGTCTTCGGCCTGTCGATCCTGCTGATGCCCTTCATGCTGGGCGAGTTGCGGTCCTTTTTCGAGCATGAGGTCGCTGACCGCATCGTCGCCATCGGCACCGGCGCCAACAGCGTCCCCAACGCCGGAAATCTGCCCGGCGGCGGCGGATGAACCTGCTTCAGCAGTTTCTGGGCGACCAGATCTTCCTCTGGTTGCTGGTCTTCGCGCGCGTCGGGACGGCTTTCAGCATCATGCCGACCATCGGCGATGCCTTCGTCTCCACCCGCACGCGCCTTCTCTTTTCCGTCGCGGTCAGCGTTCTGGTGGCGCCGGTGCTCGGCGACCGCATGCCGCCGATGCCTGACAACATCTTCCGCCTGTTCGTGCTGATCGCCGGGGAGGTGACCGTAGGCATCTTCATGGGCACCGTCGCCCGCCTGCTGATGGGCGCGCTGGAGGTGGCCGGGACGATCATCGCGCTTCAGTCCGGCCTGTCGAACGCCCAGATGTTCAACCCGGCCATGGCGTCTCAGGGATCGCTGCCCGGCGCCCTGATGGGTTGGCTTGGGCTGCTGCTGATCTTCATCACCAACCTTCATCATCTGCTGATCATGGCGGTGGTGGACAGCTATTCGACCTTCGCGCCGGGGGCGGCGATCCCCATCGACGACATGGCGAACCTGGTCGGGCAATTGGTCGGCAAGTCCTTCATGCTCGGCGTGCAGATGGCGGCGCCGTTCCTGATTTCCGGCATGCTGTTCGCGCTGGCGCTTGGTCTGCTGAACAAGCTGGCGCCGCAGATCCAGGTGTTCTTCCTGTTCACCTCGCTGCAGGTCGCGCTGGGGCTGTTCATGTTCGCCCTGACGCTGGCCGCGATGATGATGTTCTGGCTGAGCCATTTCGAGGCCGCCTTCGTCGATTTCCTGAGACCGGGCTGAGCGGGGAGAGATCCGGTGTCCGAAGACGCGGATGAATCATCCAAAACAGAAGATCCTACGCAAAAGAAGCTCGATGAGGCCCACAAGCAGGGCCAGTACGCGATGACGCAGGAAATCGGCAATTGGCTGATGATCGCCGCGGCGCTGGTGATCCTGATCACGATCCTGCCTGGAACGCTGAAGGGCATGGTGCCCCGCCTGAACTTCTTTTTCGAGAACCTGGACCAGATCCCCATGGACCAGGGCGGGGTCGGCGCGGTGCTGATGCGGGTGATGAAGGACATCCTGTGGGCGCTGTGGCTGCCGATCCTGTTCCTGCTGTTCGCCGGAGTGATCGGCACCATCGGACAGAAAGGCTTCAACGTCTCCTGGGAACTGATCACGCCGAAATTCAGCAAGCTGAATCCGATCTCCGGCATCGCCAACCTGTTCAGCGCCCAGAAAGGTGTCGATCTGCTGAAGAGCTTGGCCAAGGTCGCGGTGGTCGGCGTCGTCGCCTACATCGCGCTTCAGCCGATGATGCTGACCATAGGGCATTTCATCGGCATTGACATGATGCTGCTGCTTCGTGAGATGGATGGCCTGACCTTCCGGTTGCTCGCCGGCGTTCTGGCCATTCTGACCCTGATCGCCGGGGCCGACCTGTTCTGGCAGCGCCACAGCTTCGACAAGAAGATGCGCATGACCAAGCAGGAGGTGAAGGACGAGCACAAGCAGGCCGAAGGCGACCCGCACGTCAAGGGCCGCATCCGACAGCTGCGTTTCGAGCGGGCGCGCAAGCGCATGATGGCGGCGGTGCCCAGCGCCGACGTGGTGGTGACCAACCCGACCCACTTCGCCGTCGCGCTGAAATACGACTCCACCACCATGGGTGCCCCGATGGTGGTGGCGAAGGGCGCCGACGCCGTCGCCTTCAAGATCCGCGAGATAGCCGAGGAGAACGGCGTGCCGGTGATGGAGAACCCGCCCCTCGCCCGAGCGCTCTATGCCGCATGCGATATCGACGAGGAGGTTCCGTCCGAGCACTATCGCGCCGTGGCGGAAGTCATTACCTATGTCTTCAAGCTGAAAGGACGCGCGGTGCGGAACTGAGGGCCGTTCCCGGACCTTTCCTTGCAGCGAACGGCTGACCTGGAGTTCCGGTGGACGACACGACCTCTTCCTTTGCCGACAGCGCTCCCGCCGGCCAACGCCCCGATGGTGCCGCGGGGGTGGGGGAACGGCCCGGCGGCGGCTTCGCCACCGCGGTTCTGGCGGTCCTTCTTCTGGCCGGGCTGGGCGCCGCGGGGACTGGGGTGGTTCTGGACCGCGACCCGCTGGCCTGGGCCGGCCTGACCACCGCGGGAGCGGGAGCCTTGGCTTTGGCGATCCGCATGGTCCGCGCGCGGCGGCGGGTGGCCCGCGTCGGTTCCCTGCTGGGCAGCGCGCTGGAGGGGCTTCCCTCCGGCCAGCTCGTCTGCGACGGCGCCGGGCATGTGGTCTTCGTCAACAGCACCTTCCGCTCGCTGACCGGCTGGAGCGAGGGCGAGCCGCCGCTGCGTGCGCTCGAACGCCAGTTCGCCGACGATGCGGACAGCGCCGACGCCTTCCGCCGCCTTTGCGAGCGGGTGAAGGGCGGCTATTCCGGTTCCATCGAGCTGGTGGTCCGCCAGCAGGGGCGCGCTGCCGAATGGCGCCGCATCCAGGGGCAGCCCATCGATGGACACGCCGGGGCGGTGATGTGGCGCGTCGAGGACATCACCGCGCGGCGGGAGCTGGAGCAGGTGACGCGGCGCGAGCAGACCCAGCTCATCGATTTCATGGACCACGCGCCGATCGGCTTCTTCTCGGTGGACCAGGACGGGCACTTCCAGTTCGTCAACGCGACCCTGGCGAAGTGGCTGGGCTGCGCGCCGGAGGATCTGGTCGAGGGCGGGCGCCGCCTTCACGACGTTCTGGCCCATCCGCCCGCCGTTTCCGCTCCCTACGACTTCCTGGAGGGCGGCGGGCTGGAGCAGCGCGGCGAGATCGCCATGGACGGGCTCCAGGGCCGCCGCTTCCAGGCCTATGTCGCGCAGAGCGTGGTGAGGGGCGAGGACGGGCGGATTTCGCACACCCGCTCCGTCGTGCGCGACCTGACGCCGGAACGCGAGTGGCAGGAGGCCCTGCGGCTGTCCGAACAGCGCTTCCAGCGCTTCTTCGAGGACGCGCCGATCGGCATCGCCCTGGTGGACGAGGGCGGGCGGCTGGCCGAGTGCAACCAGGCCTTTCTGGCGCTGATCGGCAGCGATGCCGGCAACGTCCTCGGACGGGGCATGGCCGACCTGATCGTCCCGGCGGAGCGCGCCATGGTGTCCGAGCGGCTGACCGCCGTGCAGGGCGGTTCCGACCCCACCGCCCCGCTGGAGGTGAGGCTGACCGGCGGGCGCGAGCTGGTGGCCCAGCTCTACGCGCGGCGGCTCGGCGGGGTGGGGCCGGAAGGGGCGGCGGGGCTGATCCTGCATTTCATCGACATGACCGAGCGCAAGGGGCTGGAGGCCCAGTTCGCCCAGTCGCAGAAGATGCAGGCGGTCGGCCAGCTGGCCGGCGGCGTCGCCCACGACTTCAACAACTTGCTGACCGCGATGATCGGCTTCTGCGATCTGCTGCTGCTGCGCCACAAGCCGGGCGACCAGTCCTTCAGCGACATCATGCAGATCAAGCAGAACGCCAACCGCGCGGCCAACCTCGTGCGGCAGCTCCTGGCCTTCTCGCGCCAGCAGACGCTGCAGCCGCGCATCCTCAGCGTGACCGATGTGCTGGCCGAGCTTGGCAACCTGATGCGCCGGCTGATCGGCGAGAACATCGAGCTGAAGATGCTCCACGGCCGCGACATCGGCTACGTCAAGGTGGACCAGAACCAGCTCGAGCAGGTGATCATCAACCTTGTGGTCAACGCGCGCGACGCCATGGCCGGTGGCGGGCGACTGACCATCGTCACCTCCAACCATGTGGTGGAACAGGCGCAGCGCCGCGAGCACGAGACCATTCCGGCCGGCGACTACGTGTCCATCGAGGTGATCGACACCGGCTGCGGCATTCCCAAGGAGAATCTCCAGCGCATCTTCGAGCCCTTCTTCACCACCAAGGGCGTGGGGTCCGGCACCGGCCTGGGGCTGTCCACCGTCTACGGCATTGTCCGCCAGACCGGCGGCTTCGTGCTGGTCGAGTCGGAGAAGGGGGAGGGGACGACCTTCACCATCCTGCTGCCCCGCCACAAGGGCGAGGCGCGCCCCGACCAGGGCGAGCCGCGGGAGCGGCGCGGCAGCGACCTGACCGGCTCCGGCACCATCATGCTGGTGGAGGACGAGGACGCCGTGCGCGTCTTCTCCGCCCGCGCGTTGCGCAACAAGGGTTATCAGGTCCTGGAGGCCAAGAACGGCGAGGCCGCGTTGCAGCAGATCGGCACGGACGGCAACCGCATCGACCTGCTGATCACCGACGTGGTGATGCCGCAGATGGACGGACCGACCCTGGCTCGCCATGTCCGGCAGGTGCGGCCCGACATGCGGGTGATCTTCATCTCCGGCTACGCCGAGGACCGGCTGGGCGAAATCGACGGGGTCGAGGTCGCCCACTTCCTGCCCAAGCCCTTCTCCCTGAAGCAGTTGGCTTCCAAGGTGAAGGAGGTCATCCGGGACGGCAAATAGCGGTGGCCGGGGAGGCCGCGGCGCCGTCTATCCGACGCGCCAGCCGTGATAGGTCCAGCGTTCCGTTCCCGGAACGTCGAGAGCCTCCCACCCGTGACGGCCGGTGCCGATCGGGCGGTCTGACAGGACGAGCGCGCCCGGCGCCAGGAAAGGTTCGGCCAGCCCGCCGATCCACTGGCGGATGCCGTCCTCGTCGTCTTCCTGCGCGCTGCCGATGTCGGCGTGGGCCAGCCGAACCGCACCGCGGAAGCGCTCCGCCGCGGCAGGCAGCGTGTCCCGGAAATCGCCGAGGAAAAGTCGGTCCTCGTCCGGCCGCAGGGAGGCGGGAACGCGCGCCCACATGTCGAAGACCAGGATGTCGCGTGGTGGGAACAGGCTGCGCAGATGGTCGTAGGTGCGGCCCTTTCCCAGGCCGATCTCCATCACCAGGCCAGGGGTTCCTGCAACGCAGCCGGCGGCCCAGCCGAGGGCGACGCGCTGGGTGGTGAGGCGGTCGATCATGCGGTCGAGCGTGGAGTGGACGGTCGTCATGCGTGGCTCTTCGGGAGGCGTTGGCGGAGCATCTCCTCTTGAACGCCGCAGTTGGAATTCCGTTGCACGGCGCCGAATCGTTCCTAACTTACGATGAGAACATTCGCGGAACTTAGGGCTTTGCGAAGAGGAACAAAGCTGGTACATTCCCTCTCACCGAATGACCGTTGGTGAGATCGTTGGCCCTGGGGCCGCGGATGTGATCTAACAAGGGGAGACGGGCATGTCGTCCGCACAGCTTCGTTTGGTCGAGAAGGATTCCATGGATAAGCAGAAGGCCCTGGATGCCGCTCTGGCGCAGATCGAGCGCGCCTTTGGCAAGGGCTCGATCATGAAGCTCGGCGCCCGCGAGAACACGGTCGAGACGGAGGTCGTTTCCACCGGCTCTCTCGGCCTCGACATCGCGCTGGGCATCGGCGGCCTGCCGCGCGGCCGCATCATCGAGATTTACGGGCCGGAAAGCTCGGGCAAGACGACGCTGGCGCTGCACGCCATCGCCCAGGCCCAGAAGGGCGGCGGCACCTGCGCCTTTGTGGACGCGGAGCACGCCCTGGACCCGTCCTATGCCCGCAAGCTGGGCGTGAACGTGGACGAGCTGCTGATCTCCCAGCCCGACGCCGGTGAGCAGGCTCTGGAGATCGCCGACACGCTGGTGCGCTCCGGCGCCGTCGACGTGCTGGTGGTCGACTCGGTGGCAGCATTGGTGCCGCGCGCCGAGCTGGAAGGCGAGATGGGCGACAGCCACGTCGGCCTGCACGCCCGCCTGATGAGCCAGGCGCTGCGCAAGCTGACCGGCTCCATCGCCAAGTCGAACTGCCTGGTGATCTTCATCAACCAGATCCGCCTGAAGATCGGCGTGATGTTCGGCAACCCGGAGACGACGACGGGCGGCAACGCGCTGAAGTTCTACGCCTCCGTCCGTCTGGACATCCGCCGCATCGGCGCGATCAAGGACCGCGAGACGGTGGTGGGCAACCAGACCCGCGTCAAGGTGGTGAAGAACAAGATGGCCCCGCCGTTCCGCGTGGTCGAGTTCGACATCATGTACGGCGAGGGCGTGTCGAAGGTGGGCGAGCTTCTCGACCTCGGCATCCAGGCCGGCGTGGTGGAGAAGTCGGGCGCGTGGTTCAGCTACGACGGCACCCGGATCGGCCAGGGCCGCGAGAACGCCAAGAACTACCTGCGCAACAACCCGGCCACGGCCGACGCCATCGAGGCGAAGATCCGCGGCAACGCCGGCCTTGTCGCCGACGCCATGATGGGCACCCCGGAGGCCGACGGCGAGGCCGCCACGCCGGAGTGATTCGGGCGTTCCGTTGCCGACAGAATGGCCCCTCTCCGGTTCGCTGGAGAGGGGCCTTTTCTTTGTGCGGAGAGCTGGAGAAATGGTTCCGCTTAGAACGGAACGATCAGGCGGCCCCAGGCGCGGGTGTCCTTGCCGCCGTAGTTGGTCTCGCTGACCGTGCGGGTCAGGTAGCCCTGCAGGATCACCTTGTCGAAGTTGTAGCCGGCCAGGGCACCCAGGGCGATCTGGTCCTGCTTCCGGTAGGTGGAGGTCGGCTTGTTCAAATCCCAGGAGGCGAAGCCGACCGGGCCGACCGTCCACTTTCCGAAATTCTTCGTGGCGGTGATGTCGATGTTCAGGAAGTCCGGGTTGAGCGTCCGCGATTCCGAACGGGTGTGGATGCCGTAGATCGCGTTGGCGGTCAGGTTCCAGTCGTCGGCGGTGTAGCTGATGCCCAGGCGCTGGTTGATCGAGGTCGAGTCGAAGCCCAGCTTGTTGCCCACCGGCAGATAGACGCCCAGCAGGTAGCTGACGCCGAGGCCGTTCCCCAGGTCCCACGCCAACTGGCTCGCCAGGAACGGGTTGTAGATGCCGCTCGTGTAATCGCTGTTCTGGACGCCCACGGCAAGTGCCGGCAGGGCGGCCAGCAACTGGAGGCGGGCACCCAGGACCTTGGCAGGCGTCGCCCAGGCCAGCACCGGAATGTTCACCGCCAACGTGGTGTCGGGAGCGCCGTTCTGGCCCTCGCGGACACCCCAGTTGAAGGTGTCGACGAAATAGACGCCTTCCGGCAACGGTGCGCCGACTGCGAGGCCGATGGTTTCGCCCGGTTGGGTCACCGATCCCGCCAATGCCGGGGAGCCCGCCGTCAGGCACAACCCCGTCATGCAGGCCGCTGCCGCGACGCTGCTCTTGAAGGCCAGAGAATCGATGGATTTGCGCAGCTTGGAGCCAAGATCATTCAGCATCGTGTTTGCTCTTTCCGTATGCGGTGCCGTTCCCGCAAGTAAATTGAGGGGTTTGCGTGCCGTATTGGCGAGTAAGGAGGGGGGCAGTTTATGACGGCTTTTATTCGTGTGATGTTTTCTAATACGCTTGATGTGTCATGGGGATACAATGGCACTTTCGTTTGAAGCATTGCGTTGTTTTTGTGATTTCTGCTTCGCAGTTGCAGAATCTCTGGGTTGTGAATGAGGGTTTTGAGAAAAAATGAAGAGCCTATTGAGCGGGTTCGTCTCTTGACCCTTGGAAGAACGTCCAATGGGTAATGATTTGAAAATAAAAGGCAGCGCGGTTTTGTGGTGGAAATTTAAAAATTATGTAATACTAAAGAACAATGTGGCCGATTCGAAGTCTCAAGTTTCTGTTTTTAATGATTTCGCGGTGCGGTATGAGAATTTCACCGCAAATAGGACTTTCGATCAAACGATATTCAAAGATGAAGCGCGTTGACTGCGCCGCTTGGGCCAAGCCCGCCGGGGGTGGAGTGCGAGGCCTGTGCCATCGCGGTCCGCAGCGCCGCTGGCACTCTGTGGACAGCCACACCAACTCACGTTAAAAGCACGGTTCGGCCGCGACAAGGCCGCGCCGCCGACTGTAGCCGACCGTAGCCGGAGCCTGGACAGCTTATGAAGACCGCCAACGACATCCGCCGCACGTTCCTGGACTTTTTCGCGAAGAACGGCCACCAGATCGTGGAGTCGTCGCCGCTGGTTCCGCGCAACGACCCGACGCTGATGTTCACGAACGCCGGCATGGTGCAGTTCAAGAACGTCTTCACCGGGGCGGAGCAGCGGCCCTATTCGCGCGCGACCACCTCGCAGAAATGCGTGCGCGCGGGCGGCAAGCACAACGACCTGGACAATGTCGGCTACACGGCGCGGCACCACACCTTCTTCGAGATGCTGGGCAATTTCTCGTTCGGAGACTACTTCAAGGACGACGCGATCGCCTTCGCCTGGAACCTCGTGACGAAGGAGTTCGGGCTGCCGGCGGACAAGCTGCTGGTCACCGTCCACAGCTCCGACGAGGACGCGGCGGGGATCTGGCGCAAGGTGGCCGGCCTGTCGGACGACCGCATCATCCGCATCCCGACCGACGACAATTTCTGGCGCATGGGCGACACCGGACCCTGCGGTCCCTGCTCGGAGATCTTCTTCGACCACGGCCCGCACATCGCCGGCGGTCCTCCGGGCTCGCCCGACCAGGACGGCGACCGCTTCATCGAGATCTGGAACCTCGTGTTCATGCAGTATGAACAGCGCGGTCCGGACGATCTCGTCGCTCTGCCGAAGCCGTCCATCGACACCGGCATGGGGCTGGAGCGTCTGGCGGCCGTGCTCCAGGGCAAGCACGACAATTACGACATCGACCTGATGCGGGCGCTGATCGTGGCCTCCGCCGAGGCGACGAAGACCGCGCCCGACGGCGCGCACGCCGTTTCGCACCGCGTCATCGCCGACCATCTGCGCTCCTGCTGCTTCCTGATCGCCGACGGCGTGCTGCCGTCGAACGAGGGCCGCGGCTACGTGCTGCGCCGCATCATGCGCCGCGCCATGCGCCACGCCCACATGATCGGCGCGCGAGAGCCGCTGATGCACCGTCTCGTTCCGGCGCTTATCCAGCAGATGGGCGACGCCTATCCGGAGCTGAACCGCGCCCGCGCCCTGATTGTCGAGACGCTGAAGCTGGAGGAGACCCGCTTCAAGCAGACTTTGGAGCGCGGCCTGCGCCTGCTGGAGGACGAGGTCGGTCGCCTGGGCGAGGGGCAGCCGCTGCCTGGCGACGTCGCCTTCAAGCTGTACGACACCTATGGCTTCCCGCTCGACCTGACCCAGGACGTGCTGCGCACCCAGGGCCGCCCGGTCGATGAGAGCGGCTTCAAGGCCGCCATGGACGAGCAGCGCCGCAAGGCCCGCGAGTCCTGGGCCGGCTCGGGCGAAGCGACGACCGAGAAGCTGTGGTACGAGCTGAAGGACGAACTGGGCGCCACGGAATTCTTCGGCTACGACACCGAGGTCGCCGAGGGCAAGGTGACGGCCATCGTCAAGGGCGACACCCGCGTCGAGCAGGCCGCCGCCGGGGACGAGGTGCTGGTCATCGTGAACCAGACGCCCTTCTACGGCGAGTCGGGCGGTCAGGTTGGCGATGCCGGCGTGATCTTCTCCGCCGAGGGCACCGAGGTCGCCGTCTCCGACACCCAGAAGAAGCTGGGCGCCGTCTGGGCCCATGTCGGCACGGTTACCAAGGGCACGCTGAAGGTCGGCGACGTGGTGGAGTTGCGCGTCGATACGGAGCGCCGCTCGGCCATCCGCGCCAACCACTCGGCCACCCACCTGCTGCACGAGGCGCTGCGCCGCCGCTTGGGCGAGCATGTCACCCAGAAGGGCTCGCTGGTTGCCCAGGAGCGCCTGCGCTTCGACATCAGCCAGCCGACCGGCCTGACTCCGGCCGACATCGCCGCGGTCGAGGACGAGGTGAACCGCCGCATCCTCGGCAACAGCGAGGTCGTCACCCGCCTGATGTCCCCGGACGAGGCCCGCGCGTCGGGTGCCATGGCCCTGTTCGGCGAGAAGTACGGCGACGAGGTGCGCGTCGTCTCCATGGGCGGCCCGCACGGTGAGCTGGACCGCGACTATTCCATCGAGCTGTGCGGCGGCACCCACGTCCGCCGCACTGGCGACATCGGCCTGTTCACGATCGTCGCCGAGGGCGCCGTCGCCGCGGGCGTGCGCCGCATCGAAGCGCTGACCGGCACCGGCGCCAAGGCTTGGCTGTCGGAGCGCGACCATCTGCTGACCGAGGCCGCGTCCGTCCTGAAGGTCCGTCCGGAGGACGTCCCGTCGCGCCTCGCCGCTCTGGTCGACGAGCGCAGGAAGATGGAGCGCGAGCTGGCCGAACTCCGCCGTCAGGTGGCGATGGGGGGTGGTGCGAAGGCCGACGGCGGCAACGAGGCCAAGGACATCGCGGGCATCAAGTTCGCCGCCCGCGTGGTCGAGGGCCTGCCGGCCAAGGACTTGAAGCCGATGGCCGACGAGCTGAAGAAGCAGGTCGGTTCCGGCGTCGTCGTTCTGATCGCGTCGAACGAGGGCAAGGCGTCCATCGTTGTCGGCGTCACCGACGACTTGACGGCCAAGATCAGCGCCGTGGATCTTGTGCGCGTCGGTGCGGAGGCTCTGGGCGGGAAGGGTGGCGGCGGCCGTCCGGACATGGCCCAGGCCGGCGGCCCGGACGCCGCGCTGGCGCCCGCCGCCGTCGAGGCCATCGAGAAGGCGCTGGCGGCGAAGGCCGCCTCCTAATAACTGCGTTTCTCGTCCGAGGGCACCGGCGCCAACGCGGGTGCGCCCGGCGGGCGCCGGCGAATGACGAGACCGGGACGGTCGGGAATGCCGTAGCGCCGGTATTCCCGCGCCAGCTGTCCGGTCAGCGCCAGCCCGGCCATGCGGACGTCCGCGGCCAGCGAGGCCAGTGGAGCGTCCAGCGTCTTGGGCCGGTTGCGCTCCACCAGGAAATGGCCCAGCCACGCCGCGCCGTAGCCGACCAGCGGCGCCGCCACGAGCGCCCGCCAGTCGCGGCGGGCCAGTCCTACCCCAAGCAGGGCCGCCGCCGACAGCGTGCCGGCGACGTGCAGTGCCCGGTTCGTCGGGTCGCGGTGCTGTTCCAGATAATCGGGCCAAAAATTCGGATCGGTCGCCATGGCGGACTCCTTCCGCGGGGGAACGCTGGGCGGCTCGTGGCGGTTCCGTCTTGCATGACGCCCGCCGTGCTGGAAGGATGCGCGGGTCAACGAACGATACCGTGGAACCGACAGGCATGCGCTTCACCGGCACCGACTCCTACGTCGCCACCGACGACCTGATGGTGGCCGTAAACGCCGCCATCACGCTTGAGCGCCCGCTGCTGGTGAAGGGGGAGCCGGGAACCGGCAAGACCGTGCTGGCCCAGGAGGTCGCCCGCGCCCTGAACAAGCCGCTGCTCGCCTGGCACATCAAGTCCACCACCAAGGCGCAGCAGGGGCTCTACGAGTACGACGCGGTCAGCCGCCTGCGCGACAGCCAGCTTGGCGAGGAGCGGGTGCACGACATCGGCAACTACATCGTGCGCGGCAAGCTGTGGGAGGCGTTCGATGCGCCGGAACCCCCCGTGCTGCTGATCGACGAGATCGACAAGGCCGACATCGAGTTTCCCAACGACCTGCTGCTCGAACTCGATCGCATGGAGTTCCACGTCTACGAGACGCGGCAGACGGTCAAGGCGGCCCGGCGCCCCCTCGTCATCATCACCTCCAACAACGAGAAGGAACTGCCGGACGCCTTCCTGCGCCGCTGCTTCTTCCACTACATCCGCTTCCCCGACCGCGACACCATGGAGCGGATCGTGGATGTCCATTATCCCGGCCTGAAGCAGGACCTGCTGCGCGAGGCGATGTCGCTGTTCTACAGCCTGCGCGAAGTGCCGGGCTTGAAGAAGAAGCCCTCCACCTCGGAGCTGCTCGACTGGATCAAGCTGCTGATGGTCGAGGACGTGGACCCCGAGACCCTGCGCGCCAAGGACGCCCGCAGCCTGATCCCGCCGCTGTGCGGCGCGCTCCTGAAGAACGAGCAGGACGTGCATCTGCTGGAACGGCTGGCTTTTCTCGCCAAGCGGGAAGGGCGCTAGGAAGCGCTTGACCGCGGCCGTCCTTCTGGGGCAGCCTGGACCCATGCAATCGACCCCGCACCTGAACCGAATGCGAATTACCGCCCCGGCGCTCTGACAGAGGGCGCCGGACCGCGAGCGTTCGTTTTCGCAATCTGGTGTGGAGTGTGGCGTGTCCGTGCGCCCTGGGTCTTCCGGAACCCGCAATCCGGTTCATCACGATCCCCTGACCTGTTCCTTCGTGCGTCCGTTGCGCCTTCCGGCGGAGCGAATGCGGGGCTCTGCGCGAATTATCGTCCCGGTCCGCTGACGCGGGCCGGGTTTCGCGCCTTCCTTTTCCGCCCCCGTTCGTTCCCTCCGCCCGAGGACTCCCGCGATGCCGTCCGCGCACGCCACCCGTCTGCCTTCCGTTTCCTGTCGCCGCGACACCGAAGACCGTTTGCCGCCCTGGCTTCCCCTCTCCGCCATCGAGGATGCCGCCGAGCGTTTGAGCGGGCGGATCGTCCGCACGCCGCTGCTGCACGCTCCAACGCTGGGGCGTGACGTCTGGCTGAAGGCCGAGACCTTCCAGGCGACCGGCGCCTTCAAGGAGCGCGGCGCCCTGAACCGCCTGCTGCGTCTGACGGCGCTGGAGCGCGCGGCGGGCGTCGTCGCCATGTCGGCGGGCAACCACGCCGCCGGACTGGCGCTGCACGCCCAGCGGCTGGGGGTGGCGGCGACCATCGTCATGCCAGTCACCGCGCCGCGCTGCAAGGTGGAGCGGACGGAGGCGTTGGGTGCCGAAGTCGTTCTGTCCGGATCCAGCGTGGGGGAGGCGAAGGCTCGCGCGCTGCAACTGGCGGCGGAGCGGCGTCTGACCTTCGTGCATCCCTACGACGACCCGGACGTGATCGCGGGACAGGGGACGGTGGGGCTGGAGGTGCTGACCGACCGCCCGGACCTCGACAGGCTGGTGGTGCCGGTGGGTGGTGGTGGCTTGCTGGCCGGGATGGCGGCGGCGGTGAAGGCGTGGAAGCCCTCCGTCACCGTGGTCGGGGTGCGGCTGGCGCGGCGGCGGGGGCCGACCTTGGCCGACGGGATCGCGGTGGACGCACTGGGCAAGCTGCCGCAAGCTCTGCTGGCCGGCTTCGTGGACGCCCTGGTCGAGGTGGAGGAGGCGGAGGTCGCGGCGGCGATGCGGACCCTGCACGGCTCCTTCGGCATGGTGGCGGAGGGTGCCGGGGCCGCCGCGGTGGCGGCGCTGCTGGCCGGAAAGGTGCCGGCGGAGGGGCGGACCGTCGCCGTGCTGTCCGGCCGCAACGTGGATTCCGACACGCTGGTGCGGACGCTCGCCGCCGCTTGATCGGCATCAATGACCGCAGGCCGGCGCGGGCCCAGGATTGGCCTACGGGCGCACTGCCGCAAGGGCGGTGTCCACGCAGGCAGAAGACCGGCTGTTCCCGTGACTCGTCTGGTGTCCCTCCTCGCGCTCGTGGTTCTGGCCGTCGGGCTTCTCGGCGGTGCCGTGCCCATGCGCACGCCGGACCTCCCGGCACCGCACTGCGAGTCCACTGCCGTGCAGGATTCCGCGGACTGCGACATCCACCACCCGACGGACAGCCCCGTTCCAGGAAAGACCCACGCCCATGGCACCGCGGGGTGCCTCTGCCTGAGCGGGGCCTGTGACCTGACCGGCCTGCCGGCCCGGGTCGGCGTGCCCTTCGGCCATCGCCTCGCGACCCTGCTTCCCGGCGCGGACGCCGAGCCCGCCGCCGCCGCCCACGCGCCGCCGCTGCCACCGCCGCGCGCCTGATTCCCGCCGTTCCGTCGCCTTTTCCCTGACCTGCGGACGCGCCACGACCCGTGCCTGGACCCGTTTCCGGACTTGTGTCTGTCGAGGCACCGGCGCGCCCGCCGAACACGCGCGAGTCACCCCATGAGCATGACCCACTACATGGAACTGCTGGCCGTCAACCAGCCCTGGAACCTGCTGATCTTCATGGCAGTCCCCGTCATCCTGGCCGAGACGGTGGCGATCAGCGAACTGTACCTGCTCTACACCCGCGACTATGACGGCCCGGTGCGGCGGCTGAACCGCTGGGCCGGCATCACCGTCGGCGTCTATTTTACGGGCGTCTTTGTGTATCTGATGCAGAACGCGGTGGTTCCGCTGACCGCGTCCGGCGGCTGGCGCGGGCCGGCGGACGTGCTGGCGGTGGGCTTCTACCTTGCCGGCATCGTCCCGCTCGGCGGCATCGCGCTCCTGGACCTTGGACTGATCGGTCGGGGCCGCGGCGAGCATGGCCGCATGGCGATCCACGCGGCTTTGGTCGGCCTGTTCCTGATCGTCGCGCACATCGCCATGATCTTCGGGATGCTGGACCCGACGTTGCTCACCGGTGCCGCCGCGGCTGGCGGGGGGCACACGATGCACTGAACGGATGCATCCCCTCGCCCGTCCCCGAGCGGGCGAGGGGACCATTCTCGGTCAGGGCGCCATGAACACGCTGCGGTGCTGGCCGATCTCGCCGCTGGTCAGGTCGCGCGCCAGCACCGTGACGTCGCTGGACCCCGACGTCGCGGCGCCCCGTGGCACACGGACGAAGATGCGGTAGGTTGCCACCGAATCCGCTTCCGCAGCGAGCGTCAGCGCGTTCCCCGACTGGGCGTCCACACTGGCGACTGACAGGTCGGCGTTCGCCAAACCCTCCACCGACAGGCGGTAGGTCCGCGCCTCGTGCGTCTTGTTGAGGATCTTGATGGTGTAGGCGTTCTGCACGTCGCCGTTCGACTGCTGCACATAGAGCGGGGCGCGGTCGCGCAGCACGCTGACGTCCAGCGTCGGGCGCATCGCCAGGGAGATTGCCATGGCGCCGGCCACCACCAGGATGATGAGCGCGTAGATCACCGTGCGCGGGCGCAGCAGGCGCACCGGGGCGGCCTGACCGTCGGCCCTGGCGACCTGGTTGGAGCGGGTGTCGAAGAGGATCAAGTCGCCGGGGCGTCCGACCTGGGCCATTACGTCGTTGCAGGCGTCCACGCACAGGCCGCAGCCGATGCAGGAGATCTGCTGGCCCTTGCGGATGTCGGTGCCGGTCGGGCAGACATGGACGCACAGCTTGCAATCGATGCAGTCGCCCAACCCCTCCGCCGTCCGCTCGTCCCAGCTCTGCGACTTGCGCAGCGGCGCGCGCCCTTCGCCGCGCCAGTCCTGGTAGGTGACGACGTAGGTGTCTTCGTCCACCATCGCCGCCTGGAAGCTGCGCCACGGGCAGACGTAGATGCAGATCTGCTCACGCGCCCAGCCGGCGAAGAAATAGGTGGTGCCGGCGAACAGCCCGGCGAAGGCCAGCACCTTCCACGACACCTCGCCGGTCACGATCTCGCGCAGCAGGGTCGGGGCGTCGTTGAAGTAGAAGATCCAGGCGCCGCCGGTGACCAGGGAGATCGCCAGCCAGATGGCGTGCTTCGACGCCTTCAGCCCCAGCTTGCGCGCCGACAGCGGCGCCTTGTCCAGCCGGATGCGCTCGGTGCGCGGGCCTTCCAGCTTGCGCTCCACCCACATGAACAGGTCGGTCCAGACCGTCTGCGGGCAGGCGTAGCCGCACCAGATGCGGCCGAGCAGGGTGGTGGCGAAGAAGATGCCGAAGGCGCCGATGATGAGAAGGCCGGTCAGATAATAGACCTCCTGCGGCCAGATCTCAATCCAGAAGAAGTAGGCGCGCCGGCCCACCATATCGACCAGCACCGCCTGATCGGGAATGCCCGGCCCGCGCTCCCAGCGCAGCCAGGGCGTGACGTAATAGACGCCGAGCAGGACCGCCAGCGCCAGCCATTTCAGGCGGCGGAAGCGGCCATGGACATCGGCGGCGTAGACCTTGGGGCGATGCACGAACCAGCGCTCGCGCGGCTGGTCGGCGTCGTGGGCGGTGGGGGCATGAGAGTGGAGGGACATGGTGTGCGACCTTGCTTTGACGCGGCGGTCAACCTAGTCCCTCTTTTATAAGGCTTCCGTGATGTAGTCACACTGCGGCAGATCAACCAGCCGGGCGGATAAGGTTCAGACCGTGTCGCCGCGCAGTTCGGCAAGCCCGTCCTCATAGGCGCGGTCGAACAGCGATTCCAGCCGGGCGTCGGTGCCGCGCAGGCCGGCGACGACCGCGTGCGCCCATTCGAAATACTCGATCTTCCGTTCCAGCGGCCAGTCGGCGGGCGGGCTGTGCGCCATCGAGCGCAGGTTGGACACCTTGTCGGCCAGCTTCACCAGCTTGGCGCGGGAGGAGGCGGTGGGGGCGGCGTCGATCTGCCGCTGCTTGCGCTCCGCCTTGCGCAGCCGCTTGTCGTCGGTGGTCTCGGCGACGACGCCGGCGACCTCCGCCCCGAAATGCTGCTCGATCTCCTCGTAGGAGGCGTCGGTGTCCTCCAGCGTGTCGTGCAGCAACGCGGCGATGACCACCACCGGGTCGTTGCCCGCCGTCGCCTCGGCGCACAGGAATGCCACCTCCGACAGGTGGTTGAGGTAGGGCTCGGCGCGCACGCCCTTGCGGCGCTGGTCGATGTGCTTGTGCGCGGCGAACTCCAGCGCGCGGGCGAAGTCGAGAAGGGCTGTCATGGCGTTCCTGGCGGGTCGGCGCTACGATGAGGGCGGATGGGGACGAAACCCCACGGGGGGAGGCGGCATGTTCACGGGTTTCTTCTTCGAACTGCGCAAGGCGGGCGTGCCGGTCTCGCTGAACGAGTACCTGACGCTCATGGAGGCCATGAAGCGCGGCGTCGCCGACTTCCGCGTCGAAGACTTCTATTACCTCAGCCGGGCCTGTCTGGTGAAGGACGAGCGCAATCTCGACCGCTTCGATCGGGTGTTCGGACAGGTCTTCAAGGGGCTGGAAGGGGCGGAGGGCGCCGGGGGCGACGAAATTCCCGTGGTCGACCTGCCGGAGGAATGGCTGCGCAAGCTCGCCGAACGCTTCCTGACCGAGGAGGAGAAGGCGCAGATACAAGCCCTGGGCGGCTGGCAGAAACTCATGGAGACGCTGGCGGAGCGGCTGGCCGAACAGAAGGGGCGGCACCAGGGCGGCTCCAAATGGATCGGAACCGCCGGAACCTCGCCCTTTGGCGCCTACGGCTACAACCCGGAGGGCGTGCGCATCGGCCAGCACGAATCCCGCCACCGCCGCGCCGTGAAGGTGTGGGACAAGCGGGAGTTCCGGAATCTGGACGATCAGGTCGAGATCGGCACCCGCAACATCAAGGTGGCGTTGCGCCGCCTGCGCAAGTTCGCCCGCACCGGGGCGGCCAGCGAACTGGACCTGCCCGGCACCATCCGCGCCACCGCCAGCAACGCCGGCTGGCTGGACCTGAAGATGGTGCCGGAGCGGCACAACACGGTGAAGGTGCTGCTGTTCCTCGACATCGGCGGCTCGATGGACGACCACATCCGGCTGGTCGAGGAGCTGTTCTCCGCCGCGCGGGGCGAGTTCAAGCATCTGGAGCACTTCTACTTCCACAACTGCGTCTACGAGAGCGTGTGGCGCGACAACAAGCGCCGCCACGACGAGCGCACCCCGACCTGGGATGTGCTGCACACCTTTCCCGCCGACTACAAGCTGGTCTTCGTCGGCGACGCGGCGATGAGCCCCTATGAGATCGCCTATGCCGGCGGCAGCGTCGAGCATTGGAACGAGGAGCCGGGGCAGGTCTGGCTGCAGCGGATGCTGTCGGTCTACAGCCGCGCCGTCTGGCTCAACCCCACGCCGGAATCGCGCTGGGGCTACACGGAAAGCACCCGCATGCTGCAGCGGCTGCTGAACGGGCGCATGTACCCGCTGACCTTGCAGGGACTGGACGCCGCGATGCGGGAACTGGTGCGGTAACGACGCTGTCCGGCTGCCGCCTTCGACGGTCGATTGGTTCGTACGGAAACGGATGGCGCGGTGTGGCGTCAGTTGGCGCGATGGGGCACGCCTATGATGGCCGCGTCGAGCAGAACGCCGAAAGGCGTGGCAGCGGACCGTCCGTGGCTGAATCTCAATCTATGGCTGAAAAAATACTCCGCAACGCGCGTATTCATGTTGCGATGTCCCAGTAATTGATCGAATTTCTGAGCATTCTCGAAAGGAAAATGCACGAGTCGCAAAGTTAAGTATCTGAACAATCCTCGGCTCTGTATCTCTATACGATTAAACTCTGGCTAGGTTTTCGTTTGTTTTAAACATTGATCGTCATTTTTGCGGCTTCTCTGCAACATTGAGCGTCAAACATTTATTGAGAATCGTTCTTCCTTGAACGCATACGAGTGCATTACGGAGCATGCGGGCTCTTGTTCACAGCATGCAGTCGATGAGGGTGAGGGGAAATGGAGGGGGTTCTTGCGCGCATCAGCATCAGCGGCAAAATATACAGTGTTGTCGCGATTCTGGGAGTTGTTGCCGCAATCATCGGTGGCGTTGGCTCCATTGGAATGCAGACCTACGACGACAAGTTCGACCAGATTCAGAACTGGTCCCGGCGGGCGCTGATCAACGAGCAGATCAACAGCCTGATTTACAAGGTCGTCATGGACAGCCGCGGCATCTACGCCGCGGATGGAACGGCCGACGCCACGCCCTACGCCAAGAACATCATCGGCGCCACCGGCGAGCTGGAAAAGCTCATGGGAAAGCTGGAGGCTCTGCTGCCGCCGCAAAGCAAGGCTGCGTTCGGTGAGGCCCAGCAGATGGCGCGTGCGTTCGTCCTGCACCGCAACGAGGTTGCCCGCCTTGGGATGGAGGCCAGTCCGGATAAGGCGCGCGAACATGGCGATACCACCGAGGGTCGCGCGATCCGCAGCAAGCTGGGCCAGTTCATGGAGAAGGCCTCCGAACGCAACATGCAGGGCATTGACAAAGCCAATGAAGAGTTGAGCGCTCTGAACAGCCTGATGACGACGCTGATGCTGGTCGTCGGCATCGGCGGCGGCGTCGGCGCGCTGGCGTTGAGCGTCCTGGTCGCGCGCGTCGGCATCTCCCGCCCGATCGCCGGGATCACCGACGTGATGGCCCGTCTGGCGACCGGCGACACGTCGGTGACGGTGCCGGGCCTCGGCCGTGGCGACGAGATCGGCGGCATGGCCAAGGCCGTGGCGGTCTTCAAGGACAATGCCGTGGACCGCGAGCGCATGCGGGTCGCCGAGGAGGCGGAGCGTCGGGCCAAGGAGCGGCGCACCCACGCCGTCGAGGAACTGGTCCAGTCCTTCGACCGGAACGTCTCCGGCATCCTGCGCACCGTCGCCTCCGCCGCCACCGAACTGGAGGCCACGGCGCAGAGCATGCTGACGACCGCTGACCAGACCAAGGGGCAGGCGGCCAGCACGGCGGCGGCGGCCGAACAGGCGTCGGTCAATGTGCAGACCGTCGCCGCGGCGACCAACGAACTGAGCGCGTCGATCAACGAGATCAGCGGTCAGGTGACGCGCTCCACCAGCATCGCCGGCCACGCGGTGGGTGAGGCGCAGCAGACCAACGAGCGCGTCCAAGGCCTCGTCGCGCAGGCGCAGCGGATCGGCGACGTGGTGAAGCTGATCACCGACATCGCCAGCCAGACCAACCTGCTGGCCCTCAACGCGACGATCGAGGCGGCGCGGGCCGGGGAGGCGGGCAAGGGCTTCGCCGTCGTGGCTTCGGAGGTGAAGAACCTCGCCAACCAGACCGCCAAGGCGACCGACGAGATCGCCTCCCAGATCGCCTCCATGCAGGAAGCCACCGGCGGGGCGGCGGCGGCCATCAACGGGATCGGCGACACCATCGGCACCATCAGCGAGATCGCCACGATCATCGCCTCGGCGGTCGAGGAGCAGGGGTCGGCGACCGGCGAGATCGCCCGCAACGTGCAGCAGGCCGCCCAGGGCACCCATCTGGTGACGACCAACATCACCGAGGTCAGCGACGGCGCCACCCAGACCGGCTCTGCCGCCACCCAGGTTTTGGGCGCCGCCGGGGAGCTGTCCCGCCAGTCAGAGAGCCTACGCACGGAGGTGGAGCGCTTCCTGGCCGGCATCCGCGCCGCGTAAGGGGGCGGGGCAGGGGCGTGCGATGGCGCACGCCCCCAATCCATTACCTCCTGAACGGACCGAACGGCGTTTGCCGGACCGAAATCCCGTTTTTATCGTCACGGTCAATTCGTGTTCGAATGGAGGGTTGACCGTGGCGAAATCCTATCTGGCGTCCTGGAAGAAGGCGAAGGACCGCTTCGAGAAGACGACGGGCAAGAAGAAGCCCGATCCCAAGAGCCGTTTCGGCAAGCTGTTCAGCAAGATCAGCTCGACCGGCCTGGAAGGTGCGCTGAAGAGCTACGACGCCGCCACGACCGTGCAGGATGCGCAAAAGCACGCCCGTGCCTTCCAATCCGCGGCAAGCAGCTACATCCCCACGCTCGACGCGGCGGGCAAGGCGGCCAAGCAGGACGGCGACGCGGTTTACGCCGAGGCCTGCGCCGACATGGTGGCGTCGTTGAACAAGATCGCCGGCAGCGTCGTGACGGATCTGGAGCGGTTCGACGGCCTGCCGAAGACCATCGACGGCTACTTCAAGTCACCATACTGGTTCAAGCTTCTGAACAAGATCGCCAAGCAGGAAATGTCGCTCGAAAATGTCGAGCTGTACGACAAGATCCTGAAAGGCAAGCTGTCGAAGGCGGAGCCTGCGGAAGAGGCATACAAGGAATACGTGGCCGTCCGCTCACCCAAGGAAGTGAACATCGGGTCGGGAACCCGGAGCGCCTGCAAGAAGTGCGCGGATCAGGGCGCTTGGACCGCCATGCCCTGGGACAAGGTGGCCAAGGATCTGGGCGCCAACCTGGCCGACACCATCGGACGCCTGCACAGCGCGCTCGCCAAGGGCGAGATCTGACGGCCGGGGGCGGTTGACGGGGCGGGCTTCCGCCGTCACTTTGAAGGTTCAGCTTTCTAAGGGACGGTATCGGGAGGCTCCGCCATGTACATCGCCATGAACCGTTTCCGCGTGCGTCCGGACTCGGAGCGGGACTTCGAGGAGGTCTGGCTGAACCGCGAGGTCCATCTGAACACGGTCCCGGGCTTCGTGGAGTTCCACATGCTGCGCGGCCCGCGCTACGAGGACCACCGCCTCTACTCCTCCCACACCGTCTGGGAGTCGGAGGCGCATTTCCAGGCCTGGACCCGCTCGGAGGAGTTCCGCGCCGCCCATCGCGGGGCGGGCGACCGCAAGCCGCTGTATCTCGGCCCGCCGCAGTTCGAGGGCTTCGACGTGATCCAGACCGTGGGGCGCAAAGGCTGAGCCGCCGGATGCGCTCAGCCTTTCAAGGCGTCCTCGTCGCCGATCAGGCGGTGGGCGATGGCGACTGTTATGAGGCCGGCGAGCAGAAGGCCGTACTGCCACAGGCTGGACCAGTCGCCGGTCTGCACGTCGCCCGCCACCGCCTGAACCGGGCGCACGATCAGTTGACGCAGCAGCGTGATCATCGCCACCTCCAGGAAGACCCGCAGGTGGAAGCGGTTGGTACGCACATAGTCAACCTCCGCGGAGATCAGCGCGGACAGCGTCCAGACGATGAACAGCACGCCGAGCGCGTGCAGGAAGCCGAGCGCCAGCTGGTCCTTCTGGAAGGCCGCCCAGGCCTCCACGAAGAATTCCCAGACCACCATGGCACTCGCCGCGACCAGGGCGATCGCCAGAACGACGTGCAGCAGCCCGTTGAAGGACTTCAGGGCGCGGATCAGGCCCTGTTCGAGAAGCGAGTTGGGGGAGGTGCGGGGGAGCGATTGCAGCATCGTGGCTTGTCGCAAGGTCGAAGGGTGCGGGAAGATAGAAGCCCGACCCGGCGGACGCCCCCGCCGTTTTGCCATTGCCGCCATGGGGAAAACGCAAGCATTGCAGATCAGCGTCAAGTCGCCGCATCAATGGTCCCGGCTTTGCAGGTGGAAAAAAGCACCGGCCATTGAACTCCGGGCCTGATTTCGTCTAGGGTCGCCGCGGTCCCTCCGGCTTCGTTCCTTCGAGGGTTCCCCCAGGAGTGAATGGATGCGCGAAACCACCCCCATCACGGTCGCCCGCGGCGACGGCATCGGTCCGGAGATCACCGACGCGGTGCTTCACGTGATGGAGGCCGCCGGCGCCCGCCTGAAGGTGGAGGAGGTGCCGGCGGGCGAGCAGGTTTACCGCCGCGGCCATCTGGGTGGGCTGGACGCCGCCGGCTGGGGGTCGATCCGCCGCACCCGCGTCTTCCTGAAGGGGCCGATCACCACGCCCCAGGGCTATGGCAACAAGTCGCTGAACGTCACCGCGCGCACCACGCTGGGGCTGTTCGCCAACGTGCGGCCCTGCGTGTCGCACCATCCCTATGTCCGCACGCGGCACCCGCGCATGGACGTGGTCATCATCCGCGAGAACGAGGAGGACCTCTACGCCGGGATCGAGCATCGCCAGACCGACGAGGTGATCCAGTCGGTCAAGCTGATCTCCCGGCCGGGGTCGGAGCGCATCGTGCGCTACGCCTTCGACTACGCCCGCGCCAACCACCGGCGCAAGGTGACGGCCTTCGTCAAGGACAACGTCATGAAAATGACGGACGGGCTGTTCCTGAAGATCTTCAACGAGATCGCCGCCGAATTTCCGGAGATCAAGGCCGACCACCTGATCGTCGACATCGGCGCTGCCCGTCTGGCCGACCAGCCGGAGCGCTTCGACGTGATCGTGACGCTGAACCTGTACGGCGACATCGTGTCCGACATCGCCGCCCAGATCACCGGCTCGGTCGGGCTGGCCGGCTCCGCCAACATCGGCGACGCCTGCGCCATGTTCGAGGCGATCCACGGCTCGGCTCCGATGATCGCGGGTCAGGGGATCGCCAACCCGTCGGGGCTGCTGATGGCCGCGGTGATGATGCTGGTCCACATCGGGCAGGGCGACGTGGCGGCGCGGATCCACAACGCTTGGCTCAAGACCATCGAGGACGGCGTCCACACCGTGGACATCTTCAACCGCGGGGTCAGCCGCCAGCGCGTCGGCACCCACGCCTTCGCCGACGCGGTGGTGGAGCGGCTGGGCCAGATGCCGGTGACTCTGCCCACCGTCGGCTATGCCGTCACCGCGCGGCCCGCCTATGAGTCCGGGGTGCGGCTGTCTCCCCGCCGCAAGGCGGTGAAGGAGCTGGTGGGGGTGGACGTGTTCCTGCACTGGCCGGGCGGCAACCCGGACGAGCTGGCCGGGCTGGTGCTGCCGGTGGGCACACCGGCGCTTCGGCTGTCCAGCATCTCCAACCGCTCGCAGAAGGTCTGGCCGGAGAGCAACATCGGCGTCTTCTGCACCGACCACTGGCGCTGCCGCTTCCTGGCGCCGGAGGGCGTGGCGGTCGGCCACCCCGACATCGTCGAGCTGCTGTCGGGTCTGGCCCGCGCCGGTCTGGATTTCACCCAGACCGAGAACCTGTGCAACTTCGACGGCAAGTCCGGCTTCTCGGCCACGTGACGCGCGAAGCGGTGGAATAATCCGCCGCGGCCGGGCGTCCAGACGGGCAGGACATCCTTCCAAGGGGAGCGCCGCCGCATGCCTCTGCCAAAGCCGCCTCCCGACCCTTATCCAGTGAACGGCCCGCCAGCCAATGGCCCCTCTGCCAATGGCCCGGTGGACGAGCGGGCCATCGCCGCGCAGGTGCCGCGGCTGCGCCGCTACGCCGCCGCGCTGGCCGGCAACCTGTCCGACGCCGACGACCTCGTGCAGGACTGCATCGAGAAGGCGCTGGCCAACCGGCACACGCTGCGGGACGTCACCCGGCTTGGCGGCTGGCTGCTGTCGATCCTGCACAACCTGCATGTCTCCGGCCTGCGCTGGCGCCGCCGCCGCGGGCCGGAGGTGCCGGTGGAGGACCTCGCCAACGATCTGGCGCTCAGCGCCGCCCCCGCCGACCGGGCGGAGGTGAGGGATTTCGTGCGCGCCTTCAACCAGCTGTCGGAGGAGCATCGGGCCGTGCTGCTGCTGACCGGGCTGGAGGGGCTGTCCTACCGCGAGTCGGCGGAGGTGCTGGGGGTTCCGGTGGGAACCGTTATGTCGCGGCTGGCCCGCGCCCGGGAACGGCTGCGCGTCCTGCTGGACGGCGGGACGGAGCAGGCGGTGAGGAGGATCAAGTGATGGACACCGAACCGGACGCCCCGGTGACCGAGGCCGAACTGCACGCCTGGATGGACGGCGAATTGCCGGAGGAGCGGCGCGGCGAGGTCGAGCGCCATCTGGCGGGCAACCCCGATCTGGCCCGCCGCTTCGAGCGCTACCGCGCCCAGCGGGCGATGCTCCAGGGAACCTTCAGCCCGTTGATCGACCGGCCGTTGCCGGCGGCCCTGGTGCCGCCCTACGGCCGCGCCGGCCGGCCGGCGGTGCGCCGCTGGCTTCCGGCGCTGGCCGCCGCGGCGGTCCTGCTGGTGTTCGTCGCCGGTGGGGCGGGGGCTGGTGGCTGCGCGGCTGGTCGGGCGGGGCGGGCGGCGGTGGGGCGGCCTTCGTCGCCGACGCGGTGGCCGCGCACCGGGTCTTCGCGGTGGAGGTCCGCCATCCCGTGGAGGTCGGGGCCGACCAGGAGGCGCATCTGGTGGGCTGGCTGTCCAAGCGCCTGGGCAAGCCCCTGCAAGCGCCGCGGCTTGCCGACAAGGGTTACGATCTGGTGGGTGGTCGGCTGCTGTCCGACGCGCGGGGGCCGGCGGCCCAGCTCATGTACCAGGATGCGGCCGGTCGCCGCATCACCCTCTACATCCGGCCGGCCTCGGATGCGCCCGACACCTCCTTCCGGTTTGCCCAGGACGGCAACGTTCAGGCTTTCTACTGGCGGGACAACGGTTTGGCGTGGGCGGTAACGGGCGACCTCGATCGAGTGACCCTTTCGGCCATAGCCGAGGAGGTGTACGGCGCGTTGAACTCATAACACCCACAGACTTATGCACAGGAATGTTGCGCAAGCCCCCTATCCCTCTATCCGGCCATCTGGTAGGTTGGCCGTCGTTGGGCACAAAATATTGCGCCTTATGGAAAACGGCCGTCTGGTCGGAAGGTATATTGGTTAACCAAGTCACCGGTTACCGGACCACGGGAGACAGGGGATGAGTTGGACGGACGAACGGGTTCAGCAGCTTAAGGACCTCTGGGCCCAGGGGCTGAGCGCGAGTGAAATCGCGGACATCCTGGGCGACATCACCCGCAACGCGGTGATCGGAAAAGCGCACCGCCTCGGCTTGTCGGGACGCCCGTCGCCGATCAAGAAGAAGCCGACCCGCGGCGCGACGATCCTCGCCTTGACCGAGCGCATGTGCAAATGGCCGGTCGGCGATCCGAAGCACCAGGACTTCCATTTCTGCGGCAAGCCCTCGCTGCCCGGCCTGCCTTACTGCGCCGAGCACGCGGCGGTGGCTTACCAGCCGGCGTCCTCCGGCAAGAAGCGCGACGAGGACCGCAACACCGGTGAGCGCAACGTCGGCGCCGCCTAGACTCCGCCGGGTTTCTCCGCCGGATTTCCGGATTTCGGGCGCTCTTCACGCGGGCGCCCGCCCGACACGGCGACCGGATCGGCGGCCGTAAGAGGAGCGCCGGTCAGATGGGCGCCGCGGTGATCGCCCACCAGCTTCCGGCGATCAGCATCGCCGAGACACCCGCCGCCGCCACGCCCAGCCCCAGACCGGCGGCGACCGCCAGACCGTCCTTCACGATCAGCCCCAGCGCGATCACCAGCACCGCCAGACCGGGCAGGGTGTTGCCGAACGGGATGGGCAGGGCGATCAGAACGCCCATCACCAGCACGAAGAGGCCCAGCGGCCGCAGCACACCCCGGTGAGTCAGCGACGGCCAGCGCGTGCGCAGCCGGGCCTCCAGCCTCTCGACCAGCGGTGTACCCTTCTCCACGATCTTTTCAAGCGTGGTACGCGCCACACGGCGGCGCCCGATCCAGCCCGGCACCTCCAGCCGGTCGCGGCCGACGATCATCTGGATGGCCACCAGCGCCAACACCGTGCCGAAGATCAGGCCCGCCGGCAGCCCCGGCGTTGGCACCACGGCCGGGATCGCCAGCGCCAGCAGCAGAAAACCCGGCGCCCGGTCGCCGAGATGGCCCAGGACCTCCCCCAGCGTCGGCTTGTCGCCGGTCATGCGTCCGTGCAGCTTTCTGAGCAGCGCGGACGCCCGTGCCGGGTCCTTCATGTCCATGACCTGCCCCAACTCCCTCTTTCATCGTCGCCGCGTGGATGTGGTGGCGCGGCGGCTCGCAGGAAAGGGGGAGTTGGACAAAGGCGGGGGTCAATACTTCTCGACCTCGTGCTTCAACTGCACCAGACGGCCGCTCAGCAGCGACAGCATGAGCTGCACCAGCATCTCGTGAACGATCAGCGTGTGGTGGTTTCCGCTGTCCTGCATCTGCTGGCGCAGCGCCTCGCGCACCTTCGGTACGCCGGTCACGTCGATCAGCACGTCCACCGCCTCGCCGAGCCGTGCGAGGTCCATGAAATCGGTCGTGGTGACGACGCCGCGCTCGCGGGCGAGCCGCATGCCGGGCGCCTCGGTGTCCAGGTCGGCGACGCCGAGAATCTCGACGAAGGGGGCGTCCAGAAGCTGCGTCAGCAGGGGCGTTCCGGTTTCGCCGGCGCCGATCACGGCGATGCGGAAGATGTCCTTGGCCATGGGAAAGTCTCGAATTCCGGTTCGTCAGCTCCGCACCGGCATCGCGCCGCGCGGGCAAGAAAAAAGGCGGGGAGCCGAAACTCCCCGCCGCAACCTTACATCGACCGGGCGTCCCGTTTGACCGGGACGCGTCGTCGCACCTGACGCGGAACGCGCGTCACGCCCAGGCGGCCATCTTCTTCTGCAGGTTCTCGTCCAGCTTGTCGAGGAACTGCTTGGTGGTCAGCCAGGGCTGATCCGGACCGATGAGGATCGCGAGATCCTTGGTCATGAAGCCCGACTCGACGGTCTCGACGCAGACGCGTTCCAGCGTCTCGGCGAACTTCACGACGTCCGGCGTGTTGTCGAACTTGCCGCGGTAGGCCAGACCCTGCGTCCAGGCGTAGATCGAGGCGATCGGGTTGGTGGAGGTCTCCTTGCCCTTCTGGTGCTCGCGGTAGTGGCGGGTCACCGTGCCGTGGGCGGCCTCCGCCTCGACGGTCTTGCCGTCCGGCGTGATCAGCACCGAGGTCATCAGGCCCAGCGAGCCGAAGCCCTGCGCCACGATGTCCGACTGCACGTCGCCGTCGTAGTTCTTGCAGGCCCACACGAAGCCGCCTTCCCACTTCAGGGCCGAGGCGACCATGTCGTCGATCAGGCGGTGCTCGTAGACGAGGCCCTTGGCCTTGAACTGGGCGGCGTAATGCTCGTCGAACACCTTCTGGAAGATGTCCTTGAAGCGCCCGTCATAGGCCTTGAGGATCGTGTTCTTGGTGGACAGATAGACCGGGTAGCCGCGCTCCAGACCGTACATGAAGCTGGAGTGGGCGAAGCCCTCGATCGACTCGTCCAGGTTGTACATGCCCATGGCGACGCCGGAGGCGGGGAAGTCGTACACCTCGTGCTCGATCGGCTCGCCGCCGCCTTCCGGCACCCACTTGATCGTCAGCTTGCCCTTGCCGGGAACGACGAAGTCGGTGGCCTTGTACTGGTCGCCGAAGGCGTGGCGGCCAATGATGATCGGCTTGGTCCAGCCCGGAACGTAGCGCGGAACGTTGGAGCAGACGATCGGCTCGCGGAAGACGGTGCCGCCCAGGATGTTGCGGATCGTGCCGTTCGGCGACTTCCACATCTTCTTGAGATTGAACTCCGTCACCCGCGCCTCGTCCGGGGTGATGGTCGCGCACTTGACGCCGACGCCGTACTGCTTGATCGCGTTGGCGGACTCGACCGTCACCCGGTCATCCGTCTTGTCGCGGTTCTCGACGCTGAGATCGTAGTATTTCAGGTCGATGTCGAGATACGGCAGGATCAGCTTGTCCTTGATGAACTGCCAGATGATGCGCGTCATCTCGTCGCCGTCGAGTTCGACGACCGGATTGGCTACCTTGATCTTCGTCATGGGTGCGAGTTCTCCCCGAACGGGTAGGGGTTGTCTTATGCTTGGACGCCGGGCGCGCTGTGCGAGGGCACGGGCCGGGGCGTCCATCCGAAGACGGGCCCCGGTTCCCCGGACGGAAACGGATGGCGGTTATATAGCACCGGGGCACCGCCGAAAGAAAGGACCGCGGGGCATCAAAACAGACGATATCGCGCTGAAAACGGCGCGATTTGCGCGATCTGGTCCTACCACTTGGTCTTTTCAGAGCTTTTGTGTGGGAATCTTCAACGTGGGCTCCGGTTCATAGGCCAGCGCGGCGAACACATCGTCCACGTCATCGACGACGGTGTACAGCGCGCGGTGCGCCGGCTGGGTGAAGCCCTGCGCCACCGTATGGTCGATCAGGCCGAGCAGCGGGCGCCAATAGCCGTCCACATCCACGATCACCACCGGCTTGTCGTGCAGGCCCAACTGCTTCCAGGTCAGGATCTCGAACGCCTCGTCCAGCGTGCCGAGGCCGCCCGGCAGCACCACGAAGGCGTCGGCCCGGTCCACCATCGTTCGTTTGCGGGTGTGCATGCTGTCGACGACGTGCAGTTCGGTCAGGCCGGTGTGCTCGATCTCGGCGGCCTGGATGTGTTCTGGGATGATGCCGACGACCTGCCCCCCGGCTGCGAGCGCGGCGTCGGCGGCGATGCCCATCAGCCCGACGCGCCCGCCGCCGTAGATCAGCTGGATGCCCCGCCGGGCGAGCCCGTCGCCCAACATATGGGCGGCCTCCTTGTGGACAGCGGCGACGCGGCTGGATGAGCCGCAATAGACGCAGACGGAATTCGGGGCTCTCATCGCTCACCCTTTCTCGCCGGTTGGGTACACGTTCCGGTGACTGTTCCGGTGCGCCCGGCGGGGTCACCTAATGCAAGGGAATAGCAAAGCCGGGGCGGCGTCTACCCGGACATCGGACTTCAGCCCATCGGGAGGAATCATTATGGATTCGCGCGTCGTCAACGCCCTGGCCGCCATCTCGGTGGCCACATTCCTGTTCCTCGGTTTCGGCGGCGGGATCGGCTTTCTGACCGGCGGGGGCAAGGCGAACGCGGGCGGCGCCACGACGGTTCAGGTCACGGAAACCAGCGTCTCCGCGGCTGACCTTTCCTCCGGCCGCCATTCCGAGACGGTCGCCAAGCTGGAGAAGTGAGCCTGGAGGCGTGAGCATGGGGTAGCACCGCCCGGCAGCGCGAAGGCGGTGCGCGGGTCCCGATGCGGCTATGGGTCTGCTCCATCGGCGGTGTTCAGTTCCACTGCCGCAATCTGCTATCCTGCCGCAAGCCGGCGTGTCTGCCGGCAATGATGCGGCGGTGCTCCGGTGAAGCAAGCTCTCCTGTTCGGCGGTGCGGCGACGGTCGCCGCGGCTGCCGTTGTCGCGTATCTGGCCTTCGATCCGGCGCCCGCGCCGGTCTCCCGCGCCGGAACGGCCGGTTCCGGAACAACCGTCGCGCTGGGCAGCGTGTCCCCGGCCAAGCCTCCGGCCAACACGCCCGCCCCGGCGAAGGCCGCGGAGGAGCCCGCCGGTCCGCGCTTTGACATCGTGCGCGTCGCGCCGGACGGCGCCACCGTGATGGCCGGGCGCGCCACGCCGGGCTCGTCGGTGACCGTCCATGACGGGGAGCGCGCGCTCGGTTCCGTCAACGCCGACGCGCGCGGTGAGTGGGTCCTTCTTCCCGATCAGCCGCTGGCCCCCGGCGCCCGCGAACTGAGCCTGTCGGAGAAGGCGACCCCCGCCGCCGAGCCGACCCCGTCGGAGCGCGTCGTGGTGGTCGTGGTGCCCGACCCGCCGCCCGCCACCGGTGGGGCGTCTTCGGAAGCGCCGACAGGTCCGCTGGCCGTCGCCATGCCGCGCGATGGGCTGGGCGACGGGCGGGGCGGCAGCACGATCCTGCAGGCTCCGAAGGGGCCGGCCGCCCCGGCGACCCGCGGCGTGGCGGCCCCGCCGCCGCCGGGGGGCGTGTCGCTGGAAAGCATGGATTACGACGCCTCGGGTCGGGTCGCCATGGGCGGCCGGGCGCAGCCGGGAAGCGCCGTGCAGCTCTATCTCGACAATCTTCTGGTCGGCAGCGCCCACACCGACCCGAACGGTCAATGGCGGCTGCGCCCGGAGCGCGCCGTGGCGCCGGGCGTCTACACGTTGCGCGCTGATCAGGTTACCGACTCGGGCAAGGTCACCGCCCGCGTCGAGCTGCCGGTTCAGGTGTCGGAAGTTCCGGCCAACCTGCCGGACGGCCGATCGATGGTTGTCCAGCCCGGCAACAGCCTGTGGCGGATCGCCCGCTCCACCTACGGGCACGGCGTGCAGTACACGCTGATCTACGAGGCCAACCGCGGCCAGATCCGCGATCCGGACCTGATCTATCCCGGCCAGATCTTCGCGCTGCCAGTCTCGAACTGAGCTTTTTCGAACTGACTTTACAGGTAAGGGGCGAGCAGGCGCAGGAAGGGCCGCGCCTGCTGGAGCGCGACCACCGTCTGGTGGATCAGATCCTCCGGCGTCGCCTGGCCCTCATATTCCGCTTCGGAGAACAGCAGGATCTTCTGGCCCTCCTGGACAAGGAAGCGGGTTCCCCGGCGGTCCTGGATGCCGCGCAGGATCGCCAGGAGCTGGCGCCGCCGCTCCGGCGACTGGGCGGTGTAGGGGATGTGGCCGATCTCCGCCCATACCTGCGAGCGCGACTTTTCCCCGTCGAAGCCGACGGCGATGCTGAAGGGCAGCCCGTCGGCCATGAAATGCAGCCGCGCCGGGCGCGGCGGCTGGGCAATGCCCAGCACGCCCTCGGGAGTCATCACGAAGGTGTCGGGGCTGAAGGGCAGGGCGGTCTGCGAGACCTGCGCGAGCGACGGCATGGCCTGAAGGCGGGCAGCGGGAACGGACACGGGGGCTCGCTCATTCCTGTGGTGTCGGTGGCGTCACTCTCCACCTTCCCTGCTAAAATTCTGTAAAGGGCGGGGGATGCTGTCTAGAATGCGCCGCTCCAACGATCCGAGGCTGAAGTAACCGGCGATGTCCGCCCTCAATACCGTAGTCGTTCCGATCCACCGCGCCGGCTGGCCCTTCATCGCCGCCTTCGCCGTGGTCTCCCTGATTCTCGGGCTTGCCGTGGCGAAGCCGCTGGGCTGGCTGGGTCTCGTGCTCACCCTGTGGTGCGTGTATTTCTTCCGCGATCCCGATCGCGTGACGCCGACGCGCCCCGGCCTGCTGGTCAGCCCCGCCGACGGGCGCGTGACCATGATCGTTCCCGCGGTTCCGCCGCCGGAGCTGGGCATGGGCGACAAGCCGCTGACCCGCGTCAGCATCTTCCTCAACGTCTTCAACGTGCACGTCAACCGCGTGCCGGCGGACGGCACGGTGGTGGCGGCGGAGTATCACAAGGGCACCTTCGTGAACGCCGCGCTGGACAAGGCCAGCGAGGAGAACGAACGCGCCGCCTTCCGCCACCGTCTTCCCGACGGGCGTGAGATTGCCTATGTGCAGATTGCCGGCCTCGTCGCCCGCCGCATCCTTTACTGGGTGAAGGCCGGCCAGGAGGTCAAGGCGGGCGAGCGGTTCGGCCTGATCCGATTCGGCAGCCGCACCGACGTCTATCTGCCGGACGGCGTGGTTCCGCTGGTCTGCGTCGGGCAGACGGCGATCGGCGGCGAGACCGTGCTGGCCGACCTGACTGCCACCGAACCGCAACGGCAGGGGGATGTCCGCCGATGAAGCGACCGGTCTTCAAGCCGGCAGTGTTCCGCAAGCGCCGGGCGCGCCGCCCGCATCCGCGGCTGAAGGGGTTGTCGATCAACCATCTTCTTCCCAACGTGCTGACGGTGCTGGCGCTGTGCTCCGGCCTGACGGCCATCCGCTTCGCCATGCACGAGCGGTGGGAGCAGGCGGTCGTCTGCATCGTCATCGCGGCGATCTTCGACGCGCTGGACGGGCGGATCGCCCGCCTGCTGAACGGGCAGAGCAAGTTCGGCGCCGAGTTGGACAGCCTGTCCGACGTCATCAGCTTCGGCGTGGCCCCCGCCTTCATGATGTATCTGTGGGCGCTGAACGGCGCCGGCAGCCTGGGCTGGATCGCCGCCATGGCCTACGCGGTCTGCGCGGCGCTGCGGCTGGCCCGCTTCAACTCCCGGCTGGACGTCGACCTGCCGCCGTGGGCCTTCAACTACTTCACCGGCGTCCCCGCCCCGGCGGGCGCCGGTCTGGCCGTCCTTCCCATGGTCATCGGCTTCGAGGCCGGGCCGGACATCGCCGGCCATCCGGCCGTCGTGGTGCCCTGGACGCTGGCGATGGGCGGGCTTATGGTCAGCACGCTGCCGACCTTCTCCTTCAAGGGCATGCGGGTGCCGACCCAGTATGTGGTGCCGGGTCTGGTCGGTGTCGGCCTGCTCGCCGCCTCGCTGGTCAGCCAGCCCTGGTGGACGCTGGCGTTCCTCGGGCTGGCCTATCTGGCGAGCCTGCCTTTCTCGGTGGCGCAGTTCCGCAAGCTGCAGCAGGCCGCCCAGCTGATGAAGGAGACGGAGGAGGCGCCGACGGAGGAGACTGTCGTCCCCGCTTCGGACGCGCCGCCCCCGTCGCCTGAAATGTTGTCTGAAAAGACCAGGACGCCGTCGTCCGACTGACGCCGGACGCCCGCTGTCGCCGTCACTCGGCGGCGGCGGGCAGGTCCAGCGGCAGGGTCCGTTCGGTCACGGCGACCGTCAGGACCATCGGGATCTGGCGCAGGCAATTGCCGACATGGTTCGACTCCGCGGCGACCATGCCGGTCATTTCGACCTCCACGGTCAGCGTCTCGCCCAGCAGGCGGCTGTTCAGCGACAGCGGGACGAGGCCGCGCTTGGCGAACAGCTCCAGCACGCGGGGCAGGGTGCCGGGATCGGCATCGGCCTGCACGGCGAAGCGGACGAGGCGGTTCGGATCGGTCGGACGGGATTCGGTGGCGGGCGCCGCCAGCGTGACGGTGGACAACGTGACGGTGGACATGGGTCGCTCTTACCTTGGTCTTGAGTCGATGAGTGCAGGATCAGACCTGCAGACGTGCGAAAACCCCGGCTCTCACGCGAGAACCGGGCTGCTAATTCGCAGACCCAGGGTAAGGTGACGGTCCATCATGGGCGTCAGGATAGGGCGACGGGCGGCCACGGTCAATGGAGTCGGGAAATTCCCTCTCCCGCCCCGGGAGAGGGAAGGGGCCCGCGCCGCAGGCGTGGGAAGGGTGAGGGTGTCGCCCAGGATTGCCCTCTTGATCCTTGTTCGACCCTCACCCACCCGCTGTCGCGGGCACCCTCTCCCGGGACGGCAGAGGGGAATCACGCTTTCAACAGGAAACGCGGGTCATGAACGACAACGGCATCCACATCCGCCCGGCCGAGCCGGACGACGCGCCGGAGCTGGCGCGGCTCATCGACATAGCCGGCGGCGGCATCTACGAGTTCCTGCTCGACGGGCTGGTGCCCGGCCAGACGGCGGCGGAGATGCTGGTGCCCGGGCTGGCGGGCACGTCCGGGTCCTTCTCCCACCGCCACTCGGGCGTGGCGGAGGCGGCAGGGCGCATCGTCGGGGTTGCCCACGCCTATCCCGTGGACTGGATCAAGACCCAGGACTACACCGGACTGCCCGTCGACCGGCTGGCCCATATGGAGGATTTCAGCCGGGTGCACGACTGGGGCAGCTACTTCCTGTCGGCGCTGGCCGTCGATCCGGCGTGGCGCCGCCGCGGCATCGCCTCCCAGCTTCTCGCCTGGGTCTATGAGCGGGCGCGCCGCGGCCGGTTCGACCGGGTGACGCTGCATGTCTGGGCCGACAACGCCGACGCCCGCCAACTCTATGCCAAGGAAGGCTTCGCCGAGATCGGCCGCGCCGACATCCCCTGGCACGAGCGGCTGCCGCACCAGGGGGGAAGCGTGCTGCTCCGGCGTCCGGTCTGATCAGCGGTCCGGTTACTTGCCCGCCTTCAGCTGGTCGCGGGTCAGCCAGAAGACCTCGCCGAAGCTGTTGGCGGTCTCGACCCAGAAGAAGTCGAGGTCCGGATATTCGGCTTCCAGGATCTCGCGGCCCGTGCCGAACTCGCAAAGCAGGCCGCCTTCCGGCGTCAGGTGCTTGGGCGCCTCCTTCAGGATGCGACGCACGATGTCCAGCCCGTCCTCGCCCGACGCCAGGGCCATTTCCGGCTCGTGGCGGAACTCCGGCGGCAAGGCGGCCATCGCCTCGGCGTCCACATAGGGCGGGTTGGTGATGATGACGTCGTACTTGCGGTTCTTCAGCGGTGCGAACAGGTCGCCGTGGTGCAGGGCGATGCGGTCCTCGAACCCGCTGTCGGCGACGTTGCGCTTGGCCACCTCCAGCGCGTCGGCGGACAGGTCCACCGCGTCCACCTGGGCCTCCGGGAAGATCTGCGCGGCCAGGATGGCGAGGCAGCCGGAGCCGGTGCAGAGGTCGAGCACCCGCTCGACCTCCGTCGGGTCCTCCACCAGCGTGAAGTCGTCGCCGCCGATCAGGTCGGAGAACAGGATCTCCCCGATGTAGGAGCGCGGGACGATCACCCGCTCATCCACATAGAAGGGGATGCCCTGGATGTAGGCCTTGTTCAGCAGGTAGGAGGCCGGCTTGCGCGTCTCCACGCGGGCGTGCAGCAGGTCGGCCACCTTGCGGCGCTCCGCCAGGGTCAGCCGGGCGTCCACATAGGGGTCGAGCTGGTCGATGGGCAGGCTCAGCCCTTCCAGCACCATGAACACCGCCTCGTCATGGGCGTTGGTGGTGCCGTGGCCGTAGTCGAGATCGGCCTCGGTGAAGCGGCTGACGCCGTAGCGGATCAGGTCGCGGACGGTGCGCAGCTCGGTCGCAGCGTCGGCGGGGGTGAGGTCCAGGGAGGGCTTGGTCACTTACAGGATCTCCAGAACGCTTTCCGGCGGACGGCCCACGCGGGCCTTGTCGCCCGTGACGACGATGGGCCGCTCGATGGCGGCGGGGTTGGCGGACAATGCGTCGATCAGGGCATCGCCGTCGAGATCCTTGGCGATCCCGGCCTCCGCCGCCTCCTTGGCGCGCAGGATGTCGCGCGGACCCTTGCCCAGCTTGGCCAGGATGGCCTTCAGCTCGGCCGGGCCGGGCGGGGTCTTCAGATACTCGACGACGGTGGGCTCGACGCCCCTGGACCTCAGAAGCTCCAGCGTCTGGCGCGACTTGGTGCAGCGCGGGTTGTGGTAGATGGTGACGTCGCTCATCCCGGTGTTTCCCTCGCTCTTCCCAGCCATGGCCTTGTCGGTGGCACGAATACACCCGCTCCGCGTGCGGCGCCAACCCGCCATGCGGAATGGCGGCGGCAGCGCAACATCCCTCGCGTGACAAGGCCGGCGCTTGGCATTACCTTGCGCGCTCGCATTATTGGCGGCCCGCCGCGTGCGGGGCCATTCATTTCGACGGATTCCGGCCGTGACGAAGCTCTCGCTCTCCAAGGACAAGATCAACATCCTGCTGCTCGAAGGCGTTCACGACAACGCCATCAACGAGTTGGCGCATGGCGGCTACGCCACCGTGGAGCGTCTGCCGCACGCGCTGGACGAATCGGAGCTGCTGGAGCGCATCGGGTCCGTCCACATGCTGGGCATCCGCTCGCGCACCCATCTGACCGCCAAGGTGCTGGAGGCCGCGAGCCGCCTGTTCAGCGTCGGCTGCTTCTGCATCGGCACGAATCAGGTCGATCTGAAGGCCGCCCGCCGACTCGGCATCCCGGTCTTCAACGCGCCCTATTCGAACACCCGGTCGGTGGCGGAGCTGGTGATCGGCGAGGTCATCATGCTGATGCGCGGCATCTTCTCGAAGTCGACCCTCGTGCATGGCGGCGGCTGGATGAAGTCGGCCAAGGACAGCTACGAGATCCGCGGCAAGACGCTGGGCATCGTCGGCTACGGCCACATTGGCACGCAGGTGTCGATCATGGCCGAATCGATGGGCATGAAGGTCCGCTACTACGACGTCGTGAACAAGCTGGCGCTCGGCAACGCGCAGCCCTGCCACTCGCTGGAGGAGCTGCTGGCGGTGTCCGACGTGGTGACCCTGCACGTCCCCGACACGCCGCAGACCCGCGACATGATCGGCGAGGCACAGATCCGCGCGATGAAGAAGGGCGCCCACCTGATCAACGCCGCCCGCGGCAAGGTCGTGGTGATCGAGGCGCTGGCCGCCGCCCTGAAGGACAAGCATCTGCTGGGTGCGGCCATCGACGTGTTCCCCAAGGAGCCGGGCGGCGACAAGGAGGTGTTCGAGAGCGCGCTGCGCGGGCTCGACAACGTCATCCTGACCCCGCACATCGGCGGCTCGACGATGGAGGCGCAGGCCAACATCGGCACCGAGGTGTCGCAGAAGCTGATCGAGTATTCGGACAACGGCTCGACCATGGGCGCCGTGAACTTCCCGCAGGTCGGCCTGCCGGTCGTCCATGCCGGCTGCACCCGCTTCCTGCACGTCCACGAGAACCGTCCGGGCGTGCTGCGCAAGATCAACGAGGTCTTCTCGGGCCGCAACCTGAACATCGCCGCGCAGTATCTCCAGACAGACCCGGAACTGGGCTACGTCGTGGTGGATGTCGACGGCGATGTGGAGGAGAACGAGGTGGCGAGCGACCTGCGCGCCATCGAGGGCACGCTGAAGGCTCGCTTCCTCTATCCAGGCAAGCGCTGAGGTCCGGCGTTGCGGCCCTTGCCGTCGGCGGGGGCCGCACCGACATAGGCGGAATGATCCTCCGCCCGTTCCGACCGCGCCTGCGCGCCGGCCTTCTGACGCTCCTGTGCCTGGGTGGGGGAGGGCTCGGCTTTTCCGAGCCCGTGGCCGCGCAAACCGCGACGGCCCAAACCGTGATTGCCCAGGGCGGGGTCGCCGCCTGTCCGGACTTCGCGCCGGCCCGCGTGGTCCTCGATCTGCAGATCGCCCCTTTGCGCACCGACTACAGCCAGTCGATCCGCCAACTGGCCCAGAAGCCGGGGCGGCGGCCCGTCGCGGGGCGGACCGCCAATTCTCACACGTTGGGGCTGGCGGCGATCCAATACAATCAGCAATGGCAGGCCGGCGTCATGACGGCATCTCTGGGGCAGGGTCGCTACTGCGGCGCGGCCCAGACCTTGACCGTCACCTTCGGCTACGACGAGCGGACCGTCTATGTCGCCCGCGAGCTGCCGCAGGGCAGTTGCATCCACGGCGAGGTCCTGGCCCACGAGATGCGCCACGTCACGGTGGACGAGCAGCTTCTGCGCGAGTATGTGCCGGTCTTGAAGCGTCGGCTGGAGGATGTGGTCGGCCGTGCCCGACCGGCCCAGGGCCGCTCCGAGCGGCAGGTCATGGCGGCGATCGAGCAGCCGATCAAGGCGGCGATGCGCCAGCTGATGGAGGAGTTCGGACGCGAACGCAACGCGCGTCAGGCCCGCATCGACACCCCCGCCGAATACGAGCGCATCAGCCGGTCCTGCAACGGCGAGATCAACCGTTACCTCGGGCGCGTCTGACCCATCGAGCGGCGCGTCACCGCCGGCGCCCGCGTCCGGAGGCGTGGCGGTCGATGAACTCCGGCGGCTTGCGGGACACCCAGCGCAGGAAGGCGGCGATGTCCGGGTGGGCGCGCAGGCTGGCGATGGTGTTGTAATGGTCGCGCAGCTCCGCCTCGCTCAGCACCGCGTGGATCTTGGCGTGGCAGATGCGGTGCATGGTCAGTGTGTCCCGCCCGCCGTAGGTGCGCGGGATCAGGTGGTGCTCGTTCAGGCTGGGGCCGGGCACCATCGGGCGGCCGCAGAGCGGGCAAGGCGGTTGGGACGAGGGCGGATGCGAAGGAGCGGGCGGCGGCATGGCGTCCGTTCGGGCGGCGGCCGTCAGGCTGAGGGTGCCACGGGCAGGGCGGCGCGGATGCGTGTGACCAGTTCGTCAGCCTGATAGGGTTTCTGCAGGATGGGCAACCCGTCCAGCGCCGAAGCCCGCTGGATCTCCGCATAGCCGGTGACCATCAGAACCGGCAGGTCGGGGCGCCGGACGCGCAGTTCCCGCACCAGTTCCAGCCCTGTCATGCCGGGCATCGCGTAATCGGTCAGCACGAGGTCCACCTCCGGTTCGCGGGCGAAGGCGTCCAGCGCGTCGGGACCACTGGACGCCTCCATGATGCGGAAACCGGCGTGCTCCAGAACCGTCGCGGTCGCCATGCGGACCAACGCCTCGTCCTCCACCAGCAGGATGGTGGCGGGGCGGGGCGGGGATTGGACGGCGGCGGGATGCTCGGCGTCCGGGGTGGCATCCTCCTCGGCGTCGGCCCGCGGCAGATAGAGCGTCACCGTCGTGCCGGCGCCCAGCCGGGTCGTCAGGACCACCGTCCCGCCGGATTGCGCGGCCAGACCGTGCACCATCGACAGACCCAGGCCGGTGCCGTGCCCGACGCCCTTCGTCGTGAAGAAGGGTTCGAAGGCGCGCGCCGCCGTCTCCTCGCTCATCCCGCTGCCGGTGTCGGCAACGGCGATGGACACGCAATCCCCGGCGGCGAGATCGAGCGGCCGTCCCTCCATGTCGTCCGGGCAATTGCCGGTGCGGATGGTCAGGGTGCCACCCGCCGCCATGGCGTCCCGCGCGTTGATGGCGAGGTTGAGGATGGCCATTTCGAGCTGGTTCGGGTCGACCCGCGCCGGCCACAGGCTGGGGTCCGTCTCCGTCACGATGCGGGTGGTGCCGCCCAGCGTGCGTTCCAGCAGCCCGCCCATGCCGGTGACCAGGGCGCCGACGTCGACCGTCTTCGGCTCCAGCCGCTGCCGGCGGGAGAAGGCCAGCAGATGCTGGGTCAGGGTGGCGCCGCGCTCCACCGCCTTCTCCGCCATGTCGAGGGCCTGGGGATGGCTGGCTCCACCGCTTTCCCCAGCGGCGCGCAGCAGGTAGAGCGAGGTGCCGATGGCCTGGAGCAGGTTGTTGAAGTCGTGGGCGATGCCGCCGGTGAGCTGGCCGATGGCCTCCATCTTGCGGGCCTGGTGCAGCGTCTCCTCGATCTCGCGCAGGGCCTGGCCGGTGCGCTCCCGCTCCTCGACGTCGCGGGCGACGTGATAGGCGCCGATGCGACGCCCGCTGGAATCCAGGATGGTGCCGAAGGCCAGTTCGTAGCGCTTGCGCTGCAGGGTGGGGTCGCCCAGCTCCTCCACGATGGTGAAGCGCTCTCCACCCAGCGCGCGGCTCCACAGGGACTCCGTGGTGACCTGCGCGGTGGGCAGATGCTCCATCATCTCCAGCAGGCTCTGGCCGATGGCCGGGCGGTGGCCGTACAGCGCCTCGACCTCCCGCTGGTAGGCGCCGTTGAACAGGATGTAGCGAAGCTCCTGGTCCACCGCGACGATCAGATCGGTGGAGCTTTCGATGATCGCGGCGAACAGGCGGCGGTCGGAGGCGTGGCGGTCCACCAGCTCGCCCAACTGCATCTCGTGGGCGCGCCGCCGCTCCGTCACGTCCTCCAGGATGCCGACGGCGCGGGTGGTGCCGTCCGGGTCGGTCAGGCAGGACCCGCGCATGGCCAGCCAGCGCACCTGCCCGTCGGGCGAGCCGACGGGAAACTCCGCCTCCAGTTCGCCCTTCGACGAGGCATCGCGGAAGAGGGCGGCGCGGACGGCGTTGCGGTGGTCCGCCGCGACGTTGCGAATCCAGGATTCGACCGAGGCGCCGTCGAGCACCGGGACGCCCAGGAGGGCGGCGGTGTGGTCCGAGCCGTGGAAGCGGCGGCTGCGCATGTCGAAGCGCCAGACGCCCAGCCCGACGACCTCCATGACCAGCCGTTGCTGCGCCTCGCTGTCGCGCAGGCGGCGGGCCGCCCGGTTCAGCGCGCCGGCCACCGCGTTGACCTCGCGGATCGGCGCGGGGGCGGTCATCACCGGCGATGCGTGCGGGCCGTCGCGTCCCAGCGCCAGGGCGGAACCGGCCAACGCCGCGACCGGATCGGCGATGCGCCGCCCGACCGCCAGAGCCATCGCCAGGCTGACCAGCAGCAGGATTCCGCCGCCGCACAACACAAGCGTGACCGAGCGGCGCATGGGTTCGGCGATCAGCCTCTGCGGCACGCCGACGGCGACGGTCCAGCCCGACAGCTCCGACCGGGCGAAGGCGTTGAACAGCGGCGTGCCGTCCCGCGCCACGGCGGTGAAGGTCCCGGAACTCGCCGAGGCGGTCCGGCGGAACACCTCCGCTGAAATCGGCGTGCCGGTGAAGGTGTCGGAGGCCGCGGTCCGGGTGATGACGACGCCTTGCCGGTCCCACAGGGCGGCGATCCATCCCTCCGGAAGGCTTTGCTGGCGCAGCACCTCGATGAACATCTCGGTTGGGATGCTCATGGCCAGCACATGTTCCGAGGGTCCATTCCGCGTGATCGGCAACGCGACGGCGACCAGGGGGCGTTGGGCGACGACGCCCGTGAAGATCTCGGAAATCTGGGTCTGACCGCTGTCCGCCGTCCGCCGGACGAGGCCGGTAACCGCGGTGCGGGGAAGCGGCTCCCCGAATGGGCGGCGCGTGTTGATCAGCTGCTGGCCTTGGGCGTTGCTCAGCACGATGTGCACGCCCTCGCGCCGGGAGCCCTTGTGCTGAAGCACCTCGGTCGCCTGCCGGTGGAAAGCCGCGAGATCGCCCTTCACCAAGTGGGGAGAGGTGGTGAGCACCTGGAGCGCCGTCTCCATCGCCATGAGTTCGCGGTCGATGGCGACGGCCAGCGTCCGGGCCAGATCCTGGCCAGACCGCTCGATCGCGGCGCTCTGCGTCTCGGCCATGCGGAAGACCGTCCAGCCGGCGAATCCCAGCATCGGCAGCAGCGCCGCCATGACCAGCAGCACCAGCCCGGCGCGGAGCGACAGGCCGCCGGCCCGGGGCTGGTCGTCGCCCAGGCCGCCGTCATTCATGGCGGGTGCGTTGTCATCCTGAGCGTGCACAGGCAAGGGATGTCATGCTCCGGTATGCATGGCGAGGGGCGCGCCCGTAACCATCGCAGAGTCCAGAAGCAAAGGACACACCTTTGACGGAGCAGAGTTTTTATCGAAGGGGGTGGAGAAATCAGCCAATCCGCCCGATCGGGGAGTGTCGGTTGGGCAAAAAAGGAGAGGGGCGGCGGCTCCGCGTGACCGGACGGCTGAACAAGAAAAAGGAGCCGCAAGCGGCTCCTTTCCCATCATCGGCCGGCGCGTCCGCCGGGCGTCAGACCGTCTGCTTGCCGTCCATCAACGCCACGAAGCGGTCGAACAGATAGTGGCTGTCCTGCGGGCCGGGCGAGGCCTCCGGGTGGTACTGCACCGAGAAGACCGGCTTGTTCTTCAACCGGATGCCCTCGTTGGTGCCGTCGAACAGGCTGACGTGGGTCACCTCGGCATCGGCGGGCAGGGTCTCCTCCATCACCACGAAACCGTGATTCTGGCTGGTGATCTCCACTCGGCCGGAAGCCAGATCCTTCACCGGATGGTTGGCGCCGCGGTGGCCCAGCGGCATCTTCTTCGTCTTGGCGCCCAGCGCCAGCGAGAGCATCTGGTGGCCCAGGCAGATGCCGAACATCGGCAGGCCGGTGTCCAGCAGGCCCTTGATCGTCGGCACCGCGTATTCGCCGGTGGCCGCAGGGTCGCCGGGGCCGTTCGACAGGAAGACGCCGTCCGGCTTGTGGCGCATCACGTCCTCGACGGTGGCGGTGCCCGGAACCACGGTCACTTTGCAGCCGGCCGCCGCGAGGCAGCGCAGGATGTTGCGCTTGGCGCCGAAATCGATCGCCACGACGTGGAAACGCGGGCTGTCCTGGGTGGCGTAGCCGGCGCCGAGCGTCCAGGCGCCCTCATCCCAGCCGTAGGTCTGGCGGCAGGAGACGTCCTTGGCGAGGTCCATGCCCTCCAGTCCCGGCCAACCCTTGGCCTTGGCGACCAGCGCGTCGAGGTCGAACTTGCCGTCCGGCGCGTGGGCGACGACGCCGTTCGGCGCGCCGAGGTCACGGATGCGGCGGGTCAGGCGGCGGGTGTCCACCCCGGCCAGACCGACCAGCCCGTAGCTCTTCAGCCAGTCGTCGAGATGGCGCGTGGCGCGCCAGTTCGACGGGTCGGTGACGTCGGCGCGCAGGATCAGGCCGCGCGCGGCGGGGGTCACCGTCTCGATGTCTTCCGGGTTGGCGCCGGTGTTGCCGATGTGGGGGAAGGTGAAGGTGATGATCTGCCCGGCGTAGCTGGGGTCGGTCAGGATTTCCTGATAACCGGTCATCGAGGTGTTGAAGCACACCTCGCCCACCGAATCCCCCACCGCACCGATGCCTCGGCCCTTGAAGACGGTGCCGTCGGCCAGAACCAGGACACCGGTGTAAGCGCCGGCATCGCCCGCCGGGAGAGTCGATTGAGCCATCCTTCAGACCTTATCAAGAGCCGCCGCGGGCCACATATTCCTGCTTTGCGGAGCGTCGGCGCCGCGTCCCGCCCCGCTGGGCGCACGCGTCGTCGTCGGTCCGTGCCCCTCCATCCCGTTTCCTTGCGGTCGGGTGTCTGAGCCTGGATCGATTAGTCGGGACGGGTGAGCCGGTCAACCGTATATGACGATTGGTACCCCGATTTCCAGCGGCGCGTTTGCATAATCGCCGTGCTTCACCGGTGGGGCTTGGCTGTTGGAAGGGCGGTTGGGGGCGTGAAGCGGCTCTTCGGAATTGACGTGGCAATCCGGCGCAAATTTAGGAATATTGCCGGTTCGCGCCGCGTCTCCCGCGCCACCCCACGGATGGGGACGGTGCGGATGCTGCCGAGCGGCCGTTATCGTTTCGACCTGATGAACACACCTGACGAACACGAAGGACACACGCAATGCTGCGCACGCGCCTGAACGAGGCTTTGAAGCAGGCGATGCTCGCCAAGAACCAGCGCGCCGTCTCGACCGTGCGCCTGATCCTGGCCGCGCTGAAGGATCGTGACATCGCGGCGCGTTCGCGCGGCGTCACCGACGGCATCGACGAGGCCGAGATCCTCTCCATGCTGCAGACGATGATCAAGCAGCGCGGCGAGTCGATCAAGCTGTACGAGCAGGGCGGCCGCCTGGAACTGGCCGAGCAGGAGCGCGAGGAGATCACCATCATCGAGGGCTTCCTGCCCAAGCAGATGTCGGAGGAGGAGGTGGCCGCCGCCGTGAAGACGGTGGTGGACGAGATCGGCGCCACCTGCATCAAGGACATGGGCAAGGTGATGGCGGAGCTGAAGGCGCGCTACGCCGGCCAGATGGACTTCGCCAAGGTCAGCGGCACCGTGAAGCAGCAGCTCTCGGCCTGCTGACGGTGCGGTTGCCGATCTAGCACGGGTGCCGCCCGACCATGGCCTTCCCGCCCCAATTCCTGGAAGAGCTTCGCACCCGTCTCGCCCTGTCGGACGTGGTGGGCAAGCGCCTGCGCCTGATCCGCGCCGGCCGCGAGTACAAGGCGCCGTGCCCCTTCCACAACGAGAAGTCGCCCTCCTTCTACGTCAACGACCAGAAGGGCTTCTTCCACTGCTTCGGCTGCGGAGCGCACGGCGACATCATCGGCTTCGTCATGCGCCACGACAACCTCGCCTTTCCGGAGGCGGTGGAGGCGCTGGCCGGCGAGGCGGGGATGCCGGTTCCTCGCGCCACGGAAGAGGACAAGCAGCGCTACGAGCGGCGCAAGACGCTGCACGATCTGGTGGAGCAGGCCGCCCGCTGGTTCGAGCAGCAGCTCTACGCCCCCGCGGGCCGTGCCGGGTTGGAGTATTTCCAGCGCCGCGGGCTGGACACCGACGGCATGGCGCGTTTCCGCCTGGGCTTCGCCCCCGCCGATTCCGGCGCGCTGCGCGGCCAGCTTCTGAAGCAGGGCTTCTCGGAAGAGGACATGGTGACCGCCGGCCTGCTGAAGCGGCCGGACGACGGGCGCACGCCCTACAGCTTCTTCCGCAACCGGGTGATCTTCCCGGTGACCGACCGGCGCGGCCGGGTGGTCGCCTTCGGCGGGCGCATCCTGGAGGGCGACGGCCCGAAATACGTCAACACCGCCGACACGCCGCTGTTCCACAAGGGCACGCTGTTGTACGGCCTGTCGCGGGCGCGGCAGGCGGCTGCGGACGGCAAGCCGGTGATCGTCGCCGAAGGCTACATGGACGTCATCGCGCTGGTCCGCGCCGGGTTCGAGGGGGCCGTGGCGCCGCTCGGCACCGCCCTGACCGAGACGCAGATCCAGGAGCTGTGGAAGCTGATTCCCGACGCGGAGAAGGTCCCCTTCCTCTGCTTCGACGGCGACAACGCCGGGCGCCGGGCGGCGTGGCGGGCGGTGGAACGCATCCTGCCGCACCTCGCCCCCGGTCATTCCGCCCGCGTCGCCTTCCTGCCGGAGGGGGAGGACCCCGACAGCCTGATCCGCTTGCACGGTCCCCGCGCCATGCAGGAGGTGCTGGCAGAGGCCATCCCGCTGTCCGAGGCGGTCTGGCGCATGGAGACCGAGGGCAAGCCCACCGGCACCCCGGAATCCAAGGCGGCTGTGAAGGCGGCGCTGGACTCGCGGGTTGGGCAGATCGCCGACCGCGACGTGCAGTCCTTCTACCGCACGGAGATGCGCCGCCGCGTCGACGAAGCCTTCGCCCCGCCGCCGCGCCAGCGCAACGACCGCGGCCCCTGGGTTCCGGGGGCTCTTGGCAAGGCGGGGGCAGGGGGCGGACGCTTCGGCCAGCAGACGCGCCGGCACACGCCGGGCCTGCCGGGTCTGCGCACCGCACCGCCGCCCGGTCACCGCCGTCGCAACCCCGGCAATCTGGCCGCCGCGCGGGAGCGCGTTCTGCTCGCCGTGATCATCAATCATCCCGAGTTGTTTGATGAGTTGGGCGAATCGCTGGGCATGCTGCCGTTTCCCGACCGGGAACTGGAGGAATTGCGCCAAGCGGTCATCGGATTGCTTGCCGAACGGCGGGAAAACGACTCGGGACTTGACGCCGCATCGCTTTGTCGCCACTTGTCTTCCGCCGGCTATGATACCATTGTCCGCTCTCTGCTCAGCGAGTCGACCTATGTCCATGCCGGCTTTGCACGCCCGGATGCGTCCTCCTTGGACGCGAAACGGGGGTGGTGGCCGACATGGCATCACCTGCATCACAGGCAGGTGATGGCCGATTTGAGAGAAGCGGAGGCGGCTTTGGCCCGTGACAACAGCGAGGCGAACTTCGCGCGGGTCGTGGCCCTTCAACAGGAGGTCATCAGGTCCGGAATGGGTATGACGGATGACGAGGATCTCGACGATGCCTAGCGGCCGGCGCCGCCGGGCGTGGTGCGGAAGGGAAGGGCCGGAGGGAATGAGACCTGGAAGGGTCTGGCCGGACAAGGTCCGGAACGGTTCACAACCGGTTTAAGCAGGTGCGGATCGACAGCGGGGGGCCGCTGCGATGCGTGCTATGGGTTTTTATAATGGGGTAATGCGGGGGCATCGATCGCATGGCCACGAAAGCTGCGAACAGCGTTGAAGTTTCCGAAGCCCGGGACGAGGCCGGCGACGGCCCGCTCATGGACGGCATGGGTCTTGCCGTCAAGAAGATGATCGCCCGCGGCAAGGAGCGTGGCTACGTCACCTATGACGAGCTGAACGCTGCCCTGCCGCAGGATACGTCGTCTTCCGAACAGATCGAAGACACGATGGCCATGCTCTCCGAGATGGGCATCAACATCGTCGAATCGGAAGAGCAGGACGCGGAGGGCAACGCCAACGCCGACGGCGAGGGCGAAGGCCGGTCCGCCGGCAATCTGGACGACGACGACATCGGCCGCACCGACGATCCCGTGCGCATGTATCTGCGCGAGATGGGATCGGTCGAACTGCTGTCCCGCGAGGGCGAAATCGCCATCGCCAAGCGCATCGAGGCCGGGCGTGAGATGATGATCGGGGCGATTTGCGAATCGCCGCTGACCATCCGCGCCATCCTCGAGTGGCACGACGCCCTCATGGAAGGGAAGATGCTGCTGCGCGACATCATCGACCTGGACGCCACCTATGGCGGCGGCCCGGACGGTGAGGAGATCCCCGAAGGTCTGGCCGAGCCGGTGGAAGCCGCCCCGCAGGAGACCGAGGAGGAGCGTCCGCCGCGCCCCGAGGGCGAAAGCGAGGAGGAAGGCGACGAGGACGGCGACAACAGCCTGTCCCTGTCGGCCATGGAAGCCGCGCTGAAGCCGCAGGTCATCGAGACCTTCGAGAAGATCAAGACCACCTACGACAAGCTGCACAAGCTGCACGAAGGCCGCATCGCGGCCATCCAGCGCGGCGAGGACGTGGCCAAGCAGTCGGACAAGAAGTACGACAAGCTTAAGACCGAGATGGTCGAGCTGATGAACACGGTGCGCCTGAACAACCAGCGCATCGAGCAGCTTGTCGAGCAGCTCTACGCCCTGAACCGCAAGCTGACCGGCTTCGAAGGCAAGCTGCTGCGCATGGCGACCGACTGCCGCGTGAAGCGCGAGGATTTCCTCAACCACTATTTCGGGCACGAACTCGACCCGAACTGGCTGGAGCGCATCCGCGGCCTGAATCCCAAGACCTGGGGCAAGTTCTACGACAAGTACGAGGCCGACATCCGCAAGACGCGCGACGGCGTGTCGAGCATCTCGGATGAGGCCAAGCTGCCGATCAGCGAGTTCCGGCGCATCGTCTCCACCGTCCAGAAGGGCGAGAAGGAAGCGAGCCGCGCGAAGAAGGAGATGGTCGAGGCCAACCTGCGCCTCGTGATTTCCATCGCGAAGAAGTACACGAACCGCGGCCTGCAGTTCCTGGACCTGATCCAGGAGGGCAACATCGGTCTGATGAAGGCGGTGGACAAGTTCGAGTACCGGCGCGGCTACAAGTTCTCGACCTACGCGACGTGGTGGATCCGTCAGGCGATCACCCGCTCGATCGCCGACCAGGCGCGGACCATCCGCATCCCGGTCCACATGATCGAGACGATCAACAAGCTGGTCCGCACCAGCCGCCAGATGCTGCACGAGATCGGCCGCGAGCCGACCCCGGAGGAACTGGCGGAACGCCTGATGATGCCACTGGAGAAGGTCCGCAAGGTCCTGAAGATCGCCAAGGAGCCGATCTCCCTCGAAACGCCGATCGGCGACGAGGAGGATTCGCATCTCGGCGACTTCATCGAGGACAAGAACGCGGTCCTGCCGCTCGACGCCGCCATCCAGGCGAACCTGCGCGAGACGACGACCCGCGTCCTGGCCTCGCTGACGCCGCGCGAGGAGCGTGTGCTGCGCATGCGCTTCGGCATCGGCATGAACACCGACCACACGCTGGAAGAGGTCGGCCAGCAGTTCAATGTGACGCGCGAGCGCATTCGCCAGATTGAGGCGAAGGCCCTGCGCAAGCTGAAGCACCCGTCGCGGTCGCGCAAGCTGCGCAGCTTCCTGGACACCTGAGGTTTCCGGGGCAGGCTCGATACAGACTGCGATCGTATGAAAAGCGGGGGACCTTCGGGTCCCCTGTTTTCATTTTGGGCTTTGGCCTCTATCGAACGGGGTTGCATAAGCTTCCGGTTCTGGGCACATTCGGCATCCCTCGGTGGGGGCCTGTAGTTCAGCGGTTAGAACGCGCCGCTCATAACGGTGTTGTCGTCGGTTCGAATCCGGCCGGGCCCACCAATCCTTCAAGGGGGTGGCTGTCCCTGTAAGGGGAAAAGCACGTTGCTGGGAAAGCAGCCGGTCGGCCGCTCATTTCCCTGCCGCCCATCGCAGCATCGTTGTTGATTGGCAGGATGCCGCCTTCTGCTGCAGGCGGTGCAAGATCGCGTCACCATTGTCCCAGCGCCACTTGCCGAAAACGACTAAAACGCCGTCGGATCGCCTGATCCAACCACGTTCAACGAAGCGTCATGGGAATTTTCATGGGAAGAGGAGAGTGGCGCGCCCGAAGAGATTCGAACTCCTGACCCCCAGATTCGTAGTCTGGTGCTCTATCCAGCTGAGCTACGGGCGCTTCTCTCTGCCGCGGCGTCGGCGAGGCCGTCGTCTGCGGTGGCGCGGTTTTTAATCGGGCCGTGACCGGAAGGCAACCAAAATCGTCCGGCTCGTGAAATTTTTCCGGCAAGGGGATGTCAGCCCTTTGACGGACTACAGAATGGCGGCGGTTGGGCTTACCTTGGCGTGGAGAGCGACCAGCCAGAAGGGCATTTGAGAACAGCTATGGGCATGACGTTTCTGAGCCGCGCCGTTATGGGGCCGGTGGGGTTGCTGACGGCGCTTTCCGTGACGGCAACGATCGGGGCGGCGGCAATCGCGACGGCACAGGCGGCGGACGACCGGTCCGGCGCCGCGGTGCTGGTGTCCGCGGCCATCGGCAACGAGGTCGTCCAGATGGTCGAACTCGGCCCGAAGGTCATCCAGGTGACCGTCAACGACCGCGTCGTCTACGAGGACCGCGAGGGGCGCACCCTGTCCTTCGTGAACGCCTACAACATGGAAGGGCGCTGGCTGGTGCTGCTTCAGGAAAGCGTGGACGGCAAATGCGCCGCGCGCTTCCGCGTGCTCGACCTCGGCGGAACCAAGGCCTCCGTCTCGCTGCCGTTCGGGACCTGCAGCGACGCGCCGAAGGTGGAGCAGGCCGACCGGACACTGACCGTTTCGCTGCCGGCTTCGGACGGAAAGAGCACGGCGGCCTGGAACTACCGGGACGGGATGCTCGTTCGCATGCGCTGAATGGAAAGGGAGCGGCGAGGACCGTGGGACATCTGAACCTCTGGCACGTCAACAAGGCGATCTCGCTTCTCGGCAGCACATCCTTCGTGCTGCCGGTGGCAGGCATCCTGATCGTGATGCTGTGGCGCCGCCATTCGGCGGTCTCGGCGGCGCGCTGGCTGGCCGTGCTGGCCATGCTGATGGGCTCGGTGGCGCTTCTGAAGATCCTGGGGCACGCCTGCGGCATCCGCCTGTTCGACGACCGGCTGACCAGCCCCAGCGGCCACGCCGCCCTCGCCGCCGCCGTCTATGGGGCGGTCGGGGTGATGGCCGCGCGCTCGCTGGACGGCTGGCGGCGTGGCGTGGTTGTCCTCGGCGCCCTCGGGTTGGTGGGGGGCGTCGCGGCATCGCGAATCCTGCTGCGCTATCATTCCGTAACGGAGGTGGTGGTCGGGCTCGTCCTCGGCGGGCTGGCAGTGGCGGCCTTCGCGCAGAGCTTCAACCGGATGACCCCGTCGCGCCTGAACCTCAGCCCGCTGGTCCTCGCCCTGGTCGTTCTGTTCGGCGTCGCCACCTACGCGCTCGGCGACCGCACCAACGCGGAGCCGATGCTGAAGCATTTCGCCTATCTGCTCCGTGAGGAATCCCCGGTCTGCGGCCCGATGCCGCCGCTGAACAGTTTCCTCGAACGGCTGTAACGGATGTTTTCCTTGTCGGATGCGACGTTCGTTCAGGGTTGGTCTTCCCTGGACTTGGCAACCGGAATGTTTGCCTTGCGGCATCGGTTGAGGGTTGAGAGCGGGCTTGCGACGGGGCATGGTGTGGGCTTATACCGACGCCCCCGTTCCTGACCCGTTCTGCCTTTTCGGTATCCCTTCCGGCCCATGTCGCTGTTCGGTTCCCTTCCTCGCGCCGCCGCCACCGCCAGCGCGACGGTCTCCTTTTCGCAGGAGGATCTGGCGCGCGTCTTCGATGCGAAGACGCTGCAGCGCGGGCGCACGCTCATCCTGACCGGGGCGGTGACGCTCCTGGAGGCGGAAGCGCGGATCGCCGCCACGGTCACCGACCTCGGCCGGACGCTGTCGGTGACCGTCGTTCCGGTGCGCGGGCGCAGCCGGGTGGTCTTCGACAAGAGCTGCACCTGCGGGCGCAACGCCTGCGCCCATATGGCCGCGGCGGCGCTGATGACCCTGGACGCCCGCCCGGAAGGGCGGCAGATGTCCCTGTTCGACGCGCCCCCGGCGGCGGAGCCCCCGGCGCTCCAGGCGGTTCCCGATCAGGCCCCTGCACCGGTGCCGCTTCCGGAACCGGTGCCGCCACCACCACCCGATCCGGTGCTCAGTGTCCGCTGGACTCTGGAGCCGGGCAAGGACGACGCGGCCATGTTCGTCTCCGCCGTCATCGCGGTGGAGGGGGCGGGGGAGGGCGACGACGTCTCCACCCCGGCCAGCCCGCGCGACGTGCTGGCCCGCGCGCCGCGCAGCCTGGACGGCGACGTGGACCGCGCCATTGCCCGGATGCTCGGCGGCGGCGGGGTGGTGCGCACGCCGGTCGCCAAGAGCCGCGGCGACGTGGTGGACCGCATCCTGCGCCGGCTGCTCGGCTGCGGGCGGCTGCGCTGGCGCGGCGGCACAGTGCTGGCGGAGGGGGCAGGGATGACCATCCGCGCCTTCCGCGACCCGGCGACGCGCAAGCTGCGCCCGACCGGCCTGCCGCCCGGCGCCGCGCTGATCAAGGGGCTGGGCTATTGGTGCGTAGATCCGAAGGCCGGCACCGTCTGCCCCGTCGAGTTGCAGGTCGTCGAGGTGCCGAAGCCCAAGGCCGCGGTTCCCCCGCCCGCCGCCAAGGCGGCTTCGTCGAAGGCGGCACTCCTAAAGGCCTCCGCCCGGCCCGCGCCGGTGCGATCGGCGCCCGAGCGTCCGGACTTCCCGGCGGCCTCCGCTTTTGCCGCGGGCATGCCCGGCGGCGTGCGCATGGGCTCCGACCCCGCCGCCACTATCGTCGAGCGCGACCCGCGCGTCGTCGCCCGGCTGGGCCGAGTGGTGTCGCCGGACGGCGGTCTGGTGGACGTGCTGCGGCTGGCCTTCGACTACGGCGAGGACGATTCGCCGTCGGAGATCGAGCCCGACGACCAGCGACAGTTCGCCCGCGTCGAGGAGCCCGCCGGGGCGGTCTTCGTCCGCCGCGACAAGGCGCTGGAGCAGGGGGCGCTGGACCGGCTGGCCGCCTTCGGCTTCGCCCAGGCGCGCATCGAGCCGCCCAAGGGCCAGTTGAACGCCCGCGGCACCCGCGTGCACTGGCTGACCGGCAAGGACGCCGATGAGCGCTGGTCGGCCTTTCTGAAGACCGAGGTGCCGGCCCTGCGCAAGGACGGCTGGACCGTCGAGATCGGCGCCGACTTCGGCACCCGCGTCGTCGAGGCGAACGAGGATGTCGCGGTCGCCGTGCGCGATTCCGGCGACGGCTGGTTCGACCTCGACGTCGGCGTGGAGATCGACGGCGAGCGCCGCGCCCTGCTGCCCATCCTGGCGACGCTGATCGAGCGCGGCGGCATGGAGGCGACCCGCGTCATCGACGGGCGCGCCCATCTGGTGCTGGACGACGGCAACGTGCTGGCCCTGCCGGCGGAGCGGGTCGAGCGGTTGATGAGCGTCCTGGAATCGATGCTCGACAGCGGGCGGCGGCTCGACGACACGCTGAAGGTGCCGCTGACCGAGGCCGACGGCCTGCTGGACATCGACGACCTGATCGCCCGGCGCACCGAGGACACCGGCCAGATCGACCGCTACCTGCGCACCATCCAGGAGCAGGAGATGCCGGCGGAGATGGACCCGCCGCCGGGCTTTCAGGGCACGCTGCGCGACTACCAGCGCGTCGGCCTCGCCTGGATGCAGGGGTTGCGGGCCAACCGGGTGGCCGGCATCCTGGCCGACGACATGGGCTTGGGCAAGACGGCCCAGACGCTGGCCCACATTGCCATGGAGGAGAAGGAGGGCCGGCTGACCGACCCCTGCCTCGTCGTCGTTCCGACCAGCCTCGTCCCCAACTGGGTGGCCGAGGCGCAGCGCTTCACGCCGCACCTGCGGGTGGTCGTGCTGCACGGGCTGGACCGGCACGAGAAGCTGGGCGACCTCGACCGCGCCCACATCGTGGTGACCACCTACGGCGTGGTCGGCCGCGACGTCGAGGTGCTGAAGCGCCGGGACTGGCACATGCTGATCCTCGACGAGGCGCAGGCCATCAAGAACCCGGACAGCAAGGCGACCCGTGCCGTCTGCGCGCTGAACGCCCGCAATCGACTCTGCCTGTCCGGCACGCCGGTGGAGAACAATCTCGGCGAGTTGTGGAGCCAGTTCGCCTTCCTGATGCCCGGCCTGCTCGGCGACCGCAAGGAGTTCGGGCGCCGCTACCGCACGCCTATCGAGAAGCGCGCCGACGGCACCCGCGCCAAACAGCTGATGCGCCGCATCCGCCCCTTCCTGCTGCGCCGCACCAAGGAGGCCGTGGCCAAGGAGCTGCCGCCGAAGACCGAGGTGGTGGTGCGCATCGACCTGGAGCCGGCGCAGCGCGACCTCTACGAGACCATCCGCCTGTCGGTGAACGAGACGGTGCGGGCGGCGCTGGCGGTCAGCGGCGTCTCGCGCAACGCCATCACCATCATCGACGCGCTCCTGAAGTTGCGGCAGGTTTGCTGCGACCCGCGTCTGGTCAAGATCCCCGCCGCCGGCAAGGTGAAGGAGACCGCGAAGCTCGACGCCCTGACCGACATGGTGCTGGAGATGGTGCCGGAAGGCCGGCGTATCCTGATCTTCTCGCAGTTCACCTCCATGCTCGACCTTATCAAGCTGCGGTTGGAGGAGGCGAAGATCGGCTATGTCGAGCTGACCGGGCGCACGCTGGACCGCGCGGAGCCGGTCAACCGCTTCCAGAACCGCGAGGTGCCGGTCTTCCTCATCAGCCTGAAGGCGGGCGGGCGCGGCTTGAACCTGACGGCGGCGGACACGGTGATCCACTACGATCCCTGGTGGAACCCGGCGGCGGAGGATCAGGCGACCGACCGCGCCTACCGAATCGGGCAGGACAAGCCGGTCTTCGTCTACAAGCTGATCGCCGCCGACACGGTGGAGGAGCGTATCCTCGACCTGCAACGGCGCAAAGGAAACCTGTCCGACGCAACCATCGAGGGCAGCGGTCTCATCAGTGCACTTGAAGGCGGGGACATCGACTATCTGCTGGGTAGGGCGGCGGACTGACCGCACCCTCGGGATTACCGCCCTTCCCGGTCTGGCCTTTGCGGCACCATGGCATAGATCCTTGACGACGAAAGCATTGCGTTCGTTTCCCTTGCAACGGGGAGGGCCATGGCATCGACGAAGCGGGACACCGCACCCGATCCGGAACGGCTCATCGGCGCGTGGCGCGATGCCGCCGCGGACGCCCGCCGTTGGCGTGACGATCCGGACCGCGTGGCCGCCCTGAAGGCGGCGCGCACCCGGCTGCACCAACCGCCACCGCCGCCGCCGCGCCCGCCCCAGCGGGTGCTGGCCGACGAGCTGCACGCCGCCCGCGCCGCCTGGGAGGAGGGGCAGGGGCTGGATGGCGCCGCCCGTGCCCTTGCCTATGCCAACCTGAAACGCTGGGAGCCCGGCCTCTTCGGCTACAGCGAGACGCAGCGGTCCACCGCCGGCAAGATCGCCGCGTCGGAAGCCGCGGAGTCGCGGCGCGACGAGCAGGAGCGGGCGGAGGCTCAGGCCCTGATCCGGGCCTTCCGGCGGGTCCAGGACCGTGCCCGCAGCACCGCCCGCGCCGTGCAGGCCGATTCGCGCGCCCGCGCCATGGCAGCGGACGAGGGGCTGATGCTGCCGGACGGTGATCGGTCCGGCGGTGTGACGGCCCCGTGAAGCGCCGTCTCAAGGCCAACGACGACCAGGCGTCCTTCGCGCTGTCACCCACGGCATTGCCGGCCTCGGTTTTGCCGGCCTCGGATTTGCCGGATGAGAAGCTGTTGGAGATCCACCGCCGGCTCTGCCTGATCTTCGGCTGCCCGATCGCCTATTTCCGTGCGCTCGACCCGCTCAGCGAATTGGTCTCCTCGTTGCTGTCGCACCGCACGCGCAACGCGGCGTCCGGTGCTGCCTTCCGTGCCTTGCGGGCGCGCTGGGGGGAGGATTGGGCGGCCGTCCGCGACGCCGACCCGGCGGAGGTCGAGACGGTCATCGCCGGGGTGACGTGGCCGGAGCAGAAGGCGCCGCGCATCCAGGCAATCCTGCGACGGATCACCGAGTTGCGCGGCGAGCTTTCCCTGGATTTCCTGGCGGGGATGACGGTGCCGGAGGCGCGGGCCTGGCTGCAGGCGCTTCCCGGCGTCGGCCCGAAGACCAGCGCCGCGGTGATGAGCTTCAGCAGCCTGCGCCGTCCTGCCTTGCCGGTAGACAGCCACCATCACCGCGTCGCCGTTCGTACCGGGCTGATCCCGTCCAGCGTGGCGGTCGGCCCGTCGCACACCATTCTGGAGGCGCGGCTTCCCCCGGAGTGGACGGCCCAGCAGATCTACGACCACCACGAGGTGATGATGCTGCATGGGCAGCGGGTCTGCTTTTACCGCAACCCGGCCTGTGAGCGCTGCGTCCTGCTGGACCTATGCCCGGAGGGGCAGGAGCGGATGGCGGGTGGGCCACCGTCCCATGAAAGCCGGGAATAAGGAGTCATGAGGCCTCGCCCGCCTTCCCCTTGTAGTTTTCCGCCTGACGGCGGTCGTCCTCCAATTCTCGAGCCATTTCCTGGTCGATCTTCGGGTCGATGGATTTGGCTTCGTCCGCCAAGCCCTTGGCCTTGCGCGTATTGCCCTGGGCTGCCGTCTCTATGGCCTCTTCAGCGAGATCGTGGGCTTTGCGGTGTTCCGGGCTCTGTTCATGTTTGCCGGCCATGAATCTCTCCTTGCCGAATGATCGTCAATTGATGAGGGAGGGCGGGCGGCGCATGCCCGGCAGGGGGGAGGGGTTGCTGCGCTGCGGCCGTTCGCCGCCGGAAGCGGCCTGCTCGGCGGCGTCGAGCATGGCTTCGGCCTGCTTCTGCACGGCGGCGGCGCGGGCCTGGTCCATGGGATCGGTGCTCTCCTTCCGGACATAGCCGGCGGCTTGCTCGGCGAGGTCGAGGGTTTCGACCACCTCGTCCATCGTTTCCTCCAGCGCGGTCACATCGACCTTTTTGCCGGTCATTTCGTCGTCTCCCGTCGTTGCGGTTGGTGATGCCAACAGGAGCGGGACGGTGGCCGTTCCCAATTTGGTAATCCGGGCAGCCACCCGTAAAAAATTCGACGCGGGCGCGGGAATAGTTTTTTGCAGCGCACGTTCGTCTGTGTGTCCGGTGGCGCCCGCCACCCATCCCACCCAGGCTTGCGAAATCCCCACATGAGCAACCCGAAGCGTTCGATCCGGTCTGCGGCCTTGGCCGCGGCGATGCTCGCCGTGACTGCCGGCCACGCGTCCTTCTGGTCCTGGCGCAACGCGCCCACTCCTGTGGACGCCGTGCCGGGCCGCATCGAATCCGTCTCCTACTCCCCCTCGGGCCGCAGCTACGACCCGAACCACCAGCCGGTGGTTGATGCGGTGGAACTGGACCGGGACATGACCGCCATCGCCGGCTTCGCCGACGGTGTGCGCACCTATTCCACGCTGGGCTCTCAGGGCGACGTGCCGGCCATCGCGGCCAAGCATGGCCTGGACGTCACGCTGGGCGTCTGGCTGAGCGACGACAAGGCCCGCAACGAGCGCGAGGTCGCCCGCGCCATCGTGTTGTCCCGCACCGTGCGCGGCATCGAGCGCGTCGTGGTCGGCAACGAGACGCTGCTGCGCGCCGAGCTGACCGACGCGGAGCTGGCCTCGTACATCCGCCGCGTCCGCGCCGGCGTGCCGAAGCACATCAAGGTCGGCACCGCCGACGTGTGGTCGGAGATCGTCAAGGCGAAGGAGACCATCGCGGCCTCGGATTACATGGGCGTCCACGTCCTGCCCTACTGGGAAGGCGTGCCCGTGGAGAACGCGCTGACCTGGATCCGTGATCGGCTGGACACCGTGCGCAAGGCGCATCCGGGCAAGCCGCTGTTCGTGGGCGAGGTGGGCTGGCCGTCGGGCGGCGAGAACTTCCACGACGCCTACCCGACGCCGCAGGCCCAGGCCTTCGTCGTCCGCAACTTCGCCGCCGAGGCGGGGATGCTCGGCATCGACTACAACGTGGTCGAGGCGTTCGACGGCGTGTGGAAGTCCAGCATCGAAGGCTCGCCCGGCCCGACCTGGGGCGTGCTCGACGCCGACCGCGCGCCGAAATGGCCGCTGGCCGGCGACGTCCCGGCCCCCTGGGGCGACCGTGCGGGTGCCGCCGTGGCGCTGGCCCTCGGTCTTGCCCTGTCGGCCTTCGCCGCCTTCCGCCGCCGCACCAACATGACCTACGCGCTGGCCGCGTCGGTGGGCGCCAACATCGTCGGCTTCGGCGTCGGCTCGGCCGTCGCCGGCGCCTACGCCGAATACTTCACCTTCGGCGCCGCGACCACCTGGGGCTCCGCCTTCCTGCTGGGCGCGCTGATGATGTCGGTGGCCTTCGCCGACCTGACCGAGGTGGCCCGCCGCCTGTTCACCGGCCGCGCCCCGGCCCTGCTGCCGCGGGTGCCCGCGGTGCCGGAGCACAAGCCGATGGTGTCCGTGCACATCGCCGCCTGCCGCGAGCAGCCGGACGTGCTGGCCGCCACGCTGACCTCGCTGGCCCGCGTCGACTATCCGGACTACGAGGTCGTCGTCCTCATCAACAACACCGAGGACGAGGCGCTGGTCCGCCCGGTCGAGGAGCTGTGCGCCGAGCTGGGTCCGAAGTTCAAGTTCCACTGGTACAAGAAGATTTCCGGCTTCAAGGCCGGCGCGCTGAACGCCGCGCTGCGCCACACCGACCCGCGCGCCGAGATCGTCGCCGTGCTCGACGCCGACTACACGGTGGAGCCGGACTGGCTGAACAAGCTGGCCCCGACCTTCGCCGACCCGCGCGTCGGCATCGTCCAGGCCCCGCAGGAGCACCGCGACGGCCATGAGACGCCGCTGAAGGCCGCCATGACCGCCGAGTACCGCCCCTTCTTCGACGTCGGCATGCAGGAGGGTCTGACCTCCCAGGCCTTCGTCTGCCACGGCACGATGATCATGCTGCGCCGCTCCGCCATGGAACAGGTCGGCGGCTGGTCGGAGGAGGGCATCTGCGAAGACACCGAGCTGGGCATCCGCATCCTGTCGGCCGGCTACCGCGCCGCCTACACGGACGAGCGTCTGGGTCAGGGCCTTGCCCCCGACAACTTCATGCAGTTCCGCAAGCAGCGCGACCGCTGGGTCTTCGGCTCCACGCAGATCCTGCGCGCCCACTGGCGGAAGTTCCTGCCCGGCGCTACGGAGCTGACGGTCGGCCAGAAGATCGGCTACCTGACCAACTGGGCGCGCTGGTGGTCCGACGCGGTGGGCGTGCTGGCCGCCGGTGCGGCGGTCACCTGGACCTTCGCCTCGCTGGTCCTGCCGCTGCACCTGCCGCCGGTCCAGGCCACCGCCGCGGTGCTGGGCGCCCTGGTCCTGCGCGCCGGGTCGAGCCTGCTGGCCTCGCGCTACGCCTCCGGCAACTCGTGGAAGGAGAGCTTCGGGGCCTGCGCCGTGGGTATGGCGCTGTCCACCACGGTGGCGCTGGCCGCGCTCCGCGGCGTGGTTCGCAAGCGCGACGCCTTCCGCGTCACCGCCAAGGGCGGCAAGCGGACCCAGGGCGCCTTCTGCGCCAAGCCGGAAGCCTGGCTGTCGGGTGCGCTGCTGGTCTCCGCGGTGACGGCGTGGTTCGCCAACCCGCTGGGCACCCTGTCGCTGGAACTGTGGGCGATCCTGCTGACCGCGATGGCCGTGCCGAACCTGATGGCCGTGGGCCTTGCGATCGGCGATATGCTGCCCGCCGGCACCCCGCGCCCGGCGCCGCTGCCCGCCCCGCAGGGCGTGGTCCAGCCCGCCGCCACCCCGGCCAAGGCCGCCAACGAGCCGGTCGCCGCGTAACCTCTCGACTTTGAACGGAGAAAAACCCCCTTGCCGCCGGCGAGGGGGTTTTTCTTTTTCAGCGTCTCAGCGCTTGCCCTTCTTGCCCTGGATGCTGGTGATCTGCTGGGTGGCGAGGTTGCCCTGACCGATGGCGGCGTTGAAGGCGCTGCCGACGTTGTTGAACTGGATGCCGCCGCTGGCCAGAGCCGCGGGCAGATGCGGCAGCGGGCCGAAGTTGCTCATCACCGGGTCGAAGAAGCCCTCGGGCGGCGGGCCGCCGTTTCCGGTGGTCACGCCCGGCTGGGGCTTTGGCGCCGGAGCCTTGGCCGGCACTGGAACGGCGGCTTGGACCGGTGCGGGCGTCTGGCCGGTGGAGGCCTGCGGGGCAGCCTGCTCTGCGACGCCACCGCTGCCGCCACCGCCGGAGCCATCCGCGCCCTGGAAGATGAACTGTTCCGTCACGTTGCTGTCGCCGAAGGACAGGGCCAGCGAGCTGTCGAAGTTGTTCACGATGAAGGGCGCGTCGATGAAGGTGAAGTTCGGCACGATGGGTTCCGGCGGCGGCTGGCGGCTGGCGGCCAGCGCCTGGCCCTTGTTGAAGCCGCCCAGGAAGCCGGCGTCGCCGCGGATCTTGGCAATGGCCTGCTGATGCTTGGCCTGCCGGCTGACGTTGGGGTTGGTTACCGTCGCCCCCGGAGGCGCGCCGCGCTGGGCGGCGTTGACGAAGACGGGCTGACGTGGCAGCAGCGGCGGCATCCCCATGCCCATGCCCATCGACATGCCAACCGCCGCGCCCAACTGCGGGTTCACGGAGAAGCCGCCCGCGTCCTGGGCGGCGGCGGTTCCGCCCAGCAGCGCCAGGGTGGCGAGGCCGGACAGCAGCGGCGCGTAGCGGCGGATGCGGATCATGGCGGAGCTCCTCTGTTCGGCGGTGTGCGCTGATCCTAGGGTGGCCGACCGGGGAGCCGCTGTGAGGCAGGCCACAGTCGGGGCGCTTTACGCCTCTTCCTCAAAAGGGAAGTTCTTGCCGAAGGGGTGATCGGGCATCGGAGCGGCCTGCGGGGGCATCGGCGGCATCGGCATCGGCTTAAGGTCCGGCTGCGACGGGCCGCGGCGGCAGGCGGTGTGGCCGTTGACGGTCTCGCAGGTCAGCGCGCCCGGCCCGGTCACGCAGGTCGTCCGGTCGTTGACCGTCTGGCACGACAGCGAGCCCGAGCCGCGGCTGCACACCGTCTTCCCGTTGACCGTCTGGCAGGCGAGGTTTTCGGCGGCGGCGGTCTGCGGGGTTCCGGCCAGGGCCAGGATGGCGGCGAGCGCACCGAAGACCGGCAGGGCGAAGCGGAGCATGACGGCAGTCCTCCAGTGAGGAATCCGGAAAGGGGCGCCGCCTTGCGGATCGGCGGCGCCGGATGGGGTGGGTCACTGCGCCTTGAGACCAAACAGATTCTGCCCGGCGGCGTTGCCGATGCCGGCGGCGACGTTGGTTGTCACACCGACGTTGGTGTCGAGCAGGCCGCCCTTGCCGAAGCCGAAGGTGACGCCGGTGACGTTCTGCTTTGCCTTGTTGCCGATGCCGGCGGCGACGTTGGTGGCGACGCCGACGTTGGTGTTCACCAGCGACCCGCCGGTGCCCTGCTGCATGGTGAAGACGTTCTGCTTGGCCTTGTTGCCGATCCCCGCCGCGAGGTTCGTCGCGACGCCGACGTTGGTGCTGGACAGGGAGGGCGCCGCGGCGAAGGGGCTGCCGAAGCCCGGCTGCATCATCATCGGGTTGACCGGCATGCCGCCGGTCTTGAGGTCGTTGGCGAAGGCGTGGGGGGCGGCGAGCAGCGTGGCGGCAGCGGCGGCGATCAGGGTCAGGCGGCGCATGGGCTGGGTCTCCTCCGGGGTGTGGGGCCGTGTGTGGCTCGATGTCCGTGGAGGAGAGGGTAGGCGGATGCCGCCCCCGCCGCTGTGGCCTGGGCCACAGTGGGGGCGTGATTCGGGCGGTTTGTGGGAAGTCTTGCCCCCTCCCTAACCCTCCCCTGCGGCAGCGGGGAGGGCCGGGGTGGGGGCAATCAGGCGCTCAGCGCGCGTGCTGGTCCAGGAACTGGCGGCAGGAATCGAAGTCCTGGAGCACCGTGTCCGACAGCTCTACACCCTTGCGGTCGGCGAGGCTGCGGGCGAAGGCGACCATCTTGTCCGTCGGGGCCTTGCGCCGTGCGCCGCTCGACGGTGCGGCGGCGACCGGAGCGATCGAGTCGGGAACCTCCGGCGCGGCCTTCGCCTTGCGGTTGCGCCGGGGCGTCTTCGGCGCTTCGCCGTCCATGCCGACGGCAGCGACCGCCGTCTTGCGGATGCGCGTGCGCGGTGCGGCACCGGCGGCGCGCGTGCTGGCGGAGCGGCGGCGGCCGGCGCCCCGTCCGGCGCGGATCGGACCGCTGCGCACGCCGAGATCCACCGTCGGCCCTTGGTTGCCGACCAGAACGCCGATCAGCCGCCCGGCCTCGTTGGCGATGCCGTCGATGACGCTGCGGAAATCGGCGCGTCCGACCACCACCTCGTCCAGCCGCATCTCCCACAGGGCGGTGGTGCCGGGATCGACGAGGGTGGGGGCGGCGCCGCGCAGAGTCTCGAACAGCTGCAGCCCGGCGGAGGTGGGCACCAGCCACTTGCCGTCGGCGCCCAGCAGGTTCTGCCGCCGCAGGCCCTTGATGATCTCGGCGCGGGTGGCAGGGGTGCCGATGCCCTTGGCTTCCTTCAGCCGGTCGCGCAGCGCCGGGTCCTCGACGAAGCGCCAAGCGTTCTGCATGGCGTCGACCAGTGTGCCCTCGTTGTAGCGCGGCGGCGCCTGGGTCCGTTTGGCCTCCACCCGAGGCTCGGACAGGCGGGCCGGCTCGCCGTCGGTCAGAGGGGGGAGGGTCTGCTCCTCCTCCTTCTCGTCGGGCTTGCCGTCCGTCTCGGCGGAGCCGAAGGCCGCCTTCCAGCCGAGTTTCAGGGGGATGCGCCCGACCGCCCGGAAAACCACCGGCTTGCCGTCGACGGGCACGTTCATCAGGACGGTGGTCTGCCGGTACTCGTAGTCGGGCATGACGGCGGCGAGGTAGGAGCGGCAGATCAGCGCGTAGAGCCGCTTCTCGTCATCGGTCAGGCGGCTCAGCCGGCTTTCCAGATCATCCAGCACGTTGACGTTGGGCACGATGGCGTGGTGCGACACGCCCTCCAGGGCCTTGTCACAGAAATGGCCGGACTTGCCGCGGCGGATCACCGGGCGGGACAGGTCGAGATGGGCGAAGCCGCGCAGCCGGGTCAGCGCCCCGGTGATCGCCGGGACGTCGGCGATCTGGTTCTCCGACAGGTAGCGCGCCTCGGCGCGCGGGTAGGTGATGAGCTTTTTGCCCTCGCCGTCGTAAAGCTCCTGCGCGACCTCCAGCGTGCGGTCGGCGGTCCAGCCCCAGCGCTGGCCGCAGGTTTTCTGCAGAGCGGGCAGGTCGTAGAGCTTCGGCGGAGCCTGCCGCCGATCCTCCACCGTCACCGACAGGGGGCCGCCATAGCCGTCCGCGGCGCGGGCGATGGCCTCGGCGCGGGCGCGGTCCTTGATGCGGTCCTTCGGCGGCGGAGCGTGGCGCATCAGGAAGGAGCCGGCGGCGGCGGTGGCCGTCGCCACGACCTCGAAATAATCCTCGGGCTTGAAGTTGCGGATTTCCAGCTCGCGCAGGCAGACGATGGACAGGGTCGGCGTCTTCACCCGCCCGATGCCGATCACCCCACGCGTCCCCGGCGCCAGCAGCGTCTTGGTCGCCGTGCGGGTCAGGGACAGGTTGAATATCTGGTCGGCCTGCTGGCGCGCCACCGCCGCCTCGTAGAGCGGGCGAAGCTCGTTGTTCGGCTTCAGCTTGGCGAAGGCGTCGCGGATCGTCTTGGGGTCCTGGGCGGTGAACAGGGCGCGCTGCACCCGCCCGCGGAAGCCCAGATGCTCCAGGATCTCCTGCCCGATCAACTGCCCCTCGCGGTCGCAGTCGGTGGCGAGGATGACCTGGTCGCAGCCCTTCAGCGCCGCCTTGATGGCCGCCAGCTTCGCCGTTTTGTTACCGCCACTGTCCGGCCGGGTCGGGTAGAGTCCGTCCGGCTTCAGCAGGGTGGGCGACCAGCGCTTCCAGTCGGGGTTGACCTCGTCCGGCTCGGCCAGCCGCAGCAGATGCCCCTCGGCCGGCAGGATGCGCCCGTAGCGATCCCCCAGCGCGGCGCGCAGGTCCTTTGCCTGACTGGTTTTTTCCGTGATGATGAGCGTGGCCATGGCCGCCATGGTAAGACGAACATGAAAACGTATCAAGAACACTTGATGGCTCTTCTGAGCGGATTCCTGATTGCGGTGCCGCTCCTCGCAGCCGCACTCCCTGCCACGGCTCAGAACCCGCTGCTGCCGGGGATCGGGGCGAAGGACCGGCGGGTGGTGGTGGACGCCACGCACGCACCGTGGAACAGCCTCGTCAAGGTGCAGAGCAATCTCGGCGCCCGCTGCACCGGCGTGCTGGTGGCACCGCGCCGGGTGGTCACCGCCGCCCATTGCCTGCTGAACCGGGCGCAGCGCTTCCTGCCGGCCTCCTCGCTGCACGTGCTGTTCGGCTACGAGCGCGGGGAGTACCGGCAGCACCGCGCCGTCGCCGCGCTGGAAACCGGCGGCCCCTACGACAAGGAGCGGCGGCTCGACGGGCTGGTCGGCGACTGGGCGGTGCTGACGCTGGACGGCGACGCGCCGGAGGGGATGCCGCCGCTGCCGCTCGCCCGGGTCCCGCCGGACGCCGGCACGCCGCTGATGCTGGGCGGCTACAGCCAGGACCGGGCGCACCTCGTCACCGCCGACACCGGCTGCGCCGCGCGCGGCATCAACGACACCGACCGCGGGCCGCTGCTCGTCCACGACTGCGACGGGACGCGCGGGGTGAGCGGAGCGGCGCTGCTGGTGCGTACGCACAGCGGGGATGGGGGCGCGGACGGGGCGGGGGAGGGCGGGGCGGTCGCCGGCATCGCGGTGGCCGCGGTCAGCGGACCCAATCCCCGCAACATCGCCGTGCCGAGCGCCGCTTTCGTGGCCGCGGTGGAAGGAAATACGCCTTCTTTGCGGTGATGCACGGGCGCGGGGCAGCTTTGAGCGGTGGCGCCTCATTTTTTGCTAGGCCCTTGGACGTGAATCGCATAGACGTACGCGCGTTCAAGACCCCGTAACCGGAGCCGTACCGATGTCGATCCAGCGCTTCCATTCCGGACCGCGCATGAGCCAGATGGTCATCCACAAGGACACGGTCTATCTGGCCGGCCAGGTGGCCAACGATCCGACTCCGGACGTGGAGACGCAGACCCGCCAGATCCTGGGCCAGATCGACGCCCTGCTGGCCGAGGGCGGCTCCGACAAGAGCAAGCTGCTGTCCGCCACCATCTATCTGACGGACATGTCCACCTTCGGCGCGATGAACAAAGCGTGGGAAGCCTGGGTCGATACGGCCAACCCGCCCGCCCGCGCCACCGTGGAAGCGAAGCTTGCCGCGCCGGAGTATCTCGTTGAAATTCAGGTGACGGCGGCCAAATAAGCTGCCTAACGGGGCGACCCGGCTCCCTCGGTTGGGGTTTGCCGGCGTGGCCCACCAGACTGTGAGGGCCGCGTGCTTCGAAAAAATCCGGAAGGCTTGACCTTCCGGATTTACAGAACGTTAATCACGCCTTAACAGATCATCCGTAAAACCCCGACCAACCTCTGCCGCCGGAGCGGACGACCGTCGTTGCGCTTCGATAGCTGCGTTACAGTAATGGATTCGCAACATGCCGCGCCAAACGCCTCTTTCTGACATCCGGAACATCGGCATCATCGCCCACGTCGATGCCGGCAAGACGACGACCACCGAGCGCATCCTGTACTACACCGGTCGTAAGCACACGATCATCGACGTGCACGAGACGAAGGACCTGAAGTCCTCGACGACGACCGACTACATGGAGCAGGAGCAGAAGCGCGGCATCACGATTCAGTCGGCTGCCGTCTCGGCCTTCTGGCGCAACAAGAAGATCAACGTCATCGACACCCCGGGCCACGTGGACTTCACCATCGAGGTGAACCGCTCGCTCCGCGTGCTCGACGGCGCGGTCGTCGTGTTCGACGGCGTGGCCGGCGTTGAGCCGCAGTCCGAGACCAACTGGCGCCTCGCGGACAACTACAACGTTCCGCGCATCTGCTACGTCAACAAGATGGATCGTTCGGGTGCGAACTTCCAGCGTTGCGTCGGCATGATCAAGAGCCGCCTGAACGCCCGCCCGGTCTGCATCCAGGTTCCGCTGGGTTCGGAAGACAACTTCCGCGGCATGGTCGACCTGATCGAGATGAAGGCGTACGTCTGGTTCTCGGACGACAAGGACGCCAAGTGGGAAATCTGGGAGATCACCGACGATCTGGCCAGCAAGCTCAACCTGACCGTCAAGGAAGACCTGGACAACATCGCCAGCATCCCGTCCCTGCGCGCCGAGCTGGTCGACACCGCGCTCGAGATGGACGACGCGGCGATGGAAGCCTACCTGGAGTCGGGTGAGGAGCCGTCGGCCGAGGTGCTGCGCGCCTGCCTGCGCAAGGGCACGATCACCAGCACCTTCACCCCGGTCCTCTGCGGCTCGTCCTACAAGAACAAGGGCGTCTGCCAGGTTCTGGACGCGGTCGTCGACCTGCTGCCGGCCCCGACCGACGTCGAGGCCATCAAGACGGTGGACGAGGACGGCAACCCGAACGGCGAGCGTCTCAGCTCCGACGACGCGCCCTTCGCGGCGCTGGCCTTCAAGGTGCTGAACGACACCTACGGCTCGCTGACCTTCGTGCGCGTCTATTCGGGCGTGCTGACCAAGGGCATGTCGGTCCTGAACACCACCCGCGGCAAGCGCGAGAAGATCGGCCGCATGGTCGAGATGTTCGCCGCCCAGGCCAACCCGATCGAGGAAGCCCGCGCCGGCGACATCATCGCGCTCGTCTCCCTGCAGGAGACGGACACCGGTGACACGCTCTGCGACGCCGCCCACCCGGTGATCCTGGAGCGCATGCGCTTCCCCGACCCCGTCATCAGCGTCTCGGTCGAGCCGAAGACCAAGGGCGAGCAGGAGAAGTTCTCCATCGCGCTCGGCAAGATGGTCCGCGCGGACCCGTCGCTGCGTCTGGAGACCGACCGTGAAACCGGCCAGACCATCCTGCGCGGCATGGGCGAGCTGCACCTGGAAGTGACGCTGGACCGTCTGCGCACGGAGTTCGGCGTGGAAGGCAACATGGGCAAGCCCCAGGTCGCCTACCGCGAGACGATCACCAAGCCGGTCGAGTACACCTACACCCACAAGAAGCAGACCGGTGGTTCGGGCCAGTTCGCCGAAGTCAAGATCGTCTTCGAGCCGCTGGAGCGTGGCGAGGGCTTCGTGTTCAAGGACGAGACGGTCGGTGGCACGGTGCCGCGCGAATACGTCCCGTCGGTCGCGAAGGGCCTGGAAATGCAGAAGGAAGAGGGCGTGCTCGCCTCCTATCCGACTGTGGACTTCCGCGCCCGCCTGGTGGACGGCAAGTACCACGACGTCGACTCGAACGCCCTGACGTTCGAAATCGCCGCCAAGGCCTGCTTCCGTGAAGCCCTCAAGCAGGCCGGTCCGATCCTGCTCGAGCCGGTTATGAAGGTCGAGGTCGTCACCCCGGACGATTACCTGGGCGACGTCATCGGCGACGTGAACCGCCGCCGTGGCACGGTGCTGGGCCAGCTCGAGCGTGGCACCAACATCGCCGTGGAGGCCCATGTGCCGCTGAACGAGATGTTCGGCTACATCGGCCAGCTCCGCGGCATGACCTCGGGCCGCGCGTCCTACTCGATGGAGTTCAGCCACTACGAGCCGGTGCCGCGCAACGTCACCGACGAGATCGTGGCGGGCCGCAGCAACAAGGCCGCCTGATAACGGGCTGCTGCTTTCAGGAGAAGGGGCCGGCGAAGCGATTCGCCGGCCCTTTTTCTTTATTCAGCGGGAACTTTGCCGGGACCACCCCGGCGGGATGAGGGATTCTTCTTGCGGCGATACCACTTTCAGATCAGTGTTGCTGGTAAGTGACGCATCCCAGTTTTTGGGAATGACCCAGCGAATCTTCTTGCCCGTGGCCTTCCTGGCCCTCCTGATTCTCGGCGCTACCGGCCCCGGTTCACGGGCCTGGGCAGGGCAGGAGGATGCGCGACTCGGTGGCTTGTTCCAGGATCTGCAGACCGCCGGCGATGCGGTCGCAGCGGAGGCGGTCGAGGACCGCATCTGGGACGTCTGGCTGGAGCATCCGAGCGATGACCTCATCGTGCTGATGCACCACGGCGTGCAGAGTCTGAACGCCGACCGCTACGGCGACGCTCTGGCCGCCTTCGATCAGGTGGTCGCCGCCGACCCGACCTACGCCGAGGGTTGGAACAAGCGGGCCAACGCCGAATACATGCTGGGCGATTACGATGCCGCGGTGCGCGACATCCGCCGGGTGCTGGCACTGGAGCCGCGGCACTTCGGGGCGCTGGCCGGGCTGGGCCTCGTCTACCTCGCCATTGACCAGCCGGCGGGCGCGTTGCGCGCCTTCGACGCGGCGCTTGCCATCAATCCGCACCTCGACCGCGTCCGCCAGCAGGCCGCCAACATCCGCCTGCGCATCGCCGGATCGGCGCTGTAATCGTGACGTGACTTAATATTCCCTCCCTGAAAAACTTTTAATCCCCCTGCAAGCCCCCCGTGACTCGGCGCCCGCTACTTTGAGGGCAACGAACAACGCATGCCAGTCACGGAGAGCAATCGATGTCCACCCCCGCCAACGCCGGACGCGCCCCGCGGTCGAGCCGGGTGCGGCGAACCATCGCCGCCGTCCTCCTCGGCACCACGGTGCTGACCGGTCCGTTCCTGATCGCCAACCAGTCCACCGCCGCGGCCGCCGAAAGCGCCCTGACGCAGAACATGCTGTCCCAAAACGCACCGGGCAGCTTCGCCGATCTGGCGGCCAAGGTGTCGCCCGCGGTGGTGAACGTCTCCACCACCCAACAGGCCAAGGCCGAGCGCGGCAACCCGCGCATGCCCGGCTTCCCGCCGGGGTCGCCCTTCGAGGAGTTCTTCCGCCAGTTCCAGGACCAGTTCGGCCAGAATGGCGGCCCCGGCGACGACGACCAGTCCGAGGGTCCCTCCGAGGGGCAGCCGCGCGGCAAGGTCGGCTCGCTCGGCTCCGGCTTCATCATCGACGCGGCCGGCTATGTGGTGACCAACAACCACGTCATCGACGGCGCCGACGAGATCAAGGTCACGCTTCAGGACGGAACGGAGCTGCCCGCCACGCTGGTCGGGCGCGACGCCAAGACCGACATCGCCCTTCTGAAGGTGAAGTCCGACCAGGCGCTGCCCGCGCTGGACTGGGGCGACAGCGACGCCGCCCGCGTCGGCGACTGGGTGATGGCCGTCGGCAACCCCTTCGGGCTGGGCGGCACGGTCACCAAGGGCATCATCTCGGCCCGCGGGCGCGACATCCACAGCGGCCCCTATGACGACTATCTTCAGCTCGACGCCGCCATCAACCGCGGCAACTCAGGCGGCCCGACTTTCACTCTGGACGGGCGGGTGATCGGCATCAACACCGCCATCTATTCGCCCAACGGCGGCTCGGTCGGCATCGGCTTCGCCATCCCCTCCAACATCGCCAAGCAGGTCGTTGCCCAGCTCAAGGAAAACGGCCATGTCGAGCGCGGCTGGCTGGGCGTGAAGATCCAGGAGATCTCGCCGGAGATCGCCGAGTCGGTCGGCCTGTCCCAGACCAAGGGCGCCCTGGTCGCCGAGGTGACCCCGGACAGCCCCGCGGCCAAGGCCGGCGTGCGCCAGGGCGACGTGATCCTGGCCTATGGCGGCAAGCCGGTGAACACGCTGCGCGACCTGACCCGCCGGGTGGCCGACACCAAGGCCGGCGACACGGTGGACATGACCGTGGTCCGCAAGGGCAAGGAAACGACCCTGACCGCCCACATCGCGCCGCTACCCGCCGAACAGCGCATGGCCGCCGCGGAAGGGACCGGCCCCGCCGCCGAGAGCGCGGTGGAGACCGTCAACGGGCTGAAGCTGGCCCCGCTCGATGGTGCCGCCCGCAGCCGCCTCGGCCTGGGCGAGGGCGTCAAGGGCGTGATCGTCACCGCGGTGTCGCCGCAGGCCGGTGATCTGCCCGTCCGTCCGGGCGACGTGATCGTCAAGGTCGGCGACCACAGCGTGACCTCCCCCGCGGAGGTGACCAAGAGCCTGCACGAGGCCGAGAAGGATGGCCGCAAGGCGGTCCTGCTGCTGGTCAACCGCGGCGGCAACGAGAGTTTCGTCCCGCTGAAGCTCGGCAAGGCGTGATGCCGGAAAACACCGGCGATCCTCATCCCCTCCAACGATGGGGGGCCGGTGTGACGGGGTGGAGGGTGTCTGTCGTGCGAGCCCCCGCCGCGCGGACACTCTCCCCCTTCGTTTCGTTCGGCCCTTTCCCCTCTCCGCAGGGGCGAGGGCATTCACCTTTGGCCTCGCGGAAGGATGCGGTAGACTCATGCTCATGAAAGTCCTCGTCATCGAAGACGACCAGCAGGCCGCCTCCTACCTGGCCAAGGGGCTGAAAGAGGCCGGTCATGTCGTGGACGCCGCCAACGACGGCAAGGAGGGGCTGTTCCTGGCCGGCTCCGAGCATTACGACGTCATGATCGTGGACCGCATGCTGCCGGGCCGCGACGGGCTGTCGCTGGTCGAGATCCTGCGCGCCACCGGCAACGACACGCCGGTGCTGTTCCTCTCCGCGCTTGGCAGCGTCGATGACCGGGTGAAGGGGCTGAAGGCCGGCGGCGACGATTACCTGACCAAGCCCTTCGCCTTCTCCGAGTTGCTCGCCCGGATCGAGGTGCTGGTGCGCCGCCGCAGCGCCGCCCAGCCACAGACCCGTCTGGCGGTCGCCGATCTGGAACTGGACCTGCTGTCGCGCACCGTCCGGCGGGCCGGCAAGTCCATCGATCTGCTGCCGCGGGAATTCGCTCTGCTGGAGTATCTGATGCGCAACGCCGGCAGCGTGGTGACCCGCACCATGATGCTGGAGAATGTGTGGGACTATCACTTCGACCCGCAGACCAACGTCATCGACGTGCACATCGCCCGCCTGCGCCAGAAGATCGACAAGGATTTCCCGACGCCGCTGATCCACACGGTGCGCGGCGCCGGCTACAGCCTGCGAGCGCCGCAATGATGGTGGCGGCCATGGTGGCCAGCGGGGGAGCGTGAAGGCGGCGATTCCCACCCTGCGGCTTCTGCGCACGACGCCGTTCCGGCTGGCCCTGCTGTATCTGGGCCTGTTCATCATTTCGGTCGGGGTGATCCTGGCCGTCGTCTACCGCTCCACCGCGGGCTTCCTGGAGGAGGAGATCGGCGCCACCATCGCGCTGGAGGTCGCCGGGCTTCAGGACCAGTACCGCAGCGCCGGCCTGCGCGGGCTGGTCGATTCCGTGCGCGAGCGCAGCGGTTATTCGCACACCAATTCCATCTATCTGCTGACCACGCCGGGCGGCGTCATCCTGGCCGGCAACCTGTCGGGCTGGCCCGACGCGACGCCGGAGCCGGGCGGCTGGACCCATTTCAAGATTTCCGACTATGGCGGGGTGAACAACCGGCCCTCCACCGCGATGGCGGTCAGCTTCGTCCTGCCCGGCCAGTTCCGCCTGCTGGTGGGCCGCGACATGAGCGAGCTGGACCAGCTCCGCGGGCGTATGGTCGTGTCGCTGCGCTGGGTCTTCCTGGTGACGGTGGTGCTGGGGCTCGGCGGTGGCCTGCTGCTGGCGCGCGGCGCCATGCACCGGATCGAGGCGATCAACCGCACCACCCACCGCATCATGGCCGGCGACCTGTCGGGCCGGGTGCCGCGCGGCGGCGGCGGCGACGAGATCGACCGGCTGGCCGGCAATCTGAACGCCATGCTGGACCAGATCGAGCGGCTGATGACCGGCATGCGGCAGGTGACCGAAAGCGTGGCGCACGACCTGCGCACGCCGCTGTCGCGCCTGCGCTCCCGCGTCGAGCTGGCCTTGATCCGCGAGACCGACGACCCGGAGGTCTACCGCGGCGTGCTGCAGGACACCATCCTGGAGGCCGACCGTCTGCTCGCCACCTTCACCGCGCTGCTGTCCATCGCCGAGGCCGAATCCGGTGCCAACCGCAAGGCGCTGGAACCGGTGCGTCTGGCGGACGTGGTCCGGCTGGCCGCCGACCTCTACGAACCGGTGGCGGAGGAGAAGAGCCTGACCCTGGTCACCGACATCCGGGCCGAGCCGACCGTGCGCGGGAACGAGCAACTGCTGGCCCAGGCGGTGTCGAACCTGCTGGACAACGCCATCAAATACACGCCGGAAGGCGGGCGCATCACTCTGCTGCTGGAGGGCGCCGGGCCGGGGCAGGCCGCTCGTGTCACCGTGGCGGACAACGGCCCCGGCATTCCGCCGGAGATGCGGGAAAAGGTGCTGGAGCGCTTCGTCCGGCTCGATACCGCGCGGGCCTCGCCGGGGAACGGGCTGGGGCTCAGCCTCGTGGAGGCGGTGGCGCGGCTGCACGACGCGGCGCTGCGGCTGGAGGACAACGAACCGGGCTTGAAGGTCGGCATCGTCTTCCCGCCGGACGCCGGTTGAGAATCTCCACAAGAAAAGAGCCCGCCGTCTCCGGCGGGCTTTTGAGGTGACATCAGCGAGAATGACTCCTTGGCGTCAGACATGATATGGGGCGCCAACCGTCCGCGCGCATTCGGATAAGCGTATTAGCACGAAGGTGCTAGAGGGCTGGCGGTGCAACAGTTTCCTGCGGGCGGCGTTTGTCCATCGGACCGGCATGCCGGTGGCAACACGGCGGGAAGAAACGATGGACGCGACCAGACAGGTTCCCCTTCATGCCTCTGCGCAAGCTGGGGAGCCGGCAACCGCCGGGCGGAACACCGCGACCGAACTGAAGCTGTTCACCTGGAAGATGCTGATCGCCGCCGGCGTGGTGGGAACGCTGTTCCTGGCTTGGCAGGTGGCCGACGCGCTGTTGCTGGTCTTCGCCGGCGTGCTTCTGGCGATCCTTTTCCAGCGCATCGCCGGGCTGGTGCGGCGCTTCACGGGGCTGCCGCAGGGGTGGTCGCTCGGCGTCGTGCTGCTGCTTCTGGCGGTGCTTCTGATCGGCGGCGGCGTCCTGATGGGCCAGTCGGTGGTCAGCCAGTTCGACCAGTTCTCCCAGCAGATCAGCGGGGCCGTGCAGCAGCTTCCCAGCTCGCTGCGTGACCAGATCATGAAGCAGGGGCAGGACGCCTCCTCATGGCTGAACCGGCTGCAGACGGTCGCGTCCAGCGTGATGTTCTTCCTGGGCGATCTGGTGGTGGTGATGTTCACGGCCATCTATCTCGCGGCCTCGCCCGGCGTCTACCAGCGCGGCGTCATCCTGCTGGTGCCGCCCCGCGGCCACGAGCGGGCGCGGGAGGTGCTGGACGTGATGGGGGACTCGCTGTGGAAGTGGCTGATCGGGCAGCTTTCGGCCATGGCCATCGTCGGCGTTCTGACCACCGCGGGCCTGCTGCTGCTGGGCATCCCGAGCGCTCCGGCGCTGGGCCTGCTGGCAGCCCTCCTGGAATTCGTTCCGCTGATCGGCCCGTTCCTGGCGGCGGTTCCGGCGATCCTCATCGCCTTCGCCCAGTCGCCGCAGGAGGCGCTGTGGGTGGCGCTGCTCTACCTGTCGATCCAGCAGGTCGAGGGCAACGTCGTCATGCCGTTGATGCAGAAGAAGGTGGTGGACCTGCCCCCCGTCATCACCATTGCGGCCATCGCGGCGGGGGGCGTGCTGTTCGGGCTGATGGGCATGTTCCTGGCGACGCCCTTCGCGGTGGTGATGCTGGTGCTGGTCAACATGCTCTACATCGAGGACAAGCTGGGCGAGGGGCGGCACTTCCCCAGCGAGGACAAGGCGTAGGGCGGCGCCTGACCCCAGCCCTCAGGCAACCTCCGCCCCGGCCTTGGCGGCGTCGGCGGCGGAGCGCAGGGGAAGCTCCTTCAGGAACAGGGTCAGCACGAAGGACACCACCGCCAGCCCGGCGGCCAGCAGGAACAGCGTGGAGAAGCCATGCTCGAACACCGACTGGGCGGCGGCACGGGCGGCGGGGGCCAGATTGGCCAGGGCGGACGGGCCGCGCTCCATCACCTCGCGCCCGCTGATGCCGGGCAGGCCGGCGGCGTTCAGCCGGGCCTCGACGTCGGCGGCGAAGACCGCGCCGAACACCGCCACCCCGACCGACCCGCCGAGCGAGCGGAAGAAGCCGACCGAGGCCGTGGCCGCACCCAGGTCGCGCCGGTCCACCGCGTTCTGCACGGCGACCGTCATCACCGGCATGACCAGCCCCAGCCCGATGCCCAGCGGCACCAGGATCAGCGTGGACCACAGCCCGCTTTCCGACACCGTCGGCGACAGGCCGAGCGCCAGATACATCACCGCCGCCAGCGCCAGCCCGGCCAGCGGGAAGACCTTGTAGCGGCCGGACTTGGAGATCAGCCGCCCGCCGCCCCCGGCGCCCAGCACCATGCCCAGCACCATCGGCAGCAGCAGGAAGCCCGACGTGGTGGCGCTGGTTCCGGCGACGAGCTGCGAGCGCAGCGGCAGATAGACGATGCCGGCGAACAGCACCATGGCCGACACCGCGACCACCGGGTTGGCGACGGCCACCACCGGCTCGCGGAACAGGTGGAGCGGCAGGATCGGCTCCTCCACCCGCCGCTCGTGCCACAGGAAGACCCCGAGCATCATGAGGCCCAGGACGCACAGGCCGAGGATCGTCGGGGAGGTCCAGGGCAGGGCGACCCCGGCGCGCGACACCACGAACAGCAGCGAGGTCACCGTGCCCATCAGCAGCGCCGCCCCCAGATAGTCGATGGTCGGCTTCGCCCGTCCCGCCGGCAGGCGGTCGAGCGCCCGGCTGGTCATCAGCAGCGCCGCCGCCCCCAGCGGCAGGTTGATGAGGAAGATCCAGTGCCAGCTCAGCCGTTCCGTGAAAATGCCGCCCAGCAGCGGTCCGGCCACGCTGGACAGGGCGAAGATGCCGCCGATGTAGCCCTGGTAGCGCCCGCGCTCCCGCGGGGCCACCACGTCGCCGATGATGGTGAAGGCCAGCGCCATCAGGCCGCCGCCGCCCAGTCCCTGGATGCCGCGGAACAGGATGAGCTGCCCCATGCTCTGCGCCAGCGCGCACAGCACCGACCCGAACAGGAACAGGAAGATCGCCACCTGGAGCACCCGCTTGCGCCCGTAGAGGTCGCTCAGCTTGCCGTAGATCGGCGTGGTCGAGGTCGAGGCCAGCAGATAGGCGGTGACCACCCAGGGGAGGTTTTCCAGACTTCCCAGGTCGTGGGCCATGGTCGGCAGGGCCGTCGCGACGATGGTCTGGTCCATCGCCGCCATCAGCATGGCGAGCGCCACCCCGCTGAACACCCGCATGATCTCGCGGTGGGTGAAGACGGCGTGGTCGTTGGAGGCGTCGGTCATGGTCTCGGTTCAGGCCGGAATGAGCGGTGGGGCGTACCATAGCCCTCGAGACGTTCCGCGCAAGGACTCCGCCATGAATGGCTGCTAATCTCCCCTTCCACCTTCCGGAATAGTCGCCGTAACCCCTGCATGCTGACCGTGCGCAACCTGTCCACGACCGTGCTGAAGCCCGCCAGTTTCCAGGTGGAGGCCGGCGAGTGCGTTGCCGTTCAGGGGAAATCCGGATCGGGGAAATCCGTGCTGTTGCGTGCCCTGGCCGACCTCGACCCGTCGACCGGGGAGGTGCGGCTGAACGGCGATCTTCGGGAGGACATGCCCGCTCCGCTCTGGCGCCGCCGGGTGACCTACGTCGCCGCCGAGTCGGGCTGGTGGGAGGATCGGGTGGGTGACCATTTCGCGCGGCCGGACCGCGCCGTGGCGCTCGCCGGGGCACTGGGCCTGCCGGCAGAGGTCATGGACTGGCCGGTCGCCCGCCTGTCCACGGGGGAGCGGCAGCGGCTGGCGCTGGTCCGCGCGCTGATCCAGGGGCCGGAGATGCTTCTGCTCGACGAGCCGACCGGACCGCTGGATGCCGAGGCGACGGAGCGGGTGGAAGCTTTGCTGCGCGGCGAACTGGCCCGCGGGGCCGGGGTGCTGATCGTCACCCATGCGCCGGAGCAGGCCGTTCGCCTTGCCCGGCGGCATCTGCATGTCGCGGACGGTGTGGTGACGGAGGGGTAGGGCGATGCTGGTGACGCTGCATTACACCGACCTCGCCGCAGCGGCGCTGCTGCTGCTGGTCAACGGCGGCCTGTCCTTGGCGCTGGATCTGGGGCTGGCGCGGCCGCTGCTGGTGGCGGCGCTGCGGATGGTGGTCCAACTGTCCTTGGTCGGGCTGGTGCTGACCCGGCTGTTCGCCCTGGAATCGCCCTGGCTGACCTTGGGGGCGGCGCTGGTCATGCTACTGTTCGCCGGCCAGGAGACGATGGCCCGGCAGGAGCGGCGGCTGGCTGGCTGGTGGTCCTACGGCATCGGCACCGGGGCGATGGGGACGGCGGCGGGGATCGTCCTGCTGCTCGGCCTGTCCACCGCGGTGCGGCCCGACCCCTGGTGGGACGCGCGCTACGCCATTCCGATGCTGGGGATGGTGCTGGGCAACGCGATGAGCGGGGTGGGGCTGGCCCTCCACACCCTGACCGCGACGGCGGCGCGGGAGCGGTCGGCCATCGAGGCGCAGCTCGCGCTCGGCCATACCCGCTGGACGGCGCTGCGGCCCATCCTGCGCCACGCGCTGCGCACCGCGCTGATGCCGACGATCAACAGCATGGCGGCTATGGGGGTGGTGGCCCTGCCCGGCATGATGACCGGCCAGATCCTCTCCGGCGTCGACCCGGGCGAGGCGGTGAAGTACCAGATCCTCATCATGTTCCTGATCTCCGGCGCGACCGGTCTGGGCGTCCTGGCGGCGTCTCTGGCGACGGTGCGGCGGCTCAGCGACCGCCGGCACCGGCTGCGGCTCGACCGGCTGGTGCGGCGGAAGCAAGCGTAAGGAACCCGGACGGGACCGCCACCGTTGAACACCGATTGGTGTTCACCAACGACGGTGGGGGAGCGGGTCATGGCGCACATCGTGGAAATCCGGAACGGCGCGATCATCGGCAACGACGAGGCCACCGACGAGTATCTGCCCGTCGGAACCCACATCGCCCAGGCCGATGGTTTCTATGTGAGCTTCGGCATGGATGTGGAGGGCCCCTACGCCCGCAACGAGGCCGAGGAGCGGCTGAACCACCTGAAGCGCGCCACCCAGGCGGATCTGGAGCGTCCGTAAGTCTGCTGTCTTTGCCCCCTCCCTAACCCTCCTCCGCTGACGCAGGGGAGGGCCGGGGTGGGGGCAATGTCCTCGAACTACATCGCCTCCGTCTCCACGGAACTACGTCGCCTCTGCCTCCACGTCGCGGTGCTCCAGGCTGGCGCGCACGGTGCGGCGCAGGTCGTCGGGCTGGATGGGTTTGTGCAGCAGGGCGCATTGCGCGCCGGCGGCCTCGCGCAGCCGGTCGGAGGAGGTGTCGCCGGTCAGCAGCACCCCCGGCAGGTCGGGTCCGAAGCGGCGGCGCAGCGTGTCCATCAGCATCAGCCCGGTGTCGCCGTCCGGCAGGCGGTAGTCGGTGAGCACCAGATCGGGCACCAGCGCTCCGTCCACCAGTTCCAGCGCTTCCGCCACCGATCCGGCCTCGGTCACCCGGTAGCCCCAGCCGTCCAGCATCAGGGCCAGCGCCATGCGGATCACCGCGTCGTCCTCGACCAGCAGGACGGAGGCGTCGCCGTCCGCCTCGCCACTGCCCGCGGCGGAGGCGTCCGGTGAATCGCCGCAGTGCCGCTGGTCGAGAATGGCCCCCGACGGAAGGGTGATGGCGAAGCAAGAGCCCTTGCCCGGCGCCGAGGTCACCTCGATGGTGCCGCCCAGCATATGGACGAGGCGCCGCGCAATGCTGAGCCCCATGCCCAGCCCCTCCCGCCGGTCGCGGGCGACGTTGCCGATCTGGTAGAAGTCCTGGAAGATGCGGTCGAGCTGGTTCTCCGGAATGCCGATGCCGGTGTCCCACACCTCGAACCGCAGGGCTCCGTTGCGCCGCCGCGCCCCGAACAGCACCCGGCCCTGCCGCGTGTAGCGGATGGCGTTGGTCAGCAGATTGCGCAGCACGCGCTCCAGCAGACCGCCGTCGGTGCAGGCGCTCAGCCGCACCGGCACGGTGCGCAGCGTCAGCCCGGAAGAGGCGGCAACCGCCTGGAACTCCCCGTGCAGCCGCTCCATGATCGATCCCACCTCCACCGGAGCGGAGTGGGGGGTGACGAGACCGGCCTCCAGCTTGGAGATGTCGAGCAGGCAGTCGAGCAGTCCGCCGAGCGAGGCCACGGTGTCGCGGAGCTGGGTGGCGATGCGCCGCGCGTCCTCGGGGATCGGCTCCTTCAGCAGAAGCCCGGACAGCAGGGTCAGGGCCTGGGCCGGCTGGCGCAGGTCGTGGCTGGCCGCGGCCATGAAGCGTTCCTTGGCGTCCAGCGCCACGTTCAAGTCGCGCTCCATCGACTTGATGGCCGAGATGTCGGTGACGCTGGACACCACCGCCTCGGGCTGTCCGTCCACGCCCGGCACGGGGTGGCTGGAGACGCGCAGCCAACGGGTGGGGGCCGCCGCCTCGTCGCCCTCGGCGATGCCGACGATCTGTTCAATGACCGGCTTCCCGCTGTCCACCGCCTTGGCGGCGGGCGGCAGTCCGGTCAACCGGGCGCCGTCGGCGCCGATGAAGCGCCGCCGGGCCGCGCGGCCCGCGCGGTCGCCCGGCTTGCGGCTTTCGAAGGGGCGGGCGAGGGGATCGAGCAGCACGCCCGCTGGGCCGGCCATCAGCCGCTCCGCCATGGCGTTGGCGACCATCACCGTGCCGTCGCCCGAGCGCATCACCAGCCCTTCGGACAGGGACTGGACCAGCGTGCGGTGACGTCGCTCGCTCTCGGCCAGAGCCTGTTCCGCGGCGCGGCGGGCGGTCACGTCGCGGAAGGCCACCACCGCACCGCTGATCGCCCCGTTCTGAAGGATTGGGGAGACGGTCAGCTCCGCCACGAAATCGTCGGCGCCCTGGCGGCGCAGGCGTCCGTCGGTCACCTGCCGGACCAGCCCGTCGGCCAGCGACAGCGTCAGGGCGCGCCGGCCTTCCTCCTCGGCGTCGCCGCCGATCAGCGCGGCGAAGGAGCGGCCGACCAGTTCGCTGGCGCCGAATCCGGTCATCGACTGGGCCGCGGCGTTCACGAAGGTGATGGCGCCGCGCGCGTCCAGGCCGCAGATGCCGTCGGCCACCGCCTGCAGAATGTGGTGATAGGCGGCGCGGGTGCGCTCCGCCTCGTCGCGGGCGTTCTGAAGCTCGCCGACCCAGGCGTTGCGCTCCGTCACGTCGGTGATGGTCAGCAGGACGTCGCCCTTGTCGACACCGTCCGGCCCAGGTTCCAACTCGACGATCCGGGCGTCGGTCAACCCGTCGATGGCGCTGTGGGCGCCGACGAAGGCGTATTCCTGACGCGTCCATTGCCCGGAGTCGCGCAGACGGGCCAGCGCCGTGAACAGGCGCCCATGGTCCAGCGACTCCACCATCAGGGTCAGCGGGCGGCCCTTCAGCCGGCGCAACGGCAGGCCGAACTGCCGCTCCGCGGCGACGTTGGCCTCGCAGATGATGCCCGCGGCGTTGACGGTGAAGCAGGCCAGAGGCACCGACTGGAACAGCTGGAGATACTGGATGCGCGAGGCTTCCAGCGCCTGCTGTGCGGTGCGCAGCTCCTCGTTCTGGATCTCCAGCTCGGCCTGATGCACGTACAGTTCGTGCAGGACCTCCTTGAGCGTGGTCGCCGAGACCTCCGCCCCTTCGAAGCCGCCCGAGTTGAGAGCCTGTTCCGCGCGCTTGCGAAGCCGTTCGTTGCGGAAGCCGTTCACGCCGCGCCCCCGGCCACCGTGTCCCTTGTGTCCTTGTCGGGGAGCGCGCCCTGCCGGCGCTGGCCGTTCCGCCGTCCGCTCGCGCGCAGTTCCATCAGCTTGCGGTTGGTGATGTCGATGTGGCTGACCACCGCTCCCCCTGACAATCCGGCCAGACGGCAGGCGTGCATCATGAACCAGCGCTCCTCCTTGTCCGAATGACAAGGGTATTCGATGGTGAACTGCTCGATGTCGCCGGACAGGATCCGGCGCAGCCCGTCGTTCACGGCACGGGCGATGTCCTCGCCTTCGGTTCCTTCCTCGGCGTTGCAGACATCAAGATAATTGGTCCCCGGACCACAACGTTCCAGCGCCTGGGCGCCGTTCTTCTCGCCGAACGTGCGCCAGGCGTGGTTGACCATGGTGATGGCGCCGTCGGAATCGATCACCGCCACATGCTCCGGCAGGCTGTCCAGCACCGTCTGGAGCCGGTGCTCCGCCGCCTTGGCGGCGGTGACGTCCACGAAGGTGACGACCACCCCGGCCACTTGGTTCTTCTCGGTCAGATAGGGGAGGATCCGCGTCTGAAGCCAGCGGTCGCCGCGCACCGGGACGTGACGCTCAACCGGGGTGTGGTCGTGGAAGACCCGCTCGATGTCCTTGAGGAAATCCGGGTAGTCGATGTTGGTGGACAGGTGCGAGATCGACCGCCCGACGTCGCGCGGGATGATGTTGATGAAGCGCGCCGCCGCCGGGGTGAAGCGCCGGATCACCATGCCGCTGTCCAGGAAGACCGTGCCGATCTCGGTCGAGCGCAGCAGGTTGTCCAGGTCGTTGGTGACCTCCGTCAGCTCCTCCACCTTCGCCTGGTACTCGGCGTTGACGGAATACAGCTCCTCGTTGACGGATTGCAGCTCCTCGTTGGTGCTCTGCAATTCCTCGTTGGAGGCGAGAAGCTCCTCGTTGGTCGCCTGCAGTTCCTCGTTGGCGGTCTCCAACTCCTCAATGGTGGCCTGGAGGTTCTCGCCGCGCGACACCAGCTCCTGCTCCAGCCCGCGGATGCGTTCCGCGGTGTCGGTGTCGAAGTCGAAGTCGCTGTCCGGCAGGGCCAGCGCCGGGGCGCTGGGGTCGAGCACGATCAGCGCGAAGCGCCGGCCGGTCTTGCGCGCGACGAAGGGCTTCACGCGCAGGCTGACGGCGGGCAGCCCCTCGCGGTCCTTCACCGGGATGTTGGACAGGGCGAACTCCTCGCCGGAGCGGAAGGCCCGCGTCAGCGCGGTCCCCACCACCATGGAGACCGAGGAGGGCAGCAGCTTCAGCGCGTTCAGCGTGGCCTCGCCCGGCGGCACCTTCAGGATGGACGACGCCTCGCCAAACACATGCATGATGTTCATCTGCTCATTGACCAGCAGGCTGGGCGGCACATAGGCCCGCATCAGGGTCGAGATCGCCTCGTCGATGGCGGCCCCTTCCTCCTGCGCCTGCGACAAGGTCTCGTCGCCGTGGCGGTGCACCGGGGCGGCGACGGTGGGAACGAGCAGCCGCGACAGCCGGTGGGACCCGGTGCGCAGGCTTTGGAACAGCTTGTTCCGGCTGTCCAGGACGTGGAACTCGGCCGACAGGTCGCCCAGCGTCTCGCTGGTGCCGAGGAACAGGAAGCCGCTCTGCCGCAGCGCGTACTGGAACAGGCTGAGCACCTTCCGCTGAAGCGGCGAGTCCATGTAGATCAGCAGGTTCCGGCAGCTCACCAGATCGATCTTGGTGAAGGGCGGATCGCGCATGATGTTGTGGGCGGCGAAGACCACCATGCGGCGGATGTCGCGCGACACCAGATAATGGTCGCCGCGGGCGGTGAAGTAGCGGCTCAGCCGTTCGTGCGACACGTCCTCCGCGATGGAGCGCGGGTATTCGCCCAGGCTGGCGATCTCGATGCTGTCCTGGTCGATGTCGGTGGCGAAGATCTTGACGTCGAAGGACCGTCCCATCCGCTCCTGCGCCTCGGCGAAGAGGATGGCGATGGAATAGGCCTCTTCGCCGGTGGCGCAGCCGCAGACCCAGACGCGCACCATGTCGGTGGGGCTGCGCTTGGCCAGCAGGGTGGGGATCACCCGGTCGGCAAGGGAGGCGAAGGCGCCCTCGTCGCGGAAGAATCGGGTGACGCCGATCAGCATCTCCTTGTAGAGGCTGACCGTTTCGGCGCTGTTGCGGCGGAGCAGGGCGGCGTAGTCGCTCATCGAGTCGAGGCCGGCGGTGTGCATCCGCCGTTCGATCCGGCGCAGCAGGGTCGCCAGCTTGTAATGCGAGAAATCCACCCCGGTGACCGAGCGGATGGCCGCCACGATCTGCGCCAGCGGATCGTTGTCGCGGTCCTGCGGGCGGGGCGGGGCGGGCAGGGTTCGCGACAGCACCCCGCCGGCGTGTTCGATCAGGCAGCCCGGCAGTTTGTCCGGCGTCTGCACGGCGTCCACCTGCCCGGTGGCGATCGCGCTGCGCGGCATGCCGTCGAACTGTGCCGATTCGGGGTCCTGCGCCGCGGCGAAGCCGCCCGCCGACTTGATCGCCAGCAGGCCGCGGGTGCCGTCCGATCCGGTGCCGGACAGCACCACCCCCAGCGCCCGCGGCCCCTGGTCCATGGCGAGAGCGGTGAAGAAGATGTCGATGGGCAGGCTCATGCCCCCGGTCGTGTCCTTGGCGGTCAGGATCAGCCGCCCGTCCTCGATGGACAGATGCTTGGCGGGGGGCAGCAGATAGACGGTGTTGCGCTCCACCGCCATGCCGTCGGCGGCCTGCACCACCGACATGGCGGTGTGCTTGGCCAGCAGATCGACCATCAGGCTCTTGTGGACCGGCGAGAGATGCTGGACCACCACATAGGCGAGGTCGCTTTCCCCCGGCACATTGTCGAAGAAGCGCTGAAGCGCTTCCAACCCGCCGGCGGAGGCACCGATGCCGACGATGCAGCAGACCCGATCCCGGCTTTCCGGGTAGGGACCATAGACGGAGACCGTGTCCTCGCCCTCATCGGATGGCGTGGGGGCGTCGGTGATGGTGTGATCGTTGTCTTCTGGTTCCACGGAGCACTTCGGGTCTGCGGGAGTAAAGGACGGCCTACTGAATTATTTGCCGTCTGACCGTGACATTCAAACCCTTCCCTCGCGCGGTGCCTTTCCTTTTCCGTGCGCACCGGCGGTTTTGAAACGGCGAAGGGTTCAGCGGCTATATAGGAAGCGTCCATGCCAGTCAATCCGGACAATCTGTCCCTTGGGGAGCTGCATCGCGCCGGCATTCAAAAGATCAGGCGTGGGGCGGGGTGTGTTCTGTCCTTGACGTTACGCATATGACCAATGGATTTGAGGCGATGTGTTTAATAATCTTCAATTTCAGCTTCGGTGGGTCGCTGAATCGAGACTTTCGAATCTGCAGTGATTTTCCATATTCATTTCCTTTCAATGCCCTGAGAGCGATTGCGTGAATTCATTGAGTCCTGGCGTCTCGTTCCTTTTTCCCATCGCCGCGCTTCATGATGGGGTTGAAAGATAAAAATCGATGGGATTTGCCACCAGCGCACAGCTTACCCAGAAGGTATGATGTGATACGGGCACAACACTGTGCAGGATCTGTTGCCTCGTTCGCTTATGTCGCTTTACGCGATTGGCGCTTTGCGCAATCTTTAATCCGTAGCCACTAATCATGAGAAACGTAGGAAAGGAGTGCGCCAGATGGAGCGCGAGGACGAATGTGCTCTCGACCGATATATCGCGGCGATTCCGCTTAACCTGAGAGTAGTGGCCAGGGCTGCTTACGAGGAGCTGTCGAACAATCCCTTCCTGCCGGTCTTTTCCAAAGACGAAATCGCGCGGTTGGTCTGCTCGCCAGGATTTCAGAGTTACTTGGAGAGTGAGAACCGAACCAGCGCCGGTTCGCTGATGATGCTCTGTTCGGCGGGGTTTGCGACGCGCCATTGATGACGCACTTTTGACGAGGCGCAGCCGTCACAACGCGACGCAGCCACTCTTCTGCAGGCCGGCGGTTGTCCCGCCGGCCTGAATTTTGCCCGAAAGCTCTACTGTCCGAGACCCAGCGGCGGCATGCGAGCCTCCACTGCACCGCTGCGCGCCGCGTTCACCAGCGGGGCCAGTTCGGCCAGCGCCGGACGCAATCCGGCCAGCACCGCCACGGCTTCCACCAGATCGCCCTTGCCCGAGGCGAGGTCGAGGATCTCCCGGATCAGCGGCTTCGGGCGCGGATAGCCGGTCACGGTGACGGGATCGTCCGGCGCCAGCTTCGCCGCCTGCTTGGCGAGCGTCAGCGCGGTGGCGACCCCGCCCAACTCGTCGATCAGCCCGAGATTTTTGGCCTGGGCGCCGGTCCACACGCGGCCCTTGGCGGCGTCCCGCGCCTGTTCGGGGGTGAGGTGCCGGGCCTCCGCGACGCGGGACAGGAAGGTGGAATAGCTGCTGTCGATGATGGCGTTCAGCCGCTCCTCCCCGGCGGGGCCAAAGGGGCGGAAGGGCGACCACAGCCCGGCGTTGGGCGCGGTGTCGAGGACGCCCCAATGCACGCCCAGCCGTTCCGATAGGCCGGCGACCGACATCTTTCCAGCGACCACGCCGATGGAGCCGGTCACGGTGGCGGGGGAGGCGACGATGCGGTCGGCGGCCAACGCGATCCAGTAGCCGCCGGACGCCGCCGTGCCGCCCATGGTGGCGATCACCGGCTTGCCCGACTGGCGGGCCTTGACCAGCGCGCGGCGGATCGTCTCGGACGCCGTCACGCTGCCGCCGCCGCTGTCGATGCGGAACAGAATGGCCTTGACGTCGGGATCGTCCACCGCGTCCTCGATGGCCGATACGATCGTCTCCGACCCGGCGGTGACCTCGCCCAGGCCGGGCTTGCCGCTGTCGCCGCCGGTGATGGTGCCGGTGGCGTGGATCAGCGCGATGGTCGGGCCGCTGCGGTTGGGCGGGCCGGCGATGCCCAGATAGTCCGCCGCCTCCATGGTGTCGGCACCGGGCGCCGCCCCGGCGCGGCGCAGCGCCTCCTCCCGCGCCTCGTCGGCGTATCCCAGCCGGTCGACCAGCTTGGCGTCCACCGCCTCGCGGTCGATCAGGGGGGCGCGGTCCATCGCCGCCTTCACGGCGGCGGGGGGAAGGCGGCGGCTCACCGCCACCCCGTCGACGATCTGGTTGGTCAGGTCGCCGAGCAGCGACTCCATCATCTCGCGGTGGGCGGGCGTGAAGTCCGTCCGCATGACGCTGTCGGCGAGGCTCTTGTACTCCTCGCGCTGGAAGACCTGCGGCTGGATGTCCAGCTTGTCCAGAGCGCCGCGGGTGAAGGGAATCTGGGCGGACAGGCCGGTCAGGCCGAGCAGCCCCAGCGGTTGCATCCACACCTCGTCGAAGGCGCTGGCCAGCAGGTAGGAGCGGTTGCCCGCCCCGGTGTCGCCGTAGGATTCGGCGAAGGCGATGGCGAAGCGGCCCGACGCGCGGAACCGCTCCACCGCCGCCCGCAACTCCTGCACCTGGGCGAAGCTGGCGCCGTCGCCGCCGAAGCGGGCGAGCACGCCCTTCACCCTCGGGTCGGTGCGCCCCCGCTCCAGCGCGTCGAGCACCTCCTGGAAGGTCGTCTCGTGGCCGAGGAAGCTGCCCAGCCGGTCCACGCTCCCTTCCGCCAGCGGGTCGCGGAGGTCCAGCTCCAGCACGACGGTGTCGGGCAGGGAGGGCTCATGCCGGACCGCCAGGACGACCCCGGTGACCACGGCGGCCACCACGAGGAAGCCGATGAGGGCGAACAGGCGGACAAAGAACCTCAGCATCCGGCGGCTCCGGTGGTTGCGCGGCGTCAGCGGCCCAGCGTTTGGCGGTCGGGCGTTTAGCGGTCCTGCTTGTGGTAGTCGCGGTTGGGCATCATGTCCACCGCCGAGGCGACGCGGTTCGACATGTTGTAGAAGGCGGCGGTGTCGGCGACGTCGAAGATCTCCTCCTCGCCGAAGCCGGCGTCGCGCAGCGCCTGTCGGTCCGGCTCGCCCATGGTCCAGGGCTCCTTGGTCAGCTTCCATGCGAAATCGAGCATGGCGCGCTGGCGCGGCTCCAGCTTGGCGGCGCGGTAGTTGAAGGCGAGCATCTCACCCAGTTCCGGATCGCCGGACAGCTTGCGCACCGCCTGCCCGTGGGCGACGAGGCAGTAATAGCAATGGTTGGCCGAGGACACGACCACCGCGATCATCTCGCGCTCCAGCTTGGACAGGCCGCTCTCGCCGACCATCAGCTCGTTGTAGAGCTGGGCGAAGGTGCGCAGCTTCTTCGGGCGCAGGCTGTAGGCGCGCAGCACGTTGGGGACGAAGCCCAGCTTCTCCTCGCACTTGGCGAAGAGCGCGGCCATGTCCGGATCGAGGTCGGGCGTCTCGGGAACAGGCAGGGCCATGACGTGATCGGGCTGCGGCATCGCTGTGGTCTCCTCCGGCGTTTTCGGTTCGTTGCGGTCAATGCTGTTTTGGCCGACAGGGTAGCCGGGCGGCGGCGCTTCGCAAAGCCCCACCTCCGGTCAGGGCGACAGGACGCTTCGCCGGGGAGTTGCAACCCAGCCTTTCCTAAGTTGTGTCTCGCCAAGCGGCCGTTGCCCGTGCGAAGACTGCATCCCCTTGCAACGCAGTGGTTCCGTCGATGAACGATCCGGGTGGCAAAGGCGCGCCCAAGCTCGGCCTCCTCTCGGTTCTGGTGGTCGAGGACAGCGCCTTCATCCGCAACGTGCTGACCACGACCCTGCGCACCATCGGGGTCGGCGCGGTGCATGCCGAGGCCGGCGGGGCGGAAGCCATCCGCTTCCTGGAGGAGCGGCGGGCCGCCCTGCCGCCCGGCACGGCGCCGGTGGACGTGATTATCACCGATCTGGTGATGCCGGAGGTCGACGGGCTGATGCTGTTGCGCTGGCTGCGCTGCAGCCCGAAATCGCCGGACCGCTTCCTGCCCGTGCTGATGCTGTCCGGCGCCGCCGACCGCCATTACGTGGAGCAGGCGCGCGACCTGGGCGCCACCGACTTCATCGCCAAGCCCTTTTCGGCGGCCATCATCGCCAGCCGCCTCCTGGCAGCCATCGCCCGGCCGCGGCGCTTCGTGCTTGCCAAGGGCTATTTCGGACCGGACCGGCGGCGGACGCAGCGGCCGGTGGCGATGGATTGCCGGATGACCAGCCCCAGGGAAATCCTGGTGGTGCACAGCGCCTCCAAGGCGGTGGGCATCGACCGCTTTCCGGTCGTCCATTTCGACCTGCCCAACCGGCTGGGCGCCAAGATGGGCTTCGCGCCGAAGGACCCCGTGCCGACGCTTCCCGAGGAGGTGCTGGCGGCGGCGGAGGCGGAGATCCAGAACCGGGCAGGCGATTACACCACCTGGATCGCCGGAGAGGTGGACGAGCTGGCCCGCCGCGTCGACCGGCTGGGCGCGGACGCCGCCGCGGTCCCGGCGCTGATGGTGCAGATCAACCGCTCCGCCCACGAGATGCGCGGGCAGGGTGGCATTTTCGGCTATCCGCTGATCACCCGCATCGCCAAGTCGCTCTACGAGGCGACGCAGGGCGGCTTCCCCGCCGTCACCGGCAACGAGCGCCTGCTGCTGAAGGCCCATGTGGACGCCATCAAGGCGGTGATGGCCGGGCGGATCAACGGCGACGGCGGGGCGACCGGCCAGCAGCTTCTGGCCTCGCTGGACCTCGCCAAGAAGAAATACGCCAAGCCGGACGGCGAGGGCGACCCGGCCTGAGCGCCGCCGCTATTTCCAGCGGATGCCGGCCTCGCGGCGGATCTCCTCCATGCGCTCCAACGCCGGCTTGAAGCCGGTCAGGGAGAAGCGCACCTCCGCCTTGCCGCCCGCCGGGGCGGAGCCGACGGCGGAGACCTCCTTGGCCGGCGTCAGCCGTTCCACCAGTTTGGCGTTGGTCTCCGGATCAAGCACCGCGCAGGTGTTGGTCTCCCATTCGAAGCGCTCGCACGGGTATTCGGGGCGGAACAGCGCCCGGTCCACCCAGACGCGGACGATCTTCGACAGGTCCATCGTTTGCTCGTCCAGCCGGAAGCGCAGCCCTTCCAGCCAGCGCTCGCTGGAGCGCAGCCAGACGAGGCGCGACCGCCGGTCGCTGCCGGGGCGGGAGAGCAGTTCGCACTCGACGCGGCGCGGCTCGCTCCAGACCTGGCAGTAGAGGCGCCAGTCCTTGAAGGTCTCCGCATGCTCGCGGTAGGCCGGAGGCTGGGGTTGGGCCTGGATTGGGGCGGCGGGAAGGGCGGTGACCAGCAGAAACCCCGCGATCACGCCGCCCCGCCACGCCGCCGTCCTGCGTCCCCGCATCGGGCTCAGCCCCGAGCGTAGGCGCGGTGGCGCAGCATATGGTCGGCCAGCACGCAGGCCATCATCGCCTCGCCGACCGGGACGGCGCGGATGCCGACGCAGGGGTCGTGGCGGCCCTTGGTCAGGATGTCGGTGTCCTTGCCCTGCAGATCGACCGTCTGGCGCGGGGTGAGGATGGAGCTGGTCGGCTTCACGGCGAAGCGCACCACCACGTCCTGCCCTGTCGAAATGCCGCCGAGGATGCCGCCGGCCAGGTTGGATCGGAACTCCGGCTCGCCGTCGGGGCCGGCGCGCATCTCGTCGGCGTTCTGCTCGCCGGTCAGGGTGGCGGCCTCGAAGCCGTTGCCGATCTCCACGCCCTTGACGGCGTTGATGGTCATCATGGCGCGGGCGAGATCGCCGTCCAGCTTGTCGTAGAGCGGGTCGCCGAGTCCGGCGGGCAGGCCGGAGGCCACGACCTCCACCACCGCGCCGATGGACGAGCCGCTCTTGCGGATGCCGTCGAGATAGTCGGCCCATTCGGCGGCAGCCTGCGGGTCGGGGCAGAAGAAGGGGTTGTTGTCCACCTCCGTCCAGTCCCAGCGGCTGCGGTCCACCTTGTGCGGGCCGATCTGCACCAGCGCGCCGCGGACGGTCACGCCGTCGCCCAGCACCTTGCGCGCCACCGCACCAGCCGCCACGCGGCAGGCCGTCTCACGCGCCGAGGAGCGCCCGCCGCCGCGGTAATCGCGGATGCCGTATTTCTTCCAGTAGGTGTAGTCGGCGTGGCCGGGCCGGAACTTGGACGCGATCTCGCTGTAGTCCTTGGACCGCTGGTCGGTGTTCTCGATCATCAGCGAGACCGGCGTGCCGGTGGTCTGCCCTTCGAACACGCCGGACAGGATCTTGACCTGATCGGGCTCCTGCCGCTGCGTGGTGTAGCGCGACTGGCCGGGCCGGCGCTTGTCGAGCCAGGGCTGGATGTCCGCCTCGGTCAGGGAGAGCAGCGACGGGCAGCCGTCCACCACCACGCCGATCGCCGGCCCATGGCTCTCGCCCCAGGTGGTGAAGCGGAAAAGCGTTCCGAAGCTGTTGCCGGCCATGGCGAGGACTCCCGATGCGACACGATGTTACCGCAAGTTTTGCGGTCGAGCGCGTTTCTTGCGGCGTTTCGGCCGGCGCGTCAAGCGCGAGGGGACTTAGAACGCTCCCTTCTGCTCGCGCCGGCGGTCGAGCGCGACCTCGAACTGGCGCAGCAGCTTGTGCGTGGTTTCGAAGTAGAGCTTGCGTTGCGGGTTGTTCTTCATGCAGCGGGCGTCCAGATGAGCGACGCTGGTCAGCGCCGAGACGCAGTAGCCGAGCAGCCAGTAGTGGGAGCGGATCTTGCGCAGATAGTCGCGGAAGGGCTCGGGCTGGCCGGCCATGAAGGCGGAGAAGCTCGCCTCGTAATCGGCGAGGATCTGCCGGATGTCCATCAGCGTGGTTTCCAGCAGCTTGCCCACCTTTTCGATGTGCATCAGCAGCTGGGTCTCATAGGGCTTGTGCATGCGGATATCGACCGGGATGCATTCCCGCGACTTCAGCCAGTTCAGGATGATCCGCGCCCGCGGCGCGATGCGGCGGAGCTGGTACTCGTAGAAGGTCGTGCCCTTCCAGGCGCTGAAGATCTGGTCCGCTTCGCTGCGGTCGATGCCGAAGGCCGAGACGAACAGACCGGCCTCCTCAAGCTCGGGATTCCAGATCGCCTCCAGAAAACGCTCGATGCTCTGGGCGCCGCTGCCGCCGCCGTCGATGGCCTTGCGCACGATCGGTTCGATGCGCGCCCGGATCAGGCGGCGGAGCTGCTGGTCCTCGGCGTCGCTGATCGCCCAGTGACGCTTGTCCACCGGGACCTTCTCGCCTTCGAAACAGGCCTTCAGCAGGAAGGCGTCCAGCGAGGGCACGCTGTCGATCAGGGTGAGAGTGCGCAGGTCCGCGGCCGCGGCCTCGCTGTTGGCCTCGCCGATGCCGAACTGTTCCGCCAGCAGGAGGTTGCTGTTGCGGGCGCGCAGATAGATGGCGAGGCCGCCCGCTTCGGTGTGTTCGACGCTGTGCGGAATGTAGATGCCGGTTTCGACCGGGCGCGATGCGGCGTCGCCATCCTCATCCTCGTCGGCGATGGGGTTGGCGTAGTCGTCGGCGTCTTCGTCGAAATTCGGATACTTGAAAAGAATGGCCTTGTTCAACCCACGGGCACGGAACAGGCGGTTTTCTTCGGGGATCTCGCGGGTGATGGTGATCAAATTCATCGAGACGCTGGAGCCGCCGTAGAGAATCTGCTCCAGAATCGGGGACACCGAATCCGATTGCCGCCGTGCACGCATCCGACTGTCACCTTCCGCAACCTTCCGTAAGCGTGAAGAATAGCGGTCTGCTGCGGTGCGCAAAAGTAGGTAATACGACGATCGGTAAAAAATACCTCAAACCAGGTAAGGGCGTTTCCGGCGGGCGTTCCGGAACGAACCGGACGCGCCCGCCGTCGCCCGAGGCTCGGGATCAGGCGGGCTTGGCCGCGCCGCCCAGCGATCCCAGGAGCTGCGACACCTCGGCCGCCGCATCCACCGCGACCATGCCGACCGTGTGGTAGCCGGAGTCGACGTGCATCACCTCACCGGTCACGCCGGTGCCGAGGTCGCTCAACAGGAACAGGCCGGCGCCGCCGACCTCGCCGATGGTGACGTTGCGCTTCAGCGGGGCGTTCAGCTCGTTCCACTTCAGAATGTAGCGGAAGTCGCCGATGCCGCTGGCGGCCAGCGTCTTGATCGGGCCGGCGGAGATGGCATTGACGCGGATGTCCCGACCGCCCAAATCGACGGCCAGGTAACGCACGCTCGCCTCCAGCGCGGCCTTGGCGACGCCCATCACATTGTAGTGGGGCATCACGCGCTCGGCGCCGTAATAGGAGAGGGTGAGCAGGCTGCCGCCGTCCTTCATCAGCGGAACGGCGCGCTGCGCCACCGCGGTGAAGGAGTAGCAGGAGATGTCCATCGTGCGCAGGAAGTTGGCCCGCGTCGTGTCGAGATAGAGGCCGTCCAGCTCGTTCTTGTCGGAAAAAGCGATCGCATGAACCAGGAAGTCCAGCTTGCCCCATTCCTTCTCGATGGCGGCGAAGGTCGCGTCGACGCTGGCCTCGTCGGTGACGTCGCAGGGCAGCAGCAGCGGGGCGTTCACCTGCTCGGCCAGCGGCTTCACGCGCTTCAGCAGCGCGTCGCCCTGATAGGTGAAGGCCAGCTCGGCGCCGTGCTGCGCCAGCGTGGAGGCAATTCCCCAGGCGATCGACCGATCGTTCGCCACGCCCATGATCAGGCCACGCTTGCCGTCCATGAGCGGCTTCGGGTTGGACATCCGTACCTCGTGCATCCAGAGTATGCTTTGAAAAGTGGGCCGCATCCTACACGAAAGACCGGCCCGGTCAAACCAAGGCGGGAGGCGTCCTGTGGCTGAAACCGAAGGCACTTCGAAAGGGGCGTGGAACCCCTTTGTGCGCGTTCGGGAAATCGGCGGCTTCATCGCCTATTCCTCCATGCGCTTCTACAACGACAACTGCTTCCAGACGGCGGCCTCGCTGACTTACACCTCGCTGCTGGCGCTGGTGCCGCTGATGACCATCGGATTCGCGATCTTTTCGGCCTTTCCCGCCTTCAACGCGCTGCAATCGCGCATCCAGACGTTGCTGTTCAAGAACCTCGTGCCGGAGAACAGCGACGCCATCCTGCAATATCTGGCGGCCTTCATGGCCAACGCCGGGCAGATGCCGGTGTTCGGCATCGTCGGGCTGGCGATGTCCGCCGTCCTGCTGATCTGGACCATCGAGGGGTCCTTCGCCACCGTCTGGAGGGTGCGGGAACCGCGCTCCTACGTCACCCGCATCCTGTCCTTCTGGGCAGTGGTGTCGCTGAGCCCGCTGTTCGCCGGCGCCAGCCTGTCGCTGTCCAGCACCCTGTGGGCGGTGCTCCAGTTCGCCCATCTGGAGGGCTTCGCCGACCCGCTGGTGGGGATCGGGGCGATCCTGCCCTTCATGCTGCAGCTGGTCGGCTGCACGCTGCTCTACGTCATCATCCCCAACCGGGACGTCGGGTGGATGGACGCCGCCTGCGGCGGGGCGGTCGCCTCGTTGCTGCTGGAGACGTCCAAGGCGGGCTTCGCCATGTACATGAAGGAGTTCCCCGCCTACCAGACCATCTACGGCGCGCTGGCGACCGTGCCGATCTTCCTGTTCTGGCTCTACATCGCGTGGTCCACGGTGCTGTTCGGCGCGGTCATCACCGCCTCGCTGCCCGAATGGCGGGCCGGCAAGATCACCCGCGGCGGGCCGGAAGGGCTGCTGCCCGCGCAGCGGCTGGGGCTGGCGCTGGCCGTCCTGCACGAGCTTCTGGAAGGAACGCGGCTCGGCGTGGGCTTGCGGCGGCGGACGCTGGTCGGGCGCGTGCCGGTCGGGACGGTGCTGATCGACGGCATCCTGGAGCAGCTTCGCGATGCCCACTGGGTGGCCCACACCACGCACAACGCCTGGGTGGTCACCCGCGACCTCAGCGAGGCCACGCTGTTCGACCTGATGAAGGCGCTGGGCATCGGCCTGCGCGGCTCCGTCCGTGGGCTGGGCGGGCTGGAACTGCCCTGGCAGGATCGCACGGCCCAGCTGCTGGAGCAGGCGGAGCGCGACCAGGAGGAGACCCTCGGCGTGCCGATCAAGGACCTGCTGTCCGACCGGCCGCTGGAGGTGGAGCCGCTCGAAGCGGGGGCTCGGGAACCGGACCCGCAGGGTTCCGGGACGGTAACGGGGGAGGGGTCCGGTGCGGTGCCGCTGCGTGCGAAGCGCTGGCCGTAAACGCCGGCATTGTGGGCGCTTAAACCCGGTACTTGGCGATGAGGTCCGCGGCGAAGCCGTCCAGGTTGTTGTCGGCGGGCAGGGTCTGGACGTAGGAGCAGCCGCGGCAGGCCTCGATCTCGTCGCGGCGGCCTTCCAGATGCTTCAGCCGGAAATCGCGCAGCCGCTCGCCGTTCCAGATGTTGCGCAGCGACTCCTCGGCGACGTTGCCGACGATGGTCCCCATGCGCCAGTCGGCGCAGCAGACCGACACCTCGCCGTTGAAGTTGATGGCCAGCTTCAGGAAGGGTTCCGAGCAGACCTTGCGGGCGGTGTCCGGGGCGACGGCGAAGGCGCTCTCCTCGGCCAGTGCCTCGCCGTGCAGGGGGTGGACGAACAGGCTGTCGGCGATCGGCGTGAAGGTGTCGATGAAGCTCTGCCGCTCCTCCTCCGTCAGCTCCACGTTGATGATCTTGCAGTGCAGGTGGAAATCGCGGCCCAGCTCCGTCTTGCGGCGGTAAAGATAGGCTACATTGTCCACGACGGTCTGGAAGCGGTCGAAGCGCCGGGTGATGCGCTTGTACATGGCGTCGCTGGCGCCGTAGACGGAGACGCGCATGGCGTCCAGCCCGGCGGCCAGCAGCGCATCCGCCCGCTCCGGCGTCAGCAGGGAGCCGTTGCTGGTCATCTCGACATGGCGGGCCAGGCCGCGCGATTTCAGAAGATGGACCATGTGTTCGATCCGCGTGTTCACCAGCGGCTCGCCGTCCTTGTAGAGGTGGACGGATTTGATCGGCGCATCGAATTCGGCGATATCGTCGGCGATCTTGCGGAACAGGTCGAACTTCATGGCGCCGCGCGGCCGGCCGATCTCCTTCAACAGGTCGGGGTTGCCGGTGGCGCAGAAGACGCAGCGGAAATTGCAACCGTTCGACGGGTCGATCAGCAGCGAGAAGGGGGTGGTCAGCGGCAGCACCTGCGACAGGTCGTTGCGGTCGCGGTGGCGGCCATAGGGGATATTCGCGGTGGTGGTCGCTTCGGTCATGACCTTCGCCGGAAAGGGCCGTGGAATGGAGCGTGACTATCAGGGGATCACGCGCACCGTAAAGGAATCCTTCATTCCAGCAACCGGACATTGGCTGGGCGCCCCCAATGCCGCGGGCGCAAGGTGGATTTCAGGGGCATGCTCGACAGTCTTTCCCATCGTATCGTCTACAGCGACCGCCGCTTCTACGCGTCCTTCCCCTCGGCGGCGACACTGGCCGACGGGCGGGTGCTGGTGGCCTTCCGGCGTGCCCGCGATCACCGCTGGCTTCATGGGGAGCCGGCGGAGGGCGGCGGCGACTTCACCAGCGTCGATCATGTGGACTCGCGCTCCCACCTCGTGATCCAGCGCTTCACCCCGGATTTCGAGCCGGAGGGTGCGCCGCAGCCACTGCCCACCGACCCGGAAGCGGGCGACCAGGACCCCAGCCTGCTGGTCCTGCGCTCCGGGCGGATCGTCCTGGGCAGCTTCGGCTGGTACCCGATGTCGGCGCGCCACGGGCTGCGGCTGCGCGAGAAGGGCGTCCATCTGCTGGGCAACGCCGGGACGTCGGGCACCTTCTTCCTGTTCTGGGGCGGCAGCACCCGCGTCAGCGACGACGGCGGGCGGCACTGGTCGGCCCACCGCTACCTGCCGGAACTGCCGGACCAGGGGCCGATCCTGCCCGGCCTGCGCCCGATGCTGGGCGGTGCCGTGCGCGGACGTGCGGTGGAGGCGCCGGACGGCACGCTGCTGATGGCGACCTACACCGGCGGCCCGTACACCAGCTACCTGTTCGCCTCCCGTGACCGCGGTGAAAGCTGGACCTTGCGCAGCACCATCGCGCGCGACCCGGCGGGACGGGCCGGCTTCTGCGAGACCGCCCTGCACCTGACCGCGGACGGGCAACTGGTCGCCTTCCACCGCACCACCGGGCTGGGCGACCGCCTCGCCACCTCGGTCTCCTACGATCTGGGGGAAAGCTGGGCGCCCTGGGTCGAGAGCGCGGTCATCGGGCATCCCTACGACGCTTGCCCGCTGCCGGACGGGCGGCTGCTCGTCGTCTACGGCTACCGTCACCAGCCCTGCGGCGTGCGCGCCCGGGTCTGGGACAGCCGGCGAGAGACGCTGGAGAGCGCACCGGAGGTCGTCATCCGCGACGACGCGCCGTCGCCCGACGTCGGCTATCCCTGGGCGACCGTGCTGGCGGATGGACGGGTGGCGGTCTGCTACTACATCTGCGACGCGGCGGGCACGCGGCACATCCAGGCGACGCTGCTGCGCGTGAGCGGCTGATTGACGGGCCTCCGCGCACCTCCTATCGTCCCCGGCCATACCGCAATCCCATGTTCCGGGGAGTAGAGTGTCCATGAAGCCCGCCCGCCGGCCGTCGAACCCGCTGTTTTCCTCCGGCCCCTGCGCCAAGCGGCCCGGCTGGTCGCTGGACGCCCTGGACGGCGCGCTGCTCGGCCGCTCCCATCGCTCGAAGCCGGGCAAGGCGAAGCTGAAGGAGGTCATCGACCTGACCCGCGCCGTCCTGGCGATCCCCGGCGACTACCGCATCGGCATCGTTCCGGCCTCCGACACCGGGGCGGTGGAGATGGCGCTGTGGAACCTGCTGGGTGAGCGCGGCGTCGACATGATGGCCTGGGAGAGCTTCGGCAAGGAGTGGGTGACCGACGTCACCAAGCAGCTCCGCCTGTCCGACGTGCGGACCATCCAGGCCCCCTACGGCGAACTGCCGGACCTGTCGCAGGCCGATTTCAGCCGCGACGTGGTCTTCACCTGGAACGGCACGACATCGGGCGTGCGGGTGCCGGACGGCGACTGGATCCCGGCGGACCGCGAGGGACTGTCGATCTGCGACGCGACCTCCGCCGCCTTCGCCATGGACATTCCCTGGAGCAAGATCGACGTCGCCACCTGGTCCTGGCAGAAGGTGCTGGGCGGCGAGGCCGCGCACGGCATGCTGGTGCTCAGCCCGCGCGCCGTGGCGCGGCTGGAAAGCTTCCAGCCCGACCGCCCGCTGCCGAAGATTTTCCGCTTGACCAGTGGCGGGAAGCTGATCGAAGGCATCTTCGTCGGCGACACCATCAACACGCCGTCCATGCTCTGCGTGGAGGACGCCATCGACGGGCTGCGCTGGTCGCTGTCGGTCGGCGGCCTGACCCAGCTCATCCGCCGGTCGGAGCAGAACCTGCGCATCGTCTCGGAGTGGGTGGCGGCCTCGACCTGGGCCGGCTTCCTGGGGGACGATCCGGCGACGCGCTCCTGCACGTCGATCTGCCTGCGCTTCACCGACCCCGAGGTGACCGCCCTGACGCCGGAGGCCCAGGCGGACTTTGCCAAGAAGCTCGCCGCGCTTCTGGAGAAGGAGGAGGCCGCCTTCGACGCTGGTTCCTACCGCGACGCCCCTCCCGGTCTGCGCCTGTGGGGCGGCGCCACGGTGGAGAACGAGGATATGGAGGCGGTCCTGCCCTGGCTCGACTGGGCCTTCGCCACGGTCAAGGCGGAGACCTTCGGGCGCTGAGTCGTACAGGGCCGAAAAGGAAGGCCGCGCCACGGAGGCGCGGCCTTTTTCATGGCCCGCTCAATCCCGCCAGAAGCTCGGCAGGATCAGCACCAGCACCGTGAAGACTTCCAGGCGGCCGAGCAGCATGGCGAAGCTCAGCACCCATTTCGCGGCGTCGGGCAGGGGGGCCATGGTGCCGGACGGGCCGACCACCGGCCCCAGCCCCGGTCCGGCGTTGGCGAGCGCGGAGGCGACGGCGCTGGCCGCGCTCAGGAAGTCCACGCCCATCGCGGCGACCAGGAGCGAAAGGATGCCAAAGGCGGCCATGAAGGCGAAGGCGAGGTTGATGACCGAGCCGACCACATCCTCGTCCAGCACCTTGCCCTGGTAGAGCGGGACGAGCACGCGGTTCGGCTTCAGCATCCGCTGCATCTGGTTCAGCATCGACAGAGCCAGCACCTGCCAGCGGAAGATCTTGATCGACCCCGACGTCGATCCGGTGCAGCCGCCGATGAAGTAGAAGAAGAAGAAGGCGACGACGGCGAAGCTGCCCCAGGTCGAATAGTCGGTGGAGACGAAGCCGGTTCCGGTGATGATCGAGGTGACGTTCACCGCCGAATGGCTGAGCGCGTCCCGGAAGGGCAGGCCGACCACGGCGAAGGCCCACAGGGTCATGGCGACGCCGGCCACCAGAAGGATCGCCAGCAGCGCGTTCACTTGGCTGTCGCCGAAGACCGGCGCGTTGCGCTGGCCGCGCAGCAGGCGGATGTACCAGGTCAAGGGCAAGGCCCCGGAGATCATCGAAAAGGTCGCCACCCACAGCACCGCATGGGAATCGAACCAGCCGAGCGAGGCGTCCTTCGTGGAGAAGCCGCCGGTGGCGATGGAGGCCATGGCGTGGTTGATCGCGTCGAACCACGTCATGCCGGCCAGATGGTAGGCCACCGCCGACAGGATGGTCAGCGCCAGATAGATCATGGCGATGGCGCCGGCGGTGTCCTGCACCGTGGCGAAGGGCTTGTCGCCCTTGTCGGAGGACTCGGTGCGGAACAACTGCATGCCGCCGACCCGCAGGATGGGCAGCACCGCGATCGCCATGACGATGATGCCGACCCCGCCGAACCAGTTCAGCAGCGACCGCCACAGCAGGACCCCCGGCGGGGCGTCGTCCAGCCCGACGATGACCGTGCCGCCGGTGGTGGAGAGGCCCGACATCGCCTCGTAATAGGCGTCGGTGAAGGACAGGCGGGCGGCGGAGATCATGAAGGGCAGGGCGCCGAAGGTCGCCAGGACGCACCAGGACAGCGTGGTCAGCAGGAAATGCTGCTTCACGGTGAAGCGCGCGTGCTCCTTGCTCGACGTCGCCAGCACCATGCCGCCGCTGACCGCCAGCGTCGCCGCGCTGGAGCCGACGAAGGCCGTCCAGTCCCGGTTGCCCACGGCGGCGTCGGCCAGCGCCGGCAGCAGCATGCCCAGCCCTAGGATGGTCAGAAGAATGCCGATGATGTGGAAGACTGGTCCCAGCGCAATTCCATTGCCCACGCCATTGCCCAAGGCTGTGCCCTTCGTCGCCGCGGAGGCCGATGGCGGCGCCCCGTCTTTATCGATGTGATGCGCTGATTATCCAAAGGGGCCGGTGCTGTCCATCCGCATCGGGTTGTGTCCCGTCCGCGGGTCAGACGAATCCGGCTTCTCCCAACATGCGGTAGAACTCCCGCAGGGCGCACTGCTGCGCCGCCGCGTCGGGCAGGTCCTCGACGTATTTCCGGTCGAACTGCGGCTGGCGGAGATGCTCGACCACGCGGCGCCGGACCATTTCCAGGGCCCGCCGGCTGCGCAGGATTCCCGGCGCGCAGACCTGCAGAAGGCGGTTCGCGCGCAGCCGCAGCGCATCGCCGGGGTCGTCCAGCCGCTCCACCACCCGGTCCTCGGTGATGTAGGCCACCAGAAGCGCGTCGAGGTCGCCGGTCAGGCGGGTCCGAGTCTCCTCCGGCAGCGCCGAGTCGGTGGCTTGGCAATAGAGCAGGGTCAGCGCTTCCAGATTGTCGCGCGGCGGCAGGCGGGGGTGGATGAAGCGGCCATAGCCCGCCGGGGTGCCGGTCAGCGCGTGCAGCAGCCGGGCGATGTCCCCGGCGTGCCCATGCCCGAGGTCGGAGTCGGCCAGCGCCAGCAGGAAGCGCACCCGGTCCCGCGCGTCGGGGATGCGGCCGGCCACCTCCGTGATGGCCTGCTTGCGGCCCGGCGCCCCGCCGCCCTCCAGGAAGCGCAGGTAGCGCAGGACCAGCGCCTCGGCCATCGGGCCGCCCCCGGCCGGTCCGTCGGGGCCGAGCGTGCGCTTCAGGATTTCCTGAAAGGCGTCCATCTCCAGCGACGGGTCGGAGCGGTAGAGCGGCTGCGTGCCCTTCAACTGCCGGCGCACCAGATCCAGGATGACCAGCCGCGTCTGGTCCAGGTCGTGGAAGGCGAGAAGCTCGTTCAGCTGGACGGCGCGGTCGCCCTCCGCCCGCTTGGCCGGGGACAGGCGGCCCCGCGACAGGTCGATCAGGTTGCACAGCGCCTCCGCCAGGCTGCCCTGGACGCCCAGAAGCTCCTGCGCGACGGAGGGGGCGCCCAGAACGTCGGCGATCACCCCGTCGAGCAGGACCAGCGGCCGCTCGGCCGCACCCCCGTCCTCCCGCGCCAGTTCCCCCAGGAAGTCCAGCTTGGCCAGCCAGTTGCGCATCTGCACCAGCTCGCGCGACAGCACGACGCGGGCCAGGAAGTCGCGCTCCGCCGCCGGCAGGCTCGAATCCAGCCGGTCGAACATGGGGCGGAAGCCGGTGGCGGCGATGGCCGGCAGGTCCTTGCGCGCGGCGGCGGAGCGCGCGCGGTCGGTCAGTTCGTGCATCAGCAGGTTCAGCGCGTCGCGCCGCCCGCGCCCGTCCGTCCCGGCCTTCTCCGCCTGGAGCGCGGCGACCCGCCCGACCGCGGTGGGCACGAGGTTGTCGGTGTTGAGAAGCCGGGCCAGCTCCGCGTGGTTGTGCAGCACCTCGGTCGGGGTGACCACCGCGCGCTCCACGTAATTGCGCAGCACGCGGTTCATCGCCATGCGGCTCTGCACGCCGTAGCAATGGTCGAGCGTGAGGCAGAGCGCCGGCGCCTCGTCGATGGGGGAGGCGGCCACCGTGCGGGAGACCTGACGGAACTCCACATGGACTTCCGTCTCGACATGGCGGCCGTCCGGGCGCCGCCAGTCGCGCACCACCCGCATGCCCTCGACCTTGCCGCCGGACAGCGCCTTGCGGCCGAAGACCAGCGCCTCCGCCTCGGTGTCGAAGCGTCCCTCCAGCACCCAGTGGTCCTGGACGTAGATCTGCACTTCGTAGCTGGCGGACGCGCGTGCCATGGTGCCATTGCCCCGCTGCTGCCGGCACGGTTCGTACACAGGATGCCGGAGATTTCGCATCAAACTCAACAAAGATTCGATTGGAATGCATTCATGTTTCGAACCGTGCCGGACGGGCGCCTGTCGTCGGCGCAGGGGAGACGGGCATGGGCCGCGGGGCTTTTCCGTTTGCATGAGGAAGGGGGGTGGGGTATTGACCCGCTCCGTATGCCCGAGCACCGCATGCCCACCGGACGTGCGGGCTCTCGCCATGCCGACGGTTTGCCACCCATTCGACGAGACGACGCAGGCCATGCCCGCTGATTCCCTGAGCTCCGCCCTGTTGCCCGCCGGCCTGCACGACGTGCTGCCGCCCGAAGCGGCGCACGAAGCGGCGGCGGTGGCGCGCCTGCTGGCGGACTTCACCGCCCACGGCTATGAGCGCGTCGAGCCCCCGCTCGTCGAGTTTGAGGACAATCTGCTGTCCGGCTCCGGCGCCGCCATGGCGAAGCAGACCTTCCGGCTGATGGACCCGCTGTCGCAGCGCATGATGGCCGTGCGCGCGGACATCACCCCGCAGATCGTGCGCATCGCCACCACCCGGCTGAAGAACGGCGCCCGCCCGGTGCGGCTGTGCTACGCCGGGCCGGTGCTGCGCGTGAAGGGCTCGCAGCTCCGTCCGGAGCGGCAGATCACCCAGGTCGGCGTCGAGCTGATCGGCCCGCTGGAGGCCGAGGCGGACGCCGAGGTGATCCTGCTGGCCGCCCACGCCCTGGAAGGGGTGGGGGTGCGGCACCTGTCGGTGGACCTCTGCGTGCCGACCATGGTGGCGCGGGTCTGCCGCGGCCTCGGGCTCGGCGATGAGGAAACCGCCCGCCTGCGCGAGGCGCTGGACAAGAAGGACGCGGCGGCTGTGACCGCGGTCGGCGGACCGGCGGCCTCGCTGCTGCACGCGCTGATGGCCGCCTCCGGCCCGGCGGAGCGCGCCATGGAGGTGCTGTCAGCGCTGCCGCTGCCGGAAACGGCGGAGAAGGACCGGCGCCGCCTGACCGACGCCCTGCGCCTGCTGCGCGCCGCGCGCCCCGATCTGACGATCACCGTCGATCTGGTGGAGCACCGCGGCTTCGAATACCAGACCGGCCTCAGCTTCACCCTGTTCGCGCGCGACGTGCGCGGCGAACTGGGGGCGGGGGGCCGCTACCGCGCCGGGGTGCGTCCGGGCGTGGAGGAGGAGGGCGAGCCGGGGACCGGCTTCACCCTCTACATGGACACGCTCCTGCGCGCCGTTCCGGCGCCGGAGCCGGCCAAGCGCGTTTATGTGCCGCATGGCACCTCCTGGGCCGCGGCGGGCAAGCTGCGCGCCGAGGGCTGGGTCACCGTGGCGGGGCTGGCCCCCGTGGCGGACGCGGCGGCGGAGGCCCGGCGGCTGGACTGCGGCCATCGGCTGGACGGCGGCACGGTCACGCCGCTGACTTGAGACTTCACGAGAGGCGACCCCCGCGCCGCGGGGGCGCCTTTGCATGGGCAACGTTTTCTTTCTGCCTTCTTTTTTTGCGGAGACACACATGGCCAACGTGGCGGTGGTCGGCGCCCAGTGGGGCGACGAGGGCAAGGGCAAGATCGTCGACTGGCTGTCCAGCCGGGCCGACGTGGTGGTGCGCTTCCAGGGCGGTCACAACGCCGGCCACACGCTGGTGATCAACGGCGTGACGTACAAGCTGAGCCTGCTGCCTTCGGGCGTGGTTCGCTCCAACAAGCTGTCGATCATCGGCAACGGCGTCGTCTTCGACCCCTGGGCCTTCATCCGCGAAGTGACGGCGATTAAGAGCCAGGGCGTGGACGTGTCCCCCGCCACGCTCCAGGTCGCCGAGAACGTTCCGCTGATCCTCCCGGTCCACAGTGCGCTCGACAAGGCGCGCGAGGAGGCCCGTGGCGCCGGCAAGATCGGCACGACCGGCCGTGGCATCGGCCCGGCCTATGAGGACAAGGTGGCCCGCCGGGCCATCCGCCTGTGCGACCTCGGCGACGAGGCGGTGCTGAAGGAGAAGGTGGACGCCCTGCTGGCCCATCACAACCTGCTGCTCCGCGGCCTGGGCGCACCGGAGATGACCCCGGCCGACATCCTGGACCCGCTGCGCGAGATCACCCCGCAGGTGCTGCCCTACGCCTCGGTCGTCTGGAAGACGCTGGACGAGCTGCGCCGCGCCGGCAAGCGCATCCTGTTCGAAGGCGCCCAGGGCCAGATGCTCGACATCGACCACGGCACCTATCCGTACGTCACCTCCTCCAACACGGTGGCCGGCAACGCCGCCGCCGGCAGCGGCATGGGCCCGCGCGCCGTCGGCTATGTGCTGGGCATCTGCAAGGCCTACACGACGCGCGTCGGTTCCGGCCCGTTCCCGACGGAGCTGTTCGACGACGTCGGCGAGCTGATCGGCCAGCGTGGCAAGGAGTTCGGCGTGGTGACGGGCCGCAAGCGCCGTTGCGGCTGGTTCGACGCCGTGATGGTGCGCCAAGCGGTGAAGACCGGCGGCATCGACGGCATCGCCATGACCAAGCTGGACGTGCTGGACGGCTTCGACGAGATCAAGGTGTGCGTCGGCTACCGTCTGGACGGGCAGGAGCTGGATTACTTCCCGGCCAACGCCGGCGCCCAGGCCCGCGTCGAGCCGATCTACGAGACCTTCGAGGGTTGGAAGGACAGCACCCAGGGCGCCCGCTCCTGGGCGGAGCTGCCGGCCCAGGCGGTGAAGTACGTCCGTCATGTCGAGGAGCTGATCCAGGCCCCGGTGGCCCTGCTGTCCACCAGCCCGGAGCGCGACGATACGATCCTGATGAACGATCCGTTCCAGGATTGAGCCGCAAACGCGGTTGGCGAGTGGTTGGGGTGAGCCCCCACCCAACCCTCCCCCTGCGCAGCGGGGAGAGGTCGGGAGGGGGCCCGCGGCGACCACTTACCCCTGCGTTAACAATTTGTTTGCCCTTTTCGAGCGACTAAGGCTGGCACACGCTCGCAGGCTCCGGGGATTCGAACGCCATGCCATCCGATGCCATGACCGCAGCCGCCGCGGATCGGATGATGGCGAACGCCGAGCCGGTCAAGCTGGCCGAGCGGTACGAAATCCACCCCAGCGCGCCGCTTGCCGCCCTCAACACCATCGGCGGCAACGCCTACACGGCCAAGCCGCTGCGTGACAAGCGCTCCGAAGCCTTCGCCATCATCGGCCACGGCGCCACGCTGGCGCGCACCGACATCGCCGCCACCGTCGCCAGCCTCGACAACCAGGCCCACATGCGCCTGCTCGACTGGGGCATGGTGGACTGGCCGGCGAGCCAGGGGCGCCGCCTCTGCATGATCTTCGAGCGTCCGGCGGGCAAGCGGCTGATGAACAGCCTGACCGAGACCACGGACCCGATTCCCGAAGACCATCTGACCCGCCAGATCATCCATCCGCTGGTTGCGGCGCTGAAGGAGCTGTCGAGCCGCGGCGTGGTCCATGGCGCAATCCGCCCGACCAATCTCTATTACCGCGATCTGGCCTCCAGCAGCCTGATGCTGGGCGAATGCCTGTCCACCCCGCCCGGCTACGGCCAGACGGTCCTGCTGGAGACGGTGGAGCGCGGCATGGCCTCGCCGGCCGGGCGCGGCACCGGCACCATGGCCGACGACCTCTATTCGCTTGGCGTCACGCTGCTGCTCCTGCTGCTGGGGCGCAACCCGGTGGGAGCGGCGGAGGACGAGGCGATTCTTCAGGCCAAGATCGAACGCGGGTCCTACCCGGCGCTGGTCGGCCAGATGCGCCTGCCGTTGGCGATCAGCGAGGTGATCCGCGGTCTGCTGGTCGACGATCCCAAGCAGCGCTGGACGCTCCAGGACCTCGACCTCTGGGTCGCCGGGCGCCGCCTCAGCCCGAAGCAGCCGCAGGTGCCGCGCCGCGCCGCCCGCCCGCTGGAGTTCCAGGGGCAGGACTACTGGCATTGCCGCACGCTGGCTCGCGCCTTCGCCCGCCATGTGGCGCCCGCCGCCACGGTCATCGAGGGCGGCGAGCTGGACAAATGGCTGCGCCGCTCCATGGGCGACGACGCCCGCGCCGAGGCGGTGGCGAACGCGGTGCAGACCGCCTCGACCACCGGCAAGGGCGGCAGCATGGCCGAACGGCTGGTCGCCCGCGTCTGCATGGCGCTGGATCCCGGTGCGCCCATCCGCTACCGCGGCAAGGCGATGATGCCCGACGGCATCGGCACCATGCTGGCCGAAGCCTTCCTGCGTGGCGAGTCGCCCCAGCCGTCGGCCGAGGTCCTGGCCAACCAGCTTCCCATGTTCTGGGTGAGCGTGCAGAGCGACTTCAAGCCGGAGTTCGTGCCGATGGTGCAGAACTTCGATCAGGTCCGCGGTCTGCTGGACCGCACGGGCCACGGTCTGGGGGTGGAGCGCGTGCTCTACGAGATGAACCCCACCATGCCCTGCATAAGCCCGCTGGTCGCCAAGCAGATGCCGACCAACCCGGCCGAGCTGCTGCGCGCGCTTGACTGGACGGGGGCGGGCAGCGAGCGGCACAAGGACCCCATCGACCGCCACATCGCCGCCTTCCTGGCGGTGCGGCACCGGCGGACCGATGAGATGCTCTACACCCAGCTCGGTTCCAGCATCGAGCCGATGCGCCGGGTGATCGCCATGCTGACCATCCTGGCCGACGTGCAGGCGCGCACCGGCACCGACGGTCTGTCGCACCTCGCCGCCTGGGTGGTCTCCCTGCTCGACCCGGCCTTCCGCCGCTTCCACAGCCGGCCGCACCAGGACAACGTGCGCAAGCTGGCCGACTCCGCGGCCCACAACGGGCGGCTCGGCGATCTGCTGAAGATCGTCGACGATCCGGAGGCGCTGCGTCGCGACAAGCTTGAGTTCGAGGCCGCCCAGATCGCCTACCGCGAGGCCGACGCCGAGATCAACAAGCTGCGGCAGAGCATCGGCGACCGAAACAGCATCATCGAATCGTCCGGGCGGCAGGTGGCCGCCATCGTGTCGAGCCTGCTGTCGACCCTTCTGGTCGGCGGCATCATCCTCTTCTTCGCCTTCTGACGGCGGCCTTCAAACCAAGGATCGGGTGGCACCCATGGCACGCGGCGGCAAGAGCGGCGGAAAGAAGAAGAAACGCAAGGGCAGCATGCTGACGCTGATCCTGCTGATCATCCCGGCGGGTCTGGTGGTGCTGCCCACCTCGATCCTGTTCGGCATCGGCATGATCCCGACCATCGTCGCCTACGTCACCGACCGCGACCCCGAGAAATCGGCGCCGATCACCGTCGGCGGGCTGAATTTCTGCGGCTGTATGCCCTACGCCATTGAGCTGTGGAAGCACAACCACACCATCGGCGCCGCCGGCAAGATCTTCATGGACCCGCTGGCTTGGCTGATCATGTACGGGTCGGCGGCGATCGGCTGGGCGCTCTATTTCGGCATTCCGCCGATGGTGGCGAATTTCGAGGTGATGCGCGCCGAAAAGCGGGTCGGCGCGCTGAAGGACGTGAAGGTCGGGCTGGTCCAGGAGTGGGGACCGGAGGTTGCCGGCGACCTGTTCGACGAGGCCGGCGGCCTGTCGCCGGACGAGCAGGACCAGCTGGCCGAACCCGCCGGGGCGTGAGGGAATTCCCTCTCCCCTCCGGGGAGAGGGTTAGGGTGAGGGGGATCTGCTTGTGCCGGACGTACCGCCACGCCCATCCCCCTCACCGGCCCTTCGGGCCACCCTCTCCCCAGAGGGGAGAGGGTTATTAACTTACCCGGCCAGCTTCTGCTCCACCGCGGCGTTGCGAATGGCCTTCTGGAGCTTCTCGAAGGCGCGCACCTCGATCTGGCGGACGCGCTCGCGGCTGATGCCGTACTTCTGCGACAGATCCTCCAGCGTGGTGGGATTGTCGCGCAGGCGGCGCTCTTCCAGGATGTCGCGCTCACGCTCGTTCAGGTTCTCCATGGCGGCGGTCAGCAGCTTGCGCCGCTTGCCCAGCTCCTCGTTCTCGGCCAGGGAGATTTCCTGGTTCGCCGTCTCGTCGACCAGCCAGTCCTGCCACTCGCCCTCGCTGTCGGCGCGCAGCGGCGCGTTCAGCGAATGGTCGGGCGCGCTGAGGCGGCGGTTCATGTTGACGACGTCCTGCTCCGGCACGTCGAGGGTCGTGGCGACGTGGCGCACCTGCTCGGGTGACATGTCGCCCTCCTCGATGGCCTGCATCTGGCCCTTCAGGCGGCGCAGGTTGAAGAACAGCTTCTTCTGGGCCGCCGTGGTGCCCATCTTCACCAGCGACCAGCTGTGCAGGATGTATTCCTGGATGGCGGCGCGGATCCACCACATGGCGTAGGTCGCCAGCCGGAAGCCGCGGTCGGGGTCGAACCGCTTCACCGCCTGCATCATGCCCACGTTGCCCTCGGAGATCAGCTCCGACAGCGGCAGGCCGTAGCCGCGGTAGCCCATGGCGATCTTCGCCACGAGCCGCAGATGGCTGGTCACCAGCTTGTGCGCGGCGTCCGAATCCTCGATCTCCTGCCAGCGCTTGGCCAGCATGTACTCCTCCTCCGCCGCGAGCATGGGAAACTTGCGGATTTCCTGGAGGTAGCGCGAGAGGTTGCTTTCGGAACTGATGACCGGAACGCTGGATATCGTCGCCATGTTGGACCCTCTCCGACGGCTGTTTTTCGTGCCTTCTGACGGGCACACGGCCGTTCACTGTTCTGCGCCGCCTCGCCGTTCGCTTGCCCGTTCGATCCGCCGGGGATGGTTCCGGATGCAAGCGTGAGCGTTGGTGGCTGTTGACGCGAAGAATAACCGACTTCTGCGCGCGGGTATAGTGGATTACAGAGATTCTAAGAAATCTGACAAATCTTTAATATCCGTGGGTAGCGGCGCCTGGAAGCGGACCGTCTCACCCGTTGCGGGGTGTCGGAAGGTCAGCCCCACGGCGTGCAACGCCTGCCGTGGAAAGCCAACAAACCGCTCGCGATGGGGTTCCGGCAGGGCTGACGCGTGCTTGCCGCCGGCGCGTCCGGCACGCCCCTTGCCATAGAGCGGGTCGCCCACGATGGGATGGCCGATGTGCGCCATGTGCACGCGGATCTGGTGTGTGCGCCCGGTCTCCAGCGTGCATTCGACCAGCGCCAGCGCGGTGCCGAAGGAGCGGACGACGCGGTAGCGGGTGGCCGCGTGCTTGCCGCCGCCGGCGACCACGGCCATCTTCTTGCGGTCGCTGCTGCTGCGCCCGATGTTGCCCTCGATCCGCCCTTCGCGGGGGGAGGGGACGCCCCAGACGAGCGCCTGATAGGTGCGGCTGAGCGTGCGGCCGGAGAACTGCTCCGTCAGCGCGTGGTGCGCGCGGTCGTTCTTGGCGACGACCATCAGGCCGCTGGTGTCCTTGTCGAGCCGGTGGACGATCCCCGGACGCCGGACGCCGCCGATGCCCGACAGGCTGTCGCCGCAATGGGCGAGCAGGGCGTTGACCAGCGTGCCGTCCGGATTGCCGGCGGCGGGGTGGACCACCATGCCGGCGGGCTTGTCGATCACCAACACGTCCTCATCCTCATAGACCACGTCCAGGGGTATGTCCTGGGCCTTGGGCTGTGCAGGTTCAGCTTCGGGGATGAAAACGTCGAAAGTTTGTCCGGGCTTCACCTTCACGGAAGGGTCCGTGACCGTCCGCCCATTGCCGTCCTGCACGCAGCCCTGCGCCAGCAACGCCTGCACGCGCGACCGCGACAGGCCGGGAAGCCCCGTCGCCAGGGCCTTGTCGAGCCGCTGGCCGCCGGCGTCGTCCGGAACGCTCCAGCGCTGCCGCGCGCCTTCGCCGGTTTCGCCGTCCTGCGTTCCGGTGTATTCGTCCTCATCGTCGTCGAATTCGGTGCGTTCGGGCATCGTTCGGCAAAACTCCTCACATTCGCGCGAGAGTGGACCCCAAACCGTGCAGTTCCTCAAGGCACTCATCGTCATCATGGGCGTGATGATCATCGCCGGCTTCGCGTTCCTCGGCGTCGAACTCTACAAGCGCATCAGCGATCCGGAGCGCCGGGCCGGCGCCGACACCGAGCGGGCCGCCGCCCCCGCGGGCCGGATGGAGGAGGTCACGTTGGGCCTGCCGGCGGGCGCGCGCCTGGGCGACCCGGTGGCGGTTGGCAACCGCGTCGTCTTCCGCGTCACCATACCGGACGCCGCGGACCGCCTCTATGTGATGGACCCGCGCACCGGCGCCATCGCCGTCACCGTCACCGCCGGAGCCGCTGCGCCATGACCAACGCCTTCATCCATGACTTCCGCAGCGACAATGTGGCCGGTGCCGCGCCGGAGGTGGTCAACGCGCTGGCCGCGGCCGCGGTCGGGTCCGCCGATCCCTATGGGCAGGACCCGCTGACCGCCAGCGTCACCCGCCGCCTGTGCGACCTCTTCGAGGCTGAGGTGACGGTGTTTCCGGTCGCCACCGGGACGGCGGCCAACGCGCTGGCCCTGTCGGCCCTGGTCCCACCCTACGGCGCGGTCTACTGCCACCAGGAAAGCCACATCCACGTCGACGAATGCGGCGCACCGGAAATGGCCACCGGCGGGGCCAAGCTGGTGCCGCTGGCCGGGGAGGGCGGGAAGCTGACCCCCGCCGCCCTGACCGCGGCGCTGGCCGGGGCGGGCATCGGCGTGGTGCATCGGGTGCAGCCCGCCGCCCTCAGCCTGACCCAGGCGACGGAGGCCGGCACGGTCTACCGTCCGCAGGAGGTGGCGGCCCTGTCCGACGTCGCCCACGCGCATGGCATGGCGGTGCACATGGACGGCGCCCGCTTCGCCAACGCGGTGGCCCGGCTGGGCTGTGCCCCGGCGGAGGTGACCTGGAAGGCCGGGGTGGACGTTCTGTCGCTGGGCGGCACCAAGGGTGGCTGCCTCGCCGCCGAGGCCGTCGTGTTCTTCAACCCGGCGCTTGCCGAGGATTTCGGCTTCCTGCGCAAGCGGGCCGGGCATCTGGTGTCCAAGGGCCGCTTCCTGTCGGCGCAGCTCGACGCCTGGCTGGCCGACGATCTGTGGCTGCGACTGGCCCGCCACGCCAACGCCATGGCCGACCGGCTGTCGCAGGGCCTTGCCGCCCTGCCGGGGGCGGAACTGGCCCATCCGGTGGAGGCCAACGAGGTCTTCTTGCGGCTGCCCGCCGCGGTGGCCGACGGGCTGGAGGCGGCGGGTTACCGCTTCTACCGCTGGGAGGGCGATCTGCTGCGTCTGGTCACCGCCTTCGACACGCCGCAGGCCGTCGTGAACTCTTTTCTGAAAATCGCCAAAGATCTGTCAGAAAAGGCTTGATCGGGCAGGGTGGGTTCGCTAAAAACCCGCCACGCCGACGACGCCACGTCGTCAGACGACGAAAGACTGTCCCCTTCGTCTAGAGGCCTAGGACACCGCCCTCTCACGGCGGTAACAGGGGTTCGAATCCCCTAGGGGACGCCACTTTCGTTCGGCTGGCAACCGAGCTTCGCCCGATGAAGGTCCCCTTCGTCTAGAGGCCTAGGACACCGCCCTCTCACGGCGGTAACAGGGGTTCGAATCCCCTAGGGGACGCCATCCTTTCCGGCATCAACGATCCACGGCCCGCCATTCGGCGGGCCGTCGTCGTTTCAGGCTATCGCTTCGGTGTCAGCGTTTCGAAGCGCCGCCGGAGCGGGAGATGCTCAGCTCGGCGACCTCCTCCTGCTTGGCGGCGGGCAGGCCGGCCGAGCGCACCACGCCAGGGTCGTGGGGATGGACACGGCGCGGGTAGACGCTGTGGACCTTGACCACATAATCCTGCGTCTCGCGGTAGGGCGGGACGCCCTTGTATTGGAGCACCGCTCCTTCGCCCGCGTTGTAGCCGGCGAGCGCCAGCGTCACGTTGCCGTCGAAATAGGCCAGCAGCCAGCGCAGATACTTCATGCCGCCGCGCAGGTTCTGCTCGGGGTCGAAGGGCTTGGTCACGCCGAAGCGCTCCGCCGTCTCGGGGATCAACTGCATCAGCCCCATGGCGTTCTTTTCCGACACCACATCCACGCGGTAGCCGGATTCCACGGCGATCACCGCCAGCACCAGATCGGGGTCGAGCCCGTAGCTGGGGGCCATCTTGGTGACCATGGCGCGAATTTCCTTGGGCGGCATGCGGATCACGCCCCAGCGCACGCTCGGCGGTTCGCAGCGGTCGGGCGCCTTGCTCGCCGCGCTCCTGATTGAGGCGCTGGCCGGCTTGACCATCTGCGCCGCGTCCTCGTTGCCCAGCTGGGCGGCGCGACGCAGCCAGGAGCGGCCAAGCTCCTCGTCCTTCGACACCGCGCCACGCCCGGCCATGTGCATGCGCCCGGCGCGGTAGGCCGCCTCGGCGTAGTCCTGGCGGGCTGCCCGGCAATAGAGGGAGAGGGCCATCCGCTCGTCCCGGTTCACGCCTTTGCCGACCTCGTAGCGCATGGCCAGCTCATACTGGGCGCGGGCGCTGCCCTTGCCGGCGAGCGCCTCCAGCGCGCGGATCGTGCGCTCACCCGTGCTCTGGAAGACGGGAGATGGGGCCGCCGCCGTCTGGACCGATGCGTCCTGGGCCGTGGCCGGCAGCGCCGTCAGGAAGGACGCGATCAACCCGCCGGCGGCCAGAGCCACCGCGCTTTTCACCGTCTTGATGCAGCTTTTGCCGACTGGTGAAGTCGGCCAGTCTTTCGGCGTATGCGGGAAGATCGGCGCGCTAGCGCCAACGTCCGGCTGTCCACGAAAGACGTAATGCGATATGGTTCCGGCCAACAGAGGAAGCGGACCGCAATGAAATAAGACTTCCGCTAAGGGACGGAAACGCCGCCTACACAGAGAAGAAGAACCGCTGGCAGCGGACCTGCGGATGGATGAATGAGCGAATTCATCGTTGGCCATAGACATGGCTATCCCGCAAAGGAGATTTGAGGTCGGTTGGTGAAAGCCAGCCGGCCTTTTCCTTTTAAGCAAAGTCATGAAGCCTCCCGTATGTCCGGAGACGATACCTCATCCCCGATCGAATGCTACGGGAGCAATCGGACGATTCATGGCATTTAGGGGTAATCTCGCCAAATTGTTAAGGGGCTTAGCCTTTTTCCCAACTGGCAGCCTCTGTGGTGCGCCATTACGTACTGATGGACCGACGATTGTCGTTGGAGAATCCGGTTATGCCCCGCGCGCATTCGGCGCAAGGCGGGGGCCGGAGCGATGGTTCGGGCGTTTCCAGACGCGCCCGGAATGATCGGGACATCTTTCGGTACACAAGGAGGCAGCGTTCCACCGATGGCGAACCACGTCGCGAGTTCCTTGCGCCGTCCGGCAAGCAGCCCCGCGCCGCTTGACCCCGTCGCCCTCAAGCCGGTGATGGGAAGCCGCCGTGCGGACGAGGACGAGTTGAACGTTGCGGTCGAAGCCGAGGATGGCGTCGAAGCTGACGATCCGGCCGTTGAAGACACGGCGGAAGCGTCTTCGGCGCCGCTGGCGCCCCCCGATCCGGCGATCATCGCACAGATCGAGGCGGAAATTCCGCGTTTGCGCCGTTTCGCCCGGGCCATGGTGCGGGACGCCACGCTGGCTGACGATCTCGTGCAGGAATGTCTGGAGCGCGCCTTGTCGCGCCTGCATCTCTGGCGGCCCGGCAGCAACCTGCGTGCTTGGCTCTTCACCATTCTGCGCAACCTGCACATCAACGGCATCCGTCGCCGGCAGGCGGTCGTGGACATCGACGGGGAAGGGCAGGCGGCGATCGGCGCCGCCCATGGCGGCCAGTTCGTCCGGCTGGAGCTGCGCGACCTGAAGCGCGCGCTCGGCCTGCTGCCGACCGAACAGCGGGAGGTGGTCCTGCTGATCGGGCTGGAGGGCATCTCCTACGGCGAGGCGGCGGACATTCTCGGTATCTCCATCGGCACCGTGAAGTCGCGCCTGTCGCGCGGCCGTCGCGCCCTGCGCCAGCTCATGGAAGGGCATAGCCCGACCGACGACGATTGATCCGTCGTCGTTTGATAGCCGCCCATGTCCGTAGCCGCTCGTGCCGAGCGCACAGAGAAACCGGCAACGCTCCGGGTGGGGCGTTGCCGGTCAGGTGCGAGGCTAACATCGAGAGGCTTTCGGGGTACTCGCGAGCCCGGCCCTTCGAGACGTGAAAGGCCGGACACGGGCGCGCTGCGGGAAACGCCCGCCCGGACGGTTCCGGGCGGGTGCTGGGTCTAGCGGCGCCTGACCAGGCCCAGAATCAAACTCGCCGCGAACAGGATCAGGAAAAGGAAGAACAGGATTTGCGCAATGCCCGAAGAGGCTGACGCAACTCCGCCGAAACCGAGTGCGCCGGCGATCAGCGCGATCACGAAGAAAACAAGTGCCCAATAGAGCATCCTAACCTCCCTCGCTCGGTCCGAAGCGCATTACGGCTCGTCCGGCGCGCAGTCTGTTGAACGTCCTACTCTGTGAAGAGCGTATCAGTATTGTGCAGAACACGCCTCCGCTCTGAAAGGTTCCCGGACCCCGCTCCAGTAAAGAGCTTTTTTTGGGTAGGGTCGGTTCCAAAAGGGGGAGGGGCTTCCCGATAACGCTGGCTTGACCGCAACAACGGCCGACGAGCGCTGTTGTCCGGGTCGCCAGCCTGCTCGGTTCCGGCCGGGCGGGCGAAAAGGCGCAGCGCCGCTGCGGCGGTGCGAGACGCCGTATCGAGAGAAGAGGATGCCATGAACGCCAAACTGTCCCTCGCCGTTCTCGCCGCGACCCTGGCGGCCGCTCCCGCCGCGATGGCCCAGACCTATCAGAACAACGCGCCGCAGGTTCCCTACGAGCGCTCCAGCCCGTCGGGCCTGCCGACCACCAGCCCGCAGGTGGAAAGCCTGCCCGGCGAGCGGGCCGACCCGTGGAGCGACCGGACCCAGAACCGGATGCCGGACGGCCGCATGCCCGACCGTGTGACCAGCGGCACCGCCGAGTCCACCGTTGGGTCCGGCGCCGCGGGCACCTACGGCAGCACCGGCACCTATGGGGCGCCCGGCACCTATGGTTCGACCGGGAACATGAACAACAGCATGCCGAACAGCGGCGCTATGGGGACCACCGGCTCGGCCACCGGCACCATGCCCAACACCATGCAGGGCAACCGGCAGGTCATCATGAACGTCGACCCGAACACCGCTCAGCGCGCCGAGCGCGGCCAGAACCGCAAGGAGCTGATGCAGACCTCTCTGCTGAACTACTTCAGCGCCGCCGGCTTCACCTCGGTCCGCGACTTCCGCAAGCAGGGTGAGAACTACGTGGCGGAGGCCCAGTCGGCCAACGGCACCTGGAGCACCGTGCTGCTCGATGCCAAGACCGGCACGATCTCCGAAATCCGCTGATCACCGGTCCGCCGCGGCTCACTCCATCAGCCTCGGCCATGATCCGGTCAGGCGGCCGTAACCCGCCGTGACCGACGCGTCGTACAGGGGCAATGGCTGGCGCAGCCGTTGCCCCGCGTCGCGTCCAAGGGTGCGGACCGCGGTCGCCAGCCGTCCGTCCGGCGGCCAGGAGCCGCCGGGGCTAAAAGGCACCGTCAGCGCGATTCCCTGTTCCAGCCGCCCGCCGTAGCGGCTCTGCGCGCCCTCCGGCCCCTCGGTCCAAGTGACCTGGGCGGACAGGCGGATGCCGCCGTCGAAGGCGCGCATCAGTTCGAGCGTGCCGCCCCAATCCCCGCCGAGATAGCGCCCCAGTCGCATCACACCCGTGGTGGCGGCCCCCGGTGCTTCCCAATAGAGGCTGGCGTGGCCGGTGTTCCGCCCGCTTTCCGGGGCAAGGCGCAGCGCGTCGTCGGGCGGACGCTTCCAGACGCGGTTGAGGTCGAGCCCGAGCGCCCAGCGCGCCGTCAGGGGGCGGTACAGCGCCTCGGTTCCCACACCGCCGAACATCTCCTCGAAATGGCCGACGGACAGGCGCGTGCTCCAGCTCTCGGAGGGCGCGGCCAGCCACGCCGCGTACAGCCGCTCGACCGCGGCGAGGCGGTCGGCGTAGCGCGGCAGGTCGCTGCGCACCGGATCCGCCGCCGGGATGGCGTTGGTGTCGAGGAGGTGGAGGTTATGGCTGACGTTCACCCGTAGCCCGCCGCTGAGAACCAGTCCGCGCAGAGGTTCCGCAATCAACACGGTGTCGCCGTAGGTCCGCTGCACCAGCGGCGCGCTCTGTTCGAACAGGCTGGCTTCCATGGTCGGAACGATGGTCAAGGTCAACCGTGACGCCCAGTTCCCCGGAGGACCGGCGGAGCGGTCCACGCGAGCCGTCCGCCAGATTTCCTCGGGGCTGCCGCGGTGGCTGGCTGCCTGTTCCACGGCGCGGCGAGACAGGGTGACGGCGGTGCCGTCCAGCCCGGCGTTGCCGGAGACGACGGTCAGCCATTCAACCTCCGGTGGCGCGCCGTCGGCCAGCAGGCGGGCGGCGCGACCTACCTCCTGCGCCAGCGGAGCGGTGCCGGCGCCCGCCGGGTCGAGCCACAGCGCCGCCCGGTCGCCGTCGATCAGCGCGGCGCGGGCGGGCAACCGGTGAAGCCGAGCCAGGCCCGCGATGTCCGGAGCGGCCAGGGCGGTGCCCGGCGCGGCGGGTCGGGCACCAACCGCGGGCGGCGGCGTGAGCGCGGTGGTTCCTCCTTCCTCCCGCGGGTCGAAGCGCGCGGCGAGACGCAGCATGGCGCGCGATCCCTGCTCGACCCCGGCGCCCAACTCCAGCCAGTTCCAGGGACGGTAGGCAAGACCGGCGTTCAGTGGCACGCCGGGCCTGAAGGCCGGGTCGTCCTGCTGCTGGGCGCGGAAGCTGTCGGCGCTGTATTCCAGCTTGACGCTGAGCCCCTCCAGCGGCGTGTGCCACTCGACGCCGCCGAACAGGGCCGCGCGCTCCCCGGTGAACCACGCCTCCGGCCCGCGGGACGACTCCTTCGCCGGGTCGCGGTCGCGTTTGAAACGCCCGCCGAGAAAGCGCAGCGGGTTGCGGACATGCCCATAGTCGCCGAGCCCACCCCAGCCGATGCCCAGGCTGAGATCGACGTTCCACCAGCGGCGCGAGGCGACCAGATACTCTCCCGCGAAGCGGCCCTTGCCCGGCAGGTCCAGCCCGCTGCCGGTGACGTCGCGCCCGCCGACCGCCAGCGTCGGCCACCACGGTCCCTCGCGCAGCAGGCGCAGCTTGGCGTCCACCCCCGGCTCACTGAGGCCGTGCCAGCTCGGGTAGGTGCTGTCGCGGAGGGTGGCCTCAAAGCCGGGAAGGAGCTGCGCCCCGGCGAAGACATGCCGGTGCAGGCCACCGAGAGCGGTCAATCCCGCGGTGACGGTGCCGTCCGGCATGCCGCGCGCGGTCGGTGTCTGAAGCAGCCCAACGGCTCCCCAGTCGGACAGGGTCGCCTCAAGCCCCTCCGCCCGAGCGGGCAGGGCGGCGAAGGACAGCGCCAGGACGAGGAGAACGCGATTCACGCCATGGTGGAGATGGTCAGGGAAAGTTCCCGATCCATGGCATTTTCACGCGTATGAATGCAACCAGAAACCCTCTCCCGGGGCGGGAGAGGGGTCAGAGCGGTTCGGCGGTGCAGGTCAGGCCCATCGTCTCCGCGGTGTTGGCAATGGCGGACAGGCAGGTGCCGGCGCGCTCCGGCGGGATCGAAACGGCGAAGCGGATGGTGTAATGACCTCCCTCCCGCTCCGGCAGGGTCTGTGCGTCCAGACGGACGATGTTCGCCTCGAACTGGGTGAAGATTTCCGACAAACGGGCGATCAGGCCGGGCTGGTCGCCGCCCGACACCTCCACGCGGTGGGTGATGCGGGCGAGCGGGCCGGGGGTGGGGTCGAAATCGAAGGGCGTCACCTTGATCTGCGCGCCGGTCAGTTCGGGCAGGCTGGCCAACCCCTCCTGCACTTCTCCAATGGGGACGCCGTCGGGCAGTTCGCAAACCGCCGAGAATTCCGCCCCGGACCCCATCACCGCGAAGGTCGCGTCGCGCAGGTTGGCGCCCAGTCCGAAGAGATGTCCGGTGACCGCCGAGACGAGGCCGACGCGGTCGGGGCAGAAGGTCGAAACCAGCGCGAGGGACGACACGGGCGGAACCTCCAATGCTGAGCCCTCTCCCCTCTGGGGAGAGGGTTGGGTGAGGGGGCGATGCGCCCGGCAGGGCGAAGAAAAACACGAGATGAGTCGGCGTGGCGCGCCTTCGGCGCCCCCCTCATCCTGACCTTCTCCCCAGGGGGGAGAAGGGAAGCATCAGGCCGCCGTGCCGCCCACGGTCAGGCCGTCCAGGCGCAGGGTCGGCTGGCCGACGCCCACGGGAACGCCCTGGCCGTCCTTGCCGCAGGTGCCGACGCCGGGGTCCAGCTTCGTGTCGTTGCCGATCATCGACACGCGGGTCAGGCTGTCCGGGCCGTTGCCGATCAGGGTTGCACCCTTCACCGCCGGGCCGAGCTTGCCGTCCTCGATCAGATAGGCCTCGTTTGCGGAGAAGACGAACTTGCCGCTGGTGATGTCCACCTGCCCGCCGCCGAAGTTCTTGGCGTAGAGGCCCTTCTTGACCGACTTGATGATCTCCTCCGGCTCATAGGCGCCGGGGCGCATCACGGTGTTGGTCATGCGCGGCATGGGGTGGCAGGCGAAGCTCTGGCGCCGCCCGTTGCCGGTCGGGCGCATGCCCATCAGCCGGGCGTTCATGCGGTCCTGCATGTAGCCGACCAGGATGCCGTCCTCGATCAGCGTCGTGCACTGGCCGGGCGTGCCCTCGTCGTCCACGGTGATGGAGCCGCGGCTGTTCTCGATGGTGCCGTCGTCCACGATGGTCACGCCGGGGGCGGCGATGCGCTGGCCCATCAGCCCGGCGAAGGCCGAGGTCTTCTTGCGGTTGAAGTCGCCCTCCAGCCCGTGGCCGATGGCCTCGTGCAGCAGGATGCCCGGCCAGCCGTTGCCGAGAACCACGGTCATCTCGCCCGCCGGGGCCGGAACGGAGGACAGGTTGACCAGCGCCGAGCGCAGCGCCTCGTCCACGAAGGCGCGCCATGTCTCCGGCTGCATGTAATGCTCGTAGGTGACGCGGCCGCCGCCGCCGTGGCCGCCCGTCTCCATGCGGTCGCCCTCGGCCACCACCACGGAGACGTTCAGCCGGACCAGCGGGCGCAGGTCGGCGACGCGCACGCCGTCGGCGCGGATGATCTGCACCGCCTGCCACTCGCCGCTGATCGAGCAGGAGACCTGCCGCACCCGCGGGTCCTTGGCGCGGGCGTAGGCGTCGATCTCCGCCAGCAGCTTCACCTTCGCCTCGAAGGGGACCAGGGGCAGGGGATTGTCCGGGATGTAGAGCGCGCGGTTGGTGCCGGCGGGCGGCTCGGCGAAGGTGCCGGCGTGCCCGGCCTGGACGGCGCGCACCGTCGCGGCGGCGCGGCGGATGGCGTCCTCGGACAGGCTGGAGGCGTGGGCGAAGCCGGTCGCCTCGTCGGCGATGGCGCGCAGGCCGAAGCCCTGGGTGGTGTCGAAGCTGGCCGCCTTCAGCTTGCCGTCGTCCCAGCCCAGCGATTCGCTCTGCGAATATTCCAGATACAGTTCGCCGTCGTCCGCCCCCCGCAGTGCGTCGGCCACCACCCCCTCGACACGGGAACGGTCCAGGCCGGCGCGGTTGAAGAACAGATCGTCGGTGACGGCAAGCGCGCTCATGGGGACTCCGGGGTATCGGTCTATCGTAGGACAACGATGCGGCACCGGCGCTCTCGCACCCGCACGCGCGATGTGGTCTAAAGATCAGACTTATAGTGTGGCGACGGGCGGCCCATCCGGCAAGGCTCGTCGTCCATGGGCGGAGGGGGCTTGGAAGGGGAATGGCCGCGATGACCGACGACGCGCTGGCGATGGGCCGCACCGGCAACGGAGACGCGCGCTCCCTGGCCCACCCCCTGAAGAACCACGCCCTGCGCGTGACCCTGACCAACGAGGTGCACACCCGCCCGCCGGAGGTCCTGTCCACCCCGGTCCGCGCCACCATGCTGGCGATGCTGTCGGGCGAGGGCGCGTCGGAGGCCGACCGGCTGCATCTGGAAAAGCTGTGCGACTGGGCCGGCGTGCCGCGCCCGCCCGCCGGGGCCACCCATTACAGCGGCTCCTTCGGCAGCTTCCGCCTGAAGTGGGAGCGGCACACCGAATTCTCCACCTGGACCGTCTTCCGTCCCAACGCCGTGTCCCCGGCGAACGTGTTGGTCGATCCCTTCCTGGAACCGGCGCTGAACGCGGTGCCCAAGGAATGGCTGGCCGGGCTGCCGGGCGAGCTGATGGTCGGCGTCCATGTCGCCGTGCTCAACGCCGAATCGCCGGAACCCTCGGCCAACATGCTGGCGGCGATGTTCGGCTCGCCGAGCTACATCGGGACGCGCATCTCCGGGCGGGCGGCGACGGCCTGGACCGACTTCCGCATCCATGGCGACGGCTTCTCACGCATCCTGATCGCCGACCATGCGATGACCTCCAACCAGGCGGGCCGCGTCGTGCAGCGCCTGCTGGAGATCGAGACCTACCGGGTGATGGCGCTGTTGGCCCTGCCGGTGGCGCGCGGCGTGCTGCCGCGCATCGGCCCGATCGAGGCCGATCTGGCCGACCTGACCACCCGCATCGCCACCCTGCGCGGCCTGGACGACGAGCGGGAACTGCTCGACCGGCTGACCCTGCTGGCCGCCCAGACCGAGCAGATCGCGGCGGAGACCGCCTACCGCTTCGGCGCGGCGCGGGCCTACTACAACCTCGTGGAAAAGCGCATCGTCGAGCTGCGCGAGATCCGCATCGAGGGGCTGCCCACGGTGGGCGAGTTCATGGACCGGCGCCTCGCTCCGGCGATCCGCACCTGCGAGGCGGTGGAATCGCGCCTGCAGGCGCTGTCCCAGCGCGTGGCCCGCGCCAGCGACCTGCTGCGCACCCGCGTGGAGATCGCCGTGGAGGGGCAGAACGCCGAGCTTCTCCTCTCCATGGACAAGCGGGCGCAACTCCAGCTCCGCCTGCAGGAGACGGTCGAGGGGCTGTCGGTGGTGGCGATCAGCTACTACCTCGTCGGCATCGTCGGCTACGCCGCGAAGGGCGTGAAGGGACTCGGGATGAAGGTCGATCCCGACCTGCTCGTCGGGCTGATGATTCCCATCGTCATCGCCTTCGTCTGGTCCGGCGTGCGCCGAATCCGCAAGGTCATCACCAGCGGGCACTGACAGCCGCGGAGCATTTCCGTTCTAACACGGTGGTGGGTTACCGCAGCGCAAACGGCGACCGGATGGCGCCGTCCGCGCAAGGTCGCTTGCGTCCCACACCAGGGACGTGCAAGCCTAAAAACTTGATTTTCCGAGACAATTCGCTGTACCATCAAACTGCGACAGCTTGTCGCAGTGCGAAGCCGATACGGAAGCTCAACTTCTGTTCTGATGCGGGCTCGAAACCGGCATTGCGCCTATGTCCTTCGTGTAGGGACGCCTGACTTGTACCCAAGCGCAGTGCAGGGTTAAGCTCGCGCTGCGGGGACCGTGCCACCCACAAACGGCACGATCCCTGCATAGACCGGCACCGTCGCAACGCCCGGACGCGCAACCGCCCGACAGGGGTGGAACGCACCAGGGAAACAGGGGCGAAGGCGGGTCCGGCGGGAAGGGACGACCGCCGTCCGCGACCGTGGGCGGCGGGTAACGAAGAGGGTGGGGATGAAGACGCAGACCCTGAACGCTGCCGTTCTGGCGGCGCTGACATCTTTGTGTGGATTTGCCGCGACCGGTTCCGCCGCCGAACCCCACCCCTGGCAATTGGGGCTTCAGGAGGCGGCCACCCCGGTCAAGCACGCCATGGACTCGTTCCACGACCTGCTGACGGTGATCATCGTCGCCATCGTCATTTTCGTGGCGGGGCTGCTGGCCTGGGTGGCGCTGCGCTTCAACGCCAAGAAGAACGCCGTGCCGTCCACCACCTCGCACCACACGGTGCTGGAGATCGCCTGGACGGTCATTCCGGTCATCATCCTGATCGTCATCGCGGTGCCCTCCTTCAAGCTGCTCTACCAGGCGGAGCGGGTGCCGGAGTCGGAGATGACCATCAAGGTCACCGGGCGGCAGTGGTACTGGGACTACGAGTATCCCGACCACGGCAACATCGCCTTCTCCAGCTACATGATTCAGGATTCGGAGCTGAAGCCCGGCCAGAAGCGCCTGCTGGAGGTCGACAACCGCGTGATCCTGCCGGTCGGCACGACCGTGCGCGTGCTGGTCACCGCGGGCGACGTCATCCATTCCTGGGCGGTGCCGAGCTTCGGCGTGAAGAAGGACGCCGTGCCGGGCCGCGCCAACGAGACGTGGCTGCGGATCGAGAAGGAAGGCGTCTATTACGGTCAGTGTTCCGAGATCTGCGGCGTGAACCACGCCTTCATGCCGATCGCGGTCGAGGCCGTCTCGAAGGAGGCCTTCAACCAGTGGGTCGAGAAGGCCAAGACCGCTTACGGCACCCCCGACACCAAGCGCGACGTTGCCGAGGCGCAGTCCTCAAAGGTGGCGTCCGCCGGGGCCGTCCAGTAAGCCTCATGCTTTGGATGCAGCGGCACCTCAAAGAAAAATCATTCCGCCGACGCGAGGGTTAGAGACATGGCAAACGCCAATCCGGGGGAAGCGCAGGGACACGGCCACGGGCATGACCATGACCACCACATGCCGGGCTTCGTCGAGCGTTGGTTCTTCTCCACGAACCACAAGGACATCGGAACGCTCTACCTGATCTTCTCGGTGATCGCCGGGCTGATCGGCGGGTTGTTCTCGGTCATCATGCGGCTGGAACTCCAGTCGCCGGGCTTGCAGTTCGTCAGCGACGGGCAGGTCTGGAACGTGCTGATCACCGCGCACGGCCTGATCATGGTGTTCTTCGTGGTGATGCCGGCGCTGATCGGCGGCTTCGGCAACTGGTTCGTGCCGCTGATGATCGGCGCGCCCGACATGGCCTTCCCGCGGCTGAACAACATCAGCTTCTGGCTGATCGTCCCGGCCTTCCTCCTGCTGCTGGGCTCCGCCTTTGTGGGGCAGGGTGCGGGCACCGGCTGGACGATCTACCCGCCGCTGTCCTCGCCGCTGGGTCACAGCGGGCCGTCGGTGGACATGGCGATCTTCGCCCTTCACCTCGCCGGCGCCTCGTCGATCCTGGGTGCGGTGAACTTCATCACCACCATCTTCAACATGCGCGCGCCGGGCATGACGCTGCACAAGATGCCGCTGTTCGTCTGGGCGATGCTGGTGACCGCCTTCCTGCTGCTGCTGGCCGTGCCGGTCCTGGGCGGCGCCATCACCATGCTGCTGACCGACCGCAATTTCGGCACCAGCTTCTTCAACCCGGAGGGCGGCGGCGACCCGATCCTGTTCCAGCATCTGTTCTGGTTCTTCGGCCACCCCGAAGTCTACATCATGATCCTGCCGGCCTTCGGCATCATCAGCCACATCGTCTCGACCTTCTCGCACAAGCCGGTCTTCGGCTACCTGGGCATGGCCTACGCGATGGTCGCCATCGGTGTGGTCGGCTTCGTGGTGTGGGCGCACCACATGTACACGGTGGGGCTGGACGTCGACACCAAGGCCTACTTCACCGCCGCCACGATGATCATCGCGGTGCCGACGGGCGTGAAGATCTTCTCCTGGATCGCCACCATGTGGGGCGGGTCGATCGAGTTCAAGGTGCCGATGCTGTGGGCGCTCGGCTTCATCTTCCTGTTCACGGTCGGCGGCGTGACCGGCGTGGTGCTGGCCAACGGCGGCATGGACATCGTGCTGCACGACACCTACTACGTGGTCGCGCACTTCCACTACGTGCTGTCGCTGGGCGCGGTCTTCTCGATCTTCGCCGGCTGGTACTACTGGATCGGCAAGATGTCGGGGCGCCAGTATCCGGAGTTCTGGGGCAAGGTTCACTTCTGGACGACCTTCATCGGCGTGAACCTGGTCTTCTTCCCGCAGCATTTCCTGGGTCTGGCCGGCATGCCGCGCCGCATCCCGGATTACCCGGACGCCTACGCCGGCTGGAACATGGTTTCCTCCTTCGGGGCGTATCTCTCCTTTGCGTCCACGCTTCTCTTCGTGTGGATCGCTTACAAGACCCTGCGCAGCGGCGAGAAGGTCGAGGCCGCCTATTGGGGACCGCAGGCCGGCACGCTGGAGTGGACCGTGAGTTCGCCCCCGCCGTTCCACGCCTTCGAGACGCTGCCGCAGGTGAAGTGACCATCGGTTGTGACCATAACGCCGGGGGAGCCGGGAAGCTCTCTCCGGCCGGAGGATAGTGAAGTATGACGGACCTGAGCATTGAACGGGTCTCGACAGGTCCGGTCTCCGGATCGACGCCGGGTGACTACATCGAACTGCTGAAGCCGCGGGTGATGTCGCTCGTCGTGTTCACCGGGCTGGCCGGCATCGTGCTGGCGCCCGGCCACATCCATCCCGTGCTGGCGGCGGTGGCCGTGCTGTGCATCGCGGTCGGGGCCGGAGCCTCGGGCGCCATCAACATGTGGTACGACCGCGACATCGACGCGGTGATGTCGCGCACCGTCCGCCGTCCGATCCCGTCGGGGCGGGTGGAGCCGGAGAACGCGCTGGCCTTCGGGGTGATCCTGGCCGCGGCGTCGGTCGTGGTGATGGGGCTGGCGGTCAACTGGGCGGCGTCGGCGCTGCTGGCGATGACCATCGGTTTTTACGTCTTCATCTACACCATGTGGCTGAAGCGGCGGACGCCCCAGAACATCGTGATCGGCGGGGCTGCCGGCGCCTTCCCGCCGATGATCGGCTGGGCGGCGGTGACGGGCGGTGTGGAGTTGCCCTCCATCCTGCTGTTCCTGCTGATCTTCCTGTGGACGCCGCCGCACTTCTGGGCGCTGGCGTTGTTCCGCAACGGCGACTACACGCGCGCCGGGGTGCCGATGATGCCGGTGGTCGCCGGTCCGGACGCCACCAAGCGGCAGATGCTGGCCTACACGCTGGTCCTGCTGCCGGTCGCCGTGGCGCCGTACTTTCTGGGCATCGGCGGTCTTGCCTATCTGATCGGGTCGAGCCTGCTGGGCGCCTTCTTCGTGCTGTGCGCGGTCCGCGTGCTGCGCGCCACCGACGACAAGCCGGCCAAGCAGATGTTCGGCTTTTCGATCCTCTACCTGTTCCTGCTGTTCGCCCTGCTGATGGGCGAGCATCTAGTGACCGGAATCCTGACGACCGGAGGCGGGGCATGACGATCATGGATGAATCATACGAGGAACGCCGCAAGCGGCTGCGCGGGCGCAACTACGCGGTCCTGGCGGCGCTGATCGGGCTGGTGGTGATGTTCTACGTCATCACGCTGGTGCGGATGGGCGGGCACTGACCACGGGACGTTGAGCGGACAAACGGCAGGGGAGGAAACGGCGCCATGAGCGACCGGCCTGAAAACGACAAAGGGCTCCGGCGGAAGAACCGCCTGTTCATGGCCGGGCTGTTCGGCCTCGTCTTCGGGATGGTCGGGCTGGCCTACGCCTCGGTGCCGCTCTACGCGCTGTTCTGTCAGGTGACCGGCTTCGGCGGCACCACCCAGCGGGCCGACGCCGCGCCCGCGCGGCAGGTCGACCGCGTCATCAAGGTCCGCTTCAACGCCGACGTGAACCAGTCGCTGCCCTGGCGCTTCAAGCCGGAGCAGAAGGAATTGGCAGTGAAGCTGGGCGAGATGGGGTTGGCCGCCTATCAGGCCGCCAACCGGACCGACCGGGCCACCGTGGGCACCGCGCTCTACAACGTCACGCCGGACAAGGTCGGCAAGTACTTCAACAAGATCGAGTGCTTCTGCTTCACCGAGCAGGTGCTGGAGCCCGGTCAGTCGGTGGACATGCCGGTGGCCTTCTTCGTCGATCCGGCCCTGGCCGACGATCCGGCGATGGAGGACGTGACCACCATCACGCTGTCCTACACCTTCTTCCGCGCCAAGGACGAGACCCAGGTGCTGGCGCAGCACGCGACGCAGGCCGCGGGTGCGAAAGGCACCGGGACCGCGGCGAACTGAGGACGCAGTTTAAAAAAGAGACAGTCTGAACAGAAAATTAGGGCTGAACGAAGAAATCGGGCGAAACAAACCGGGGTTGGAAAGAGACGATGGCCGACATCACGCACGCGCAAATGCCGCATCCCCCAGCCTCCGCGCACGGCGCGGGCGAGGGCGCCGGCATCCCGCATCCCTACCATCTGGTGAAGCCGAGCCCCTGGCCTCTTCTGGGCGCCTTCGCGGCCGGACTGTTCGCGACGGGCATGGTCATCTACATGCACGGCGGCGGCTGGCTGCTGGCAGCCCTCGGCTTCGTGTCCATCCTGGGCGTGATGTTCGGCTGGTGGCGCGACGTCATCAAGGAGGCGGTGCGCGAGAAGGCGCACACCCCGGTGGTGAAGATCGGCCTGCGCTACGGCATGGCGCTGTTCATCGCCTCGGAGGTGATGTTCTTCGCCGCCTTCTTCTGGGCCTTCTACGACGCAGCGCTCTACCCGAAGGTGTTCGCCGAGAACCCGCAGGGCGTCTGGCCGCCGCCGAACATCACGGTGCTGGAGACCTTCCACCTGCCGCTGATGATGACGCTGATCCTGCTGCTGTCGGGCGTCACCGTCACCTGGGCGCACCACGCCATCCTTGAAGGCCGCAACAAGGAGGCGTCGCGCGCGCTGGGCCTGACCGTCCTGCTGGGGGTGATGTTCACCTTCTTCCAGGGCTGGGAATACGCCCACGCCGCCTTCGGCTTCACCCAGGGCATCTACCCGTCGACCTTCTACATGGCGACCGGCTTCCACGGCTTCCACGTCATCATCGGGACGATCTTCCTGGCGGTCTGCTGGTTCCGCACCATGAAGGGCCACTTCACCCCGCAGAGCCATTTCGGCTTCGAGGCGGCGGCCTGGTACTGGCACTTCGTCGACGTGGTCTGGCTGTTCCTGTTCGTGTCGATCTACTGGTGGGGGTCGCTGGGCGCCGCCAGCGGCCACTGATCGATCCCCCCTGTCGCCTTGCGAAGCCCTTCTCCTCCATCAGGGGAGAGGGGCTTCCCATTCCTGGAGGGAGGCGGATCATTTGAGCACCTATTACACCAGCCCGTCGCCGCTGACCGCCGGCCTGCGCTGCGCTTGCCCGCGCTGCGGACGGGGCAAGCTGTTCGACGGTTATCTGACGGTCAACGAGCGCTGTTCGGTGTGCAACCTGAACCTCGCCCGGCAGGACAGCGGCGACGGGCCGGCGGTCTTCCTGATCTTCATCCTGGGTTTCCTGGTCGTGCCGGTGGCGCTGTGGGTGTCGATGACGGTGGACTGGCCTTTGTGGCTGCACGCCGTCGTTTGGAGCATCGTCGTGCTCGGGCTGGCGCTCGGCATGCTGCGCCCGGCCAAGGCCTATGTGGTGGCGCTGCAGTACCGCCACCGCCGCAACGAGCTGGAGGACCCGGACGAGTGACCATGACCGCCGCCGCCGAACCCCGCCGCTTCCGCCCCTCGCTGTGGGCGACGCTGATCACCGTGCCCGCCGTGCTGGTCATGCTGGGGCTGGGCACGTGGCAGATGCAGCGGTTGGAATGGAAGGAGGATCTGATCCGCCGGGTGGAGCAGCGGCTGCACGCCGCTCCCATCCCGCTGCCCTCCGCCATCGCCGATCCGGAGGCGCTGGAGTTCCGCCCCGTGACCGTTGCCGGGCGCTTCCTGAACGACAAGGAACTGCTGCTGGTCGCCCGGCCCCGGCAGGGGCAGGCGGGCTATGAGCTGCTGACCCCGCTGCAGCGCCCGGCGGAGGACGGCGGCGGCGTGGTGCTGGTCAACCGCGGTTTCCTGCCCATGGACAAGCGCGCCCCCGCCAGCCGTCCGGAGAGCCGGGTGGAGGGGCCGGTGAACGTCACCGGTCTGGTCCGCCTGCCGCAGCCCGCCGGCTGGCTTCAGCCGGGCAACCGGCCGGGGGCGGAATCCTGGATGCGGCTGGACCCGCCGGCCATGGCGGCCTCCGCCGGGCTGGAGAGCGTCGCCCCGCTGGCGGTCGAGATGACCCCCGATCCGGCGCGCGGCAACGCGTCCCTGAACGGCATCCAGCCCCTGGTCGAGCTGCCCAACAACCATAGGCAATACGCCTTCACCTGGTATAGCCTCGCCGCGACGCTGGTCGTCGTCTATGTGCTGTCCCAACGCCGGAGGACCGGTCCGGCATCCTAGGAGTTGCGCCTCATGACAGCCGCCTATCGGGAGTTGGAACGCCGTTTCGCCCGCATCGCCGCCATCGGCGACGCTTTGGGCATCCTGAGCTGGGACAGCCAGACCATGATGCCCGACGGATCCAGCGACGGGCGGGCCGAGCAGACCGCCACCCTGACCGTGCTGGCCCACGAGCTGCAAACCGACCCTCGCGTGGCCGACTGGCTGGCGGAGGCCGAAGGCGCGGGCCTGGACGATTGGCAGGAGGCCAACCTGCGGGAGATGCGGCGCACCCACCGCCACGCCACCGCCGTTCCCGGCGATCTGATCGAGGCGACCAGCAAGGCGATCTCGGCCTGCGAGATGACCTGGCGCAGCGCGCGGGCAGAAAGCGACTTCGCCAATCTTCTGCCCAGCCTGTCGGAGGTGCTGCGCCGCGTGCGGGAGTGCGGAGAGGCCAAAGCGGCGGCCATGGGCCTGTCGCCCTACGACGCCATGCTGGACGAGCACGATCCCGGTGCCCGCTCCGAGCGGATCGACACTCTGTTCGCCGGTCTGGCCGGCTTCCTGCCGGAGCTGATCGGGCGCGTCCTCGACCGGCAGGCCGCCGAACCGGCTCCGCTGCGGCCCGTGGGGCCTTTCGCCGTCGCCAACCAGAAGGCGCTGGGCGAGCGGCTGATGCGGGCGGCGGGCTTCGACTTCGCCCGCGGTCGGCTGGACGTATCGCTGCACCCCTTCTGCGGCGGTGCCACCGGCGACGTGCGCATCACCACCCGCTACGACGAGGACGATTTCACCAAGGCCCTGATGGGGGTGATGCACGAGACGGGGCACGCGCTCTACGAGCAGGGGCGTCCACGCGACTGGCTGCGTCAGCCGGTCGGGCTGGCCCGCGGCATGGCGGTGCATGAGAGCCAGTCGCTGATCGTGGAGATGCAGGCCTGCCGCTCGCCGGAGTTCCTATGCTGGCTGGCCCCAGTCGCGCAGGAGGCGTTCGGGGGCTCCGGCCCGGCCTGGGAGCCGGACAACCTGCGCCGTCTCTACAGCCGGGTGGAGCGCGGCTTCATCCGCGTGGACGCCGACGAGGTGACCTACCCGGCGCACATCATCCTGCGCTACCGGTTGGAGAAGGCGCTGATCGCCGGGGATTTGGCCTTGGCCGACCTTCCTGGCGCCTGGAACGACGGCATGAAGGAATTGGTCGGGGTGGTGCCGCCGAACGACCGGCTGGGCTGCCTTCAGGACATCCACTGGCCGTCCGGTGCCTGGGGCTACTTCCCCAGCTACACGCTGGGCGCCATGACCGCCGCCCAGCTGTTCGAGGCCGCGGCAAAGGCCGATCCGGACATCCGGCCGGCACTGGCGCGCGGCGACCTCGGGCCGCTGGTGGCGTGGCTGGGGGCGAATGTGCACGGCAAGGGCTGTCTCTACGCGTCTGGCGACGATCTGCTGACCGCGGCCACCGGGCGCCCGCTCGACGCGGCGGTGTTCCGGCGGCATCTGGAAAGCCGGTATCTGGGCGCTTGAGCGGAGTCTTGCCCCCTTCCTAACCCTCCCCTGCGCAGCGGGGGGGGGGCGGGGGGCAAGAGCATCGCCAATGCGTGGCCTCCACGCCGAAAGAATCCGCAAAATCCACCGAGCGCAAAAGGCTGACCCGTAACCCTCCTTCGTTTCAGTGCGGCACTTCGCGCAATCAAGCAATCAATCCGAAAAACAGCCTCAAGACAGCACAAGCACTACACGCCTCCTTATTGTCTAAAATATCCTCAAAATCCGCTCTTCCGGACATGGTCACACATGCCTTGGATTGCCGGAATTAAGCAACATTCCTGGCAATATTTCGTTAACCATAAACCGCCAGCCTCCGGCCCAACGCGAATGGCAACGAGGGCTGAGAACAATGGGCATCGCCAAGGGCTTCCTGCACACGGACGGCAACCAGATCGTCGATTCGTCGGGTCAGAACGTCAAGCTGACGGGCGTCAACTGGTTCGGCGGCGAGGGCTTCGTCTTCAACCCCAACGGCATGGACATGCGCGGGTACTGGGGAATGATGGAGCAGATGAAAGAGATGGGCTTCAACACCATCCGCCTGCCGTGGAGCGACGCGGCGCTGGACGCCGACCGGGCGACGGGCATCGACACCTCCAAGAATCCCGACCTCGCGAACAAGTCCCCGCTTGAGGTCATGGACAAGGTGATCGACTACGCCGGGCGCATCGGCATGAAGGTCTTCCTGGACCACCACCGCTCCAGCGACGGTGCGTCGGCCAACGAGAACGGCCTGTGGTACGACGACAAGTACCCGGAGTCGAAGATGATCGAAAACTGGAAGATGCTGGCCGAGCGCTACAAGGGCAACGACACGGTGGTCGGTGCCGACCTGCACAACGAGCCGCACGGTCAGGCGACCTGGGGTGGCGGCGACAAGGCCACCGACTGGGCCTGGGCCGCGGAGCGCATCGGCAACGAGATCCAGTCTGTGAACAAGGACTGGCTGCTGCTGGTCGAGGGCGTCGAGATCCACGAGAACCAGTGGGAGTGGTGGGGCGGCAACCTGCGCGGCGCCAAGGACCGCCCGATCGAATTCGACAATCCGGGCAAGCTGGTCTATTCGGTCCATTCCTACGGCCCGTCCATCCATGAGATGGAGTGGTTCAAGGCCAGCGACTATCCGAACAACCTGCCGAGCCAGTACACCGACAATTGGGGCTGGCTGCTGAAGGAGGACAAGGCGCCGGTGCTGGTCGGTGAGTTCGGCGGCAAGCTGGAGACCGATCAGGACAAGGCCTACATGGCCAAGCTGATCGACTACATGAACGGCGATCTGGACGGCAACGGCACCAACGACCTCGGCGCTGGCAAGGAAGGGGCCAGCTGGACCTACTGGTCGTGGAACCCGAACTCGGGCGACACCGGTGGCATCCTGAAGGACGATTGGCAGACGGTCGACCAGACCAAGTACAACGCCATCAAGGAAGGCCTGTTCGACGGTGGCGGCAGCCCGGCCAAGGCCGCCTGGGCGCCGGCGAAAGCCCAGGCGCTGGGTGAGGGCGACATCAACGTCCTGTCCCACACGGTGACCCAGCCGCAGGTGGCGGACCACAGCACCGCCGCGTCGGTGGCCGCCGCGCTCGCCGCCCAGACGGTGGAGCTTCCGCCGGTCGACGCCGCGCACGATGCCTCGGCGCTGCACCACGACCCGCTGGACGTCCACACCGGCGCCTGACCGGCCGGCAACAATCCCCTCTCCCGTCCCGGGGGAGGGGGTTCTGTTTGCAACGCACCTGGAACCCGCCGCTTGCACCGCGTGTGGGAGGGCGCTAACTATGCCCGTTCCACAAGAGTCGCCGGCCCGCCACAGCGTCGGCCACCTTCAGGCGTCGGAGAGTGTGCGTTGAAGTACGTCAGCACGCGGGGCCAGGCCCCGGTCCTGGGTTTCGAGGAAGTCCTTCTGGCCGGTCTCGCGCGTGACGGCGGCCTCTATGTCCCGGAAAGCTGGCCGCAGTTCTCGGCTGACGAGATCCGCGCGATGCGCGGCCTTCCCTACAGTGAGATCGCCGTGCGCGTCATGCTGCCCTTCCTGGGCGGCGCCATCGCCGAGGACGATTTCCGCGCCATCGTGAAGGACGCCTACGCCAGCTTCGACCACGCCGCGGTTGTGCCGCTGGTGCAGCTCGACCAGCGCACCTGGGTGATGGAGCTGTTCCACGGCCCGACGCTGGCCTTCAAGGACGTGGCGCTGCAGCTGCTCGGCCGTCTGTTCGACCATGTGCTGGCCAAGCGCGGCGAGCGGGTGACCATCGTCGGCGCGACCTCGGGCGACACCGGCTCCGCCGCCATCGAGGCCTGCCGCGACCGCCAGAACGTGGACATCTTCATCCTGCACCCGAAGGGCCGCACGTCGGAGGTGCAGCGCCGCCAGATGACCAGCGTCCTCTCGGACAACGTGCACAACATCGCGCTGCACGGCACCTTCGACGACTGCCAGGACCTGGTGAAGGCGCTGTTCAACGACATGGCCTTCCGCGACAAGATGGGCCTGTCGGCGGTGAACTCGATCAACTGGGCGCGCATCATGGCCCAGATCGTCTATTACTTCGCCGCCGCGGTGGCCCTGGGCGCGCCCGACCGCAAGGTGGCCTTCACCGTGCCCACCGGCAATTTCGGCAACGTCTACGCCGCCTACGGCGCGCGGGCGATGGGCCTGCCGGTGGAGCGGCTGGTCGTGGGCTCCAACGCCAACGACATCCTGGCCCGCTTTTTTGCCAGCGGCACCATGTCGGCGGCTCCGGTCGTGCCCACATTGAGTCCCAGCATGGACATCCAGATCTCCTCCAACTTCGAGCGGCTGCTGTTCGACCTGCTGGGCCGCGACGGCGCTGCCGTGCAGGCCGCCATGGACGGCTTCCGCGCGGAGGGCAAATTCGCCGTCACCGACGCGCAGTTGGCTGAGGCGCACGCAATCTTCGCCGCGGGCCGCGCCGACGACGCCCGGACCATGGACGTCATCAAGGAGGTCTGGGAGAAGACCGGCGGCTATCAGGTCGATCCGCACACCGCCGTCGGCATCCATTCGGCGGCGACCGCCCCGGTCGATCCGTCGGTTCCGGTGGTGGTGATGGCGACCGCCCATCCGGCCAAGTTCCCCGACGCGGTGGAGACGGCGACGGGCCGGCGCCCCGTCCTGCCGCCGCGCCTCGCCGATCTCTACGAGCGGGAGGAGCGGCTGTCCGAGCTGCCCAACGACGTGGCGGCGGTCCAGGAGTTCGTCGTCGCCCGCGCCCGCGCCGCCAAGGAGGCCGCATGAGCATCCGCGTGACCACGCTGCCGAACGGGCTGCGCGTCGCCACCGACACGATGCCCGGCGTGCAGTCGGTCTCGCTCGGCTGCTGGGTCGGGGTCGGCACGCGCAACGAGTCCGCGAGCGTCAACGGCGTGGCGCATCTCGTCGAGCACATGCTGTTCAAGGGCACCGAGCGGCGCTCCGCCTTCCGCATCTCCGAAGAGATCGAGAATGTCGGCGGCCAGCTCAACGCCTACACGACGCGCGAGCAGACGGCCTATTACGCCAAGGTCCTGCACGACGACACGGCGCTGGCGCTCGACCTCATCGCCGACATGCTCCAGAACTCCGTCCTCGACAGCGAGGAGCTGGTGCGGGAGCGCACGGTGGTGCTTCAGGAGATCGGCCAGTCCGCCGACACTCCCGACGACATCATCTTCGACCATTTCCAGTCCACCGCCTATCCGGGGCAGGCGCTGGGGCGCCCCGTCCTGGGGTCGGCGGAGATCGTCGGCGCCCTGTCGCGCCCGGCGCTGGTCGATTACATCGACGGCCATTACGGCGCTCCGGGCATCGTCCTGGCCGCCGCCGGGCGGCTGGAGCACGACCGGCTCGTCGACATGGCTCTATCGGCTTTCGACGGTTTGTCCTCCCGCCCGGCGCCGGAATCCGAGGACGCGCGCTACGCCGGGGGCGACTTCCGCGAGGCGCGGGACCTGGAGCAGATGCACCTTGTCCTCGGCTTCGACGGGGTGGGGGTGCACGACCCGGACTATTACGCCCATTCGGTGATGTCGACGCTGCTCGGCGGCGGCATGTCCTCCCGTCTCTTCCAGGAGGTGCGGGAGAAGCGCGGGCTGGTCTATTCCATCTACACCTTCTCCGGCGCCTACCGCGACGGCGGGCTCTTCGGCGTCTACGCCGGCACCGGCGAGGACGAGGTGGCGGAACTGGTCCCGGTCGTCTGCGACGAGCTGATGCGGGTGACCGAGGACGTGACCGAGGAGGAGGTGGCCCGCGCCGCCGCCCAGCTCCGCGCCGGGACGCTGATGGCGCTGGAAAGCTCCATGTCGCGCTGCGAGCAGCTCGGCCAGCAGCTTCTGGTCTACGGGCGCCCGGTGCCGGTGGAGGAGATCGTCGAGAAGATCGGGGCGGTCGACCGCGAGTCCATCGTCCGCGTCGCCCGGCGCCTGCGCGAGAGCCGCCCCACCGTCGCCGCGCTCGGCCCGATCGGACGGCTGGAGGAGTACGACCGCATCGCCGCGCGGTTCCGGTAAGGGACGCGCCAGGGTGGGAGGGGCAGCATGATCCGCCTGCTCGGCGGTGGTCTCATCAGCCCGCCGGCGGTCCGCCTCGACGGGCCGATCTGCTACATTCGCCCGCCGCTGCCGCGGGATTGGCGGGAATGGGCCGACCTGCGGGCGGACTCCCGCGCCTTCCTGACCCCCTGGGAGCCGACCTGGCCGACGGACGCCCTGACCCGCGCCGCCTTCGGGCGCCGGCTGCGGCGGCAGGCGCAGGAATGGCGCGACGACCAGGGCTACAGCTTCCTTGTCTACGACCGGGCGACCGACCGGCTGGTCGGCGGGCTGGGCCTGACCAACCTGCGGCGCGGCGTGGCCCAGATGGCGACGCTCGGCTACTGGGTGGGGCAACCCTACGCGCGCAACGGCTACATGTCCGGTGCCACCCGGCTGGTTCTGGATTTCGCCTTCGGGCAATTGGGGCTGCACCGGGTCGAGGCGGCCTGTCTGCCGACCAACGCGCCCAGCCGCGGCCTGTTGGAAAAGGTCGGCTTCACTCACGAAGGCTATGCGCGCGGTTACCTGCGCATCGACGGGGTGTGGCGGGACCATGTCCTCTACGCCATCCTGCGCGAGGAGTGGCGGGGCTAGCCCGTCCGGTCGGGGTGCGCCGCTCCCATTTCCCAAGCCCTTGTCCTGGTCGGCTTAACCCGCGGTTAAGGGAGCGGGCGCAGGCTGACGGCATGTCCTTCCCATTGAGTGAGGCGGATATGTCGCTGAACCCTACTTGGACGAAAGAAGATTCCCTGACCTATGCCGTCGAACTGGACGGACGCCGTGTCGATCTGCGCTATGAGGCGTCTGGTTTCCAGAGCGGCTGGGCGGTCTACGCCGGTGACGAGCTGGTCGAACGGTGCAGCGAGCTGATGCAGGCCCGCGGCCTTGCCTTGGCGATCGCCAGCAAGGGTGCGTGAATCACAAGTTCTGACATGAGATCCCGCCGCTTGCGGTGCGGCGGGTCGTACTCTTGATCAGGAGGGGGCGCCGTCAGGCGTGCCCGGCCTCCGCCGACAGCATGGACAGGCTGACGCCGAGCTTGGCGATGGAGCGTTCCCACTTGGTGTCCAGTTCGGGATCGAACAGCAGCGTCTCGTCGCAGGGCACGTTCAGCCAGCCGTTCGCCTGGATCTCCGCGTCCAATTGCCCCGGTCCCCAGCCGGCGTAGCCGAGCAGCAGGAGGTTGCGGCGCGGTCCGCGGTCTTCGGAAATCGCGCGCAGGATATCGATGGTCGCGGTCAGCGCCACCTCGTCGTCCACCACCAGCGTGCCGTCCCGTACATAGTCGGTTGAATGCAGGACGAATCCGCGCCCGGATTCCACAGGGCCGCCATAATGAACGGGCATGTTGGCGATCGGCTCCTGGATTTCGATCTCGAGCTGTTCCAGCAAATCCTCGAAGGTGACCGATCCGAACAGGCGATTGACGACGAGGCCCATGGCGCCGTCGTCGTTATGGGCGCACATGTAGATGACGGTCCGCTGAAAACGCGGGTCCGTCATGCCCGGCATGGCGATCAGCAACTGGCCGGTCAGATAGTCCGAGGACTTGGTCAGGTGCGGCATGGGCGCTATCCTTGTGTCGGGGGACGGGCGGACCGCTGGGCGGCCACCCGAAGCCGTCTTCGCCCGAGTGTGACAGCACGGGCCAAGCTTTGTCATCCATATACAGCCGCGGCCGATGGGCGGCCCGCTGCGTCTTGATATGAGAACAGTCGGTGCGATGAAAAGGTTTGTTCCGTTCCTGCTCGCCGTCCTGGCCTTGGCCGCACCCGGAATGGGGAGGGCGGAGACCGGCTCCTGGGTCAAGTCCGGCCCGGTGGAGGCCCGGCTCGTCGCGTCGGTTCAGGGGGCGGGCGACCTCGCCAAAATCCCCCTGGGGCTGGAAGTCCGGCTGGAGCCCGGCTGGAAGACCTATTGGCGCACCCCCGGCGACGCCGGTTTCGCGCCGCGGCTGGACTGGTCGGAGTCGCGGAACCTCAAGGCGACGGAACTAATCTACCCGGCCCCGCACCGCTTCACCGTCCTGGGCTTCGAGACGGCGGGCTACGACGCGGAGGTGCTGTTCCCCATCGCCGCCACTCCGGCGGAACCGGGCAAGCCGCTCGACCTCGCGCTGAAGGCGGAACTGCTGGTCTGTTCGACCATCTGCGTTCCGGAGATGGTGGCGCTGTCCCTGTCCATCCCTGAGGGGCCGGCGACGCCCGGACCGTCGGCCAACGACATCGCCCGTGCCCAGTCCCTGGTCCCCGGTGACGGGCGGGCGTCCGGCCTGACCGTCACGGCGGTGCGCGGCCAGGGCGCCGTGCTGGAGGTCGAGGTGACGGCCCGCGAGCCAATGGTCGCCCCCGACGTGTTCGTGGAAACCGACCCGCCGGTGACCTTCGCCGCGCCCAAGAGCCAGTTCCTCGATGGCGACCGGCGCGCGATCCTGCGGATGGACGCGACCGACCCGGAGCCCGGCCTTGACCTCGCTGGACGGGCGATGACGCTGACGGTGGTGGACGGTAACCGGTCGGTGGAGGCTCCGGCGACCGCCGCGGCCGGGCTGGGCGGCCGTGCCGGGGCGGCTCCGACGGGGCTGCTGGCCATGCTGGGCGTCGCCCTGCTGGGCGGGTTGATCCTGAACCTGATGCCCTGCGTGCTGCCGGTGCTGTCGCTGAAACTGCTGTCCATCGTCCAGCATGGCGGGCGGGCAGTTCGCCACCGGTGCCTTCGCCACGCTGCTCGCCACGCCCTGTTCCGCGCCCTTCCTGGGGACGGCGGTGGGCTTCGCGCTGTCCCGCGGGGCGCTGGAGGTGTTCGCCATCTTTGCCGCGCTGGGCGTCGGGCTGGCGCTGCCTTACCTGCTGATCGCCGCCTTCCCGCGCGCCGCGCGCCTGCTGCCGCGTCCGGGGCGCTGGATGGTGGCGCTGCGCCGGGTGCTGGGCGGGGCGCTGGCCCTGACCGCGCTGTGGCTGCTGTCGGTGCTGGTCGTCCAGGTGGGTGAGGTTCCGGCGCTGGCCATCGCCGTGCTGATGGGCGGGCTGGTCGCCGCGCTGTGGCTGGGCCGCCGGATGGCGGAGACGGCGCGCTGGGCCGGGGCGGCGCTCGCTGGGCTGCTGGCCCTGGTGGCCTTCGCGGTTCCCGCCGTCTTCGGCCCTTCCGCCGGGGCGGCCCCGGTGGCCGAAAGCACGGCGGCGCGCTGGGCCGTCTTCGACGAGGCGGCGATCCGCGAGCAGGTGGCCGCCGGGCGCACCGTCTTCGTGGACGTCACCGCCGATTGGTGCATCACCTGTCAGGCGAACAAGAAGCTGGTGCTGAACCGCGGCACCGTCGCGCAGCGGCTGGAGGACGCCGGGACGGTGACCGCCATGCGCGCCGACTGGACCCGGCCGGACGAGAGCATCGCCCGCTATCTTGCCCGACACGGCCGCTATGGTATTCCCTTCAACATCGTCTATGGTCCGGGGGCTCCGGAGGGCATCGCGCTTCCGGAACTGCTGACCGAGGGCGCCGTTCTGGAGGCGCTCGACCGGGCGTCCGGCAAAATCAAAAGCTGAAACACAAAAAATTGGGAGTTCAGGAGACATGACCATTCAAGTGGGCGACGCCATCCCGTCCGTCACGCTGAAGCATCTGACCGACAACGGGATGCAGGACGTCACCACCGACGCGCTGTTCAAGGGCAAGACGGTGGTGCTGTTCTCGGTGCCGGGCGCCTTCACCCCGACCTGCTCTGCCAAGCATCTGCCGGGCTTCGTCCAGAAGGCCGAGGACCTGAAGGCCAAGGGCGTGGACGACATCGTCTGCCTCGCCGTCAACGACCCCTTCGTGATGCGCGCCTGGGGCGAGAAGAACGGAGTCGGCGGCAAGGTCACCATGCTGCCGGACGGCAACGCCGCTCTGACCCAGGCGCTGGGCCTGACGATGGACGGCACGGGCTACGGCCTCGGCCTGCGCGGCCAGCGCTTCGCCCTGGTCGCCAAGGACGGCAAGGTCACCCACCTCGCCGTGGAGAAGCCGGGCCAGTTCGAGGTGTCCTCGGCCGAAGCGGTGCTGGGCGCGCTGTAAGGCGGCAGGGCAACCCGGGGCGTCATTAAGCCCTCTCCCCTCTGGGGAGAGGGTGGCCCGTAGGGCCGGTGAGGGGGTTGCGCGTGGCGGTATGTTCAGCACAAGCGCAACCCCCTCACCCTGAGCCTCTCCCCAGAGGGGAGAGGGGATGTTGAACATCTGCGGCCTCACCCCGCCTTCGTGCGGTCCCAAGTGGTGTCGGCCACGCCGCGTTCCCGAAGCTTGGCCTTCTGCACCTTGGCGGTTGGCGTCTTGGGGAAGGCGTCCACGATGTCGATGTAGCGGGGCTGGGCATAGCGCGGCAGTTCACGCTCGGCGAAGGCAGCCACGGCCTCCGGCGTCAGGGTGGCGCCCGGTGCGGCGACCAAGGCGACCATGATCTCGTCCTCCGCCCCCGGAATGCCCGCCGGCACGGCGTAGGCGGCGACCTCCGCCACCCCCTCCAGCCTCGACAGCACCGTCTCCACCTCGTAGGACGAGACGTTCTCGCCGCGGCGGCGGATGCAGTCCTTGATGCGGTCGACGAAGGTGACGTAGCCCTCGTCGTCCATCACCGCGGCATCGCCGGTGTGGAACCACAGGTTCCGCCACACCTCCACCGTCTTGTCGGGCATCCGGTGATAGCCGGACAGGAAGCCGAAGGCGGCCTTCGGGCGCACCATGACCTCGCCGACCTGACCATGCAGCACCGGGATGTCGGTCTGCGGATCGCGGATCTCTACCTCGAAATAGCGGTCGTAGACCTTGCCGCAGGTGCCGGGGCGCGGCTTGCCCATCTCGGCGTAGAGCGGGATGTTTACCTCGGTCATGCCGTAGAGGCTGATGACGTCGCGGACGCCGAAGCGCTCGCGCAGCACCCGCTCGGTGTCCGCCGGGTTGGGAGCGGCGCCGACGAGGCGCAGGGGGTGGTCGCGGTCGTCCGGGCGCGGCGGCTGGGCCACTACGAAGGCAGTGACGGCGCCCAGCGAGTTGGTCACCGTGCAGCCGTGGCGCCGGATGTCGTCCAGCCAAGCGGAGGCGCTGAACCGCTCGCGCAGCACCGCCGACCCGCCGGAGATCATCGCGGCGTAGAGCTGCATGTAGAGCCCGTTGGCGTGGAACAGCGGCAGGCAGATGTAGAAACGGTCCTCGTCGGTCAGCGCGAAATTGTCGATGGAGCCCAGCCCGAACAGGAAGCCGTGGCCGTGCGGCATCAGCACGCCCTTCGACAGGCCGGTGGTGCCCGAGGTGTACATGATGCAGGCGTCGTCGCCGGCGCGGGGCAGGGGGCCATCGTAGGGGGCGGCGTCGCGCCAGCCCTCCAGCGCAGTGTGCGGCAATCCTTGGGCGGCGCCGGGCACCACGAGCCCGCGCAGGGCGGTCAGGCGTGGCGCAATGTCGGTGATGCGGTCGGCCAGGGCGGCGTCGACCACCGCCAGGGCGGCCCCGGCATTCTCAAGCTGGTGCTCCAGGAAGCCGCCCTTCAGCTCGGTGTTCAGCGCGACCATGACGGCGCCCAGCCGCCCCAGCCCCAGCCACACGCGCACGAAGTCCAGCCCGTTCGGCAGCATCACTGCCACTTTGTCGCCCGGCTTCACGCCCAGCCCGGCGAAGAAGCCGGCCACAAGGCCCGCCTGCTCCTGCGCCTCGGCGTAGGTGATGGAGTCTCCGTTGTTCTCTTTGCCGGCGATCATCGTGACGAAGGTCTTGCCCCCGCGTTCGGCGGCCTGATGGGCCAGCACCTCGGGCAGCACCCAGCGGGCTTCGTTCCGCAAATGCGGATACATCTCGGTCTCCTCCCAACGATCTTTCGTCGTTCGTTATCGGAGGGAGCCTAGCGGGACGGCGGGTCCGCCGTCCACAAACCCTTGAGGATGGTCGCCGTTCGCCGTGCGGGATCAGCCCCGCGCGGCCTGCCGGACGTCGGCGACGCCCTGGCGGGCCAACGCGTCGGCCCGCTCGTTCTCCGGATGGCCGGCGTGGCCGCGGACCCAGTGGAACTCGATCCGGTGCTGCCGCTTCGCCTCGTCCAGGCGCCGCCACAGATCCTCGTTCTTCACCGGCTTCTTGTCGGCGGTCTTCCAGCCACGGGCCTTCCAGCCGTGAATCCACTGGGTGATGCCGTTCTTCACATACTCGCTGTCGGTGTAGAGCCGCACCTCCATGGGCCGCTTCAGGGCTTCCAGCGCCTGGATGGCGGCCATCAGCTCCATGCGGTTGTTGGTGGTGGCCGGCTCGCCGCCGTACAACTCCTTCTCCACCCCGTTGTAGCGCAGGATGGCGCCCCAGCCGCCGGGGCCGGGGTTGCCGCTGCACGCACCGTCGGTGAAGATGTCGACGATCTTCGGGGCGCCGTCGCCGTTGTTCGCTGCGTCCGTCATGTCATCAGACCTGATAGCTGCCGCCGTCGTCGAGCGCGTAATCGCCGAGCCCGCGGACGGTTTGGTGGAAGCGCAGCTTGCGCAGATATTCCAGCGGGTCCTTCGGGCGCACGAAGGCTCCCGGCGGATGGTTCAGCCAGTCGTAGAGGCGCGTCAGCAGGAAGCGCAGGGCGCTGCCGCGGCACAGCCAGGGCAGGGCGGCCAGCTCCGCCGGCGACAGGGGGCGGACCTTCTGATAGCTGGTCAGCAGCATCCGCGCCTTGGTGGCGTTGAACGACCCGTCGACCTCGAAGCACCAAGCGTTCATGCAGATCGCGATGTCGTAGGCCAGGAAGTCGTTGCAGGCGAAGTAGAAGTCGATCAGGCCGGACAGCCCGTCGCCGCGGAAGAACACATTGTCGGGGAACAGGTCGGCGTGGATGACACCGGACGGCAGGCCGGCGGGCCAATTGGCCTCCAGCGCCGCAATCTCCGCCTCCAGCGTCGCGCGCAGGTCGCGGGCCACCTCGTCGGCGCGCGGCGCGCATTTGCCGGCAAGGTCCTTCCAGCCGTCCAGCGACAGGGCGTTGGGGCGCTCCATCCGGAAGTCGGCCACGGCCAGATGCAGGCGGGCCAGCGCCGTCCCCAGCTCCGCGCAGTGGTGCGGCGTGATGCGGCGCGGCCACATGCCGGCCAGGAAGGTGACGATTACCGCTGGACGCCCGGAAAGCTCGCGCAGGGCCTGCCCGTCCGTGCCCTGGACCGGCAGCGGGCAGGCGATGCCCTTGTCGGCCAGATGCTCCATCAGACCCAGGAAGAAGGGCAGGTCCTCCCGCCGGGTGCGCTTCTCGTAGAGCGTCAGGATGTAGGGGCCGCGCTCCGTCACCAGGAGGAAGTTGGAATTCTCCACCCCCTCCGCGATGCCCTTGCAGGACAGGACGGCGCCCAGATCGTACTGGGCGATGAAAGCGTTGAGCTCGTCGTCGGTGACTTCGGTGTATACGGCCATGCCAGCGCCTTACCGGGATTCGGGGCGCCGGTCAATGCCGCCGCAGCCGTTCACCCCTGGGCCGCTCACAGCGCTATGCCGTCGTAAAGTGCCGACAGGGGAAGCTCCGTTCCGATGGAGGCCAGCGGCAGCGTGGCGTCCTCGGTGAAATCCTCGACGATCCAGCGCCGTCCGTCGCGGCGCCACAGCTGCGCCCGGACGGCACGGCTGTCCACCAGCAGCACCTCCTGCAGGGAGGGGATCTGCATGTAGTCGGGCACCTTGGTGCCGCGGTCGTGGCTGGCCGTGCTGTCCGACAGGATCTCGACCACAAGCACCGGATTCGGCGTCGAGCGCTGGCCGGGCTGGTGGGGCGAGCAGGTGACGGCGATGTCGGCCTCGTAAAAGCGGTCGGCGCGGTCTTCGCGTTCGATGGCGGCTTCCGACAGAACGCGGCAGTGCGGGCGCGACCGCCGCCGAACCTCGTAAACGACGTTCGCGGCGATCTGGCTGTGCGCCTGGGAGCACGCGTTCATCGCCTGCGGCCGCCCGCCGACCAGCTCGTAGCGCGTGTCCGGCTCCTGCCGGTCGGCCCAGGCGAGGAATTCGTCGATGTCCATCTTCCGGATGGCGGGCGCGCCCATGAACGTCTCCGTCGCGAAGGCCGATTCCCAGATTATGCGTCCGCCGGGACCGGACGGGAAGGGGTGCCGCCGTCCAGCAGCGGCTTCGGCAGCTTGAAGGTGATGTCCTCGAAGGCGGTGCGCAGCTCCTCCACCGTCACGGCGTAGCGGGCGCGGGCGGCCTCCATGACCTCCTCCACCAGCACTTCGGGGGCGGAGGCTCCGGCGGTGATGCCCAGCGTGGCGACTCCGTCCAGCGCCGACCAGTCGATGTCCGCCGCGCGTTGGACGAGTTGGGCGCGTTGGCAGCCGTGGGTCTTCGCCACCTCGACCAGCCGCTTGGAGTTGGAGGAGTTCGGCGCGCCCAGCACCAGCAGGGCGTCGACCTTCGGCGCGATGGCCTTCACCGCCTGCTGGCGGTTGGTGGTGGCGTAGCAGATGTCCTCCTTCTTCGGCCCGCCGATGGACGGGAAGCGGGCCTGGAGGGCGGCGACGATGCTCGCCGTCTCGTCCACCGACAGGGTGGTCTGGGTGGCGTAGGCGAGGTTTTCCGGGTCGTCCACCTGGACCGTCGCCACATCCTCCACCGTCTCCACCAGCACCACCGCGCCCTGGGGCAATTGGCCCATGGTGCCGATCACCTCCGGATGGCCGGCGTGGCCGATCAGCACGATCTGGCGCCCCTCGTTGAAGTGGCGCTCGGCCTCGCGGTGCACCTTGCTGACCAGCGGGCAGGTGGCGTCGAGATAGAACAGGCCGCGCTGTTCGGCCGCCGCCGGGACCGACTTCGGCACGCCGTGGGCGGAGAAGACCACGGGCACGCCGTCGGGCACCTGATCCAGCTCGTCCACGAAGATGGCGCCCTTGGCCTCAAGGCTCTGCACCACGAATCGGTTGTGGACGATCTCGTGCCGGACATAGACGGGGGCGCCGAACCGCTCCAGCGCCACCTCCACGATCTGGATCGCGCGGTCCACGCCGGCGCAGAAGCCACGGGGGGCCGCAAGCAGGATGGTCAGGGGCGTCTGGGTCATGCGCGTCGTTCCGGTGTCTCGAAAAAGGGGGTGTAGGGGTTCGTTCGTCGCAGCGGCGGCGTGGCCTTGTGCCGGCCCCACCGCTTCTCTAAAGTCGTGGCAGAACACACCCTTCCAACCGTTAGGCCAGACCGATGGACCGCCGCCGCGACCGTAATATAGGAACCCCAGCCCGGAAAAGCCCGCGGGCGCTTGCATTCGCGAGTCTGGGTGCAGGGTTCGGCGTCTTGGCGCTCACCGGCTGTTCCGGACTCGGGGGCGGATCGAACCCCGCGGCGGACGCGGCCCTGGCCTGCCCGAAGGTGTCCATCGTCCGCGATCTGGCGGAGGTCACCCAATTCCGCAATGGCGGCGGACGCGACCTGACGGACGTGACCTCCCGCGCGGCGCTGGCCGATTACTCCGGCAACTGCGACTACACCAGCGACGGCGTCACGGTGAACGTGAACGTCTTCCTGATCGCGGAGCGCGGGCCGGCCATGCAGGGCAACACGGCGAACTACCGCTACTTCGTCGCCGTCGCCAAGCCGGGCGAGGAGGCGCCGACGACCAAGACGGAATTCGATACCTCCGTCACCTTCGATGCCGGCAAGCTCCGCTCCGGCAGCCGCGAGGAGCTGGCGCCGAAGATTCCGCTGCCCAAGGACGCCAACGGCAAGGACTGGAAAATCTTCCTGGGCTTCCAGCTGACGCCGGAGCAGCTGGCTTTCAACCGGGCGCAGATGAAGCAGTAAGTGGATGGAAAGGACCTGTTCCAGTGGGAGCGTTCTGGATCTGCTCTGTTGGATTTTCTGCACATTGCTGCGGTATGGACGCTCTCATGTGCAGATTGGTTTCAGGCGACGGCTGACGGTTGCCGGGCGAACTTTGGGAGCGTATGACGCCATTGCTGCCGAAGTGCCCATCGCACCTGTTTGGCTTTCACAATCCACGGGTTCCCGAACGGGCGGCCATGGATGCCATGGGCTTAGTCCTGTGGACCGGCAAACGGTGGCAGGCCTTCGCCTTCCGCTGTATTCGCGAGTGAATTGATGACGGGGTGTCGATGCTGTGGTCGGCATCGACTGAAGTTGGCTGGCGGTGGACGATACGATGACCATGGCGCCCTTGGGGGGCTGGTTCCCACCCAACCGGTCGCGGCATACCGACTCGGACCACTGCCGTCTGGCCAGAAAGGTCGATGGAAGCATCGTTCCCGGAAGCGGCTGGTATGCCGTTTCCGGGAACTTTGAGAGCGTGTTATGCTGCCGGCTTTTCAAGGAGTGACAAGCAGTCCAGATCCTTATCCATCGGAGAGTCTCCCCAATCCATTAGAACCTGCTCCACTACATTGAGACCGGAGCGAATAGCCGCGTGTTTGAAAAGTGGGGCGGACATGAAGTTGCGCCAGTGAGGGTTCTCTTGGTAGGTGTTGCCAGGCTGCCTGTCATTGTTGGAGTGGTGGATGAGGGCTTTTCCTCCTGGGGAAAGTACGCGCGAGAACTCCTTTATATAGGAAATGACGTCGTCGTATTCGAAGTGGACCATCGCGTCGTACGAAATAATTGCTGTCAGGCTATTGTCGGCAATGTGCGATAGCTTGCAGCCGTCGTTCACGAAGCAATGAACCCTTGCATCGTCAGCAAAGCGCTTGCGGCAATGGGCTATATTGCTTTTGTTAATGTCCACTAAGTACAGCGCTGTTGGCGACCTCAATTGGAGTATCTGAGCTGAATGACGACCGCGTCCACACGCCAAGTCCATGACCACGTCGCAGTCAAGCTCAGAAAATAGTCGGAAGAACGGGGTGGCCTCCCCCCAGAATCCTGTAAGGCCTTTCTCGTTGTCCCAATCATCGTAGTATGGGGATTCCTCCCAATCTGCTCTGATGTTCTCTCTGTGCATGCTTGAGGGGCGAGTATATTCGTGCAGATCTCTAGCGAGAGAAAGCTGGAGGTTTTCAATTATATCGAGTCTTGATGAAATGGTATTAAGAATTTCTTTGTTGAACCTGTGCTCTAGTGAATTATCTAAAAGGCTTAGTTTTTCTGATAATGTATTAGTATTATTTATTATTTCTTCATTGGCAGTATTGAGCTTTTGAATATCGCTCTCTATATCAGGGAGGCTTTGCAAATTCCTAATGAGTCTAACTGTTGTTTTGATTTTTCGAATCATGCTTTGCATCCTCCACTGACTGCATGGTGATATTCGCACCGGTTTGCGCTGCCATTTTCATAAAAGACGCAAGAACTGTCTCCATTGAATAGCAGATTGCGAGCTTGTTAGCCAAGCAAGGCCGCAGTCGCAAGCGAGAATCGCGCAGGCCTTGCAACTCCGGTTTCTTTGGCGCCTCAAGCCAGCCTCGGACCAGTCCCGGTTCCCCCATTTCGCGCGGCGATGGGCAGTGATGCGGCTTCCCAGCTGTCAAGGCCTTCGCCACCGGAGTGGGGCAAGGCGAGGCCTCCGTCAAAACGCCGCTTACCATGGCCTGGAGCAGTGGGCAGGCGGAAGATCCGATCAACAAGCTGGAGTTCATCAAGCGCCAGTATGGACGCTCAAACTGCGTCGCCGAGTCCTCCTTACCGCCTAATCCCCGCTATATGGGAGGGGGGCGGAAAATGGGGGTCATCTCACCGTCGTCAGCCTGAGGCCGGAGGCCAAGCTTATCCATGCGCTGATTGACATTCCCAAAGGTCTCGGTAGGTTAGATCGCACAAGCCGACGATCCCTCGCGGGAGAGATCGCGGGCCGGGGGCCAGGACACTGGATGCCGGTCTGCGGCGCCGAAGGAGCAACCGCCCCGGAAACTCTCAGGCAAAAGGACCGCAAGGGGGATAAGGCAACTCTGGAAAGCAGCTTCGTCCGCGCATGGCGGGCGACGGCTCACCGAAGGAGTAAACCGGTCGTTGGGGGTTGGACCCCGCCGGTGAATCTCTCAGGTCCAGGACAGAGGGGGCAGGACTCGCGCCAATCCCGGCGCGGGTTGTGCGACCCTATGTCGGAGGACCCGCGTGACCGAGGCTTCTGAGTCCCCCAAGAAAACGCCGCTGCACAGCCTCCATCTGGAGCTGAAGGGCAAGATGGTGCCCTTCGCCGGCTACGACATGCCGGTGCAGTACCCGCTCGGCATCCTCAAGGAACACCAGCACACCCGCGCCAAGGCCGGGCTGTTCGACGTGTCGCACATGGGGCAGGTGCGCCTGACCGGCGAGGACCCGGCCGCCGCGCTGGAGTCGCTGGTTCCCGGCGACATCAAGGGGTTGGCCCGTGGGCGCATGCGCTACACGCTGTTCCTGAACGAGCAGGGCGGCATCCTGGACGATTTGATGGTCACCAACGCCGGCGACCACCTGTTCCTGGTCGTCAATGCCGCCCGCAAGGATCACGACGTCGCCCACATGCGCGAGCGGCTGAAGGGCAAGGCCGAGGTGGAACTGCTGGACGACCTCGCCTTGATGGCCCTGCAGGGGCCGGAGGCCGCGGCGGTGCTGGGGCGCTTCATCCCCGAAGCGGCCACCATGAAGTTCATGAGCTACTTGCCGGCCACCTTCAACGGCATCCCGGTCATCATCACCCGCTCCGGCTACACGGGCGAGGACGGCTACGAGATCTCCTGCGACAAATCCGACGCCGAGACCATCGCCCGCGCCCTGCTGGCCGAGGACGAGGTCGAGGCCATCGGACTTGGTGCCCGCGACTCGCTGCGGCTGGAGGCCGGGCTCTGCCTCTACGGCCACGACATCGACGAGACGACGACTCCGGTCGAAGCCGGCCTGGAATGGGCGCTGTCCAAGCGCCGCCGGGAGGAGGGCGGCTTCCCCGGCTACGCCATCATCAAGGACCAGCTCGCCAACGGCGCCCCGCGCCGCCGCGTCGGCCTTCAGCCGGAAGGCCGCCAGCCGGCCCGCGAGCACACCGACGTCTGCGACGCGGATGGGCAAAAGATCGGGGAGGTGACCAGCGGCGGCTTCGGCCCCACCGCCTCCGCCCCGGTCGCCATGGGCTATGTGGACCGCGCGCACGCCGCGGTGGGCACGCCGGTTCAGCTCATGGTCCGCGGCAAGCCGCTGGCCGCCAAGGTCGCCGCCATGCCCTTCGTGCCGCAGCGCTACTACCGCGGCTGAGAATCACAAAACCGTTTCGAACAGGGGACAATCATGACCATCAAGTACACCAAGGACCATGAGTGGGTCCGCGTCGAGGGCGATGTCGGCACCGTCGGCGTCAGCGACCACGCCCAGCAGCAGCTCGGCGACGTCGTGTTCGTCGAGCTGCCGGACGTCGGCCGCCAGCTCACCCAGGGCAAGGAAGCCGCCGTCGTGGAGTCGGTGAAGGCCGCCAGCGACGTCTTCGCCCCGGTCTCCGGCGAGGTGATCGAGGCCAACGCCGATCTGGAGAACGACCCGTCGCTGGTGAACGCCGGGGCCGAGACCACCGGCTGGTTCTTCAAGCTGCGCCTCAGCAACCCGGCGGAGCTGGACGGGCTGATGGACGAAGCCGCCTACAAGGCCTTCGTGGAAGGGCAAGCCTGAGATGCGTTACCTGCCCCTGACCGAGGCCGACCGGCGCTCCATGCTGGAGGCCATCGGCGTGCCGTCGGTGGACGAGCTGTTCCGCGACGTGCCCGAGGCGGCCCGCCTCTCCGGCCCGATCAAGGGGCTGTCCAACCATATGGGCGAGCTTGAGGTCGATCGCGCCCTGTCGGCGATGGCAGGGAAGAACCTGCCCGCCGGCAGCGTGCCGAGCTTCCTCGGCGCCGGCGCCTACCGCCACCACATCCCGGCGACGGTGGACCATCTGGTGCAGCGCGGCGAGTTCCTGACCGCCTACACCCCCTACCAGCCTGAGGTGAGCCAGGGCACGCTGCAGGTCCTGTTCGAGTTCCAGACCCAGGTCTCGCTGCTGACCGGCATGGACGTCGCCAACGCCTCCATGTACGACGGCGCGACCGCCTGCGCGGAAGCCGTGATGATGGCCAACCGCGTCACCCGCCGGAAGAAGGCCGTGCTGTCCGGCGGCCTGCACCCGCATTACCGCGACACCACGACGACCGACGCCCGCTTCATCGGTTTCGAGACGGTGGTGATGCCGCCGGCCCCGACGGGCGGCGAGGACCTGCTGGCTGCGGTCGACGGCGACACCTCCTGCGTCGTCGTGCAGAATCCCGACGTGTTCGGCCATGTCCGCGACTACACGGAGCTGGGCAACGCCTGCCAAGCCAAGGGCGCCCTGCTGATCGTCGTGGTGACGGAGGCCGTGTCGCTCGGCCTGCTGACCCCGCCGGGCGAGATGGGCGCCGACATCGTGGCGGCGGAAGGCCAGTCGCTGGGCAACGCGCTGAACTTCGGCGGCCCCTATGTCGGGCTGTTCGCGGTGAAGGAGAAGCTGGTCCGCCAGATGCCGGGCCGCCTCTGCGGCCAGACGGTGGACGCTGACGGGCGGCGCGGCTTCGTGCTGACGCTGTCGACGCGCGAGCAGCACATCCGCCGCGAGAAGGCGACCTCGAACATCTGCACCAACTCCGGCCTGTGTGCGCTGGCCTTCTCCATCCACCTCAGCCTGCTCGGGGAAGAGGGCTTCACCCGGCTCGCTGAGATCAACCACGCCAAGGCCGTGCAACTGGCCGACAAGCTGGCGGCGGTGACGGGCGTCGAGATCGTCAACGACAGCTTCTTCAACGAATTCACCGTCAAGCTGCCAAAGCCGGCGGCGGAGGTCGTGGAAGCTCTCGCGCAACGCGGCATCCTGGGCGGCGTGCCGGCCTCCCGCCTGTTCGGCGGCGGGCTCGACGACCTGCTGATTGTGGCCGCCACCGAGACCAACACCGAGTCCGACATGGACGCCTTCGCCACCGCCCTCGCCGAGGTTCTGTGATGAGCATGAACAACCAGGGTCGCCCGACCGGCATCCAGAATTCGGACAGCGCCGTTCCGGAGACCGTCACCGGCAACCGCGGCCTGCAGATCGAGGAGCCGTTGATCTTCGAACAGGACAGCGCCGGGCGTTGCGGCGTCGACCTGCCCGAGGTCCCGGCGGTGGGCTCGCGTCTGGGTTCCGTCAAGCCGCGCGGCCGGATCGGCCTGCCGGGCCTCGCCGAGCCGCAGGTGGTCCGCCACTACACCCGCCTGTCGCAGAAGAACTACGCCATCGACAGCGGCCTGTACCCGCTGGGCTCTTGCACGATGAAGCACAACCCGCGCCTGAACGAGAAGATGGCTCGGCTGCCGGGCTTCGCCGACGTGCACCCGCTCCAGCCCGAAAGCACGGTGCAGGGGGCGCTGGAGCTGATGGCGGAGCTGGGCCGCTGGCTCGCCACGCTGACCGGAATGGCGGCGGTGACGCTGGCCCCGGCGGCCGGTGCGCACGGCGAGATGTGCGGCATCATGGCGATCCGCTCCGCCCATGACGCCAAGGGCGACAAGGGCCGCACGAAGATCCTCGTCCCCGAAAGCGCCCACGGCACCAACCCGGCGACCGCCGCCGCCTGCGGCTACGCCGTCGAGGCGATTCCGGCGACCGAGGACGGGCGCGTCGATCTGGCGGCGCTGAAGGCCAAGCTCGGCCCTGACGTCGCCGGCCTGATGCTGACCAACCCGAACACCTGCGGCCTGTTCGAGCGCGACATCATCACCATCGCCGAGGCGGTGCACGCGGCGGGCGCCTATTTCTACTGCGACGGCGCCAACTTCAACGCCATCGTCGGGCGGGTGCGTCCGGCCGACCTCGGCATCGACGTGATGCACATCAACCTGCACAAGACCTTCTCCACCCCGCACGGCGGCGGTGGTCCGGGCTCCGGCCCGGTGGTCTTCGCGGAGTCGCTGGCCCCCTTCGTCCCGGTGCCCTACGTGGTGCAGGACAAGGACGGCGCCTTCCGTCTGGTGGAGCAGGCCGGCGACGGCCCGGCCTTCGGGCGGATGAAGGCGTTCCACGGCCAGATGGGCATGTTCGTCCGCGCGCTCGCCTACATGATGAGCCACGGCGCCGACGGGCTGCGGCAGGTGGCGAACGACGCGGTGCTGAACGCGAACTATCTGCTGGCGCGCCTTCAGGACGTGATGACGCCCTCCTTCGACGGGCCGTGCATGCACGAATGCCTGTTCGACGACCGCTTCCTGAAGGGCACGGGGGTGACCACGCTCGACCTCGCCAAGGCGCTGATCGACGAGGGCTTCCACCCGATGACCATGTACTTCCCGCTGGTCGTGCACGGCGCCCTGCTGATCGAGCCGACCGAGACCGAGTCGAAGGCCAGTCTGGACCAGTTCGTCACGGCGCTGCGCGCCCTGGCGGAGCGGGCCAAGTCCGGCGACGTGGCCTATTTCCAGGGCGCTCCGCGCCTGACCCCGCGCCGCCGCCTGGACGAGACCGCCGCGGCGCGCAAGCCGGTGCTGCGCTGGACGCCGACGGTGGAGCCGGAGAAAGTCGCGGCGGAGTAGGGCGCACTTGCCCCCTCCCTAACCCTCCCCGCTGCGCAGGAGGGGATAAAATTCCCTCTCCTGCGCAGCGGGGAGGGAAGGGCCATGCGAAGCATGGGAAGGGTGGGGGCAACAGGCAAGCGCGGTGGGGGCAAGCCCTTCACCGCTGATCCAGCTTCACCTCGATCCGCCGGTTCCGCGCCAGCGCCTCGTCGCTGGTGCCGGGGTCAAGCGGCTGATACTCGCCGAAACCGGCGGCGGCCAGACGGTCCGCCGGAATTCCCTGGTCGATCAGGTACTTCACCACCGAGATCGCGCGCGCCGCCGACAGCTCCCAGTTCGAGGCGAACTGGATGCGCACCGGGCGCGCGTCGGTGTGGCCGTCCACGCGCAGCACCCAGTTGATATCCGGCGGGATGGTCCGGCCGATCTCGATCAGCGTGCGCGCCAGTTCCGCCAGCCGCTGCTTGCCGGCCTCCTCCAGAGTCGCGGAGCCGGAGGGGAACAGCAGCTCCGACTGGAAGACGAAGCGGTCGCCGACGATGCGCACGTCCTGCCGATTGCCCAAAGCCTCGCGCACCCGTCCGAAGAACTCGGAGCGGTAGCGGGCGAGGTCCTGCACCTTGGCGGCCAGCGCCTGGTTCAGCCGCGAGCCGAGTTCGGCGATCTGGACCTGCTGCTCCTCCGCCTTCTTCTCCGAGATTTCCAGCACGGCGCCGATGCGGGCGAGTTGCTCGCGCAAGGCGGCCATCTGCCGGTTCAGCAGGTCGACCTGCTCGTTCGCCTTGCCAGTCGCGCCCTGCTCGGCGGACAGGGAAGCCATCAACTCAGTGATTCGGATGTCGCGCTTCTCGATGTCCTTCTGCGCGAGCATCGTCTTCTCGTCGGCGCTGGCGAGCCGCGTTTCCAGCGCCTTGGACCGGTCGCGTTCCCCGCCAAGCTCGGCCAGCAGGGCCTGACGCTGCTCTTCGGTCAGGCGCTGCTGAGCGGCGGCGGCGGCCAGCTCGCCCTCCAGCTTGGTCCGGGCTTCGCGCAATGCCTTCAGATCGGCCTGGAGGCTGGCGGCTTCGGCCAGCTTCAGCTCGATGGTTTCCTTGTCGGCGCGGATCGTGCGCTGCAACTCCTCCGCCGCGCGGGTGGCGTGGTCGAGGTCGCCCTGGAGCGTGGCGATGCGGCCGGTCATGGTGTCCCTCGCCACCACGGAGCCTTGAAGCTCCGCCGAGAGCTGGGCGACGTTGATGCGGAGGTCGGCGTTGGCGTCCCGCTCCAGCGCCAGCAGGTCGTTCAGCTCCGCCACCTTGCGGTTCAGGCTGCCGAGTTGCTCGTCACGCCCGGTCAGGGCGGTCGCCATGTAGAACTGCGCGACGACGAAGATCATCAGCAGGAAGATGACCACCATGACGAGGGACGACAGCGCGTCCACCCATCCGGGCCATGCGCTGGCCTCACGGTGGCCGTTGCGGCGGCTGATGCTGGGCATGGCGGGGTGTCCCTCCGGACGGACAGGGGGTAGGCGTCAGCGCCGTTCCGATCAGCGCTGTTCCGATTCCTCGGCCAGGGCGGCGATGGTGCGGGCCAACAGCTTGATCTCGCTGCGGATCTCCTGCACCGCCTGGACCCGGCCTGTGGACGACTCCTCGACCATGCGGGCGAGGTAGATGTCCATGTTGCGCAGATGCTGGCGCGAGGCGTCGTCGAAGCCGCCGATGGCCGCGTCGGACAGCCGGTCGAGCAGTCCCTTCATCTCAAGCTGGCTCTCGCCCAGCCGCAGGAGAAGCTGCTGTTCGGCGCGCATCTGGTCGGTCAGCGTGCTCAGCCGTTCGGTCAGCGCCATCAGATTGGCGTTGGCCGAGCGGCGGCCTTCCTCGGCGGTGGCGACGGTGCGCTGGAGCGAATCGAGGTTCTCCGCCGTCTGCTCCAGAAGCGCCGTCAAATAGGCCGGCATCGACTGGTCGCCGGTCTCCAGGCTGCCGCCGGCCCCGCTGGAAAGGCGGGTGGCACCGGACAGCCAGTCCTCAACGTCCTGGAAGAAGCGGTTGTGCGCTTGGCTGGCCTGAAGCTCAAGGAAGCCCAGCACCAGTGAGCCCGCCAGACCGAACAGCGAGGAGCTGAAGGCCGTGCCCATGCCGGTCAGCGGCGCTTCCAGCCCGTGTTGGAGGTTGCTGAACATCGCCCCGACGTCGCCGCCCTGCACCGACAGCCCCCCGATGACCGAGCCGACCGACTGCACCGTGTGCAGCAGGCCCCAGAAGGTGCCGAGCAGGCCGAGGAAGATCAGCAGACCGATCAGGTAGCGCGACAGCTCCCGCGACTCGTCCAGCCGCGAGGCGATGCCGTCGAGCAGCGAGCGCATGGACAGCGCCGACAGGGTCAGTCGCCCGCGACGTTCCCGCAGCATGCGCGCCATCGGGGCGAGCAGCACCGGCTCCGGCGCGGCGACGGCGGGGTTGCCGGACTGGAAATGCTCCAGCCATGCCACCTCGGGCCGCAGCATCAGCACTTGGCGGAAGATGAACAGGATGCCGGCGAGCAGCGTGCCGAGGATCAGCCCGTTCAGCGCCGGGTTGTTCATGAAGGCGGCGCGCAGGGCCGGGAACAGCAACGCCGTCACGCTTCCCACGACCACCAGGAAGAGGATCATCCGTGTCAGGAAGCGCTCCGGGCGCGTCATCGGGGAAGGCTCCTCAAGAGGCTGGGACGACGGGGCGATGGCGGCCATGGGCACTCTCGTCCAGGGGAAGGGGTAGGCGGCACGGGTTACAGAGGGCAGCTCACTGGTTCAGAAACTCCACGTCCAGCCGGTCCGGCGCGCCGCCGGCCGCCTCCATGCCCATGGCGCGGATGTCCACGCGGGTGCTGGCGATGCCGGCGGTGCCAAGGCGTTCGCGGACGGCCAGGGCACGGGCCAGCGACAATTGCCGCGCCTCGCGCGCCGTCTCCGGCGTACCGCTGGCGTAGGAGCGGATCTGCAGGCGAAGCTGCGGGTTGGCGTTCAGGCGCTCCGCGATGGCGTCCAGACGCGTCCGGGCCGGTTCGGGCAAAGCGGTGGCGGTGCCGTCGAACAGCACGGTCAACGGCTCCATCCGGGGCAGGGCGGGCGCTGAGGGCGCTTTCGGAGTCGGCGGCGGCAGTGCGGCGGTCTGCGTCCGGTCAGGCGGTGGAGGTGCCGCCGGCCGGTTGGAGGCCGGGACCGGCGGTGCGCCTTCCGGCATGGCCGGCGGGGGCGGCGTGGGACCGATCGCAATCTGCGGCAGATCCGGCGCCGTCATCAGGGTCGGGGCCTTGAAGACGGGCGGGGCCGGCGGGGGCCGCGGCGGGAAGAGATTGGGCCGCGGGGGGGTCGGCAGGGGGTGCGCGGTCTCCCGCGGCCGCCCCCCCGGTGGCGCGGGTGGGGGCCGGGGCGGGGCGGGAGGGCCGGGGTTGCGGCCGGGGCCGGAGCGGAAGCGCTGGTCTGGGGCGGCGCGGTGCCGGGCGAGGAGCAGGCGGTCACGACCAGGGACAGCGCCACGGCCGCGGCGGTGGGGAGGACGCGCGGGGGTAGCGACCGCCCGGCGGGCGCGTTCGGAGAACGGCTCATGCGTCCGACAATCCTCATGGTGACCAGCGCGTTGTTCCCAATGACACGGAAAAGCGTTGGTACCATAGCCCTTCGATCGGCGTAGGGACAACGCCCTTTGGGCCGCGCGGCGTGTTTCCCCACCAAAGCGCGGCCCTTGCTACCCCAACGTCATGAAGGGCTTATGGCTCGGCCGGAGGTCAGCCCTGACCGGCGTCCGCCGCCCCAGCCGCTCCGGCGGGAGCGGAGCGCACCTTGCGATCCGTCGCACCGCGCAGGATCTTGGCGATCGGCAGGTGGAAGTGGGCGTTGGCCGCCAGGATCGTGCCGCCGAACACCGGGTTGCGCCCGCCGCCGATCTCACCGACGAAGCCACCGGCCTCGGTCACCAGAAGCTGGCCGGCCGCAGCGTCCCAGGGGGCGAGCCCGCGCTCCCAATAGCCGTCGTAGCGGCCCGCCGCGACGTAGGCGAGGTCGAGCGAGGCGGCGCCGAAGCGGCGGATGCCCGCGACTTCCTTCATCAGGGCCTCGGCCTCCACCAGGAAGCCGGCATGGTCACCGCGGCCCTTGAAGGGGATGCCGGTGGCGATCACCGCGTCGGCGAGGTTGCGGCGCTCCGACACGCGCAGGCGCTGGTGGTTCAGGAAGGCGCCCTGGCCCTTTTCGGCCCAGAACATCTGGTCGTGCACCGGCTCGTACACGACGCCGGCGACGATCTCGCCGTTCTTCTCCGCGGCGATGGAGATCGCCCAATGCGGGATGCCGTGCAGGAAGTTGGTGGTGCCGTCCAGCGGATCGACGATCCAGCGGGCGGTCGGGTCGCTGCCTTTGCTGGCGCCCGTCTCCTCCATGAGGAAGCCGAAATCCGGGCGGGCCTTCTGCAGCTCTTCGCGCAGCAGCTTTTCCGCCTTCATGTCGGCGGCGGACACGAAGTCCGCCGGGCCCTTGCGCGACACCTGGAGGTGCTCGACCTCGCCGAAGTCGCGGACAAGGCCGCGGGCCGCCTTTTCGGCGGCGCGGACCATCACGTTGATAAGGGCGGAGCGGGTGGCCATGGGCGTGCTTTATCTCGTGCGGAACCGGAAAAAGAATACACCGGCCCCTGCCTTAAGCGAGAGCCGGTGCGCAGAAAATCAGTCAGGACGGTCAGTCCTTGGCGCGCTCGACATACTCGCCGGTCTGGGTGTCGACGACGACGCGGGTGCCCGACTCGATGTGCGGCGGCACCAGGATCGACACGCCGTTCTCCAGCTTCGCCGGCTTGTAGGAGGAGGAGGCCGTCTGACCCTTCACCACCGGGTCGGCCTCGGTGATCTGCAGGGTGACCTTGCCGGGGATCTCGACGCCGAGCGGCGCGCCTTCGAAGGACTGCACGGTGACTTCCATGCCGTCCTGCAGGAACACCTTCTGGTCGCCGATGATCTCGCCGGGGATGGCGGTCTGCTCGTAGCTTTCCTTGTCCATGAAGGTGTAGCTGTCGCCTTCGGCAAACAGGAAGGTCATCTCGTGCTCGTCCAGGCGGGCGCGCTCGACCGTCTCCTGGGTGCGGAAGCGCTCGATCGACTTGTTGCCGGTGCGCACATCCTTCATTTCAAGCTGGATGAAGGCGCCGCCCTTGCCGGGCTGGACGATGGCGGTCTTCGTGATGACCCAGAGCTTACCGTTATGCTCCAGCACATGGCCGGGACGCATCGTGTTGGCGTTGACCTTCATGACATACTCGTGATTTCCAGGAGACAGGCGGCGCGGAACCTAGCAGCTTGCCGGGCTGGTGGCAACGCCGGGTGGGGCTCATTCAGCGTTCTGCGCCTTCTTTGTCCGTTTTCGCCACCGTTCCCACTCTGCTAAGCAGCGTCATCGCTCCGTCAGTGAAGGCTATCATGTCCCCCGTCACGCCCGCTTGGGCTCCCGAGAGCTTCGCCCGCCGCCGCCCCCATCTGGCCGTGCGCGGCCGCGTGCTGGGCGCCGTCCGCCGCTTCTTCGAGGAGAACGCCTTCCTGGAGGTGGACACCCCGGCGCTCCAAGTCTCGCCGGGGATGGAGCCGCATCTCCAGGCCTTCGCGACGGAGCTGGTGGGGCCGCACCCCGACGACCGGCGGCGGCTGCACCTGCACACAAGCCCGGAATTCGCGATGAAGAAGCTGCTGGTGGCCGGGCTGCCGCGCATCTACCAGATCGCCCATGTCTTCCGGAACGGCGAGCGGTCGGCCACCCACGCGCCGGAATTCTCCATGCTCGAATGGTACCGGGCGGGGGAGGGCTACCGGGCGCTGATCCGCGACTGCGAGGATCTGGTGCGGGAGGCCGCCGTCGCCGCCGGGCGGACACGATTCGAGTTCCGCGGCATGACCTGCGATCCCTTCAAGGAGTGGCGGGTGCTGACTGTGCAGGACGCCTTCCGGGAGTATGCGGGGTTCGACCTTCTGGAGACCTTCGACGGCACACACGACCCCGATCCGGCCCCGCTGGCCGCTATGGCGCGGGGCATCGGCATCCCGCCGCACGACGGCGACCGTTGGGAGGACATCGTCTTCCGCATCATGTTCGACCGGATCGAGCCGCATCTGGGCATGGGCGTGCCCTGCGTGCTGACCGACTATCCGGTCTGCATGGCCGCCCTGTCGCGCCCCAAGCCGGAGGACCCGCGGCTGGCCGAGCGGTTCGAGCTGTACGCCTGTGGCCTGGAACTCGCCAACGCCTTCGGCGAACTGACCGACGCCCGCGCCCAGCGTGCCCGCTTCGAGGCCGACATGGACCTGAAGGAACGCATCTACGGCGACCGTTTCCCGGTGGACGAGGACTTCCTCGCCGCGCTGGAGCACGGCATGCCGGAATGCAGCGGCATTGCGCTGGGCTTCGACCGGCTGGTCATGCTGTGCAGCGGGGCGGAGCGTATCGACGAGGTGCTTTGGCTGCCGGTGGCGGGGGGCTGAGGCCGTCCGCCACCGGCTTCGGCGGCCTCAGGCGGTGACGTCGATCACCACGCGGCCGCGGACCTGCCCGGCGAGGATCCGGCCGGCCAGTTCCGGCAGCTTCGACATCGGCTCCACCGTGTACATGGCCTTCAGGTGGTCCTTGTCGAGGTCGCGGGCCAGCCGCGCCCAGGCGCGTTCGCGCCGCGCCGCCGGGGCGGCCACCGAGTCGATGCCGATCAGCGTGACGCTGCGCAGGATGTGCGGCAGGACCGTTCCGGGCAGGTCGGCGCTGCCCGCCAGCCCGCAGGCGGCGATGGCGCCGCCCCAGACGGTCTGCGACAGGGCGTTGACCAGCGTGATGCCGCCCACCGAATCGACGCCGCCGGCCCAGCGTTCCTTCTGGAGCGGCGGACCCTTCTCCTGAAGGGCCGCGCGGTCGATGAAGCCGGTGGCGCCCAGGCCGGACAGATATTCGTGGGTTTCGGGCCGTCCGGTGGAAGCGGTGACCGGATAGCCGGCCTTGGCGAGCAGGGCGACCGCGACGGAACCGACGCCGCCGGCCGCTCCGGTGACCAGAACCTCCTTGCCGCCGGGCTGGATCGTGCCCCAATCCTCCAGCGCGTCGACGCAGAGCGCCGCGGTGTAGCCGGCGGTGCCGATGCCCATCGCCTCCTCCGGGGAGAAGACGTCGGGCAGACGGGTCAGCCATTCCGGCTTCACGCGCTGGAACCGGCTGTAGCCGCCCCATTGGGTTTCCGACAGCCCCCAGCCGTTGACGATGACCTTGTCCCCGGCCTTCCAGTCGGCGGAGCGCGACTCCACGACCGTGCCGGCGAGGTCAATGCCGGCGACCATCGGCAGCTTGCGGGCGATCCGGCCCTTGCCGGAGACGGCGAGGCCGTCCTTGTAGTTCAGGGTGGAGAAGGCGACTTCGACCAGCACGTCATGGTCGGGCAGGTCGGTCAGGCTCAACGGCTTGAAGCCCCCCTTGGGCTTGCCGTCGGCGTCCTCGATGACGAAGGCGGTGAAGGTGTCGGCCATGCGGATTCCTCTCCCGGGACGGGTTCTTGATTGGGGAAAAGCCTAGCACGGACGCGGCGATGGACAAGAGGCGGGGACGGTGAAGCGAACGGGCGGCGCCCGCGCGCTCCACCGGGGTGCGGATCAGAAGGTGATCTTGGTCTGGAGCGCGATCACGTCCACATGGGCCTTGTAGTCGGCGGACAGGTTGCCGCGGAAGGCGTCGCTGCCCGTCAGGTTGTCGCGCAGGTCGATCTTGGCCTTGTTGGCGAAGATGTGGCTGTAGCCGATGTCGGTCCGGATGTTGTCGGTGACTTGGTAGCCGGCGCCGATCGACACCCAGTAGCGGTCCTCGTCCGGAATGCGCGGCGTGCGGTACTGGTCGGTGACCGGGGTCTGGTCATAGGCCACGCCGAAGCGCAGGGTCAGCTTCTCGTTCCACTTGTAGGCGGCGCCCAGCGCGAAGAACCAGGAGTCGTCCCAGTTCTCGTCGGTCACGGTGTCGGTGCGCAACGGGTTGCGGTAGCGGATGCGCAGCTCCTTGAAGCGCGACCAGTTGGTCCATTGCGCGTCGGCCATCACGGCGAAGGAACTGGTCAGCTCGTGATAGGCGCCGAAGGAGATGATATCCGGCGTGGCGACCTTGGCCCGCACCGGCGAATTGGCGAAGCTGGCGCGCAGCGCCGGGACGGCGGGAACGCCTTCGAACTTCGAATCACCGTCCAGTTCGTGGAAGACGGAGGAACGGTAGGAGACGCCGAAGCGGGTGCCCTTGACCGGCTCGTACAGCATGCCGGCGGTGAATCCGAAGCCCCAACTGTCGCCCTTGACCTCGCCCACGCCATCGCGCGAGCCGGGCGCGATGGGGACGCCGGTGGCCGCCAGGATGGAGCCGAAATCCACCGCTTGGCTCAGCCGGGCCTTGGCGTATTGGAGCTGCAGGCCGCCAGCGATGGTCAGGTCCGGCATCAGCCGGTAGGACACGGTCGGGGAGATGTTGATCGTCAGCAGGCTGGAATGGATGCCGTGGTAACGGCCGGTCCAGCTTTCCGGATAGTCGGTGGATAGGCCCCAGGGCGCGGTGATGGCGAGGCCCAGCTTCACGTCCGGCGACACCGTGTAGGCCAGATAGCCCGACGGAATCACCGCGTCCATGCCGATGTCGCCGGGGTCGGAGGTGCCCTGGATGGTGCTGCCGCCCAGCCGCGTGGCGCGGGTGCCGCGGGCGTTGCTGGTCTTCGAGGTCGGGAACACGCCGCTCAGCACGCCGACCGCCTGATTCCCCTCGATGCTGCCCAGCGCTGCCGGGTTGAAGAACAGCGCGGTGGCGTCGCCCATGCCGTTGGCGGTGGCGCCTGCGAAGGAGGTGCCCTGACCGGAGGCGCTCTGTTCCTTCAGCAGATAGCCGGCGGCGCCGGCCGGCAGCGGCGCCGCGATGGCGATGGCCGCGGCGGCGGCGAGCAGGTTCCCCTTCAGTGACCAATTGGACATGCGTTTCTCCCCAATTTCGTTATTTGACGCAATGATACACACATTGACGTTAACGTAAAGTGGACCCGCTGAAAAAATGTTGGACCAACAAACCATGCGTCCGGAGATACGCTTTGGACAGGGAAATGCCCGCCACGGTCGATTCGCCGCGGGCTGGAAATGTGGAAATCAGAAGGTGCTCAGCCCAGCCAGCCGGCGACCATGGCCATGCCCGCGCCGATCACGCTCTGGGCGTCCGTCCAGATCAGCTTCGCCGTGATGGCGATGGAGGCGACGACCAGCATGGGCCGCACGATGGCCGCGCCGTTGCGGATGACCATATGGGCGCCGATCTGCGCGCCGATCATCTGGCCCACCCCCATCAGCAGCCCGGCCAGCCAGGCGATCTGACCGCCAGCCAGGAAGAACAGCAACGCGGCGATGTTGCTGGTGAAGTTCAGCACCTTCGTGTGGGCGGTCGCCTTGCGCAGGTTGAAGCCGAGCAGCGAGACGAAGGCGATGGCGAAGAAGGTGCCGGTGCCAGGCCCGAAGAAGCCGTCGTAGAAGCCGATCCCCGTCCCGGCGAGCAGGGCGAAGCCGCGCTCCCCGATGCGCTGCTGCGCGTCGATCTCTCCGGCTTTCGGGGAGACGAGCAGCCAGATGGCGATGCCGATCAGCAGCACCGGGATGACGTTGCGCAGGAATCCCGGATCGATCATCTGGACAATGATGGCGCCCGCCGCGGAGCCGGCGAAGGTGCAGGCGATCATCACCGCCATGTCGCGCGGCTTGACCTCGCCACCGCGGGTGAACTTCACCGCGGCGGAGAGGGAGCCAAAGCTGGATTGCAGCTTGTTCGTCGCCAGCGCCTGCGCGGGCGACAGACCGGCCCAGAGCAAGGCGGGGAGGGTCAGAAGCCCGCCGCCCCCGGCAATGGCGTCGACGAAGCCCGCGACAAGGCCGACCGCGAACAGCGCGGACAGCGTCTCGATGGAAAGGAGATCCATGATTCGGCGGCGGCCTTCGTTACCCCTCGGCCGCGGCGATGGCGGCGTTGAACGCCTTCACGGCGGCACCCGGCCCATCGGGATGATTCCACACGGCGCCGACCACGGCCAGGAAATCGGCCCCGGCGCTCACCAACGGCCCGCAATTCTCCTGGGTGATGCCGCCGATGGCGACGCAGGGGACCTCCATCAGCTCCGACCACCACCGGAGCAGCTCCGGCTCCGCCTTGAATTCGGCGTCCTTGGTGGTGGTGGGGAAGAAGGCGCCGAAGGCGACGTAATCGGCCCCGGCCTCACCCGCTTCCATGGCAAGATGGCGGCTGTCGTGGCAGGTCACGCCGACGATGGCGTCGTTGCCGACGATCCGCCGCGCCTGGGCGTAGGGCGTGTCCTTCTGCCCGACATGCACGCCGTCGCAGCCGGTCTCGCGGGCCAGTTCGGGATGGTCGTTCAGGATGAAGGCCACCCCGCGCTCCTGGGCGATCGGGCGCAGGGCGTCGCAGGCCCGGCGCACGGCGTCGTCGGAGCAGTCCTTCAAACGCAACTGGACGCAGGCGACATCGCCCGCGTCCAGCGCTTCGGTCAGTTTCGGCGCAAACGCCGCCGGTTCCAGGACCGGCGGCGTCACGAGGTAGAGCCGACAGGCGGTTTCGGTCACCCGAGGCGATCCTTACTCTTTGCCCTGGTAGATCTTCATGATCCGGTCGAGCAGCTTCAAAGCTTCGTCGCGCGGGCGCTGGAAGGCGTTGCGGCCGATGATCGAGCCGTTGCCGCCGCCGTCGCGGATCGCGCGGGCATCCTCGAACACCGCGTCCTCGCCCTTGGTCGCGCCGCCCGAGAAGACCACGATGCGGCGGCCGTTGAAGGCGCACTGCATGATGTGGCGGACGCGGTCGGCCTGGGTGGCGATCGGGATGTTCTTGGACTCGTAGACCTTCCTGGCCTCCGCCTGCTCCAGATGGGCCGACGGCAGCTTCACCTTGATGATGTGGGCGCCGAGCAGGGCGGCCATGTGGGCGGCGTAGCCGATCACGTCGATGGCCAGTTCACCCTCCTTGGAGACGGTGCCGCCGCGCGGGTAGGACCACAGAACGGTGGGCAGGCCGACCGACTTGGCCTCCTTCGACAGCTCGCGGATCTCCTCGTACTGGTCGTACATGGCGTCCGAGCCGGGGTAGATCGTGAAGCCGATGGCCGAGCAGCCGAGGCGCAGCGCGTCCTGCACCGAGGCGGTCACCGCTTGGTCGGCGTTCTCCTTCTGGCGCGACAGGCTGTTGGCGCTGTTCATCTTGAGGATCAGCGGGATCGAGCCGGCGAAGGTCGAGGCGCCGGCCTCCAGCGACCCCAGCGGGGCGGCGTAGGCGTTGCAGCCGGCGTCGATGGCGAGCTGGTAATGGTAATGCGGGTCGTAGCCCGGCTCGTTCGGCGCAAAGCTGCGCGCCGGGCCGTGCTCGAAGCCCTGGTCGACGGGGAGGATCACCAGCTTGCCGGTGCCGCCCAGCTTGCCTTCCATAAGAATGCGGGCAAGGTTGGCCTTGACGCCCGGGGTGTCGCTTTCGTAGTTCGCAAGAATTTCCTTAACACGACGAGTGAGCTTCATCTGGCTCTTCCCCTTGGGGTTTCTGTCGGAAATGCGGCCCTCATAGCCCAGAGCGGGACTCTTTGCAACGTCGGCAGGGGTGTAACGCGGCCTCCCGCGGCGCCAAAAGGGCCTATCCGAGAGGTCGGATTCGGAATTCTCCCAAAGGCGAGGCGAACGTCGCGCAACAGCCTTTTGTTGTCACAGCACGGATTGGACGATGATGTAGAGGCCGTAGCCCGCCCCCACCGCCACGGCCCACGCCCCGGCGGCCAAGCCGGCCCAGACGACGAGGAGCCGGGCGCCGCGGATCTTCTCCACCTGAGGCGCGGGAAAGCGCGCGCCGCGCGGAAGCCCGTCCGGCCTCTCCGGATGGAGCGGGGCGGAGTCCTCGCCCTTCAGCGGTGTGGCGTCCGCCTGGGGCCGCAAAGGCGTGGTCGTGGTCATGGGGGTGGTACCGCATCGTGATGATGAAATCACCATACACCACTTTTGATCGTGCGGATTTGGGGAAAAAGCGGTATCGCCTTGGGACTATTCCGTGACATGGGCATTGTCTTGCCCGCTTAGCCAGTTCCGGCAGGCGCGCCAGGGATCGCGGGCACTGCGCAGGTCGAGCGCTTCGGGAAGCGCCGTCAGCAGGCGGGCGCCGCGCTGCGCGGCAATGTCGCCCAGCCGCTCCGCGACGTCCAGCCGTCCGGTGAACAGGATCGCACCGATCCCGGCGGACAGCGCGCCCAGGGCATCGCCGGGCCGGTCGGCGCAGTCAAGCACCGCGGTCATTGCAGCCGATGGATGCCGGGCAGTGGCGCGGGCGACAACCTCGCGAAACCAGCCGGCCCCGGCGGAGGCCGCCGCACCGGGTGCGCTGACAAGCAGAAGGGGAACGCCGAGGTCCGTCGCAACGGCGCAGGCGGCGTCGGCGTCGTTCAGGCCGTGGATGCGGATGGGGCGGCTGTGCGCGGGCATGGCGGTCATGACGGGAAAATCCGAGTGGGCATTTCCCCATCCCCATGCCGGGAATTGAGGCAGGTCAAACCGCCGGGGCGGAGGCGAGGCTATCCTTCCACCCCACGCATCCCTGGGGTCGCCGCCGATGATGGACTATAAGGGCTACAAGGCCCAGATCGATTTCGACGACGATGCCGGCATCTTCGTCGGCGCCGTCATCAACACGCGCGACGGCATCACCTTCACCGGCCGCTCGGTCGATGAGCTGCGCAGGGCCTTCCGCGAGGCTGTGGACGATTATCTGGCGATGGCTTGCGACATGGCGGGCAACACCGAGCAGCCCTATTCGGGCAAGCTCGCCATCCGCGTCAACCCGATGCTCCACCGCGCCATCGCCACCTGTGCGGAACGCGAAGGCAAGAGCGTTGCAGCCTGGGTCGCCGATCAGCTGGCGCAGGCCACGGGCATCAACGCTGTCAAGGCGGGGTGACCGAATTCCGGCGGGAAACACGCCGGCGAACAGGATGACGGACATGAAAAAAGGGCGCCCCGTTCAGGGCGCCCTTTCTCTTTGGCCGCAAGCCGCGGGTGGCTTACTTGGCGTTGGCCATGGCGACGGCGGTGTCGCTCATGCGGTTGGAGAAGCCCCACTCGTTGTCGTACCAGGTCATGATGCGGACGAAGTTGCCGTCGATGACCTTGGTCTCGTTCAGCGCGAAGATCGAGCTGTGCGGGTCGTGGTTGAAGTCGGTGGACACCAGATCCTCGGTGTAGGCGCCCAGGATGCCCTTGAGCGGGCCGTTGGCGGCCTCGGCGATCGCCTTGGTGATCTCCTCCACCGAGGTGGCGCGCTTGGCGGTGAACTTGAAGTCGACCACCGAGACGTTCGGGGTGGGCACGCGCATGGCGGTGCCGTCCAGCTTGCCCTTGAGCTCCGGCAGCACCTTGCCCACCGCCTTGGCCGCACCGGTCGAGGTCGGGATCATGTTCAGCGCCGCGGCGCGGGCGCGGTGCAGGTCCTTGTGGTTGGTGTCGACGATGCGCTGATCCCCCGTGTAGGAGTGGATCGTCGTCATGAAGCCCTTCTCGATGCCGATCAGGTTGTTCAGCACGAAGGCCACCGGGGCCAGGCAGTTCGTCGTGCACGACGCGTTCGAGACGATGCGGTGATCGGCCTTGAGCTGGTCGTGGTTGACGCCGTAGACCACCGTGATGTCCTCGTCGGTGGCCGGGGCGGAGATCAGCACCTTCTCCGCACCCGCTTCCAGATGCTTGGCGGCGTCGGCGCGCTTGGTGAAGATGCCCGAGCATTCCATGGCGATCTGGATGCCCAGATCCTTCCACGGCAGCTTGGCCGGGTCACGCTCCTGCACGACCTTGATCGAGTGGCCGTTGACGATCAGCTCGCCGTCGCGGGTCTCGATGGTGCCGGGGAAACGGCCATGGACGCTGTCGTACTTCAGCAGGTGGGCGTTGGCCTTGAGGTCGGCCAGGTCGTTGATCGCCACGACCTCCACGTCGTTGCGGCCGCTCTCGTAGATGGCCCGCAGAACCAGACGGCCGATACGGCCAAAACCGTTGATCGCTACCCGAACAGCCATTGTTTTCCTCCAGTCTGGCATTCCCCGACCCCGAACCGAACGGCTTGGGGCGGTCACTCCCGGCCCCGGACCGAAGTCCGGGGCGGCAATTCGATTACAAGCGCGCCTTCGCCGCGGCGACCACAGCCTCGGCGGTGATGCCGAAGTGCTTGTAGAGTTCCTGATAGGGGGCCGACTCGCCGAAGCCGCTCATGCCGACGAAGGCGACGGCCGTGGCGCCCGGATAGCCGAGCCAGCGGTCCCAGCCCTGACGGATGGCGGCCTCGACCGCGACGCGGACGCCGCTTCCGAGCACGGACGCCTTGTAGGCGTCGTCCTGCGCCTCGAACAGTTCGAAGCTCGGGATCGACACCACGGCGGCGCCGATGCCCTCGGCCTGCAACGCCTTGCGGGCCTCGGCGGCCAGCGAGACTTCCGAGCCGGTGGCGAGCAGCGTCACCTTGCGCTCGCCCTCGGCCTCCTGGATCACGTAGCCGCCGCGGGCGGAGCGGTTCTCCGCCGCGTGCTCGGTGCGCAGGGTCGGCACGTTCTGACGGGTCAGCGCAAGGACGGACGGGCCGTTGACCCGCTCCAGCGCGATCTGCCAGCACTCCGCGGTCTCCACGGCGTCGGCCGGGCGCAGGGTCAGCAGGTTCGGAATGGCGCGCAGAGCGGCCAGATGCTCCACCGGCTGGTGGGTCGGGCCGTCCTCGCCGAGGCCGATCGAGTCGTGGGTCATCACGAAGATCGAGCGCTGCTTCATCAGCGCGGCCAGACGGATCGATGGGCGGCAGTAGTCGGCGAACTGCATGAAGGTGCCGCCGTAGGGAATGACGCCGCCGTGCAGCGCCATGCCGTTCATGACGGTGGCCATGCCGTGTTCGCGCACGCCGTAGCGGACGTAGCGGCCGTTGAATTCACCGCGGCCCTTCACGTCGGCGGTGTTCTTCGCCTTGGTGTTGTTCGACGGGGTCAGGTCGGCGGAGCCGCCGATCATTTCCGGCACCGCCGGGACCAGGATGTCGAGCACGTTGCCCGACGCGACGCGGGTCGCCCAGCTCGGCTTGTCCTCCGACACCTTCTTCTTGAAGGCGGCGATCAACTCGTCCAGGCCGGCGGGAACGCCGCGGTCCATGGCCGCCTCGAACGCCTTGCGGGCGGAGGGGTCCATCGCCGCGACGCGCTGCGCCCAGTCGGCGTAGGCGGCGTCGGCGCGGGTGCCGGCGGCGCGCCAGGCGTCCAGCACGTCCTGCGGAACGACGAAGGCCTCGTGCGGCCAGCCGAGATTCTCACGGGTGGCGGCCACCTCGTCGGCGCCCAGCGGCGAGCCGTGGCAGCCGTGGGTGTTGGCCTTGTTCGGGGCGCCCTTGCCGATGATGGTGCGGCAGGCGATCAGCGTCGGCTTGTCGGAGTCCTGCGCGGCCTCGATGGCCTTGGCGACGGCTTCCGGATCGTGGCCGTCGACGGTCGCCGTGTTCCAGCCGTAGGAGCGGAAGCGGGCCGGCGTGTCGTCGGTGAAGCTGAGATCGGTCGAGCCGTCGATGGAGATGTGGTTGTCGTCCCACAGCACGATCAGGCGGTTCAGCCCGAGATGGCCGGCCAGCGAGCAGGCCTCGTGGCTGACGCCCTCCATCAGGTCGCCGTCCGAGGCGATGACGTAGGTGAAATGGTTGATCAGGTCGTCGCCGAAGCGGGCGTTGGTGATGCGCTCCGCCAGGGCGAAGCCGACGGCGGTGGAAACGCCCTGGCCCAGCGGGCCGGTGGTCATCTCGATGCCCAGGGAGGGGTCGACCTCCGGGTGGCCCGGGGTCAGGCTGCCGAGCTGGCGGAAGCGCTTCAGCTCGTCGATGGTCATCCGCTCATAGCCGGTCAGGTAGCCCAGCGAGTAGATCAGCATCGAGCCGTGGCCGGCCGACAGGATGAAGCGGTCGCGGTCGGCCCAGGCCGGCTGCTTCGGGTTGAACTTCAGGAAGCGCGTGAACAGCACCGTGGCCACGTCGGCCATGCCCATAGGCATGCCGGGGTGGCCGGACTTCGCGGCCTCCACCGCGTCCATGGACAGCGCGCGGATGGCGTTCGCCATGGTGGTGATGGGGGCGGGCGGGTTGGCGGCGGAAGCAGCGGACATCGGGCAGGGTTCCTGAAGAATGTTCCCGTGGGCAGGCGGGCAGCGAACGGTGGGGGCCGAACGGGGTCGGGCAACACCGATTGGGCGGGAAACAAGGCTTCCCGCAGGACGCGCGCACCATGCAGAACCCGTGTGCGCAGGTCAACACGGGAATGGGGATGGCGGTTCGGCTTCCGGCGCATTGTGACGGCGCCATTTCCACCGCAAACTGCGGCGTAATTCCGGTTGACGGGGCGGCATGGCCGGCCCAACTGTAGCGCTCGGCATTTTATGCATGTGTGAACATGCCGCCCGCCCGCCGTCCGTCCGTCCGTCAAGGTTCCCCGCCCATGGATTCCCTGAAAGCCGCGCTCGACCGCCTCTCCAAGGCCGTGGATCGTCTGGAGCATGCCGCGTGCGCCCGCGAGGAAAGGGTGGCCAAGCGCGAGCAGGAGCTGAGCGAGTCCCTGCGCGAGGCCCGCATAGAACAGGCGCGTGCCCAGGAGAACGCGGAAACCGTGTCGAAGCGTCTGGAGGCGGCCATCGGCCGTCTCGAAGCGGTTCTGGAGAACTAAGCCATGGCCCAGGTGGAATTCGAGGTGAACGGGCGCGCCTACCGCGTCTTCTGCCAAGACGGCCAGGAGGCCCGCCTGCGTGAGTTGGCCGGCTTCGTCGACGCCAAGCTGAAGCAGGTGACCGGCGGCGGCAAATCCGGGTCGGAGGCGCAGATGCTCGTTCTCACCGCCATCGTCATGGCCGACGAGATGCAGGACGTGATGGCCGGGCGCGGTCTCGCCCCGCTGTCCACGGTCAACGAGGCCGAGGTGGCCGCCGCCGTGGACAATGTCGCTTTGCGCATCGAAGAGGTTGCCGCGCGGCTCGAGCGCGCTTAAGTTAGTGAACGGAAGGTCGCTGCCTGGTTCGTCAGGTCGCAATAATCCCCAGGGCCGATAATCTTAGACTCTCGGGAGCTGTCCCTGTCCGGACCCTGGTCCGGTTATACGGCGCCCACCTGCTCTGCAGGTCATGGAGGATAAGCAATGCCAACGGCCAAGGCGGCACCTTCCGCCTCTCCCCTGAATTTTCCCGACCTTTCCAGGCGACGATGACCGACCCGCGCGCGGCCAAGGACGCCGCCCGAGCCCAGGCCCGCGCCCGGCGCGACTCCCTCAGCGACGACCAGCTGCGCGCTTTCGCCGCGGATGCTCTGCGCGAGCGCTTCCTGGAGGATCTGGTGCGGCCGGGATTCATCCCAGACGGACCGGTCGCCGGCTATTGGCCGCTCGGTTCGGAACTCGACGTGCGGCCTCTGCTGCTCCATCTTAAGACGGGCGGACTTAAGACGGGCGGGCGCTCCATCGCGCTTCCGGTGACCGGCCCGCGCGGGCAGGCGCTGACCTTCCGCGACTGGGACCCGGTGCTGCCGCTGGCCGCCGGCCGCTACGGCATCCAGGAGCCGGGCGCCGACCGGCCCGAGGTGGTTCCGGCGGTGCTTCTGGTGCCGATGCTGGCCTTCGACCGCAGCGGGCACCGGCTGGGCTACGGCGCCGGCTACTACGACCGGACGCTGGACGCCCTGCGCGCGCTCCGTCCCGTCCTGGCGGTCGGTATGGCCTTCGCCGCGCAGGAGATGGACGCGGTGCCCTGCGGGGCGCACGACGAGCGGCTCGATTGGATTCTGACGGAGCGCGAGACGCTCCGCTTTACGCAGTGAAGGTTGGGGACGATGCGGCTTTTGTTTCTCGGTGATGTGGTGGGGCGGTCGGGACGCGACGCGGTGATCGCGCACATGCCGATGCTGCGCGACCGGCTGGACCCCGACCTGACCGTGGTGAACGGCGAGAACGCCGCCGGCGGCTTCGGCATCACCGTCAAGATCGCCGAGGAGTTCTTCGCCGCCGGCGTGGACGTGGTGACGCTGGGCAACCACAGCTGGGACCAGAAGGAGCTGGTCGCGGCGATCGACCAGCAGCCGCGCATCATCCGCCCGCTGAACTACCCGGAAGGCACGCCGGGGCGCGGCTTCGTGCTGTTGCAGGCGCGGGGCGGGCGCAAGGTTCTGGTCATGAATGTGATGCTGCGCCTGTTCATGGACCCGATGGACGACCCCTTCGCCGCGGTGGACCGGGTGCTGCGCGCCCACCGGCTGGGTCCCAACGGCGCCGACGCCATCCTGGTCGACGTCCATGGCGAGGCGACCAGCGAGAAGATGATCATGGGCCATTTCTGCGACGGACGCGCCTCGCTGGTGGTCGGCACGCACAGCCACGTCCCGACGGCGGACCATGTGGTGATGAAGGGCGGTACGGCCTATCTGACCGACGCCGGCATGTGCGGCGACTATGACAGCGCCATCGGCATGAAGAAGGAAGTCGCCATGGCCAAGATCATCCGCAAGCTGCCGACCGAGCGGCTGAGCCCGGCGGAAGGCGAGGCCACCGTCTGCGGCTGCTACGTCGAGACCGAAGACCGCACCGGCCTCGCCACCAGCATCCAGCCCTTGCGGTTGGGCGGCCGGCTGAGCCAGTCCGTTCCGGTGCGGGGCTGAGCGACGCCGCCGGCTTAGGCGTCGCAGGGCGCAAAAGGGGCGCCCCAATACTGCCATATTGACTTTCTATATGGGTAGGTGTCGTCTCCGGCGCCGAAGGCGTGCGGTGGCGCACAAAGGCTGGTACATGTGTCCCACCGCTTACCAAGCTGTTTCACAAGACCTTGTATCTTTGAATCCATCTGGGGCTCGTTCGACGCATGGCCGGTCATAGCCAATTCAAGAACATCATGCACCGCAAAGGCGCGCAGGACGCCAAGCGGTCGAAGATCTTCAACAAGCTCGCCCGCGAGATCACCGTGGCGGCCAAGGGCGGCCTCCCGGACCCGGCAGCCAACCCGCGCCTGCGCGCCGCGATCACCGCGGCCCGCGTGCAGAACATGCCGCGCGACCGCATCGACCGCGCGATCAAGCAGGGCACGCCCGGCGGTGGCGACGACGCGAACTACGACGAGGTGCGGTACGAGGGCTACGGCCCCGGCGGCGTCGCGCTGATCGTCGAGGCGCTGACCGACAACCGCAACCGCACGGCCTCGGAAGTGCGCTCGGCCTTCACCAAGTATGGCGGCTCGCTGGGCGAGACGAACTCGGTCAGCTTCATGTTCAGCCGCGTCGGCGCGATCTACTACCCGGCCGCCGCCGCGGCGGCGGACGCCGTGTTCGAGGTGGCCCTGGAAGCCGGCGCGGAGGACGTGGCGTCCGACGAGAATGGTCACGAGGTCACCACCACGGTGGAGAATTTCGCGATCGTGCGCGACGCGCTGGAGGCCAAGTTCGGCGGTGCGGAGAGCGCGCGCCTGACCTGGAAGCCGCTGAACACCGTCGCTCCGTCCGAGGACGCCGCGGCCAGCCTGATGAAGCTGCTGGACGTGCTGGAGGACAACGACGACGTCCAGACCGTCGAAGGCAACTTCGACATCTCCGACGAGCTGATGCAGAAGCTGACGGCCTGATTTCAGGCCGCGGAGCGGAGGGAACCGGGGTGCTTGGGCAGGCCGGAAGGAGCGGGGCGGCGCAACAGCCGCCCGTACGCCTGTTGGGGCTGGACCCCGGCCTCCGGCACACCGGCTGGGGCGTCATCGACGTGTCCGGCAACCGGCTGACCCATGTGGCGGACGGCGCCGTCCATTCCGACGGCGACCGTCCGCTGGCCGAACGGCTGTGCCAGATCCACGACGCGCTGACCGGAGTGCTGGAGCGCTACCGTCCCGACGAGGCGGCGGTCGAGGAGACCTTCGTCAACAACAACGCGGTTTCCACGCTGAAGCTGGGGCAGGCGCGGGCGGTGGCCCTTCTGGTCCCGGCGCTGGCCGGGCTGTCGGTGGCGGAATACGCCAACAACATGGTGAAGAAGGCCGTGGTGGGGCAGGGCCGGGCCGACAAGACGCAGGTCCAGGCGATGGTGCGCCTGCTGCTTCCCGGCTGCGCCATCACCACGCCGGACGCCGCGGACGCCTTGGCCGTGGCGATCTGCCACGCACATCACCGCGCAAGCTGGCAGATGTGGCGGCGGGGCGGCGGGGTATCCCTCTCCCCTCTGGGGAGAGGGTGGCCCGCAGGGCCGGGTGAGGGGGATGCGCGTGGCGGGGCGTCCGGCACAAGCGCAGCCCCTCACCCCAACCCTCTCCCCAGAGGGGAGAGGGGGTATTGCTGCCGGTTGTGAAGGACAAGCCGGCGCCTTTGCACACCAACCGTGCCGTTCAGATGCGGCGCGATTCCACGGAAGTGGAAAAGATCGTATGGCAACGTTTGCGGAACGCGCAGATGGGGGCCAAATTCCGACGGCAGGAACCCATTGTCGGCTTTATCGTGGATTTCGTCGCGCACGACCATCGGTTGGTGATCGAACTGGATGGTGGGCAGCACGCCGAGCAGGCGCCGTATGACGAGCGCCGGACGCGCATGCTGGAACAGGCCGGTTTCCGCGTGCTGCGCTTCTGGAACAACGACGTGAACGACAATCTGGAAGGCGTTCTCGAAACCATCCGCACGGCGCTTTCCGCGACCACCGTGTTGCGCCGTGATCCCCTCCAGCGTTTGAGGGACAAGGAGAATTCCCCATGATCGCCAAGCTCACCGGTGTCGTGGATTCGGTCGGGACCGACTGGGTGGTGGTGGACGTCAACGGGGTCGGCTACCAAGTCGCCTGCTCCAACCGCACGCTGTCGCGCATGGCGGTGGGGGAGCGGCGGGCGCTGGTCGTCGAGACCTTCATCCGCGACGACCGGATCACCCTCTACGGCTTCGCCGATGCCGGCGAGCGTGACTGGTTCCGGCTGCTGACCACCATCCAGGGCGTCGGCTCGCGCCTCGCCCTGTCGATCCTCGGCGTGCTCGATCCCGACCAGCTCACCCGCGCCATTGCCGCGCAGGACAAGACGGCGCTCACCCGCGCCGACGGCGTGGGGCCGAAGGTGGCCGCGCGCATCGTCAACGAGTTGAAGGACAAGGTGGGCAACCTCACCCTCGGCGCCTCGGCCTCCGCCGCTCCGGCGGCGGGCGGCAAGGCGGCGCCGGCGGCGGGTGGCCCCGACAACATGGTCATGGCGGACGCCGTCTCGGCCCTCGTCAACCTCGGCTACGGGCGGTCGGAGGCGTTCGGCGCCGTCGTGGCCGCCGGGCGCAAGCTGGGTGACGGAGCCGGCGTGTCGGAGCTGATCCGCCATGGCCTTAAGGAACTCAGCCAATGACCGCCGACCAGAACGGCACCGATCCCGACCGGCTGGTGCAGCCGGGGCGGGGCGCCGGCGATTCCGGCGAAGCCTCGATCCGCCCGCTCTCGCTCGCCGAGTTCATCGGCCAGCGGCAGGCGCGCGAGAACCTGTCGATCTTCATCCAGGCCGCCCGCTCGCGCGGCGAGGCCCTGGACCATGTGCTGCTGTTCGGGCCGCCGGGCCTCGGCAAGACGACGCTGGCCCAGATCGTCTCGCGCGAGCTGGGGGTGGGCTTCCGCGCCACCTCCGGCCCGGTCATCGCGCGGGCCGGCGACCTCGCCGCTCTGCTGACCAACCTGCAGCCGCACGACGTCCTCTTCATCGACGAGATTCATCGCCTTAATCCCGCCGTGGAAGAGGTGCTCTATCCCGCCATGGAGGATTTCCAGCTCGACCTCATCATCGGCGAAGGCCCGTCGGCGCGGTCCATCCGGATCGACCTGCCGCCCTTCACGTTGGTCGGCGCCACCACGCGGTCCGGCCTGATCACGCGCCCCCTGCGCGAACGGTTCGGCATTCCCGTGCGGCTGCAGTTCTACGAGCCGGACGAGCTGGAGCTGATCGTCCGCCGCGCCGCGGCCGTGTTCAACATGCTCATCACCCCGGAAGGGGCGCGGGAAATCGCCAACCGGTCGCGCGGGACGCCGCGCGTGTCGGGCCGCCTGCTGCGCCGGGTGCGCGATTTCGCCTCGGTGGCCGGCGTGCCGGAGGTCGACGCCCGCATCGCCGATGCCGCCCTGACCCGGCTGGAGGTCGACCGGCTCGGCCTCGACAGCATGGACCGGCGCTATCTGGGGATCATCGCCAACAACTACGGCGGCGGCCCGGTGGGCGTGGACACGCTGGGCGCCGCGCTCGGCGAGCAGCGCGACGTGCTGGAGGAGGTGGTGGAACCCTACCTGATCCAGCAGGGCTTTCTGCAGCGGACCCCGCGCGGGCGCATGCTGACCGACCAGGGCTTCCGCTATCTGGGCCTGAACCCACCGTCCGCGCCGACCCGCCAGTTCGACCTGCTGGACCGGCTGTCGGAGGCCAACCCGGACCCGGAGGACGGCGATGCCTGACGCGGCCGGGACGGCGAATCTATCAGGCTGGTTTGACGAGAACGCGCAGCACAGGCTGCGCTTGCGGGTCTACTACGAGGACACGGACGCCGGGGGGCTGGTCTATCACGCCAACTACCTGCGCTTCTTCGAGCGGGCGCGCACCGAGATGCTGCGGCTGACCGGATTCACCAACGCCGGCTTGGCCGAAAGCGACGGTGTGTCATTTGCGGTACGACGGGCGGAGATCGATTTTGTCGCTCCCGCAAAGCTCGAGGATACGCTTGAAGTGGTGACGCGAATCACCGATACCGGCGGTGCCTCCTTCGCAGTTGCACAACTTGCCCGTCGCGACGGCCGCGACCTCGCGCGGGCGGTGATTCAGCTGGCGATGATCAATTTGGCCGGTAACCGGGCCGGACGTCCCGCGCGCCTCCCGGCGCCGGTCCGCGAGGCGCTCATCGATTTGTACAAAAGGCAGAAGCGAGACTGACTGCGATGGATCTGAATTCCGCCCAGGTGGTCGGGGCCGCGGCGAAGGCTCACGACATCACGATGTGGGGCCTGTTCTGGCAGGCCGACCTGATCGTCAAGGTCGTGATGCTGATGCTGCTGGTTGCCTCGGTGTGGTGCTGGGCCATCATCATCGAGAAGCTGATGCGCATCCGCCGCCTGAACGCGCAGGCGGACGCCTTCGAGGAAAGCTTCTGGTCCGGCGGCTCGCTGGACGCGCTGTACGACCGCATCGGCCAGAATCCGACCGATCCGATGTCGGCGACCTTCGCCGCCGGCATGCGCGAGTGGCGCCACGCCGCCGACCGCGGCATCGGCTCGATGAAGGGCTCGCTGCAGCAGCGGGTCGAGCGCGTCATGTCGGTGACCATCGGGCGCGAGATGCTGCGCGCCGAGCGCTACATGACCTTCCTGGCGTCGGTCGGTTCGACGGCGCCCTTCATCGGCCTGTTCGGCACGGTGTGGGGCATCATGAACTCCTTCACCTCCATCGCCGCGTCGGGCAACACCAGCCTCGCCGTCGTCGCCCCCGGCATCGCCGAGGCGCTGTTCGCCACGGCGCTGGGTCTCGTGGCCGCCATTCCCGCCGTGATCTCGTACAACAAGTTCACCACCGACCTCGGCCGCTACGCCGATCGGCTGGAGACCTTCTCGGGCGAGTTCTCGGCGATCCTGTCGCGCCACCTCGAGGAGCGGGGAGCCGCCTGACATGGGAGCCCAGCTCGCAGGAAAGGGCGGCCACGGACGGGGCCGCCGCCGCGGATACCGCGCGATGGCCGACATCAACATGACGCCCTTCATCGACGTCATGCTGGTGCTGCTGATCGTCTTCATGGTCGCGGCACCGCTGCTGACCGTCGGCGTGCCGGTGGATCTGCCGAAGACCAACGCCGCCCCGCTGGAGGCGCAGAAGGACCCGCTGTTCGTGACTGTCCAGTCCGACGGCCGGGTCTATGTGCAGGAGACGGCGGTGGAGACGGCCAACATGGTGCCGCTGCTGATCGCCGTGACCAACAACAACCCAGACGCCCGCATCCTGGTGCGCGGCGACGCGAAGATCGCCTACGGCAAGATGCTGGAGGTGATGGGCACCATGAGCGCCGCCGGCTTCAAGAAGGTCGGGCTGGTCGCCGAGATGCCCAGCGGGCCGGGCGCCACCGGGCCGCGCGTCGGCGGCTCGGCGCAGCGCTGAGACGCCACGGCGAGTTGAAGGCTGACCCATGCGCAAACCCCTGATCGCCTCGGCAACGCTGCACGTCGCGCTGGTCGCGCTGTTCGTGCTCGGCATGCCGCCCAGCGATCGCAAGCTGGACATCCCCGAGTCCATCCCGATCGAGATCGTGGACATGGGCGAGGTGACCCAGGCCGCGCGCGTCGACAAGGGCGAGCCCAGACCGTCGGCGCCCAAGCCGCCGGTTCCCGAGGCCAAGCCGAGTCCGCCGGCCCCCGCGCCACCGGAACCGGCCAGCGAGCCCCCGCCCCCGCCGCCGCCGCCCCGGCCCGAGCCGAAGGTTCCGGAGCCGCCCAAGGTCGCCCAGGTGACGCCGCCCCCGGCGCGCGAACCGCCGCCGCCGCCCAAGCCGGCGCCACCCCCGCCGCCGCCCGATCCGGAGCCGGCGCCGGTGGTCAAGCCGCCCGAGCCCAAGCCGGAACCGAAGCCGCAGCCTCCGAAGCCGGAGCCGCCCAAACCGGAACCGCCGAAGCCTGAGCCTCCCAAGCCCGAGCCCCCGAAGCCGGAGCCGAAGAAGCCCGAGCCGCCGAAGCCGGAACCGGCCAAACCGGAACCGCCCAAGCCCGAGCCCAAGAAGCCCGAGCCGGCCAAGCCGGAGACGCCGAAGGCCGAGCCCAAGAAGCCGGAGAAGCCGCCGGAGAAGACCGACGCGCTGGCCGACCTTCTGAAGAACGTTCAGAAGAACGCCCCGGCCAAGCCGGCGGCCTCCGAGAGCAAGGCCGACGCCAAGCCGACCCAGAACGCCGCCGCGTCGGCGTCGCCCTCGGCGGCGCCCTCAGGGGCGGCCAAGGCGGTGAACGGACCCGACAAGCCGTTCAAGCCGTCGGGCCGCGCCATCGACGGCATCCGCGGCGCGGTGAGCAAGAACTGGAACTTCGACCCGGGCCGCAAGGACGCCGGGAACATGCAGGTGGAGATCATCGTTGAGCTGGGTCGCGACGGTTCGGTCCTCAACGCGACGATCAACGAGAGGTACCGCTCCCGCTACATGTCGGACGCGGCCTTCCGGGCATCGGCCGACGCTGCGCTGCGCGCGGTGAAGCGGGCCAGCCCCCTGCCCATCAGCGAGTTTTCCGGCGACTTCACGCCCGCCCGGTATGAAGAGTGGCGTTACTTCGTGTTCAATTTCGACCCGAGGGACATGTTCTGACGATGACGAAGAAGACGAGGCTCCTGCTGAAGGCCGCCGGTTGCGCCGGCGCCCTGCTGCTCGCCCTCGGCGTCGCGGCGCCCGCCCCGGCCCGCGCCGAGGTGCGAATCGACATCACCAAGGGCGTGGTCGAGCCGCTGCCGATCGCCATCACCAGCTTCGCCGGTGCCGGCGGGCGCGAGGCGCAGGTCGGCTCGGACATCTCCAAGGTGGTCGCCGCCGATCTGGAGCGGTCGGGCCTGTTCCGTCCGCTCGACCCCAAGGGCTTCCTGCAGACACCCGACCAGCTCCGCTCCGGCGAGCCGCGCTACCAGGACTGGCGCGCCGTCGGCGCCCAGGCGCTGGTCGCCGGCAACACCACCGCCATGGGCGACGGCCGCATGAAGGTCGACTTCCGCCTGTGGGACGTCGCCGCCGGCCAATACATGCAGGGGCTGAGCTACACCGCGACCGCCGACAGCTGGCGCCGCATCGCCCACATCGTCGCCGACGCCATCTACAAGCGGCTGACCGGCGAAGAGGGCTATTTCGACACGCGCATCGTCTATGTGGCCGAATCCGGCCCGGCCAACGCGCGCAAGAAGCAGCTCGCCATCATGGACCAGGACGGTGAGAACCATCAGTTCCTGACCGATGGCAAGAACCTCGTCCTGACGCCGCGCTTCTCGCCGGCGACCCAGGAAATCACGTACATGTCGTACTTCAACAAGAAGCCGCGCGTGTACCTGTTCAACATCGACAGCGGCCGCCAGGAAGTCCTCGGCGACTTCGTCGGCATGACCTTCGCCCCGCGCTTTTCGCCGGACGGCAACAAGGTCATCATGAGCATGGCGCAGAACGGCAACACCGACATCTACGCCCTGGACCTGCGCACCCGCCGCCAGACCCAGCTCACCGATTCGCCGGGCATCGACACCGGCCCCAGCTACTCGCCGGACGGCCAGCGCATCGTCTTCGAGTCGGACCGCGGCGGCAGCCAGCAGCTCTACATCATGAACGCGGACGGCTCGGGTCCGAAGCGCCTGACCTTCGGCGAGGGCCGCTACGGCACGCCGGTGTGGTCGCCGCGCGGCGACCTGATCGCCTTCACCCGCCAGCGTGGCAGCAACTTCGCTCTGGGCGTGATCCGTCCGGACGGCACCGGCGAGCGCATCCTGACCGAGTCGTTCCACGTGGAAGGCCCGACCTGGGCGCCGAACGGCCGCGTGCTGAGCTTCTTCCGCGATGTTCCGGCCGGGGACGGCCGCGGGCGAAGCGCGAAGCTCTACACCATCGACGTGACGGGCGCAAACGAACGCCGTGTGATCACTCCGCTCGACGGCTCCGATCCCGCATGGTCGCCCTTGATTCCCTAGTGGAGTAGCCCTATTTTGCGCGCGCAAGAACGACGCTCAAGACGAAGGCCGGAAGTCGGTACTTCCGTCGGGGTCTGGCGGAAGTCGGCGGCGTTCTTTCTCCACAATCCGGTCAAAACATCTCGTGTCGCTTAGGGGGTCATTTAACATGCGTATCAAGTATCTGAGCCTGATCGCGGCCGTCGCTCTGGTTGCCGCTTGCGAAACCGCTCCGAAGGATGCCGGCAACGCCAACGCCACTGGCGCCGCCACGTCCAGCCAGATCCGCCCGGGCTCGCAGGAAGACCTGGTCGTCAACGTCGGCGACCGCGTGTTCTTCGGTCTCGACCGCTACGACCTGGCTCCGGAGGCTCGCGCCACCCTGGACCGTCAGGCTTCCTGGCTGAAGCAGTACCCGAACGTCACCGTGACCGTCGAAGGCCACGCTGACGAGCGCGGCACCCGCGAGTACAACCTCGCCCTGGGTGAGCGTCGCGCCAACTCGGTGAAGAACTACCTCGTCGCCGGCGGCATCAACGCCTCGCGCGTCAAGGTCATCTCCTACGGCAAGGAGAAGCCGGCGGTCCTCGGCTCGAACGAGGCCTCCTGGGCGCAGAACCGCCGTGGCGTGACCGTCGTCGACTAACGACGGCGCCCGTCCGGGTTCCAAGGGAAACGCCGCTCCGGAGCAATCCGGAGCGGCGTTTTTCTTTCGGGACGACGGGGAGGGTTTAGGGAGGGGGCAAGGTCCAGATCCATCGCTGAATGCAGAACGCAAAAAGCCACGCAAGCCGGCCAACGGCTGCGCTTCAGCGTTCTCAAAGAAACAACGAAGGGGGAGGATGGTGCTGCCAGAGAGGATTGAACTCTCGACCTCTCCCTTACCAAGGGAGTGCTCTACCACTGAGCTACGGCAGCGCCGGGACGGTGTTGCTGGCCGGGAAGAACTTGCGGCCAACCGACGAAGTGGCGCGGGTTATGCCATAGGCTTTGCGCCGATGCAAGCGATGAAGTGCCTTTCCGGAAAAGAAAAATGGGCGGGGAAATCCCCGCCCATGGTCACGTCCGTTTCCCGGTCGATCAGTCGGAGCCGCCCTGGTTCAGCGCCCCGGCCTCACCGCCCGCCGCGGCGTTGCCGAAGGCGCTCGGCGGCGGCAGGACGGCCTCTGCGCGGAAATCGGGGACGATGTTGGACAGGATCGTCATCACCCGTTCGGCGTCACCGGCCCGCGCGGCCGTTTCCAGCTCGCCCAGCGCCCGGTTGATGAGGGCATAGTCGATCACGCGGGGCGAGGCGAGGAACACGCCATCGGCCTCCGTGCGCGTCGGAGCCTCGGTCGAGGTCAGGATCTCCTCGAACAGCTTCTCGCCGGGGCGCAGGCCGGTGAACTCGATCTTGATGTCGTGGCCGGGCCGGTAGCCGGCCAGCCGGATCATCTGCCGGGCGAGGTCGACGATCTTCACCGGTTCGCCCATGTCGAGCACCAGCACCTTGCCGCGCTCCTCCAGGCGGGCCACGCCGTGGGCAGAGGCCTGGAGCACCAGTTCCACCGCCTCGCGCACCGTCATGAAGTAACGGCGCATGTCGGGGTGGGTGACGGTCAGCGGGCCGCCCTTGGCGAGCTGGCGGGTGAACAGCGGCACCACCGACCCGCTGGAGCCCAGAACGTTGCCGAAGCGGACCGTCATGTAGCGGGTCGCCGTCTCGCCGCCGTCGCGCGGCGGCAGCATGTCGAGCGCCTGGCAGTAGCATTCGGCAAAGCGCTTGGTGGCGCCCATCACGCTGGTCGGGCGGATCGCCTTGTCGGTGGACACCAGGACCATGGCCTGACAGCCGTTGGCCCGCGCCGCGTCGGCGACGTTGCGGGTGCCGATGACGTTGGTCAGCGCGCCTTCCGCCGGGTTGGCCTCCACCAGCGGCACATGCTTCAGCGCCGCGGCGTGGAAGACCATGTGTGGGCGCTGCGTCTGGAACAGGCGGAAGATGCGGTCGCGGTCGCGGACGTCGGCGATCACCGCCTGGAGCGCCAGGGCGGGGAAGCGCTCCCGCACCTCCATCTCGATGCTGTAGAGGTTGAACTCCCCGGCATCGACGAGGGTCAGCGTCTCCGGCTGGAGGGCGGCGATCTGGCGGACCAGTTCGCTGCCGATGGTGCCGCCCGCTCCGGTGACGACGACGCGCCGTCCGGTGACGAGGCTGGCGATGGCGCCGCGGTCGAGAACCGCCTGGGGGCGGCCGAGAAGGTCCTCCAGCGCGATCGGGCGCACCTCGATCTTGCCTTCCCCGAGCGCCGATTTGAACTCGGTCAGGCTGGGCAGCCGGGCCATGGACAGGCCGAGGGACTCCGCCTGCTCCAGCAGGTCGCGCAGCACGGTGCCGGGCACGTCGGCCTGACCCTTGGCGACGATCAGGCGCTGCGGGCGGTCGCCGCGCTGCGCCAGGTCCTCGACCACGCGGGGCAGGTCGTCGGGGCCGCCCAGGACGGGCACGCCGCGGATGGCGTGGCCGATGCGCCGGTTCTTGTCATCCAGCAGGCCGACCACGCGGTAGGCGGCGCCGGCGTTCTGGTCCAGCGAGCGGATGAACAGTTCCGCCGCGTCGCTGACGCCCAGCAGGAGCACCGGAATGCGCGGCACACCGCCCGCTTCCCGATCGTGGAGGCCGAGACGGCGGTCCTTCAAAAGGCGGTAGGCGAAGCGTGGCCCGCCCAGCAGGACGAGCTGCACGAACCACAGGATCACCGGCAGGGAGCGCGGCAGGGCCTCCAGCCGGGTCAGCAGGAACATGACCGCCAGGAAGCAGAGCACGACCATCGTGACCGCACGCAGGAGCTGCGCCAGATCAGGGACGGAGGCGTAGCGCCAGATGCCGCGGTACAGGCCCGAGAAGCGGAACACCACCGCCGCGATCAGCACCAGTATGGGCAGCCCCGTCAGCAGCGGGTCACTGTATTCCTGGAACGCTTGCTCGCCCACGCGCAGATACAAAGCCACGACCAGGGCAGCGGCCGTCATCGTCAGATCGTGCAGGTAGACGAGGGACGCCCGCGGAGACGGGATACGCATGCGCTTTACCTTAGACTATCGCTTCGCCGGGGCACTCCCTTTCGGGGAATCCCAGGCCCATCCTGGCCGTTCAGCCGCGCACAGCTTTGAACCATTCGGCGGTCAGGCGCAAGCCGTACGCGGGGTAGCAGGGCGGGCGCCAGTTCAGCGCGCGGCGGATGGCCCCGTCGTCGATCACCAGCGAGCCGGCGACGCGGTCCAGCATGGCCTCCCGCCGGGCCAGCCGCGCGGCCAGCGCCAATAGGGACGGCGGCACGGGCAGAAGACGCGCGGGCTTGCCCAACGCCTCGGCAATGGCTCGCACCAGTTCCGCCGTGGACATCGGTCGTCCGTCATGGACCAGGAACCGCCCGCCCGCCGCCTGCGGGTGGGTCAGGCACTCCTGGATGGCGTCGGCGAGATTGCCCACGAAGATCAGGCTGCGCCGGTTTTCCAGGGCGCCCAACGGCAAGGGGATGCCGCGGTCCACCGCCTGCATCAGCCGCAGGAAGTTGCCGCCCACGCCGGGGCCGTAGACCAGCGGCGGACGGATCACCACGGCCTCCAGCCCGGTGCGGGCCGAGATCTCCGCCAGTGCCCGTTCAGCCTCCAGCTTGGAGATGCCGTAGGGGGAATGGGGATCGGGCTCCGTCTCCTCGCTCAGCTCGTCGGGGCGGCTCTCGTCGGCCAGCGCCTTGACGCTGCTGAGATAGACCATCCGCTTGACGCCTGCGGCGGCGGCGGCCTCGGCCAGCACGCGGGTGCCGGCGGTGTTGACGCGACGGAAGGCGGCCAGCGGGTCGGACTCTCGGTCGCGCATGACGTGGACGCGGGCGGCCAGATGGACCACCGTGTCCATGCCCTGGAGCACGTTGCCCCAGGCGGTGGCGGGGCCGATATCGGTAATGGTGACGGTATCCGCTGCCTGTGGAACCGGGACGTCAGGGCGGCGCACCACGGCGCGCACGCTGTGCCCGCGCTCCACCAGCAGGGGGATGACCGTCCGCGCGACGAAACCGGTGGCCCCGGTGACCAGGACGCGCATCACGCCGCCGCCTGCACGGGCCGCGCCAGCAGGGCCAGCAGCAGCACGACCGCCGCGGCCCCTGCCGGCAACACCGTCCAGCCGAGCGCCAGCGACGCCACAGCCAGCAGCAGCAGCGTGGCGTTCAGCGCCAGGACCAGCCGAACCACTTGGGCGTGGTTGCGCCCGCGCTGGGTGGCCTTCTGATAGAAATGCTCGCGGTGGGCCTGCCAGACCTTCTTGCCCTCGGCCAGACGGCGCAGCAGGGTGATGGTGGCGTCGGCCAGGAAATAGGCGGGGATGAGCAGCGCCGCCACCCACAGCCCAGACGCCGCCAGGACGAGCAGCAGCCAGCCCAGCGTGAAGCCCAGCGGCACGCTGCCGACATCGCCCATGAAGAGCTTGGCGGGGTGCCAGTTCCACACCAGGAAGCCCAGCGCCGCACCCGCCGCGGCCAGCCCGTAGAAGGCCAGCGCCGGGTCGAGCGCGCCGAGCGCGGAGACCAGCGCCAGCCCGGCGCCGATGGACGCCGCCTCGCTGCCGGCCAGCCCGTCGATGCCGTCCATGAAGTTGAACAGGTTCACGAACCACAGCCAGCCGACCGCGGCCACCAGCCGGTCCGCCCAGAAGGGCAGAAGCCCCTGGAAAACCAGCCCGTCTCCGGGAAGCGCGGTCAGCCCCGCGATCACCGCGGCGATCTGGGCGAGGAAGCGCGGTGCCGGACCCAGCCCGCGCCGGTCGTCCATCCAGGACACCGTCATCAGCGCCACCGTTCCGACGAGGATGGGCAGTGCCCGCAGCGGATGGTCCGCCGTCATCGCGATAAGCGTCCAGACGGGCAGCAGCGTCAGCATGACACCCCAGCCGCCGCCGCGCGGCGTCGGAATGGAATGGCTGGAGCGGTCGTTCGGGTGGTCGAGGATCGCCTTGCGCCGCAGGTAGGCGAGCACGCGCCCGGTGAACAGCCAGGACAGCGCGAAGCTGCCGGCCAGGGCGAGGAATAGGGCCAGGGGGCCGCTCATGATGCCTCCGCGACCGGGGCCGTGCCGGGCTGGGTAGACGCCAGCAGCCGATGGTACAGCTCGACCGTCTTCGCGCCCACCCGGTCGGACGCCATGTCGGATTCGACCAGACGCCGGCTGGCGGCGCCGAAGCGCCGGCGCAGAGAAGCGTCGCGCACCAGAACCTCCAGCGCGTCGGCCAGGGCCGCGGCGTCGTCGGGTGGGACGAGCAGGGCGTTCCCGCCGGCGTGCGCCACCTCGCGGCAGCCCGGCACGTCGGTGGCGACGATGGCCCGCCCGCAGGCCGCGGCCTCCAGCAGGCTCTTCGGCAGCCCCTCGCGGCGGGAGGCCAGCACGGCGATGTGGCAACGTGCCCAGACCTGCCGCACGTCAGCGCTGTGGCCGGGCAGTTCGACGCCGGGCAGGGCGGCCCAGCGGTCCAACTCGGCCTGCGTCACGGAGGTCGGGTTTTCCGGATCGGGCGTGCCGGCCAGCAGGAGCCGGACGTCCAGCCCCTTGGCCCGCAGCCTCTGCTGCGCCTCGACCAGCGGACCGACCCCCTTGTCGGCCAGCAGACGGGCGACGCAGCCCACCGTCACCGGCGGCTCCGGCGGCTCGGGAAGCACCTGATAATGGGCGGTGTCGACGCCGGAGCCGCGGATGATCCAGGCGCGCTCGTCGGGCAGCAACCCGGCGGCCACCAGCGTCTGCCGGTCGTCCTCGTTCTGCAGGATGGTCAGGCTGTTCGGGCGCTTCAGCACGGTGCGCAGCAGCGGGCGGGCAGCGGCCCCGGCGAGGCGGGACTTCAGCCCGCCGGTGCCGAGGAAGGCGGAGCCCAGCCCGGTCAGCGCGTTCACCACCGCCGGCACCCCGGCCAGTCCGGCGGCCAGCCCGCCCAGCAGCACCGGCTTCATGGCGACGTGGTGGACCAGATCCGGTGCCTCCCGCCGGTACAGCGCGGCGATCTCCGCCACAGCGGACAGGGCGCCCGCCGGGTTGATGCTGCGGCGCTGCCAGGACAGGGGAAGCACGCGGAAGCCCTCCGCCTCGATGCGGGGGCCGTGCTTGTCGACGCGGGTGGCGACGGCGACTTCGAACCCGGCCTCGCGGGCGGCGCGGGCCATGGGCAGGCGGTGGGACCAGAAGTACCAGTCCTCCGTCACCAGATAGATCAGCTTGCGGCCGGCGCTTGTGGATCGGGTGCTCACGGGACGGGCCTCAGGCAATGCCGTGATAGTCCTTGTACCAAGCGATGAAGCGGGGCAGGCCGACGTCGATCGGCGTCTTCGGCTCATAGCCCAGGTCGCGGCGGCTCGCCTCGATGTCGGCGGTGGTTTCCGGCACGTCGCCCATCTGCAACGGCTCCATGATCTTCACCGCCTCGCGGCCCAGCGATTCCTCGATGATGCCGATGAAGCGCATCAGGTCCTCGGTGCGGTTGTTGCCGAGGTTGTAGACGGTGTGCGGCGCGCCGTTGGCGTCGGGTTTGGCCGGACGGTCCAGCGTAGCCAGGACACCCGCCGCGATGTCCTCGACAAAGGTGAAGTCGCGCTTCATCCGCCCCTCGTTGAAGACGCGGATCGGGCGGCCCGCCATGATCGCGTCGGCGAACAGGTAGGCGGCCATGTCCGGACGTCCCCAGGGGCCGTAGACGGTAAAGAAGCGCAAGCCTGTCGCCGGGAACTTGTAGAGGTGGCAGTAGGCGTAGGTCATCATCTCCGCCGCCTTCTTGGTGGCGGCGTAGATGGACATCGGGGAGTCGACGCGGTCCTCCACCGAGAAGGGCATCTTCTTGTTGGCGCCGTAGACGGAGGAGGTGGAGGCGTAGACGAAATGCTTCAGCTTCGGCATGCGCCGGGCGGCTTCCAGCATCGCCACCTGCCCGGTGACGTTGGCGTCCACATAGGCGTAGGGGTTCTCCAGCGAATAGCGCACGCCGGCCTGGGCGGCCAGATGCACGACGCCGGTCGCCTCGGCGAAATCGGGGTCCAGCGCCTCGATGGCGGCGCGGTCGGACACGTCGGCCTTGACGAAGCGGAAGCCGGGGCGGGCGGCGAGGCGGGCCAGCCTGGCTTCCTTCAGCGCCACGGAGTAGTAGTCGTTGAGGTTGTCGATCCCCAACACCGTCTCGCCGCGATCCAGCAGGGCCGCCGCGACGTGCGAGCCGATGAAGCCGGCCGCGCCGGTGACCACGATCGTCATATCCACCATCCTTGACGGGCCTGCGCCGGCCAAACGCTTGTCTCAAAGGTAACGCGCGTCAACAGCCCGTCTTATGCCCGACCCGGGGACCGGACGCCAGTCCGCAAAAATCCTCCGCCGCTTGACAGCCGCCGGGCGCACCCGATCTACTGCCGCAACCTTAATCACGTTGCCGAGCCGGACTCCATGCCGCCGAAAAAGAATCCCGCGAACCTCAACCCGCTGCAGCTCAAGACGCTGACCCTCCTTCAGGAACTCGCCCGTCTGGAGCAGAAGCCGGTCGAGGGCGAGGAAGGGGCCTTCCAGGTCACCAACCTGCCGCACGCCCATGGCAACCACTTCCATCTGGGCAGCGCGGTCGTCGCCTCCCGCGACGCCACCGGCCTGACCAACGAGGCCGTCTGGACCATCCTCGAGCGCAAGGGCATGCTGCGCCGCGATCCCGGTTACGGTGTCGTGACCGCCGAGGGCATGGCCTACGAGACGGGTCTGCGCGACAGCATCCTGCACCGGTCCGACCACTAAGGGCGAGGGCGCGCGCCGTGTGCGGCATCTGCGGCTTCCTGGCCGGCCCGGCCCTCGAGTCCGGGCTTGAGGCCACAGCACGGCGCATGGCCGACACCATCGCCCACCGCGGCCCCGACGGGGACGGCGTATGGGCCGATGGGGAGGCCGGGATCGCGCTCGGCCACCGGCGGCTCGCCATCGTGGAGCTGTCGCCGCTGGGCCGCCAGCCAATGGAATCGGCGGACGGGCGTTGGGTTATCGTCTACAACGGCGAGATCTACAATTTCCAGAACCTGCGGGCGGAACTCGAAGCCGCCGGCCACCGGTTCCGCGGCCACTCCGACACCGAGGTGTTGCTGGAGGGCTGCGCCGCCTGGGGAGTCGAGCGCACTGTGCGCCGCCTGGTCGGCATCTTCGCCTTCGCCCTGTGGGACCGCCGCGAGCGCACGCTCTTTCTGGTGCGCGACCATCTGGGGGTGAAGCCGCTCTACTGGGCGCGGATGGGCGGGACGCTGCTGTTCGGCTCCCAGCCCAAGGCGTTGCGCGGCCATCCGGCCTTCACGGCGGCGATCGACCGCGACGCGCTGTCCGCCTATCTCCGTTTCAGCTACGTCCCGGCGCCGCACAGCATTTATCAGGGCGTCCACAAGCTGGAGCCGGGCAGCATCCTGACCGTCCGTCCGGGGCGCGAACCCGAGCGCAGCGTCTATTGGGACGCCGGCGACGCGGCACGGGCCGGCATTGCCGACCGGCTGTCGCTGTCCGACGCCGAGGCGACGGACGCGCTGGAATCGCTGCTCAAGGACGCCATCGGGCGGCAGATGATGGCCGATGTGCCGCTGGGCGCCTTCCTGTCCGGCGGGATCGACAGTTCCACCGTCGTCGCGCTGATGCAGGCGCAGAGCGCGCGGCCGGTGCGCACCTTCACCATCGGGTTCGGCGAGGACGGCTACGACGAGGCGGTGCACGCCCGTGCGGTCGCCGCCCATCTCGGCACCGAGCATACCGAGCTTCGGGTGGAGGCCAGCCACGCGCTGGAGGTCATCCCCAAGCTGGCCGACTGGTACGACGAGCCCTTCGCCGACAGCTCGCAGATCCCGACGCTGCTGGTGTCGGAGATGACCCGGCGCTCCGTCACCGTGGCGCTGTCCGGCGATGGCGGGGACGAGCTGTTCGCCGGCTACAACCGCTATCTCACGGCGCCCGCCCTGTGGCGGCGCATGGCGTCGCTGCCCGCCGGGCTGCGACGGGGCGCCGCCGGGCTGATCCGCGCCGTCCGGCCGGCGGGGTGGGACGCCCTGGCCGGGCTGATCCCCGAGGGGCGGCGCCCGCGCCAGACCGGCGACAAGCTGCACAAGCTGGCCGGGGTGCTGGACGCCGCCGGACCGGACGCCATCTACCGCCGTCTGGTCAGCCAGTGGCAGGACCCCGATGCGCTGGTCCGCGGCGGGCGGGAGCCGCATGGCCCGGCCTGGGACGGCGGGCTGGTGGCGGGCATCCCCGATTTCGTCGAGCGGATGCAGCATCTCGACAGCGTCACCTATCTGCCGGACGACATCCTGGCGAAGGTGGACCGCGCCAGCATGGGCGTGTCGCTGGAGGCCCGCGTGCCGCTGCTCGACCATCGGGTAGTGGAGTTCGCCTGGCGCGTGCCGCAAGCGCAGAAGCTGCGCGACGGCAAGGGCAAGTGGCTGCTGCGCCAGGTGCTCTACCGCCATGTCCCGCCGGCCCTGGTGGAGCGGCCCAAGGCCGGCTTCGCCATTCCGCTGGACGGCTGGCTGCGCGGCCCGCTGCGCGACTGGGCGGAGGATTTGCTGGACGAGGGGCGGCTGCGCCGGGAAGGCTTCCTCGATCCCGCGCCGATCCGCGCCTGCTGGGCGGAGCATCTGGCCGGGACCCGCAACAACCAGCACCGGCTCTGGAACGTGCTGATGTTCCAGGACTGGAACCGCCGCTGGGGCAGCGCCGCCGCCCCGGCCCCGCTTGCCGCGAGCGCCGCATGACGACCGACGAGACGACCAAGACACCCGCCGCCCCGCCGAAAAAGGACGACAAGCAGGATCGGCTCGCTGCCCGCCTGCGGGAGAACCTGCGCAAGCGCAAGGAGCAGGCGCGCGGGCGGGAGAAGGACGGCCAGCCGGGCTGACCGTCACAAGCCGATGACGCATTTGCCGCATCGGCGCGGTGAGGCGCGCACGCTATCGTTGCCGCCGATCCGGAACAGGGCTGGGCAGGGTTTATGGCGGTTGATCCGGCGCAGGGGCGCCTGTGGGGCTATGGCTGCATCGTCGCCTCCGCCCTGCTGTTCGGCGTGGCCGGTACGGCGGCCAAGATGATGTTCGTCGCCTCCATGCCGCCGCTGGTCATGATCGCGGTGCGCGCCATGGTGTCCGCCGCCGTGCTGGCCCTGATCATGCTGGCGCTCGGTCGTCCGATCCGGGTGCGGCGGGCGGACCTGCCGTTCCTGGGGGAGCTGGCGGTCTGGCTGACGCTGGTCAACCTGACCTTCTTCTACGCCATCGCCCTGACCAACGTGGCGCTGGCGCTGATGCTGGAATACACCGCGCCCATGCTGATCGTGGCCGCCGGGCTGCTGCTCGGCACCCACCGGATGAACCGGGCGGTCGCGCTGATCCTGGTGGGCAACGCCGCCGGCTGTTTCCTGCTGGTCGGCGCCTACGACCCGGCCCTGTGGTCGGGCAACGCGCTGGGGGCGGCGGTGGGCATGCTCTGCGCCGTGTGCTTCGCCGCCTACAACGTCCGCTGCGCCCATGGCCACCGGCGGGGGCTGGACAGTTGGTCGATGACCTTCTGGCCCTTCTTCCTGTCGGCGCTGTTCTGGCTGCTCGCCACCCCGGCCATCGACTATGCGGCGGTCGAGGTGACCTGGGAGATGGTGGGCTTCGTGCTGTTCATCGGCGTCTTCGGCACGGTCGCGCCCTACTGGCTCTATCTGGAGGGGCTGAAGACCATCGAGCCGTTCCCGGCGACGGTGATCGGCATGCTCGATCCCGTCTTCGCCGGGGTGACGGCCTTCCTGCTGCTGGGCGAAACCTTCGAATTGCCCCAGCTGGCCGGGATGGCGGTGGTCTGCGCGGTGATCGTCTTCCTGAAGCGCAACGAATCCGCCGTGCAGGCTATTCCCCGTCCCGCCGCAGAGCCTTCCTGAGCCAGATCTGCGTGTGCCCCGGCGGGTAGCCCTCCATCTCCGCCCACACGTCGTAGCCCTGCTTGCGGTAGAAGCCCGGCGCCTGGAAATCGTAGGTGTAGAGGCGCGACCAGCGGCAGCCGCGTTTCACCGCCTCCGCCTCCGCGGCGGCCAGCAGGCGGGCGCCGAGCCCGCCGCCGCGCCGGCCGTCATGGACCCACAGATAGTCCACGTACAGCCACTCCCAGTTCGTGTAGCCGGTCAGCCCGGCCATCAGCGCCCCGTCCGCGTCGCGAACGGTGATCATGATCTCCCGCAGGTCGTATGGGGCGGTGAAACGCTCGTTGAAGGCGCGCAGTTCGCCGTGGATCTGCTTCACCTCGTCCGGGTCGAGCCGCCCGGAGAGGGAGAGGGTCAGCCCGGCCATCATGTTGTCCTGGGTGTTGTCCCGGGCGCTGTCCTGTGTCACGCGGTCCGTCCTTTCAATTGCGGCGGGAGAAGGGCTTCCATGAGAAAAAGCCTCAATTCCTTCCCTTGAGCGCGCCCGCATGCTCCGCTACAACGCCTGACAGATTCAATCCCCGTAAGACCCGAGAAGTCCGCCGACGATGGGCGTGTCGTGGACCCTCGGACCCGCAAGATGGCCTAATCCGCCGGGCTTCGGCCTTTTCGACAGCATCTGACCGGACAAGACAGCTTCATGGACAAGATCCGCATCCGCGGCGGCAAGCCCCTTCACGGGTCGATCACGGTCGGCGGCGCCAAGAACGCGGCGCTGCCCCTGATGACCGCGGCGCTCCTCACCGACGGGACGCTGACGCTCACCAACCTGCCGATCCTCGCGGACATCAACACGCTGTGCAACCTGCTGCTCCAGCACGGCGTCGCGATCCACATGGCCGGGGCGGGCGGGGATTGTGCTGGCCGCGTGGTGGAGTTCACCGCCCGCGACATCACCAACACCACGGCCCCTTACGACCTCGTCCGCAAGATGCGGGCGAGCGTCCTGGTGCTCGGCCCGCTGCTCGCCCGCTGCGGCGAGGCCAAGGTGTCGCTGCCCGGCGGCTGCGCCATCGGCGCCCGCCCGGTGGACCTGCACATCAAGGGCCTGGAGGCCATGGGGGCGGACATCCGCATCGAGGGCGGCTACATCGTCGCCAAGGCGCCGCCGGGCGGCCTGCGCGGGGCTGAGTATGTCTTCCCCAAGGTGTCGGTGGGCGCCACCGAGAACCTGCTGATGGCCGCCACGCTGGCCCGCGGCACCACGGTGCTGGTCAACGCCGCCCGCGAGCCGGAGGTCAGCGACCTCGCCGAGTGCCTCGTCAAGATGGGCGCCAAGATCACCGGAATCGGCACCGACCGGCTGACCATCGTCGGCGTGGACCGGCTGAACGGCGCCCGCCACATGGTGGTGCCGGACCGCATCGAGACCGGCACCTACGCCATGGCGGCGGCGATGACCGGCGGCACGCTGGACATCCTGAACACCCGTCTGGACCTGATCAAGGCGGCGGTGACCGCCCTGGTCCCGGCGGGCGTGGAGTTCACCGAGATCGAGACCAACGGCCAGACGGGCATCCGTGTCTCCCGCGCCAACGGCGAGCTGGTCGGTGTCGACGTGATGACCGAGCCCTATCCCGGCTTCCCCACCGACCTTCAGGCCCAGATGATGGCCCTGATGTGCACGGCCAGGGGTGCAGGCATGATCACCGAGACCATATTTGAGAATCGGTTCATGCACGCGCCCGAGCTGACCCGCATGGGAGCCCGCATCACGGTGCACGGTTCCTCCGCCCTCGTCCGGGGTGTGGAGCGTTTGACCGGCGCGCCCGTTATGGCGACGGATCTCCGCGCGTCGGTGTCGCTGGTTCTGGCCGGTCTTGCGGCGGAAGGGGAGACGACGGTCAACCGCGTCTATCACCTCGACCGCGGCTACGAGCGGCTGGAGGACAAGCTGGCGGCCTGCGGCGCGGACATCGAACGCATCCGGGCGGAGGACGACTGACGGCGTCCTGCGCCCGCTCAGCCGTCCACAGCGAAGGGAAGCCCATGACCGCCACGCCGATCCGCCTGCGCGCCCAGGATGCCGAGGATCTTAAAGTCGTCTCCGCCTGCCTGCAGGACGCGATCTTGCCGATCGGCGACATGTGCTTCCTGCCCGAAGAGGCGCGCTTCGTGCTGGTGGCCAACCGCTTCAAGTGGGAGACGGCGGACCGGCGCCGCCCCGGCCCCACCGCCGACGACGACCACCTGAACCCCTTCGAGCGCGTCAATTGCGGCGTGCGGATCGAAGGGGTGAAGGCCGTGAAGCTGCGCGGCCTCGACGTGAAGGACCGCGCGCAGATCCTGGAACTGCTCTCCGTCGAGGCGGCGGAGGGCGCCCTGGTCCTGAATTTTGCCGGCGGCGCCTGCATCCGGCTGGAAAGCCCGTCCTGGACCTGCTTCGTGGAGGATCTGGGCGAGCCCTGGCCGACCGGCTGCAAGCCCTGCCATCCATTGGAAGACGAACAATAACTGGGAGACCGCCATGAAGGCGCGGGTGAAGTGGGTTGATGGGCGGATGTTCGTCGGCGAGTCCGGCAGCGGCCACGCCGTGGTCATGGACGGCGCGCCGGAGGCGGGCGGGCGTAACCTGGGCATCCGTCCCATGGAGATGCTGCTGATCGGCATGGGCGGCTGCACCGGCTTCGACGTGGTGATGATCCTGGAGAAGAGCCGCCAGGCCATCACCGACTGCGTGGCCGAGATCGAGGCCGAGCGCGCCGAGACCGACCCCAAGGTCTTCACGAAGATCCACGTCCATTTCGTGGTCACCGGACGCGGCCTGGACCCGGCGAAGGTGGAGCGCGCCATCGCCCTGTCGGCCGAGAAGTACTGTTCCGCTTCGATCATGCTGGGCGCCACCGCCGCGATCACCCACGATTTCGAGATCGTCGAGGCGCCGTAAGCGCAACGGCGGCGGAACTGTGGTGGCGGAACCGGCGGGCTCCAGGCGGGTTTGGACAGCGTCGATCTCGTCCCAGCCCACGGAGCCCCGCCGCCATGCCCACCAGCCCCATTGCCGGTCGGACCCGGCCCGTTGTTGTCGTCACCGGAGCGTCCGCCGGGGTCGGTCGGGCGACGGCGCTTGCCTTCGCGCGGGAATGGGGTGCGGCGGTCGGGCTGATCGCCCGCTCCCGCGACGCGCTGGAAGAGGTGGCGGCGGAGGTCGAACGGCTCGGCGGCACGGCGCTGGTGCTGCCCGCCGACGTGGCCGACGCCGAGGCGGTGGAGGCCGCCGCCAAGCAGGCCGAGCGGGCGCTCGGTCCCATCGACGTCTGGGTCAACAACGCCATGGTGACGGTGTTCGGGCGCATCCGCGACCTGACGCCCGAGGAGGTCCGGCGGGTGACCGAGGTGACCTATCTCGGCTCCGTCCACGGCACGATGGCGGCGCTGCGCCGCATGCTGCCGCGCGACCGCGGCCTCATCCTTCAGGTCGGGTCGGCGCTGGCCTATCGCTCCATTCCCCTTCAAGCCGCCTATTGCGGGGCCAAGAGCGCCATCCGCGGCTTCATCGACAGCCTGCGCTCCGAACTGATCCACGACGGCAGCCGCCTGCAAGTAACCATGGTCCATCTGCCCGCCGTCAACACGCCGCAGTTCGACTGGGCGCGCAGCCACATGCCACGGCGGGCGCGGCCGGTCGGCGCCATCTTCGATCCGGACGACATCGGCCACGCCATCGTCCGGGCGGCGGCGGACCCCAAGCGGGAGCACTGGCTGGGCTTCACCACCGCCGAGGCGATCCTCGGGACGCAGGCGCTGCCCGCCTACGCCGATTACCGGGTGGCCTTCACCGCCTTCGAAGGACAGGAGACGGAGGAAACGGAAGCGCCGGACCGGCCCGACAATCTGTTCGAGCCGGTGCCCGGCCTGTACCGCACGCATGGGCGCTTCACCGGGCAGGAGGAGCGCCTGTCGCTGAGCACCACGGGAACCGCGGCGCGCGGTTTCGCCTTCCTCGCCGGCTTGGCCTTGGCCGGAGGAATCGGCTACGCGGCGCGCGCGGCCCTGCGGAAGGAACGCGCCTGATGGCGGCGATGGGTCAGGGCGTGATCAGCTTCAACCCGAGGATGCCGGCCACGATCAGCGCGATGCAGCCGAGCCGCAGGATGTCGGCGGATTCCCCGTAGAGCAGGATGCCCAGGATGACCGTGCCGACCGTCCCGATGCCGGTCCACACGGCGTAGGCGGTGCCGAGCGGCAGTGACTTCAGCGCCATCCCCAGCAGGGCGAGGCTGACGACCATCGAGGCGACGGTCAGGGCGGTGGGAATGGGACGGGTGAAGCCTTCCGTCTGCTTCAGGCCGACGGCCCAGCCGATTTCGAAGAGGCCGGCGAAGAACAGGATGACCCAGGACATGGAACACCTCCGATGGATTGGAGGCAGGGTCGTCCCCGCCGAACTCCCCACGCCCGACTTGGGGGTGCCATGGTCGGGTGTGCCGTGGTGAGGTCGTCCTCACGGGAGGGCGACCGGGATATAGGGATGCGGGCGGTCCGGTCAAGCCCCGTCCCAGCGGTGGCCGCTGTCGGTCTCGCACAGCACGGCGACCTCACGGCGGGGACAGCGGCGGTCGTCGAGAGGCAGGACCGTGAAGCCGGACGCGGGACGCTCGCGGTTGGTGGGCTGCGGCGGGGAAGGGGGCTGAGCGTGTGTTGTGGTGCGGCGGGTCATGGCGGTCACCAGGGTGGAGAGGGTGTTGGCTCCACTCTAGCCGTGGTGTTCCGCCTGCGCTGTGGCGCGCCTCACAGAGCGTGTCAGGCCCGCTTGCGCTCCGTCGCGTCCTTGGGCAGGAACAGGCGGCAGGTCAGGACCGGTCCGATCTCGTAGCCGTTCACACGCGGGAAGCGCTGGGCGACGCGGTCCAGCGCTTCCTTCTGGTTGGCCGCGACGACCAGGTAGGCCCGTCCGTCGCGCCAGGAGGCGGCCATGGCGCCACTGGTGTAGAGCGCGTCCGGGGCGCGGCGCACCGCCACTTCCCAGATGGTTCCGGGTCGGGCCTCCAGCCGGTCGAAGACGTGGAAGAGTTCCATCGGCGCCTGCTGCACCGCGTCGAGTTGCCGTTCCAGCAGTTCCGCCTGCCGCTTCGCCTCGGTTAGCGCCTCCTCCAGGCCGCCCAATTTTGCGCGGGTCGCTTCCAGCGTCTTCCGAGCCTCCTGGACGCGCTGCTCGAAGGTCCGGATGTCCTTGTCGGCGGTGACGAGTTCGCTGCGCGCCGCGCGGACACGGCGTTCGCCCATCCGGTTCACCAGCACGCTGGCCGCCAGGAGCAGCAGCGCGGCGTAGAGGATGATCGCCGTCATGGGGAAACCGGCCGCGTGCCGTCGTCGGCCCCGTTTCCGGCCGGGAGCAACGGGATCGTCTCGGGCCGCGAGGACAGGACTCCGTTGCGCGTGCTGAAGGCGCGCTGAAGCATCGCGGCCGCGGCGTCCGGGGTGTCGGCCCAGACGCGGGCGATGTTCCGGCGCTCCCAGATCACCCGCGCGAACAGCATGCGCCGGGGATCGAGGCGGGCGAAATCCGGAACGGTGCGCAACTCGCTCTCATAGCGCTGGGCGCCGCTCTGCGCGTCGCCGATCTCGTGCACCAGGGCGATCTTGGACGCCTTGACCGACGCGATCAGGCTGGACAGGCGACCGCGTTCGGCGGTCAGCCGGTCGATGGCTTCCTGCCGGGCGGCGCCTTCGGCCTGGGCATCCTCGATCTGCCGGCCGAGGGTGGCGAGGTCGGCGGCCAGGGCATCCAGCTTCCGCCGCGTCAAGGCCTTGCGGCTGCTGGTGGCGGTCAGGCGGGACGCCTCGTAGACGATGGAAAGGCCGAGGGCGCCGACGCACAGGACCAGCATGGCGAAGGCGAAAGTGTCCATGTTCATCGCGCCACCATCCGAACCATCAGCGTCCGCCCAATCCGCCGGCGGCGCCCATCACCCCGGACGGGGCATTCCCGGACCGCCGCGCGGCCTCGAACAAGTCCCGCAAGCCGCGGTCGAACCCCCGCGCTGGACCGCCGCCGAGCGGGGACATCTCCGCGACGCCGCCATCCGTTTCCTCCGTGTGCGCCGTCAGCCAGGCGGCGGCGGCATCGACCAGCGGCAGCGGCAGCAGCGCGCGCAACGCCGCGCCGAGCAGGGGATCGCGGCGCGTGTAAAGACCGGCCACCGCGAAGAAGGCCATCGCCTCCGGCGGGACGCTGCCGTCGGCCATCGCGCCGCGCACGCAGGCCAGCAACTCGTCGATCTCCATGTCCGGTGCCCGCCCGCCCAGCGTCCGCCATCCGTCGGACAGGCGCAGCGCGGCGGCCAGCGTGTCCACGTCCGTGCCGTCCAAGGGGCGCAGAGCGGTGACTCCACCGGGAATCGCCAGGGTGCTGGCGGCGCGCATGCGATGCGTGTTGGCCTCCTCCAGAAACAGGGCGAGAGCCCCGGGGCTGGTGCGGATCGCGTCGAGGACGGTCAGCGACCGCTCACGCAAGGTTTCGGCCCAGTCCACCATCTCCGGCGAGGCGAGGACGCGGTCCAGGGCGCCATCGGCCAGCCGATTCTCCAGGCGGGTCTGCACGGTGACCGGCAGGTCGTCCATGCGCCGCGACAGCGCGGGCCACCAGCCGGCGGTGTCGATGACGCGAATGCAGCCGGGCAACGGATCCGGAATGCAGAGCAGGAGCGGATCGCGCAGCATCACCGGTTCCAGCCAACGCGCCCACAGGCGGCGCGTGTGGGCGCGGCGGCGGCTGGACAGCAGGCTGAGCAGCATGGCGCGCATGGGCGGGCTGCCTGGCCGCTCCGCGGCCCGCAACGAACCGGTTCGGTGATCGAAGCGCGACAGGAACCGGCGGAACGCCGCGTACCGGCCGGCGGATGCGCTGTCCGGGTTCGCACCGTTCAGGTCCATGCCGTACAAACTCCCAGCATCGAGGCCGCCGCCTTTGAGGCTGGCGCCTTCAAGGTTGTCGCCCTCGACACTGGCGCCCTTGAGATCGCCACCCTTGAGATCGCGGTTGAGTTCCATGTCCATACGTGGGCCAACTCCCTCGTTCTCGGAGAGTATAAAAGATAAAGGTAATACTTGGGTATTCATCAAAGGGCAGAATCGGCGCCAATTCGCGCTAGATGGCTCTAAAACATCACGTTTTGTGACAATTTGATACGGCCCTGGACGGGCGGGCTTAGGTCTCGTACCGCTTTGGTGCCTTTCCGGTCGGTGATGCGGAACCATCCGGGTAGGTCGTGCGTGGAGGAGGCCATGGGCCAGGATATGGACGAAGGTCTGGACGACGAGCCGCTGTTCGGCCCCGACGACGGGTTCGCCGACGACTCCGCGGCCAACGCCCGACCGGCGGACCCCTGGCCCGTGCTGGTGGTCGACGACGATCCTCAGGTCCACACCATGACCGAGGTTCTGCTGCGCGACTTCGAATTCGAAGGCCGTCCGTTCGAGGTGGTCAGCGCCCTGTCCGCCGCGGCCGCGCGGTCGCTGCTTCTGACGCGCCCGGACATCCCGGTGGCGCTTCTCGATGTGGTGATGGAAACCGACGACGCCGGCCTGCGTCTGGTCCGCTTCATCCGCGAGGATCTCAACAACCACCGCATGCGCATCATCCTGCGCACCGGCCAGCCGGGGCAGGCGCCGGAGCGGGACGTGGTCGTCGCCTACGACATCAACGATTACAAGGCCAAGAGCGAACTCACCGCCCAGCGCCTGTTCACCACGCTGGTCAGCGGGCTGCGGGCGTGGCGCGACATCGTGACCATCGAGCGGCATCGCCAGGGTCTGGAGCGCATCCTCGCCGCCTCGGCCCCGCTGTTCGAAACCCGGTCCATGCGCACGCTGGTCGAGGAACTGGTGGACCAGCTCAGCAAGGTGGTGGACAACAGCGGCGGCGCCGTTCTGGCCTGCCGCATGGTGGATCGCGGCGACGGCAAGACGCGAGCCACCGTGATCGCCGGCTCCAGCCGCTTCGCGCGGTTTATCGGGCGGCCCGCTTCCGACGCGCTGGAGCCCGACCTGACCGCCCAGGTGGTCGCCGCCTTCGAGACGCAGCAGAGCAGTTTCGGATCGGCCCGCTGCATCCTGGCCTTCCGCACGCGGGAGCATGGGACGACGGTCTTCGCCCTGGAGCGGAGCGAGCCCTATCGCGAGGACGACCACCGGCTGCTGCAGCTGTTCTGCGCCCGCGTCATCATCGGCTTCGACAATGTGTGCCTGTATGAGGATCTGGTCGCGCTGAACCAGTCGCTGGAGCGGCGTGTCAGTGAGCGGACGGCCGAGCTGGCCGCCAACCAGGCCGCACTGGTCGCCGCCAAGGAGCGGGTGGAGCGTGCGCTGGAGGCGGAACTGGTCGCCCGCGAGCAGCAGCGCCAGTTCGTCACCATGGTCAGCCACGAATTCCGCACCCCGCTGGCCATCATCGACAGCGCGGCCCAGATGCTGACCCTGCGGGCGGAGCGGGAAACCCCGGAATCGTTGGAGCGGCTGCGCGTCATCCGCAGCAGCGTGCAGCGCCTGACCGGACTGATCGACACGCATCTGACCGACGAGCGGCTCCAGGCCGGGACGCTGAAGGTGCAGCGGGCGGAGGTCGATCTGCCGGCGCTGCTGCGTTCGGTGACCGAACCCTTCCGCACCGCCTATCCCGGGTGCGACTTCCGCCTCGATCTCGACCGTCTGCCGCCCATGGTGATGGCCGACGGGCATCTGCTGGGAATGCTCTTCAACAACCTGCTGAACAACGCCTTCAAATATTCGGATGGCGACTGCCGCGTCACGGCGAGCGGGTGGGCCGAGGGAAGCGTGGCGGTGGTGGAGGTGGCCGACCAGGGGCGCGGCATTCCACAGAACGAGCTGCCCCTGCTGTTCGAGCGGCATTACCGGGGGGCCGGTTCCGCCGGGGTGCCGGGAACGGGAATCGGTCTGCACACGGTGCGGCAGATCATCCTGCTGCACGGCGGATCGATCACCGCGGAAAGCACGGTCGGGCAGGGCAGCGTCTTCCGCGTCCGCCTTCCCGTGAAGGGCTGAATCCGCAACGCCGGGCTGCCGATGTGCGCCGCGATATTCCTTCCAGCGCAGCGGGCGGAAATGTAACGTGTTCATAACAAGGCCGACGCGATCTCCGGATGCGGTCCGGGACGTTCAGACGCAACAGGCGGCCTCGTCGCACTCCAACGGAAGAACCGTGGACTCCACCATGCTCGCTCAGCAATATGCCGGGATCAAACGGGACCTTGACGAGAAGGGCATCATCTTCTCGTTCAGTGGCTATCTGTCCGAGGGGATACTCTATTCCCTGGGAGAGGCGTTGCGGGAAAAGATGACGTTGGAGGACACCGACGGCCCGACGGTCCGCCGGGTCTTCGCCGTCTTCGTCGAGCAGATGCAGAACATCATCCGCTACTCGGCCGAAAAGGTGACCGGCGCCCGGGAGAAGCCGGTCGAGCTGAGCGCCGGCATGGTCACCATCGGCATGGAAGGCGGGAAGGTCTTCATCGTCTGCGGCAACACCGTGTACAACGCCGACGTGCCGCGCCTGCGCGAGCGGCTGGAGTATCTCAAGGGCTTGGACAAGGACGCGATCAAGACCTATTACCGGGAGCAGCTGCGCGAAACCCCGGAAGAGGGCGCGCGGGGCGCCAACATCGGGCTGATCGAGATCGCGCGCCGCGCCAGCGAACCCATCGAGTACGACTTCCTTGAAATGGACGAGGGCAAGAGCTTCTTCTGCCTTAAGGCTCGGATCTGAAAGCGGCTTGTGGACATCCGGACGACCATGGAATCCCTGAAATTACCCGCGACGGGCCGGACGCCCGAGGTCGATTTCGACTTTGCCCAAGGCGTGCTCCGCCTCAGCGGCGAGTCCTATCCCGACGACGTGGCGACCTTCTTCGGGCCGATCTTCGCAGCGCTCCGCGCCTTCCTGGCCGAAGCGGGCGGCCATCCCATCCGGTTCGACATGGAGCTGCTGTACTTTAACAGCTCCAGCGCGAAGGCGCTGATGAACATCTTTCAGATGCTGGAGACGGCGGCCAGTGAAGGGCGCAGCATTTCCGTCACCTGGTGTTACGAGGAGAACGACGACTCCATGCAGGAGTTGGGCGAGGATTTCTCCGAGGATCTGCATCACGTCGCCTTCACTCTGAAACAGATTCCCGCAGACGAGGCGTCATGACCTTCAACCTCTTCGCCGCCGAGGAGCAGGCCATCGAGCAGGCCCGCCTTCTGGGGGAGAGGCTGGGCGCTGCCGCGCCCGAACTGCGCGCTGATTTCGAGGCGCTGGTGGAGGCGTTCCAGCGCAGCACGCGCGAACAGCGCCGGCTGGTGCGGGTCAGCGACCGGCTGCAGGCGCAGCTCGGCTCTGCCAACCAGGAGCTGGAGCGCCGCCGGCAGGAGGCGGAAACCGCTCTGGCCGACCTGCGCGAGGCGCAGGAGGCGATGGTCCGCGCGGAGAAGCTGGCGTCCCTCGGCGCCCTGGTGGCCGGGGTGGCCCACGAGATCAACACGCCGGTCGGCATTGCCGTGTCCTGCGCGTCGCATCTGTCCGACGCCACGTCGCGGTTGCGCGGGCGTGCCCAGACGGGCGAGCTGAGCAAGGCGGATTTTACCCGCTACGTCGCCACCGCCACGGACACGACGGCGCTGATCCTCACCAATTGCGAGCGGGCGGCCAAGCTGATCGCCAGCTTCAAGCAGGTGGCGGTGGACCGTGCCAGCGCCGAACGGCGCGTCGTGCACCTCAACCGCTACATCCAGGAAACGCTGGTCAGCCTGGAGCCGAAGCTCCGTCAAGGCAAGCACACCATCGCCGTGTCCTGCCCCGACGGGCTGGTGGTGGACACCTATCCGGGCGCCCTGTCGCAGATCCTGACCAATTTCGTGATGAACTCCGTCACCCATGCCTTCGTCGACGCGCAGGGCGCGGACGGGCAGGGCGGAGGCCTGTCGATCACCGTGGACGAGCCGGAGCCCGGCACCGTGCGGCTGGTCTACACCGACGACGGCCGGGGCATTCCGCCGGACCATCTGCCGCGGATCTTCGATCCGTTCTTCACCACCCGACGCGGCGAAGGGGGCAGCGGGCTTGGCCTGCACATCGTGCACAACTTGGCGGTCGGGGCGCTGAAGGGGACGATCTCCGTGGACAGCGCGCCGGGGCGGGGAACACGCTTCGTCCTGACCTTCCCGAAGGACACGCCTGCGGACGACGCATCCGCCTGAACGGCGTCGGAATCCCCGCCGTTCAGATCACCCGGACCGGGGCGGAGAACACGTAGCCCACGCCGTGGACCGACTTGACCGGAGCGGTTTCGCCGATCGCGTTCTCCACCTTGTGGCGCAGGCGCCCGACCACCGTGTCGATGGAACGGTCGTCCGGGTTCCAGCGGCGGTTGTAGAGCGCGACGGAGATCTGGTCGCGGGTCGCCGGCTGACGGGCCTGTCCGGCCAGCAGGGAGACCAGCTTCATCTCCATGCTGGTCAGGCTGACGCGCACGCCCGCCGGGCTGGTCAGCGCCCAGGCCGTGGCGTCCAGAATCCAGCTGCCCTCGTCCATCGCGGGATGGCCGGAGGGTTGCGAGGCCGGCGGGGTGGCGCCGGCGTTGCTCGTCTCCAGACGGCGGAGCAGGGCCTTTGCCTGGGCTTCCAACTCGCGCATCTCGACGGGCTTCACAAGATAGGCGTCGGCCCCCAATTCCAGTCCGACCACCCGGTCCACGGTGGAGCCGCGGGCGGTCACCATGATGATTCCGATGGCGGGATTCTCGCGCAGCCGTGTGGCGATCTTGAACCCGTCCTCACCCGGAAGATTGACGTCCAGAACAACCAAGGATACCGGGCGTGACGCGATCTGCTCGTCCAGTTCGCGTCCATTCTTCGCTCCGATCGCGTCGAAGCCGCAACTGCGCAGGTACTCGATCATGTCACGTCGCAGAGACGCCTCGTCCTCGACGACAACGATCGTAACGGCCGCCATCCCCTCTGCTCCCCCGTTACCGGTGCTTATTGTTCATAGGGCCGGCGCGGAAACTATATGAAGTCGAATGGTAGGTCGAGTGACTTCGGCCCGCGACGGCCCCCTGCTGCACTATTACGCAATCTTTCGAAGGGTAGTTACGCGATTTCCCACAGGGTGTTCCGCGCCGGGGCCGCGGGATCGCCGGCCAGCCGGACCCGGAAGCCGATCATGGTGATGTCGTCGCGTTGCGGGCGGTCGCCCTGGAAGCCGGACAGGCTGGCTTCGATGCGCTCCTTCTGCCGGTCGAGCGGCAGGGCGCGGCACTCTTCGACCACACCGTGCAGGCGGCGCTTGCCGAAGCTCCGCCCCCGCTCTCCGCCACATTGGTCGGTCAGCCCGTCGGTGCAGATATAGAAGGTCTGGTCCGGCTGCAGTTCCAGGCTATGGTTCGTGAAGGCCGGGGTGGGGCCGGACGCGCGGTATCCCAGGCTGCGGCGATCGGCGCGGACCTCGCTCAATCCGTCCGGGCCGGCGACGGCCAGGGGCAGGCGGGCGCCGGCATAGACGAGCCGCCGCTGCGCCGGCTGGACGTAGCACAGCGCCAGATCCAGCCCGTTGTCGAATCCGCCTTCCCAGCTTGCCGCGTCACCGTCCTGGTGCAGGGCTGCCCGCACCTTGTCGTCCACCGTGGCGAGCAGCGCGGCGGGGTCGGCGGCGCCCATGCCGTCCACCACGTTGTTCAGCACGGCGCTGGCCGTCATGGTCATGAAGGCGCCGGGGACCCCGTGGCCCGTGCAGTCGGCCACACCGATCAGGAAGCCGCCCTCGACCTCGCGGTAGTAATAGAAGTCGCCGCTGACCACGTCGCGCGGACGCCACAGGACGAAATGCTGGGCCAGCCCGCTGTCCAGGACTTCCGGCTTCGGCAGGATGGAGGACTGGATCAACTGGGCGTAGTTGATGCTGTCCATGATGCGGCGGTTGATGTCGGCCAGCGCCTCCGTCCGCTCCTGAACACGGAACTCCAGCGTCTGGGTGTAGTCCTGGACCGTCTCGGCCATGCGGTTGAAGGTCTTGGTCAGGACGCCGATCTCATCCTCCCGCTCGGTGGCGAGGCGGGCGCCGTAGTCGCCGCGGGAAACCGCCTGGGTCGCCTGGGTCAGCCGCCGCAGCGGACGGAGCACGACGCGGTTCAGCATGACGCTGATGATGGCGATGGCGGTGACCAGGGACAGCAGAAGCAGCCCGACCACCGGCAGCAGCGCCTCCAGCGTGTTGCGGTGGACCTCCTCCGTCGAATAGAGCAGGCGCAGCGTTCCCACCTGCCGGGTCACCCCGTCGCGTCCCCGCAGATCGATGATCTTCTCGACGGTGGTGGAGTCGGCGGAGGTCCTGAGGTCGCCGGACACCGCCATCGGCTCGCTGCGCCCCGGCTCGAAGACGGAGACGGCGAGGATGGCCGGGTCGCGCTCGCGCAGCGAATCGATGATGTTGCGGACGGCGCGGTCGTCGATCTCCCAGATCGGGTTGGCCAGCGCGTCGGTCTGCATGGCGGCGACCAGCTGCGCCCGCTTGGTCAGAGCCGAGACCTGCTGGTGTTCCACGATGTTGGCCGACACGGCCACGGCGACCATCCCAACGGCGGCGGCGGTGACCAGGATGACGCTGCCGATGCGGGTCAGCAGCGAACGGTCGCGCCGTCCAACGGCGAGGGAGCGCAGTTCGGTCACGGGGCGATTCCCTGCCGGGCCCACAGCGCCGGAAGGGCGCCGCTGCGCTCCAGCCGGTCGAGCGTGCCGTTGACCCAGTCGATACCGACCGGGCCGTCGCGGCGGACCAGGATGGTGTGCTCGTAGATCTGGTCGGTGCGGTCGGACACCAGCAGTTGCGGCGCCATGTCGGGGTTGGCCTTCAGGAACTGCGCCAGGAAGGAGCGTGTGACGATGGCCAGCGCGGCGCGCCCGGCGGCGACGCTGCGCACATTGCCTTCGTGCGTGACGGTCAGGCGGGTGTTGAAGCGCTTCTCCAGGATTTGCGGGTCGGCGGTCATGCCGGCGAAAGCGTAATGATAGCCGAGCCGCCCGAGGATCGTCTTGTCGTCGAGCCGGTCGAAATAGCTCTGGTCCATGCCGGGGCCGGCCTTGGCGACGAACACCTCCGCGTCGCGTAGGAACACCCGCGAGGCCTCCACGGGGCGCCCTTTCCAGCCCCAGGCGAGGCTTTCGAAGGCGATCATGTCGAAGCGGCCCCGCTCCATGTCCTCGTAGCGCCGCTGAGGGGAGGTGCGGACCAATTCGAATCGGAAGTCGCTCTGCTCCACGTTCAGCAGGTCGAGCAGGGCCTGCGTGACGCCGCCGCCGGACTCGGTGACATAGGGGGGGAACTCGTAGCCACCGACCTTGACGGTCACCGGAGCGGTTGCGGACTCGGCGGGTGCGGATTCGGCCGTCGCGGCAAGGCCGGACGACGGCAGGCCGCCCGCCGTCAGTCCGGCGAGCGCCAAGGCCAGTATCGTCCGGCGGGCAACCGCTTTTGCCATCCTCAGCCCCGATGCTGTTCGCAAAGCCGTGCGAAAAATCCACGGCATTTTACCAATGTATGCGCGTATGCAGCAATGTTTGTCGTTGAATGTGAACGAGAAATTTCGCCGTCACGCCGCTGCCGTTTCCCGTTCTTCCTCGGCCAGCGCGCCGATCTCCTCGCCGCTCAGCGTCTCGCGCTCCAGCAGGGCGGCGGTGATCCGCTCCAGCGCGGCGCGGTCGGCGGCCAGGATGCGCCGGGCGCGCTCCATTCCCTCGTCGGTGATGCGGCGCACCTCCTCGTCGATGCGCCAGGCGGTGCGTTCCGAGCGCACGACGGCGGGGTCGTTGCCGGCGTGGGCGACATAGCCGATGGCGTCGCTCATGCCCCAGGCGGTGACCATGCGGTGGGCGAGGTCGGTGGCGGCGCGGAAATCGGCCTCCGCCCCGGTGGTGACGGCGTCCGGGCCGAAGACCAGATCCTCCGCCGCCCGCCCGGCCATGGCGACGGCGATGTCGGCCAGCAGCTTGGCGCGCGACACCGACACGCGGTCACCCTCCGGCAACCGCACCACCATGCCCAGGGCGCGGCCGCGCGGGATGATCGTGGCCTTGTGGATGGGGTCGGCCTCCGGGCAGCGGATGGAGACCAGCGCGTGGCCGGCCTCGTGATAGGCGGTCAGGCGCCGCTCGTGGCTGGAGAGGGCGAGGCTGCGCCGCTCGTTGCCCATCAGGACACGGTCCTTCGCCGCCTCGAAATCGGCCATGCCGACGATGACGCGCCCGTTGCGCGCGGCGGACAGGGCGGCCTCGTTGGTCAGGTTGGCCAGCTCCGCGCCGGAGAAGCCGGGGGTGCCCCGCGCCACCGTGCGGACGCAGACGTCGGGGGCGAGGTGCAGCCGGCCGGTGTGGACGCCCAGGATGGCCTCGCGCCCGGCCACGTCGGGCAGCGCGACATGGATGTGGCGGTCGAAGCGGCCCGGCCGGGTCACGGCGGGGTCCAGCATCTCCGCGCGGTTGGTCGCGGCGATCACCACCACTTCGCCGCCGCCCGCGCCGCCGTTCACGATCCCGTCCATCTCGACCAGGAGCTGGTTCAGGGTCTGCTCCCGCTCCGAATGGGAGTTGGATTCGCCGCGCTTGCCGGCCAGGGCGTCGACCTCGTCGATGAACAGCAGGCAGGGGGCGGCGGCACGCGCCGTCTTGAAGACGTTGCGCACCCGTGCGGCGCCCAGCCCGACGAACATCTCCACGAAGTCGGAACCGGAGACGGTGAAGAAGGGCACCCCGGCCTCGCCGGCCGCGGCCTTCGCCAGCATCGTCTTGCCGGTGCCCGGCGGGCCGACCAGCAGGATGCCCTTGGGCACGCGGGCGCCGGCCATGGCGAAGCGGCGCGGGTCGCGCAGGAACTCAACGGTCTCGCGAAGCTCGTCCTTCGCTTCGTCCACCCCGGCGACGTCGGCGAAGACGGTGCCGGTGTCGCGCGGGCGGACGCGGGTGGCGCGGCTGCCGCCGAGGAACTGCCCGCCGCTGAGCAACAACGCGCCGACCAGCAGGCCGATCACCAGGAAGGGGGCCAGCTTCTCCAGGACGGAGACGGTACCGGAGACCAGCCCGCCGGCCTCCTCCTCGAAGGCGATGGCGATCTTCCGGCCGCGCAGCTCCTTCAGCAGGTCGTCGGTGACCGGAACGACGGCGCGCAGCCGCTGGCCGTCCGGCGTGACGGCGTGCGCCCCGTCGCCGCGGAAGGTGACCGACACGATGTCCCCCCGTTCGGCCGCCGCCACCAAGTCGCTGTAGGTCGCGACCTCCTCGGCGCCGTCACGCGCGTAGTCGGTCCAGGCCGCGAAGGCGAACCAGCCAAGCAGAAGCGCAGCAACAACGGCAGCGGCGGTCAGGTACTTTTTCGGGATCGGCGGCATGGCGTCCTACGAAGGCGGTGAAAACCGTTTCCGGCACATCACCATCATTGATGAAGGCGCCACCGCCCCGCATCAACCGCATTCGGTCCAGGACTTTTCTTTGACCCAAAAGTAAGGAGAGGGTTAACGGCCCGGAGTCACTCCAGGCCGGCCTTCTTGCGCACGTCGTAGCTGCGCGTCCGGGACCATTCCTCCATGAACTTCACCAGCTCCGCGTCGGGCGGGTCGGGAAGGACGACCTTCAGCTTCACATACTGGTCGCCGGCCTGCTTGGTCGCTTGGTTCATCACGCCCTTGCCGCGAAGCCGCAGAGTGGAACCGGTGTTGGCTCCGGGCTGGATCTTCAGCGCGACCGGGCCGCTGACGGTGGGCACGCGGATGGTGGCACCGAGAACCGCCTCGTTCAGCGTGATCGGCACCTCGACATGGATGTCGGAGCCCTGGCGGGTGAAGAAGGGGTGGGCCTCGACATGGACCTCGACGATGGCGTCGCCGGCTCCGAAGCCGCCGGCGCCGGGAAGTCCCTGGCCCTTCAGCCGCAGCTTCGCCTGATCCTCCGTCCCCGGCGGAACGGCGACGTCGATGCTCTTGCCGTTGGACAGGCTGATGCGCCGCTTGGTGCCCTGCGCCGCTTCGATGAAGGGCACGGAGACCGAATAGTTGATGTCGCTGCCACGCGACCGCGAGCCGCCGCCGGCAGCCCCACCCGCGGCGCCGCCACCGGGCCCGCCGCGCCTGCGCCCGCCGCCGAACAGGTCGGAGAACCAGTCCTCGCCGCCGAAGAAGGAATCGTCGCCCGCGCCACCACCGGCCCCGCTGTAGGCGCGGCTGCGCCCGGCGTTGGCGCGGGAGCGGCCGCCGAAGCCGTGATGCCGCTCCTGGCCGGAGGGGTCGATCTCGCCGCGGTCGAAGCGGGCGCGCTTGTCGGAATCGGACAGCAGCGTGTAGGCCGCCGAGATTTCCTTGAAGCGCTCCTCGTTCGCGGCGTTGCCGGGCTTCAGGTCGGGATGGAACTCCTTGGCGAGCTTGCGGTACGCCTTCTTGATGTCGTCGGCGCTCGCGGAGCGGGGGAGGCCGAGGATTTGATAAGGGTCACGCATGCTATCCACGGACAGAGTTATTCCACCCCGAAGCCCGGGGATAAGGCATTACGAATTGGCGACGATCTTCCACGTACCGTCGGCCTGTTTGCAAGCGGTTCCGTAGGCCAATTCGGTCTGGCTCTTTGTGGTTACCGTTTGGTGGAACTCACGGCAATACTGACCGGCGTTGTTGTAGCCCTCACGCGTCGTGGTCAGCGAGCCGTAATGGCCCGTCGCCGGGTTGGTCCAGCCGATCTTGTCGCCGACCGGGGCGGAGTAGGCGCGCTTGGCCGCGGTCTCGGCCGCGGCCGCGTCCGACGGCTCGATCGCGGCGCCGCCGATGAAGGCGCCGAGCAGCGGGCCGGTGCCCGAAGAGGCGACCTTGCCCGACGCGTTGCCATAGGTCGACGAGATCCGGCCGCCGACGGTCTCCGCGTTCTTGGTGGCTTCCTTGGAGGTGCTGACGCAACCCGCAAGCAGGGCGATCGCCATCGCCGCCGGGACGAGCTTCTTCACGAACATCGATGCTGCCTCGAAAGGTTGGGAGCCGGCATGCCTTGCTTCTGGCGCACCGGTGGACACTCATATATGCGAGGCTGTCCTGTCTGTGAATTGGGCATATTTGTGAACTGGGAAGACGCCGCGACCGGCGCCGAAACCCAACGTTGAAACCATGGGCCTAGGGCCGCGCGACGAGGGGACAATGAGCGAATCCAACGACCGGGACCCGTATGCCCTGTTCCAGGACTGGATGGCCGAGGCCACCCGTAGCGAAATCAACGATCCCAACGCCATGGCGCTGGCCACCGCGGACGCGCAGGGGGCGCCGTCGGTGCGCATGGTGCTCCTGAAGGGCATCGATCCGCGCGGATTCGTCTTCTACACCAACACCGAGAGCCGCAAGGGCGAGCAGCTTCTGGCCAACGCCAACGCCGCTCTGTGCTTCCATTGGAAGACTCTGAAGCGGCAGGTCCGCGTCGAGGGCGCGGTGGAACAGGTGTCCGACGCGGAAGCCGACGCCTATTTCGAAAGCCGTCCGCGGGAAAGCCGCATCGGCGCCTGGGCGTCGCAGCAGTCGCGCCCCCTGGAGGGCCGCTTCGAGTTGGAGAAGCGGGTCGCCCAGTTCGCCGCCAAGTTCGGCCTGGGCGCCGTTCCCCGCCCGCCGCACTGGACCGGATTCCGCATCCTGCCGCGGCGAATCGAGTTCTGGCAGGACCGCCCCTTCCGCCTGCACGAGCGGACGTTGTACCTGCGCGAGGGCGACCCGGCGGCGCAGGAGCCGGCGCGCTGGACGACGGACCGTCTTTTCCCGTAAAGGACCGATGCCGTCATCACATAAGAAGACGCTCATGAGCGAAGCGCGTTCGCACCGGCTGCGCCGGTACGCCACCTACGCCAGCGTGTCGGTGTCGCTCACGCTGATCCTGGCGAAGCTGGCGGCCTATCTGGCCACCGACTCGGTCAGCATCCTGTCGTCGCTGATCGATTCCAGCACGGACATGCTGGCGTCGGTGGTGACGTTGCTGGGGGTGCGGACGGCGCTGCGCCCGCCGGACGAGGCGCACCGCTTCGGCCACGGCAAGGCGGAGGCGCTGGCCGCGCTGGCCCAGGCCGCCTTCATCGGCGGCTCCGCCCTGTTCCTGACCATCGAGGCGGTGCGCCGTCTCATCACCCCGCAGCCGGTGGGCGAGGGGGCGGTGGGCATTGCCGTGATGCTGCTGTCGATCCTGCTGACTGCCGGCCTGATCACCTTCCAGCGCCATGTGGTGACGGCCACCGGCTCGGTCGCGGTGGGGGCGGACCGGCTGCATTATTCCGGTGACCTGCTGATGAACGCGGCGGTCATCCTGGCGATCCTGCTGACGGGATGGACGGGCATCAGCGCCTTCGATCCGCTGTTCGGTCTGGGCATCGCCGCCTATCTGCTCTTCGGCGCCCGCAAGGTCGCCAGGGAGGCGCTGAACGTCCTGATGGATCGGGAACTGCCGGCGGAGGAGCGGGAGCGCATCGCGGCGCTGGTGATGGTGCAACCGGATGTCGCGGGGATGCACGACCTGCGCACCCGCAGCTCCGGCGTCGGCGCCTTCATCGAGCTTCATCTGGAACTCGACCCGTCGCTGTCGGTCGCCAGGGCACACGACATCACCGACCGGGTGGAGCACCGCCTGAAGGAAGCCTTCCCTGGTGCCGAGGTCCTGATTCACCAGGAACCTGCCGGATTGCAGGACGAGCGGCTGGACCACCGCATCGCCGACGGACGCGTCGTCGAGGACGATGCGGATTGACGCTTTCTCCGCCTTCGGTTGCGATCGGGTTACCGGCGCGCAATAATTGAGCATATTGCCTTTTAGAATGACCCTTCCTCCGTTGCGCAATTGTAAGGGTTCGGTAATAATTGCATTGGATTTTAGCGCTCTGCGCATTCTTGTGAAACGGATGGCGGGAAAATGGACAGTGCGTTCGGCGGCCGCTCTCATCTGATCGCGGACATTGCCACCGAAGCGGGCAATCTCGGCATCGAGATCGCGGACATCGCGGGCCATGTGGAGGAGGTCAACGGCCGCCTCGGCCATCAGGCCAACGTTTTCGCGCAGTTGCGCGGCACCGGGAACAAGATGTCGGAGAGCACGCAGCGCATCTCCGCCGCCGCGACCGTGGCGCGTTCCGTGACCGAGCAGGCCCGGCAGGAGGTCGAATCCTCCCACGACCGGGTGCAGCGCTCCATGGACGACATCCATGCCCTCGTCGCCGCGGTGGGGGGAATCGAGGGCCAGATCGCCGGCCTTCAGGAGGCGCTCGACCGCGTGGGCCGGGTTGCCAAGGAGATCTTCGTCATCGCCAAGCAGACCAACCTGCTGGCGCTCAACGCCACCATCGAGGCGGCCCGCGCAGGCGAGGCCGGGCGCGGCTTCGCCGTGGTGGCGAACGAGGTGAAGGCCCTGTCCAAGAAGACCAGCGAGGCGACGACGGAGATCGACGCCACGCTGAAGTATCTCAACGACCAGGCGCAGCGCCTGATGGCCGAAAGCGCGTCCAGCGCCAGCAAGGCCCGCGCGGTCAGCGAAGGCACCACCGCCATCGGCGCCGTCATCGAGACCGTCGGCCGGGCCATGTCGGAACTGAACGGCGAGACCGACAAGATCGACTCGGCCTCCTCCGAGATCGGCGCCAACTGCGAGGAGTTGCAGCACGAGATCGACGACCTCGCGGTCGGCGTGCAGCTGTCCAGCGACAATCTGGCCCAGGCGCGCGACCGCGTGAACACACTGGTCGGCATGAGCGAGCGGCTGATCGGCATCACCGCCGAGCTGGACGTGGAGACGGTGGACACGCCGTTCATCCGGCTGGTTTGCGACGCCGCGTCGCGCATCTCCGCCGATTTCGAGGATGCGATGGCGCGCGGCGAGGTTCGCGAAGGCGACCTGTTCGACAGCAATTACCAGCCCATCCCCGGCTCCAACCCGCAGCAGCACATGACCCGCTTCACGGAGTTCTGCGACCGCGTGCTGCCGAGGGTGCTCGACTCGCTGCTCGGGCAAAGCGAACGCATCGTCTTCTGCGTGGCGGTCGACTCCAACGGCTATCTGCCGACCCACAACCGCCGGTTCAGCCAGCCCCAGGGTGCCGACCCGACGTGGAACGCGGCCAACTGCCGCAACCGCCGCATCTTCAACGACCGGGTCGGTCTGGCCGCGGGGCGCAGCACGAAGCCGTTCCTTCTTCAGACTTACCGGCGCGACATGGGGGGCGGTCAATACGCCCTGATGAAGGACGTGTCCGCCCCGATCACGGTGCGCGGGCGCCATTGGGGCGGGCTGCGTCTGGCCTACAAGGTCTGAACCGGTATCCGCATACGGGGGGATGACATTGCGCCGCAGGGGACGGCGCAATTCCGGTTGGCATTCCGTGTTGCGGATTTATGATTGCGTCGATTCAATGCCGCTCGGGTGGGTAGCGGATGATTGAGCGAGCCGACGAGTGGCTGTTCGGTCGTCCTTGGGGGGAGTCGTCACCGATAATCCTTGGAGGTGATGTTCATGCCCGAGCGTATCGTGGCGTTGTCGCGCGCGGTGTCCGATCTTGCCACGCGCAAGATGGATGAGATCCAGGCCGTTACGAACACGACCAAGATCCTGGCGCTCAACGCCCTGATCGAGGCGATGCGCGCCGGGGAGGCCGGACGCGGCTTCGCCGTGGTGGCGCAGGAGGTGAAGGCCATCTCCGAGCGGATCACCGGCATCGGTGGGGAACTGCGAGCCCAGATGGCGGTGCAGACCGACGAGTTGAACACGCTCGGCAATCGCCTGGTCTCGCAATTGCGCGGCGGGCGCTTGGCCGATCTGGCGCTCAACATGATCGACATCATGGACCGCAATTTGTACGAGCGGTCCTGCGATGTGCGGTGGTGGGCCACCGACAGCGCCGTGGTGGAGTGCGCGGCTGAACCATCCGAGGCCAACCGGCGCCACGCGGCGCAACGGCTGGGCGTCATCCTGGGTGCCTACACCGTCTATCTCGACCTCTGCGTCGTCGATGCCAGGGGCGTGGTTCTGGCGACCGGACGGCCTGACCGCTACCGCCGCGCCGTAGGCAGTTCGGTGGCGTCCGAATCCTGGTTCCGCGAGGCCATGGCGACCCGCAGCGGCACCGAGTTCGCGGTGGCCGACATCGGCACCAGCGATCTGCTGGACCGTGCGACCGTCGCCACCTATGCGACGGCCATCCGGGCCGGCGGGGAGGAGAACGGCCCCGTCATCGGCGTGCTGGGGATCTTCTTCGATTGGCAGAATCAATCCCAGGGCGTGGTCGACTCCGTCCGCCTGACCGACGAGGAGCGCTCGCGGACGCGCTGCCTTCTGGTGGACAGCCGTCTCCGTGTGATCGCCGCGTCCGACCGCAGGGGTGTTCTGACGGAGAGCTTCGCCTTGCGCACCGGCGGCCATGGGCACGGCAGCTACTCCGACGAGCAGGGGCGCGTGGTGGGTTTCGCCGTGACTCCCGGCTATGAAACCTACAAGGGGCTCGGCTGGTTCGGTGTGATCGTCCAGAGTTCGGTCAGTTCGTGCAAATAGGCGTGTCGTATTGCAGCAATTCGATTCTTTTGAACGTCCCGCCTGAAATGTTGGCGAAACACCCCTGTGGTGCAGTTGAAGCACGGAAAGGTGTTTCGCATGCAGGCTCTCAGGCAAATCGTGACCGTACCGGAACAGGAAGACGACCTCGTCGCGGAGGCGATCCGCGACGTGCTTGTGGCGGACGTCATCGATCAGGCCACCAAAGACCGGCTGGTGGATGGGCTGACCGTTCTGAAAGCCGGGCTGGACTGCCCCGACACCGGCTGCACCGGCTGCTATCACCGCCGGTCTTGTGAACGCCTCATCGAAAGCATCCTGTGGACCAGCTGACGATCCTTCGGCTGACCCAGGTCATCGGCTCGGTCCAATCCGGAAGGGGGCGGGCTCCCTCTTTGGAACCGGTCGGGCTGTGACGGTCGTCACCGCGTAAACCGAAAACCATGCTAAAATGCCGTCTTAACGGTTCCCGCCCGCAGGCTTGGTGTGGCGTGGTGATCCGGAGATCGGTGTCTCGAGGTCGGTATGGGCTTTTCGGTGACCTTCTGGGGGGTTCGGGGCACGGTCCCTTGCCCGCTGCCGTCCCATATGGGCTTCGGCGGCAACACGAGTTGCGTGGAGGTGCAGGCGGGCGACCAGCGCATCGTGATCGACGCCGGCACCGGCATCCGCATGCTCGGAAAGCGCCTGCTGAAGGAGGGCGCCGCCGAGGCGACGCTGCTGATGAGCCACACCCATCTCGACCACATTTGCGGCTTTCCCTTCTTTGCCCCGGCCTACAGCAAGGGCTTCCACCTGCGCATCGTCTCCGGCCATCTGAAAGGCAATCCGGGCATCGAAGCGGCCATGGCGCGGCAGATGGAGCGTCCCCTGTTCCCGGTGCCGATGCGCACCATGGGAAGCAACATCGTGTTCGACGAGATCACGGCCGGCGACCAGTTCGCGCTGGGCGAAGGGGTGCAGGTCCGCACGGCGCGGCTGAACCATCCGGACGGCGCCACCGGCTACCGCATCGAGCATCTCGGCAAATCCTTCGCTTATGTGACCGACACCGAGCATGTGCCGGGCCATCCCGACCGCAACATCCTCGACCTGATCGCCGGCGCCGACCTCGTGCTCTACGACAGCACCTACACGGACGAGGAGTGGCAGAACCGCATCGGCTGGGGCCACTCCACCTGGACCGAGGGCGTCCGGCTGGCGCAGGCCGCCGGGGTCAAGCGGCTGGTGCTGTTCCATCACGATCCCGACCATGACGACGTGACCATGACCGCCATCGAAGCGGCCGCCCAGGCGGTGTTCCCGGACTGCTTCGCCGCACGGGAAGGGATGACGGTCACGCTGGCCTGACCCTGGCTTGGCGCCTATGGCCTGACCCCATCCGGGCCGTTATAGAGGGGCTTCCCCCACCGCGCAGCGAACCCCTCATCCATGTCCGCCTTTCCCTTGACCGTCCCGCCCATGACGCTGACGGTCGTCGCGCTGTTCGTCCTCACCTATGTCGGCATGGCGCTGGGGCGCTTTCCCGGCCTGCGCATCGACCGCACCGGCATCGCCCTGGTCGCGGCCATCCTTCTGCTGGCCATCGGGGCGCTGGAATCGGGGCAGGTGACGGAAGCGATCGACTTCCCGACCCTGTTCATCCTGTTTGGGCTGATGGTGCTGTCCGCCCAGTACGCGGCCAGCGGCTTCTACGACTGGTGCGCCCTGCGGGTGGCACAGGCGGCACGTTCTCCGGCCCGGCTGCTGGCGGTGACGGTGGCGGTGGGCGGCGGCCTATCGGCGATCCTCGCCAACGACGTGGTGGTCTTCGCCATGACGCCGATGCTCTGCGTCGGACTGCTGGCCCGTCGGCTGGATCCGCGTCCCTACCTGATCGGCTTGGCCGGCGCGGCGAACGCCGGGTCGGCGGCGACGGTGATCGGCAACCCGCAGAACATCCTGATCGGCCAGATGGGCCATCTGGATTTCTGGCGCTTCCTGGCGGTCTGCGGCGTGCCGGCGCTGCTCGGCCTCGTGGTGGTGTATGCCGTGGTGTGGCTCGCCTGGCGGGGCCGCTTCGGCCAGCCGGATGACGGTGCGGTCGGGGAGGGCGGGGCGGAACCGGTGACGCTCGACCGGGCGCAGCTCGGCAAGGCGGTGGTGGCCACCCTCGTGCTTCTCGGCCTGTTCACCACCGACCTGCCGCACGAGATCGGCGTGCTGCTGGTCGCCGGGGCGATGCTGATCAGCCGGCGGCTGGCCTCGCGCGGCATGCTGGGCATGGTGGACTGGCACCTGCTGGTCCTCTTCGCCGCGCTGTTCGCCATCAACCACGCGCTGAAGCTGACCGGCCTCCCCGCCGAGTTCGTGTCGGGGCTGGAGGCCGCCGGCTGGCTGCCCGACCGGCTGGCGGTGATGACCCCGCTCGCGCTGGCGGCAAGCAACAGCATCGGCAACGTGCCGGCGGTGATCCTGCTGCTCGCCGCCTGGCCGTCGCCGCCGGAGGGGGCGCTCTACGGTCTGGCGATCCTGTCCACGCTGGCCGGCAACCTGCTGATCCCCGGCAGCCTCGCCAACATCATCGTGGTGGAGCGGGCGGCGGCGTCCGGCGTCCGGCTCGGCTTCCTGGAGCACGCCCGTTGCGGCATTCCGATGACCCTTTTGTCGATGGGATTCGCCGTTTTGTGGCTGTGGGGCACCGGCTGGATGCGTCTGAGCTGATTTTTCTCCTTATGGGCTATGCGAATGGTGCCGCCCCTCTCCGTCCGGGGCATTGCCCTCTCTTCGCAAAGCAAAAAACTTGGGGTGGCCTCTTCGAGGCACAGCCCCAAGGCACCGACGCGCCAAGCTTACACGAAGGACGGAAACCGCATGTCAGAAGCCCAGACGCCCCGGACGCTGGACACCGGAGCCCAGGAACGGCCTCGGGAAACGCCCTGGGAGACGCCGGTCGTTGCGGTGGTGGTCACCCACAACCGTCTGGCCCTGCTGAAGACCTGTCTGGCGGCCATCCATGGGCAGGAGCCGCGACCCGACCGCATCGTCGTGGTGGACAACGGCTCCAGCGACGGCACCGCGGAATGGCTGGCCGAGCAGCGGGCGGTGATGCCGGAGCTTCTGGTGGTCCGGCAGGCCAACATCGGTTCCGCCGGCGCTTATCACACCGCCTTCGCCACGGCGCTGGAACTGGGCGCCCGCTGGATCTGGAGCACCGACGACGACGGCATTCCGGCGCCCGGCGCGCTGGCCGAACTGCTGCGCCAGGGCGAACGGCACGACCTCGACCTCGTCGGGCCGACCGTGGTCGCGGCGGAGGACCGCGGCGATCTGGCCTTCGCCATGCAGGGCTTCACCAAGGCCGACGCCTTCGCCGCCGCGGCGCAGGACGGCATCGTGCCGGGCACCATCGCGCTGTTCAACGGGACCCTGCTGCGCCGCCGCGTGTTCGAGCGGATCGGCAACATCAAGCGCGAGATGTTCATCTGGGGCGACGAGTGGGAGTTCACGCTGCGCGCCCGGCGGGCCGGGCTGCGCGACGGGACGGCGGTGCACGCTCTGCACGTCCACCCGCGCAACCGCCGCACCCAGCGTCCGCTGGCCGGCGGCTTCCTCGGCACGGTGGAGGAGATGCCGGAGAACCGCGCTCCCTATTTCTTCCGCAACATGGGCTACATCCACGCCACCTACGAGCGCAAGTCCATCGCCCGCATGATGGTCAAATACACGCTCTACTATCTGCTGCACCGGCGCGCCGACGTGAAGGGGCTGCGCGGCTTCTGGACCCATTACCGGGCCGGTCTGCAGAACCGCTATCCGGAGGACCTGCAGGCGTCCCCCACGGCCGCGGCGCCCGCCGCTCCGTCCCAGTCCTTCCCGAAAAGCGTCTGAAGGGGGGCCGCATGTTCAGGGATTTCACCCTCGACGGGCGGGCGGCGTCGCGCGCCGAGTCCGTGTATGTCTGGCCCGCTGCCCTGCTGATCCTGGTGGCGGCCTCGGTCCCCGTCTGGATGTTCGAGATTCCGGCGCTGGGCGACTACGTCAACCACGTCACCCGCATGTACGCCCTGGCCCATCTGGACCAGGACCCGGCGCTGGCGCAGTTCTACATGGTGCGCTGGGCGATCATCCCCAATCTGGTGATGGACATCGTCGTGCCGCCGCTGGCCAAGCTGATCGGCGTGCACACGGCGAGCCGGCTGTTCGTCACCGCCAGCTATCTTGTGCTGGTCACCGGCTCCATCGCGCTCTACCGCGCCGTCTGGGGCCGCGTGGAACTGGGGCCGCTGGCCGCCGGGCTGTTCCTCTACACGCTGTCCACCTACATGGGCCTGTTCAACTACCTGTTCGGGCTGGGGCTGGCGCTGTGGGGCATCGCCGGCTGGATCGTCATGCGGGAGCGCGCCCCCTGGCAGCGCGGGCTGGCCTCGCTCGGCGTCGTGCTGCTGCTGTTCATCTCGCATCTGTTCGCGCTCGGGCTCTACGGGCTGACGCTTCTGGCCTTCGAGGGATGGCGGCTGTGGCGGAGCGGCGGCTGGCGCGCGCCGCGGCAGGCGCTGCCGGACGCGCTGGCCTTCGGTCTGCCCTTCCTGATCGTGCCGCCTCTGCTGCTGATGAGCCCGTCGTCGGGCTTCGCCGACGCGGTGCTGTGGGTCGGCACGGCGAAGCTGATGGGCTTCGACTTCCTGTTCGGCGGCTACGCCGACACGGTGGGGTACGTGACGGGAATCGCCGTCGGGCTGGGCATCGCTTGGGGGCTGTGGAGCGGGGCGCTGCGGCTGCATCCGGTCGGCGCGATCACCATCGCGCTGGGGCTGGTGGTCTATGCGGCGATGCCGCTGGTCCTGTTCGGCTCCTGGTTCGCCGACAGCCGCCTGCCCATCGGCATCGCCTTCGTCGCGCTGGGCTTCGTGCGCTGGGAACTGGCGACCTCGACCATGCGGGTGGCCTTCCTGTCGGTGGTGGTCGCGCTGTCGCTGCTCCGCAGCGCCGACGCCGGGGTGGGGCTGGCCAAGGTGGACCCGCTGCTGGAGGAGGTGCGCCAGTCCCTGCAGCGGATCGAGCCGGGCAGCACGGTGCTCGCCACCTACGCCGACGAGACGCTGCACAAGTCGATCTTCCGCGCCACCCAGTTCACCGATGATCGCGCCCTGTCCTTCGGCCTGCACCACGCGCCGGTGCTGGCGCTGATGGAGCGCTCCAGCCTCGTGCCCATCGCCTTCACCCATCCGGGCAAGCAGGTGCTGTTGCTGAAGCCGGACTACGCGGATCTGGATGGTGATTTCACCTATATGCCGCGCATCGGATACGTGGCCGACGCGGTGCGTCAGCCGGGCCTGCGCGACAACCATTACTGGGCCGACTGGCCCCGGCGCTTCGGCTACGTCTATGTGCTGTTCAGCGAGCCGGGCCGTGCCAACCCGGTGCCGGAGCATCTGACGCTGGTGCAGGAAGGGCGATACTTCCAGCTTTACAAGGTGAGGTGAGGCGGGCGGTTGCCCCCACCCTAACCCTCCCCTGCAAAGCGGGGGAGGGGACTGCCGCCACTTTGCAGAAGGCACCCTCCCCTGCGGCAGCGGGGAGGGCCGGGGTGGGGGCAGAGAGTGCCCTCAGGCCGTCCCTTCCGCGCCGCGTACGAACTGGTCGAACATCGGCTGGATCACCGCCTCGCCGATGTCGCGGGTGATGAAGACGACCTTGGAGCGGTGATCCTCGCCGGGCCACTCCTGGAGCTGGACCGGTGGGTGGAACATGTGCTGCACGCCGTGCACGACGACGGGCAGCGGGCTTTCCTTCACGTTCAGCAGCCCCTTGATGCGCAGCAGGTTTTCCCCGCCGGCGGCGATCAGGGCCTCCATGAAGTCGACGAAGCCGTTCCATGGGATCGGCTCGTCCACCACCATGCAGAAGGCGCGGATGTGGTCGTCGTGCCGGTTGGCGTCGTGGTGGTGATGGTCGTGATCGTGCCCGCAATCGGGGCCGCAGGCGTCGCCATGGTCGTGATGGTAATGCCCGTGATCATGGTCGTGCCCGTGATCATGATCATGATGATGGGCCTGCTCGTCGCGGTACGCCTCTTCCCGGAGCCAGCGCGCCACGTCGGGGCTCTTGGTTTCCGGGTTGTAGAGGCCGGCGTCGAACAGCAGGGCCGGGTCCACCTCGCCGAAGGCGGCGGGGATCTGCGGGGCCGCCGGGTTGATGGCCGACAGGCGCTGGCACAAGGCGAGCGTCGTGTGCGGCGTGGCGAGGTCGGTCTTGGTCAGCACGATGCGGTCGGCGACGGCGGCCTGCTTCACGCTCTCCGGCTGGCGGTCGAGCTGGCTGGCGCCATGCACCGCGTCCACCGTGCTGATGACCCCGTCCAGGCGGAAGCGGGCGGCCAGCAGCGGGTCGCTCATCAGCGTGTGGATGATCGGGGCCGGGTCGGCGAGGCCCGTCGTCTCCACCACCACCCGGTCGAACTCCGGGATGTCGCCGCGCACGCGCTTCAGGAACAGGTCGCGCAGCGTGTCGACGAGGTCGCCGCGGATGGTGCAGCACAGGCAGCCGCTGTCCATCAGCACCATGTTCTCCGACGCCTTGGCGACCAGCAGATGGTCCAGCCCGACCTCCCCGAACTCGTTGATGACCACGGCGGTGCGGGCCATGCCGGGATGCTGCAGGAGCCGTTGCAGCAGCGTGGTCTTGCCGCTGCCGAGGAAGCCGGTCAGCACCGAGACGGGCAGGCGGGGCGCCGACGGGGCGGCGGGGGTGGGTGCGGCGGTCACGGGGTCTTCTCCTGGCAGTCGGTGCATGTGCCGCGCACCTCGACGGTGGGGCGGCTGACCTGGAAACCATGCTCGGCGGCGATGGTGCCAATGGCGGCGCGGATGCGCGGGTCGTCGATCTCCACGGCGTTGCCGCAGGTCTCGCACACCAGGAACTGTCCGGAATGGACGGCCCCCGGCGCCGCGCAGCCGATGTAGGCGTTCAGCGATTCGATGCGGTGGACCAGCCCGTGCTCCACCAGGAACTCCAGCGCCCGGTAGACGGTCAGCGGGGCGGTGGCCTTGCCCTCGCGCTGGCTGAGGTCCTCCAGGATGGCGTAGGCGCCGCGCGGCTTGTGGCTGTTCCAGACCAGCTCCAGGACCTGCCGGCGGAGCGCGGTCAGCCGGGCGCCGCGCTCCGCGCACAGGGCGTCGGCGCGGGTCAGCGCGTCGGCGATGCAATGCGCGTGGTCGTGCCCATGGCGGGAGGCCGGGCCGGCGGTGGGGTGGGGATCGGCGGTCATGGCGTTATCTTATTACATCGCCGGACGCCGACACCAGACAAAGAAGAAGGGCGGCCCCGGATGCGGGGGCCGCCCTTTCAAGGCGTGTCGCTGGATTATGGGACGGTCATGCGTCCGGTCAGAGACCGATCACGCCGCCGTCCTTCTTGGTGATGGCGACCACCGACGGGCGCGGCGGCATGTTGGGCTTGAAGTCGGGCCAGCGGGTCGCCGGGTCCTCGAAGGAGGAGAGCTTGCCCTTGAAGCCTTCCCACTGGTCGACGCCGTCGGTTGCCGGGTGCTGCACGGCGACGAACAGGGTCTTGTCGTCGGTGGTGAAGCAGGGACCGCACATCTCCGCACCCACCGGCACGCGGTAGAACATCTTGGACAGGCCGCGCAGGTTGCCCTCGGTCTCCACGGCCCAGACGCCGTCGGCGGTGCCGGACGCCTTCTTCCAGTTCTCGCCCTGGTCGGTGGTGATCCACAGGCGGCCGCGGTGGTCCACCGCCGCGTTGTCGGGGCAGGAGAACCAGCCGTTGGCCGAGGTGTCGGCGTGGAACTGCGCGCCGACCTTCCCGTCCGCCGGGTTGCCGCCGCGGACCAGGATCGTCCATTCCGCCTTGGTCGAGGCGTGGTTGCCGTTCTCCGGCAGGATCTCGACGATGTGGCCCCAGTTGTTCTCGGCGCGCGGGTTGGTCGCGTCCACCTGCTCCGGCTTGCGGCGGGAGTTGTTGGTGAGCACGACGTAGACCTTGCCGGTCACCGCGTTGACCTCGATGTCCTCCGGACGGTCCATCTTGGTGGCGCCCAGCGCGTCGGCGGCGAGGCGGGCGTTGATCAGGACGGTGGCTTGGTCGGGGAAGCCCTTCTCGGCGGTCAGCGGACCCTGGCCGTGGACCAGCGGCAGCCATTCGACCGAGGCGTCGGCCTTGAACTTCGCCACGTAGAGCGTCCCGGTCTCCAGGATGTCCATGTTGGCGGCGCGGTTCTTCGGGTCGAACTTCTTCGCCGCGACGAACTTGTAGACATAGTCGAACCGCTCGTCGTCGCCGGTGTAGGCGACCACCGTGCCGTCCTTGCCCAGCGCGATCTGGCAGGCCTCATGCTTGAAGCGGCCGAGCGCCGTGCGCTTCTTCGGGGTCGAAGTCGGGTCGTAGGGGTCGATCTCGACGATCCAGCCGAAGCGGTTGGACTCGTTCGGCTCCTTGGCGATGTCGAAGCGGTCGTGATAAACGCCCCAGTTGTACCATTCGCCGGGGAAGCCATAGCGCTTCAGCACCTTGGCGTTCGGGTTGGTGTCCTCGACCTTGCCCCAGAAGTAGCCGTTGAAGTTCTCTTCCGCCGACAGCCAGGTGCCCCAGGGCGTCATGCCGCCGGAACAGTTGTTCAGCATGCCGCGGACCATCGTGCCTGCCGGGTCATAGCTGGTCTTCATCAGGGCGTGGCCGGCGGCCGGGCCGGTGATGGCGCAGGCCGTCTCGCCGGTGATGCGGCGGTTGTACTTGGAGTTCGGCTCGGTCACCCACTTGCCCTTGACCTTGCGGATCTCGACGACGGTGCCGCCGTGGGCGGCCATCTCGATGTCCACCAGCGTCCTGGTCATGCGGGCGAACTTGTCCTTCTGCTGTTCCACGCCGACGCCGGGGAACATGACCTCCTCGTCGGTGTATTCGTGGTTCACGCAGAGCAGGGCGCGGTCCGGCGACCGCGAGCCGAGCGGCAGCGGGGCGTAGCCGACGAAGTCGTTGTTGTAGCCGAACTGCTTCGACTGCGCCTCGGCCGACTGGTTCATCGGATCGAAGGCCGGCGCGCCGGGGACCACCGGGTCGCCCCAGCGGATCAGGATGTCGGCGTCGTAGCCGGCGGCGACGTGATGGTCGGCGTCGACACCGTGCGCCACCTCCTGGAAGGAGAAGCTGGCCTTGGCCGGGCGCGGGGCGCCGGTCACAGCAGCCTCGGCCTCGCGCGGCGCGGAGAGCAGGGCGGCCGGGCCGATCAGGGCACTGACCGCGGCGCCGGTCAGCATGCTGCGCATCATGTCGCGGCGGCCGAGGCGGGCGTTGATGACGTCGCCCATGGTCGGGTTTTCGGACGGGTTGGAGCCGATGTCCTCGCGGCCCTCGAAGGTCAGATACTTGGTGCCCTTCTGGGGCAGGTCATGGGTGTCCATCGGTGTGCCTCGTCTCTTTCCGCAAATTTATTTTGGGTAGGGGCGGGCGCACCTTACCGGCGGCCTGTGACGGTTTCTTTGCACTCCCATGAAGGCGGAATGAAAACACACGGTCGGGTTTCACGACTCCGCGCCGCTCAATCGCCGGCTTTCTTGATCTCCTGGAAGGCGGCCAGCGCGCGGTCGCGGGCGGTGCCGTGGTCGACGATCGGCCGCGGGTAGTCCCTGCCGAGCGTGACGCCAGCCTGCCGCAAGACCTCGTCCGGCGCCTCCCACGGCTTGTGAATCCAGCGGCTGGGCAGCTTTTCCAGTTCCGGCACGTAGCGCCGGACATAGGCGCCCTCCGGGTCGAATTTCTCGCCCTGGAGGATCGGGTTGAAAACGCGGAAGAAGGGGGCCGCGTCGGCGCCGCAGCCGGCCACCCATTGCCAGTTGCCGGCGTTGTTGGCGATGTCGGCGTCGACCAGCGTGTCCCAGAACCACGCCTCGCCCTCCTGCCAGGGAATCAGCAGGTCCTTGATGAGGAAGGAGCCGACGATCATGCGCACGCGGTTGTGCATCCAGCCGGTCCGCCAGAGCTGCCTCATCCCCGCATCCACGATGGGGTAGCCGGTCCGCCCGCGCTGCCACGCGCGCAAGCCCGCCTTGTCGGTCCGCCAGGGAAAGCGGGCGAAGCGGTCGTCCAGCGGCGTGTCCGGAATCCCCGGTTCCTCGCGCAGCAGATGGTGGTTGAACTCCCGCCAGCCGAGTTCCCGCAGGAAGGCCTCGGCGCCGGCGGCCAGTTCATGCCGCTGGTCGGCGGCGTGACGGGTGGCGTGCCAGATCTGCCGCGGGCCGATCTCTCCGAAGGCGAGGTGCGGTGACATCGCGGAGGTTCCGTCATGATCCGGGCGGTCGCGCTCCACCGGATAGGCGGCGACCGGACCATCCAGGAAATCGGCCAGACGCTCACGCGCCGCCTCCTCCCCAGGCTCCCAGCGTTCGCGCAGGCCATCGGCCCAATCCGGAGCGGTGGGCAGCAGGCCCCAATCCGTCAGCGGCTCGCTGGACACCGGCTTGGCCGGCGGCGTCAGCTTGGCCGGCGCGCGGGTGGGGCGCGGCGGCTCCGGCATGGACAGCAGCGCCTTCCAGAAGGGCGTGAACACCCGGAAGGGCGTGTCCGACTTGGTGCGGATGGTCCCCGGCTCGTAGAGCAGGGCGGCGTTGTGGGGATGAACCGTCACACCGCGCGCGGTCAGCCGCTCGCCCACCCGGCGGTCGCGGGCGATGGCGGTGGGGCCGGCGCGGCGGTTGCACAGCACCGTGTCGGCGCCGGTTTCCTCCGCCAGCGCCGCCAGCACCACGGCGGGGTCGCCGCTGCGCAGCACCAGAGGCGAGCCGAGCTTCGCCAGCGCCTCGCCCAGCCGCTCCAGGCTGCCGTGCAGCCACCAGCGGGAGGCGCCGCCGGGAAGCCAGGGATCGTGGTCGTCCTTCTCCCGGATAAAGACCGGGATGACCGGCGCCCCATCCTCCGCCGCGGCGCTGAGCGCCGGGTTGTCGGCAAGGCGAAGATCGTTGCGAAACCAGACGAGGATGGGTGAATGATCGGTCTTCATCGGCCAACTTTAAGGAAATGGACAGAAGAACAGGCATGCCAAAACGCCGCAGCCAATGACCACGGTCAATGGCTCTTGCTACGCGGCGCCGATTGCTCCGGATCACCGCGACGGCAAAAATTTTTCCTGGGGAAATCCTATTGACCGAGGTTTCTACGCCGCTATTTCCGCCTTCGCTGCCACGACGTGGAGCCGGAGGCACGGCGGCCGACGGCACCGGTTCCACGGTCGGGGGAGGAACGAGACGCCATCAACGGAGGAAACCACATGTCCCGCCTGTCACGCCTGCTGACCGCCGCCACCGTCGCCCTGCCGCTGTCCCTCGCCGCCATGTCCGCAAAGGCGGCGGACATCGTGGACACCGCCGTCTCGGCGGGCCAGTTCAAGACGCTGGTCCAGGCCGTCCAGGCCGCCGGGCTCGCGGACACGCTGAAGGGCAGTGGTCCCTTCACCGTCTTCGCCCCGACCGACGAGGCCTTCGCCAAGCTTCCCGCCGGCACCGTCGAAAATCTTCTGAAGCCGGAGAACCGCGAGAAGCTCCGCTCCGTACTCACCTATCATGTGGTGTCGGGCAAGGTGACCTCGGCCGATATCGCCGGCAAGACGGCATCGACGAAAACCGTGCAGGGCACCACTGTGGACATCGACGCGACGAAGGGCGGCGTGATGGTGGACAACGCGAAGGTCGTGAAGCCCGACATCATGGCGTCCAACGGCGTCATCCACGTGATCGACACGGTCATGATGCCGAACTGACGTTCTGCTTTTTCTTGAGGTCCCTCCTGCCGGACGTCTCACCGCCGGTTCCGGCAGGACCACTCGCCCGGAGAGTTCCCCCGACTCTCCGGGCTTTTTCTTTTTAAGCCTTGTCGGGAGACAGGCGGCTGCGCGGGAAGCGGTGGACCTTGCCGCGGGCCAGCAGATGCACCTCGAACCGCGCCGCCAGCAGGTTCGACACCGCCGGGTCCAGCACGTTCAGCCCGCCCGCGAAGGCGCCGAAGGCCGGAAGGATCAGCTTTCCCCCGTCGAAGGCGAAGCAGCGCTCCCGCACCCGCCGGCCCGGCACGACGACGGCGGCCACCGGGTGCAGATGCCCCGACAATTCACCCACGGCGCCGGGCACCGCCTCGTGCCGGAAGGTCAGCGGGCCGAGCGTCAGCTCGTCCAGGATGCGCCCGCCGAAGCCCTCCGGCGGTTCCGGGTCGTGGTTGCCGGTGACCCAAAGCCAGTCCGCCACCCGTCCGGTCAGGTCGCGCAGCCGCGCCACATCGCCGGCCTCCATGCGGCTCGCCGCCCGGCGGTCGTGGAAGCTGTCGCCCAGGCAGATCACCCGCTCCGGCGCCAGCCGCTCCACCAGTTCCGCCAGCCGGCCGAGCGTCGCCCGCGTGTCGTAGGGCGGCAGCATCCGCCCGCGCGCCGCGAAGGCCGAGCCCTTCTCCAGATGCAGGTCGGCGACCACCAGCGTCCGCTCCGCCGGCCAGACCAGCGCGCCGGAGGGATCGGGAGCCAGCGCGGCGCCGCGCAGGGTCATCGTCGTGTCCATCGTCATCACAACGTCAAGCGGCCTTGGCTGTCACCGTCGGACCCCAGCTCCGGCATCGCCTCGGCCACCAGATCGGCGGCGGCCTGCTCCAGAAGCTCGTCGGTGGCGGAACCGTCCACCCGTTCCCGCCCGATTTCCAGGATGACCGGCACGGCGAGGGGGGAAATGCGGTCGAGGTCCTTGTGGGTGATGCGGCCCTTCACCCGGACCAGGAAATCCGACAGGCGCCGCACGTCGGTCAGTCCGCCCGCCGCGTCGGCGCGGGTGGCGCGCAGCAGCACATGGCCGGGATCGTGCTTGCGCAGCACGTCGTAGATCAGGTCGGAGGAGAAGGTGACCTGCCGCCCCGACTTCTCCTGCCCGGGATGGCGGCGGTCGATGACCCCGGTGATCAGCGCCACGTTGCGGAAGGTCCGCCGCAACATCGAGGACTCGTCCATCCAGGCCTCCAGATCGTCACCCAGCATGTCCTGGTCGAACAGCCCGTCCATGTCCTTCGGCGTTCGCAACGACCACACCGCCAGCACATAGTCGGTGGCGACGAAGCCGAGCGGGCCGCAGCCCATCCGCTCCATCCGCCGAGTCAGCAGCATCCCCAGGGTCTGGTGCGCGTTCCGCCCCTCGAAGGCGTAGACGACGAGGAAGCGCTTTCCCGCCTTGGGGAAGCTCTCCACCAGCAGCCCGTCGCGCGCCGGCAGGACGGAGCGCCAGCGCTGCAGCCGCAGCCATTCCTGCACGTCCTCCGGCAGGCCGGGCCACTGCGCCGGGTCGGCCAGCATGGCGCGCACCCGGTCGGCCAGCGCCGTGGTCAGCGGCAGCCGCCCGCCGGCGTAGGCCGGGACCTTCGGCTCCCCGGTGCCGCCCTTGGCGACCTGCGCCTCCATCTCGCGGATGCCGAGGAACTTCAGCAACTGGCCGGCGAAGACGAAGGTGTCGCCGGGGGTGAGGCCCTGGATGAAATGCTCCTCCACCTCGCCCAGCACCGGACCGCGGCTCAGGCGCACGCGCAGCATGGCCTCCTGCGTGATGGTCCCGACATTCATGCGGTACTGCCGCGCCACCGCCGGCCCGGCCACCGCCATGCGCCCGTCCTCGCGCAGCTTGAGCCGATGGAAGCGCTCGTAATTGCCGAGCGCGTAGCCGCCGGTCGCCACAAAGTCCAGCACGTCGTCGAACTCATCCCGCGACAGCCCAGCGTAGGGCGCGGCGCGGACCACCTCGTCATACAGGTCGTCGGGCCGGTAGGGCTCGGCGCAGGCCATGCCGAGCATGTGCTGGGCCAGAACGTCCAGCCCGCCGGGGCGCGGCCGCTCGCCGTCCAGACTCATCGCCGCCACGGCGTCCAGCGCGGCGCGGCATTCCAGCACCTCGAACCGGTTGGCGGGGACGAGCAGGGCGCGGCTCGGCTCGTCCAGCCGGTGGTTGGCGCGGCCGATGCGCTGGACCAGCCGGCTCGCCCCCTTCGGCGCGCCGATCTGCACCACCAGATCGACCGCCGCCCAGTCGATGCCGAGGTCGAGCGAGGAGGTCGCCACCACCGCCCGCAGCTTGCCCGCCGCCATGGCGGCCTCGACCTTGCGCCGCTGCTCCGCCGCCAGCGAGCCGTGATGGAGCGCGATGGGCAGGGTTTCGTCGTTGAGGCGCCAGAGTTCCTGGAAGACCAGTTCCGCCTGGGCGCGGGTGTTGACGAAGACCAGCGTGGTGCGGTGGGCGCGGATGCGCTGGTACACCTCCTTCAGCGCGTGCATGGCCATGCGGCCGGACCAGGGCAGCCGCTCGCGCGTCGTCAGAATGTCCACATCGGCGGAGGCGCCGGCCCGGCCGGTGACCAGCCGCACGTCGCCGCCATCCGCGTGCCCGGTCTTGGACAGCCAGGCGAGAAGCTGCGCCGGCTCCGCCACCGTGGCCGACAGCCCGACCCGCCGGGCCTGCGGCGCCAGCCGGGACAGCCGCGCCAGCCCCAGCGCCAGCAGGTCGCCGCGCTTGGTCCCGGCGAGCGCGTGCAGCTCGTCGATGATGACGCAGCGCAGGTGCCGGAAGATCGTCGCCGCGTCGGCGTAGGCGATCATCAGCGCCAGACTTTCCGGCGTGGTCATCAGGATGTGCGGCGGGTTGGCCCGCTGCCGCCGCCGCTTGGATTCGGGCGTGTCGCCGGTGCGGGTCTCGGTGCGGATGGGCAGCCGCATCTCGGCGACGGGCTCTTCCAGATTGCGCTGGATATCCACCGCGAGCGCCTTCAGCGGCGAGATGTAGAGCGTGTGCAGCCCCTCCCGCGGGCGCTCCGCCAGATCGATCAGCGAGGGCAGGAAGCCGGCCAGCGTCTTGCCGCCGCCGGTCGGCGCGATCAGCAGGGCACTGTCCCCGGCCGCCGCCGCCTCGACCATGGCGAGCTGGTGCGGGTGCGGCGCCCAGCCCCGCGACCGGAACCAGCCCTGGACGTTGGCGGGGAGGAGGGGGGAGGGGAGATCGGGCATGAAGGACCGGATGATTCGCTGAGACCGGAAAGAATAGTGTCGCGAATCGAACGGAGCAAGAACGGGAGCGCTTTTGCGTCCCGTTGACGGCTTTCGGCGCTGTGGTATTTTGTGAGGCAAGGAGGTGATGCGCCTTCGGTCTCCTGGAGGCGGAGCCGGTTTCCCGACCCCGCCCATTGGTTCCTTAGCGATCGCGGTCCTGGTTGAAGCCGGCTTCGAACTCGAACTTCATCCGGAACCAGAAGCGTCGGAACCACTTCAGGTACCTTTTCAAGCGCATCACCTCCTCTCGAATGCCGGACGGGCAGGGCCCGTCGGCACGCACCATCCAAAGGAATGCGCGGGCGAGGTCAACCGGGGATGTGGCTCGGTGGGATGGCTGCGGCACTTGGGCGCGTTGTTGGGTTGCGAGGGTTGCCCCCTCCCTGACCCTCCCCCGCTTTCGGCGGACCGAAGGTCCGCCTGCTGCGTCAGCGCAAACCCTCGGTTTGCGCGAGAGCTGGGCGGGGGAGGGAATTAGGCGCCGATGACGATGCGGACGTGGATGGGCAGGGGGATCGTGCCGCCCTGGGCCTGCGCGTCGAAGCGGCGGGTCACCTCGGCGTCGAGGTCGGCGCGCTGCCCGGCGGTGAGGTCGTGCAGGCGGTGGCCGAAGCTCATCTCCAGCGTGGCGCGCCAGAAGGGTTGGCCCTGGGGGGCCTTGCGGACCGGGGTGATGTCGGTCTCGGTCACCGTGGCGAAGCCGGCGGCGCGCATGGCCTCCGCCAGAAGGCCGGGAGCGGCGAAGCGGAACAGCGGGTCCAGGCTGCGGTCCTCGCCCAACTGGGTGGCGACCGCGTCGCCCACCGTGTTGAACAGGGCGTTGCCGGCGCGCGGCCCCCAGACCATGAAGGCCGCCCGCCCGCCGGGGCGCAGCACGCGCCGCAGTTCGGCCAGGGCCGCCGCCACGTCGGGGACGAACATGATGCCGAAGCGGCAGGTCGCCCGGTCGAAGCTCTCCGCGGCGAAGGGCAGGGCGGTCATGTCGGCGGCGGCGAAGGCCGGGCGCCGTTCGTCCGCGATCCCCGCGGCGCGGCGCCGGGCGCCGGCCATCATGCCGGGCACGAGGTCGCTGCCCACCACCAGCCCATCCGGACCTGTCCGAAGGGCGGCGCTCAGCGCTGGTTCGCCGGCCCCGGAGGCGAGGTCCAGCAGCCGGTCGCCCGCCGTCACCCCGGCGGCATCGAGCAGGGGCTGGTTCAGCTTGTCGGCCAGATCGGCCATCGGGTCGGCCCAGCGGTCCCAGGCGTCGGCGCTGGCGGTCCAGCGAGCGCGCTCGGCGTCGCCGTCGATGGGGCGGGTGGACAAGTCGGGCATGGTCAGTGGAGAAGCCTTGCGATGCCGGTGATGCGGGGGACGGAGTCCGCGTCGCGCAGCCGCTCGTTCAGCGCCGCGACCTCCTCCGCCAGCTTGCGGTTCGCCTCGGTCAGGGATTGGACGCGGCCCTCGGCGGCCTGCTGCTGGGCGTTCAGGGTGGCGACGGTCTCCGCAAGCTTGCGGATTTGTTGCGATTGGCGGGCGCCGCCCTCGTTGACGCTGCGGCGGATCGAGCCGACGGCGGCGAGCACGATGACGCTGACCGTCGCGCCTGTCAGAAGGGCGGCGATGGCCAGAGCCCAGATCCAATCCCCCGTTGGCAGTTCCATGGCCGAAGCCGCCCCTGCGTTGCGTCCGGGTCACCGGCGGCGACCCTCCGGTGAACCAATGGTTTCAGCATCCGATGAATTGCCGGGCGGGTCAAGCCGGGCACCGGAACGGCAAAAGGCCCAGCCGTTGCCGGCCGGGCCTTTCGTGAAACCGGGGTTGCGCTCCGCGGTCAGGCGACGGTGTCGTCGACAGGGCGGGCGGCCTTGGCGCGCATGTCCTTCAGGTGATCGCCGAAGGCGCGCAGGACCGGCATGATCCGCTGCATCTGGTCCGACGTGACGTGGGCGTCGGTCTTCAGGACGATGGTCGGCGCCTCCGACATCAGGCGCTTGGAGCGCATCGGACCGACCTTGTCGTCCATGAACATGGACAGCCCCATCAGAATGCCGAGCGTCACGTCATCGGGCGCCTTGGGCAGAGCCAGCACGTCGTGCAGCTCGTTGAGGAGGGTGTAGGCGACGATGGACGTGCGTTCGATGGTGTCAACGTCGGCGGCCATGGACATCGGCGTAATCCTTGAGGCGCTGAAAGTGTGCGATATGGCCGAAGGTTAGCGCTTGGATCGTAACCAAACTGTTAACCATCCCTCACCCGAGTCGCCACGAGTCGCTTTTTTCGAGTCGCAATCCCCGGTCGCCGAATCAGGAGGAACGACTCATGCCTCCGCGTGAACCGACGTGCTGGTCATGGCCCGCTCCACCCGCTCGATGGCGGCCATCACCGCGTCCGGGCGGGCGTGCTGAGGCATGTGCCCGGTTTCCGCCAGCAGATGCAGCGTCGATCCGCGGACCGCGTTGTGCAGTTGCACCGCGTGGGCGTGGGGATCGACGATGCGGTCCTCCCGTCCCGCGACGACCGCCATCGGGCAGCGGATCTCGGAATAGCGCGGCGCCATCGCCGCCACACCGGGAATCAAAGCGGCGAGTTGAGCTGCGGCGGCCTCCAGTTGCGTCGGGCGCAGCAGAAGGTCGGGAGACAGTTCGTTGTAGCTGGGCGGCACGGGGTTCGGCTCAAAGATGCGGCGCATCATCGCCGGCAGGATCAGCCGGTCCAGCGGCGGCAGGACGGTGTGGCTGAGCAGTGGCCCGACCGCCGGAATGGCCGGTCCCATCATGGGGAGGAAGTCGAGCCGCGGGGTCGGGTGGGTGAAGGCCGACAGGATGACCAGACCGCCGATCTCCTCCGGGAAATCCAGCGCCCAGGCGAGCGCCACCGCCCCGGCCAGCGAATGGCCGACGACGATGGGACGCTCCAGCCCCAGCTTGCGGGTGGCGGCGCGCAGCAGCGCGGCCTGGGCGGCGGGACCGGCGTCGCGCCGTGGCGTCGCCTCGCTGTAGCCATGGCCGGGCCGGTCGAAGCAGACGCAGCGCCGGTGTCGGGCCGCCTCGTCCAGAAGGCTCAGCGCCCAGTCGTCGGCGGTGGTGCCGTTGCCGTGCAGGAACACCACGGGGGGCGACGCGCTGTCCTTCGGCCCATGGTCGAGATAGTGCAGGCGGGTGCCGCCGACGCTCATGAAATGACCGGTCGGCGGGTGTTCCTGCTCCGCCCGGTTGGTGCGGTGGCGGGTGTCCAGCCAAAGGCCGGCCAGCAAACCGGCCGCGAGAGCCAAGCCGCTGCGCATCAGCGGACCCTCCGAGTGCACGCTTGCGGCGCGGCGGGATGACGTGTGGACTGCGGCATGGTCGGGCTCCTCCGGGTTGCAGGGGCGGATTGCAGGGACAGGGGGGCAACAGGAGGTAAATGGGGCGGTTCCGGCGTGCAGAGCCGCCATGTCTCAACATTGTTTCCACAAATTAAACTAAAATCTTATCATTCTTGCGACAGAAGGACGGGGAAACCGTCCACCGTTCGGAATTGGAAACACGCCATACCATGAAGGTTTTTTCCAAAGCGGGAGTATCGCGATGAGCGCCGCCGCCAAGCAGCAGCCGACCCCAGCCGTGCCGGAGAGAGCCACGCCGGACAGCGTCGCCCCGGTGGGCGCGTCCCTGCCCGCCGTCTACACCGACCTTGGCCGCATCATCGAGAGCATGACCCGGCGTTTCCTGGACGTGCTGCGGATGGAACTGGCGCGGATCGGGATCGACGACCTCAGCCCCGGCCAGGCCCTGATGCTGATCAACATCGGCGGCGAGGAGCTGTCGGTGCGCGACCTGCTGGAGCGCGGCTACTATCTCGGCTCCAACGCCTCCTACAACCTGAAGCATCTGGTGGAGGCGGGCTATGTCGACCGCTCCGCCTCGCAGCGCGACCGGCGCACGGCGCGGCTCCGCCTGTCGGAGCGCGGGCTGAAGCTGTGCGAGGCGCTGCGCGGGCTGGAGGCCGTGCGGGGCGACGCGCTGATCCGCACCGACGAGGAAGCCGCCGATCTGGAGACGACATACCGCACGTTGCGCCGTTTGGAGCGGGCGTGGAGCGATCTGATCCGCTACGATACGCCGGAATTCTGATCCCGAGCGTCCGTTCCGGAAGACCCAGCGCATGTCACAGCGGTCCCTGAGCCAGAAGGATGTCGAGCGCCTGCTGGCCGCGCCCGACGCCCAGGCGCGCATCGACACCATGACCCATCTGGTGCGCGACCTGGAGGCGGGGGACCTCGCCGAGGCGGAGCGGGCGCTGGCCATGGACATCCTGCAGCGCTTCGCCGCCGACGCGGTGACCGCCGTGCGCGAGGCGGTGGCGTGGCAGATCCACAACTCCTCCCTGCTGACGGAGGGGCTGGCGGAGAAGCTGGCCCGCGACGTCGACCGGGTGGCCTTTCCCATCCTGCGCCACGCGGAAAAGCTCAGCGAAGGCTTGCTCCTGGACATCCTGCGCGAACGGCGCCCGGCGAAGGAACTGGCCATCGCCGGGCGCCGCTCCGTCTCGCCCGCGGTGTCCGACGCGCTGGTGCGCAATGGCAACGTCATCGTCATCACCGAGCTTCTGCGCAACCGTGGGGCGGTCATCCCGGAACCGTCCCTGCACGGCGTGCTGGACCGCTGGGGCGGCGTCGCCACGGTGAACGAGGCCATGGCGGCGCGCCCCGACCTGTCGGCGGCGGTGGTGGAAAAACTGATCCTCTTCGTGTCGGAGGAGATCCGCAACCGGCTGATCCGCAGCCACCGGCTCAACCCCCGCCTGATCGGCGTCCTGGTGGAGCGGGCGCGGGAGGCGGCGACCCTGCTTCTGCTGAAGCCGCTGACCCCGCGCGAGGCGGACGTGGAGCTTCTCGCCCGGCATTTGCTGATCCGCGGGCGGCTGTCGGCGCCGCTGCTCTTCCGCGCGCTGTGCGCCGGGGAGATCGCGCTGTTCGACGCCGGGATCGCGGTGCGCGCCAACCTGCCGCCGGAGAACGCCCGTCAGCTCGCCTGGGACGGCGGGCCGCATGCGCTGAAGGGGCTGTTCGCCAAGGCGGGCCTGTCCTTCACCCTGCTTAAGCCCTTCCGCGTTGCCATCGCGGTGGCGAAGGCGTTGGACTACCGCGGCGGCGACGAGGGGCGCGAGCGCTTCCAGACGGAGGCCATCGCCACCCTGTTCGACGCCTGCGGCAACAGCCAGGACCGGGAGATCGACGACCTGCTGCTGCAACTGTTCGACCAGACCTCGGCGGAGGTGATCGAAAAGGCGCTGGAGCAGGCGGGGATGCCTTTCTCTCCGCTGAACAGCTGAGTCACAGGCTGAAGAAGGTCTTCAGCCGGGCCAGCAGGTCATGCTCGGTCGTCGTCTGGGTCACGGCGGTGGGGGCGCTGGCGCGGCGGTGAGCGTCGTTGCGGCGCTGGCGCAGTCCCATCAGGTCGGCCAGCCGGGCGGCCAGCTCCGGACGGCGGCGCAGGACGGGGTCGAGCGCTTCCTTGTCCAGCTCGTAGACCACGGCGTCGGTGTTGGCAATCACCGACGCGCTGCGCGGCTGGCCGGTCAGCAGCGACATTTCCCCGAACACGTCGCCCGGCCCCATGTGGTCGAGCAGGAGCGTCCGCCCCCCGAAGGCCCCGCGCACGTCCAGCGCGCCCTCGGCCACCAGAAAGAGGGAAGTCCCGGTCTCGTCCTGGCGGACCACCGCCTCACCGGCGGCGACGTGGCGCAGATGCATGCCGGACGCCAGTTCATCGATCTCCTCCGGGCGGAAGGCGGCGAACAGATCCACATGGGACAGCAGGTCCCGCCCCAGCCCCAGTGCCGAACAGGGCGGAGGGCGGTTGCTGCGGCGGCGCATCTCCTGCTTGGGGCTGGCCGGCTCCAGACCGGCGCGGGCCAGATGATCCAGGATGGTGGTCGCCACGGCGTCGCGGGTGGCGGCCAACCGGGAATAATCCGCCACCCAGAAGCGCGCCTGATAAGTGACGCCGTTCAGCGTGATCGAGTCCACCACCACATCGGGCCGCGGCTCGGTGGGGACGGCGTCGCAGCAGACGATGGCCGACAGGATGATCCGCTTGGCGCGGGCCACCGGCACCTCGGCGTCGAGGGTCACCGGAACCCCGGCGCGGAAGCCGGTGCCGGGCTGGCTGTAGTTGGTGATGCGGTTGCCAGCGGCCAGCCCGTTCGGCACCACCAGCGCCGTGCCGTCCAGCGTGACCAGCCGGGTGGCCCGCCAATTGATCTCGTCCACCCGCCCGGTAACGCCGGGGGTCAGCTCCACCCAGTCGCCGATGCGGTAGGGATGCTCGACGTTCAGCGCGATGCCGGAGAAGATGTCGGCGATCATGTTGCGCAGCGCGAAGCCCAGCACCGCGATCACCACGCCGGAGGTGGCGACCAGCCCGGTCACCGGCTGCCCCAGCACGAAGGCCAGGATGCCGAGCACCGCCAGCCCGTAGAGCAGAGCGCGCAGCAGGTCGGTCAGCAGGCGCGGCATCGGCGTGGCGCGGGGGTGGCTCGCCACCACGAGGTCGATGACCCGCGACCCCAGCCACGCCGCCGCCAGCCACGCCACCACGGCGAGCAGAGAGGTCAGCGCGTCCGCCACCATGGCGCCGGCGATTGGCGTGATGTGGCCGGACAGCCAGGGGCGCTGCCCGGCCAAAGCGGCCGCCCCGAGTGTCAGCAGCGCCGGGGCCAGCAGGTGGCGGAAACCGAGGCGCGACGGCGCGCCGGTGGGGCCGACGGGAAGCGGGGCGAGGCGGGATGAATCGGGCATGCGGGATCGGCAACCTCCTGCCCCGTGACCTTCGCACCGCGAGCGCAACCGTCAAGCCCAAAATAGGAATAGGCGAAGCGGCCCCGGCCTTCGCGCAAAGTGGGGTGGTTGGTGAACGCCTTCGCTCCTTAATATTCGGAGGGTGGGGAGAGAAAGGATGAGGTCCGAAAAACCGCGAACATTGTCCGCCCACCAAGCATAAGATTGAAGCTCCCAAAGAGAAGAGCCAGAAGAGCGAGGTGTCCATGCCTCATGCTGCCATGATCGTGGCGGCCGCGCTGCTCCTGTTGCCGGGCGCGGCGTCGGCCCAAAGCGCAAACGCCCAAAGCACGAATGGACGGGAGAAGGCGCCGGAGGGTGCCCGCGCCTACATCATGTGGCCGTCCAACGGCACCACCATTTCCGGTGGAAAGCTGTGGGTCCGCATGGGCTTGCAGAACATGGGCATCGCCCCGGCTGGCATCCGCAAGGAGGACACCGGGCACCACCATCTGCTGGTGGACACCGACCTCGCCACCTACGACGAACCCATCCCGAACACCAAGCAGTCGCTGCATTTCGGCGGCGGCCAGACGGAGGTGCGGCTGGAGCTGCCGCCGGGCCGGCACACGCTCCAGATGATCCTGGGCGACGCGGACCATGTGCCGCACGACCCGCCGATCATGTCGCAGAAGGTCACCATCATCGTCCCCTAACGGGAACCATCGTGCCCTAACGGGAGCGCGACAGGGAGGAAGTCATGATGCGCACCGTCGTCCCGGTCCTTCTGGCCGTCCTGCTCTCCGCCGGGCCGGTCGCCGCGCAGTCGTCGCCGGAGGCCGACCCGCTCGACAAGCCGCTGTCCGACACCACCAACACGCAGCAGCCGGCCAGCCCCGGGCACGAGCACGAAAGCACGCCCTCCACCCCCGATGCGGCGCAGGCCGGGCGGACGGCGGCGCCGAAGGACGCCTACATCTACATCGGCTGGCCCAACGACGGCGAGGTGGTGAGGGGCCGTTTCAAGGTGTGGTTCGGGCTGCGCAACTTCGGCGTGGCCCCGGCGGGCGTGCGCAAGAACAACACCGGCCACCATCACCTGCTGGTGGACGCCGACCTGCCGCCGATGGACGAGCCGATCCCCAACAACCGCAACTACATCCATTTCGGCAAGGGCCAGACGGAGACCTATCTGGAGCTGCCGCCGGGCCGGCACACGCTTCAGCTTCTGTTGGGCGATGCGGAGCACATCCCGCACGACCCGCCGATCCTGTCCAAGAAGATCACCATCACCGTGCGTCCGGGCGGCGACAGCACGCGCGTGTCGGTCCGCTGATCTGGCCCGCTGATCCAGTCCGCTGAACGTCCAGGGAGTGAGGCCATGGGATTTGAGGCCTTGGGGTTTGGTACCATGGGATTCCTCCGGCGCACCGGTGTCGCGAGAGCGGCGGCCGTCGCATCGCTCCTGCTGATGGGGGCCTGCGTCACTTCGGGCGAACAGGCGACCGTGGTCCAGAAGCCGAAGACCCCGCCCGTGCGCACCGTGTCCAACTTCAGCGAGGCGCTGCGCTGCATGGACACGCTGATGTGGAACCATGGCAAGCGCGACATCTTCATCACCTCCAACGGCATCCCCGACGCCACGGGCCGGGTGGCCGGCGGCACCAAGGAGATGCTGATCACCGCCGTGTCGCGCATGTCGGAGCGGTCGAACGCCTTCCGCTTCGTCGATTTCGAGCCGACGCTGGACGACGTGAACGCGCTCTACTGGATGATCGGGGTGCAGCCGAACTTCCGCGCGCCGTCCTACTACGTGCGCGGCGCCATCACCCAACTCGACGACAATGTGGTGAGCGAGGCGGCCAGCGCCGGCATCTCCCTGCCAACCTTCGACCTGGGCATCTCCGCCGATCAGGTGATGTCGGTGATCTCGGTGGATTTGAACATCGGGGAGCTGGCGACCCGCCAGATCATTCCCGGCCTGTCGGCCAGCAATTCGCTCGCCATCATCTCGTCGGGCAAAGGGGCGGACGCCGGGGCGGTGATCGGCAAGGCCGGCCTGTCCTTCAACGTCTCGCTCAACAAGTCCGAAGGGCTGCATCAGGCGGTGCGCACGCTGATCGAACTCAGCACGATCGAGGTGCTGGGCAAGATGACCCGCACCCCCTACTGGCAGTGCCTGGGCATCGACCAGACCAACCCGGCCTTCGCCGGGCAGGCGCGCGACTGGTTCGACGGCATGGCGCCGTCCCAGCGCGTCGCCTACGTCCAGCGCGTCCTGCTGGCCGAGGGCTATTACGACGGATCGGACAGCGGGCAGCTCGACGAGCGCACCCGCGACGCGATTTCCCGCTATCAGGCGGACAACGACCTGATCGCCACGGGGCGCATCGACTTCGACCTCTATCAGCGCATGCTCGCCCAGCCCAGCGGCCAGAAGGGGCCGGGGGCGCCGCGCCTGCAATCGGTGTCGAACGCGGGCGGGGAGGGGTTGCCGCGCGCCACGCCGGCGCCGGCCGGGGCGCCGCCCGATCTGGTCCTCAGCTCCGACCGCGGGCCGCAGCCGCGCTACCGTGCCGGGGAGGCTCTGGTGGTCAAGGTGCAGCCGACGGCCAACGGCTTCGTCTATTGCTACTACCAGGACGCCGCCGGGTCGGTGGCCCGCATCTTCCCCAACCGCTTCCAGCCCGACAGCTTCGTCCAGGCGAACCAGCAGGTGGAAGTCCCGCCGGGAGCGCAGAAGCCCTTCAACCTGCGCATGGACCGTCCCGGCGCCTCCGAGACCATCGCCTGCGTCGTCTCGCCCGACGAGCTCGGGACGCGCATCGCCGACCGCTACAAGACCGAGGACCTTCAGCCCATCCCCGGCGCGACGCTGGAGGATGTGGTGGGCGCCTACGGCAGCATCCAGGGGACCAACGTGCGCAGCCGGCAGATGGCGGTGCAGGTGCTGCCCGCCGTGTCGGCTCAACGATAGGATCGGCGCAGCGGTAAGAGCGGGCAGTTGTGGGCCGCCTCACAGCGCGGGGGTGGGGGACGGGGGTAAAGAAGGGGCAGCAGAACACCACGCCAGATCATGGCGCCGAATCATGGGAGACCAGCGATGCCGCGACCGACCTCCAAGACCATCGCCCGACGGCTGAACGGCGTGGCGCTTCCCGTTCTGGCCCTGCCCATGATTGCCCTGGCCTGCATGGCCGTCCCGGCGCGGGCGCAGACCGTCGAGGGCTCCGGCGGCAACCGGGTCATGATGTTCGAGCGCCCGCCGACCGTGGACGAGCTGCGCGAGGCGGTGAAGCCCGGCCCGGCGGCGACGGACGGCAGCGAGCAGCCGAAGATCCGCACCCGCAGCATCGAGATCATCGGCGGCGGCATGAACAGCGCCAACCGCCCGCGTCCGACCGACAGCGTGAACTACGGCGCGCCCGCTCAACAGCAGGCGGCCCCGCAGCCGAGCTACAGCCCGCCGAGCTACAGCCCGCCGACCGCCCCGGTGGCGGAGCCGGCGCCACAGCCGAAGCCCAAGCGCGCGCCCGTTCAGGAAGCCGCGGCCCCGCCCGTCGCCCCGCCGCCGGCCGCCCCGCGCCGCTCCAACGGCGTGCAGCCGGCCACCCTCTCCGCGCCGGAAACCCCGGCGGAGAGCCGGCCGACCAACGGTTTCGGCTTCCGCATCAACTTCGCCTTCAACTCCGCCGACGTTCCGAAGGAGTTCTATTCCTACGTCGACGCGGTCGGTGGGCTGATGTCGCAGGACCCGCAGCTCCGCCTCGTCATCGAGGGGCACACCGACGCCGTGGGAAGCGAGCAGTACAACCTCGCCCTCTCCGAGCGACGGGCCGTGTCGGTGGGCGAGTATCTGGTGCGCGTCCACCACATCGAGCCGCAGCGCATCGCCATCGCCGGCCTGGGCAAGAGCCAGCCGCTGACCCCCGACCCGACCGACAGCCGCAACCGGCGCGTCGAGTTCCGGCCCATCCAGTGATCGATCGGGAAGGAGGGCGCGCCATGGTCCGGAAACTCCTTCTCCTGGTGGCGGTCGCGGCGCTCCCCCTCGTCGGGGGGCGCCGACGCGACGGTGGTCCGCAAGAAGAGCAGCGACGCGGGCGTGCAGCCCGGCGGGATCGACGTCGGGGTCCCGAAGGGCCGCGTGCGCATCCAGTGCTGGCAGGACGGCGAGAAGATCATCGATGAGACGGATCTGAACGTCCTGTCGCTCAGCGTCGCCAGCCAACTGAACGCGTTGCGCTTCCGCCGGGCCGGCGAGCCGGAGAACAGCCTCGCCATCGTGACGCGGAACCGGACGTCGTGCCTGTTGAGCCCGAAGGAATGATGAATGGGGAGTATTGCCCCCACCCTGACCCTCCCCGCTTCGCAGGGGGGAATTGGCGTTGCACGCACGAAAAGTCCCTCCCCTGCGAAGCGGGGAGGGAGGGGACCCACGACGTGGGGAGGGTGGGGGCAATGCCCCCATCAACTCCGCTTTCTCAATGCACGCTGACCAGCTCCATCCCATGCTCCTGAAGTGTCGCCCCTGCCGATGCGCGGTCGGTGTCCAGCCACAGGCAGGTGCCATTGGCGGCGTACACGGCGTAGGCGGGCAGGCCGTCGATTTCCACCGACCGCAGATAGGCGACCTCCAAGATTCCATGACGGGCGAAGCGGTCATCGAAACCTTCGGCGACATCGGCTTTGGTGCGGCGGGCGGTCATGGTCGGTCTCCTCGGGCGCTGGGGCGGACCAACGGGGCGCCGGTCCTGCCCGGCACTCTAAGGGGCTGGACCGGGCCGCGCTGTGGCGCCCGCCACACTCAGTACGTTGGAGGGTGCCCAACTTCTGCGCAACTTTGTGCTGCGCCTCACAGCGGCCGCCGTCTTCCGCCGTCTAGCCTCGACGGGCCGGCGGTTTGGCCGGTGCGCATCATTTCGGAGGTCCGACCATGCTCGTCCGTTCACGGCGTCCGCCCTTCTTTGGGCCGGGTCCGCAGCCCCGTCCTTCCCCCTTCGCCGCCTGGACAGGCGTCCGGGAAACGCCAATGATTCCGCGATCCCCGCCGGTGGAGGCCAGCATGGCGCACAGGACCCTGAGCGGACTCGTGGTGGCGGCCCTGACGCTGGCCGCCGTCGGAGCGGTCGGCTTCACCGCCGGCCGCGCGGCGGCGGAGCAGGCGGTGGTCGTCGCCTCCACTGCCCCCGGCTACGCCCAGGGGCAACTGGTTCCCGACGGCGCGGCGGTCACCGTGCCGGACGGTGCCAACGCCATGTTCCTCTTCGCCAACGGGCGTATGTTGCGGATCAAGGGACCGTTCGACGGGTCGCTCGACCGCATGCCCGACGCCTCGGGTTGGGGCGGAGTGGGCAGCCTCGTCGGCGGGGAGCGCTTCTTCCAGACCGACCTGGGGGCCGCCCGCGCGGTCGGAACCCCGATGCAGAAGGGGGAGGAGCAGGTCTTCACCCTCGACCCCGGCCGGGCCGGAACCCAATGCGTGAAGTCCGGCGGCACCGTGCTGCTGCGCAAGCCCGCCGATCCGGCGCTGATCCCGGCCACCCTGCGCGCGGGAGGGGGCGAGGCCGCCACGCTGCGCTGGGACAAGGGAGCCGCGGTGCCCTGGCCGCGCGAGATTTCGATGACCGACGGCACCGCCGTCTCGGTCGCCGGGCCGGACGGGCGGGTGCGCCACAGCCTGACCCTGCGCGTGATCGCCGCAGATGGCATCGGGACGGGACAAGGCGCGGAGCTGGCCATCCGGCTGGCCGGCGCCGGCTGCGCCGCGCAGGCGGCGGCCCTGCTCGACCCGGTGCGGGACAGCGTGGCGCCGCTGAACCTCTATCTCGCCACCGACCGAGGCCTCTACCCGACCTACCGGTCCGGGGAGGCGGTGACGCTGGTGCTCCAGACGAACCGGGACGCGCACCTTTACTGCTACCTGCGCAACACGCGCGGCCAGCTGACGCCGATCTACCCGCCGGGCCCATCGGCCAGTTCGCTGGTGGAGGGGCACCGCACCCTGACGCTGGCCGGCGACCGCATGCCGGTGCCGCTGCGCGCGGCGGAGCGGTCGGGGAGCCTGTCCGCCGACCAGGAGGTGCGCTGCTTCGCCGCCGGGCGCGATCTCGGCGCTGACCTGCCAGGGCGTCAGGACGCCTTCCGGCCCCTGTCCGACGAGGCGGCGGCCCGGCTGGAGCGGACACTCGCCTCGCTGAAGCAGACCGAACTGGTGATGGCGCAGGTGATCCTGCGCGTGGAGTGAGGGCGCCGCCGTTGGGGACATCGGGGGGCAGGCCGGGTTGGGCGAAAGCCCCGTGGCTCGCCAAAGGACTGGTCGGCTTGGCCGCGGTGGTCGGCGTGTCGGCGGCGGCACTGGGGCTGACCCGTTTGGTGCCGCCCCTGCGCTCCGCCGATGAGAGCTTCCGCGACCTCGCTATCGCCTACTTCACGCCGCCCGCCCCGCAGCATCCCGGCATCGTGCTGGTGACGCTGGGAGAGGATCTGTTCGCCACGCTGGCCTGCCGGTCGCCGGTGGACCGCGGCTTCCTCGCCGATCTGGTGGGGACGCTGGAGGCGGCGGGGGTGCGGGCGATCGGGCTGGACATCCTGTTCGACCAGCCGACCCTGCCGGCACTCGACGAGCGGTTGCGCCAGCGCATCCAGCGCGCAAAGGTGCCGGTGGTCGCCATCACGGCGCTCGGCGACACGGCGCTGACGGAGGGGCAGCGCCGTTATCTCGGGCGGTTCCTCGGCGGCATTCCGCACGGCCACGCCAACCTCGCCAAGGACCGGCTGGACGGCACGGTGCGTTGGCATGTGCCGCGCGGGCCGGACGGACTGCCCAGCTTCCCGGCGCGGATGGCCCAGCTTGCCGGAGGGGCGGCAGGGGGGGCGGCAGGGGGGATGGCAGGGAAGGCGGTCCCGGAGGAGCCCTTCCGCATCGACTGGCACGCCCGCCCGTCGCCGGACGCGCCGCCCTTCCCGACCTATCCGGCGGACATGGTGGGGATGCTGCCGCGCGGCTGGCTGGCCGGGCGGATCGCCGTGGTCGGCACCGTCCTGGTCGGGGTCGACCAGCACCGCACGCCGCTGTCGGTCGCCGGCCTGTCCACGCCGGGGGTGGAGATCCAGGCCCACGCGCTGGCCCAGATCCTCGACGGCCGGACCAGCCGCGACCTGTCCTTCGGCGGGGTCATCGCGCTGGTGCTGGTGCTGGGTGCCGCCGGGGTGGCGCTGGCGGTGGCCGGTTGGCCGGTGTGGCTGCTGGTGCCGGCCAGCCTGCTCGGGCTGCTCGCCCTGTGGGCGGCGGCGCTGGCGCTGTTCGCCCAGGGCGGGCCGCTGGTGGCGATGATGGCACCCTCGGCGGCTTGGCTGGGCGGCATCGCCGCGATGACCGCGCATCTGTCGCTGAAGGAGCGCACCGACCGCCGCAGCCTGATGCAACTGTTCGCCAACCACGTCTCCCAGCCCGTCGCCGACGAGATATGGCGGGAGCGCGCGACCTTCCTGGCCGGCGGGCGCCCCCGCCCGCAGGAGCTGACCGCCACCGTCTTCTTCTCCGACATCGAAGGCTTCACCACCGTCTGCGAGGCGCTGGAGCCGGAACCGCTGATCCTCTGGCTGGAGGGCTATCTCGACGCCATGGTGCGGGTGGTGGCGGCCCATGACGGGATCGTTCTGCGCTTCATCGGCGACGCCATCCTGGCGGTCTTCGGCGCCCCCGTCGCCCGCACCACCCAGGCGGAGATCGACGCCGACGCCGAGCGCGCCGTGCGCTGCGCCATCCAGATGGGGCGGGAGCTTCGGGAGCTGAACAAGCGTTGGCAGGCGGAGGGGCTGCCGGCCATCGGCATCCGCGTCGGCATCCACACCGGTCCGCTGGTGGCGGGCAGCCTGGGCGGGCTGCGGCACATGGAATATTCGCTGCTCGGCGACACCGCCAATACGGCGGCCCGGCTGGAGGCGCTGGGCAAGACGGTGGCCATGCGCTCCTCCCCCCATTGCCGGATCGTCATCGGGGAACCGACCTGGACGGCGGTGCAGGGCACGGTGGCCGGACTGCCGGTGGGCGAGATGGCGCTGAAGGGCAAGCGCAAGGCGGTGCGCGCCTGGCTGGTCCTCGACCGGGAGGGGGAGGAGGTGCGGCCCGCTGCGGAGGCTGGGGAGTAATCACCCATTCTCCGTATTCGGGATTAGGCTGAATGAACGCTTGGTGCGCAGGAATCGAAATATTAAGATCGGCTAATTGGCAATTTTATGCCGACGGGTGCCGGGTATGGGGTGCGCAACCGCCTTCCCACCATGGAGCCGGCCGATGTTCGACGGACACTCGACGCAGCTTCGTTTGGGCAGGGACCTCTGGTCGCTCGCCCTCGTCCTGCTGTTGCTGGGCCTCTTCGGATGGGCTCCACGCGCGGCCGCCCAATCCTCTCCCCCTCAATCTCCACCAGCCCAGGCCTCCCAGTCCCCGGAGAAGCGCATCGCGCTGGTCGTCGGCATCGGCAAGTACGAGTTCGCCCCCGAACTCCAGAACCCGGTCAACGACGCCAAGGCCATCGCCGAGGCCCTGCGCACGCTTCAGTTCGACGTGGACGAGAAGTTCGACATGGACAACCGCAGCTTCGAGCGGGCGCTGCGCGACTTCGGCATCCGCGCCTCGCAGGCCGACGTGGCGGTGATCTTCTACGCCGGGCACGGCATCCAGGTGGGCGGCAACAACTACATCGTCCCGGCCGACGCCAGGCTGGAGCGCGAGCGCGACCTCGTCTACGAGGCGATGCCGCTGAATCTGATGATGGGCGAGCTGTCGCAGGCGCGCAAGCTGGGCATCCTGATGCTCGATTCCTGCCGCAACAACCCCTTCGTGGATCGGCTGAAGCAGGCCGGACAGAACCGCATCCAGGTCAATTACGGCTTCGCCCGCGTCGACGACACGCCCAGCGACACGCTGGTCGCCATGGCCACCCGCGCCGACCAGCTGGCCGAGGACGGGCAGGGCGACCACAGCCCCTACACCGACGCGCTGCTCCAGCATCTCCAGACGCCGGGGCTGGAGCTGAGCCTGTTCTTCCGCAACGTGCGCGACACCGTGCGGCAGGCGACCAACGGGCGGCAGGAGCCTTACATCTTTGGTTCGCTGGGGGCGGCGCCCTTCTACTTCAACCCGCGCCCGCCGAACCGGCCGCCGGTGCTCGGCGAGATCCGCCCGCTGGAGCTGTCCGACCGCGCCGACGCCGAGCCGTTGCGCATCGGGCGCCCGACCGATCCCGACGACGACCAGCTCTTCGCCCAGATTTCCGGCCTGCCGCGCGGCGGCAGCGTGCGCATCGGCGACCGCATCGTGCTGATCGGCGACTACCTGACCGTGGAGCAACTCGCCGCCACCAGCTTCAAGCCGGACGCGACCGTCGTTGGGAATGCCGGGCGCTTCGACTTCGCGATCATGGACGGGCGGGGCGGCGTGGCGCGGGGCGGCGTGGCGATCACCATCAAGCCGAGCAACCGTGAGCCGGTGGTGGCCGGCGCGCGCACCATCCGCGCCCTGCCGAATCGCTTGGCCATCGAGGCGCCGGTGGACCCCGACGGCGACCCGCTGACCATCACCGTCACCGCCGTGCCCGACCGCGGCAAGGTGCGCGATGGCGCCACCCTGATCCGCCCTGGCGACCGCCTGCCGGCCGAGGGGCTGACCCGGCTGACCTTCGACCCGGAGCAGGAGCGGGCGGGAGCCGCCGGTGCCTTCACCTATCAGGTGGAGGACGGCAAGGGCGGCAAGGCCACCGGCACGGTGACGCTGGAGATCGCCCCGCCGGGCGCCGCTCCGGCCGCGCCGGCGCTTGAGGAATCGCTGTGGCAGATGGTCAAGGGCAGCCGCGAGCCCGCCGACTTCGAGGCCTTCCTGCGCCTGTTCGGCAGCGGCACCTACGCCAAGCCGGCGCGCGAGAAGCTGGGCGCGCTCACCCCCTCCGCCAAGCCGCCGGAGGTCGCATCGGCTCGGCCGCCGCCACCGGCCCAATCGGCTCCTCCTCCGGTCCCGCCCCCGGCTCCAGTGGTCGAGGCGGCGGCACCGCCCCCACCGGCGCCGCCCCCACCGACATCGCCGCAGCCCGTGCCAGCGCCGGAGCAGGTGGCCGCAGCGCCCCCGAATGGCAATGGGAACAGCGCGGTGCGCAACCACAGCCGGTCGGCCAGCTTCCAGGACTGCCCGGCCTGTCCGGTGATGGTGCGGATCGCACCCGGCAGCTTCAGCATGGGCAGCGACCAGGGCGACCGCTCGGAGCGTCCGGTGCACAAGGTCACCATCGCCAAGCCCTTCGCGCTCGGCGCTTACGAGGTGACGGTGGCCGAGTGGCGCGCCTGCGTCGAGGGTGGCGGCTGCACCGGCGGCATGCCGCGCATGACCAAGCCCACCGACAGCACCCCGATCCACAACATCTCCTGGCTGGAGGCCCAGGCTTATGTGAAGTGGCTGAGCCAAAAGACCGGCCAGCGCTACCGCCTGCCGTCCGAGGCGGAGTGGGAATACGCGGCGCGCGGCGGCACGACTGGCCGCTACTGGTGGGACGGTCAGACGGGAACGCTCGCCAACTGCAAGGACTGCGGCGGGGCGCAGGAGCGGCTCACCCCGGCCTCGGTCGGCAGCTACAAGCCGAACCCCTTCGGGCTGCACGACATGAACGGCGGGGTGGCGGAGTGGGTCGCCGATTGCTGGCACGCGGACTATGCGGGCGCGCCGACGGACGGCAGCGCCTGGACCCCGGCCAACTGCCGGGAGCGCGTGCTGCGCGGCGGGTCCTGGCGGGGCGGCTTGGCTGACATCACCGACACGGCGCGGCTGTTCTACGATCCCGACGTGCGGTACCTGAACAACGGGGTGAGGGTGTTGAGAGAGTTAAATTGAGGGGTGGGGTCCGAAACGACCATTCACCCATTCGCCTCGGCGATCTCCTCCAGCGCATTGCGGTCGAGCAGGGTGATCCGCCCGGACTCCATGGCGATCACGCCGTTGCGCTGCCATTCGCCGAGCAGCTTGTTGATGCTTTCCCGCGAGACGCCCACCAGACATCCAAGCTGCTGCTGCGACAGCTTGATGTCCAGCTTCAACCCGCCCGGTGCCGGCTTTCCGAACACATCGGCCAGGCGCATCAGCGCGCGGGCGAAGCGCGACGACGCCTCCAGGAACAGCGTGTCCTCCAGATGCTCACTGGTCTGGCGCAGCCGCTTGCACAGTACGGTGATGAGCTGGAGCGCGACCGCCGGACGCTCGTTGAGCAGCGGCACGAACTTCGAGCGGTCGAGCACCAGGAGGTCGGTCTCCTCCAGCGCCACGGCGTCGGCGGTCCGCGGCTCGCCATCGAGCAGGGCGATCTCCCCGAACAGGCCGCCCTTGTTGATGATGTTCAGCACCAGCTCCTTGCCGTCGGTGGAGTGGGAGCAGATCTTCACCCGCCCGCGGATGACCGCCATCATGCTGTCGCCAGGGTCGCCCTTCTGGAAGATGACCGCGCCGGGCCGGAAATAGGCCAGCCGGGCGCTGGCGGCGAGGCGTTGCAACTCCGGCTTCTCCAGATGCTTCAGCAGGAAATGCCCGGACAGCACCAGTTCCTTGTCGAACGCGATTCGCACCGTCGTCATGGTCGCCCCCATACGGCTCGATGCCAGACAGTGTAGCGGGCGGAGGGCTTGCAACCGCAGCGCCAGAGGCGGTAACGCGCTCGCCCGTCCCTGCCACGTTCTTGCGGGCATAGGGGAAGGGACCGACCAAAGGTGAATCTTGTTCTGCCCAATGGTTCGTGACTACCATCGTCAGCAAGGCGCCCGGTATGAGGTGCCGGCCCTGAATCCGGGACTGCAGAACAGGGAAGGAGACGAGCGTGGGCGCCACCACTCCGTCCGCAGACCTATCCAGGCGCACGGCCAACCATGTGCCGCTGACGCCGCTGGATTTCCTGCGCCGCTCCGCGATGGTCTATCCGGACAAGACCGCCGTGGTCTACGGCCCCTTGCGGCGGAGCTGGGCGGAGGTGGAGCGCCGCGCCCGCGCGCTGGCTTCCGCGGTGAGCCGGGCCGGCGTCCTGCCGGGGGAGGTGGTGTCCGTCCTGGCCTTCAACACCCCGGCGATGCTGGAGGCGCATTTCGGCATCCCCGGCGCCGGGGCGGTGCTGAACGCCATCAACACGCGCCTCGACCCGCCCGCCGTCGCCTTCATCCTGGAGCACGCCGAAAGCCGCCTGTTCCTGGTGGACCGCGGCCTGTCCGCGGTGGCCCGCGCCGCGCTGGAGCGCATGGCGGCCCCGCCGCGGGTGGTGTGGATCGACGACCCGGCGGCGCAGGACGCCGACCCGGTGGGCGAGCTGGAGTATGAGGATTTCCTCAAGACCGGCGATCCCGAGGCGCCCTGGCGGACGCCCGAGGACGAGTGGGAGTCCATCGCGCTCAACTACACCTCCGGCACCACGGGCAACCCCAAGGGTGTTCTGTACCATCACCGCGGCGCCCATCTGAACGCGCTCGGCAACGTCATCACCTTCGGGCTGCGGCCTGACAGCGTCTATCTGTGGACGCTGCCCATGTTCCACTGCAACGGCTGGACCTACCCCTGGGCGGTGACGGCGGTCGGGGCGACCCATGTCTGCCTGCGCGCTGTGGACCCGACGGCGATCTTCCGCCTGATCGCCGAGGAGAAGGTCACCCACCTCTGCGGCGCGCCGGTCGTGCTGACCATGCTGATCCACGCGCCGGACGCGGTGAAGCGCGGCTTCGACCACGGCCCGGTGCAGGTGGCGACCGGCGGTGCCGCGCCGCCCAGCGCGGTGATCGCGGGGATGGAGCGGATGGGCTTCCGCCTGACCCACCTCTACGGCATGACGGAATGCTACGGCCCCTCCACCGGCTGCGCGTGGCAGGAGAGCTGGGCGGACCTGCCGCTGGAGGAACGGGCCGTAAAGATGGCCCGCCAGGGCGTGCCCAACGTCACCATGTCAGAGCAGACCGTGCTGGACCCCGACACCGGCCGCGAGGTGCCCGCCGATGGCGAGACGCTGGGCGAGCTGGCGCTGCGCGGCAACACGGTGATGAAGGGCTACCTGAAGAACCCCGCAGCGACCGACGAGGCGTTGCGCGACGGCTGGCTGCACACCGGCGACCTCGCCGTGCTGCACCCCGACCGCTACGTCGAGATCAAGGACCGCGCCAAGGACATCATCATCTCCGGCGGCGAGAACATCGCCTCGCTGGAGGTCGAGGAGGTTCTCTACAAGCACCCCCACGTCATGGAGGCCGCCGTCGTCGCCCGTCCCGATGCGAAATGGGGCGAGACTCCCTGCGCCTTCGTCACGCTGAAGCCGGGATCGGAGGGGCGGGTGACCGAGGCCGAGGTGATCGGCTGGTGCCGCGACCATCTTGCCCATTTCAAGGCGCCCCGGACGGTGGTGTTCGGGGGCCTGCCGAAGACGTCGACCGGGAAGATCCAGAAGTTCGTGTTGCGCGAGCAGGCGAGGGGGTTGTGAGGGAGTGGTCGCATCGGGCCCCCCTCCCAACCTCCCCCCGCTGCGCAGGGGGAGGAGCCGTTCCCTCCCCTGCGAAGCGGGGGAGGGTCAGGGAGGGGGCCCGACGCATGAACCCCACCTTCATAAATCCAGGACCCCCATGACCCTCTCCCTCACCAACCGCACCGCCCTGGTCACCGGGGCCTCCGCCGGCCTGGGCCGCCACTTCGCCGGTGTGCTGGCCGCGGCGGGCGCCCGCGTCGCTCTGGCCGCGCGGCGGCGCGAGAGCCTGGACGCCGCCGTCGCCGAAATCGAAGCGGCAGGCGGGCAGGCCATCGCCGTGCCGCTGGACGTCACCGACGCCGCCTCCGTCCGCACCGGCGTCCGCGAGGCGGCGGGCGCGCTCGGCGGGCTGGATATCCTCATCAACAACGCCGGCGCCACCGTCGCCAAGCCCGCGCTGGATTACGCGGAGGAGGAGTGGGACCGCGTCATCGACACCAACCTGAAGGGCGCCTTCCTCACCGCGCAGGAGACGGCGCGCGTGATGAGGGAGCAGGGGCGGGGCGGGTCGATCGTCAACATCGCCTCCATCCTCGGGCTGCGGGTGGCCGGCCATGTGGTGGCCTACACCGCGTCGAAGGCCGGGCTGGTGCAGATGACCCAGGCGCTGGCCCTGGAATGGGCGCGTTACGGCATCCGCGTCAACGCGCTGGCCCCCGGCTATATGGAAACCGACCTGAACCGCGATTTCCTGGCGACCGACGCCGGGCAGGCGCTGATCCGGCGGGTGCCGCAGCGGCGGCTGGGACGGCTGGCGGACCTCGACGGGCCGTTGCTGCTGCTCTGCTCCGACGCGTCGGCCTACATGACCGGAGCGGTGGTGCCGGTGGACGGCGGGCACTTGGTCAGCACCTTGTAATCAAGAAAAAACGACGGAGAGGACCCGAACCGATGGATTTCAGCCTGCCCCCGCCGATCGAGGAATTCCGCCGCCGCGTGCGCGCCTTCGTGGAGGAGCGCATCCTGCCGCTGGAAGCGGACCCGGCCTCCTACGACGCGCATGAGAACATCGCGCCCGCCCTGCTGGAGCGCCTGCACGGGGAGGTGAAGGCCGCCGGGCTGTGGGCGCCGCAAATGCCGAAGGAGCGTGGCGGACAAGGGCTGGGCATCGTTGGCATGGCCGCCGCCTATGAGGAGATGAACCGTTCCATCTTCGGGCCGGTCTGTTTCAACTGCGCCGCCCCCGACGACGGCAACATGCAGCTTCTCAACAAGGTCGCGACCGAGGCGCAGAAGGAGCGCTGGCTCCAGCCCATCATCGACGGCACGGTCCGCTCCGCCTTCGTGATGACCGAGCCGCATCCCGGCGGCGGCTCCGACCCCTCGATGATGAAGACGCGGGCGGAGCGGAAGGGCGACCGCTGGGTGATTTCCGGCCACAAATGGTTCATCACCGGGGCGGGCGAGGCGCAGCACTTCATCCTGATCGCCCGCACCTCCGACGACAAGCGCAAGGGGCTGACCGCCTTCCTGTTCGACAAGGACCAGCCCGGCTGGGAGATCGTCCGCCGCATCCCGATCATGGGGCCGGAGGAGCATGGCGGTCATTGCGAACTGCGCTTCGACGGGCTGGAGGTTTCTGACGAGAACGTCCTGATGAACATCGGCGACGGGTTGAAGGCGACGCAGATCCGCCTCGGCCCGGCGCGGCTGACCCATTGCATGCGCTGGACCGGCCTGTCGAAGCGGGCCATGGAGATCGCCGCCGCCTATGTGCGCGAGCGCGAGAGCTTCGGCACCACGCTCGCCGGGCACGAGGGCGTGCAGTGGATGATGGGCGACGTCGCCATGCAGATCGAGATCGGGCGGCTGCTGATCATGAAGGCGGCGTGGCAGCTCGACCGCGGCGACTTCGCCCGCAAGGAGGTGTCGATGGCCAAGGTCCATGTCGCCGACACGCTGCACAAGGCGGTGGACACGGCCATCCAGCTCTGCGGGGCCAGGGGCTATTCGAAGGACACGGCGCTGGAGTGGATGTACCGCTACGCCCGGCAGGCCCGGCTGGTGGACGGGGCGTCGGAGGTCCACAAGATGGTCCTGGCGCGATTCTACATGGACGAGGGCGACGGCTTCTGGGCCTGGGGGTGATGGGATGGGCGCACTGATCGACGGGGAAAGCCGGCCGCGGCTGGAATCGTGGCTGGCCGGGGCGACCGGCGCGACGCGCGTGTCGGTGGCCGACGAAGGCACGCTCGGCGGGGGAGCCATCTCGCTCAACCTTGCGGTGACTCTGGACATCGACGGCGGGCCGCAAGCCGGTCGGCACGCCTGCGTGTTGCGTGCCCAGCCCGGCGGCGGTGCAACGGCGTCCGGCATGAAGGCCAGCATTTCCAAGGCGCAGGAGTTCGCCGTGCTGCGCGCCGCCTTCGGCGCCGGGGTGGCGGCGCCGGAACCCATCGCCGCCTGCGGCGACCCGGCGGTTCTCGGCGCCGACTTCTACATCATGCGCCGCGCCGAGGGCATCGGGGCCGGGCACAAGGTGGTGAAGGCCGACCAACCGCAGCGCGGCCTCGCCCGCGAGCTTGGCCGGCAGTTGGGCCGCCTGCACAAGGCCGGGCCGGACACGCCGGGGCTGGAGGACCTGCCGGTGCCGGCCGCATCGCCGGCGCTCGACTGCGTCCACGCCTACCGCGACTGGCTGGGCGATCTGGCGCTGCGCGACGCCGTTCTGGCCTGGGGCCTGCGCTGGCTGGAGATTCACGCGCCGCCGCCGGGCGATCTGGTGCTGTGCCACCGCGACTACCGCACCGGGAACTATCTGGTGAAGGACGGCGGGCTGACCGCTATCCTGGATTGGGAGTTTGCGGGATTCAGCGATCCCATGGAGGATCTGGGCTGGTTCTGCGCCCGCTCCTGGCGGTTCGGGCGCCACGACCGCGAGGCGGGTGGGCTGGCCGGGCGGGAGGATTTCTACGCCGGCTATGAGGAGACGTCGGGCCGCCGGGTGGACCCGCAGGCGGTCGCCTATTGGGAAACCGCCGCCTACATGCGCTGGGCGGCCATCGCGGTCCTGCAGGAGCGCCGCCATACCTCCGGCGAGGAGCCGTCGCTGGAGCTGGCTTTGACCGGGCGGATGCTGCCGGAGATCGAGTTGGACTTGTTGCGCCACATCCATGGGCTGGGGCTGACGGTCTCCGCCCCGGCGGCGGTCGGTGCCGAACCGTCCGGCGATGCCGGCGAAGAAAGGGTCGCCTGATGCGCACCAGCCTCGACGCCCAGGAATTGCTGAGCATCGTCGCGGAGACCTTCCGCACCGACCTGCTTCCCCACATTCCACCGGCCCAGCGCTACACGGCGCTGATGATCGCCAACGCACTCGGCATCGTGCAGCGCGAACTGGCCGGCGCGGACGAGGCCGGCCACGCCATGCTGGCGGCGCTGGCCCTGCTCTACGGCGAGGACGCCGACGACAGCCTGTCCGGCGCCGACCTACGCCAGCGGGTGGAGGCACTTCAGCACCGGCTGTGCATCGAGATCGCCGCGGGCGACTTCGATCACGACGGCCAGGACGTGCTGATGGAATGCCTGGAGGAGATCGTCCAGGCCCGGCTGGGCATCGCCAATCCGAAGCTGCTGCGGGGGTGAATCAGCCGCCCCTCTCCAGACACGGGAGAGGGGCGCGAACGATACGGGCGTCACTCCGCGATCGGCTCGTAGAATTCCGGGCCGAAGTCGGCGGCTTGGCGGCTGGTCACGTTGAAGGGCTTCTTCAGGCCGCCGCGGAAATACCGCTTCACCAGATCCTGCCACGTCTCCACCGGGTCCACGCCGCGCTTGGCGCAGAGATGGCCGAACCAGCGGCGTCCGGCGGCGACGTGGGTGATCTCCTCGTCGTGGATGATCTGGAGCAGGGCGGCGCTCTCCGCGTCGCCGAATTCGCCCAGGCGGCGGACGGTTTCAGGGGTCACGTCGAGCCCGCGCGCCTCCAGCACCATCGGCACCACGGCCAGCCGGGCGGCGAGGTCGTGGGCGGTGGTGGTCGCGGCCTGCCACAGCCCGTCATGGGCCGGCAACTCGCCATAGCCGGAACCGAGCTGGTTCAGCCGCTCCTCCAGCATCTGGAAATGCCGGGCCTCGTCGTCGGCGACCTGCACCCAGTCGTCGGTGAATCCCTTGGGCATCCCCTCGCCGACGAAGCGGCACACGATGTCCCAGGCGAGGTCGATGGCGTTCAGCTCGATGTGGGCCAGCGCGTGCAGCAGGGCGACGCGGTTCTGCGCACTGCCGCCGCGCCCGCGCTTGGGCATGTCGCGGGGCAGCATCAGCGGGGGGCGCTCCGGACGGGCGGGGCGCTCCGGCGGGACCAGCGCGCCGAACCCGGTGATGCGTCCGTCGCGCCACGCCGCGGCGTAATCCCGCGTCATGCGCACCTTCTCCAGCGGCGCCGCGGTGGTCAGAACCGCGACAGCCGCCTCACACAGAGTCGTCACCATCCATACGCAACGAAATGGGGGTTCAGGATGTCGGCCTTGCCGTAGAGAAAGGGCGAGCCGTCGGGCTGCTCCACCCGCCCGCCGGCGGCGGCGAGGATGGCGTGGCCGGCGGCGGTGTCCCATTCGCTGGTCGGGCCGAAGCGGGGGTAGAGGTCGGCCTTGCCCGACGCCACCGTGCAGAACTTCAAGGAACTGCCGCAGGTCACCCGGTTTTTCACCGTATAGCCGGCCAGAAAGCTCTCCATTTCGCTGCCGCTGCCGTGGGAGCGGCTGGCGACCACGGTCAGGCCGTCGGGGGGCGGCTTGCGGACCTGGATCGGATAGTCATGGCGGCCTTCCACCCAATGGACGGCGGTGCCCGCTCCGCAGGCGGCGTAGAGATCGCCCGTGGCCGGCGCGTAGACGACGCCCAGAACCGGATGCCCGCCTTCAATCAGGGCGATGTTGACGGTGAACTCGCCGTTGCGGCTGATGAATTCCTTGGTGCCGTCCAGCGGATCGACCAGCCAGAAGCGTCCGCCGGAAATGTCCGGCCGGTGCCCGGCGGCCACGGCCTCCTCCGCCACCACCGGGATGCCGGGGGCAATGTGGTGCAGGGCCGGGGTGATGACATGCTCGGCGGCCAGATCGGCCTGGGTGACCGGACTGCCGTCGACCTTTGTGGCGGCGTCGATGCCGTCGTTGTAGAAGCGCAGGATCACCTGACCCGCTTCGTGGGCGATGGTCCGCACCTTGGGCAGCAGGCTCGCCGCGGCGGTGTCGGTCATGGGTGGTCCTCCGGTCGGCTGGTGTGCGAACGGTCACCATAGCGCGCCCGGATGCTGGGCTGGAAGGCTTGAAAGGGCGGGAAGGATGGGAGAATGCGGATGAACGCGGGATGGCGCGCCATGGAAGCGACGGACTTGGACCGTGTGATGGCCATCGCCGAGATCGTGCACCCCGATTACCCGGAAGACCGCGCCGTCTTCGCCGAGCGTCTGGCCCTCTACCCGGAGGGCTGCGCCATAGCGGAGGCGGATGGACTCGGCGTCGGCTATATCGTCATGCATCCGGGGCGGCTGGGCGTTCCGCCGCCGCTCGATTCGTCGCTCGGCGCGCTGCCGGCGGTGCCGGACTGCCTCTATCTGCACGACGTCGCTCTGCTGCCCGCGGCACGGGGGCTGGGGTTGGGAGTCGCCGCCCTGGAGCGCATGAACGCGCTGGCGGCGCGGCAGGGGTTTCCCTGGCTGGCCCTGACCTCCACCCCCGGCGCGCGGGCCTTCTGGGACGCGCAAGGATTTTTTCCTCATGAAGGTGGGGCCGGGCTGGCGGCCAAGCTGGCCTCCTACGGTGGCGGCATGACTTACATGACGAAGCCGGTAAAAGGCTGATCCGGCGCTTCTGTGGTAATTTGCCGAAAATTGTATTTATCGCGTTGGGCGGGGATTCGATTTGCGGCAAGTTGTCCGACCCCGGCGGACGGTTTGGGATGCTATCTTGCGGCGTTCCCCGCACCTTCAGCACAGCCGTTCGTCGGCAGGCCCCCCATGCAGCCATCCGCCCGCTTCCCGTGGAAGTCCGAATACACGGTCGGAAACGAGTCCATCGACGAACAGCACCGGACCCTTCTGGAACTGGCCGGGCTGTTGCACATGGCGGTCGCGGCGGGGCAGGGTTACAAGATCATCCAGAACGCCTTCGCCGCCCTGGTGAAGTACACGGAGGAGCATTTCTCCGACGAGGAACAGTTCTGGATCGACGCCAAGAGCGCCGCCGTCGAGAAGCACAAGCGCCTGCACCGGCAGATCACCGAAGAACTGCTGGCCCTGCGGTTCGAGGGGCCGTACGGCGTCGTCTTCTGCACGCCCAACGAACTGACCAACTGGGTCGAACACCGCCTGATCGCGCACTTCATCGAAGAGGACCAAGGCGTCTACCGCAGCCTGACCCCGGGCACCAAGCGAAGGTGGGTCTCCGCCTGAGTCCTGCACCGCCTCCGATGGTGGTCCGCCATCGCAGGTTTCGCGTCCAACGTTGCCTTTGCCGTGGAACGGACCCAACTCTAACTGGTTTATGATGTGGCGCGGCTGCCGGATGGGCGCGGGATTCCCCGCCCGTGCGGTGGCCCCGCTCCACCAGACCAGCGGAGCGACGGGGCGGTATGAAGAACTCGGACAATGGCCGGATCGATCGGAACGACACGCTCTGGTACAAGGACGCGGTCATCTATCAGCTTCACGTCAAGGCGTTCTACGACGCCGACAACGACGGCATCGGCGACATCGCCGGCCTGACGCAGAAGCTCGACTACATCCAGGAGCTTGGCGTCACCACGCTGTGGCTGTTGCCCTTCTACCCCTCGCCGCTGCGCGACGACGGCTACGACATCGCCGACTACAAGGCGGTCAATCCGTCCTACGGCAATCTCCAGGACTTCAAGCGCTTTCTGCGCGAATGCCACGACCGCGGCCTGCGCGTCATCACGGAACTGGTCATCAACCACACCTCCGACCAACACCCGTGGTTCCAGCGCGCCCGTCAGGCCAAGCCGGGATCGAACCACCGCAATTTCTACGTCTGGTCCGACACCGACCAGAAGTACCAGGGCACCCGCATCATCTTCTGCGACACGGAAAAGTCCAACTGGACCTGGGATTCCGAGGCGCAGGCCTATTTCTGGCACCGCTTCTATTCGCACCAGCCCGACCTGAACTTCGACAACCCGAAGGTCCTTCAGGAGGTGCTGAACGTCATGCGCTTCTGGCTGGACATGGGGGTGGACGGGCTGCGGCTCGACGCCGTGCCCTACCTGAAGGAGCGCGAGGGCACCAACAACGAGAACCTGCCGGAAACCCACGACGTCCTGAAGGCCATCCGGACGGAGATCGACAAGGGCTATGGCGACCGCATGCTTCTGGCCGAGGCGAACCAGTGGCCGGAGGACGTGCTGCCCTATTTCGGCGACCTGGAGAAGGGTGGGGACGAATGCCACATGGCCTTCCACTTCCCGCTGATGCCGCGAATCTACATGGCCGTCGCCATGGAGGACCGGCACCCCATCGCCGACATCATGCGCCAGACGCCGGACATCCCGGACGAGTGCCAGTGGGCCATCTTCCTGCGCAACCATGACGAGCTGACGCTGGAGATGGTGACCGACCGGGAGCGGGACTATCTCTGGGACTTCTATGCCGCCGACCGGCGCATGCGGATCAACCTGGGCATCCGGCGGCGCCTCGCCCCGCTGCTCCAGAACGACCGCCGCAAGATCGAGCTGCTGAAGAGCCTGTTGTTGTCCATGCCGGGCACGCCGGTGCTCTATTACGGCGACGAGATCGGCATGGGCGACAACATCTATCTCGGCGACCGCGACGGCGTGCGCACGCCGATGCAATGGTCTCCCGACCGCAACGGCGGCTTCTCCCGCGCCGACCCGGCGCGGCTGTATCTGCCGGCGATCCAGGACCCGATCTACGGCTTCCAGGCCATCAACGTCGAGGCGCAGCAGCGCAGCCCGTCGTCTCTGCTGAACTGGATGAAGCGGCTGATCGCCGTCCGCCAGCAGCACAAGGCGTTCGGGCGCGGCAGCTTCCAGCTCCTCTATCCGGGCAACCGCAAGGTTCTGGCCTATCTGCGCTGCCATTCGACGGAAGAGGGCGACGAGGTCATCCTCTGCGTGGCCAACCTGTCCCGTTCCGCCCAGGCGGTGGAACTGGATCTGAAACAGTTCCGCGGCCGCGTGCCGGTGGAGATGCTCGGCCGCACGGTCTTCCCGCCGGTCGGCGATCTGCCCTACCTGCTGACCATCCCCGCCTACGGCTTCTACTGGTTCGCCCTGGCCGCCGAGGCGGCGCTGCCCTCCTGGCATGAGACGATGCCGGAGCCGGTGCCCGACCTGCTGACCATTGTGGTGCGCGACGGCTGGAAGAGCCTGATCAGCGGGCGTGCGGAGGCCGAGCTGGCGCGCGACATTCTGCAGGCCTATTTGCCGCAGCAGCGCTGGTTCGCCGCCAAGGACCGCCGGATCGAGCGCGCGCATGTTCCGGTGTCCGCGCGGCTGAACGGGCCGGGCGACGGCTTCATGCTGCTCCACACCGAGGTCGAGCTTTCCGGTGGCGGCACGCAATCCTACTTCCTGCCGCTCGCCATGAGCTGGGAGGAGAACGCTGGCAACACCGGCTGGCCGCTGCTGCCCTTCACGCTGGCCAAGGCCCGGCGCGGCCCGCGCACCGGCGCCATCTACGATGCCATGCAGGCCGACGCCTTTACCCGCAGCCTGCTGACCGCCCTGCGCGAGGGGCGGGAGATCCCGGCGTCGCACGGGCACCTGCGCTTCTCGCCGACGGCCTGCATGGCCGACCTCGTGGTGGACGACGACACGGAGATCCGCCGCCTGGGCGTCGAGCAGAGCAACAGCTCCATCCTGGTCGGCAGCCAGGCTGTGCTGAAGGCCTTCCGCCGGCTGACCCCCGGCGCCCATCCGGAACTGGAGGTCGGACGCTTCCTGACCGAGGTCGCGGGCTTCCAGAACACGCCGCCTCTGCTCGGCTCCGTCGAGCATGTGGCGGAGGACGGCACGCCGACCGCGCTGTTCGTTCTCCAGGGCTATGTCCGCAATCAGGGCGACGGCTGGAGCAGCACCGTCGATTCGCTGGTGCGCGAGCTGGACGACATCCGTCTCGGCCTCGCCCACGATCCGGAGGAACCGACCGAGGGCGAACCTTTCGGCATGCACGCCGCCATGATGGCGACGCTTGGCCAGCGCACGGCGGAGCTTCACTGCGCGCTGGCGAAGCGGACCGGCGATCCGGCCTTCGATCCGGAACCGGTCACCGCCGACGACCTGAAGGGCTGGGGCGAGGCCGCCCGCCGTCAGGCCGAGGCCGCCTTCGCCGCGCTGCCCGGCGCGCTGGACCGGCTGGCCCCCGCCGTGCGCGAGCAGGCGGAATCCCTGTTGGGCCGCCGCGCCGACGTGATGAACCGGCTGGCCGAACTGGCCGACACCCCGCCGCAGGGCGACAAGACGCGCATCCACGGCGACTACCATCTGGGGCAGGTGCTGCGCGCCCAGAACGACTGGTACATCATCGATTTCGAGGGCGAGCCGGCGAAGTCGCTGGAGGAGCGCCGGGCCAAGCACAGCCCGCTGCGCGACGTGGCGGGGATGCTGCGCTCCTTCAACTACGCCACCTGGGCGGCGCTGTTCCGGATCGACGAGACGGGCGCGCTGGAGGAGGCCGGTGCCGTGATGGAGGCGGCGCTCGATTGGGAGCGGCGCAGCATGCAGAGCTTCCTGGAGTCCTACCGCGCCGCCATGGGGGCCTGCCCGGACGTGCCGGACGGAACCGCTGGCGACCGCCGCCTGCTGGCGCTCTTCTTGATGGAGAAGGCGCTGTACGAGATCGCCTACGAGGCCGCCAACCGGCCCAACTGGATCGGCATTCCGGTGAAGGGCGTGCTGGGGCTTCTGGACGGCGAGTCCTGAGCCGAAACCCGAAACGGGACATAGGACGCCGCGGGCGTGGTGTGACAAACGCCCCGGCGCTATGTTCACACCCCAGGAACGAGCAAGGGTAAGGGGAAAGTCAGCCGATGCCGAACGACATCCGAACGGGAAACCGTGCCAAGGCGCAGGAAGCGTCGCCGAAGGCCGTGTCGCCGTTGAGCGGCGGCATCGAGGCCATCGTCCGCGCCGACCACGGCGATCCCTTCGCGATCCTGGGCATGCACCAGACCGGCAAGGATCAGCCCGTCGAGGTCCGCGCCTTCATCCCCGGCGCGGAAAAGCTCTGGGTGGTCGACAGCGCGTCGGGCGACCCGGCGGGCGAGGCCGACAAGGTCCATGACGAGGGCTTCTTCGTCGCCGTTCTGCCCGACCGCAAGGAGCGCTTCCGCTACCGCCTGCGCGTCCAATTCCCGCTGGCGACGGTGGAGTTCGAGGACGCCTACCGCTTCTGGTCCGTCCTGGGCGAGTTGGACATCCATCTGCTGGCCGAGGGCACGCACCTCAAGAGCTTCGAGCGGCTGGGCGCCCACCCGCGGGAGATCGACGGGGTGGCCGGCGTGGCCTTCGCCGTCTGGGCGCCCAACGCACGGCGGGTCAGCGTCGTCGGCGACTTCTGCGACTGGGACGGCCGGCGCCTGCCGATGCGCAAGCGGACGGAAGCCGGCGTGTGGGAGATCTTCGTTCCCCACGCCACCGTCGGCCAGCGCTACAAGTTCGAGATCAAGGGGGCGGGCGGCGATCTGCTGCCGCTGAAATCCGATCCCTACGCCTTCCAGGCCGAGTTCCGCCCCCAGACCGCCTCCGTCGTGCACGGCCTGCCGTCCTACGACTGGCAGGACGCCGATTGGCAGCGGACCCGCTCCGCCAGCGCCGACCTGACCGCGCCGATCTCCATCTACGAAGTCCATCTCGGGTCCTGGGCGCGGGTTCCGGAAGAGGGCGACCGCTTCCTCACCTACCGCGAACTGGCCGAGCGGCTGGTGCCCTACGTCAAGGATCTCGGCTTCACCCACATCGAGCTGCTGCCGATCACCGAGCATCCCTTCGACGGCTCCTGGGGCTACCAGCCGATCGGCATGTACGCGCCGACCAGCCGTCACGGCACGCCGGAGGACTTCAAGTATTTCGTGGACGCCTGCCACGCGGCGGGGATCGGGCTGCTGCTCGACTGGGTGCCCGGCCATTTCCCGACCGACCCGCACGGGCTGGGCTGGTTCGACGGCACGCACCTCTACGAGCACGCCGACCCGCGCCAGGGCTATCATCAGGACTGGAACACGCTGATCTACAATTTCGGCCGGACGGAGGTGCAGAACTTCCTTCTGGGCAACGCGCTGTTCTGGCTGGAGCATTACCGGCTGGACGGGCTGCGGGTCGATGCCGTGGCCTCCATGCTCTACCTCGACTACAGCCGCAAGGCCGGCGAGTGGGTTCCCAACCGCTTCGGCGGGCGCGAGAACCTGGAATCCATCGCCTTCCTGAAGCGGATGAACGAGCTGACCTACGGCCACCATCAGGGGATCATGACGGTGGCCGAGGAATCCACGGCCTGGCCGGCGGTGTCGCGGCCCGTCTATCTCGGCGGGCTGGGCTTCGGCTACAAGTGGAACATGGGCTGGATGCACGACACGCTGGAGTACATGGCGAAGGACCCCATCCACCGCCGTTACCACCACCACCAGCTCACCTTCGGCCTGATCTACCAGTTCTCGGAAAACTTCGTCCTGCCGCTCAGCCACGACGAGGTGGTGCACGGCAAGGGCTCGCTCATCAACAAGATGCCAGGCGACGACTGGCAGAAGTTCGCCAACCTGCGCGCCTATTACGGCTTCATGTTCGCCCATCCCGGCAAGAAGCTGCTGTTCATGGGCGGTGAATTCGGCCAGTGGCGCGAGTGGAGCGAGGCGCGCAGCCTGGACTGGCATCTGCTGGAGGAGCCGCTGCACCATGGGCTGCACGCGCTGGTGCGCGACCTGAACGGCATGTACCGCGGGCTGAAGCCGCTGCACCAGACCGATTGCGACCCGGCGGGCTTCGAATGGATCGAGGCCAACGACAGCGACAACTCCGTCCTCGCCTTCCTGCGCAAGAGCGGGGAGGACCCGGAGCACCATGTGATCGTGGTCTGCAACTTCACCCCGATGCCGCGCGACGGCTACCGCGTCGGCGTCACCCTGCCGGGCCGGTACGAGGAGGTGCTGAACACCGACGCGCCGGAGTATGGCGGCAGCGGCGTCGGCAACGCTGGCGGCGTGGAGAGCGAGGAAACCGCGTGGCATGGCCGTCCGCATTCCATCACCCTGACCCTGCCGCCGCTGGGCACGCTGGTGCTGGAACGCAAGGCGGGGTAGGGGCGGGCTTCCACCGAAGGGCTTTCCCCCGTAGGGACAAGAGGACGGCAGCGTTCCGCACTTGACGCGACCGGTGCGCCGCTCCTTTATTGCAGCAGGTGGCTATCCGCTTCGGCCAAGTCACCTGCTGCGCCCGGCGCAAGCCGCTTGCGGTTCCGCCCGACCTTCGTGTCCGTGGAGAGTCTGCCCCAATGTCCATCTCCACCGCCACGCGCACCGCCGTCTGGCCCGGCAAGCCCTATCCCCTCGGAGCGAATTGGGACGGGTTCGGGGTCAACTTCGCCCTGTTCTCCGCGCACGCCGAGAAGGTCGAGCTGTGTCTGTTCGACCAGACCGGCCAGCGCGAGGTCGAGCGGGTCGTCCTGCCGGAGCACACCGACGAGGTCTGGCACGGCTATCTGCCGGAGGCCCGGCCCGGCCTGCTCTACGGCTACCGCGTCCACGGCCCCTACGAGCCGTTGGTGGGGCACCGCTTCAACCCGAACAAGCTCCTGCTCGACCCCTACGCCAAGGCGCTGTTCGGGCCGTTCCGCTGGTCGGACGCCCATTACGGCTACCGCGTCGGCTCAACGCGCGAGGATCTGTCCTTCGACCGGCGCGACAACGCCCGCGGCATGCCGAAATGCCGGGTGGTCGACCGCGCCTTCACCTGGGGGCACGACCGCCACCCGGCGGTGCCCTGGTCGGACACGGTGATTTACGAGACTCATGTCGGCGGTTTCACCATGCGCCATCCGGAGGTGCCGGCCCCGCTGCGCGGCACCTTCGCCGGCATGTCCACCCACGCGGTGATCGACTATTTGAAAGCGCTGGGCATCACCTCGGTGGAGTTCTTGCCGGTGCAGTCCTTCGCCGACGACCGGCATCTGGTCGGGCAGGGGCTGCGCAACTACTGGGGCTACAACAGCGTCGGCTTCTTCGCGCCCGAGCCGCGCTACATGACCACCGGCGTGCTGTCGGAGTTCAAGACCATGGTCGCCCGCCTGCACGAGGCGGGGATCGAGGTCATCCTCGACGTGGTCTACAACCACACGGGCGAGGGCAACCATCTCGGCCCCACCCTGTCCTTCAAGGGCATCGACAATCTCAGCTACTACCGGCTGCTCCCCGACAACCCGCGCTTCTACATCAACGATACCGGCACCGGGAACACCCTGAATCTCAGCCACCCGCGCGTGCTCCAGCTGGTCATGGACAGCTTGCGCTATTGGGTGACGGAGATGCATGTCGACGGCTTCCGCTTCGACCTCGCCACCGTGCTGGCGCGGGAGCCCTATGGGTTCGACCCCGGTTCGGGCTTCCTCGACGCGGTGCGGCAGGACCCGGCGCTGGCCGACGTGAAGCTGATCGCCGAGCCGTGGGACGTCGGTCCCGGCGGCTATCAGGTCGGCAACTTCCCGCCGGGCTGGGCCGAGTGGAACGACCGCTACCGCGACACCGTGCGTCGTTACTGGCGCGGCGACGACGGCATGCTGCCGGAACTGGCGGGGCGCATCGCCGGCTCATCGGACCTGTTCGAGAAGCGCGGGCGGCGGCCCTGGTCGTCGGTGAACTTCGTCACGGCGCACGACGGCTTCACCCTGCACGACCTCGTCTCCTACAACGACAAGCACAATTGGGCCAACGGCGAGGACAACCGCGACGGCCATTCCGCCAACCATTCCTGGAACCACGGGGTGGAGGGCGAGACCGATGACCCGGCGATCCGCGAGGCCCGTGCCAAGCAGAAGCGCAACCTGCTGGCCACCCTGTTCCTGTCGCAGGGCACGCCGATGATGCTGGCCGGCGACGAGATCGGCCACAGCCAGAAGGGCAACAACAACGCCTATTGCCAGGACAACGAGACCTCCTGGCTCGACTGGGCGCGGCTGAAGGGCGAGGGCGGGCCGATGCTGGCCTTCGTCAAGCGGCTGATCGCGCTGCGCAAGGCCCATCCGGTGCTGCGCCGTCCGGTGTTCCTGCACGGCCGCCGCACCTCCGCGGACGGCTTGAAGGACATCGTCTGGTACACGCCGCAGGGGGTCGAAAAGTCGGCGGAGGATTGGCGCAACGGCCACGCGCGCTGCATCATGCTGCTGCTGAACGGCCATGCCGGAACCTACACCGGGGTGGACGGTGCGCCGCAGGACGACGGGGTGCTGCTGATCGTGCTGAACGCCCACACCGACACGGTCAACGTCACCCTGCCGGAGGTCCCCAACGCGCGCGGCTGGCGCTGCGTGCTCGACACCCGCGTGGTGGACGGGGCCGGCGACGGGCGGATGCAACTCGCCGGGCGGACGATGCCGGTGGATGGGCGGGCCGCGCTGGTGTTCGTGCAGGTTGATTCACCCGCTCGTTGATGCGGGTCAATAGGCGGTCTTTTCCGCCTGTGCTAACGTCCTGCCCTGAGGTGGCCCTTCCACCTCCGGTTTCCGCGGAATCGATGCATGCCCGATTACGACTATTCCCTGGTTGACGCCGCCATCATCGACACGCAGTCCAACACCCAGCGCGTCCTGCGCGAGGTTCTGGCGCGGCTGGGGATGAAGCGGGCGGAGACCTACGGCTCGGTCCGGGACGCGGCGGACATGGCGGCGGCGGCCACCCCCGACCTGATCCTGCTGGACATCGACGGGGAGGAGGCGGAGGCGCTGCGCCTCATCCGCCGCCTGCGCAACGAGCCGGACACCCGCAATCCCTACGCCTGCATTGTCGCCACGACGTGGCAGCCGACGCCGCTTCTGGTCATGCGCGTCACCAACAGCGGAGCCGACGATCTGCTGGTGAAACCGGTTTCCCCCAAGCAGGTGCAGGAGCGGCTGGCCGCCCTGATCGAATCGCGCAAGAAGTTCGTGGTGACCGCCGACTACACCGGCCCCGACCGGCGCAAGTCGCCGCGCGAGGGCGCCCAGGTGCCGCTGCTCGACGCGCCGAACACGCTGCGGCTGAAGGCGACCAACCGCTGGGCGCACATCAACGCCCGGCAGCTCATGGCCGAGGCCAACCACTTCGTCAACGAGCAGAAGCTGCTGCGCATCAGCGTCCAGGTCGCCTTCCTGATCGAGTTCGCCGCCACCGGCCTGGCTGGCCGCCCGCCGGAGCGTATGGCGGTGGAGCATCTGGCCCGCGTCCCGGCTTTCCTCGACGACCTGCTGCGCCGCCTCGACGATCTGAGTGAGCCGGGGGCGGCGGAGTCTGTGGCCAAGTCCCTGAAGATGATGGCGGAACGCTTGCGCCTTCAGACCGAATCGGGTGCTGTCGCGGCGGAAGAGTTGGAGCGCGTCCGCGCGCTCGCCCGCGACCTGATGCAGGCGGTGGATGCGGCCCGTCCGCTCGATGCGATGATGGCGGAGGTGTCGGTCGCCGTGGCCGGCTACCGCTCCCGCCTGGAGCAGATGGCGCAGGCCAAGGCGGAGGCCGCGCGGGCCGCCACAATCGTGCCCGCGGCGAATGGCGATGCCGCGAAAGAGGCGGTCGGCTCGTGATCCCGCAAACGGTGAGCCGCTGAAGAAGGCCGGATCATCCAGGGTTGCGGCGCGTTGTCACCCTTGCCCCGTCGCCGTGCGCGAAAGCGTTGCGGTCAATGTGAAAATTCGAATGTTCGGGGCTGGACGGAATTGGCCCGACGCGCAATGCTCGCGCGCAGGCCGTTGCGGCCAGAATGACGCCACCAAGACGCCACGACCGACAAACGCGGGGACCCCTGAATGAGCGATCTCGACCGGCTTGCCGAACGGCTTGGCATCGAGCCCTTCTACCATGACATCTGGGGCAACCGGCGCGAGACCTCCGACGCGACGAAGCGGGCCTTGTCCGCCGCCATGGGCTACCCCGCCGGCACCGGCGAGGAACTGACGGCGAGCCTGCATGCGGTGGAGGACCGGTCGTGGCGGCGGATGCTGCCCCCCGTCCTGGTGATCGACGAGGGCGCGCCGCTCAGCCTCGCGCTGGCCGTTCCGGCCGGGCTGGAGGACGCGCAGCTGACCTGGACGTTGACCGAGGAGGGCGGACTCGCCCACCGCGCGTCGCTGCGCGTCGGCAACCTGCCGCTGGCCGAACAGCGCGTGCTCGACGGCGTGGCCTACGAGCGGCGAACGGTCTCGACACGCCTGCCACCGACCCTGCCGCTCGGCTATCACCGGCTGTCGGTGGTGATCCGGCCCCAGGGCATGGGCGGGACTTTGGAGGGCGGCACGGTGCTGATCGTCGCCCCGCAGCGCTGCCTGACGGTGGAGGATGTGGTCCCCGGCGGGCGGACCTGGGGGATCGGGCTGCAGCTCTACTCGCTGAAGAGCGGCGACGACTGGGGCATCGGCGACTTCGACGATCTGGGGCGCTTCGCCGAGACGGCGGCGGGGCTCGGCGCCGGGCTGGTCGGGCTCAATCCGCTGCACGCGCTGTTCCCGGCCGACCCCAACCACATCGGCCCCTATTCGCCAAGCAGCCGGACCTTCCTCAACAGCCTCTACATCGACGTGGAGCGGGTGCCCGAGCTGGCGGCCACGCCGCAGGCGCAGGCCCTCGTCGCGTCGGAGGAGTTCCGGCAGCGGCTGGCCGCCGCGCGGGCGACGGAGTTGGTGGACTATCCCGCCGTCTCCGCCCTGAAAATGCCGGTTCTGGAGGCGTTGCACGCCACCTTCCGCGCGCTCGGCGAGAGCGACGCGCGGCGCGAGGCGTTCGAGACGTTCCGGCGCGAGATGGGCGAGCCGCTGCGCCGCCACGCCGTGTTCGAGGCGCTGCACGAGCATTTCTACCGCCGCGACCCGTCCCAGTGGATGTGGCGGAGCTGGCCACCGGCCTTCCAGAAGCCGGACAGCCCCGAGGTCCAGGCCTTCGCCGCCGAGCAGGCCGAGCGGGTGGAGTTCTTCCAGTATCTGCAATGGGAGGCCGACCGCCAGCTGGGCACGGCGGCGGAGCGCGGGCGGCGGGCCGGGCTGCCCATCGGCTTCTACCGCGACCTCGCCGTGGCGGCGCATCCCGGCGGGGCGGCGGCCTGGGGGGATTCAGACATCCTGGTGCAGGGGGCCAACGTCGGCGCGCCGCCGGACCAGTTCAACATGAAGGGGCAGAACTGGGGCCTCGCCCCGCTGTCGCCGGTGGGCTTGCGCGAATCGGCCTATGGCAGCTTCATCGCCATGCTGCGCGCCAACATGCGCCACGCCGGGGCGCTGCGCATCGACCATGTGATGGCCCTGCAGCACCTGTTCTGGATTCCTGCGGACGGCAGCGACGGCGCCTATGTCGAATACCCGTTCGAGGACCTGCTGCGGATCATCGCTCTGGAAAGCCGCCGCAATGGCTGCATCGTCATCGGCGAGGATCTCGGCACCGTGCCGGAGGGCTTCCGCCCGGCGCTGGAGCGGGCCGGCATCCTCAGCTACCGCGTGCTGTATTTCGAGCGCAGCGCCGACGGCGGGTTCAAGGCGCCGCAGGAGTATCCCGCGGGAGCCATGGTCACGGTGACCACCCACGACCTCGCCACCTTCAAGGGCTTCTGGACCAACCGCGATCTCGACTGGCGCGCCAAACTGGACCTCTATCCCGACGAGGCGGCACGGAACAAGGACATCTGGGACCGCGGCGTGGACCGCTGGTGGATGCTTCAGGCGCTGGAGCGGGAAGGGTTGCGCCCGGTCCGCTACCCGAACAATGAGGGTTCGCAACCCTTCTCGCGCGAGCTGATGGAAGCGGTTCACCGCTACCTCGCCCGCTCGCCGGGCCGCATCGCCATGGTGCAGATCGAGGATGCGCTGGGCGAGGTGGAGCAGCCGAACCTGCCAGGCACCGTGGACCAGCACCCCAACTGGCGCCGCCGCCTGGGCGTGCCGGTCGAGGCGATGGCCGAGAACGAGGGATTGCGCCGGCTGGCCGAGGCGGTCCGCGGCGAGCGGTCCTGAAGCCAGCCGAACCGGAAGCCGATTGCGATCCTGCGCTATTGGCTTACACTTGGCGGCAGTCGTCGGGCAAAAGAACAGCGCGCCGCGCGCGATCCCGCGTGGCCAATCAAGACGGAGGGGTAGATGAAAGGTGATCCGAAGGTTATCCGGCACCTCAACACGATTCTGACGAACGAGCTGACCGCCATCAACCAGTATTTCCTGCACGCCCGCATGTTGAAGAACTGGGGCCTGCACCGGCTGGCGGGCAAGGTCTACGAGGAATCCATCGGCGAGATGAAGCACGCCGACAAGCTGATCGAGCGCATCCTGTTCCTGGAAGGGCTTCCCAACCTTCAGGACCTGCACAAGCTGAAGATCGGCGAGGACCTGCCGGAGATGTTCACCGCCGACCTGGGCATCGAGAGCCACAACCGGGGCAATCTGCTGGAAGCCATCGCCGACTGCGACGCGGTGCGCGACTATCAGAGCCGCGAGATCTTCCGGGAGATTCTGGAGGACACCGAAGAGCACATCGACTGGCTGGAAACCCAGCTCGACCTGATCCAGCGCGTGGGCCTGACCGCCTACCAGCAGGAGCAGATCTACGGCGAGGATTCTTCATCGTAAGCGATGGGGTCCTAAGCGATGGGGAACGGTCCGCCGTCTAGACGGACATTCCCGCCGACGTCCCGGCCGCATAGGCCGCGGCGTCGGCCTTGCGGTAGGCGGTGATGGCGGCGGACCAGGGTTCGATGTGCAGGCCGCTGCCCATGGCGTCCTGATGGATGCTCTGCGCGATGAATCCGGCGTTCGGCGTCGCGCTCAGGCGCGGCGACGCGCCGGTGACCGGTCGGTCGCCACCCTCCGCGTCGTCCAGAGCAAATCGGGATGGGGAACCGGAGCGGCGGGCGCGGTTGCCTTCCGCTCCGCCCAATTCCGTCCGGTTTCCGCTTTTCAGCGCATCGTCGGTGGCCGAAACATCGTCGGATCTTCGGCGTTCCGGCTCCCCCGGCACGCGCCGGATCGGCTGCACCGCAATGGCCTCGCTGGCCAGCATCTGACGAAGCCGACCCATCCCGGACGGGGACTGCGCGTTCGACGGCGATGATAGGGACAGGATGCTGGACACGGGAGCGCGGCGGGTTGTCGGTGAACCTGATCCCGCATCGTATCAGCGCAAAGCTTCCCGATGCCTTAAAAATTTCGGGCGGGCGCGCGGCGCCGTGGTGGCTGTCCATCCGACGGCGCCGAGGCGCTCCCTTCGAGGGGTTTAAGCCCCCTTGCGGCCACGGACGTTGCGGCGGACGACCGACTGCGCCTCCACGACCAGATCGCTGCCGCCCAGGACGCGAGTGAACAGCGCCTTGACGGTTGCCCGACCGCGCACGGTCAGCACGCCGCTGTTCGTGTCGTCCTCGATCCTCAGCACCGCGGTGTGGGCGCCCAGGAAGCTCTTGGAAAAGGCGTTGTCGAAGAAGGTGCGGATGTGGCCGTCGCGCTGGTCGTCGAACATCACTCGTCCGCCGGCCAGGGCCGCCGCGTCCACCGCCTGCGCCAGACGGGCCTGCACCGCGTAGCCGCGCACCGTCTCCAGCGTGTAGCCGGCGCCCACCGCCAGGGGGAGGCCGAGGGCGACGATCAAGGCCAGAGCAAGCTTGCGCCCGGAGCGCCGTTCCTGCCGATGCTGGAGCGCGTAAGGGTGGTAGACCATCACCATCGCCGGACCCAAAAATGTGAAGGAGAACGCAAGATCAAATCTGCCGGATTTGCCTTAATGAGCGATTAACAGCGTTCGAATAAGTCTTTGAATGTTTAAAAGCGTGATAACGAGGGCGTGTGTTTGTTCGCGTTTTCTCTCATTATTATTATGAGTTCCGCAAACCTTTTTATTGTTATGGGAATAAAGTGGTTCGAAATTCGTATTAAATCTTGCGACTGCGCCAGCGTGAGGGAGCCGCCAGGGACGATAAGGATTTCGTGCTGCACCGGAAGGGGAAAAAAGAAGGATCGGCCATGCGGCTGGGTGATGCGCCGAAAGGATGCGGGAATAAAGCCGTTCGCCCCGGCGTCCACGAACCACCATCGTCTGAACAATAAGGCAGGGGAGGGCATCCATGGTCCGCACCATCTTTGGGGCTGGTATCGGCGCTGCGATTTCGGCGGCGGTTCTGCTGACGGCGGCACCGGCGCCGGCGCAGACATCCGGGGGCTCCACGGGCATGAGCTTTTTCGTCACCAGCGTCGGATCGGGAAAGGGCGCCGACTTCGGTGGGCTGGAGGGCGCGGACCGCCATTGCCGGCAGTTGGCGCAGGCCGTCGGGGCGGGGAGCCGCGACTGGAAGGCCTATCTGTCCACCCAGGCGGCGGACGGCCGGCCCGCGGTGAACGCCCGCGACCGCATCGGAGCCGGCCCCTGGCAGAACGCCAAGGGGCAGGTGATCGCCCGCAATGTGGAGGATCTGCACGCCACCAACGGCCTGACCAAGCAGACCGGGTTGACCGAAACCGGCGAAACGGTCAAAGGCCGAGGCGACACCCCGAACACCCACGATATTCTGACCGGCAGCCAGCCGGACGGTCGGGCCTTCGACGGTGCGGAGGACCGGACCTGCGGCAACTGGACCCGCAGCGGGATGGAGGGCGCCGCCATGGTCGGCCATCACGACCGCATCGGGCTCGGCGACGATCCGTCGGCCAAATCCTGGAACAGTTCCCACCTGACGCGGGGCGGTTGCAGCCAGGATGCCCTGAAGAGCACGGGCGGCGCGGGGCTGCTCTACTGCTTCGCCGCGGATTAGCAGGGCGGGAGCGGGAGGGCTGACCCGCCCGCTCCCTTTCCGCCGGCACCCGGGAGCGTTACAGTCGCGCCATTCGTACGGTGTGTGGAGGCGGCCCGATGCGGGGCGGGGCGTGGCGTTCGGCGGTGCTGGGCTTTGCGGTGGCGGGCATGGCGCTCGCCTTCCTGGGGGTGGAGATCGGGCGGCTGGCCGTCGCCGATCCTGAGCGTTCCTTGTTGGACATGGGGGCGGTCGGGCTCGGCGTGCTGGCGCTGTGGATGGCCTTTGCCCGGCTGAACCGCCATTTCCGCGATCTGGGGCGGCTGCGCGAGACCCTGTCGACATGGCGCGGGCGCAGCGCGTCCTCCCTTGCCACCGATGCGAAGGAGGACGAGGCCGGCGACCTCGCCCGCGCGGCGGCGGAGGCGCTGCGCCATGGCCGTCACGGCGAGCATCGCCCCGGCGAGCGGCTGGCCGGCGTGATCGCCGCGCTGGAGGAGCCGGTGGTGGTGCTCGATGATTTCGGGCGGATCGACACGCTGAATCCCGCGGCCTCGGCTCATCTGGGGCTGGCGGCGGGGGCCGACATCTACGACCACCTGTCGCGCCCCGAGCTGTTCCGTGCCATCGAGCGGGCGCGCGAGGACGGCCAGATGGTCTCCGCCCTGCTGCGCCGCGCCCAGGGCGGCGAGGTGCCGGTCCGCGTCAAGGATCTCGGGCTCCAGTCGGGCATCGCCCTGGTCTTCCCGGCGAAGGCGGGTGAGGCGCAGCCGCTGTTGTCCGGCGAGCGGCGGCTGCTGCGTCCGAACGCCCGTCCCGCCCATCTCGGCGACGAGGATCCGCTGCTGGCCCTGCCCATGGTCAGCCTGTGGGTCGCCACTGCTACCGGGCGCCCGGAGGAGGGGCTGATCGTCGCGGTTGGGACGGTGCGGATGGTCGGGCCGCGCGTCTTCCGCAGCCTGTCGCTGGAGCTGTTCATCGATCCCGGCGCGCCGATCCCGGCGGAGGGCACCGCGCTCCACGGCGTGACCGCGGCGATGGTGGAAGGCGCGCGCCCCTTCGCCGCGGCTTGGCCAGTGATCGCCGACGCCCTGCGCGGCTGCGCGGTGGTCGGCTGGGGAGTGGACACGGCGCTCGGCACGCTGGCCCGCGCCTGCCGCGACGCCGGCCTGCCGGAGCCGGAGGCGCCGCCGACGCTCGACCTCGCGCGGCTCGCCGCGGCGCTCGATCCGGCGCTGGAGGAGGCCTCGCTGGAGCAACTGGCCGCCGCCTTCGGCATCGCCACCGACCGCCGCATGGGTCCCTTCGCCCCCGCCCTGGTCGAGGCGGAGCTGGCCGCGGGTTTGCTGACGCGGCTGGACCAGCGGGGGATCGCCACGCACGGGCAGGCGCGCGCCTTCGCCGCCGGTCAGGCCGGCGCGCTGCCCGAGTGAATCCTGCACGAGTGAATCCTGGCCGATTGAACTTTGCCCGAGTGACGCCTTACCGCCATTTCGGCCGCCGCCCGGCCTTCAGCGCCTGCACCGCCTGATCGAGCGTCTGCAGGAACTTCGACTTGTCCTGCTGGCTCATCGGCTTGTTGCCGCCGCTGACCACGCCCATGTCGCGCAGATCCTGCATCAGCGCGCGGGTGGCGATGGCCGAGCCGATGCTGTCGTCGGTGAAGGGGCGGCCGGTCGGGCCGATCACCACGGCGCGTTTCTTGACGCAGCGGTCGGCGAGCTGGATGTCGGCGGTGACCACGATATCGGCCTCGGTCGCGTGCTCGGCGATCCAGTTGTCGGCGGCGTCGAACTCCGCCCCGACGACGACCAGTTCCGACAGGCACTCGTTGGGCAGGCGGAGCGGGCCATTGCTGACGATCCAGACCTTGATTCCGTTGCGCCCGGCCACCCGGTAAATTTCCGACTTTACCGGGCAGGCATCGGCATCCACATAAATCTCGACCACCCGGCTTCCCTCCTTCGCCGTTTCATGCCGCGTCCTTATGCGCTAAAACCCTGAGCGAGCGAAGTGGCGCCGCGGGTGGCGTCCTGGATTTTTCCTTTTTGTGCAGAAGGGTCGGAGCGGCGCATGGCGTCCTATCAATATGTCTATGTGATGAAGGGCCTGTCCAAGGTCTACCCCGGCGGCAAGAAGGTTCTGGACAACATCTGGCTGTCCTTCCTGCCCGGCGTGAAGATCGGCGTCCTCGGCGTCAACGGCGCCGGTAAGTCGACCCTGATGAAGATCATGGCCGGCCTGGACAAGGATTATTCGGGCGAGGCCTGGGCCGCGCAGGGCGCCAAGGTCGGCTACCTGTCGCAGGAGCCGCAGCTCGACCCGACGAAGACGGTGCAGGAGAACGTCCTGGAGGCCCTGGCCGAGACCAAGGGCCTGCTGGACCGCTTCAACGCCGTGTCGGAAGCGATGGGCGACCCGGACGCCGACTTCGACGCGTTGATGGCCGAGCAGGCCGAGCTTCAGGAGAAGATCGACGCGGCCGACGCCTGGGACATCGACCGCACGGTCGAGATCGCCATGGACGCTCTGCGCTGCCCGCCGGGCGATTCCGACGTGACCAAGCTGTCCGGCGGTGAGCGCCGCCGCGTCGCGCTGTGCAAGCTGCTCCTGGAGAAGCCCGACCTGCTGCTGCTCGACGAGCCGACCAACCATCTGGACGCCGAGTCCGTGGCGTGGCTGCAGAAGCACCTGGAGGACTACAAGGGCACCGTCGTCCTGGTCACCCACGACCGCTACTTCCTCGACAACGTGACCGGCTGGATCCTCGAACTCGACCGTGGGTCGGGCATTCCGTGGGAGGGCAACTACTCCTCCTGGCTGGAGCAGAAGCAGAAGCGCCTGGAGCAGGAAGGCCGCGCCGAGGAGGCCCGCCAGAAGCAGCTCGCCACCGAGCTGGAATGGATCCGGCAGTCCCCGCGCGCCCGTCAGGCCAAGAGCAAGGCCCGCATCTCCGCCTACGAGACCTTGCTGGCCGAGAGCGGCAAGGAAGCGACGGGCGAGGCCCGCATCGTCATCCCGACGCCGCCGCGCCTGGGCAACGTCGTCATCGAGGCCGAGAGCATCAACAAGGGCTTCGGCGACCGTCTGCTGATCGACGGCCTGTCCTTCCGCCTGCCGCCGGGCGGCATCGTCGGTGTGATCGGCCCGAACGGCGCCGGCAAGACCACCCTGTTCCGCATGATCACCGAGCAGGACGGGCCGGACGCCGGCACCTTCCGCGTCGGCGAGACGGTGAAGCTGGGCTATGTCGACCAGAGCCGCGATTCGCTGAATCCGAACAAGACCGTGTGGGAGGAAATCTCCGACGGGCTGGACATCATCGACCTCGGCAAGAAGTCGATGCCCAGCCGCGCCTACGTCTCGTCCTTCAACTTCCGCGGTCCGGACCAGCAGAAGAAGGTCGGCCAGCTCTCCGGCGGTGAGCGCAACCGCGTCCACCTCGCCAAGATGCTGAAGTCCGGCGCCAACGTGCTGCTGCTCGACGAACCGACCAACGATCTGGACGTCGACACGCTGCGCGCCCTGGAAGAGGCGTTGGAGAATTTCGCCGGCTGCGCCGTGGTCATCAGCCACGATCGCTGGTTCCTCGACCGCCTTGCCACCCACATCCTGGCCTTCGAGGGCGACAGCCACGTGGAGTGGTTCGAGGGCAACTTCGAAGCCTACGAAGCCGACAAGAAACGCCGTCTGGGCGAGGATGCGGTGAACCCGCACCGCATCAAGTACAAGCCGCTGGTCCGTTCCTGAGCGGCGGCTCCGGCTGGCTCCCTCTCCCCACCCGGGAGGGGGAGCCTTCTTCCGTTACCCTTCCAGCTTCTGATGCTCCAGGAAGGCGGTCTTCAAGAGCTGCTTGAGATCGTCGCCATACTGGTGGAAGCGCACGGACACTTGGCCTTTACCCGCGCCCTTGTGCACCACGACCATCCGCGCGGTGGCCATGATGTCGTCCCGCCCGGTGATGGACAGGCGGCCCTCGATCGTCTCGCCCTCCTCGAACAGATCGTCCGGAGCGTAGAAACTGACACCGCCGATCGACCAGTTGCGGGAGGAATGGGCGCCACGGTCGGTCTGAACAACCAGGCAGGGGTGAGCGTAGCGCTTCTGCGCCCGCCGTTCCTCCGGCGCTGGCAGCGGCGGTGGCGCGGTGTCCACCGTCACCGTGATTCCCGTGCCGTCAAGCTTCGCCCCGCCCAGCTTGGCGGAGCGCAGCACCGCATCCTCCATCCGTGCGTCGCGCAGGTCGGCGCCGGTCAGGTTGGCACCGTCGAAGTTGGTCGGCCAGGGACGGTCTCCGGAAAGCCGGGCCGGGCGGGCGTCGGCGCGGGCCAGGACGGCGCGGGACAGCCCGGCGCGGCGCAGGTTGGTGCCGTTCAGGCAGGCCTCCGTCAGATCTGCCCCGATCATCTCGGTGTAGGAGAGGTCGGCCATCTCCAAGCTGGCCTTGCGCAGCCGCACGCCCATCAGGCGGCAGCGGCGCAGCCGCGCCGCGGCGAGCACGCGGCCGGTCAGGTCGGCCCCGATCACCGACACGAGGTCGAGATCGAGATGGCGGCCTTCCGCCCCCTGGCTGTTCACCCACCGCTCATGCTCGGCGACGGCTTCCAGGAAGGCGCCCGACGGCATCGGCTTGTAGACCGGCCTGACGATGGCGTTCTTGGGAAGGGAGGCGGGCAGGTAGTTGCGGTCGAGCGTCGCCTCGTCGATGGTCGTGCCGTCGAAGGTCACGCCGTCCAGCGTGGCTCCCCAGAAATCGGCGCCGACCAGAACGGCCGCGGTCATGTCGGCGCCCGTCAGATCGGCGTCGTTCAGGTCCGCCCCGCTGAGGTCGCAGCCGGTGAAGTTCGCGCCGGCCAGGATGGAGCGCTCCATCTTTGCCTCGGTCAGGCGGGTGACGCCGTCGCTGCGTGGTTTGTCGTCCGTTCCGCTCATCAGCGACCCGGCGCGGAAGTCGGCGCCGCGCAGGTTGGCGTCGGTCAGGATGGCCCGGTGCAGGTTGGCGCCGCGCAGATCCGCCCCGATCAGCGTCGAGGCGGTCAGGTTCGCCCCCTCCATGTCGGCGCCGAACAGGTCGGCCTGCGAGAGGTCGGCCCGGATGAGACGGGCACCGACCAGATTGGCGCCTGCCAGCTTCGCCCCGTTCAGGTTCACCCGGTCGAGGTTGAGATTCGAAAGATCGCGGAAGCTGAGGTCGGCCCGCCGCCCGCCGCGGCGCGTCAGCCACGTCTGGTGGGCGAGGATGATCGCCTTGATCTCTTCGATCTCGTTCGGAGTCCGGTCAGCCATCGGATGGGGCGCCCGCTGCTGCAACACACAAGAGAGGCTTCGGGCGCGACCATACCCCTTCCGGCGGTGTTCGTCACGGAATCGCCGTTTGGACCATCAGGAAAAAGGGCCATAAAAGCAGGCATGAAAAAGGGCCGCCCGAAGGCGGCCCGTGAGATGGCCCGGTTGCACGGAGCGAAGGATCAGCCGGCGCTGCCAACCTTCTGGCGGAGCGCCTGGAGCAGCCCCTCAACCCGCCCGCCGTTCTGACCGATGACGGAGGCGAACTCCTGGCGCTGGGTCACGCCCATGCTCACACCCTCGACCACCACGTCGATGATCTTGTAGGCGGTGTCGCGCTTGCGCACGCGCCAGTCCACATTCACCGGCGGGCCGTTGGGGCGGACGATCTGGGTGCTGACCATGGTGTCCGCCTCGCCTTCGACGCGGGACCCGGTGATGCGGAAGGTCTCGCCCGAATACTCGACGAAGCGGTCTGCGTAGGTGTTGACGATCAGCCGTTCGAACAGCTTCTGGTATTCGTCGTGCTGCTGCGGCGTGGCGGAGTTCCAATAGCGGCCCAGCACCCAACGCCCGATGTAGGCCACGTCGAAGCCCTGATAGAGCAGGCCGCGGAAGCGCTGTACCGCCTGCTCGCGCGACAGGCTCTTGTTCGAGAAGGTGGCGACGGCCTCGTTCCCCAGCGATTGGATGAACGCGGTCGCGCCCGGATCAGCCGATTGCGCGGCGGCGGGACGGGCGGCCCAGCTGCTCACCGCGAGCAGGGCCGCGCACACGAGAAACAGGCGACGTGTCAGCATGGCAAGGCAAAAGTGGCTGCCGCGGGGGCTTTGTCAACACTCAATCGGACAAGGGATCGAGCGCGGACGGTCGTGCCGCGGCAGGCCTCCTCCTTTATTTCTTGGCGGGTTCGTCGAAATCGGGGAATTCCGGCGTCGCCGGCGCGATGTCGTTGGCGATCGCGGCGCGGCGCTGCTGCGCGTAGAGGCTGCGGGCCGTCGCGTAGAAGTCCAGCGAGTTCTTGCGCAGGTCGTCGATCTCGCGCAGGAGCTGCGAGCGGCGGTCCAGGCCTGCGGCGGCGGTCCGCCCATACATCGCGTTGTCCGCCCCGGCGGCGTTGGTGCCGATGCGGAACGGGTCGGCCAGCGTGTCGACGCCATAGCCCAGCGTGTCGCGGACGTTCGACGGGCCGAGGAACGGCAACACCACGTAGGGGCCGGGTCCGACACCCCAGACGCCCAGCGTCTGGCCGAAATCCTCCGGACGGTCGCCGATCCCGGCCTCCGTCGCCACGTCGGCGAGGCCGCCGATGCCGAGGATGGTGTTGGTCATGAACCGGCCGGTGGCGACCTGGGCGCCCTCGAAATCACCCTGCAGCAGGTTGTTGGCGATGTAGAGCGGGCCGAGCAGGTTCTGGATGAAGTTGTGCACCGCCTGGCGCAGCGGGTCGGGGACGACGCCCACATACACTTCCGTCGCCGGGCGGATCAGCAGGATGTCCGCGGTCTCGTTGACGGCGAAGACAAATCGGTTGGGAATCTCCAGGGGATCGCTGACCGTGACATCGGCTTCGTTGCTGCCGGGCGCGGTTGCGCAGCCCGCCATGCCGAAGGCGACGACGGCTACGGCGGCCGAGCGAAGAAGGGAGCGGGAGAGGTTGGCCAGCTTCATCGGCGACGGCTCTTTCTGGGGACACGACTTTGGGCGGGGCATCCGATTCCGCGGCCCCATCGCGCCACGTCCGAAGGGTTCGTCCCCTCGCCGGGCGGCAACAGGCGCTGCCGGACAGGACATCGCCCGGAAAATCCGTGCGATCCCTTTGTTCCGTGCCTAACACAGGCGCCGCCTTTTGACCAGCGTGCCACGCGAGGTCACCATACGGATACCGCCCTATGTGGTAGGATTGCCGCGCCCTTCGCGTGCCGACCGGGTGCCCCGTCAGCCGGTGCCGCCCGATTGGAAGGGTGACCGGTGAAAACGTGTTTACGCTGCATAAAGATATCTTTATATCTGTATCCCGCATGGCGGGCCGTGGTGGCCGGCCGGCCCTTCGGGGCGATTCGGGACGGTGTCGGCGGTCATGGACGAACTGCTTGCGACATTGAAGGCGGCGGCGGAGACCACGCGGCTTCGGCTGCTGGCGCTGTGCGCTCATGGCGAGCTGACGGTGACCGAACTGACCCAGATCCTGGGGCAGAGCCAACCGCGGGTGTCCCGCCATCTGAAGCTGCTGTGCGACGCCGGTCTTCTCGACCGTTTCCGGGAGGGCACCTTCGCCTTCTACCGGCTGACGGAGCGCGGCGCCTCGGCGGAGTTGGCGCGGGTGCTGGTGGACGCGATCCCGTCCGACGATCCGACCATGACGCTGGATCTGGAGCGGCTGGAGGCGATCAAGCGCGCCCGCTCCGAGGCGGCGGCCAGCTACTTCCGCGAGAACGCCGCCCGCTGGCATGAAATCCGCTCCCTCCACGTCCCGGAACGCGAAGTGGAGGAGGCGCTGATGCGCCTGATCCCCGCCGACGGGATCGGGGATCTCCTGGACATCGGCACCGGCACGGGCCGCATGCTGGAGGTTCTGGGGCCGCGCGCCCGGCGCGCCGTGGGGGTCGACCAGTCGCGTGAAATGCTGTCCATCGCCCGCACCAAGCTGGAGGACACGGCGCTACGCCACTGCCATGTCCGGCAGGCGGACATGTACCAGCTTCCCTTTCCGTCCGGCTCCTTCGACGCGGCGGTCGTCCATCAGGTGCTGCATTTCGCGGAGGCGCCGGCCGATCTTCTGGCCGAGGCGGCGCGGGTGCTGCGGCCCGGCGGCCTGCTGCTGCTGGTCGATTTCGCTCCCCACGCCCTGGAATCCCTGCGGGCGGAGCACGCGCACCGCCGGCTGGGCTTCTCCAACGCCGAGGTCACCGGCTGGTGCCGCCAATGCGGTCTGGAGTGCGGTGCCGTGGTGCATCTGCCGGGCGAACCGCTTACCGTATCCATCTGGCCGGCGGTGCGCGCCGCGAAGGGCGCATCCCCGGCCGACCCCTCCATCCTCTCCATCAGCGGAGCCCAGTCATGACGTCCGGCATCCCGTCGGTCAGCTTCGAATTCTTCCCGCCCAAGACGGAGAAGATGGAACAGAGCCTGTGGCAGGCGATCCAACGCCTTGCCCCGCTCAGCCCCTCCTTCGTCTCGGTGACCTACGGGGCCGGCGGCTCGACGCGCGAACGCACGCACAACACGGTGACGCGCATCCAGAAGGAGACGGGCATCCCCGCCGCCGCCCACTTCACCTGCGTGGGTGCGACGCGCGAGGAGATCGACGCCATCGCCCGCACCTATTGGGACGCCGGAATCCGCCATCTCGTGGCCCTGCGCGGCGATCCGCCGGAGACCGAGGGCGGGGTCGGCGGGCGCTACGTCCCGCATCCCGGCGGGTATGCCTACGCCGCCGATCTGGTGGCCGGGATGAAGAAGGTTGCCGACTTCGAGATCTCCGTCGCCGCCTATCCGGAGTGCCATCCGGAGGCGCCGAGCGCGCAGTTCGACCTGGACAACCTGAAGCGCAAGGTGGACGCCGGGGCGACGCGGGCGATCACCCAGTTCTTCTTCGACAACGACGCCTATTTCCGCTTCCTCGATCGTTGCGCCGCCGCCGGCATCACCGTGCCGATCGTGCCCGGCATCCTGCCGATCACCAACTTCGCCCGCGCGGTGGAGTTCGCCGGCAAGTGCGGGGCGGCGATGCCCCAACGCTTTGCCGAAACCTTCGAAGGGCTGGATTCCGATCCGGAGACCCGCCAGCTCGTCGCCGCGACCATGGCGGCGGAGCAGTGCCAGGCGCTCCAGGCCCAGGGCATCAAGGAGTTCCATTTCTACACCCTGAACCGCTCGGACCTGACGGTGGCCATCTGCCGGATGCTGGGCGTGAAGGCGAAGCAGCCGGCGGTTTCCTGACTGCCTCCCTGTGCTAGGGTGTTGCGGATGATCGCGGTCGCGGAGGAAGGGCCATGGACAGCCGGATCGGGTATGACGACGATTTCTACGCCTGGACCCAGGAGCAGGCCCGTCTGCTGCGCGAAGCCGCCCGCGAACACCTCAACACGCCCATCGACTGGGGCCATGTGGCGGAGGAAATCGAGGATATGGGCAGGAACGACCGGCGCGCGATCAACAGCCACCTTGCCCGTATCATCGAGCATCTTCTGAAACTGGAATTCTCTCCGGCTTCCGACCCGCGCAGCGGTTGGCGGAAGTCCGTACGCGAACAGCGTGCGGCGGCCGTCGATGCGCTTGCCGACAGTCCCAGCCTGAAGGGGCATGTCGATTTTCCGTCCGCATTCCGCCGTGGACGCGGCTTTGCCACCGACGGGCTCGGACAGGATCGCGTCGACGAACAGGCCCTTCCTTCCGAATGCCCTTACGGACTTGAACAGCTTCTTGACGAAGGCTGGTGGCCGGTGAACCGCCATGATCTCGACTGAGACGCTGATTCCCTGACTTTCCGCCCGACCTTCCTTCCGAAACGGACCAGACCCTTCCCATGCCGCACATTCTCGACACTCTCCGCGACCGCGTCCTGCTCTGCGACGGCGGGTTCGGCAGCCGCATCCAGGCGCTCGACCTCGATGTGGAGAAGGACTACTGGGGGCACGAGAACTGCACCGACATCCTGCCGCTCTCGCGCCCGGACATCGTGCGGGAGATCCACCGCGGCTATTTCGAGGCCGGCGCGGACATGGTGGAGACGGACACCTTCGGCGCCTCCCCGGTGACGCTGGGCGAGTTCGGCATCTCCGAGAAGGCGTTCGAGATCAACCAGCGCGCGGTCGAGCTGGCGCGCGAGGCGGCGGAAACCTTCACGGACGGGCAGCCGCGCTTCGTGATCGGCTCGGTCGGGCCGGGCACCAAGCTGCCCAGCCTGGGGCACATCCCCTATCAGGACCTTGAGGACAGCTTCTTCGTCCAGGCGGCCGGACTGATCGCCGGCGGCGCCGACGCCATCCTGGTCGAGACCTGCCAGGACCCGCTGCAGATCAAGGCCGCCGTCAACGGCATCAAGCGCGCCCGCGCCGAGGCCGGGTCGGACACGCCGGTCTTCGTCCAGGTGACGGTGGAAACCACGGGCACGCTGCTGGTCGGCACCGACATCGCTGCGGCGGCCACCGTGATCCAGTCTTTGGACGTGCCGCTGATCGGGTTGAACTGCGCCACCGGCCCGCTGGAGATGAGCGAGCATGTGAAATGGCTGACCCAGAATTGGCCGGGCCTCGTCTCCGTGCAGCCGAACGCCGGCCTGCCGGAACTGGTCGACGGCAAGACGCACTACCCGCTGCGCGCCGACGACTTCGCCCATTGGCTGGAGCGCTTCGTGACCGAGGACGGGGTGAACCTCGTCGGCGGTTGCTGCGGCACCAACGTCCCGCACATCGCGGCGGCCAACCAGATGCTGCGCAAGCTGGCCCCGGCCGGCTCGCACCGCCCGAACCCGAAGGGCCGCACGGTCCATTGGGTGCCCGCGGTCGCCTCGCTCTACTCCCAGGTCACGCTTCGCCAGGAAAACGCCTTCTTCGCCATCGGCGAGCGCTGCAACGCCAACGGCTCCAAGAAGTGGCGCGAGCTTCAGGAGAAGAACGACTGGGACGGCTGCGTCGAGATGGCGCGCGAGCAGGTGAAGGAAGGCTCGCACACGCTGGACGTCTGCACCGCCTTCGTCGGGCGCGACGAGGTGGCGGAGATGAAGGCCGTCGTGCAGCGCTTCGCCGGCTCGGTCACCGCCCCGCTGGTCATCGACTCCACCGAATACATCGTGCTGGAGAAGGCGCTGGCGCTCTACGGCGGCAAGGCGATCATCAACTCGATCAACTTCGAGGACGGTGAGGAGCCGGCCCGCAAGCGTCTCGCGCTCGCCAAGAAGTTCGGCGCGGCGGTGATCGCGCTGACCATCGACGAGGAGGGCATGGCGAAGACGCCGGAGCGCAAGCTCGCCATCGCCAAGCGCCTCTATGACTTGGCGGTCAACGAGTTCGGCCTGCCGGCCCACGACCTGCTGTTCGACCCGCTGACCTTCACCATCGCCACTGGCAACGAGGACGACCGCAAGCTGGCCATCTGGACGCTGGAGGGCATTGAGGCGATCAGCCGCGAGATGCCGGGCTGCCAGATCATCCTGGGCCTGTCCAACGTCTCCTTCGGCCTGAACGCGGCGGCCCGCCACGTCCTGAACTCGGTCTTCCTCGACCATGCGGTGAAGCGCGGCATGACCGGCGCCATCGTGCATGTGTCGAAGATCATGCCGCTGCATCTGATCCCCGAGAAGGAGGTCAAGACCGCCGAGGACCTGATCTTCGACCGCCGTGCGGAAGGGTACGACCCGCTCCAGGCCTTCATCGCACTGTTCGAGGGCCGCAAGGCCGCGGACGCCAAGAAGAAGGCCCGCGCCGAGACGGTCGAGGAGCGGCTGAAGGAGCGCATCGTCGACGGCGACCGCACCGGGCTGGAGGACGATCTGGCCGAGGCGATGAAGACCCACCCGCCGCTGGAGATCATCAACACCTACCTGCTCGACGGCATGAAGGTGGTGGGCGAGCTGTTCGGCGCCGGCAAGATGCAGCTTCCGTTCGTGCTCCAGTCCGCGGAGACCATGAAGGCCGCCGTGGCGTGGCTGGAGCCGCACATGGAGAAGCTGGACGGCCAGCAGAAGGGCACCATGGTGCTGGCCACCGTGAAGGGCGACGTCCACGACATCGGCAAGAACCTGGTGGACATCATCCTGACCAACAACGGCTACAAGGTCGTCAATCTGGGAATCAAGCAGCCGATCGGCGCCATCATCCAGGCGGCGAAGGAGCACAAGGCCGACGCCGTCGGCATGTCCGGCCTGCTGGTGAAGTCCACCGTCGTCATGCGCGAGAATCTGGAGGAGATGACCCGTGAAGGGCTGGAGGTCCCGGTCCTGCTCGGTGGCGCCGCCCTGACCCGCGCCTATGTGGAGACGGACTGCGTGGCCTCCTACGGCTCGGGCCGCGTGGCCTATGCGGGCGACGCCTTCGACGGGCTGACCCTGATGGATCAGGTGGTGGGCGGCAGCTTCGACCAGCAGCTCGCCATCCAGCAGGCCAAGCGGGCGGGCCGGGCGGTCAACCGCCGCCGTGTGCTGGGGCAGGCGACGAGCGCCACCGTCGGCCCGGTGGACAAGGATGCCGCCCGTGCCCGCCGCACCCGTCTGGCCGAGGGCGTGCCGGTGCCGACGCCGCCCTTCTGGGGGCCGAAGGTCATCGAGCATGTGCCGCTGAAGACGCTGGTGACCTACCTCAACGAGCGCATGCTCTATCAGCTCCAGTGGGGCTACCGGAAGGACGGCAAGTCCTTCGAGGAGTTCAAGGAGTGGGCGAAGAAGGAGCTTCGCCCGGTGCTCGACCGCATCCTTAAGATCGCCGCGAAGGAAGAGATCCTGCGGCCCCAGGCGGTCTACGGCTACTGGAAGGCGGCGGCCGACGGCGACGACGTCATCCTGTTCGCCGAGGACGGGACCAGCGAGGTCGCCCGCTTCACCTTGCCGCGTCAGGCCAAGGAGGACGGCGAGTGCATCGCCGACTTCCTGCGCGACGTGAACGACGGCGAGCGCGACGTGCTGGGCCTGCAGATCGTCACCATGGGCCAGCATTGCGCCGAGGTGGCGCGGGACTGGTTCGCCGAGAACCGTTACCAGGATTATCTCTACCTGCACGGCCTGTCGGTGGAGATGACCGAGGCGATGGCGGAGTACGTTCACGCCCGCATCCGCGCCGAGCTGGGCTACGGCGCCGAGGACAGCCGCGACAAGGAGAAGCTGCTGCAGCAGGCCTATCGCGGCAGCCGCTACAGCTTCGGCTACCCGGCCTGCCCGAACCTCGCCGACCAGGAGCAGCTTCTGAAGCTCCTCGACGCCGGGCGGATCGGCGTGGAGATGTCCGACGAGCACCAGCTCCACCCGGAGCAGAGCACGTCCGCCATCGTCCTGCACCACCCGCGGGCGAAATACTTCAGCGTGTGATGCGGGGCCTGGACCGGGGCATCGCCTCCTTTCCTGCGTTACGATGGGGAAGGAGGCGCCTTCAGGAGGGTCGGAACCGGCCCGGCTGACCATCCAAGCCGGTTCCCAAAGCGCAGCGGCATCGCTTATCCTTGAGGGCATGAACCATTCGCCCACCCCGCTTTGCCTGCACCGGGAAACCGTCCGCCCGGAGTGGATCGACTACAACGGCCACATGAACGTGGCCTACTATCTGCTCGCCTTCGACCACGCGACCGACGCCGTGCTCGACCATTTCGGGATCGGCAAGGCGTACGCGGAGGGCGAGGGGCGGTCGATGTTCGCGGTGGAGGCGCACCTGACCTACGCCCGCGAGGTCACGGAGGGCGACGGGCTGACCTTCACGTCCCTGGTCCTGGGCGCGGACGCCAAACGGCTGCATCTGTTCCACGAAATGCGCCATGAGGAGGACGGCTTCCTCGCCGCTACGGCGGAATTCGTTCTGCTCCATGTCGATCTGGCGGAACGCCGTTCGGTGCCGCTGGCTCCGGACGTTGCGGAACGGCTGGCCTGGACCGCGGCGGAGCACGCCACGCTTTCCGTGCCGCCGCAGGCCGGGCGATCGGTCGGGCTGCGGACCCCGAGGGGGGCGTGACGGTAAGTCGCTGCCCGCCACGGCTTTTTGTTGCGCCGGACCCTTTGTTATTCGACATGCGCGACACTATCTGTTGGCGCATGAAGACGACAATTTTCGCCGCCTTCGCGGTACTTGCCACCTTCCTGGGCACAGCCCTGGTTCCCTCCGTCGCTCTGGCCGAATGCACCGACCCGGCGCAGCCGAAGGTCAACTGGCGCCGCTGCTACTTCGACGGGCGCGATCTGTCGTCTGTGAAACTTGCCGGGGCGATGCTGCGCGACGCCACTTTCCAGCGGGCCACGCTGAAGGATGCCGACCTGTCGGAGACCGACGGCTATCGTGCGAAGTTCTTCAGCGCCACCATGCCGGGGGTGAAGCTGGACGGCGCCCGCCTGATCGAGGCCGATTTCACCCGCGCCGACCTGACCGGGGCATCCCTGAAGGAAGCGGACCTGCGCAACGCGAAGCTGGTGAACGCCATCCTGCAAAAGGCCGACTTCACCGGGGCGCGGCTGGGCGGTGCGGACCTGCGGCACGCCGATCTGTCGGGCGCCACCTGGATCGACGGCACGACGGTGTGCGCCGAGAAATCCGTGGGACAGTGCAACTGATGAAACGGCAAGTAAATTTGCCTCTTACCGTATTATAATAACCTTACCCGAAAGTTGCTTGCCCGCCTCTTTCCCGCTGCGGTAGCCTTTTTTCCCTATGAGCAGTGGAAAGGCGGCGGCAATGGCGGGCGAAGAGGATTTCGAGACGGCGCGGATTCTCGCGAGCCGCGCCATGGATCGGATCGCCGTCCATGGGCTTTTGCCGAACCCGGAGAACTTTACCCTCTGGTACGCCTATTTTGGCGGGCAGAACCCGGACCTGACGCGCGCCATCGAACTGGCTCAGCGCGACGGCGCCAGGCTGTCGCAGGGCCATTGCGACGAACTGTACAAACGCTTCTTCACGCTCGACGCCGAAGCCCAGGCCATCCGCGAAACGTCGGAGCGGGCGCGCGTCGCCTTGGGGCGCATCCTCGACCAGTTGGGCAGTGTTGGCTCGGAGACGGACCGCTACGGGCAGGCGTTGGCCGGTTTCCGGGGGGAACTGGACCAGCCGATGAGCTTGGCCGAACTGCGCGCCATGGTGGCGGCCATCGCGGCGGAGACGACCGCCATCGTGGACCGCCAGACCCGCCTGCAGAGCCAGCTTCTCGAATCCAGCCAGCAGTTGGCCGAGTTGCGCGTTGTCCTGGATTCCGCGCGTCGCGAGGCGATGACCGACGGGTTGACCGGAATCGCGAACCGGCGTGGCTTCGATCTGGCGCTGGCCTCCGCCGCGGAGGAGGCGGCGCAGACCGGAATGCCGATGACCCTGCTGATGGTCGACATCGACCATTTCAAGCGCTTCAACGACACCCATGGCCATCTCGTCGGCGACCACGTCCTGAAGCTGGTCGCCAAGGTGCTGACCGAAGGGGTCAAGGGGCGCGACACCGTCGCCCGTTACGGCGGCGAGGAGTTCAGCGTCGTCCTGCCGCACACCGGGCTTCAGAACGCCGTGAAGCTGGCAGAACAGCTTCGCGCCTCCGTGGGGTCGCGGCAGATCATCAACCGGTCGCGCAACGCCAATTACGGCTCGGTCACCCTGTCGGTCGGGGCTGCGGAGTACCGTCCCGGTGAGGATCTGCTGGCCCTGATGCGCCGCGCCGATGAGGCGCTCTACACCGCCAAGCGCGGCGGGCGGAACCGCGTTTGTGCGGAGGGAACGGTGGCGGGTTGAGCGCCGCCCATCAGGTGATTCCCGTCAGGCGCCGGACCGCGGCGTCGGTTTCGTCGACCAGCCGCGCCATCAGTTCCGCCGCCGTCTGCCGCCGTGCGAGACGGACGCCCTGTCCGGCCCACAGCGAGAGGAACTCGGCGCGCCCCTGCTGCGCCGCGGCGGTGCGCATCGGGCGGGTCAGCGCGTTCTGAAGGGGGAAGGGCAGGGCGTCGCCGTCCGCGATGTCCTCCATGACCCGGTTCACGATCCCGCGCGCCGGGCGGCCCGAGAAGGCGCGGGTCACGCGCGTCTGCGTCTCGCGGGCGTCGAGGATCGCCCGCTTGTGCGCCTCGGGGATGCCGGCCTCCGCGCAGGTCAGGAAGGCGGTTCCCATCTGCACACCGGCGGCGCCCAGAGCCAGCGCCGCCGCGATGCCGCGCCCGTCCATGATGCCGCCGGATGCCAGCACGGGCAGGTTCACCGCGTCCATCACCTGTGGAACCAATGCCATGGTGCCGACCAGACCGGCGGCGAAGTCCACCTCTCCCGAGCCCGTAGCGAAACTGCCGCGGTGCCCGCCGGCCTCGGCCCCTTGGGCGATCACGGCGTCCATGCCGGCCCGTTCCAGCGCAATGGCTTCCTCGACGCCGGTCGCCGTGCCGATCAGGAGCATGCCCCGCGCCTTGATGGCGGCCAGCGCGTCGGCGGGCGGGATGCCGAAGGTGAAGCTGAAGGCCGCCGCCCCGCAGTCCAGCGCCGCCGCCAATTGGGCGGCGAAGCCGTCGGCTCCCAGGACCGGTGTCCCGGGAGCGGGCAGGCCGAGATCGGCGTGGTAGCGCGCGATGGTCGCGACCGCCGCGTCCATCCTCCCGGCGTCCGGTGCTTCGGGCGCGGGCAGCGGGGCGAACAGGTTGATCCCGAAGGGGCGGGAAGTGCGGGAGCGGATCGCGCCCGCCCGCTCGGCGATCTGGTCCGGGGTCATATAGGCCGCCCCGATGAAGCCGATGCCACCCGCCTCGCCCACCGCGGCGACGAGGTCCGCCGTGTCGGCACCCCCGGCCATCGGGGCCTGGACGATGGGGTGGGACAGGCCCAGGCGCTGGGTCAGTGTGGTGTAAACCGGCATCGCGCCGCCCTCCGCTTTCAATGGTCCGCGGAGGGAGGCTAGGGCAGTCCGGCCATCGTGAAAAATGATTTGTTCAGATGGTACGGATCATGTCCGGTGATGGGAGGCCATAGCCACGTCACGCCGCGCGCAGCCACACCGCCGTGTCGTGGAAGGCGGCACCGCCCGCCGGCGGAATCGGCTCGGGCGAGGTCAGGGTGTTGATCCCGATCCCTTCCAGGAAGGCGCTGTTCGGCCAGATGCCCTCCACGATCACCACCCCGCGCGGCACCCCGGCGAAGGGCTTGGCGTGGACGACGACGCTGCCCAGCCCGTTGCCGAGGCGCACGGCGTCGCCTTCGGCCAGGGCGAGGTCCGCCGCGTCCTCCGGATGGATCAGGACGGTGGGACGGCCTTCGCGGCGCTGGGCGGTCACCGTCTCGGTGAAGCTGGAGTTCAGGAACTGCCGGGCCGGGGCGGTGACGAGGCGGAAGGGATGCTCCGCATCGGCCGGGCGGCCCGGCGCCATGTGGTCCGGCAGGTCCGGCAACTGGCCGGCGCCGTAGGGGCCGAGCGCCGCCCAATCCGGCGCGAAGCGGAACCGCCCGTCCGGGAAGGCGAAGCCGTTCAGGAAATGCGAGGTCTCGAAATCCGGCTGGGCATCGATCCAGCGCCGCTCTGTCAGGGTGGCGGCGTCGATCAGGCCTGAGGTCTTCAGCATGGAGTCGATGATCTCCAGCGCGCTCATGCCGAAGCCCGGATGCTCGGCGCCGACGCGGCGGGCCAGTTCGGTAATGACCCAGTGGTTCTCGCGCGATTCGAACTGCGGCTCGATCACCTTGCGGCCGATCAGGATGTGCATCTGCCCACCGCCGCGGTAGAGGTCGTCATGCTCCAGGAAGGTGGTGGCGGGGATGACGATGTCGGCCAGTTGCGCCGTGTCGGTCATGAACTGCTCGTGCACCGCCACGAACAGGTCGTCGCGCAGGAAACCGCGGCGCACGCGGGCGCTGTCCGGACAGATCGCCGCCGGGTTGGTGTTCTGGATCAGCATGGCGGTGATCGGCGGACCGCTGGCGATGTCCTCCCCGGTCAGCACCGCGCCGATGCGCGACTGGTCGAAGCCGCGCACGGTGGTGTCCAACCGGTCCAGCCCCTCCGACAGGGTGCGGTCGATGCTGTAGATGCCCGACGAGCAGTAGAGCGCCCCGCCGCCCTTGTGCGCCCAGGCGCCGGTGACCACCGGCAGGCAGGACACCGCGTGCATCTGAGCCGCGCCGTTGTGGGCGCGCGTAAGCCCGTAGCCCAGACGCAGATAGCTGCGCTTGGTCGTGCCGTAAAGCCGGGCGAAGCCGACGATCTCCTCCACCGTCAGGCCGGTGATCGCCGCCGCCCATTCGGGCGTGCGGGTGGCGAGATGCGCCTCGAACCGGTCCGCCCCAGCGGCGTAGCGGTCGAGATAGGCGCGGTCGGCCAGCCCCTCGCGGAACAGCACATGCATCACCGCGCAGGCCAGCGCCCCGTCGGTGCCGGGGCGCAGCATCAGATGCAGGTCCGACACCTCCGCCGTGCCGGTCCGGTAGGGATCGATGGTGACCAGCTTCGCCCCGCGGCCCTTGCGGGCGCGGCTGACGTGGGTCATCACGTTGACCTGGGTCGCCACCGGGTTGCCGCCCCAGTTCACGATCAGGTCGCTGTCGGCCATCTCGCGCGGGTCGGCGCCGCGGATGTCGCCGTGGCCAGCCAGCCAGCCCATGTTGGCCGGCGTGTCGCAGACCGTGCTGATCTGCCGGGAATAGCCCTTCGCATGACGCAGCCGCTGGATGCCGCCGCGCTGCACCAGCCCCATGGTGCCGGCGTAGAAATAGGGCCAGACGGCTTCCGCGCCGTGGACCCGCTCGGCGTTCAGAAATGCGTCGGCGATGCGGTCCAACGCCTCGCCCCAGCCGATTTCCGCCCATTGGCCGGACCCCTTGGGGCCGGTGCGCCGCAGGGGCGTCCTCAGCCGGTCGGGAGAATGGACGCGCTCGGCGTAGCGGCTGACCTTCGCGCAGATGACGCCCGCCGTGTAGCTGTTGGCGGCGGCCCCGCGGACCTTGCCGATGCGGTCCGGCGCGACCTGTTCCACTTCGAGGGCGCAGGTGCTGGGGCAATCGTGCGGGCAGGCGGTCGGCAGGAAGACGGAGTTCACGGAGGGACGCCTCGGCGGGGAAAAAGCGACGGTCAGCTTATGTCCGGCGTCCGGCATTCCGCAACCGGTCAGGATTGTTTAAGGACTGCCATCAGATTTCAATATTGCAGCCCTATCCTTGTGGAGGTGCGTCGCGGAAAGATGTATGTTTTTCAGAAAATACTCGCATAAAGCGGCCTGTGCGCCGAGGCGAGCGCGGAACGACACAGCAAGGGGAAGCCGTATGATCGCGAATGTTGCCGGAGGCGCCCGGCGGACGCTGCGGGCCGGGGTGTTCGCCAGCCTGTTCGGTGCCATGGTCGGAGCCGTTGCCGGCATGGCCGCTCCGGGGATCGCCACGGCGTGGGCGGACGGGGTCAAGCTCGGCTATGTGGAATTCCCGCCCTACACCCAGACCGACGGCGGGGCCGCGAAGGGCAGCCTGATCGAGGCCTTCGACAAGGCCGCCATGGCGGCCGGGATCGCCTACACCGCCGAATCGGCCCCGGCCCGCCGCCTCTTCTCCGGCATCGCGGACGGCGAGTTCAACATCTTCCTGGGCATCCGCACCGTCAAGGAATTCGACGGCTCCACGCTGATCAGCGCCGCCCCGATCGCCCGGATCGAGCTGAACGCCTACGGCATCGGTGAAGCCCCGGCGGTCAAGGCGAAGGAGGATTTGTCGGGCAAGGCGGTCATCGCGTTGAACGGCTATTCCTACGGCGGCTGGCGCGCCTGGATGGAGGACCCGGCCAACAAGGTGCAGCTGGTCGACGCGCGCACCGCCGACCAAGCGCTTCAACTGCTCCAGGCTGGGCGGGCGCCGACGCTGCTGCAATACTCGCTGCCCATGCAGCAGGTGCTGGGCGGGAAGACGCTCGCCGACCTCAAGGCGACGCCGGTCCAGAGCCTGGACGTCTACATCGTCGTGTCGAAGAAGACCCCCGACGCCGCGGCGGTTCTGGCGAAGCTCGAAGCCGGGTTCAAGGCGACCCAATAGCGCCGAGGTGGACGCCGACCGTTCGGCAACCGATTGTTCAGCAAGAGAAAAGGGCGGATCATGACGGTCAGCGGCGCGGCAGACGGGACGCAGGACAGCGGGAATCAAGGCGGTGGTCTGGGGCTGCGCCTGCGGGCGTTGCTGCTGATCGGCGGCGTGCTGCTGGTCTATCAGGTGCTGGCCATCGCCTGGGGCGTGCACAGCTCGGCCAACCAGGCGAAGGAGACGCTGGCGGCGCGCGCCGACATGGTGGCGTCGCTGCAGGCCCGCGCGGCGGCGATCCCGCTCTTCGACTTCGACACCGAGCAGGTGCGCGAGGTCGCCAAGGCGCCGTCCTCCGACCCCGATTTCCTCGGCGCCCAGGTGCGCGACGACAAGGCCAAGGTGGTCGCCGAGGTGGGCGACACCAAGGCCGCGAAGGGCTTCATCGAGGTGGTGAAACCCATCGTCGGCGGGCAGGCCGGGCAGCGCAAGACCATCGGCGAGTTCGTCCTGCGCCTGCGCACCGACCGGGTGGAGGCGCGGGTGACCGCCGACGCGGTGACCCAGATCGCCGTCGGGGCGGTCGCCTTCCTCGCCATCATGGCGGCGCTTTACCTCGTCGTTTCGGCCATCACGCGCCCGCTGATGCAGATCACCGCGATGGTGGGGCGGCTGGCTCAGGGCGACTACGCGGTCGCCGTGCCGGCGTTGGACCGCCGTGACGAGATGGGGGCCATGGCCCGCACCATCGACATGCTCCGCCAGAACGCCCAGCACCGCCAGCAGCTCGAAGCCGAGAAGCTGGCCCGGCAGGTGGAGGAGGCGCAACGGGGCGAGCGGCTGACCCGCCTCGCCGCCGCCTTCGACCGTTCGGTCCAGGCGACGGTCGGCGAGGCCTCCACCGCCGCCTCGCAGATGAAGGGCAGCGCCGGCAGCATGCTGGAGAGCGCGCTGCGCGCCGACCAGTGCAACGCCTCGGTGGCCGGGGCCGCCGACGAGACCAGCCGCACCGTCCAGACCGCCAGCGCGGCGGCGGAGCAGCTCACCCAGTCGATCCGCAGCATCGCCGAGAGCGTGAAGCAGTCGGTCGCCATGTCCGCCCAGGCCATCGACCGCGCCGACGCCAGCCGCAAGACGGTGGAGGCGCTGGCCGCCGGCGCCGCCAAGATCGGTGAGATCACCAGCCTCATCACCTCCATCGCCGGGCAGACCAACCTGCTGGCCCTGAACGCGACCATCGAGGCGGCGCGGGCCGGGGAGGCCGGCAAGGGCTTCGCGGTCGTAGCGTCCGAGGTGAAGAATCTGGCCAGCCAGACCGCCAAGGCGACGGAGGAGATCGCCACCCAGATCGGCGCCATCCAGTCGGTCACCCAGGAGACCGTGTCCGCCATCGGCGCCATCACCGAAACCATCGGCCAGCTCAGCCAGCGTTCGGCGGAGATTGCCGCCTCGGTCCAGCAGCAATTGGCCGCGACCGGTGAAATCGCCGAGAAGGTCCGCACCGTGGCCGGCGAGGCCGACACCGTGACCCGCAGCATCGCGGTCGCTTCCGGCGCCTCGTCGGAGGTGGCGACGGCGGCCCGCGAGTCGGTGGAGGTCGCCCAGACCCTCCAAGCCCGCTTCGTCGATCTGCGCGACGAGGTGCAGAAGTTCCTGGCCTCGATCAAGGCGGCGTAAACGGCCCGCGATGACACGCAACTTGCCTGCGATGGGCGCGCATGCCCGCCGCGGCCAAGTTGCGTTTCCCGATTTCGCCTCGCCGCACTAGGATGCCGCTCCCGAAAGGCGAGGATGATATGGACGACGGATTGAAGTGCCCGAAATGCAACTCCGAGCATGTCTATCAGGACGGCATGCTGTGGATCTGCCCCGAATGCGCCCATGAATGGAACCCGCAGGCCGAAGGCGGCGCGGGCGCGGAGGCTACGGCGGATCAGGGGGTGCGGGACGCCAACGGGAACGCGCTGAGCGATGGCGACGCGGTGACGGTCATCAAGGATCTGAAGGTCAAGGGCTCGTCCCTGGTCGTCAAGGGCGGCACCAAGGTGAAGAACATCCGTCTGGTCGACGGGGCGGACGGCCACAACATCGCCTGCAAGATCGACGGCATCGGCGCGATGAATCTGAAGTCGGAATTCGTCAAAAAGGCGTGACGTCCTCCAGCTTCCCCGAAAAGAGAAAACCCCTCGCCGGAGCGCTCCGGCGAGGGGTTTTCCTTAGGGGCCATCGCCCGGGGCCGGGGATTACATCATCCCCAGCGCGCGCGGCAGCCAGGTGGAGATGATCGGCACGTAGGTGATCAGCACCAGGAAGCCCAGCATCGCCAGCAGCCACGGCCAGACGGCCACGGTCAGTTCGGTGATGCCCATCTTGGTGATGCCCGACGCGACGTAGAGGTTCAGGCCCACCGGGGGATGACACATGCCCACCTCCATGTTCACGACCATCATGATGCCGAAATGGACCGGGTCGATGCCCAGCTTGATGGCGACCGGGAACAGGATCGGCGCCATGATCAGCACGATCGACGACGGTTCCATGAAGTTGCCGGCCATCAGCAGAAGGATGTTGGTCACCAGAAGGAAGGCGATCACACCCAGCCCCTGGGCGACGATCCAGTCGGCGATGCCCTGCGGGATGTTCTCCGACGTCAGCACGAACGAGAACAGCACCGCGTTCGTGATGATGTAGAGCAGCATCGCCGACATGCTGGCCGAGGACAGCAGCACCTTCGGCACGCCGCGCAGCGGCATGTCCTTGTAGACGAAGACCGCGATGATGAAGGCGTAGACGGCGCTCATCGCCGCGGCCTCGGTCGGCGTGAAGACGCCGGAATAGATGCCGCCGATGACGATGACGATCAGCAGGAGGCCCCAGATCGCTTCACGCAGAGCCTTAAGGCGCTGGGCCAAGCTGGCCTTCGGCAGACGCGGGTAGCCGAACTTGCGCGCGCGGTACCAGGTGACGCCACCCAGCACGAAGGCCAGCATCAGGCCGGGGATAACGCCCGCCATGAAGAGCTGGCCGACCGAGGCGGCTTGCGGGCTGCCGCTGGTGGCGACCGAGTACATCACCATCACGATGGACGGCGGGATCAGGATGCCCAGCGCGCCTGAGGTGGTGATGACGCCGGCGCCGAACTGCTTCGGAAAGCCCTGGGCGACCATCGCCGGAAGCACGATGGAGCCGATGGCCACCACCGTCGCCGGGCTGGAGCCGGACACCGCTGCGAACAGGGCGCAGCCCATCACGCCGGCGAGGCCGAGGCCGCCGTGCCAGTGGCCGACCATCGCCGTGGCGAAGTTGATCATGCGGCGGGCCACGCCGCCGTGCGTCAGGAAGTTGCCGGCCAGGATGAAGAACGGGATCGCCATGATCTCGAACTTCTCGATGCCGGTGAACAGCTTCAGCGCCACGGCCTCGATCGGCACGTGGGTCATGGTGAAGAGGAAGGTCAGAACCGTCAGGCCGAGCGAGATCGAGATCGGCATGCCGGTGAGCATCAGAACCAGCAGAAGGCCGAAGATGATGGCGGCGTTCATCGGTCGTTCTCCTTCGGTCCCTTACCGGCGGTCGGGCCAGCGGCCGGGCCATTTCCGGGCTTGCGGCCCTCGTGATGGGCGATGTCGTGCGGGTGCAGGTTGTCGTCCATCTCGTACCAGTTGACGTCCTGCGCGGCGCGCTGCGGGTCGGTGGTGTCCTCCTCCAGACCCTCGACATGGCCGTGGTCGTGGTGCGGGAGCTCGCCGGTGCGCAGGAAGTTGACCATCACCTGAAGGAAACGGAAGCACATCAGGTAGGAGCCGACCGGGATCGCCAGATAGATGATCCACATCGGCCATTCCAGGTCCGCCGAGACCTGCTCGGTGTTCGACATGTGCCAGACGAAGGTGGACCCCATCGTGCCGACGACGCCGGTGAACGTCGCGCCGGCCAGCAGGCCGAACACGATGAACTTCGACCGCATCGGGACGGACAGCTTGTTGATGAGCACGTCCACACCCACATGGATGCCGGTGCGAACGCCGTACGCGGCGCCGAACTTTGCCATCCAGACGAACATGTAGATGCAGAGTTCCTGCGCCCAGGCCAGATTCCAATGCAGGATGTAGTCCTGGATGACGGGGATGCCGGACGCATAACGGTGGACGACAGCGACGAAGATGATCGTCGTCGCCGCGGCCATCAGGAAGGCGATAAGAATCTCCTCCAGATGGTCTAGGATTTTCATGGGCATGGTGGCTCCGCGCGCAGGAGGAAGCGCCCGCGTCGTGTGCGCGGGCGCTTGCCGAAGGCCGTGCTTTTGTCTTGTTTTCTTGAAAGACCGGGCGGGGGTGCCGCCCGGTTACCCGAACCGTGTTACTCGCACTTGGCGGCGTCGGTCTCGGTCTTGATGCTCGCCAGCAATTCCTTGCCGACGCGCGACGCCATGTCCTCGTGGACCGGCAGCATGGCCTGGCGCCACGACGCGCGCTCGTCCTTGGTCAGCTCGTAGAACTTGGTCTTGCCGGCGGCCTTCATCGCCTCCAGCGCCTTGTCGTTCTCTTCCTGGGCGATGTTGTTGGCGTACTCGGTCGCCTCCTTCATCGCGCCGTCGAGCTGGGTGCGGACGTCGGCCGGCAGGCCGTCCCAGAACTTCTTGTTCACGATGACCGCGTAGCCCAGATAGCCGTGGTCGGAGAGCGTGGCGTGGCTCTGCACCTCGTGCATCTTCTGGGTGTACATGTTGGACGGCGGGTTCTCGGTGCCGTCGACGACGCCGGTCTGCAGCGCCTGATAGACCTCGGAGAAGGCCATCACCTGCGGCAGGGCGCCGAGCGCGCGCATCTGCGCGTCGAGCACCTTCGAGGACTGGATGCGCATCTTGAGGCCCTTGAAGTCCGCCGTGGCGTGCAGCGGCTTGTTGGCGCTCATGATCTTGAAGCCGTTGTCCCAATAGGCCAGACCGGTGATGCCCTTGTTCTCCAGCTTCTGGAACAGCTGCTTGCCGATCGTGCCGGTGGTGACCTTCACCAGGGCGGCCTTGCAGGGGAAGATGTAGGGCAGATCGAAGATCTCGAATTCCTTGGCGCCCAGCGGGCCGAACTTGGCCAGCGACGGGGCCAGCATCTGCACGGCGCCGAGCTGCAGGGCCTCCAGCTCCTCCTTGTCCTTGTAGAGCTGGCTGTTCGGGTAGACCTCGACCTTCACCTTGCCGGCGGTGCGTTGCTCGGCCAGCTGCTTGAACTTCTCGGCGCCCTTGCCCTTCGGGGTTTCCGGAGCGACGACGTGGCTGAACTTGATGACGATCGGCTCCTGCGCGGTGGCGGCGGTGGCGGCCATCAGGCAGCCGGCGGCGACGGTGGCGCACAGCAGCGAAACGAACTTCATAGGGGTCATCCTCCACTTGTTGTTGGTCAGACTGATGGTCCGGCCTTTGGTATTCTTTCATTGTTCGATAATTTCTCCCCTGACGCTATTGTGGAAATCCGTAGCTGTGAACGTGACATATTGGTTGCCGTGCCAACACCTCTCCCCCCCATGACCGGCGGTGCGGCCAGCGCCGCCCATGGCCTCGGTCAGCGCGGCCCGGTGCAGGCCATGCCCATCGTGGCGATGGCGCTGGTCGTCCTTCTGTTCGGCGTCTTCCTGTGGGTGCTCCACCGCAGCGAGCGGGAGGAGGAGACTCTCACCCTCATCAAGGACGTGCTGTGGGTGGAGCAGAACCTGCATTTCCAGCTCACCTCCGACGAGGAGAAGCTGCAGTATCTCGCCGAATCGCTGGGGCGCGAGGACACCACACCGGTGAACTACTCGGTGATGGCGCGCCACATCGTGACGGTGAATCCGGCGATCCAGCGGGTGGTGCGGCTGGACCCGCAGGGCCGGCCGGTGCGGTCGGAGCCGCCGGTGGACGACGGGCCGGCGCTGGACGACGCCTTCGGCCCCAGCCCGCGCGCCGACGCCTTCCTGATCGCCCGCTCCTCGGGCCGCCGCGCCTATTCGGCGCCCTACCGGCTGGGGGCCGCGGACACCGCCTTCGAGATCGTCATCCCCATCTTCCGCGGGGACCAGTTCGCGGGCGCGCTCGCCGGCGTGCTGTCGATCGACGCCCTGCTGACCCATCACGTGCCCTGGTGGTTCGCCCAGCGCTACCAGCTGGAAGTCATCGACCCCTATGGCGCGGTGCTGGGGACCAAGTCGCGCATCGCGATGCCGGAGCCCCGGCGCAGCCATATCGTGCCCTTCGATCCGCCGGGGCATGGCCTGACCCTGGTCGCCACGCTGCATCAGCTGTCCGGCAACCTCGGGCGCAACATCCTGATCGCCGCCATCTTCGCGCTGACCGTTTCGGCCCTGTGGAGCCTGTGGGCGGTGCGCCGCCACATCGCCCGGCGAATCCGGGCGGAGGAGGCCCTGCGCGCCGAGCACGCCTTCCGCAAGGCGATGGAGGACAGCCTGACGGTGGGCATGCGCGCCCGCGACCTGGACGGGCGCATCATTTATGTGAATCCGGCCTTCTGCCGCATGGTCGGCTGGTCGGCGGAGGAGTTGGTGGGGGCGGGGCCGATCATGCCCTACTGGCTGCCCGAGGATCTCGTCCACACCGAGGAGGTCTTCCGCGCCGTCCTGGCCGGCAACGCGCCGGCCAACGGCTTCGAGCTGCGCTTCCGCCGGGCTAACGGCGAGCGGTTCGACGCGCTGATCTACGAGGCCCCGCTGATCGACGCCAAGGGGCGGCACACCGGCTGGATGGGCTCCGTCCTCGACATCACCGAGCGCAAGCGGGCGGAGGAGCTGGCCCGCCAGCAGCAGGAACGGCTCCAGCAGACGGCACGGCTCATCACCATGGGCGAGATGGCCTCGACCCTGGCTCATGAGCTGAACCAGCCGCTGTCGGCCATCGCCAGCTATTGCACCGGCTGCCTCAACCGCCTCCAAGCCGGCAGCATCCGGCCGGACGAGCTGGCCACGGCGCTGGAGAAGCTGTCCGGGCAGGCCAAGCGTGCCGGCCAGATCATCCGCCGGATCCACGACTTCGTGCGCAAGAGCGAACCGAACGTCGCTCCCTGCTGCCTGTCCGAGGTTCTGGAGGATTGCGTGGCGCTGATGGAGGCCGACGCCCGCCAGCAAGGGGTTAAGTTGGTGCTGGAGATCGGGCGTGGCCTGCCGGCGGTGATGGCCGACCGCATCCTGCTGCAGCAGGTGGTGGTGAACCTGATGCGCAACGGCATCGAAGCGATGGCCTCGACCCGCCGCGACCGCCGCCGGCTGAGCGTGACGGTGCAGGCGATGGACGGGGCGGTCCTGACGCGCATCCAGGACCGCGGTTGTGGCATTTCGCCCGAAAATGCGGAAAAACTGTTCTCTCCCTTCTTCACCACCAAGACCGAGGGCATGGGCATGGGCCTGAACATCTGCCGGTCCATCATCGAACATCATCAGGGGCGCCTGTGGTTCGAGCCCGCAGCGGACGGCGGCACCGTGTTCCTCTTCTCCCTGCCGGTCCTGTGCGACCCGTCGGTGACCGGCGCGGCGGACTCCCACGACGAGAGAGCGACTGATGTGTGAGCCAAAGCTGCACATCGTCGATGACGACGAGGCGATCCGCGACGCTCTCGGCTGGCTGTTCCAGTCCCGCAACGTTCCGGTGGCCTCCTGGCCGTCGGCGGAGGCGTTCCTCGCCGATTACGACCCGGCCATGGCCGGCTGCCTTCTGCTCGACATACGCATGGAGGGGATGAGCGGGCTGGAGCTGTTCGACCGGCTGTCCGCCATGGGCTGCCGAATGCCCGTGCTGTTCCTGACCGGCCACGGCGACGTGCCCATCGCCGTGTCGGCCTTGAAGAAGGGTGCCCGCGATTTCGTGGAGAAGCCCTTCAACGACAACGACCTCGTCGACCGGGTGATCGAGGCGCTGGCCTTCGACGCCGGGGAGCGGGCGCGGCAGGCCGGGCAGGCCGGCGTCGCCGCCCGGCTGGCGACCCTGACCCAGCGCGAACGGCAGGTGATGGGGCTGGTGGTGGCCGGCAAGCTGAACAAGGTCATCGCCGACGAGCTGGGGATCAGCATGCGGACCGTCGAGGTGCACCGCGCCCACGTCTTCGAAAAGATGGGCGTCAAGACGGCGGTGGAGCTTGCCCGCATACTCGCGGCGGTGGGGTGAGGAGCAAAGGAAAGCAACCGACGGGCTTGACAGGCGGACCGATGCGGGCGACCCATTGGGGTAGGACGTGCATGCTGCCTTCCCCTGTCCAGTCCGGTCGCCATTCCATTTCCGTCAAAGGTCGGAGAGTGCCTTGCGCCTGCCCTCATCGACGCTTGGTCTGGGGTTAGCCGCCATCGCCCCGCTGCTGCTGTTTCTGGCGGTGGTGGTCTGGATTCTGGATCTCCGGCAGCAGGACGTGCTGGCGGCGGAGTTGGCGGCGCAGGCCCGTTCCGTGATGGTCGCCATCGACCGGGAGCTGGAAAGCAAGGCCCGCCCTCTGGAGCTTCTGGCCGCGTTGAGCCGCAACACGGTGGACGATCTCGCCCTGCTGAAGTCGGAGGCCGCGGAGGCCGTGCGAAGCCAGCCGGGCTGGCTGGCGATCGGAATGGTGAGGGTGGAGGATATGTCCCTTCAATTCCATACCCAATATCCGCTGGGCGTCCCCCTGCCGCCCCCGCGTCTGGACGAGGTGACCCGGCAGGTGGTCACCACGCAGCGGACGGTGGTCGGTGGGGTTTTGCCCCCGGGAGGGCCGCCGGGACGCCCGGCACTGATCGTCCGTGCGCCGATCCTGGACCCGGAAGGCCCTCCGGGCGCGCCTGTCCGGCACGTCCTGTCGCTGGCGGTCGGGCTGGATGGGTTGGGCGCCGTGCTGCGAGGATCGGGAATTCCTCCGGCTTGGACGGTGTCGGTGGTCGATCCCTCCATGGTCATCGCCGCGCGCTCCCATGACCCTGACCTGCATGTCGGTCAGAAGGTCAGGGATATGATGGTGCCCCGGCTGATGGAGCCGCATCCGAAGCTGTTCTCGGCGACGACCCGGGAAGGGCATGAGGCGCTGGTCCTCGTCCACCGCTCGCAGCAGACCGGATGGTCGATCATCGTGGCCGTCCCGTTCGAGCAGATCAGCGGGCAGTTGAACCAGACGCGCACCACCGTCCTGGCCGGTGCGGCGGGGGCCGGTCTGGCGACGCTGGTGCTGTCGCTGGTGGTGACGCGCCATGTCCGCCGCCGCCGCCATGCGGAGCGCGAGGCCCGTCAGGCCCGCGAGGCCATGTTGGCGGAGCAGCGCCGCCGGCTGGAGGCGGAAAAGGAGCATGCGGAGGCCGCGAACCTCGCGAAGTCCGACTTCCTCGCCAACATGAGCCACGAACTGCGCACACCGCTGAACGCGATCATCGGCTTCAGCGAGGCGTTGATGTCCGGCCTGTTCGGTCCAAGCCCGCCGAAGCATCAGGAGTACATCGCCAGCATCCATGTTTCCGGCCAGCATCTTCTGTCGCTGGTCAACGATGTGCTGGACATGGCGAAGGTGGAGGCGGGGCGCCTGGAACTGTATCCGGAGCCGGTTCAGGTCGCCGTCCTGCTCGGCGAGTGCGTCGAGTTGGTGGAGGCGTTGGCCGGCCAGAAGGGGGTGCGGATGGAATGCTCTCCCGTCGAACCCGGCCTGACGGTGATGGCCGACGCCATGCGCTTGCGGCAGGCGGTCCTGAACCTGCTGTCCAACGCCATCAAATTCACGCCGGCGGGTGGACGGGTGCGTGTGGATGCGGCGCGTGGCGGGGACGGCTGCGTGTCGCTGACCGTCGCCGACACGGGCATCGGCATGTCGCCGGAGGACATCAAGATCGCGCTGGAGCCGTTCCGCCAAGTGAACAGCTACATGACCAAGGCCCACTCCGGCACGGGGCTGGGGCTGCCGCTCGCCAAGCGCTTTGTGGAAGCCCACGGCGGTCGGCTGACGTTGAGCAGCGCCCCCGGAGAAGGCACGGTGGTGAACATCGTCCTTCCCGGTACCCCATCGCCCACTCCGCCCGCCGAACGTGGAGCCGTCCTGCTGTTCAAGGCGGAGTGATGCGGTCCGGTGCCGGGTCTGTGGCGGTCAGGCCGCTTTGCGCCTCAGGCAGGCTTCCATGTGGTCGAGGCCGCTGACCAGCTCTTCCGCGGCCTGGTCGGCGATGGCGCGGGCAAAGGCCCAGGCATCGTCCGTGGCGATGCGCGCCGCCTCGACGCGGGCGCACAGCCGGTTGTGCTGGCCGCGCAGGGCGTCCAGCGCGCGTTCCATGTCCTCCCGGCTCATGGCTTCACGAGCCTCGGGACCGGACCGCTCCACCAGCGACCGCAGCCGGTCCAACCGGTCGGCGGTTGCCTGGAGAAGGTCGCGGCATTCGACGTCGTAAGCGTGCCGGTTGCGGCAGCTCATCTCTCGCTCCTCCCTTCGGATCGCTTGGGGCCGTTCGCCTGATCGTCAGGCTTATGGTCCGGGGCGGCGCTGCACTGCGGATGCCATTTTCCGCATTCTGTGCGTTGCAGCAAAATCTCTGCTGCGGCGCCAAAATAAGAAATCCCTCTGGTTGCCTTTCATAGACGTATGAAAGGCATTTCCAGTTCCCAAGAACTTGACGTTTTGTGTATCTGGCCCAATCGGAAGCGTTCCATGCCGCTCCGAAGTCTTCGGATTTCTTGAATCCGTCCGGACTCTTTCTGCATCATCGGCCCCGCCCCGTCAAGCGGGCCAGGGGTATAAGACTATGGCGATTTGTCGCAGCCCAATGGAAGATCCCGATTGGTGCCGAGAGGCAGAAATGCGGCACAAAAACGGTGAGCCAGCCTCGAAATAAATCGGCGGACTTCTGGATTAAAGGAGACGTTCGCGTCGAAGGGATGGCGGCTGTTGTTGCTGTGACTTGGAGGGAGGGGGAGGGCGGCGCCCGTTACTCGGCCGCGACGCCGTAGGGGAAGCTATCGGCGTTGGCCGGCTCCGGCAACAGGGCTGGCTGCTGCGTTGAGGCGTGGCTGGGGCAGGCCTCGCACTGGTTCGCGCAATGGCTTTGGGCCATCTCCCGCATCATCGGCACGCATTTGCCGCACTGGACCTGACGCTCGTAATGCCGAAAGACGGAGGCCGGGGTGCGGGCGCCATTCTCCAGCGCCTTGGTAACCTGCTTGTCGTTCAGCGCGTGGCAGATGCAGACGTACATGGGCCCCCGGCAGCGGTGCGTGTTGTGCGGTCGTGCTGGGGCCAATGTGCTGCGACTGAGAATGATTGTCAATTGATCTGAATCATGACGACCAAATTTGAGCGGATTGCGGCGGAATGTCACAGCCCTGGCGAACGGGGGATGCGGCTACCTCCGTCGTCGATGCCTTTCTTCACGCGGTGGGAGGATGCGGTGCTGCGAATGGGGTGGCTGCTGATCGCCGGGGGCGCGGTCCTTTGGGCTGGTGCTGCCGCGGCGGAGATGGGCATGCGCGTGCTGGCCTTCACCGATCCGGCGGACGGCGGCATGGCCCGCGCGGTGGTCTGGTATCCGACGGACGCGCCGGAAACGCCGGTGCGGCGCGGCCCCTTCACGTTCCGGGTGGCGGAGGGCGGGCCGGTGGCCGAGGGGCGCCACCCGCTGGTGGTTGTGTCCCACGGGTCCGGGGGAAGCGCTTTCGGCCACGCGGACACCGCCATGGCTCTGGCCCGGCGGGGCTATGTGGTCGCGACGGTCCATCACCGGGGCAACGCCTTCGACGACGACCGGGACGCCGGCACGGAACGGATGTGGCGGAACCGCCCGGCCCAGCTTTCCGCCGCGCTCGATCACGTTCTGGCAGACCCGGATCTGGCCGGCCGGCTCGACGGCGAACGCGTCGGCGCGCTCGGCTTCTCGGCCGGCGGTTACACGGTTCTGGTGGCCGCCGGCGGGGTGGCTGAGCTGGGACGCATCGCCGCCCATTGCCACACCCCGCCCGCCGGTGAGCGCTTCTGCCATCTTGGGAACGAGGAGACGCAGGCTCGTGTCGAGGCGCGCGACCGGCGCATCCGTGCCGCCGTCCTGATGGCGCCGGTCGGCGTTCCTTTCTCCAAGGACGGCCTCGCCGGGGTGACGATTCCCATCCGCCTGTACCGGGCGGAGCAGGACGAGCAGATCGCGGCTTCCCAGGTCGAGGGCCTGCGTGACCGGTTGCCCGTGCCACCCGAATACGACGTCGTGCGCGATGCCGGGCACTTCGCCTTCATGATGCCGGTGCCGGCGCCCCTTGCGCCGGAGCTCGGGCCGCCCGCCTGGGACCCGCCGGGCTTCGACCGCGCGGCCTTTCACGAGCGGCTCAACGCGGAGATCGCCGATTTCTTCGACCGCGCTCTTGCAATCGAACGCCAGGGGCGCTAGCCCCTCGGCATGAGCGACTCATCCGACACTTCGTCCGCCCGTCCGTTGCCGGCGCACACCCCCCTGGGGCAGACCATCTATCTGGCGCCCGAGGGCTTCGTTCAGGACCTCGTGGCCGAACTGGGCGACGTGGCGGCGGTGGAGGACCGGCTGGTCTTCGCCGACGGGCCGGCGCGTTCCGCCGCCTGGGCCCAGAACATCTGGCACGACCCGGTGCGAATCGAGTTCGCGTCGATCAAGGAGGGCGCGCGGGCCCTGCGCTCCATCCAGCGCAACTGGGCGCTCTGGACGCTGCGCCATCACCGCCGGGCCAGCCTGATCCAGGACAACCTGCCCCATGTCTCGGCCAAGCCGGTGGTCTTCCCGTCGCCGCTGCCGACCGCCCCGCTGGGCTCCTGGACGCTGCTGGATGAGAACACCATCGTCGCGGCGGCGCGCTGTTCCAGCCCCTACCGCCACGGCGAGGTCACCTTCGTCGAGAACCGGACGGTGCCGCCCAACCGCGCCTATCTGAAGCTGTGGGAAGCGCTGACCCTGTTCGGCGAACAGCCGGGGCCGGGCGACCGCTGCATCGACCTCGGCGCCTGCCCCGGCGGCTGGAGCTGGGTGCTTCACGAGCTGGGCGCCAGCGTGGTCAGCGTCGACAAGGCGCCGCTCGATCCGGCCATCGCCGCCCTGCCGCGCATCGAGTTCCGCCAGGAGAGCGCCTTCGGCCTGAAGCCGCAGGACGTCGGGCCGGTGGATTGGCTGTGCTGCGACGTGATCTGCTACCCCACGCGCCTGCTGCGGCTGGTGAATCAGTGGATGGAGAGCGGGCTGGCCAAGCGCTTCATCTGCACGCTGAAGTTCCAGGCCGAGACGGACCACGAGACGGCCCGCGCCTTCGCCGCGATCCCCGGCGGGCGGGTGCTGCACCTGAACCACAACAAGCACGAGCTGACCTGGATGTGGCCGGCGGCTCCCGTCTGAGCGCGGCTACGCCCGGCGCAGGGCCAGCTCCAGTGCGGGTTTGAGGATCGAGGCGGCGCCGTAGCCGATCTCCACCACCTCCTCCGCGCGGTCGAACTCCAGGATGCCGATGTGGGCGAGGCGTGGCGCGATGAGCACGTCGGGCGGCTCGCCGGCCAGACGGGAGCGGGTGATGCGGTCCTGCATGATGTCGATCGACCCGGCCATCACGTCCATCACATTGGGCGGGACGTTGGAAGCCGGGGGGCGCGTCAGCTGGTCGGCGAGGAAGCGCGTGCGCGCCGCCGGACGCCGTCCCATCCAGGAGGCGATCTGCGAGGTCAGGGTGGAGAAGACGGGCGAGGTCGCATCCCCCGCCGGGGCCATCGCCACTTCCGGCACGGGCTGGGCCTGCTGCATCTGGGCTTCCTGCATCTGGGCCGGCTTCGCCTCCGCCGCCTTGCGCAGCTTTGCGGCGCCGCGACCCGAGGGGCGGCTCAGCGGCGACAATTCGCTGTTCAGGTTGACGGCGATCACCACGTCCGCGCCCAGCGCGCGGCAGAGCGACACCGGCACCGGGTTGACCAGCGCGCCGTCCACCAGCCAATGGTCGTCGCGCCGCACCGCCGGAAACAGGCCGGGCATGGCGGCCGACGCCTGCACCGCGCTGAGCATCGGCCCGTCGCGCAGCCAGATCTCCCGCCCGGTGCCGAGGTCGGTGGCGACCGCGGCGAAGGGCTTGCGCAGCTGATCGATGGTGACTTCGGTGCGGTGGTTGCGGAAGCGGTCGAAGGTGCGGTCGGCGGCCAGCAGCCCGCCGCGGCGGAAGGTCAGGTCGATGATGCCGAGCATGCCGAGCCAGCCCATGCTCTGCGCCCAGGCCTGCAACTCGTCCAGCTGGTCCGTCAGGTAGGCCGCGCCGACCACCGCGCCGATGGAGGTTCCGCAGATCACGTCGGGTTCGACCCCGATCTCCTCCAGCGCGCGCAGAACGCCGATGTGCGCCCAGCCGCGCGCCGCCCCGCTGCCCAGGGCCAGTCCGATCTTCAGTCCGCTCACCGCCAGCACCTCATGTCTTGTGGGCTTGGTCAGGCTTGTCCGGCGCCGACGCGTCGATGGGTGTCCAAAAGGATTTGGGGCATCGGACCGTCGGTGGAAACCCTTCCATCCGGGGGACGCGGGACGCGCCCGGAGCCCTCCTCATGGGGGATGCCGAAAATTGTACCCGCTTTTGCCCTCTATTTGACTTGCATCAGTTTTTCTTCCGATTACCTGTGGCATTGCGATGGATGAAAGAGTTTCCGGGCGACGTTAACCAAACATCAACTGGAAGCGTCCAATGTCGCTCTCAACACGGACAGTCAGGGATGGCGGAGGTTGCCATGGCCCAGGATCTCAAGAGTTTCAAGAAGGATTGGCAGCGCTGGTCGGCGGCGGAGAAGCTGACGGCGGTGGCCATCCTGATCGTCGCCGCGGTCGCGCTGGGCGGCCCGGTGACCATTCTGTTCTGATGTGCTACGGGTGACCGGCGTATCCCGTCTCCTCACAGGAGGGAGGCGAGGGCCGCGATCCCAAACACTCCCAGCACCGCACCCGAGACGCGGTTGATCCACAGCATGGCGGCGGGCGTGACCCGGCGCCGGAGCGCCCCGACCGAGGCGCTGAGCCCCAACCACCACATCGCCGACCCGGTGAAGACGCCCGCCACGAGCAGGGCGGCCACGCCGGTGCTGCTCCCGTCGCCCGCCGACACGCCCAGCCCGCCGAACACCGCGGCGAAGCTGAGGATGGTCGCCGGATTGGCGAGGGTCAGCGCGAAGGTGGAGGCGTAGGCTCCGGCCAGACCACCGCCGCCGCGGGCGTCCGCGGCGCGCTCCGCCGGACGGGCGCGCAGGGTGCTCCAGCCCAGCCACAGCAGCATCAGCCCGCCGACCAGCTTCAGCGCCACCTGCGCGCCCAGGAGCGCGTCGGTGACCAGAACCACCCCGAAGCCGGCGATGGCGCCATAGACCGCGTCCGCGCTGGCCGCGCCGAGTCCGCTGACGAAGCCATGCGCCGGCCCGTCGGCCAGGGTGCGCCGGATGCACAGAAGCCCGATCGGCCCGACCGGGGCCGCGATGCTGAATCCGATGATCAGGCCCTTCAGCAGGGCGGGCAGCGTGTCCATGGCGGGTGCTCCGGGTGGCTCAATCTGAAGCGATGGGAAGGATCGGCGTTTCCTTGACCGAGGAGAGCGCGATCACGGTGTGGGAGCGCACGACGCCGGGCAGGGCCTTCAGCCGGTCGGACAGGAAGCGCTCCAGCGCCTCCGTGTCGGCCACGCGCACCTTGAGCAGATAGGACCAGTCCCCGGTGACGTGGTGGCACTCCTGAACCGCCGGCGTGGCGCGCATGGCGTCGCGGAAGGGCGCGTCATGCTCCGGACGGTCGAGCAGCACTTCGACGAAGGCCAGCACATCAAGGCCGGCGGCCTTGGGCGACAGCCGCGCCCCCCAACCCTGGATCACGCCGTTGGCCTGCAGCTTCTTCAGCCGCTCGTTCACGGCGGACACCGAGAGTCCGGCCGCCGTCCCGATGTCGGCGTAGGAAGCGCGTCCGTCCTGCTGGATGTGCGCAATGATTTTGCGGTCTGTATCGTCCATAGCCGCAATAATTGCTGATCATACAGGTGATGACAAGTCAATTTTCGGATCAGTCGCCCATCCGGCGGAAATCCGGCTTGCCGGCGCCGCAGCGTGGGCAGAACCAATCCGCCGGCAAATCCTGAAAGGCGGTGGCCGCCGGCGCGCCGTGCTCCGGGTCGCCGTCGCGGGGGTGATACTCGTAGCCGGGGCAGTCACCGCCGCCGCACCGCCAGATTTCGGACAGGCGCGGGTCCTCGGCCCGCGTGGGGCGGACGAACAGGGCGAGGATAACGGCGGGGATCAGGCGCAAGGCGCCACGCCGCTGAAGGGGGCGGGGAAGAGTGGGCATGGCGGAGAGCATCCGGCGGATCGAGGTGCCGCACTATGCCCCGCGATCCTTTGCGGGATGATGACGGTCGTGGAGCGAAAGGAAACGAAGGGGAGCGGGTCAGCGCCGCCGCGGCGTCTTGCCCTTGAGATGGGCGCGCTGGAGCTTCGCGCCGGCCAGATCCGCCCCATCCAGGTCGGCGTTCTCCAGATCGGCGTCGGTCAGGTTCGCCTGAACCATGCGGGAGTCGGTCAGCATGGCCTGCCGCAGGTCGGCGCCCATCAGATTGGCGGCCCAGGAGCGGCCGGTGGGACGCCCGCTGGGGTCCTTGATCTCGGCGGGGCCAAGGTTGACCCGCGTCAGGTCGGCCCCGGCCAGCCGGGCGAAGCTGAGGTTGGCGCCGGACAGGTCGGCCCCCATCAGGTTCGCGCGCTCCAGATTGGCGCCGGACAGGTCGGCCATCATCAGCCGGGCGCCGGTCAGCGCCGCGTCGGACAGGTTGGCGCCGCGCAGCGAGGCCGCGCTGAGATTGACGCCGCGCAGGTCGGCGCGGCTGAGGTCGGTCCCATCCAGTTCGGCGCGCTCGCCACGCTGGCCGACGCTGTCGATCCAACGCTCATGGTCGAAGATCGCCCTCTGGATTTCCGATCCCATGCTGTCGATCGGGCGGGTCAGACAGGCGGAGCCGAGCTTGGCCTGCGAGAGGTCGCAATCGACCATCCGTGTGCCGACCAGATCGGCGTTGTCGAAGGTGCAGCCGTCGAGCAGGGCGCCGGTCAGGTTGGCCCCGTTCAGCCGCGCGCCCGACAGGTTGGCGTCGGTCAGCACCGCGCCGGTCAGATCGGCGTTCTGAAGCACCGCCCCGCACAGGTCGGCTTCCGTCAGGTTGGCACAGGCCAGCACGGCGCCGGTCAGGTCGGTCGGAATGCCGCCCTCCGCCGTGGCGCCGCCCTGAAGGCGGGCCAGGGCGGTCCGGTGGGTTTGCCGGGTGGCTTCGGCGTCCTGGGCGTCTGGATGAGCGTCCGGGCCTGTGCCACGGCGGGCGCCGCCGCCCGGTTCCAGCGTTCCGGCGCGCAGATCGGCACCGCGCAGGTTGGCGTTCGAGAAATCGGCGGAGCGCAGCCGGGCACCGCGCAGATCCGTCTGCATGAGATTGGCGCGCGTGATGTCCGCATCGCGCAGATCCACGCCGAACAGGTCGGCGCCGGCCAGATTGGTGCCGCTGAGCCGGCAGCGCGCCAGCTTCGCCCCGACCAGCCGGGCGCCGCGCAGGTCCCGCTGGGCCAAGTCGGCGCCCTCCAGGTCGGCAAGCGCCAGATTGGCGCGTGCACCGCCCGGCTGGCCCTTGATCCAACGGGCGTGCCGGTCCAGCACCTCGGCCAACTGATCGGGCCGAAGATAGGAGGGTGCCGGCGCAGGGGCTGTGGCGACGGGGGGCACGGGCAGGATTCTGACGGGAGTTGTTTTCGCTATCCAAACTATGGGGGTAGATTCCTTACCGAAGGCTAAACGGTAAAGGTCGCGGCACTACCCCTTATGGTTGCCGTTTTTTACCCTGACCTTGTCACGATCGGTTCCAGTGTGAGACTCGGGCGAATCGGAAGCGCGGTGCGCTGTGTTTCAGCGCTGTAACGCACCCGTCGCCTTGCTGGCCATCGCACGGCCGCCCTGGCAAGCCCAGGAAACACGGGCCTTTTAAAGACATTAACCATTGGTTTCTTGACAGAAGCGGGGGCTCTGCCGCCAAAAGTCATCGGACAAAAAGGGGGTGCTCTGCGCGCAGCCCCGTTCGGGACCCCATGGAGGCATGATGACCGAGGCCAAATTCCAACCGACCCCAGCAGCCAAGCTCGGCCGGAGGGAACTGTTGCGCATCGGTCTGGCGACGGCTGCCGCCGGGATGGTGATGGCCCCGGAGGTGTCGGAGGCGGCGTTGCGCGCCCCTCCGCGGCAATTGGTCCTGCTCAACCTCCACACTGGCGAGCGGGTGCGGGCGGAATACTGGTCCAAGGGCCGCTACCAGCGCGACGGCCTGCGCGAAATCAACCACCTCCTGCGCGACCACCGTACCGGTGCGGTGCATCCCATCGACCCGAAGCTTCTGGACCTGCTGCACGCCCTGACCCGCAAGGTCGGCAGCAAGACGCCGGTTCACATCATCTCCGGCTACCGCTCCCCCGAATCCAACGCGTGGCTGCGTGAACAGGACGGCAGCGGCGTCGCCCAGAACAGCTTCCACATGCAGGGCAAGGCCATCGACCTGCGGGTGCCCGGCCTGCCGTTGCGCACCCTGCAACGCGCGGCGCTCAGCCTGCGCGGGGGCGGGGTGGGCTATTATCCAGAGAGCAATTTCGTCCATGTGGACGTCGGTCCGAAGCGCCAGTGGGCATCCTGACCGGCCCTCCGTGAGGAAACGAAAAAGCCCCCGCCGGTCGGACGGGGGCTTTTTCTTTGGCGGAACTGTATGTAGACGCTAATGTATCATCTTATTTTCTCTGTAGACCATTGATCTTTAATACAAGAAAGTAGAGAGCGGCCCTTAAAGTATCATCCTTATTCCGATACGGAGCCTCTTCGGTGGAGCTTGGTTTTTCGTGAAAGTGTCATCTTGATTGGCCCGTGCCTCATGAGCAATTTGGCCTTATGGATGCCCAGCTTAGGCTGGCTTGAACACGCGTTCGACGGTCGCATTGCCTCTGATGACGCGCAGCTCATAATCGTTGCGAAATTGACTCCTGCGCATTGCTAGCTGTTCTGGAGTAACCGCAAGCTCGAATCCAGCTGGATCAAGCCAATGAGTAGTGTCGCCACTGATAACCGGAATTACGGCATAGCACCCACGTTTGCCCAGCGTACCGGTTAGCTGAGCTCCGAATTCTACGCGGGCAGTGGTACTGCTTTCCTCCCGCGGGAAGCTCTGTTGCCACGCCAGAAATCGCTGTGGGTCGATCCGGCTTTCGGCGTCAGCATCCTCGAGTTCCTCTTCCAGCCATTTTTCGAACTCGCGGCGGCGCATCGCAGCATCCTCGCGCGTCTGCTCCAAGCCTTGCGAGAGGCAGAATGCGACAAAGGGATCATTTGTACCCCAGCGCAGCAACTCGCGCGCCCAGAAGCCGAACCAGGGTAGTCCGGTAGTTTCCTTCCAGTCGGCGAGGCTCGGCGTCGTCAGCGCATCCGGGGCGCCATCCGACCAAGCTTGAGCGACCACTGCGCCGATCGCAACGCCGAGCCGGAATTCGAGATTGTCTGTCACGAACCTTTGCCACGCCCGCAGATCCTGAGGTTCGGGATGTTCGGCATCCGGAGCATTCATCCACCAGCCAAGCACCGTAGTCCAGGTCTCGAGAAGGCGTCGGTCCTGCGCGGTTTCGCGAACTCTGAACCCGAAACCCCGATCATCCTGCAGCAGCGCACCGATTGCCTCGTAGACGGCAAGGCGGCCTGCCGCATCCCGATCGCCGTAGTCGTCGGCCCTGCGAATTACCTCCAGGATCGCCCCGGCCACCATTTCAAAGCGTCGGCCGACGAAGGGCGGAAATCCGTAATGGTAGAGGCGCTTTCGCTCTTTGGGGTCCGGATAGAGCTTTTCGATCAGACCGGTTCCGCGAACAATGAAGGCGTCGGTTAGCCAACCCTCGCGCGCAGCCGCCGCCGCAGTAAAGGTCCGGCCCCACAGGTCGCGCAAGAGCTCTTCGGCGCGCGAAGGCGTGATCGCCGCGTCCTCGATCCGAGCGACCTCTTCGAGTGCGGTCAGCAGCACGCTGTCGAGTTCATCCATCGCATCGGCCAGCCGTGACCGGTGATCGGTCGCGCCTGTGCCTGCCTCGGCGCTGACTGCCGCTGGCGCAGTCTCTTCCAGCCACGCCATGAAGGCTTCGGGGGTAACGCCAAGCAACTGGTTCGCCTGCTGCCATATTCTTTGCAGTAACAAATCTAGCGGACTCTCCGCCGTGTCTGCGTCGCGCTCCTCGATCACCAGCGCTTGACGCAAACGGTCGTAATCCTGACTTTGCTCCCGCATCTGCCGGCGTTGCACGGCGATCTTCGTCCGCGCCGACGTGGCGATCTGCGTCGGAAGTGCGACTAGCGTCATTCCCTCGATCCCGTGTGCTGCACCTGGCCGGCCTGCCCGGCCGGCAAGGTTGCGGAACTCCGCTGTCGTGAGAGGCGCGACGACCGGCTTCTCCTCTACCGGATCCCAAGACCGCCGCTTGAGTGAGGTCAAGAAGATCAAGTCGAATGGCAGATTCACACCTTCGGTCAGCGTTGCCGTCGCCACTGTGATGGGGCAAATTTTTCGGTCGATCATTTCAACCATCAAGCGCCGCAGACGCTGTGGCATCTGGCCATGGCTGGTCGCAATTCCCCGTTCCAGAAGAAAGAGTTCAAACGACTCCAATCCACAATAGTCGCGGCAGGCGGCCCGGGCCTCGTCGAACCGGGCGCGGAGGTCGCCCTCTGGCGGCGTAAACTTGACGATATTGGCCCATGGCCCGAGTTCGAGTGCCACCTTGTACCAGCGCATGGTGAGTTCCGGTTCCTGCGCGACCGAGATTAGGATCCGCTGCTCTTCCTCGGCGAAATGCAACGCGGTCCACAGAACGCTCAAGGAGTTGAATCGGTTGAGGCTGTTGCGCCATTCCGCCGGCAGTTGAGGCATCGCTGCATGGCGCAGCGGGATATAAACCGGATCCTCCTCGCCCCGCACATAGAGCGGGCGACCGTTCATCAGATCGAGCAGGATCCGGCCTGGCGTGCCCGGGGTTGTCTCCAGCACGCCGATCACCTGCCTCGTGCTGCGATACCGAACGCCGACCGGCTCTGCATCAGGGCGCCCTTCGATCCAACGCGCGACCGGCCCGGCCGCGCCGCCGGCGACCGCCGTCAGCGCGATCCGGACAACGTCGGGCCGCTGCGCCAAAATGCGCGAGACGAGGCTCTCTAGCCGGAGCGCCCGATTGCTGTGGTCTGAAAAACTGATGCGGGTGGCCTCATTGGCTTCAGGGACGACCTGATGGGCCTCGTCTATAATCAGCAAAGTCATTCGCGCCGTGAGCAGCGACCCCAGATAGCGCAGCAGTGCCTCGGCCTTTTCAACCGTCACGATCAGCACCACGGGCTGCTCGCTCGTGAGCCAATAATCGGTGATGCCCCAGTCGGCGCCACCATAAAGTCCAGTGACGATGACATCGCCACGCAATTCGGCGCTGAGCTTGGCCTCGACCTCGCCAGCCAGTGCGCGCGAAGGCACGAGATAAAGAGCAAGCGCCCCTAACAGGCCGTCCTGCTCGCGCAGCAGCAATTCCTTCACAAGCGCAAGATTCGCCACTAGCGTCTTGCCCGACCCCGTGGGTGTGCACAGCGCGAAGGATGACTTCTGCACAAGGCGATCCAGACCATGCAACTGCGAAGTCCACAGGATGCCCCGACCACGACTAAACTGGTCGCGTCCATAACGGATGAGTTTGTTTGCTCTTTCAGGTCGCAGTACCGCGAGCGCCCTGAGCGGCTTGTAAATCGTCGCTGCCGCATAACCGTCCGCCACCTCTCGGATCAACCCGACCACTAGCGCGGCGTCCTCACTGAGCATCCGGTTCGCCATGTGGTCGAGCGCGTGCAACTTCTTCATCGCGATCTCGAGCCGGTCATCGTCACCGCGCCTCAGGCAATCGGCCACTAGTCCGAGGCATCGCACTAAGTCGACGCTGAAGGCGCGCGCGATGCCGCTCTCCTTATCCTCTTCCGCATCTTCGCTGTCCTCCCTCCCTGCGCTCCCAGTGCGCATGGCACTGATCAGGGCGCGTCCCGCCTCACGTCCCCAAAGCTCAGAATGACTGCGCCAGAAGCGCACCGCCCGTCGCAGCACCAAGTCGAAATTCGCCTGGAGGAATGCCGCATAGAGCAGCACGCCGTCCTCCTCAGACTCGACCAGTTGCAACAGTCCCGAGGCCATCGCGGGCAATCCGCCCAGTTGATAAGCCGCCGCCGCCAGGAGCTCGATGGGGACGACCAGCCGCGTTTTGTCCGACGCACGCGACAACCATTCGAGGATCTCGCCAGTGCGGCGGAAACAATCCGTGGCCCGCGCTGAATCACCGCCTTCGATCGCGCGAAAGATATGGGCGGCATGCAGGAGACGACGCGCATCATTGAGCTGCCGCGCTGAATCGCGTTCGCTCCACTGGATTGTCGGCACCAGCCAGGTCGATTGCAGGCACCGCACATAAGCCCGAGCCTGCGGGCGTGTCAGTTCATTCTCGATGCCGAGCTCCCGTCGGACCTGTTCCGCAGCCGCCAGCCGTTCCTCATCACGTGCCGGCATAAGCATCCTCCCAGAGCGAAGAATAAAGCGCCGAGATCAAGGCCTCACCGCCATCGAGAATGACTTCCACGACCTGCAGGTCGTTGCCGGCCGTGTAGTCGGCGGGCACTTCCTCATGATCGATCAGGACCATGCCCTTCTTCCGGCGCTTCGCGCCATCGCCGGCAATGAGGATCAGATCGGTCCGCGGCGGTGGTGGCGCTACGCCCAGCACTGCGCGATCGATCGAGTAGATCGCAGAGGCGTGGCCCATTGGATCGCGATGTTCGAGCAGGCGCTGGAGTTGACGGAGGCCCCACGGAATCGGCGAATCCCGGTTGACCCCAAACCAGATGCCCCGACCATTGTGCTCGCTAACACCGGTCTCCTTGTTCTTGACCTTCTCCCCGTACAGCAACTCCGCGAGCGCGGAGTCGGTCAGCGACTTGCGCCACTTGGCCTCGCCGACGATCACGCGGACCACCTCCCCGAAACGATTTAGCGAGATGCCAATAAAATCAGTGCCATGGCGGCCGTAAATTTCGCGCTTGCGTTCGCGATCGAACTTCAGCGCCCAGAGATAATTTTCCACATCCTCATGCTTGCGGAACAAGAAGATGGGCACCCTCCACGCGTGGCCGCCCACAAACTCCTCCTGATAGGCCTCGGTGACCAGCCCGGCCATCACCTCGCCGAACAGGCCACGCTTGGCCTTGTCCGGCAGGCAATTGGGATAGGCGATATCCAACGTGCCGCCCGCGTCGGGATGAAGGTTGATGCCGATCTGGTTGTCAAAATATTCGCGGGCGTCGCGATGGGCCGACTCGAAATAGGGACGCAGCGCGTTGATCAGCGCGTCATCAATCTCGCTTTTCTGTTCGAGCAGCAAATGACCATAAACGCCCGCATGAATTGTCCCATTGGGGTCAAGCCAGACATTGAGCGCGTCTTTAGGTGGCGGGCAATTGTGCATTGTTCCTGCTTACTGTATCGATTTCTCTTGCAAAAGGATGCTAAAAACTTGCGCAATCATCCACGTCGGATGATTACGCCATGTCAGAACCACCATAGGAGGTTACACTGGTGACGCATTCTCCTGCAAGAGGGTCTTCTAGGATCTGTTGGTATCTAAATGGAGAAGAGAATTCCAGCATCGGACGAAAACTGATCCAAGGCTCAGCAAAGGGAACTGGCCCTGGATCGGACGGTTTTACGAGGCGACCAATGGACGCAGTTAGCACAGCTTTCTTCTAGGAAAGCTGGCGATCTCGTCTGGTCGGCGGCGGACAACTGCCTGTTCATGCAAGCGGTGCTATGGATCGTGCGCGTGAGAATTGGCGGTGGACGCGGACCACACTGCTGTCTAGCATGTGGGCGTCCTCCTAGCCCGCATCCGGCGCCATGGCCCGCAGTTCCGCGACGACGCGGCCCCAAATCTTGGTCGCCGTCCAGCATTGCAGACGGCGAAAGTGACGGAGAGCTACCGATCCGGGGCAACTCCAGCATTGCCGTCGACATTTGCGGCACTCACCGACCAACATTTGCCCATTGCGTTGAGTGTACAATTCCCCATTTCAAGCCTATGGACAGGCTGTCAACCGAAGCGCGCAGCGCGTTGATGGCGCGAGTGCGTAGCCGAAATACTAGCCCAGAAATCGCGGTCAGGCGGTTGCTGCACAGCATGGGCTATCGGTTTCGCCTGCACCGCAAAAATCTCCCCGGTTCACCAGATTTGATTCTTCCGAAATATATGATTGCTATTTTTGTTCACGGTTGCTTCTGGCACCGTCATGCTGGCTGCCGTCGTTGTTCGACGCCGCGTTCCAATGTTGAATTTTGGGAAGAAAAGTTTCGTCGTAACGTCGCGCGAGATGCGCGTAATACGCAACTTCTTGGGGAACTCGGTTGGCGCACGGTGATAGTCTGGGAATGTGAGACAAAGTCGGTGTCTTATCTCAGGCAGAAGCTGGGTGAGCTTCTAGAGGAGGGCAAGGATGAGAGGTATGATATCTTTTAGGGAGCTTTTGTGGCGGAACTAATGATTCCTGCTGGTCGGCAGAGAGTATTTTATCCCTACGGCTCCGAGCAATTCTATGTTATCCTCAAAAAGGTTGGAGCTGCGCAGCATAGAATGCTGCGCGGCGTATCGGAGTTCATATCTGCTCCGTTGGGTCGTTTTCGAGCATAAACTTTATAACTGGCCAGCAATCGTCTCGTATAACTGATAACTTGCGGCTGCTCGTCAACTCACCTTCATGAACCACTTTATTTATTCCATTCAGGTTATCCTTAAGTTTTTTCATTGCTCCAAGCAACTCAGGAGCATGCTCTTCGGGAAAAAGATCGCTTGCATTACAGACCCAGCTAACCATATGTGACAACTGTGGCTGATACAGCTTTTTCCGATCCTCTTTAACTTCTTTTTCCTTCCTCTCCAGCTCGTCGAAGATAAACTTCTTGACTTCCTTGTATTTTCCAGCGCGCTTCACGTATGTGTTTATAAGCCGCTCCACCGTAACTCTGAATAGCGTTGTCGCCGCGTACGGCTTTGCCAACGGTAGTCCCATCGCCTCTACGACAAGAGCCTTCAACTTGTTGTCATTATGGCAGACAAATACCTCAGGAAAGAGCATTTCCCAGGCTTCGTTGTGGTCACCTTTTTTGGGCTTTTTCTGGCTCTCCTTTACCGATCCATCTTTTTTCGTTTCAGGTTTCGTCCTTCCCTCCCCGGACGGGCGGGTATGAGAATACCTGGAGCTTGATCCTTTCTTCTCGCCTTCGGTGTGGCCTGGGTGATCACGCCCACCACCTGCGGCATCGTCGGTCGACTTATCGCCTTCTGCGCCATTCGCCGCATCGACATACCGAAAATGCCTGTTCTTTTGCCGATACAGGTCAGCATAATCCCTGAGCGTTGGGGCCACTTCTCTTTGGGCACGCTTTTCCAAGCTAATGTCCGTTTTCTTTGAGTCCCAGGGAAGAAGCTTTGGGTCACTGCATATGAAATGCGCCCAGCCGACAAACCCGTTGTATTCGCTATGCCAAACTTTAGTCCATCCGACCTTTTCGGAAAGGTCGGCGATCAGAACTATCCGATCGTTACAGACAATATACCAACCAAATTCCTTCGTGAGGATCTTATTCTTGTCAGCAGAATGGCCAGGCTCACCCGCAAATAAGTACTGCTCATGCACACCCGTTTCGATTTCCACCAAAACGCCTTCGGTCGTATGCAGGAGACGTTTGGAAGATAAAGGCTTAATATCAGGCCTAATTCTTGGGCCGAACTCGCGAATTGATGCGTCGTTTACTCGGATAGTTAATCCCTTGCGAATGCAAAGACCAAAAACCCTTCGAACTTTTTCGCAGAAGTATGCAATCCATTCCGGATCGGCTACGTCAAGAAATGCGTCTTCAGTAATATCGCTAATGACCAAATGATTTGTTTTGCTTCCTGAAGTTGCATCTCGCTCGGCGGGAATAAGAGGAGTTTCTTCGTCCTGTATTTGTTCTTTCGAGAAGGTGAGCTTAAATGATTCCGATCCGGTATCCGTTAATAAACATCCGGAATTTCCTAATTTCCAGAACGCACGAATCAACCCAACACCATATATTCCGATGCTGTATCTCTGCTCGTGTCTTGCTCCTAACCTAAAAGCTTTATCTGCCAGAAGATGTTCTTCCATCCCCTGGCAGTTATCCCTGATTTCAATTCGCTCTTGAGATATCCATATGTCTACGAAGTAACCTTCGTATGAGTCAGGAAGGCCGGTAGGGGATGCTCCCCGCTTCGTTGCGCCGATGTCTCTTCTTGCGGCATCAATAGAATTATCAATGAGGTCAAGGAGGCTATCCGCGGTCGAGATGTCGGATGTCAGAACGTCAAAGACGTAACGCCGCTCCATCCCAAAATTCACGAGAACATTGTCAGACATCGTTCATCCTGCTACGGGAGTCTCTTAAGGCTATGTTCCTCCCTTGTAAACTCGCATGCAACCTTCTGCAACTGTAGGCGATGAGAAATTTGTCTGAGCAGGTACGCCGACACCTTTGGTGAGACACTATTCCCAATCATTCTGAAACTGGTCCACTTTGTTGGGTGAAATAGGTACCAGTCTGGGAATCCTTGCATTCTCGCGGCCTCTCTGACGGTGATGACTCTCGGCTCGGTCGGGTGAATCGGGCGAACAGCTTGGTGGCTGCCCTTTTCTGCCCCCGTACCAGCCCTCAACGTCGGGCAAAGGCCGTTCCACTCCAAGCGCTTGCTTTTGCTCACCTCGCAGGTCTGCCCCGGAGCAAGGGAACCGTACCGAGCCTTTACGGCGTCGGAGTGAACCGTCGCCTCATGCCCTGAGCTTTCTCGATTGCGGAGCCGGGTTAAAGCTTGCTGCGATCCGAGACCGGCCGGCGGCAATTTTCGTGCAGCCAAAGCATACTCCGACAACCTTCTCCCCTGAACGCTGGGGTATTTCGACCAGGAGAAGTCATCGTTATTGGAGGTTAATATGGGGTAGGGGAGATCAGAAATAGCATCTTTAACCGTAAATTTCTGCTGTCCCTCAGGAGGCAAAATATCTTCCATTGTAAATCTATCAACATCATTCGGATTGTATCCAATAACAATGACCCTCCTTCGTGAAGTTGCGGCTCCAAAATCTGATGCGTTTACTATAACTGGATCAAGAACCCGAAATCGCCTTTCCACTGATTGTATGGCCTCTTTCAAAAAGTCAATTTTTCCAGGATCGAGAAGGCCTTCTACATTTTCCATAATGAAAAATTTTGGGTCCAGTAAGGCGATTTGGCGGAAGTAATGACTTATTAGTGAATTGCGCGGGTCTTCCAGATCGTGTTTCCCCATCCGACTGAAACCTTGACAGGGCGGGCCGCCGATGACCCCGTCGGGTCGCGCATCTTTGAGAAGGAAGCGCCATGCCGACTTCTCAAGGCCAGCGATGTCGGCCTGAATCGAATGCGTGTTCGGAAGGTTCAACCGGTATGCCGACTGAAGCGTCTCGTCGATATCGACAGCCACTTGGCAATGGAAGCCGGCCAGTTCAGCTCCCAACCCAAAACCGCCACAACCGCTGAATAAGTCCACAACTGTTTGATTCATCATGCAGATTTCTACGTGTTGCGGGGAGACTCCTCCTTCGATTCTACCATCGAGGTTACCGAAGCGCGACCGGAAAAGCGACGGTCCGCGATTTTTTGTCGTGTCGATCTGTGGGTCCAGCACGATAGGTGCGGAGTGCGAAAGCGTTAGTTAGCAAGCCGCAATCGTCTGGTCGGTCGGGCAGGTAGAAGAGGTGGCACTCGGTGTCGGACAGCGGGTCGTGGATTCGGCTGGTTTTGATACCAGTTGGGCGGTGTGAGCGACCTCGGGATGGGACCTCTCCGACTTTTGCGGCTTGGCAGGAGGGAACTACACAGTCTTCGATGTTTCCGGTTCGAGCCCAAATCGCTCTGCCAATCGCATTGCCCAGGATTTCCAATACCCTTTTTGATCAATCCGCTCACGATGCCGCAGAACTCGCGGGAGGCGGATGCATTCGCAAACGTCTGCGAACGAGTCTCCACTGCTTTCATTCCAACGACCATGGTGATCTACTAAACCATCAAGCAATGTTACGACGTGTTCCTCTATTTTTCGGAATGGTAAGGAACGTGTGTAGCGCAATACCATTGAGGATAATGAAACCCCGCCAGCGTGATCGACGTCCATCAGCACCAGCGGTGGGGAGGCCGGTGGCCAAAGTACGGCAATCAGGCAGGGGCGGCGATGATGACCAGTCACCGAGATGGTGCGACCGCGTTTCAGCGCGCAAAGCGACATCGCCATTTTCACCGTCGGCAGCATCTTGGCCATGATGTGGAGCGCGCCGATCAGAGGTTCCAGTTCGCCCAGGTAATCGGGATCGGCGGGTTCGAGCAGTTGAAACTCGATGGGTGGCAGTGTGGCTCCTGCCTCCTCCTCGCCGACGCTGGCCGCAACGCGAACTCGGCGACGGGCGACGACCTCGGGCGGCGGCTTGCGATCACCGGTCCCTGACTCGTCGCCCTCATCATCGGAGGAACATGTCGGTTCCTTGGCGGTGATCTCGGCCACCTTGGTGATCTCGATCTCGCGGTCGAAGCTGCTGAATTTCGACATCACTGGTAGCGCAGATTGGTGCGCATCAATGCGGCTACCAGTCGCGCGGTGGTCCACGACGTAATCACGGACTTCCCTAACCGGAGGCGGTTCGTCAGTGTCTTCCTGGCGCCCAGTCAGGTTTTTGGGACGAAAACTGACAGCTTTACGCATTGACGGGTGGGAGTAGTGCAGGACGTCGCACGGATGGCGCTTGCCGGTGATGTGCAGGATTTCCAGCACCAGCGCTGTGTTTCCATCACGTTCCCATCGCACGGTCCAGGTGGAGTTCAACAGCGGTGGTGGATGAAAGCTGACGTATTCTTTCCCCTTCGACAAGTTAGCCACGCTGCCCCATGAGCGACGAGCGTCCGGGTTGACCGCGGTCCAAGCGAATTCAGCGACGAAGGGCCGTGTCAGAATTTTGACCGGCATCTTGTCGGTAAAATGGAGATGCAGATCCGAATGGAAACCCGGCAATTCTGGTCGGCAGAGTTCCGTCAAGCCACTGGAATGCATCAGGGCATTCGCCATGGTCTTGTTGTGCACGAACAGGCTTCGGATCAGTTCGATGATCGGAACCAATACCTCAATGCCGTTCACTCGATAGCGGAGTAGGCGCTGAACCTTACGTGTGCGCCCCTTTACTGGGAACAGGTCGGGCGGGATGCACTCGGCGGATACCTCTTCGCCATCTGCGACGTTCGGAATGTGAAACTGGACGACATCGCCATGAAGCACCAGACTGGTCGGATCGCCACCCGAATAGCACCTGCCCAGTGGCAGCACGGACAGCAGGCCGATGGGTAATAGGTGCGTGACCACGTTATCCGATTCGATTCCACGGGTAGCGGCGCGGACCTGCCACCCCTTTTCCGTGTCATCCACGAGTCCAGCCAGCCAGACTAGTTCCAGGTCTTCGCCTAGCTTCTCAAATGCGTCGATTAACGGCATGGGGTGATAGGTCCATTCTGGGGAGTGGTGGCAAGAGCCTGTCGGACCGCAGCTGATACACGCGTCGGCAGTCTGGCGAGACGGTTGACCTTCCAGGCCGGCGCCAATCCCTCCGACCACTCGAGGACCTCCTTAGCCCAGGCGATGCGACGCAGTTGAAAGGCCTCGACACTCTCTGTGTTCGACGCCAGCACGGCCCGCGCTTCAGGCAGCTTGGCCCGGCGCTTTCCTACCCAGCCGGGACGGCCGAGGCGTCGCTCCAGTTCAGCAAGAGTGACCCTTACCGGCGGAACCAGGGAGACGATAGCTTCGGCGGTTTCACGCAGGGCGGTGGCGAGGTCGTGGTCAACAGCCGCCCAGTCAACGCGTGCAGCTGGGAGAGTGCACGAAGCGCTCGCCGGCGAATGGGCGTCCAGCCACGCTCGGTCATGACGGTAGAGCCACGTGTGTTCAGCTGGCAGACGGTGTGCAAGCGCCTTGCGACCAAGCTGCGGCTCCTGGCGCTGAAGATCCAGCCAGCGTTCGCGAATCGCCGGTGCCGGATCACCCTTTGCTGCAGCGCGCGGCCGGACCAATGGGCGCCATGGAGTGTCGATGCCGAGTCTCGTGGCGTGCAGGCGAACGGTGTTCGGGTCCACATTCAAAGCCCTTGCGGTCGCACGCAAGCCTTCCCCCTGGCTCACCAGATCACGCAGTCGATTGGTAAATTCGGTGGTCGCAACGACCCGCCGGGGAGTGGGGTGCGTCACTTTGGGCACGGGGGCGGACCGGTCGAGCAACAATCCGAACAGGATGTGGTGCAGCGGGTGGAAGGCATGGCGATGCTTGCGCACGATGGACGCCAGCCAGGTGGTGTCCACCAGCTCCAGCAAAGCCGAGCACGCAGGCGCGAACACGGCGGCGAAGGCATCGTGCAGATGCAGCTGGTCGACGCGCCCGTTGGCAGAGGCCAAACGGCGATCAATCAGGGCGTGGCGGTAACCAGTGGTCAGATCGGCGGGGTTCACGCCCCACCGGCGACCATCGAGAAGGACGGCGCTACGCTGTGCAATGTCCAGCAGAATAGCCCGACACTTGCGGTCATCTGCCCACACGGGCGATGCAGATTCTGATCCGCACGTCCGATCATCGGCGGCGATGAACTCGTGCTGGTGCCCAAGGGCGGGGACTACACTGCTATCCGCCAAAGGCACCCCATGGTCGGGGCAAACCAGCACTCCAGGAAGCTGATGGACGCGGCGCCAGAAGCGTTCACCCCAGCGGGTGAGGGCATCGGTGTGGCAGGCTGGGCAGTAGCGCAATGCGGGGGCCGCGGAAACCGTGGTGGCCGCGATCCCAAGGCGCAGATGGATGCCGTCGGCCCTTCCATGGATCAAGGCAGCAAGGACGGCGGTGACGACCGTCGGCGGCTGGAATGCAATGTAGTAGGGGAAGAGCGTGAGCTCCGCAGAAAGCCTCTCCGGCGTGAGACCTCGGTCGGGTGGTAGATGACGGCTCAGCGCGCCGAGATGTCCCGGTAGGTCCACCGTCGCTCTTACGTTCCGGTTCCCGAAAAGGTCTTCTAGCGTTCCTTTGGGACTGACCGAGCAGGTGTGGCGGTGATAGCGGGCCAGAAGGCTGTAAAGCAGCTCGTCGGGATAAGGTGCCGGAAAATAGGAAAGCATCGCCGACGCTCCTCACACTGCGATGTCCTGCAACGGCGGCTTGACGGCACCTGCTGCCAGAAGCGCATCGTAGCCGGTTGCCCCCGCTGACGTTTTTGTGGAGACGATCACACGCAGGTCGGCAGGGTCGATAGGCCGCGCGGGCGTGGCGGCCTTCTGCTGGTTCCGGCGGGGCTTTACCGGCTTTACCTCAGGCCCGCGCTCGCGGAGTTTCGCGGCGATCGTCGCGACTAGGTCGAGAGGACTGAGGCCCGGGTTTTCGGCTTTCGCTTGGGTCAGCAGAACTTGGGCGATGTCAGGGGCGAGGCCGAGTCCTTCCAGGGAGGTTAGAACGGCTTCGCTTCCATCCTGGGCGGGGGAAATGGGCGGAGGTTCCAGCGGCTCCGCTGCCGGCTTGGCGGGCACGGGTGTCAGTCGGACTGTCGCCGTCTGGAAGGCTTGGAACACGTAGTCGTCCAAGGGCCGGAGGTCGTCGTACTTTTCCAGGGCAGCACGGTCGTTCTGCCTCAGCGCCGTGATCATCGGTGCCAGCAAGCGGAACGCGTCGGCGGCGACGTGCTTCAAGAGGCCGGCGGTCAACCGCTCGCTCTTATCCCGTCCAGTGACGGCATTGAGCTGAATGACCTGAAGCTGCGCCAGCATGTAAAGCTTGACGACCAGGTCGACGATGCCTTGGCTTTCCTCGTACAACACGCGGCGGAGATCGTCCGTCAGTGGTGTCGACTCGCGTGTCCACTGATAGCGCCACATCCGGTCGATGAAATGGCTCCAGGTAGCGTCCTCGGCGTGCCGTTCCCAGATCAGGCTGCCGAGGCCGCTGGCCCTGCGCGCCTCCCGGAAGGCGCTTTGCAGTAGCTGCACAGCGGCTGGGGTGCCGACGATCATCACCGGGATGCCGATGGTATTCACCAGGGCCACCAGAAAGGTCAGCAAGTCGTCCTGGCCGGTACCGCGTGCGCGCACGAGATGCTGTATCTCGTCGATCACCAGCAGACCAAGGGCGTGCCGGTCGGCCACTTCCGCCATGTGGACGACCATAGTGTCGATGGACAGACGGCTGGAGCCGTAGCGGGCTGCGTAGCGGGTGTGGAGCAGCTTGTCCATTTCGTGGAAGAAGCTGATGCAGAGCTGCTTCACCGATCCCTTGTGCGGGCATTCCAGCTTCAGCCAGACCACCTGCTTCAAGCTGAACGGTTCCTGATGATGAATGACCTTCGGATAGAGATGCAGGATGCGCTCGACGCCCCTGGTCTTGCCGATGCCGGAGCAGCCGATCAAGGCGAACCCCGACGCGGTGGTTTCGACGGGATGGATGATGGCGGACAGATCTTTCTTCAGAACCCGCTCATAGTCGTTGTGCAGCCGGTACAGGTAGTCGGTGGTGTTGGGGTTGCGTCCGACGTAACCTTGCCGGATGAGTGCCGAAAGTCGGACTTCCAGTTGTAGATGACGTTCGAGGGGCACGAAGTAGCGCCCCAACCGTTGCAGGCAGTGACAGCGAAGGTGGGCCGGGTATTGCCGTTCTTCTTCGCGATGGAGCGGCAACTGCGTCAGGTTTCGCAGGGCATCAGGAATCGATAGAACCGGCGGTAGCCGGTTTATGAAGGGGTTGTCCCGGTATTCCGGCAGCTCAGGAAGGTCAGCGTCGTCCCTGGTCATCTTCACCTCCGTCTCCCAACCGGTTCAGGATGTCCGCGATGCTCGGGAAGCTGTAATCCTCATCGGCGGGCGGGTTTGGTGTGAATGGGACCACCTTGCCTCCGCGCTCTTCGCTTGCCTCCGGACCGAAGCGGAACGCCTCACGGTCCTGGTTCGATCGACGTTCGTCTCGTCGGTTGTCCCTGATGCCTTTGATCTTTTGGCGGTCGGTTTCCAGAACGGCAGGGGACGCCGCTTTCATGGCTTGGGCCTCGGCGACGACGTCTTCGATCACATCCGTCAGATTGATTCGCCCGCCAAGAGCCTGGGGCTGCTGTCCCCGGTCGATGCGACGGTCGTCCTGACGCATCTGGTCGATTTCCCACAGTGTCTTCCCCTGGTAGGGACGGCTTCGGTCGGTCAGATTGCACGCGATGAAGCGCGCTGGATTGGTTCCGTCGTGTAGGTAGATTTCGTCAAGGCAACGCGGTTCGTACGAGACCCGGACAGTCCACGTACCCCGTTGGCGTGCCCGCTCGAACCAATGTTCCTCGATCGCCTTTCGGCAGCTGAAGAAGCAGCCGTAGAAGCGGATCCCCTGAGCCGTGACGGTCGCCTCGCCGGACGGCAGCAAGCTCAGCTTTACGAGGTCCGGCGGGAAGGACCGCAACGTTCCGCTTCGCCGCGCTGTCCCCCACTCCCACAGGTCAATGGCAACCGCCGGCACCCCATCGGCGATCATTTCCGGCAGCTTGTCGTAGCCCCGAATCACATGGTGATTGTTGTAGTAGAGGATGCAGTGAATGATGATCCGCGTAAATTGATCAATGTCCAGGAGTCCGTCAAGGCGGTAATCCCGTCCGCCGCGCTCCTGGAAGTCCTCCGCGATGTAGCCGGGCGTGTAGGCCTTGAACTTGGCCGGTAGCATGCGGAACCGCTGTTCGACGATGCCCTTCCAATCGGCCCGGTACGGAGCAGCGTTTTCGACATGAACGCTGAGCGTATTGATCAGCGTGTCGATCATGTTGCCAGCGATTTCGCCACGGTCACCGAGCAGGACGTCCGGCAGATAATGGCACGGCCAATCGGAGTCGGTAATCTCCACCCCGAACTGTCGGCAATAGGTGACCTTTTCCGTGGCGGCGTTGGCCAGTGCCATCATGGCGCCGACCCAGGACGGACCCTCAAACCCGATGTACACGCCGACGATCATGCGGCTGAAGACATCGATGACGATGTAGACCACCGGCCGACCGACGATCCTGTTCCGATTCAGCCGGGACACGAGGTATACGTCACCGATGGTCGCGTCGATCTGGTATCGAGACCCGGGACCGATGGTTTCCCTGGTCGAGGAACTCAGCAACGCTCGGCAATCCTTGTCGTAGACGCGTGGCGTCCGGCGGATGCGCTCGATCTGAAAGACGTCGTTGTCCTTGACGTACCAGTAGCGGAACTGACGGGGGCTGGGAATGCGGGCACCCGGAACAAGCATCTGTCGCCCCGTTGCCTCGTCGATCACCGAGTCGGAATAATGGAGCCGGATCAGGTCTTCGTAGGCACCGCTGAGGTCGAGTTCCCTGTTCGTTGCAAAGCGGCGGGTGATGACCGCTCGAAAGAGGCTCCGCACATCGGCATCGATGACAAGATTTCCGAATCCGTTCGAGACCAGCTTGAGCTTTGTTTGTTCGGTGATTGCCCTCTCTTTCCCAGGTGCGCCGCACTTCGCGTAGTCGGGGAGCAGGGCGTTTCGTGTCATTCCCCGCTGCCAGTACCGTCGGAGTAGACGATACAGGGTCTGGTTGGTAACGCCGCTGGCAACCATGACGCGGCGGATCGCTCTGCCGCGCGATCGTGTGACGAAGATGGCTGGCTGGTCCTTCACCAAAGGCTCGATCAGCGTCCAGGCGGCATCCCGTTTCGTCTTGTGGTCGTCCGGGATTCCGGTTTCCGACACGGGGGCGAGCCAGGAGTCATCATCGCGGACCAGGAGCGCATTCTGATCGATAAGTGCCTGGACATCGGTCATCTCCCGAAAGATCGGCAAGGCGGTCGCGGCTTCCACCTCGATGACGAACAGGCCGCGGCCCATGGGATCGATCCACAGAACACGTTCGGTTCGCTGATCGGCAGTGGAGGTGACTAGTTGGTTGACCAGGGGCGATGTCATCCTGCGGCCCTCCCCAGTTCAGAGGAGACCGCACGGAAGCGCTGCAAGGACGCGGTGTCGTCCAAGGGCTCCGACATATTGCAGCTGATCGCCTTCGTGGCCAGCAGGTGCCGAATCAGCATCAGGCACGTTCCAGGTGGCATGGCCAGATGGGTGTCCATAGCACCGCAGAAATGGCGCAAGGGTTGGTCCGCTGGCCACCCCTCGACCTCCCTCACGACCAGTGCCGCCTTCTCGGCGAGATAGCCGGAGTGGGGTTGGCTGAGATCGTCCAGCGAGCGGAAGTTATGAACCCAGGCCACGTTGCGGATAAACGTGGTGGGAATGTCTCGTTCCGTGACTATGCCCCAATCCACGCCCCGTTCCGACCAGTAGCGGCGCTCGATCTCAAGCTTTTCGATGGTTCGCGGCTTATCCAGTTGATCGGCTGGTTTGACGGCGCGCGCCAGCGTGACGAACCGTCCTTCGCGGACGATGTCGATAACGATGTCGGTGGTCATTACCAACGGTGTCTTGGTGGCGGTGTCCACCGGATGTTTGATGCCGAGTTGCTCGGCGATCCGCCGTGTGGTCGGCCGGTCGAGCGGGAACTGTTCGCGGATGTCGCGCACCGACTCCGACCAGTCGAACAGGTAGAACAGGCCGCATTCGATGTCCGACAGGAGATGATGGATGCGTCCCGTCGTCCATCCCCGCAGCCGGTGGGAGCGCCCCATCGACGGGACGTCCTGGATGGTGAGCCAGGGCTTGTAGGACGCTCCGGTTCCTTCGCCGCGCCCTTCCTTTTGGAAGCGGGCGATCTTGTCCTCGTCGAAGGAGTACCGTTTCCGGGCCATAGTGCCTCCGGGGGCGGCTACCTCTTTCGAGGGTACGCCGCTCCCGGCAGAGCACAAGCTGGTTCAGGATGAGACTTTATGCGTCACGATGACACATTCAGGTCCAAGATGAGACATTAGCGTCCGCAGACAGGAACCTTGTTTGACTGGGTCGCCTTACTCGACGGTGACCGACTTGGCGAGGTTGCGCGGCTGGTCGACGTCGGTGCCCTTGAGCACGGCGACGTGGTAGGCCAGCAGCTGGACTGGGATGGCGTAGAGCAGCGGGGCGACCAGCGGGTCGCAGGCCGGAAGCTCCAGCGACCAGCGGACCTTGTCGGACAGCTTGTCGATGCCCTTCTTGTCGGCGATCAGCAGCACCTTGCCCGACCGCGCGCAGACCTCCTGGACGTTGGACACGGTCTTTTCGAACAGGTTGTCCGACGGCACCAGGACGATCACCGGCACGCTCTCGTCGATCAGCGCGATGGGGCCGTGCTTCAGTTCACCCGCCGCGTAACCTTCGGCGTGGATGTAGCTGATTTCCTTGAGTTTCAGCGCGCCTTCCAGAGCCAGCGGGTACATCGCGCCGCGGCCCAGATACAGCACGTCGCGGGCCTCCGCGACCTCCTGCGCCAGCTCGTGCAGGCGCTCGTCGTGGGCCAGAACGTCGGCGGCGCGGGCCGGCACCTCGCGCAGGGCCTGCGCGATCTGCTGCATCCGCTCCGCCGGGATCACGCCGCGGGCGTGACCGACCGTAACCGCCAGACAGGCCAGCGTGGTCAGCTGAGTCGTGAAGGCCTTGGTCGAGGCGACGCCGATCTCCGGGCCTGCCATGGTGTAGAGCACCGCGTCGGACTCGCGCGCGATGGTGCTTTCCGGCACGTTGACGATGGACAGGATCTTCTGGCCCTGGCGCTTGCAGTAGCGCAGAGCCTCCAGCGTATCCAGCGTCTCGCCCGACTGGCTGATGAACAGGGCCACGCCGCCCTCGGGCATCGGCGCTTCGCGGTAGCGGAACTCCGAGGCGATGTCGACCTCGACCGGCAGGCGGGCCAGCGTCTCGAACCAGTATTTCGCGACCACGCCGGCGTAATAGGCGGTGCCGCAGGCGACGATGGTCAGCTTCGTCGCCTTGGCGATGTCGAAGCTGGTCTCCGGCAGGGTGACGCGGCCGGTCTCCGGGTTGATGTAGGCGTTCAGCGTGTCGCCGATGACCTGCGGCTGCTCATAGATCTCCTTGAGCATGTAGTGCCGGTAGCCGTCCTTGCCGATCAGGGCGCCGGACAGGGCGGTGGTCTTGACCGGACGCTCCACCACCGCGTCGGTGGCGTCATGGATCACGGCGGCGGTGCGGGTCAGTTCCACCCAGTCGCCGTCCTCCAGATAGCAGATGCGGTTGGTCAGCGGCGCCAGCGCGAAGGCGTCGGAGGCGAAATACATCTCCCCCTCGCCGTAGCCGACGGCCAGCGGCGTGCCGTGGCGGGCGCCGATCAGCATGTCCTCCCGGCCGGAGAACAGCAGCACCAGCGAGAAGGCGCCGGTAAAGCGCTTGAAGGAGGCGGAGGCGGCCTCGACCGGACCCAGCCCTTCCTTCTCCATGTAATAGGTGACGAGGTGGGCGATCACCTCGGTGTCGGTGGCGCTTTCGAAGACATAGCCGTGCTCGATCAGCTCGGTCTTCAGCTCCTGATAATTCTCGATAATGCCGTTGTGCACCACGGCCACGCGGTGGGTGGCGTGCGGGTGGGCGTTGTTCTCGGTCGGGCCGCCGTGGGTGGCCCAACGGGTGTGACCGATGCCGATCACACCCGGCAGCGGGGCCTCGCGCAGCTTGGCGTCGAGGTTGATCAGCTTGCCCTCGGCGCGGCGGCGCTCGATGCCGCCCTTGACCAGCGTGGCGACGCCGGCGCTGTCGTAACCACGGTACTCGAGGCGGCGGAGACCCTCGACGAGACGGGGGGCCGCGTCATGCGTGCCGATGATGCCGATGATGCCACACATGAACCTGCAACTCCTGAATGATGGCCGGGGCCGGGTGAACGGTCAACCGGGGCAATCTTACGCCTTTTTCGCTTTCTCGTTTTGCTTCCGTTCGCGGAAACGCTTGGCCCAGCCGGTGTAAGCCTGCTGGCGCCCGCGCGCAACGACCAGAGCGTCGCCCTCCACGTCGGTGGTGACCACGCTGCCCGCCCCGACGATCGCGCCGTCGCCCACCCTGACCGGAGCCACCAGCGCGGTGTTGGAGCCGATGAAGGCCCCGGCGCCGATGTCGGTGTGGCTCTTGGCGTAGCCGTCGTAATTGCAGGTGATGGTTCCGGCGCCGATGTTGGCCTTCGCCCCCACCCGCGCGTCGCCGATGTAGGTGAGGTGGTTGACCTTGGCGCCGGCCTCGATCTTCGCGTTCTTGATCTCGACGAAGTTGCCGATGTGGGCGTCCGGGCCGATCTCCGCCCCCGGGCGCAGGCGGGCGTAGGGACCGACCTGGGCGCCGCTGTCCACCCGCACCTGCTCCAGATGGCTGAAGGCCTTGATCTCCACCCGGTCGGCGACGACCACGCCGGGGCCGAACACCACATGCGGGCCGACGATCACGTCGCGGCCGAGGCGGGTGTCCACGCAGAAGGTGACGCTGTCCGGGTCGGTCAGGGTGGCGCCGTTGTCCATGGCGGCCTTGCGCAGGCGGCGCTGGATCAGCTTCTCCACCTCCGACAGTTCGGCGCGGGAGTTCACACCGACGACCTCCGCCGGGGCGGCCTCGACCACCGCGCAGGCCATGCCGTTGCTGCGGGCGATCTGCACCACGTCGGTGAGATAGTATTCGCTCTTGGCGTTGGCGTTGCCGATGCGGCTGATCAGGTCGAACATCCGCGCGCCGTCGAAGGCCATCAGCCCGGCGTTGCACAGGGTGACCTGGCGCTCCTCCTCCGATGCGTCCAGATACTCGACGATCTTCTCAAGCCCGCCGCGGGCGTTCAGGATCAGGCGGCCATAGGCGCCGGGATCGTCGGGTCGCATGCCCAGAACGACGACCGCCGGGTCGCTCGACTGGCGCCGCGCGGCGACCATAGCGCGCAGCGTGTCCGGCGTGACCAGCGGCGTGTCGCCATAGAGTACCACCACGTCCCCGTCGAAGCCCTCCAGCAGGCCGAAGGCGGCGCGCACCGCGTCGGCGGTGCCGCGCTGCTCGTGCTGGACGGCGGTGGGGTAGGGGGCGACCGCGTCGGCCACATTGTCCATTCCGGGGCCGACCACCACGACCACATGGTCGGGGTCGAGCGCCCTCACCGCGGACAGGACGTGGCCGACCATCGGCTGGCCGGCGACGCGGTGCAGGACCTTCGGCAGGTCCGACTTCATGCGGGTGCCTTTGCCGGCGGCGAGAATGACGCAGGCGAGCGGGCGGTGCTGAGTCATCGGATATCCCTGCAGTATTGGAAACGGGTTATGGCGGACGGGCGGAAAAGCATGCGCATCAAAATCCGGACAAAACGTCTGTCTTCCGCCATTCAGTGCCACATCCGGTGCCAGGACCCCAAGTCAACTTTTGTGTCAATCTGACATACACAAATCGCGGCCCGAGGGTGTACGCACCCCGCGCCGCCGGTGCCGAAGGGCCTATGCCGGCGGTGGATTGCGGGAACAGGGGCTCGCCGCCGGGAGAAGGGCGTGCTATCGAAAGGGGTATCCGCCCGTCTTCGCGTCACCATGGGACTTCTGCCGATGTCTGCCGCGCCCACCGCCATTCCCTTCTCCGCGGTCGTCTTCGACCTCGACGGCACGCTGATCGACAGCGCGCGGGACATGACCCGCGTCCTCAACCGCACACTGTCCCGCTTCGCGCGACCCGCCGTCAGCGAGGAGCAGGTGCGCGGCATGGTGGGCGACGGCTCGGCCGCCCTTGTCCGTCAGGCCTTCGCGGCGACCGGCGACGCTCTGACCGACGAGGCGCTGCGGACGGCCCTGGCCGACTATCTGGACGCCTATTTCCAGGACGACGAACCCCCGATGCTCTATCCCGGCGTCCCGGAAACACTGGCGGCGCTGGCGGCGAACGGCGTGAAGCTGGGGCTGTGCACCAACAAGCCGGAGCGGATCACCCGCAAGCTGCTGGACTCGCTGGGCCTGTCGTCGCTGTTCGGCGCGCTGGCCGGCGGCGACACGCTGCCGGTGAAGAAGCCCGACGGGCGCCATCTGTCCTGGGTGGTCGAGGCATTGGGTGGCGGCAGTGCCGCGATGGTGGGGGACAACCGCAACGACGTTAAGGCCGCCCGCGCCGCCGGAGTGCCGGTGGTGGCGATGACCTACGGTTATCCCCGCATGCCGGTGCAGGATTTGGGCGCCGACATCCTGCTCGACCGCATCGCCGATCTGCCGGACGCCCTGCGGCGGCTGGGCGGCTGAGCGGCCGGCCGGGCTGCCAAGGCCGGCGAGGGCTTCGCCGTAGGTCTCCTTCTTGTCATGGTTAACGAGAGATTAACGGTGGCTAACGAAAGGTAAATGTAGTTGGATGGGTGCATCGAATGGTGGTGAGCGAAGGAGACACCCGATGGCCCAGATCCTTGCCTTCCCCGGTAAGACCCAGACCGGCAACACCCTCTCCGCCGACGTTCTGTCCATCGAAGGCCACACCGCCAACTTTACCCCGGCCAACAGCCAGATCGACTCGGCCACCGCCGACTTCGATCGGATGATGGCTCACCACAGCGACCTTCAGCGCAAGATGGCCGAGTTCAACCGCCTGTGCGAACAGGCGCTGGCCGAGCGGCCCATGGCCGAGTTGCTGTACCATCCCACCGCCTGCAGCGGCAGCGTTGGGCGCGCCTGACCCGTCAACGAAGCGGTGACGGCGCCGGTTCGGCGGGACGTTCCGCCGTCTGGTCGGTTTTGCGGGTGGCGATGAGGTGGACGACGACCCCGCCGAATCCGCTGTCGGTTTCCAACCGGACGGGCAGGGGCGGGCCGGCCCCTTCCACCGGAGCGATCCACAGATCGACGGGCGGGCGTTCCTCCCGGCCTCCGCCGCGCTGCCAGAAAGGTTGGCGCGGCGTGCGCTCGTAGCCGGCGATCGGCTTGTGGGACACCCGGCATTGCCGCGCCGCGCCCGAGAACACCGAATGGCGCGATGCCCCGACTGTGGTCATCCCCCGATCCGTGAAGATCATGTCGTACCGGCGGCGCCCGTCATAGATGGGCACCGTGCGCTGGCATCCTTCGCCGTGAAGCCCGGCGAGCAGCATTTCCAAGACACCGCTCAACGGATCGCGGGTCTGCCGAGTGAGTTCTTCGGGGACGGGGTCGCGGTCCTCCTCCTCCGGGGGCGGGGAGACCTGCGTGCGAACGCGGCCGTCCGCCCCATAACCCAAGCTGACGGTCCGCGGGGAGCCGCGCAGAACGCCGGACTGGGTATGGCGGATCGGGGCGACGCCATCCGGCCCGACCGTGCCGACGCTCAAGGATTGCGTTTCCCAGGGAAAGAGGCGCCCCAGAAAGCCGTCCGTCGCGGCGTTGACCTGGACGCTGTAGCGGCCCTCGGTCAGGGTCAGTTCCGCCCGCGCGTCGAGCACGGCCACGCCACCGACATGGACGCGGTAGTCCAACTGCCAGCGCTGCGCCAGGGCGGGCAGGGGGAACAGACCGGAGAACGTCGCGCACATTCCTGCGATGAGGCCGGCGACGAGGGCGGCCGAGGGACGCCTGATAGGGGGCCGGGTGGGAAGCGCAATCCGGTGCGTCATGTCCATTGGCTCATCGGGGGCTCCGGGCGGAAGGGCTTCTTTGATATTGGTGTGAAACAGGTGCTTGACAGGAGGGGGCGGGGCCTTTAGAAACCCGCCTCACCGCAGCGGTGGCAACGACGCGACAGCGAAACGAGCTTGATGCCGACGCGGTTTTACTGGGATGGGCGCATAGCTCAGCGGGAGAGCACACCCTTCACACGGGTGGGGTCGTAGGTTCAATCCCTACTGCGCCCACCATCCCAAGGTCCGATGGTTCATGGGCTTTGCGGATGGTACCATCCCCTCCATCGTAAGGGCCGGTCAAGATCGGGGTCCGTCGGGCCCCGTATTTCCGTCCCTGCGGTGCGTCAGCGGTTGTTTCTTTGGGATGGGCGCATAGCTCAGCGGGAGAGCACACCCTTCACACGGGTGGGGTCGTAGGTTCAATCCCTACTGCGCCCACCATCCCAAACACCGCCTCTTCTCCCAGACATCGTTGGAATTCGCCAGTAATGGGTCGTCGCGCCGGTTGCGTGGCCCTGTGCTTGGACGCAACACCACAAAATACCCTTGCCCAATCGCGTGTGCCTTTTTGAGACGAACGCCACCGCAGTTGATTCAGATCAGCTACAGCGCGTGGGGTTTTCGTTTATCGCTTCCAGCATCCGATTTGCTCAATCATCTGGAAGCAGTGACATGGAAGATACGCGCGTGACCCTTCTCGCCCTCGGCCTGCTGGTCGTGGCGCTCGTCGTGATCCTCGGTTCGGTGGTCCTGTCTCCGGCCACCCTGGTCCTCCTGGCCACGCTCGGCGCCTGGGTGAACCTGACCTATCTGGTCGTCGTCACGCTGATGCGCTGACCCCGCCCGCGGGCGGGAGACCGCGCGGTCCGACCCGCCCGCAGGATGGAAAAATTTCAAATTCGGGCTCGCCCGGTTAATTCCATGACTGGACAGCGCCGATCCGGCGGTTTATCCCAGCGCCGTTTATGACGCCTGTGGAGCACCCGCCATGACCTCCCTCGCCGCCGCCCGCCTGCCGGAGTCGGAACAGCCCCTGCCGGTCGTCCGCAGCGTGGACGATCTCCGCGCCCAGGTCGCCGCCTGGCACCGCGACGGCAAGACGGTGGCCCTGGTGCCGACCATGGGCGCGCTGCACGACGGCCATCTCGCTTTGGTGCGCCGCGCGCGGGAACTGGCCGACCAGGTGGTCGCCAGCGTCTTCGTCAACCCGACCCAGTTCGCCCCGCACGAGGACTTCGACCGCTACCCGCGCGATGAGGCCGGGGATTCGCGCAAGCTCGCCTCGGCGGGCTGCCATCTGCTCTACGCCCCCACGGTGCGCGCGATGTATCCGGAGGGCTTCGCCACGGCCATTTCGGTCGGCGGCCCGGCGGAGGGGCTGTGCGGAACCTTCCGGCCGCAGATGTTTGGCGGCGTCGCCCTGGTCGTGACCAAGCTGTTCCTGCAGGCCCAGCCCGACGTGGCGGTGTTCGGGGAGAAGGATTACCAGCAGCTCATGGTCATCCGCCGCTTCGCCCGCGATCTCGACATCCCGGTGCGGGTGGAGGGGCTGCCGACGGTGCGCGAGGCTGACGGGCTCGCCATGTCCTCGCGCAACGCCTATTTGTCCGCCGACGAGCGCGCCCGCGCGCCGGAGCTGAACCGCGCGCTTCTCGACGCCGCCTCGGCGCTGGCCGGCGGGGCGGAGGCCGACACGGTGCTGGAGGCGGTGCGGGCGCGCATCACCGCCGCTGGGTTCGGCTCCATCGACTATGTCGAGCTGCGCGACGCCGACACGCTGGCACCGGTGACCCGCGTGGAGCGTCCGGCGCGCCTGCTGGCCGCCGCCTGGATGGGCAAGGCCCGCCTGATCGACAACGTCCCGGTCCTTCCGGCGTAACCGCCGACCTCTCTTCCCCGGTCCGCACGGCTTCCCCACACAACGGGAAGGATCGCAGAGCGGGCGAGGTGCCCTATACTCTCTGCCGAACGCGCGGCCGACCGCGAGGCCGCGCGCAAGAAACGAGGGAAGGAAGGCACCATGCCGTACGATTCCGTGGACACCGCCCGCCGTCTTGGGTTGAAGGACGCCGAGCTGCTGCGCTTCCAGTGCTTCGTCGATGGCCGGTGGGTCGACGCCGACAGCGGCAAGACCGTGGAGGTGACCAACCCTGCCGACGGCAGCGTCCTGGGCAGCGTGCCGATGATGGGCGCGGACGAGACGCGCCGGGCCATCGATGCCGCCGAACGCGCCTGGCCGGCTTGGCGCGCCCTGACCGCGAAGGAGCGCGCGAAGACCCTGCGGACATGGTTCGACCTGATGATGGCGAACCAGGAGGATATCGCCCGCATCATGACGGCGGAGCAGGGCAAGCCGCTCGCCGAGGCGCGGGGCGAGGTGGCCTACGCCGCGTCCTTCATCGAATGGTTCGCCGAAGAGGGCAAGCGCGTCTACGGCGACACCATCCCGCAGCATCTGCCGGGCCGCCGCATCGTCGTGATCAAGGAGCCGATCGGCGTCACCGCCGCCATCACGCCGTGGAACTTCCCGGCGGCGATGATTACCCGCAAGGCCGGTCCGGCGCTGGCCGCCGGCTGCCCGATGGTCATCAAGCCGGCGACCGCCACCCCGTTGACCGCGCTCGCCATGGCGGTGCTGGCGGAGCGGGCGGGCATTCCGGCGGGCATCCTCAGCGTCGTGACTGGCTCCGCCCGCGCCATCGGCGGCGAGATGACCGGCAACCCGACGGTGCGCAAGCTGACCTTCACCGGCTCCACCGAGATCGGCAAGGAGCTGATGGCCCAATGCGCCGGCACGGTGAAGAAGATCTCGCTGGAGTTGGGCGGCAACGCGCCCTTCCTGGTCTTCAACGACGCCGACCTCGACGAGGCGGTGAAGGGCGCCATCGCGTCCAAATACCGCAACACCGGCCAGACCTGCGTCTGCGCGAACCGGCTGCTGGTGCAGTCCGGAGTCTACGACGCCTTCGCGGCCAAGCTGGCCGAGGCGGTGAAGGCGCTGAAGGTCGGCCCCGGCCTGACCACGGAGGGGGCGCAGCAAGGGCCGCTGATCGACATGGCCGCGGTGGAGAAGGTCGAGGACCACATCCGCGACGCCACGGAGAAGGGCGCCCGCGTGGTGCTGGGCGGCAAGCGGCATGAGCTGGGCGGCAGCTTCTTCGAACCGACCATCCTCGCCGACGTGACTCCGGCGATGAAGGTGGCGCGCGAGGAGACCTTCGGCCCGGTCGCCCCGCTGTTCCGCTTCGAGACGGAGGAGGAGGCCGTACGCATGGCCAACGCCACCGAGTTCGGTCTCGCCGCCTACTTCTATAGCCGCGACATCGGGCGCGTCTGGCGGGTGGCGGAGGCGCTGGAATACGGCATCGTCGGCATCAACGAGGGCATCATCTCCACCGAGGTCGCCCCCTTCGGCGGCATGAAGGAAAGCGGCATCGGTCGCGAGGGTTCCAAGTACGGCATCGAGGATTACTTGGAAATCAAGTATTTGTGCATGGGCGGCATCGGCGGCTGAGTGCCGGACGCTGACTTCAAGTAAAAAGGCGGGGCTGGTCGCGCGACGCGCTTTGACCGGCCCTGTTTTTTTATCTAGGATAAATCATCGTTAAATTTGCCCATACCCCAATCAGGGGAATAGTGGGGGAAAGGCAGCCCGGTGCGGTTCCTGCTGCGGCGCTCCGATGGGGAATCGGTGTCCCTGATGCCCGTCCTCGTCGCGGTGGCCCTGGTGCTGCTTGCCGCGCTGGGCACCTGGACCGTGGTCTCCGTCAAATCCGGGGCCCGTAGCACCGGTGGCGATGGCAAGCCGCAGAAGACTTACGCATCCTTGCCGACGATGACCTTCACGCTGGGGGGCAGCGACGCGCGTCTGGTGGACATCCGCATTCTGCTGGAGATTGAGCCCACGGGGGACCCGAACCCGGCTACGCCCTTCGTTCCCCGCATCGCCGACCAGATGGCCGACCGGCTGCGCCAGATTGAGCCGGGCCAGTTGAGCGGGGCCGAGGGCGCCAACCTGATCAAGAACACCGTGGCGAGCGTGATGAAGCGCGAGGCGCAAGCCATTCGCGTGCGCGAGGTGCTGCTGGAGCGAATGGTGGTGCGGTAGGCGCGTGCGCCGGTTGCCCCCACCCTGGCCCTCCCCCGCTTTCGCAGGGGAGGGTGCCTTCTGCGAAGCGGCGGTAGTTCCCTCCCCTGCGGCAGCGGGGGAGGGTTGGGGAGGGGGCAGCAGTGCCCCCAGGAAAACGCCTTACTCCGCCGCCGCGCGGCGGTCGGCGTCGCGCTTCAGGCGGGCGCGCTTCAGCTCTTCGGCCAGCAGGAAGGCCAGCTCCAGCGCTTGGCTGGCGTTCAGCCGCGGGTCGCAGGCGGTGTGGTAGCGCAGCGCCAGCTTGTGATCGGTGATCGCCTGGGCGCCGCCCGTGCACTCCGTCACGTCCTGGCCGGTCAGCTCGAAATGGACGCCGCCGGCGTGGGTGCCCTCAGCCTCGTGCACCGCGAAGAAGTCGCGCGCCTCCGACAGCACCTTCTCCACCGGACGGGTCTTGTAGCCGCTGGAGGATTTGACGGTGTTGCCGTGCATCGGGTCGCTGGACCAGACGACGACGCGGCCCTCGCGCTGCACCTTGCGCAGCAGGGGCGGGAACTTCTCCGCCACCTTGTCGGCGCCCATGCGGACGATCAGGGTCAGGCGGCCCGGCTCGTTGGTCGGGTTCAGCAGATCGATCAGGCGGATCAGTTCGTCCGGATCGGTCGTCGGGCCGCACTTCAGGCCGATCGGGTTCTTCACGCCGCGCAGGAACTCCACATGCGCGCCGTCCAGCTGGCGGGTGCGGTCGCCGATCCACAGCATGTGGGCCGACACGTCGTACCAGTCGCCGGTGGTGCTGTCGACGCGGGTCATCGCCTGCTCGAACGGCAGCAGGAGCGCCTCGTGGCTGGTGAAGAACTCGGTCTCGCGGATCTGCGGGGTGGTCTGGGCGGTGATGCCGCAGGCCGCCATGAAGCCCAGCGTCTCGTCCAGCCGGTTGGCGATCTCGCGGAACTGCTCACCGGCGGGGGAGCGCTCGACGAAGCCCAGCGTCCACTGGTGCACCTTGTGCAGGTCGGCGTAGCCGCCCTGGGAGAAGGCGCGCAGCAGGTTCAGCGTGGCGGCGGCCTGGGTGTAGGCCTGCATCATGCGTTCCGGGTCGGGAACGCGTGCGTCCGGCGTGAAGTCGAAGCCGTTGATGATGTCGCCGCGGTAGGACGGAAGCTCGATCCCCTCCAGCACCTCGGTGTCGGCGGAGCGCGGCTTGGCGAACTGCCCGGCCATGCGGCCCACCTTCACCACCGGGATGGCGGCGCCGAAGGTCAGCACGACGGCCATCTGCAGCAGGACGCGGAAGGTGTCGCGGATGTTGTTCGGATGGAACTCCGCGAAGCTCTCCGCGCAGTCGCCGCCCTGAAGCAGGAAGGCGTTGCCGGCGGCGGCGGCGGCGAGGCTGTCCTTCAGCCGGCGCGCCTCGCCGGCGAAGACGAGCGGGGGATAGGAGGACAGGCGCTGCTCCACCGCTTCGACCTTGGACGGGTCCGGATAGGTCGGAAGCTGCTTCGCCGGCTTCGACCTCCAGCTGTCGGGGGACCAACGCTCAACCATGACGCCCGCTCTTTCCTTGTGCTAAGGGTTCCGCCCGGGGCCGGATGACGGCCAGAGGGGTAATCTGTATAGCGGTCTCCGAGAAATTTTTCCATAGTTTCGACCGCAACTTCCGCAATGGATGATGTGGCGCGGTGCCCGAAAAAGCGCGCTGGCCGGGGCATCCGGTCGGGGCCTATACAGACGGATACGCAGGTGTGCGGAAGGGTTGAACGGGTGAAACCATCCTCCTGGGGTCAGGCGGCCTCCGTCTATCTTGACCGGCGCGTTCTGGCCATTTTGTTCCTCGGCTTTTCGGAAGGGCTGCCGCTGGCGTTGACCGGGTCCACCCTGTCGATCTGGCTGCGCGAGGGCGGCGTCAGCAAGACCGCCATCGGCCTGTTCGCGCTGGTCACCATGCCCTACGCGCTGAAATTCGTCTGGGCGCCTCTGATCGACCGGTTGCGCCTGCCGGTGATGACCCGCCTGTTCGGGCGGCGGCGCGGCTGGGCGCTGGTGGCGCAGGCCGGGCTGATGGCGGCGCTGATCGGGCTGGGCAGCACGAACCCGGTGGCCGACCTGTGGTGGACCGCCATGCTGGCCGTGGTCGTCGCCTTTTTCTCGGCCAGCCAGGACATCGTCGTCGACGCCTACCGCGTCGAGGTGCTGGAGGAGCGCCAGCAGGCCGCCGGTGCGGCCATCCTCGTGCTCGGTTACCGCTTCGGCATGCTGGCGGCGGGGGCGGGGGCCCTGTACCTCGCGGAATTCTTCGGCTGGCACGTCGCCTACTACGTCATGGCGGGGCTGGTCGCGGTCGGCATGGTGACGATCCTGCTGAACCGCGAGCCGAAGGTCGCGGACACCGCGGAGTCCAACGCGCGGGAACGGCATGTGGCCGACTGGCTGGCCGCGCGCCCGGACCTGACGGGGTGGAAGGCGGATCTGCTGGCCTGGGTCTACGGCGCGGTCGTGGCGCCCTTCGTGGAGTTCATGACCCGTCCGGCCTGGGCGGCGGTCCTGCTGTTCATCGCCTGCTACAAGCTGGGCGACGTGCTGGCGGGGGTGATGTCGGCGCCCTTCTACGTCGATCTCGGCTTCGAGAAGACGGAGATCGCCAACGTCACCAAGCTGTTCGGCCTGTGGGCGACGATCATCGGCGGGCTGATCGGTGGTGTGCTGGTCGGGCGCATCGGCGTGTTGCGCGGGCTGCTGGTCGGCGGGCTGATGCAGATGCTGTCGAACCTCGGCTACGTCATGCTGGCGCAGGTCGGGCACGACGTGTCGGCGCTGGCGGTGACGGTGGCTCTGGAGAACGTTTGCGGTGGAATCGCGACGGCGGCCTTCGTCGCCTATCTGTCGAGCCTGTGCAACACGGCCTACACGGCCACGCAATACGCGCTGCTCAGCAGCTTCTACAAGCTGGGCGGGGACCTGTTCGGGGCGTCGTCCGGCTGGCTGGCCGAGCGGATGGACTGGAGCAGCTTCTTCCTGCTGTCCACCGGAGGGGCAGTGCCGGGGCTGCTGGTTCTGCTGTGGCTGATGACGCGGCCAAGGCGGGACGAGGCGGTGGTGAAGGCCTAATTCCTTCTCCCCTCTGGTGAGAAGGTCAGGATGAGGGGGCGGCCGTGAGGCCGAACTCCTTGACTCCTTGCAGAGCGTGGACGCCCTGACGGACGCCCCCTCACCCCAGCCCTCTCCCCAGAGGGGAGAGGGGGGATCGGGCCTTACTTGACCGGGGTCATCTTGCCGGAGCCGGGGCCGGCGCCGAGGTCGGCACCCGTCACCGGGTTCACGTCGGTGCGCGACATGGTGCGCTTGGCGGCCTCGTTGACGGCCTTCATCTCTTCCGCCGCCAGCCGGACCGAGGGGTTGCCGTCACCGCCGCTGACCGGGGCCTGGTCGGGGGTGATGTTCACGAACTCCCACTGCTCTCCCTGGTTCCACGGGCCGCGCATGTCGCCGTCGCCCTGGCTCATGTTGTAGTACTTGTCGGTGTATTCGGGGTTGCCCGGCAGCTTGCCCGGCGGGAAGTTGTTCTCGATGGAATAGAGCGCCTTCTCGAACATCTTCTGGTGCGCCACCTCGCGGGTCATCAGGAAGGTCAGCGCGTCCTTCACGCCCGGATCCGGGGTGATGTTGATGAGGCGCTCATAGATGATCTTGGCCCTCGATTCCGCGGCGATGTTGGAGCGCAGGTCGGCGGTCGGCTCGCCGATGCTGTCGATGTAGCCGCCGGTCCACAGCTGCCCCGCGGAGTTGGTCAGGGCCGGACCGCCGCCGTAGAGCAGGGCCAACGTGTGGCTGCCGTTGCCCTTGGCGATGTCGGCGTAGAGATCGGTGACCTCTTCCGCGCCCTCGGCCAACTTGCCCTTCACGCCCTTGGTCAGCATGGCGACGATGCTGCCGATGATCTCCAGATGGCTCAGTTCCTCGGTCGCGATGTCGATCAGCATGTCCTTGCGGCCCGGGTCCTCGTCGGAAAGGCCCTGCGTGAAGTAGCGCAAGGCCGCCGCCAACTCGCCCTGGGGACCGCCGAACTGTTCCAGCATCAGGCTGGCCAGCTTCGGGTCCGGTTCGGCGACGCGGACCGTGTACATCAGGTTCTTGTTGTGCATGAACATGCGTAGGAGCCCTCCCGCTGCCTGGATGAAGGATGGGAGGCGACGGCTTCCGCGGGGGTGCTTGACCGCCGCCGTGATCGCCGCCGCCATCGTCGTGTGCCCTCAACACAGGCTTCTTAGAAGCGTTCCAGGAAATCAGGCTCCTGACCTTTGGTTTTATGTCCGATCGTCAGGACACCTTCTCGCGCATCAGGACGAACTCTTCCGCGGTAGAGGGGTGGAGGGCGATGGTGCGGTCGAAATCTCTCTTTGTGGCGCCGCAGTTCAGGGCGATGCCCAGCCCCTGGACGATTTCCGGCGCGTCCATGCCCATCATGTGGCAGCCGAGCACGCGCTGGCTCTCGCCGTCCACGACCAGCTTCATCAGGACGCGCTCGTCGCGGCCCGACATGGTGTGCTTCATCGGGCGGAAACCGGCCTTATAGATGTCCACCGTCGCGTGCTTTGCCCGCGCTTCCGCCTCGGTCAGGCCGACGGTGCCGAGCGGCGGGATGGAGAAGACGGCGGTCGGGATGTTGGCGTAGCTGATGCTGGTCGGGTTGTCGTTGAACAGCGTCTCCACGAAGGCGCGCCCCTCGGCGATGGCGACGGGGGTCAGGGCCATGCGGTCGGTCACGTCGCCCACGGCGAAGATGTTGTCCACGCTGGTGCGCGAATACTCGTCCACCCGGATCGCCCCGCTCTCGTCAAGCGCGACGCCGGCGGCTTCCAGCCCGAGGTCGCGCGTGTTCGGACGGCGCCCGGTCGCCGCCATGACGAGGCCGGCGGAATGCTCCCGCCCCAGCTGGTCGATGACGGTGAAGCCGCCGGGGCCTTCCTCCACCTTCACCGGCTGGGTGCGGGTGAGGATGGTGATGCCGCGCTTGCGCATCTCCTGGGCCAGGGCGACGCGGATGTCGTCGTCGAAGCCGTTCAGCAGCTCCTCGCCGCGGATCATGATCGTCACGTCGGCGCCCAGGCCGCGGAAGATCCCGGCGAACTCCACGGCGATGTAGCCGCCGCCCAGGATGATGACGGAGTGGGGCAGGGTGCCGAGCTGCAACGCCTCGTTGGAGGTGACGGCGTGCTCGATCCCCGGAATCTTGGGCAGGGCCGGCCAGCCGCCGGTGGCGACCAGGATGTTCTTCGCGGTGTAGCACTTGTTCGCCACCTCCACCGTGTGGCGGTCGATCAGCCGCCCGAAGCCGGTGTGCAGGGTGACTCCGGAGTTCTCCAGCATCTTGATGTAGATGCCGTTCAGCCGGTCGATCTCCGCGTCCTTGCGCCCGATCAGCGTGGCCCAGTCGAAGGCCGGCGTGGCGGTGGCCCAGCCATAGGCGCTGGAGTCCTCGAAGGCGTCGCGGAACTGGGCGGCGTAGACCAGCAGCTTCTTCGGCACGCAGCCGCGGATGACGCAGGTGCCGCCGACCCGGCTGCCTTCGCAGATGGCGACCTTGGCCCCCATGGCCGCGGCCCGCCGGCTGGCCGCGACGCCGCCGGAGCCGGCACCGATGGTGAAAAGGTCGAAATCGAACTCGGCCACGGCCGTCTCCTTGCAATCCCAAGATCCGAACGGGACAGGAGTGTTCCCCATTCCGGAACGCCTGTCGAGCGTTGGCCGAGGTGGCGGATCGGGGCGGCTGGCTGGCCTTCCCTCAGCGCATGACGAGTTCCTGGACCAGCACCTGACGGATCTTCATCGCGCCGAGTTCCTTCGCGGCGGTGCGCATCACCGCGTCCTTGACGTAGAAGGCGCCGTTGCGCCCGCGCAGTTCGCCGGGGTCGGTTTCCAGCATGACGTTGGTCATCGCGCTGGCGATGCGCGGCCCGTAGCTCTCCACCGTCTTGGCTGGGGCCGTCGGCTCCATGTCGAGCACCACGCGGACCCGCAGCTCGCGCAGCCGGTCGCCGTCGCTCAGCGTGAAGATCATCGCCGGCAGGCGCGCGTAATTGGCGGCGGTCCGCAGCGTGTCCCCCACCACACGCCCGGCCTGCGCCGTGCCGGGCTTCAGCAGGAAGGCCCCGCCGGTGCCCGCCGCAGCCAGGCCGGCCATGGTGCAGAGAAGCCCGACCACCACCCGGCGGCTCAGGCGGTCGAGCGTCGAGGTGGCTGCCGTCGAGGGGCCTGCCGCAATGTTCGGCGCGTTTTGGCGGATTGTCCGGCTCATGCCGACCTCGTCGCTTTTCCCGGCACCGCAAGGGGGTGGCGCCTGTTCTTGGGTGTATGGTGGATGGGTAAAAGGAAGGCGTCAAATACAGGTATTTTATACTTTTTGGTGACAGCGCATTACAGTCAGGAACTGCGCATCTCTTCTCAGCTTCTTTGTGTTTGAAATGCGCCGGATTTCGTAGCGTATTTTCGGTAAATCACCATTGCTTGCGGCGGTTGGCCGTAGCGGATGAAGCCTCTTCCACCGGAGGGCCGGGGCGTATAATGCTGGTTTCTCAATCGGATTGCCGTTTCCGCCGTGGGGGCGGCCTCCGGACGTGATCGTCGCGAAGGGCAAGAGCGGGAAGACAAGGACATCGCCATGGACGAGACCAGGAACCAACCGCCGGCCAGTCACGCGCCCGCCAGCCATCCGCCCGCGTCGGCCATCACCGAATGGACCGACACCTATTTCAAGCGGACCAAGGAGGCGGTCGGGAAATTCGGTGACAAGAAGGTCACCTACGCCATCTTCATGCGCCGCCCGGTGGTCTGCGCGCCGCGACTCGCCATCGAATGGCTGGAGGCGGTTGCGCGGGAACGCGGGTTCGACCTCGACATCGTCCTGAACTATCCGGAAGGAAAATGGGTCGGTGCGGGCGAGCCGATCCTCTACATCACCGGCTCCTTCTACCATCTGGTCGACACCGAGACGATCATTCTCCAGAAGCTCGGCCCCGCCTGCGTCGGCGCCTACAACGCCTTCACCATGTGCGCCGACCTGCCGAAGACCGCCTTCCTCGCCATGGAGGCGCGCCACTGCGCCGGCACGGAGATGGAGGAGATGATGGCCTACGCCGCCTCGGTCGGGTCGGACCGGGCGAAGCGCAAGGTCGGCGCCAAGGGCTTCATCGGCAACGCCACGGACGCCACCGCCCATTTCTTCGGCCAGAAGAAGGGCATGGGCACGATGCCGCACGCGCTGATCGGCTACGCCGGATCGACCGTGCGGGCAGCGGAGATGTTCCACGAGACCTTCCCCGAACTGCCTCTGACCGTCCTGGTCGATTACTTCGGGCGTGAGGTGACCGACGCGATGGAGGTCTGCCGCCGCTTCCCCGGCCTCGCCGCGCAGGGCAAGCTGGCGGTGCGGCTCGACACGCCGGGCGGGCGCTTCCTGGAAGGGCTGGACCCGCCGGGCTCCTACGCGGTGCTGGAGCGGCACGCCCCCCATTCCATCCGCGGCTATCGCGACGAGACGCAGCTCCGCTACCTGATCGGCACCGGCGTGTCGGCGGCGGCGATCCATTTCATGCGCGAGAAGCTGGACGAGGCCGGTTTCCCGGCGGTGAAAATCGTCGCCAGCTCCGGCTTCGGCCCGGCGAAGTGCCGCCTGATGGCGGAGGCCAACGCCCCTGTCGACATCATCGGCACCGGCAGCTATCTGCCCGAGCGCTGGACCGAGACCTACGCCACCGCCGACATCATCGAATATGACGGAGAGAAGCGCGTGAAGGTCGGCCGCGAGTTCCTGTTCCGGAAATAGCATCGTCGTTCAGCACGAAGAAAGCCCCTCCGCCGGCCACGCCGCGGAGGGGCTTTTGCGTTCAGCGGGTCAGCACCATCACCAGCCGTTCGACCGGCGTGTCGTTGACGAGGTGCGAATCGACGATCTCGTCGATGTCGGCGGGCGTTTCCGGGCGGTACCACAGGCCCTCCGGATAGACCACCATCAGCGGCCCGGCGGAGCAGAAGCCGAGGCAGCCGGTCCAGGCCATGCCGACGTCCAACAACCCCTTGGCCTGGATGCGCTGGCCGAGCTGTTCCCACAGCGGGTGGGCATTCTTCGCCGCACAGCTCCCGCGCGGGTGACCGGGCGGGCGTTGCTGGGAGCAACAGAAAACGTGGTGGCGGAACACCGGAGGAAGATCGAGGGACATCACAGGCTCCATAGGCCATAATTTAATTATGGTTATAGAGCTTGCTGCGGTGCAGCGCCACCGTTTAAAACGATTCCAATATGTCAGGCATCCTCAGCCAGCCGCAAGCCGGTGAAGGACAGGCGGGACTCCGGCCGCAGGTAATGCCGGGTCGTCGGGTTGGCATGGTCGAAGGGGGTGACGCAGCTGCCGCCCCGCAACACCATGCGGTTGATCATGAAGCGGCCATGAACGGCCTCGTCCACCCCGTCCGGTAGACGGTAGCCGGGATAGGGGGCGAAGGGGCTGCGCGTCCATTCCCAAACGTCGCCGAACAATTGCCACGGGCCGTCGCCGTGGCAGGTGCTGGGGCGCGGGTGGCGGTTGCCGGTGCCCAGCAGGTTGCCCATGCTGTCGCAGCGGGACGCCAGGGCCTCCCACTCGGCTTCCTCGGGCAGACGCTTGCCGGCCCAGCGGGCGAAGGCGTCGGCCTCGAACCAACTGACATGGCAGACCGGCTCGGCGGGATCGAGCGGGCGCATGCCGTAGAGGGTGAAGATCTGCCACGCGCCGTCGCGCCATTCCCAGTAAAGCGGGGCCTGCCACCCCTCGGTCTGCACCGCCTCCCAGCCATCGGCGAGCCAGAGCGCGCGTTTCGCGTAGCCCCCATCCTCGATGAAGTCCCGGAAGGCGCCGCAGGACACCGGCAGGGCGGCGAGGCGGAAGGGTTCAAGATGGGTGCGGTGGCGCGGCCCCTCATGGTCGAAGCCAGCCCCGGCATTGGTCAACCCGATCTCGACGATGCCGCCTTCATGCTCGATCCAGCGTTCCAGCTGCGGCGGAGTCGGAACCGCCTGTGGCGGCTGGTCGTAGGCGGGGCGCAGCGGGTTGCTCCAGAAGGCGTGCTTGATGTGGGTCAGCAGCCGTTCCTGGTGGCGCCGCTCATGCGTGATGCCGACGATCACGCGGTCGGCGATTTCCGGCAGGTCGGCCTCGTCGGCTTGGTTCAGCAGGTGCAGCACCGCGGCGTTCACATGGTCGCGGTAGCGCATCACCTCCGCCGCGTTGGGCCGGGAGAGCAGGCGCAGGGTGGGGGAGGGAAGCTGGTGGCTGCCGAACCGGTCGTCGCGGGCGGCGAACAACGTCAGGAAGGCCGGGTCGAAGGGACGGTAACCGGGATTGCAGGGCACCAGGACGGTGGTTTCGAACAGCCACGTCGTGTGGGCGAGGTGCCATTTGGCCGGCGCGCCGTCGGCCACCGATTGGACCATCAAGTCCTCGGGCGACAAGGGCGCCGCGAGTTCGGCGGTGCGGGCGCGGATCTTCTGGAAACGGGTGGAGAGAGTTTGGCGAAGAGCGTCGCCGGACGGCTGGGCGTGCGTGGCGAGATGGGTGTCGGGCACGGGGGAACCTCCCTGCGGGAGCGGGTTTTCCGCGGCGGGAACGGCGCGGGAACGCGCCCGGACCCCGCCGGAGAAACAACAGGCCCATTGTGCCGCATGGTCCAACCATCCTGGGTGGCGCATCGGAGGGGGGCTTTCTCCGAATTCGCGCATCACAGCCACGGTGGGACTGTGGTCAGGCGTCCACCACCAGATGCGGACGGAAGGCGCCTTCGAGCGTCAGAAGAAGGCGCAGATACACGGCAACGCGCCGCGATGTCGTCGTCCGCTGCTCCAGGCAATCGCGGAGCTGATTGGCGAGAGCCACATTCTCCGCCGTCTGCCCGGGCGGAAGCGCCGGGTACGTCGGCGCCGCCATGCCGACGATGTGGTCATGGTCGACCGACTGGGCCGCGACGGCTTTCTCGAGAAGCGCCGCCGCGATGCGTTCGATGTCCTCATCCGCCGGCGGCGGCTGGGCGAGGTTGGGGGCGAGGTGCGGCGGCGGACGGCGGGTGGCGAGCTGCGCGCGCAGATTCTGCTTGATGCGCGCCCGCTGCCCGGCGTTCAGCGTGTCCAGCTCATCGATCTCGTCGAACAGCAGGTCGTAGAGGCGCCGCCGCTTGTGGTTGGCCTCGTCCTGGTCGCGGCGCTCCTGCTGCTCGCGCTCCTGCTGTTGCAGGTCCTGCCGATTCTGCCGCCGTTTCCTGCGGTCGGTCGCGCTGCCGGTGCGCTCCACCACGCCGGCCGAGCGGATCAGAGGCTCTGGGCGTCCGATCGAACCGTCGGTCATGGCGACCTCCACCGAAAGTGGCTGGGACTGTTCAGTCTACCAACGGTCGCGATTCTGTCAAGGTGACGCTTTGGCCTGCGGCGGAGGCCCCGTTTCAGGTGAGCGTTGCTCACCCGAACACGCGGCGTACTCGTTTGTCAGGGACTGGCTCGGGCTCGACAGTGGGGCATCCCAAACGCAGGACAAAAGGACCGCGCCATGTCCCTGACGACCAAACACGCCGACCCCGCCAATCCCGTGCTGTGCGTCACCGCCGGGGGGATCGCCACCCTCACCCTGAACCGCCCCGCCAAGCTGAACGCCATCAGCACGGCGCTGGCCGCCGCCATGCTCGACACACTGGACGCGCTGGAGGCCGACGCGGCGGTGCGGGCCATCATCGTCACCGGCGCCGGGGAGCGGGCCTTCTCCGCCGGGGCGGACATTGCGGAGTTCACCCCGGCCGTCCGGCGGGGACCGGAGGCGGCGGTGCGCGCCTTCCGGCCCGGACAGACGCTGTGCGCGCGCATCGAGTCCTTCCCCAAGCCCATCATCGCCGCGGTCAACGGCATCTGCTACGGCGGCGGCTGCGAGATCCTGGAGGCGGCGCACCTCGCCGTGGCCAGCGAGCGGGCGAGTTTCTCCAAGGCGGAGATCAAGCTCGGCATGATGCCGACCTTCGGCGGGACGCAGCGGCTTCCCCGCAACGCCGGGCGCAAGCGGGCCCTGGAATGGCTGCTGACCGGCGACGCCTTCCCGCCGGCGACGGCGCTGGCGGTGGGGCTGGTCAATCAGGTGGTGGCCCACGACGCGCTGCTGCCCGCGGCCTTCGAACTGGCCGGGCGGATCGTCCGGCATTCCCCGGCGGCGGTGTCCGGCATCCTGGGGGCGGTGACCCGCGGGCTGAACATGACCATCGGCGAAGGGCTGGCGGTGGAGACCGAGCGCTTCGCCCGGCTGGCACCGGGGGCCGACCTGCGCGACGGGCTGGAGGCGTGGCTGGCGCGCTGAATCACGCTCCTTGCGGGGGATCGTCCGGCATTTCGGTTTGCGCGGGGGCGTGCCGGTGTGCAGGATGCGGGGGTGGATGTGGACCGCTCCGCCCCCTATCTTCCGGGGCCGGGGCTTTTTGGCGTAGATGGCATGAGCGACGAGAACACCCTGTCCGAGAGCGGCGAATCCCTGGAAAACCGGCGCAAGCGGCTGCGCTTCCGGTCGTGGCACCGCGGCATGCGCGAGATGGACCTGCTGATCGGCAGCTTCGCCGACGCCCATGTCCCGGACTTCGACCATGCGCAGCTCGACCGCTACGAGGCGCTGCTCGAACTCAGCGACCCCGACCTCTACAACTGGTACGCCGGGCGCGAGCCGCTGCCCGCCGAGCATGACACCGACGTCATGCAGCTGTTGACCAAGTTCCGCTACACGCCCCGTCAGGGGTCCTGAGGCCCGATCCTTGCCCAGCTTCGAACAGTTGCAGCCGGGACGCTCCGGCCGCCTTCTGGTCGGCGGCGCCCCCGCCGGTCATGACGCCCGCGTCCTCGCCGACCTCGCCAAGCGGGCGGGGAGCGCCGGACTTCTCCACGTCGCGCTCGACGACACCCGCGCCGCCCAGCTGGCGGAGGCGCTGGCCTTCTTCGCGCCGTCGCTGGAGGTGCAGGTCTTCCCGGCCTGGGACTGCCTGCCCTACGACCGGGTGTCGCCCAACGGCGGCATCGTGGCGAAGCGCATCGACACGCTGACCCGCCTGCTGGCGCGCAAGGCGGACGCGGCTCCGCTGGTCGTGCTGACCACCGTCAACGCCATGGTGCAGAAGGTGCCGCCCCGCGCCGCCTTCCGCGACGCGGTGTTCTCGGCGAAGCTGCGCGACCGGATCGACCTGGAGAAGCTGCAGCGCTATCTGGCCGGCAACGGCTACACCCGGGCCCAGACGGTGCGCGAGCCGGGCGAGTTCGCCGTGCGCGGCGGCATCGTGGACCTGTTCCCGCCGGGCACCGACGAGCCGCTGCGCCTCGACCTGTTCGGCGACGAGCTGGAGGCCGTGCGCAGCTTCGATCCCATGTCGCAGCGCACCACCGACAAGCGCGACGGCATCGACCTGAAGCCGATGTCGGAGGTGTTCCTGGACGAGGCGGGGATCGCCCGCTTCCGCTCCGGCTACCGCGAGCTGTTCGGCGCCGTCACCGACGACGACCCGCTCTACGAGGCGATCAGCGCCGGGCGCAAGTACGGCGGCATGGAGCACTGGCTGCCGCTGTTCCACGAGACGATGGAATCGCTGCTGGCCTACATGCCCAAGGCCATCCTGTCGCTGGATCATCAGGCGACGGAGGCGCGCGATTCGCGGATCGCTCAGGTGGTGGACTTCCACGCCTCCCGCGAGAGCATGATCGTCATCGAGAAGCGGACGGGCTCGCCGGTCTACAAGCCGGTTCCGGTCGGCATGATGTTCCTTGACGCCCAGGCCTGGGACGACCTGTTCGCCGCCCACGCGGTGGCGCAGCTCCAGCCCTTCGGCACGCCACCCGGTATCAAGGGCACGCTGGACGCTGGTGGGCGCCGCGGCCACGACTTCGCCGAGGAGCGGGCGCGGCCCGACGTCAACGTCTTCGAGGCGGTGAAGGACCACATCCGGGCGCTGCGGGCCGACGGGCGGCGCGTGCTGGTGGCCGGCTATTCCGCGGGCTCCCGCGACCGTCTGATGACGGTGCTGGGCGACCACGGCATTCCAGGGCTGGAGCCGGCGGAGAGCATCGAGGACATCCGCCGCTTCGACCGCCACGTCATCGGCATGATCGTGCTGGGGATGGAGCACGGCTTCACTTCCGCCGACATGGCTGTCATCACCGAGCAGGACATCCTCGGCGACCGACTCGTCCGCCCGGCGGCGAAGAAGAAGCGCAAGGCCGCCAACTTCATCGCCGAATACACGGCGCTGGCCTCCGGCGACCTCGTGGTGCACATGGACCACGGCATCGGGCGCTACGACGGGCTGGAGACACTGGAGGTGTCCGGGGCGCCGCACGATTGCCTGCGGCTGATCTACGAGGGCGGCGACAAGCTCTACGTCCCCGTCGAGAACATCGAGGTGCTGACCCGCTACGGGTCGGAGGACGCGCACGCGCAGCTCGACAAGCTGGGCGGGGCCGGCTGGCAGGGCCGCAAGGCCCGCGTCAAGAAGCGCCTGAAGGACATGGCCGAGGCGCTTCTGAAGATCGCCGCCGAGCGCATGCTGAAGAAGGCCGATCCGGTCTACACGCCGGAGGGCGTCTATCAGGAATTCGCCGCCCGCTTCCCCTACCCGGAGACGGACGACCAGCTGAAGGTCATCGAGGAGGTCTTCACCGACCTCGGTTCGGGCCGTCCGATGGACCGGCTGGTCTGCGGCGACGTCGGTTTCGGCAAGACGGAGGTGGCTCTGCGCGCCGCCTTCCTCGTCGCCATGAGCGGCCAGCAGGTTGCCGTGGTGGTGCCGACCACGCTTCTGGCGCGCCAGCATTTCAAGACCTTCACCACCCGCTTCGCCGGTCTGCCGCTGCGCATCGTGCAACTGTCGCGCATGGTCACTGCCAAGGAGCAGACCAAGGTCAAGCAGGAGCTGACGGAGGGCACCGCCGACATCGTGATCGGCACCCACGCGCTGCTCGGAAAGGGCGTGCAGTTCAAGCAGCTCGGCATGGTCATCGTCGACGAGGAGCAGCATTTCGGCGTGAAGCAGAAGGAGCGGCTGAAGGAGCTGCGCGCCGACGTGCACGTCCTGACGCTGACCGCCACGCCGATCCCGCGCACGCTCCAGATGGCACTAAGCGGCGTTCGCGAACTCTCGCTGATCGCCACCCCGCCGGTGGACCGTCTGGCGGTGCGCACCTTCGTGCTGCCCTACGACCCCGTGGTGGTGCGCGAGGCCATCCTGCGCGAGCATTACCGGGGCGGCCAGACCTTCTACGTCTGCCCCCGCGTGGAGGACCTGCCCAAGGTCGCCGAGCGGGTGCGGGAACTGGTGCCCGAGGTCAAGATCGTCACCGCCCACGGCCAGATGCCCGCCAGCGAGCTGGAGGAGGTGATGACCGCCTTCGACGAGGGCAAGTTCGAGGTGCTGCTCGCCACCAACATTATTGAGAGCGGCATCGACATCCCCAACGCCAACACGCTGATCGTGCACCGGGCGGACATGTTCGGTCTGGCCCAGCTCTACCAGATCCGCGGGCGCGTCGGCCGGTCGAAGGTGCGCGGCTACGCTTACCTCACCTACGCGCCGAACAAGCCGCTGACCGGCACGGCGCAGCAGCGGCTGCACGTCATCGAGACGCTGGACAGCCTGGGCGCCGGTTTCCAGCTGGCCAGCCACGACATGGACATCCGCGGCGCCGGCAATCTGCTGGGCGAGGAGCAGTCGGGCCACGTCAAGGAGGTCGGCGTCGAGCTGTACCAGCACATGCTGGAGGAGGCCGTCGCCAACGCCCGCGCCAACATGGACGGGCAGGTGCCGAGCGGGGCTGAGGACCAGCCCTGGACCCCGCAGATCAACCTGGGCACCCCGGTCCTGATCCCGGAGGAGTATGTCCCCGACCTGACGGTGCGCCTGTCGCTCTACCGCCGCATCGCCGATCTGGTGGACCGGGCGGAGATCGACGGCTTCGCGGCGGAGCTGATCGACCGCTTCGGCAAGCTGCCGGGCGAGGTGGAAAACCTGCTCGACGTCGTCACCATCAAGCAGCTCTGCCGTCAGGCGGGGGTGGAGCGAGTGGACGCCGGGCCGAAGGGCGCCGTGTTGACCTTCCGCAACAACAGCTACGCCGAGCCGGCCAAGCTGCTGACCTACATCAGCCAGCAGATCAGCCTGATGAAGCTGCGGCCCGACCACAAGCTGGTCTACACCCGCGAATGGGCCGACGAGCCTCAGCGGGTGCGCGGCGTCAACCGGCTGATGAGCGATCTCGCCCAGATGGCCGGCGGCGGCGCCGTGCCGAAGGGCGAGGCGCCTCCTCCGCCGCCGCCCCCGCCTCCGCCGCGTCCCAGCGCGCTGAAGGCCGGGTCCAAGTTCGGGCGGAACATCCCCTCGCGTCCCTTCGGGCGGCGCTGAGGCGATGAAAAAGGATGGGGGGCTGGCGAAGGCCCTGGCGCTCGGCGGCGACCGTCGCGCATTCGGCAACATTCCTACGGTGGCGGAGGCGGTGGCCGCCGACCCCGCCCGTCTGCCGGAACTGGTGGCCTGCCTGTTCGACGGCGATGCCGGGGTGCGGATGCGCGCCGCCGACGCCTTGGACCGGGTGTCGCGCGGCGACGCCCGCCCGTTGGACGCCTTCGCCGAACGGCTGCTGACCGAGGCGGCGGCCATCGAGCAGGCCGAGGTGCGCTGGCATCTGGCGGCGATCCTGCCGCGCCTGACCCTGACGGACGAGCAGCGCGAGCGGGTGGTGGCGCTTCTGGAGGGCTGGTTCGAGAACCGGGCCAGCCGGATCGTGCAGAGCGCCGCTCTTCAGGCCATGGTCGATCTGGCGGCGGACGATCCGGAGCTTCGCCCGGTCGCGGCGGACATGCTGGGCCGGGCCATGCGCTCGCGCATCCCGTCGCTGGCCGCGAGGGCCAAGCGCATCCTCAAGCCGTTCGAGGTGGACCGCGCGACGCTGGACGCCGCCCTGCTGCCGGAGACCAAGCCGCTGACCCTGTCGGTGCTGCCCGACCGGCTGGCGGTGGCGCGGCTGGCGCCGGGGGACGGGATGCCGATGTGGCTCGACTGGACCGACCCGCTGGTCAGCGCCACCCGCACGGGGGAGGAGCTGTCGATCCTCTGCCGCGAATCCCGCGTGCCGGACGGGGTGACGGCGGAACGTGGCTGGCGCGCCTTCAAGGTGGAGGGGCCGCTGGACTTCTCACTGTTCGGCGTGCTGGCGCGCATCGCCGTGCCGCTGGCCCAGGCGCGGGTGCCGATCTTCGCCATGTCCACCTACGACACCGATTACGTGCTGGTGCGCGACGAAGACGTGGAGCGCGCGGCCGACGCGCTGAAGCGCGTCTGCACCGTCGTGGCGCCCTCTTGACCGTTACGCCTGCGGGGCCTTCTCCGCTTCGACGGCGGCGAGCACGCCCATCTCCTCCAACTGCGTGACGGCGCCGGTCAGGCTGGTGGCGACGCGGTCGGCGGCGGTCTGGGAGATGGCGTGCTCCGGCGCCTCGGCTTCGGGGTGGGCGCTCCACAGGCAGAGCAGGATCGGCACGTTCGGGCCGAAATGCAGGCGCAACCGACGCACCAGCCGGCGTGCGTGGGAGAGGGCGGACGGATTCAGATAGGACAGGACCACCGCCGACACGCCGGTCGGGGCCAGCGCGGCGATGGAGCGGACGGACACCTTCTCGCACGGGATCACGTCGGCGCGCAGCCCGCGCGGGCGCAGCAAATGGCCGAGCAGTGCCGCCGCCGCCTCGTCCAGGTCGTTGCGGGCGCCGATGCACAGGACCAGCGGCGTGTCCTCCGCGGCGGGCGGGGAGGCTTCCATCATCTCGTCCAGCAGCGCCGTCATGCCCTCCGCCACCGCCTGCCGTCCCTCCGGGTTCAGGCGGTTGCGCTGGCGGTCCTGCTCGGCCAGCGACAAGGTGGGGATCAGCAGTCCGTGCCCGGCCTCCGCCAGCCCGTCCTTGCTCATCTTCTCCTCGGCGATCTCCATGGCCTCGATGGGGTCGCGGGCGAGCAGGCGCTGGTACAGCTTGGCCTCGTCGGGCAGAACCGGGCGGTCGCCCAGCATCACCTCCAAGAAATGAAGCTGCGGCACGTGCCGCCCCAGCACGACGAGGCAGACGGTCAGTGGCGTCGCCAGCAGCAAGCCGACCGGTCCCCACAGTGTGGTCCAGAACACCGCCGCGACGATGATCGCCAGCGACGACAGACCGGTGGCGGAGCCGTAGAGCCAGGGCTCCACCACATTGTTGGAAAACAGCTCTACCGCCACGAAGAGGGCAATGCAGAGCAGCGGCAGGGTCCATCCCGCATCGACCGCGAAGGACAGCAGGATTGGGAAGGCCGCGGCGATCGCCGGTCCCAGGAAGGGGATGAAGCGCAGCACCGTCGCCAGCATCCCCCACAAGAGCGGGTTGGGCACGCCGAGCAGCCACAGCCCGATCCCGATGGGCAGGCCGTAGGTCACGTTGACGACGCACTGCATCAGCAGATAGCGGCTGACCCGCTCGCCCGCGTCGTTCATCGCCTCCGTCGTTCGGCTGAGGTCGCCGGACCCCGCCAGCCGGATCAGCCGGTCGCGCAAATCCTCGCGCTGCAACAGCATGAAGATGGTGAAGACCAGCACCATGCCCGCCGTGGCGACCGGCGCCATGGCCGGCCCCAGCACGTCGCTGATGATGGTCAGCGCGTCGGACCCGTCCTGCTCGATCCGCACCGGCACCGGTTCCCGCGCGGCGCCGGGGCGGGCAGGGCACTGGCCGGTGCGGTGGCGGCGGGCGGGGTCTCCCCGGTCACCTGCTCCAGCCCCTGCTTCAGGTCGCGGAAGGCTTCGGTGGCCTGCTGGACCACCCCGCCGCTGCCCGCCGACGTGGCGCGGGAGCGCAGCGAGTCCAGCTTGGCGTGCACATTCTGCTGATAGCTGGGCAGGTTGTTGGCGAGGTCCGCGATCTGCCCTCCGACCACCATGCCGAAGCCGGCGATGCCTGCGAAGACCAGCACCACCACGGCCAGCACCGACGGCACCCGTCCCAGACGCAGCCGCTCCAGCCGGCTGACGATGGGCGCCAGGACGAAGGTCAGCAGCACCGCCAAAGCGATGGGGACCAGGATGTCGCTTCCCAGATACAAGGTCGCCACCACCAGCGCAGTGACCAGCAGCGTCGTCTGGGTGGAGGCGGGCGGGGCGGCCTTCGGCACCGGAATGGGGCGGGCCTGCAACCGGCGGGCGGTGTCTTCGGCCATGATCGGCGGAGCCTCGGGGGAGAGTTGAGAGTGTGCAGAACACGGCTGGACGCGGCGCGTTCCGGCGCGTCGGGCGCGATCGCCGCAAGACACCGTGACGATTGCGGTCGACGGCCTGTTTAAACCCGCGTGGTTATCTCGTCAGAAGGAGGGGGCTATGCGTAAGGTTGCTGTTCCGGTCCTGTCGGCGGTCGCGCTTTTGGCTTTGGGAGGCTGCGCCGAGACGTCGAGCTGGTTTGGTGGGGGAAGCGATCAGGCATCCCGCCCGATGTCCGAGCAATCGCTCCAGACCGCCTCGCGGATCGAGCCGCAGGCCATGCTGGGCAAGTCGGTCGTCGCCTATGACGGGCAGAAGGTGGGGCAGGTCGAGGACGTGCTGTTCAACCGCAGCAACCGCCCGAGCCAACTGGTGGTCTCCACCGGCGGCATCATGGGCATCGGCGGGCGCAACGTGGCGCTGGACATCGACAACGTCCGCTACAACCAGCAGCAGGACGCCATTGTGGCGACCCAGTTGACCAAGGACCAGTTCGCCAACCTGCCGGAGTTCCAGTATGGCGGGAACATGATCTCGCTCAGCCGCCAGAAGACCCCGCACTGAGCGGAGTCAGTCCTCCGGCTTGCCGGAGCGCAGACGCTTGATGTCGGACCGCTGACCCTTGGCCTCCAGGCGACGCTTCTTGGAGCCGAGGGTCGGCTTGGTCGGGCGGCGGCTCTTCGGGACCACCGTCGCGTCGCGGATCAGGTCGATCAGCCGCTCCCGCACGTCCTCGCGGTTGCGCAGTTGGCTGCGGTAAGTGTCGCCGACGATGATCAGCACGCCCGCCGCGGTCATGCGCGAGCCGGCCAGCCGGACCAGCCGGGCCTTCACGTCGTCGGGGATGTTCGGCGAGGCCGCCACGTCGAAGCGCAATTGCACCGCGCTGTCCGTCTTGTTGACGTGCTGGCCGCCCGGGCCGGAGGCGCGGATGAAGCTCTCCTGAAGTTCGCTCTCGTCCAGGCTGATGCGCGGGGTGACCCGGATCATCATTAAAATTCCACGATCATCAATCGGCCGCCGCCGTCACGCCTTCCTGCTCCTCTACCCCGAGGTCGAGAAGCGGGAGGAAGCTGGCGGGCTCCTGCGCGCCGGACAGCGCGTAACGCCGGTTGAAGATGTAGCAGGGCACCGCCTGAAGGCCGAGCTGTCGCGCCGTGGCGTCGGCGTTGAAAACCGCCGTGGTCTCCGCATCGCCATTCAGTAGATTTTTGATCTCCGTGAAATCGAAGCCCAGGCCGGCGGCGGTCGCGGCCAGCGTGTCGCGGTCGCCGATGTCCAGCCCGTCCACGAAATAGGCGTGGAACAGCGCGTCGGCCATCCGGTCGCCCAGCCCGTGGCGGGCGGCGATGCGGATCAGCCGGTGCCCGTCGAAGCTGTTGGGCGTGCGCCGGATGCGGTCGAGCCGCAGCGGCAGGCCGTCGCGCTCCGCCGTTTCCTCGACCACCAGATGGATCTGCCGCGCCCGCTCCGTGCCGCCGAACTTGGCCGCCAGATAGGCGCTGCGCTCCATCCCGCCCGGCGCCATGTCCGGGTTGAGCTGGAACGGCTGCCAGCGCAATTCCACCTGGACGCGGGGGCGATCGGCCAGCGCGCGGGCAAGCCGCCGCTTTCCGATGTAGCACCAGGGGCAGATCAGGTCGGCGTAGGTTTCGATCAGCATAGGCCCACTATCCCCCATTCCCACCCCGCCGCGCAACCGCCCTGCCCGTGGAGCGCCCTCCCGCGTTCGGCCAACCGCCTTTGCAACCCTTTGTTAACCCTTGCCGCCGGAGAGTCGCCCTGTTGCGCGGATGAGCGTCCGCGGCGGTGGGAGGCGTGTGGCGATGGCGAATTCCTATGTGGACGGCAAGGTGCGCGACGCGCTGGTGGCGGCCAAGGGGAGCCGGGCGACCGCGCAAAAACTACTGATGACCTGGGCGGTCGAGGACCCGCAACTCCTGCTGGGCATCTCACAGCCCTTCCTGAAGGCCATCGCCGCGGCGGCGATCGAGCGGGGCGTCCGCCCGTCGGCGCCCAGCCGGTCTGCGCCCGCGCAGCCGGGCCGGTCCCGTGGTTCCGCGGATTCGGCGCTGAGCAAGGAGGCGCTGGCCGACGTGCTGAGCCGCCTCGGCCGCGACCCCGGTGAGGACGCACCGGCGCCGCGCGGCCGCGCCGGTTCACCCGCTCCGGTCAAGTCCGCCACCATGGTGGTTCCCGCCAGCAAGGGCGGTCAGGGCGGCGTCACCCACGAGAAGGCGATGATGACCCTCGCCAAGGCTTTCGTAGCGAAGAAGATGCGCTGAGGAGAGGCCCCAGGCTTATTGCTCCGCCGCGGTCATCATCCGTTCGATCCAGCCCGGCTGCCGCGGTTCCGGCCGGATGTCCGGCGGCGGGCTCGCCAGTGCGGTGTGGCCGTTGCGGTGCGGGTCGGGGATGTGGTGGCAATCCACGTCGGCCAGAGTCTTGTAGCAATAGAGGCGGGAGCGGTCGACGTAGACCTTCTCCGGGCAATACTGTCCGGTTTCCGAGAAGGACACGGACGAGCAGTCGCGCCCGGTCGCCGCGGACACCACATGATCGCCGAGCGTCTTCTTGGTGCTGGTGACGGAGGCCAGATCGGCGCCGAGGCTGGCGACCATCATCGGCCCGCTGCAGGCGCCCAGAGGAAGGGCCACCAGCGCCAGCACCGCGATTGACTGAGCGAGCTTCATCACCCCTTGCACCCCGTCCCGTGTTCGAGTCCGATTCCAGGCGAACCTCATTAAGAAGCCGTGAATCAGCGCAGCAGCGTGCAGATTCGCGACCGGCACTGCACCAGCACGAAGGTGTCCTTGTCCTCCGTGCAGCCCACCTTGAACACGGTCTGGCCGGATCGGCCGGTGACGTAGCTCATCACCTCCACCTTGGCGGGCGTGCAGTTGCCCAGCGACTTGGCGGCCTCCTTCGCCTCGGCCTGTCCGGCGGAGACGTTGGCGGCCTGGGCTGTCGGCGACGCCGACAGGCACAGCGCGAGGGCGCCGAGGGCAGCGAGGCGGAGTGCGGTGACGCGCATGGCCGGGTCGGTGGGCTGGTGGGGGCTGAGGAAGTTTATGGCACGGGCGGCGCGAATTCGGTTGTGCAAAAGTGGTAACCGTGAACTCACACGTTATTTGTGGGTTCGGCGTGCCGATGGGACAGGAAGAAGCGCAGCATCTCCCGTGCGGCGTCCGGCCCCTGAGGATCGGTGTAGGTGCCGTCCGGGCTGCCGCCGGACCAGGCGTGGCCGCTACCCTGGACGATCCACTGCTCGAACAGCGCCGCTCCGTCGCGGTCCATGTGAACGGTGCGGGTGAAGCCGCGCCCGCCGGGTGCCTGCCCATCCTCGGTCTTCGCGGTCAGCCCCTCCGCGTTGGCGGTGGCCTGGGCCATCACATGGTCGCCGTTGCGCGGGTGCACGACCTTGTCCGCGTCGCCGTGGAAGACGATGGCCGGAACCACCGGAGCCCCGGCCGCCGGCCGCTGGCCGGGCGATGAGCCGGCCTTCATCGCCAGCAGGGCGGAGGGCACGCCGCTGGCCGAGCCGTAGGGCAGGCCGGAATGGATGCCCACCGCGGCGAACAGGTCGGGATAGGTCGCCGCCAGGACCATCGCGGCGGACCCACCCGCCGAAATCCCGGCGACGTAGACGCGCCGCGGGTCGGCCCCTTGCTCCGCCAGGACCTGCCGGGCGGCTCCGGCGATCAGCGCCGGTTCTCCGCGCTCGCGGCGCTGGTGGTCGGGGTTGAACCAGTTCCAGCACTTCTTGTCGTTCGCCGCGGGGGTCTGCTCCGGATAGAGGACGAGGCAGCCGGCCTCCTCGGCCAGCTGGTTCATGCGGGTTCCGACGGCGAAGTCCTCCGGCGACTGGGTGCAGCCGTGCAGCATGACCAACAGCGGACGCGGTCCCGCCGCCGCCCCCTCCGGCACGAACAGCCGGTAGGCGAGCGAGCCGGAGTCGCCGGTGAAGATCCCGGATTCCATCGGCTCCGTCACGGGTACGGGCTTCGGCGGGGGTGGGGGAACGGGCGCGCCGCGGCGGAACAGCTTTCCGGTCAGGCGGCGGAGGAAGGCTGCGGCGCGGGCCAGGGCCGGGCGGGGCCGGGTGGTGTCGGTCACGATCGGCGGCTCCGGGATGGTTCGGGAAGGAAGGCGGCGGATGGTACGGGACGGAGGTGGCGGAGGACAACCGCCATGGCGGTTTGCGCCGGGGCGCCAACTGCGCTAACCATCCGGTTCCGCAAGCGCCCGTCCGCCAAGCGTCGCCCAAACCCGCAAGCGTCCAGGTGAGCCGACCGTCATGAGCACCGACATCACCCTCGTCCTGGGCGGCGCCCGCTCCGGCAAGAGCCGCTACGCCGAGGGGCTGGTGACCGCATCGCCCGGCCCGCGGGTCTACATCGCCACCGCCCAGATCTGGGACGCCGAGATGGCCGACCGCGTCGCCCGCCACAAGGAGGACCGCGGCCCCGGCTGGACGACGGTGGAGGAGCCGCTCGACCTGCCCGGCGCGCTGCGCCGCCACGCCAAGCCCGGAACGAGCGTGCTGGTCGACTGTCTGACGCTGTGGCTGTCCAACCTGATGATGGCCGAGGCCGACGTGCCCGCCCGTTCCGCCGAGCTGCTGGCCGCTCTGGCGGCGGTGGAGGGGTGGGTGGTGCTGGTCTCCAACGAGGTGGGGCTGGGCATCGTTCCGGACAACGCGCTGGCCCGCCGCTTCCGCGACCATGCCGGGCGACTGCATCAGGACATCGCCGCCGCAGCCCAGCGGGTGGCCTTCGTCGCCGCCGGGCTGCCGCTGCTGCTGAAGGGAGAAAAACCATGACCGAAGACGCCGACCGGAACGATGCCGACCAGAACGAACGCCACGCCGAGAAGATGAAGCGGCGCAAGGCGCTGCATGACCGGGTGATGGCCAGCAAGACGCAGGAGAAGGGCCTGCTGATGGTCAACACCGGCAATGGAAAGGGCAAGTCCACCGCCGCCTTCGGCCTGATCCTGCGCGCCGCCGGTCACGGCATGCGGGTGGGGGTGGTGCAGTTCGTCAAGGGCGCCTGGTCCACCGGCGAGACGGTGGCGCTGGAGCGCTTCGACGACCTCGTGGACTTCTTCACGATGGGTGAGGGCTTCACCTGGGAGACTCAGGACCGCGAGCGCGACATCGCCGCCGCCAAGGCCGCCTGGGCCAAGGCGCAGGAACTCATGGCCGACCCCAAGTACGGCCTCATCGTGCTGGACGAGCTGAACATCGTCCTGCGCATGGGCTATCTGCCGGTGGAGGAGGTGCTTCCCGTGCTGACCGGGCGGCGCGAGGGGTTGCATGTGCTGGTGACCGGCCGCACCGCCAAGCCGGAGCTGATCGAGGCCGCCGACCTCGTGACCGAGATGACCCTGGTCAAGCACCCCTTCCAGGCGGGCATCAAGGCCCAGCCGGGCATCGAGTTCTGAGCCATGGCCGCAGCGAAGGTCCCCCCACGCGCGATTATGCTTCAGGGCACCGGGTCCGACGTCGGCAAGTCGCTGCTGGTGGCCGGGTTGTGCCGGGCACTGATCCGCCGCGGCCTGACCGTGCGGCCCTTCAAGCCGCAGAACATGTCCAACAACGCCGCCGTCACCGCCGATGGTGGCGAGATCGGGCGCGCCCAGGCGCTCCAGGCGCGGGCCTGCGGGGTGGCGCCGTCCGTCCACATGAACCCGGTGCTGCTGAAGCCGCAGTCGGACGTCGGGTCCCAGGTGGTGGTGCGCGGCGTCGTGGCGGGCACGGCGCGGGCCGGCGACTACCAGTCGCGCAAGGGGCAGCTTCTCCCCACCGTGCTCGACAGCTTCGAGCGGCTGAAGGCCGAGGCGGACATCGTGGTGGTCGAGGGGGCGGGCAGCCCGGCCGAGGTCAATCTGCGTGCCGGCGACATCGCCAACATGGGCTTCGCCACCGCGGCGGGCGTGCCGGTGGTGCTGGTGGGCGATATCGACCGCGGCGGGGTGATCGCCAGCCTCGTCGGCACCCACGCCCTGATTCCGCCGGAGGAGCGGGCGCTGGTCGCCGGCTTCCTCATCAACAAGTTCCGCGGCGACGTGCGGTTGTTCGACGGCGGCCTCTCGGTCATCGCCGAGCGCACCGGTTGGCCGAGCTTCGGCGTCGTGCCCTGGCTGGCCGACGCCGCCCTGCTGCCGGCGGAGGACGCGGTGGCGCTGGACACCTGGAAGACCCGTTCCGGGGGGCGGTTGCGCGTCGCCGTGCCGATGCTGTCGCGCATCGCCAACTTTGACGATTTCGACCCGCTGGCCCAGGAGCCGGACGTGGCCCTGTCCATGGTGCCGCGTGGCCAGCCCCTGCCGGGCGACGCCGATCTGGTCATCCTGCCGGGCAGCAAGGCGACCATCGCCGATCTGGCGGTGCTGCGCGCCCAGGGCTGGGACGTCGATCTCGCCGCCCATCGCCGGCGCGGCGGGCGGGTGCTGGGAATCTGCGGCGGCTACCAGATGCTCGGCCGGCGCATCGCCGATCCGGACGGCATCGAGGGGCCGCCGGGCGAGGCCGAGGGGCTGGGCCTGCTGGAGGTGGACACCGTGCTGAAGGGGCCGAAGGTGCTGGAGGAAGCGACTGGTACAGAGACCGCCACGGGAGCCACGGTCGCCGGCTACGAGATGCACATGGGCCGCACGGAGGGGCCGGACCGCGACCGCCCGATGCTGACGCTGGCGGGCGGGCAGACCGATGGCGCGGTGTCCGCCGACGGGCGGGTGATGGGCTGCTACCTGCACGGCCTGTTCGGGGCGGACGGCTTCCGCGCCGCCTTCCTGACGGGACTGGGGGCCGAGGCGTCCGGCCAATCCTACGTCGCGACGGTCGAAGAGGCGCTCGACCGCATCGCCGCCCGGCTGGAGGAGCATGTGGACATCGACGCCCTGCTGGCCGCAGCCCGGTGAGCAGGCGCTTCATGAAACCGATTTCATGATCCCGCAACGCTGGGGTCAGGCGGGGGGCGCTACAACTGCAGTCATTGACGACGTTTGATTACTGGCGAGTCATCCACCGGCGGTTCCCGCCGCCGGCCACACACGATCCGGAATGTTCCCGCATACCCTCGGATCGTTTCTTGCGGCGGTGTGCATTGGGTTTTTGCCTTGGATCGGCGTCCCCCGCCCAGGCTTCCCCCCAAACCCTTGCACACCGCCGTCTTCTTTTCCCCTCCCAGCCTTTTTCGGAAACCGCCGCGCTTGACGCGGAGCCCCCTCGGCGGGCTTGAATGGGTGCCACAGGCCCCCGTATCCTCGCTCCCGAGACTCCATTCCCGTGCGTCCCGTCGTTCTCTTCCCCCTGTTCCGCCCGGTGACGGCACTCCCCGGCCTCGGTCCCCGGCTGGGCAAGCTCGTCGAAAAGCTGGCCGGTCCGCAGGTCGTGGACCTGCTGTGGCACCTGCCCTGCGGTGTCATCGACCGCCGTTACGCCCCGAAGATCGCCGAGGCGCCGAACGGGCGGATCGCCACCATGACGGTGCGCATCGATTCGCACGCCGCCCCGCACAATTCCCGCCATCCCTACAAGGTCCGCTGCACCGACCAAACGGGGGTGCTGGAGCTGATCTATTTCCATGTGAAGGGCGATTGGCTGGAACGGCAGATGCCGGTCGGCGCAACGGTGGTGGTGTCCGGCAAGGTGGAGTGGTTCCACGACACGCCGCAGATCACTCACCCCGACGCCGTGGTTCCGCTGGAGTCGAAGGACGAGATCGAGGCGGTGGAGCCGGTCTATCCGATGACCGCCGGGCTTCCGGCCAAGACGCTGCGCAAGGCCGTGCGCGCCATGCTGAACGACGTGCCGGAGCTGCCGGAATGGCAGGACGCGGCGTGGCGTTCCCGCAACGGCTGGCCGACCTGGCACGAGTCGATCCGCCGCGCCCACACGCCGGAGGACGAGGCGGACCTCGCCCCGACAAACCCGATCCGCCGTCGGTTGGCCTATGACGAGCTGCTGTCGAACCAGCTCGCCCTGACTCTGGTCCGCATGCAGCAGCGCCGCCTGTCGGGCCGCGTCATTCAGGGCGACGGGCGGCTGCGCGCCAAGGTGGCCGCAGCGCTGCCCTTCTCTCTGACCAACTCCCAGGCCACATCGCTGGCGGAGATCTACGAGGACATGGCGGCGGAGCGGCGGATGCTGCGCCTGCTCCAGGGCGACGTCGGCAGCGGCAAGACGGTGGTCGCGCTGATGGCGATGCTGAACGCGGTGGAGGCCGGCCATCAGGCCGCCCTGATGGCGCCGACCGAGATCCTGGCCCGCCAGCACGCCGAGAGCCTCGCCCCGCTGTGCAAGGCGGCGGGTGTGGACCTCGCTTTGCTGACTGGGCGCGACAAGGGCAAGGCGCGGCAGGCGGTGCTTGACCGGCTGGCCTCGGGCGAGTTGCCGCTGCTGGTCGGCACCCACGCGCTGTTCCAGGAGGATGTCGCCTTCAAGGACCTTGCCCTGGCGGTGATCGACGAACAGCACCGCTTCGGCGTCCACCAGCGGCTCCAGCTTTCCGCCAAGGGGCGGGCGGTGGACGTGCTGGTGATGACGGCGACGCCGATCCCGCGCACGCTGACCCTCACCGCCTATGGCGACATGGACGTGTCGCGCCTGACCGAGAAGCCGGCGGGGCGCAAGCCGATCCAGACCGTGACCGTCGCGCTCGACCGGCTGGAGGAGGTGGTGCACGGCATCCACCGCAAAGTGCAGGAAGGCGCGCGGGTTTATTGGGTCTGCCCGCTGGTCGACGAATCGGAGCAGACCGACCTCGCCGCCGCGACGGAGCGCCACGCCTTCCTGCGCGCCACCTTCGGCGACCGGGTGGGGCTGGTGCACGGCAAGATGCGCGGGCCGGACAAGGACGCGGTGATGGCCGCCTTCCAGGCCGGCAATCTGGACGTGCTGGTCGCCACCACGGTCATTGAGGTCGGGGTGAACGTGCCAGAGGCCACCGTCATGGTGATCGAGCACGCCGAGCGTTTCGGTCTCGCCCAGCTCCACCAGCTCCGCGGCCGGGTGGGGCGCGGCGAGAAGCCGTCGTCCTGCCTGCTGATGTTCGACCCGCAACTGACCGAGACGGCGCGCGCCCGCCTGAAGACGATGCGCGACACCGAGGACGGCTTCGTCATCGCCGAGGAGGATTTGCGGCTGCGCGGCGCGGGGGAGGTGCTGGGCACCCGCCAGTCGGGCCTGCCGGAATTCCGCATGGCCGATCTGGCGGTGCACGGCGACCTGCTGGCCGCCGCCCGTGACGACGCGAAGCTGATCGTGGACCGCGATCCGGACTTGGCCGGCGAGCGCGGTCAGGCGCTGCGCACCCTGCTGTACCTGTTCGAGCGGGACGCCGCGGCGAAGACGCTAAGGTCGGGTTGAGAGAAACGCCGGAAGACCCCGGCTCTTATGCCCGCTTGCGCTCGTCCAGCAGCGCGGCCTTCACCTCGCGGGGCTTGCGGTCGGGCGGAGTGACGATGCCGCCGGACATCACAAGCTTCAACCCGTCCTCCACCGTCATGTCCAGAACGGTAACCTCGCGCCGCGGCAGGATCGCCAGATAGCCGGCGGTCGGCGGGGCGCAGGGGATGAAGACGTGCACCATCTCCTCCTCGGAGATCTTCTGGATCTCCGGGTGGGCGGCGCCGGTGATGAAGCCCAGCGACCATATCCCGTTGCGCGGGAACTCAACCAGCACCACTTCGCGGAAGGCCTTGGACTTCTTGGCGAGCACCGTCTCGACGATCTGCTTCACCGCCCCGTAGACGGAGCGGACGACCGGCATGCGCTCCACCACACCTTCGCCGATGCGCACCACCAGCCGCCCGACATAGCCGGCGGCGAAGGCGCCGATCAGGGTCAGCACGATGATCAGCGTCAGCACCCCGATGCCGGGGATCGAGAAGGGCAGGTAGTTCTCGGGGTTGTAGGCGGAGGGGATCAGCGGGCGCACATGCCCGTCGATGAAGGCCAGCAGCCACCAGCCGAGATAGACCGTGACCGCGATCGGCGCCGTCACCAGAACGCCCGCCAGGAAATAGGCGCGCAGCCGCCCCGTCAGGCCGATGCCGGCGGGCCGGTGGGACGTGCTCTCGTCCGCCACGCTCTGGCTGTCCTGCTCGTTCCGATCCACCGCCCCACCCCCGAAAATCCGACGCCCGGTATAGTGATACAGGACATGGCTTCTGCTCAATCCACAACGACGTATCGGACGGCGGGAAAGAGTCGCGGGAGAGCAAGCGAAGGAACTCCCTCCGGGGGGCTGGTCCGCCACCCCCGCGCGCATCACATCGCTGAGGATGACCCATACCCCCCGCATCCTCTCGCTCGCCACGGCCCTGCCGCCCCATCGTCTCGGCCAGGACGAGGCGCTCGGCGTCGCGCGGGCCGTCTTCGGGCCGCGGATGCGCGACTTCGAACGGCTCGTGCCGGTCTTCGCCAACACCGGCATCGAGACGCGCCACGCGGTCATGCCCATCGACTGGTACATGGAGCCGCGCGGCTGGCCGGAGCGCACCGCCGCCTTTCGCGACGGCGCACTGGCCTTGCTGGAAGACGCGGCGGGGCAGGCGCTGGCCCGTGCCGGCCTGAGGCCGCAGGACGTGGACGCCATCGTCTGCGCCTCGACGACCGGAATCGCCACGCCCAGCCTGGAGGCCCTTTTGCTGGAGCGCATGGGCTTCCCTCCCGACACGGTGCGTCTGCCGCTGTTCGGGCTGGGCTGCGCCGGCGGCGTGCTGGGACTGACCCGCGCCGGCCAGATCGCCCAGGCGATGGCGGGGCAGACGGTGCTGTTCCTGGTGGTGGAACTCTGCACGCTGGCCTTCCGCTCGGCAGAGGCGACTCCGACCAACGTCGTCGCCAGCGCCCTGTTCGCGGATGGCGCAGCGGCGGCGGTGCTGCGTGCCGATGCTGAGGGAGAGGGGCCGCGCCTTGTGGACGGTGCGGAGCACACTTGGCCGGGAACGCAGGACGTGATGGGTTGGCGGGTCGAGGATGACGGTCTCGGCGTGATCTTCAGCCAGAGCATCCCGGCGCTGATCCGCAACCGGCTGGAACCGGTCCTCGACGGCTTCCTGGAGCGGCGGCGGCTGGCTCGCGGCGACCTCGCCGGGCTGATCTGCCACCCCGGCGGCGCCAAGGTACTGCATGCGCTGGAGGAGGTCTGCGCCCCGGTCTCCGCCGGGCTGGACGACGCCTGGGCGGTGCTGCGCCGCTGCGGCAACATGTCGGCGGCCAGCGTGCTGTTCGTGCTGGAGCGGCGCATCGCGTCCGGCGCCCGTGGTCCCCACCTGATGACCGCGCTCGGCCCCGGCTTCACCGCTGCGATGGCCCAGGTCGACCTCTAGGAGCGCTTGGAATGGAAACGCTGCCGCTGGGCTGGCCCCACGTCATCCTGCTGCTGGTCGCGGCCCAGCGTCTGGGCGAACTCGTCATCGCCCAACGCAACACGCGCCGCCTCCTGGCCGAGGGCGCGCAGGAGGTCGGGGCCGCCCATTACCCGCTGTTCGTCGGGCTGCACGCCGGCTGGCTTGCGCTGCTGTTCGCCGTCGTTCCGGCGGACGCGCCGATCAACGGCTGGCTGCTCGCCCTGTTCGTGCTGTTGCAGGCCGGGCGGGTCTGGGTGATCGCCACGCTGGGGCGGTTCTGGACCACCCGCATCGTCACCCTGCCCGGCGCCCCGCTGGTGCGGCGCGGGCCGTTCCGCTGGGTCCGCCACCCCAACTATCTGGTCGTGGCGGGCGAACTGGCCGTGCTGCCCCTGGTCTTCGGGGCGTGGTGGATCGCGGTGCTGGCCACGCTGCTGAACGTGCCGTTGACCCTGCACCGCATCCGTGTCGAGGACGGCGCGCTGTCCGGACGGCGCGCGCTCAGGTCAGCAGGAAGCACAGCATCGTGACGCAGCCGGCGATGGCCGCCCCGTCGAGGTGGTTCGGAAAGGCGTGCCAGAAGGACTCGCGGGATTCCGGCTCCGAGCGGTCCATCTCGTCGAGCCACAGGCCGGCGGGCAAGCCGCCGTTGGCGCGTTCCGCCAGGGCGCCGGACAGATGGGCCATCGACACCGCCAGATAGCAGAACTTCACGAAGTTCAGGACGAAGTACATCGGCCCGCCGGCCTCGGCGATGGGGTCTGTCACGCCGCCCATCGCCGCCACGGCGGTCGCCATGGCGATGGCCGCGGCGAAGGGGATGGCGACGACCGACAGCAGGCGCTGCGAATCCACGCGGCCGGCATAGGGGATCAGGCTGCGGGGAACGGGGCCGGAGGGCAGTTGGAACGACATGGCTCTCTCAATTCCGGTGGGCGCGTCCCGTCCGTTCTGCCGCTTTCAGGGTTAACGGGACGTTAGCGACACCCGTTGGAGGGAGGCGGTTCCACCTTTGCGCAGGCCCGGCTATGCTCAGGGTTGTGCTTGAGGGTCGCTGTCAGAAAAGGATGTAGCCCCGTGCCTGTTGACGCTGGACTGTCCCGGCTGGATGCGATCACGCTGTTGAGCCCACTGTCCGAGGAGGAGCGTGTCGCCCTGGCGCGCCAGTGCCGCTGGCGCCGCTTCCACGCCGGCGAGCAGATCATCGACCACCAGGGAGAATCGCGGGACGTCGTGCTGGTGGTCCACGGGCGCGTGCGGGTGCTGAGCCATTCCCCGGCGGGTCGCGAGATCAGCTTCGACGACATCGAGGCCGGCGGGTTCCTGGGAGAGATGGCGGCCATCGACGGGCTTCCCCGCTCGGCCTCCGCGATGGCTTTGGAGGAGGGAACCCTGATCGCCTTCCTGGCGCCCCAACCCTTTCAGGAATTGGTGTCCGGCCACCCGGAACTCGCCATGGCGGTGATGCGGCGGCTGTGCCGGGTCGTCCGCATCGCCACCGACCGGGTGATGGAATTGTCCACGCTGGGGGCCAACAACCGTGTCCACGCCGAGTTGCTGCGGCTCGCCAAACGCGGGCGGGTGGAAGGGGCGACGGCGGTGATCGCTCCGATTCCCCTCCATGCCGACATCGCCAGCCGGGTCAGCACGGCACGCGAGACGGTCGCCCGCGTGCTGAACGATCTTGCCCGCGATGGGCTGGTGGAGCGTCGGGCCGACGCGCTGGTCGTGCGCGACCTGCACCGGTTGGAGGCGTTGGTGGAGGATGTCCGGGCCGGCGCGTGAGGGGATGGCAGCCGGAAAGGGCGTATCAGTCCGTCCGCCCGAGAACGGTCAGGATCAGGGCGCGAAGCGATTCGGGATCATAGGGCTTGGGGAGGAAATGCCAGCCCGCGGCGCGGATCTCCGCCTGGGTAGCCGCGGATTCGTCGCCGGTGGTGATGATGACGGGCAGGGCGGAGCCGACGTCCTCCAGCACCGCCCGCACCGACTCCGGCGCCTTGCCGTGACGTCCCAGATGGTAATCGGCGACCAGGATGTCGGGGAGCGCCCCGCCGTTCAGCGCGTCCAGGAGCGCGTCTGGCGTCGGGGCGCTGACCAGCACCATTCCCCAATCCTCGAACAGGGTTTCCATGCACAGGCACAGCACCATGTCGTCCTCAAGAAGGGCGACGGTCAGTGTGCCGGAGCTTGCGGATCGGCCGGCGAGGGGGGCGTCGGTCATGCGTTATCCAATGAACAGCGGGGAAACCGGTGAACAGCAGGACGGCGATACCGGCTGCCCGATGCCGCCCGTCCAGCGTGTTTGGGAAAGCTGTTGCGGGGGTGGCCGCTGTCCGCTCCGTGGTCGGTCTGCTCAGTTATCTGTGCAGGTAATTAAGATTCTATATCGAATGGCGCGCCGACGCATTGTCATAGGTTAATCGGAAGGGAATATCGAAGAGGGTCGAAAAACCGATCAGTCCCCCGCGCGCTTTCGGTCGGACTTGGCGTCCAAGGCGTGCTCCAGCTGTTTGGGTGCCTGGATCAGGTGCAGGTACAACTCGTCGAACTGGCCGACGGAGGCGAGCTGCTTCACATCGTGGACGGTGATCTGCTGTCCGGCCAGATCGATCAGCCCGATGTCACGCAGCCGCCGGAGCGTCCGATTGATGTGGACGATGCTGAGCCCCAGCGCGTCGGCCAGGATTTCCTGGGTGACCGGCAGTGTGAAACGCCCCTCCTCGACCAGCCCAACGATGCTCAACCGCCGCAGCAGTTCCACGATCAGGTGGGCCGTGCGCTCCAGCGCGGTGCGGCGGCCGACGCTGAGCAGGCGTTCGGCGATGATCGCCTCCTCCTTGGCGCCCGACCAGGCGAGGGCGGCGGCCAGACGGGGGAAGAGCTTGAACAGTTCGATGATTCGTTCCGGCTGGAAGTTGGCGACCTCCGCCGGGGTCAGGGTGGTGACGCCATGGTCCGCCGTCTCGAACAGGTTGCAGTAAAAGCCGATGATGTCCCCGGGCAGGACAAAATTGACGACCTGCCGCCGCCCGTCGGGAAGCGCTTTGTGACGGATTGCCCAGCCTTTGCGCATCACTCGCACGCAACCGTAGCGTTCCCCCTGCTGGAGAAGATCAGAACGCGAACCGTGCCGGGTAACATTGCGCTCCAACTCGTTGAGGAAACTCTTCTCCTCGTCTGTCAGACTCATGTAACTGGTTATCTTGCGCCCCAGTGGAGATGACGGTATGTTGGCCTGGGCGCGGGTCATTTCTGTTCCAGCCTTTGATCGTCCAATTGTTATGGCCCCGAAGCGAGTGCCACTGCCAGCCCAATTCCGGGCGGCCTCGAACGATTAAGCCAAACGATAAAACCATCTATAACATAGGTTAATAGGGGTTAGATTTTCTCGACCGGACAGGTGAGGGATCATATACAAAACTGTTGGTGGCATTGGCCGTATGGGGTTTTGAACGGCCGGCGGTGGTAACAGATCAGTGCGGGGGGCGGCATGGCGGCGGAGCGGGATGCGGCGGGACTGGCTGCCCTCTCGATTTGTGAATCCCTTATGCTCGCATTGGTGGAACGCGGGGTCTTACGGCTCGAGGAAGCGCATGCCGCGCTTGAGGACGCCGCTGCCGCCCACCAGAATCGCGATCCAAAGGGTGAGGATCCAAATCTGCATCGCGTGGCGTTGCAGATCGTTGAGCGCCTGATGATCCAGGTGAACGCCACCCATCCTGCGTCGGCGCATGTCGGGATCGGGCAGATGGCGGACGGCGGTTCCCAGGACTAAGAAAGCGTACGGCACGCCTTTCCGGGCGAAATGAAGGGAGCCCCGCCATTCCGGCGGGGCTCCCTTCATGCGTGCGATTCGGGTTGGCGATCCGATGGGGCGGTCAGTCCGCCCCGGCTCCGGCGGCTTCCGTGGGTTCAGGGCGCCGCTTGCCCAGCCCGATGTTGGGGAAGGCGTTGATCAGGGCGGTGATGAAGGCGGACAGGTAGGGCAGCGACTGTACGACCAAAAGGCCCGACCACATAAAGGCGTCGCGATTCTCGTGACCGAACACCACCACGATGGCCAGAGCGGCGCCCCAAAGGCCCAGCAGCAGCGCGATCTCCTCCCGCGCCATCAGGAAGGCCTGCATCAGCGCCGGCTGGTTCTCGCACTTCGGCGTGCGGACGAAGGGGCGCCCGGAAGTGAACATGCCCAGCCACATGGCGCGGCCCACCGTGTGGGTCAGCGCCATGCCGGCGATGGCGGCCCCGACCTTGTCCCAGAAGCCGCACTTCACCCGCGCCTCGTACAGCCAGAGCGAGGCGCCGACCTTGAAGGCGAAGACGCTGAGCGTCGGGATCATGAAGACGCTGGGCGGGAACTCGAAATACTTCGGGAAGGCCAGCAGGCCGAGCGACCAGATGATGCCGGCGATGCCGAAGATCATGTGGGCGGCGTCGGCGAACCAGGGCAGCCAGCCGGTGATGAAGTGATACTTCTGCCCGGCGGTCAGGCGCGGGCCGCCCGGCAGCAGGTCGCGCCAGTGGTGCTTGAGGATCTGAACGGCACCGTAGGCCCAGCGGAAGCGCTGCGTCTTGTAGGCGGAGAAGCTGTCGGGGACGAGGCCCTTGCCGTAGCTCTCCGGCATGTAGACGGCCTCGTACTTGTGCTCGAACAGGCGCAGGCCGAGGTCGGCGTCCTCGGTGATGCACCACTCGCCCCAGCGGCCGACCTCCTCCAGCGCGGACTTGCGGATGATGGTCATGGTGCCGTGCTGGATGATCGCGTTGCGCTCGTTGCGCTGGATCATGCCGATGTGGAAGAAGCCGGCGTATTCCCAGTTGATCATCCGCTGGAACAGGTCGTGGCTCCAGTCCCGGTAGTCCTGCGGGGACTGCACGAAGCCGACCTCCGGCCGGTTGAAATGGGGGATGGTCGCCTTCAGCCAGTCGGGGTGGACCTGATAGTCGCTGTCAATGACAGCGATGTGCTGGGCGTCCGGCGCCGTCTGGGCGAGGCCGAAATTCAGCGCGCCGGCCTTGAAGCCCGGCCAGTTGTCCAAGTGGAAGAAGCGGAACTTCGGCCCCAGCTTGCGACAATACTCCTCGACCGGGCGCCACACCGCCGGGTCCTTGGTGTTGTTGTCGAGCAGCAGGACCTCGTAGTTCGGGTAGTCCAGCCGGGCCAGCGCGTCCAGCGTCTCCATGACCATGTGCGGTGGCTCGTTGTAGCAGGGCACATGGATGGACACCTTCGGCGCGTCGGGCAGAGGGGCCGCCGAGCAGGGCTGGAACTTGCGCTTGAAGCGGTCCTGCCAGACGACCTCCGTCAGCTCCAGCCCGTCGATCAGCATGACGGCGAGCAGGACGAGCTGGCAGAAGACCAGGATGCCCCAAGCGATCTCGGTGGTGGTGGCGAGACCGGCGACGCTGGCCGCGGTGAAGGTGAAGACCAGCACCGACGACACGCCCTGGATCATCGCGCCGTAGAAGACCTGCCCGCCGAACTTCAGGTCGCCGCCGCGGCGCCACAGGAAGAAGACGAGCGGCAGGAAGCCTACGGCGATGGAGATGCCGCAGAGCAGCGGCCAGTTCCGCAACTCCGTCACCTCGCCGATCATCGGGAACTTCGGCTTGCGCCACGCGTCCCACAGGCCCCAGCTGGTGCCGGCGGTGCCTTCGATCTCCCGCTTCCAGGGCTGGTCGAAGGCCTCCATGATGAAGTAGTCGAGCTTGTTCTGCGCCGCGACGTTCAGGAAGGTGCGGATGAACTTGGCCTGGTTGACCTGGCTCGCCTCGGCGCCGCGGCGCCACGGGCCGTCCGCCGGCCAGCCGATTTCCGAGATCAGGATGTGCTTGTTCGGGAACTTGGTCTTCAGCTCGTTGTAGCGGAACATGGCGTAATCGACCGACTGGTCGGCGGGCACGCCTTCCCAGTAGGGCAGCAGGTGGACGGCCAGGAAGTCCACGGCGTCGGCCAGTTCCGGATGCTCCAGCCAGACGTGCCACGGCTCCGCGGTGGAGACCGGGACGTTGACCTTCTTCTTCACACGCTTGATGTACTCGATGGCCTGCGGGACGGTGACGTCGGCGCGCAGGATCGCCTCGTTGCCGACCAGGACGCGGCGGACGTTGTTGTTGTCGCGCGCCAGCTTGATCAGGCCGTTGATCTCCGGCTCGTCAATCTCCGGCTTGCCGGCGATCCAGGCGCCCGCGGTGATCGGAATCCCGTACTTGCGGGCGATGGGCGCCGTCTGCTCCGACCCGTCGGTGGTGGAGTAGATGCGCACGCCCTTGACCGACCCCTCCAGGGCCTTCATGTCCTTCTCGATGTCCTCCGCCGAGGCCTTGTCGCCCTTGGACGGGCTCTTGTCCGGGTGGAAGGGCGTGTAGCCGACGCCGCTGATGGCGCCGCCCCAGGACCGTTCGGCGACCGGGCGGTTCCACAGCGCCCAGACTCCGATGTTGCCCAGGATCACGAGAAGAAGAGCCGCGATCGCCGACTTGCGCATGACCGTCTTTCTTTGTCCCAAACGTCTGCCGGCCGTCCTGGCTTTGTCCGCCCCGGCCGGGCATCTTTCAATTCAGCGAAGGGGTTCAACCGGATCGGCACGCAGGGGGACTCGCCGCCCCGACACCGCCTTCGGACCGAACACCCGTACCCACCACCCTGGTTGCAGGACACGTCTCAATCCGCCGCGCGATCCGTATAAGCCGGAAGTCCGAACGCCTCCGACCGGAACATCACCGGACCGAATAAAGATCGTGCGGCAGTTTATACATTTTTCCTAGTCCCGCAACCAGTCCCACTCCGACGCGCCGATGCCCAGACCTGCAGCGGCGGCAATCCCCACTGGACGAACGTGCCGGATGGGCGTTTTCTTCCCCGGACACCGCAAGGAAATCCTTACGGGCCGAAGGGAAGTCAGCACAGGGAAGACACGGGACCCCATGACGATGTTCCATCTCCACGACCGTTTGCAGGCCGATACCGCCCCGATCGCCGAATGGCCGCTCTGCCGCGTCCTGCTGATGGACAACCGAGTGTGGCCGTGGCTGATCCTGGTTCCCGCCCGGCATGGCCTGACGGAGATCCACCAACTGCCCCGTGAGGACCGGCACCGGCTGGTGGACGAGATCGCCCTGGCCTCGCACACGCTGGAAACCTTGTTCGGCCCTGACAAGATCAACGTTGGGGCCTTGGGCAATCTGGTCCCGCAACTTCACATCCATGTCATCGCCCGCTCCAAGGCGGACCCGGCATGGCCGGGGCCGGTGTGGGGGTCGGGCTTCGCGGAGCGCTACAGCCCGGAGGAGCGGGACAGCCTTATCCGAAAGATCGGGGAGGGGTTGGGCCAAAAGTGAGGCCCGGCCAAGCTGAACGCGACGGACCCCTCTCCCTTTGCGAACAAGCGAAGGCGTGACGTTTCTTTTGCGGCCCTGTTTACGGTCGCTGAAACAATCACCAATCGAAGGAGAAGGCACCATGAACACCGATCGCATCACCGGTGCCGGCAAGGAGCTGAAGGGCGAAGTCAAGAAGCAGGCCGGCGACCTGACCGGCAACCGGGATCTGAAAGACGAGGGCCGCGCCGACAAGGCCGAGGGCAAGCTGGACAAGGTCGTCGGCAAGGTGAAGGACATCCTCAAAGGCGACAAGTGATGGGCGCGGAGGAGCGGGGGCATCGCAAGGACGACGCCCCGTCCGACGCCGCCCAGCGGATCGAGGACAAGCTCATCAAGGAAACCGGGCAAGCCTCGGGCGACCCGGACAAGCCCGTTCAGGAGAAGTTCGACGAGTTGGGCGAGAAGCCCGACATCAAGAAGAAGAGTTTGCGGGACTAGGAATCGCCCCCTTCCATCCGGAAGGGGGTTTTCTTTGTCATTCAACGGCGATCCGCGCCTCGACCCGAACCGGGAAATTCACTGAGTTGGCGATGAAGCATTTCTCGTGGGCTTCGTGGTGCAGGGCCACGGCCTTGGCGGAGTCGCTTCCGGCGGCGAGAGTGACCTGGGGGCGCAGGACGACATCGGTGAAGCGGCCCCCGCCATTGGTATCCTCAGCCATCGTTCCGGCGGCCTCGTCCGTGTAGGCAATCACGCTGACGCCGTTCACGGCGCACAGATGCAGGTACCACAGCATGTGGCAGGCCGAGAGCGAGGCCACGAGCATGTCTTCGGGATTGTAGCGCCCAGGATCGCCGCGGAAGGCCGGATCGGACGAGCCGGGGATCGGCGGCTTGCCGGGAGCCACGATCTCAAGGTCGCGGCTGTACGCCTTGTAGCCTGAGGTCCCGGTTCCCTGATTGCCCGTCCAGGTGAGCGTCGTTTCGTACCGGTGTTCGCGCCCTGACATTGGTCCCTCCGGATGTGTTTCCGGGAGGGTAACCGCGGCCACCGCCGCTGAAAAGAAAACGGGCCATAAAAAAAGCGGGAGAGCCGAAGCCCTCCCGCGATCTCAACGCTGCCTTGCCCGTCAGCCTCAGCTGGCTTCCGCCGCGCGGGCGTGGCGCTTGCGCTCGTTCGGGTCGAGGTAGCGCTTGCGCAGGCGGATGGACTTCGGCGTCACCTCCACCAGCTCGTCGTCGCCGATGTAGGACAGGGCGCGCTCCAGCGTCATCTGGATCGGCGGGGTCAGGCGGACCGCCTCGTCCTTGCTGGTGGTGCGGATATTGGTGAGCTGCTTGCCCTTGATGACGTTGACCTCGAGGTCGTTGCCGCGGGTGTGCTCACCGATGATCATGCCCTGATAGACCGGAACGCCCGGATCGATCAGCATCGGGCCGCGATCCTCCAGGTTCCACAGCGCGTAGGCGACCGCGGTGCCGTCGGCGTTGGAGATCAGCACGCCGGTGCGCCGGCCGGCGATCGTGCCCTTGTAGGGGGCGTAGCCGTGGAACAGCCGGTTCATGATGCCGGTGCCGCGGGTGTCGGTCAGGAACTCGCCCTGATAGCCGATCAGGCCGCGCGACGGGGCGTGGAAGACGATGCGGGTCTTGTTGCCGCCCGACGGACGCATCTCAATGAGGTCGGCCTTGCGCTCCGCCATCTTCTGCACGACGGTGCCGGAGAACTCCTCGTCCACGTCGACGACGACTTCCTCGATCGGCTCCAGGCGCTGGCCGTTCAGCGGGTCGGTCTTGAACAGCACGCGCGGACGGCTGATGGCCAGCTCGTATCCCTCGCGGCGCATCGTCTCGATCAGGATGCCGAGCTGCAGTTCGCCGCGGCCGGCCACCTCGAAGGCATCGCCGCCCTCGGTGTCGCTGACGCGCAGGGCGACGTTGCCTTCGGCCTCGCGCATCAGGCGGTCGCGGATCATGCGGCTGGTGACCTTGTCGCCTTCGCGGCCGGCCAGCGGGCTGTCGTTGACCGAGAAGGTCATCGCCAGGGTGGGCGGGTCGATCGGCTGGGCGGCCAGCGGCTCGGCCACTTCCGGCGCGCAGATGGTGTCGGCCACGGTGGTGGTGGTCAGGCCGGCCAGGGCGACGATGTCGCCGGCGTGCGCCTCGTCCACCGGAACGCGCTCAAGGCCGCGGAAGGCCAGCACCTTGCTGATGCGGGCGTTCTCGATCAGCTTGCCGTCGCGGCTCAGCGACTTAATGGCCATGTTGACCTTGACGCTGCCGGTCTGGATGCGGCCGGTCAGGATGCGGCCCAGATACGGGTTCGCCTCCAGCGTGGTCGCCAGCATGGCGAAGGGCAGGTCCTCTTCCACCTTGGGCGGCGGGACGTGGTCGCGGATCAGCTCGAACAGCGGGGTCAGCGTCTCGCGGGCGCCGTTCTCCAGGTCCGTGGTCGCCCAGCCGTTGCGGCCCGAGGCGAACAGGGTCGGGAAATCGAGCTGCTCGTTCGAGGCGTCGAGCGAGGCGAACAGGTCGAACACCTCGTCATGCACCTCGTGCGGACGGCCGTCGGGGCGGTCCACCTTGTTGATGACGACGATCGGGCGCAGGCCCAGCTTCAGCGCCTTGCCCAGCACGAACTTGGTCTGCGGCAGAGGCCCTTCGGCGGCGTCGCAGAGCAGGACCACGCCGTCCACCATGGAGAGGATGCGCTCGACCTCACCGCCGAAATCGGCGTGGCCGGGGGTGTCCACGATGTTGATGCGCAGGTCGTTCCACAGGACCGACGTGCACTTGGCCAGGATGGTGATGCCGCGCTCGCGCTCCAGGTCGTTGGAGTCCATGGCGCGTTCGGCGACCTGCTGGTTCTCGCGGAACGAACCGGCCTGCTTGAGGAGCTGATCGACCAGGGTCGTCTTGCCGTGGTCGACGTGCGCGATGATGGCGACGTTACGAAGATTCATGTGTCGGGGACTCTTAAATCCGCTCTGGGGCTTCCGTTGCGCAATGCCGCCCCGACACCGCGGCACGTCGGCCGCGCACAACAAAAAAACCCTCCGAGATCGATCGGGGGGCTCTGCCGGGGAAACTGTTGCGACGCAATATAATGATCCGGCTTCATAACGCAAGCGGCGTAGTGGGGGAAACTCGCCCAAAGCGCCTATGCGGAATTTCCTTGCGCCGCGGCGACCGAATCATTGGCGTCTGCGTCGCGGAATCCCACATGGTCCGGTGATGACCAGCCGCGTTTCCGCTTCCCGCCTCGCCGTCATTCTCCTGTCCAGCGCGCTCGCCGCCGTGCCGGGCGACCCGTTGCGCGCGCAGGACCCCGCGCCGGACCCGGTTCAGGAGGCGGCCCCGCCGCCCGCGGCGCAGGACGGTTCCGGGCAGGATGACCCCACGCCCAACGCACCCAGCCCGCAGATCCCCTACGAGGTGGAGTTCACCGGGATGGAGGACGACGAGCTGCGCGACCTGCTGCGCGACAGCTCCTCGCTGGTCAGCCTGAAGAACGACCCGCCGCCGTCGGTGCTGGGGCTGGAACGGCGCGCCGACAGCGACCGGGATCGCCTGCAGACGGCGCTGCGCTCCGCCGGCTTCTACGACGCGGTTCTCGACATCCGGGTGGACGCGGCCCGGACCCCGGCCAAGGTGACCGTCGCGGTGACGCCCGGCACCCCCTACCGCTTCAAGACCATCACCATCGCCTCCACCGACGGCGCGCCGCTGCCGGGCGGCGAGGTGACGCCGGCCGACATCGGCCTGCCGGTGGGGGAGCGGGCGCGGGCGCCGCAGGTGGTGGACGCCCAGTCCGCGCTGCTGCGCCGGATGACCCACCGCGGCCACCCCTTCGCCACCGTCGCCGAACGGCGGGTGGTGGTGGATCACGACGACCACAGCATGGACGTCACTTACTCGGTCAATCCCGGCCCGCTGGTGATGTTCGGCGACACCAAGATCGACGGGCTGGCCAGCGTGGACGAGGGGCTGATCCGCGGGCGTCTTCCCTGGAAGCAGGGCGACATCTACAGCCCGGCCAAGGTCGACCGGGCGCGCCAGCAGATCGCCCAGCTCGACGTGTTCGACACGGTGCGGGTGCGGCTGGCCGAGGAGCCGGGGCCGGGCGGCGTCACGCCGGTGGACGTGACCCTGGCCGAGAAGCTGCACCGCTTCATCGGGGCCAGCGCCTTCTACTCGTCGGAGGATGGCGTGGGGGGCTCGGCCTATTGGGGCCACCGCAACCTGTTCGGCGGGGCGGAGCGGCTGCGGTTGGGCGTGGAGGTCGGGCGGATCGGCGGCGACAACGGCGCCGCGCAGGGGCCACGCGGCACCCTGGATCTGCCGGACATCCGGCTGTCCGCCAACTTCCGCAAGCCCGATTTCCTGGCGCCGCGCCAGTCGCTGATCCTGGATTTCCAGGTCGCGTCGGAGCAGCCGCCGGCCTACGACCGCGTCGCCACCATCGGCTCGGCCTCGCTGGAGCGGCAGGTGACCGACCAGCTCAAGATCTCCTACGGCGTGTCGGGGGAGCGCGGACGGGTGCGCTCCAACCTGCGGGAGTATCAGACGGGATTCATCGGCGTGCCGCTGGGCATCGCCCGGGACGGGTCGGACAACCTGCTGAACCCGTCCAAGGGCTACCGCGCCTCGCTGCTCGCCACCCCCTGGTTCCCCTACGCCGGGGATACGGACTCGATCTTCACCAGCTTCCAGATCAACGCGTCCGCCTACCGCGATCTGTCCGACGACGGGCGTTACGTCGCTGCGGCGCGCATCGGCGTCGGCAGCACGGTGGGTGCGTCGCTGGATCAAGTCCCGCCGGATCACCGCTTCTATGCGGGCGGCGGCGGGTCGGTGCGCGGCTACGGCTTCCAGAAGGCCGGACCGCGCGACATCTACGGCGACCCGACCGGTGGGCGGTCGCTGTTCGAAGCCGGGCTGGAACTGCGCGTCAAGGTGACGGAGACCGTCGGTATCGTGCCGTTCGTCGACGCCGGCACCGTCTTCGACAGCGCCTTCCCGGACTTCAAGGAGCCGCTGAAGGTCGGCGCGGGCATCGGCGCCCGTTACTACACCGATTTCGGGCCGCTGCGCGCCGACGTCGCCTTCCCGCTGAACGCCGACTCCGGCGATGCGAAGTGGCAGCTCTATCTCAGTCTGGGTCAGGCCTTCTGATTCGTCCTTTCAACCGGTGATGCCGGGTCGGGTCGCATTTTTGCCACTTGGATCGGGATCGCCCATGCTCTTTCCCGTTATACCATTCGGGGAATGCCGCAACGGGGTGCGTGGTGTCGGGTCTGCGTCGTCTGATCGTCCTTCTTCTGGCCATCGCTGTCCTGACCGGGGCGGTCCTGACGGAGGCCGCCCGCGCGGCCGACTCCGAAGGGGGCGGCTGGGGACCGGCCAACGCCGTCCGGCGCTGGATCGCCCAGACCATCGAGAAGGCGGTGAACGGCCCCGACCTCCAGGTCCGGATCGGCACCATCGGCGGCGCGGTCCCCGTCAACTTCACCATTTCGGACGTCACCGTCGCCGACCGCGAGGGCGTGTGGCTGCGGCTGGAGGATCTCCGCGTCAACCTCGCCCCGACCGCGCTGCTGACCGGACGGGCCAAGGCCAACGCCATTGAGGCGCAGCGCGTGATTGTGGAGCGCGCGCCGCTGCCCGCTGAGGGGCCGGAGCCGCCGCCCGACCAGGGGCCGACCTCCCTGCTGCCCAGCCTGCCGGTGGGCGTCGCCGTGGACAAGCTGGCCATCGCTGAGCTGGTCCTGGCGGAGCCGCTGATCGGGCAGGAGGCGCGGCTGAAGATCGACGGGGCGCTCGACCTGGCGTCGGGCGGGTCGTCGCTGGAAGCGCATCTGAATGTGGACCGTCTGGGCGAACAGCCGGGCACCGTGGCGCTCGACGTCGCCTTCAACCCCGACGACAAGCGGCTCGACCTGAATCTGAAGGCGTCGGAGCCGGCGGGCGGGCTGATCGCCACCGCGCTGAACATCCCCGGCGCGCCGCCGGTCAGCGCCTCGCTGGACGGGCAGGGCTCGCTGGACGACTGGAAGGGCACCTTTACCGCGGCGGCGGAGAACGCCGCCCGGCTGGCCGCCGACGCCACGATCAAGGCGGTGCCGGAAGGGCACGCCGTCACCATCGCGGCGACCGGCGACGTGGCCTCCCTGCTCGGCCCCGACATTGCGCCGCTGGCCGGGCCGCAGCCGGCGCTGAAAGGCACCGTGGTGGTCGCTCCGGACGGTGCCCTGACCCTGCAGCCGGTGGCCGTCGAGACCGCCGCCGCCACGGCCAATCTCTCGGGGCGCATCGGCGCCGACCGCCGCAGCCTCGATCTGCACTACGAGATTCAGGCCGGGCCGGACTCTGCCCTGCACGGCTTCGCCCCCGGCATCGCCTGGCGGGAGGGCACCGTGTCGGGCACCGCCCAGGGCACGCTGGACGCGCTGACCGTGGCGGTGGAGGGGCTGATCCGCGACCTCGCCGCCGACGATCCCGCCCTGGCCTCGGTCGCCGGGCCGGAGGTGCGGCTGGACGGGCGGGCGCGGATCAACGCCGACACCGGAGCGGTGGGAATCGAGGGGGTGACCCTGACCACCGCGGCGGCCAGCGCCGGGGCGCAGGGCAGCGTGACCGGCTGGGGCCAGACCGCCGATGTGATGGTGTCGCTGAACGCCGACGACCTGTCCCGCCTCTCCGCGCTCGCCGGGCAACCGCTGGCCGGGTCGCTGGCCGTGGCCGGGCCGGTGCGCCGGCAGGAGGACGGCACGCTGACGGCGGACCTTAGCGGCGCACTGCGCGGTCTGGAAACCGGAACGCCCGCCGACGGCGTGCTCGGCCGCGACGTCAGCCTGGGGGCGCAGGCGGTGATGGAGCCGGGCGGCGCCATGCGTCTCACCGATCTGACGGTGGATGGCCGCAACGGGCGGCTGACGGGTGCTGCGGCTCTGGTGGACGGGGACGTGGACGCGAAGACCCGGCTGGAGATCGCCGATCTCGCCCCGGTGGGCACCGCCGCCGGGACAGAGATGGCCGGCGGCCTGACGCTCGACGCGACGGCGAAAGGCCCGCTGGACAAGCTGGTGGCCGAGGCGGCGCTGCACGCGCGGAACCTCGTCGTGCAGGGGCGCCGCTTCGGCGACACGCGGTTGAACGCCACCGCGCAGAACCTGCCGGCCGCCCCGGAAGGGCGTGTGTCGGCCCGCACCGAACTGGCCGGCGCCGGGCTGACGGCGGACGCCGCCTACGCGCTGGAGGGGCAGGCGCTGCGCATCAGCGACCTCGCGCTGGCGAACGGGCCGAACCGGATCACCGGTGCGGTGCGCGTCGCGCTGGACGCCATGACCGCGACCGGCAAGCTCGATGGCACCCTGCCGCAGCTTCAGACCCTGTCGGAGCTGGCTGGCGTGCCGCTGACCGGGGCAGCGGGCTTCACGATCGCGCTCGACGCACCGAACGGCAAGCAGGCGGCCAACCTGACCGCCAACGCTACCAATCTCCGCGTCGAGGGGGAGGGCGGGCCGCTGTTTGCCGCGCGCCGCCTGACCGCCAACGCCGACGTCGCCGATGCGCTGGGCAGTGCCAGCGGCAAGGCGCGTGTGGAGCTTCAGGACGGGGCTGCCGCCGGCAACGACCTGTCCCGTGTGACGGCCAGCGTGGATGGCTCGCTCGCCAAGGCGGCCTTCCGGGCGGAGGCCGCGGGAGCCGGGCGCGACCCGCTGGGGCTCGATCTGGCCGGGGAATTCACTCAGAGCGGAGCGCTGAACCGCATCCGGCTGGACCGGCTCCAAGGGCGCTACAGCGGCGAGTCCTTCCGGCTGACCCAGCCCGCTGCCATCGCCCTGGGCGAGCGGCGCTACGAGGTGTCCGGCCTGCGGCTGGTCAGCGGCAACGCCCAACTCGCCGCCGATCTCGGCCTGAATGGGGAACGGCTGTCGGGCGAGCTGCGGCTGGACCGCGTGCCGATGGCGCTGGCCCGGCTGGCGAACCCGGCCCTCCGGCTGGACGGCACGCTGAACGCGCAGGCGACTCTCGGCGGCACCGTCCGCCGCCCGCAGGCCGATGCCACGGTGCGTGTCGCGAACCTGAAGGCGCAGCAGACCACCCAGGCCGGCGTGCCGGGCCTGAACGCCACTGTCAACGCCCGCTGGCGGGAGGCCCGCCTGTCGGTGGACGGCGACGTCGCCACCAGCAACAACGCCGGCCGGGTGACGCTGACCGCCGCCGCGCCGCTGGCGATGAATCCGGACACGCTGGCCTTCTCGGTGCCGGAGCGCGGCCGGCTGGAGGCGGCGCTCCGCGGAGCCATCGACGCCTCGCTCGCCAACGACCTGCTGGCGGCGAGCGGCGACCGGGCGCGCGGCACGCTGCGGCTGGACGTCAGCGTCGACGGCACCGTGGCGGCGCCCCGCTTGGGCGGCACGGTGACCCTGGCCAACGGGCGCTACGAGAACCGGGCGAGCGGCGCCATTATCAGCAACATCGACGCCCGCATCGTCGGCGACGGCGATGTCTTCACCATCCAGACCTTTCGCGGGCGAACCGCCAACGGCGGCGAGATCAGCGCTCGCGGCGTGATCCGTCCCGCCGCCGCGGACCCGCAACAGCAGCTCGACCTCGCCATCCAGGCCGACCGGGCGCGGCTGGTGCAGAACGATCTGGCAGCGGTCACCATCGGCACCAACCTGACGCTGAGCGGCAGCTTCCTGAATCCGCGGCTGGCCGGTCCCGTGCGGATCGAGCGGGCGGAGATCCAGATCCCCAACCAGACCCCGCCCAACGTGGTGGACCTGAAGGTCGTCGAGGTCGGCAGGGGCCGCAAGGCGCAGCCGGTCAGCCTGAAGAACGGGCAGGCCACGCCTCCCGAGCCGGCCTTCGCGATGATCCTCGATCTGACGATCAGCGCGCAGAACCAGATCTTCGTCCGGGGTCGTGGGCTTGAGGCGGAGTTCGCCGGGCAACTCGCCGTCACCGGCACCTCCAGCCAGCCGCTGGTCAGCGGGCGGCTGAACATGCTGAAGGGCGAATTGGACCTTCTCGCCAAGACCTTCGTCTTCAAGCGCGGCATCATCGAGTTCGACGGCGGTCCCACCATCGACCCGCGGCTGGATTTCCTGGCGGAGGCCACCGCCAACGACGTGACCGCGCAGGTTCTGGTCACCGGCACCGCCGGACAGCCGAAGCTGGAGCTGACCTCCCCGCAGGGTTTGCCGCAGGACGAGGTGTTGTCCGCGGTGCTGTTCGGGAAGTCGGTCGGCAGTCTGAACGCGGTGGAGGCGGTCCAGCTCGCCCAGTCCGCGGCGACCCTGGCCGGATTCGGCGGTGGCGGCCCCGGCCTGATTGGCAACCTGCGCCGCGGCCTCGGCATCGACCGGCTGGAATTCACCGGCGGGGCCGATGGCAAGGGTGGCGCGGTGGAGGCCGGGCGCTACGTCAGCGACCGCGTCTATGTCGGGGTGGAGCAGGGCATCGGCGCGAACCAGAGCCGCGCCACGGTCGAGGTCGACATCACCAAGAACATCAAGGCCCAGGCGGACGTCGGCGCCGATTCCGACACCCGAGTCGGCGTCAAGTGGGAGTGGAATTACTGACGGGTCCGGCCTTCTAACCTGTTTGCGAGCCGCTTTCGGGCGCTGGTCATCGGCGCAAGAGCCCCCATATCGAGCAAGGATGAAGGCCGGGCCGCCAAGGCTCCGGTCATCGGCGAAGGGGGAGCGGTGCGCGCTGCCAGAAGGATTCCCTACGTCAACCAGGGCATCGTCATGGCCTGCACGCTGGCCTTCGTGCTGGGCGTGCCGCCGGAATCCCTCGCCTTCGTTCCCGCCTATTTCTTCGGAACGGTGGAGACGGCCGGGCCGCTGCCGAGCTGGGCGGTGTGGCGCGGCCTGTTCGGCCATGTCCTGATCCACAGCGACATTGTGCATCTGGTCAGCAACATGCTGGCGCTGTGGGCTTTCGGCGGCGCGGTCGAACTGGCGATGGGCAGCCTGCGCTACCTGCTGTTCTTTCTGCTCTGCGCCGCAGCGGGGGCTATGGTGGAGGGGGCCTTGGCCGTCGATCCCATGGCACCGCTGGTCGGAGCGAGCGGGGCGATCTGCGGGGTGATGGGGGCCTTCCTGCTGCTGCACCCGCAGGCCACGCTCGGCGTGACGCCGGGGCCGCGCGTTCCGGCCTCCTTCGTGGTGGGCAGCTTCCTGGCGATCAACGTGGCGATGACGCTGATGCCGCCGTCCCCGGACTCCAGCCTGGGCGACGTGGCCTGGGCCGCCCATCTCGGTGGGTTCGGCGCGGGGATGGCGCTGGTCGCCCTGTTCCGCCGTCCCGGCGTGGCGCTGTGGAGCGTGGCGCGCCTCAGCACCGCGGCGAAGGCCGCTGTCTATCTGACGCTGGTCGTGGTTCTGCTGCGCACCCTGTGACCGTCCCTGCCGTGACCGTTGCCTTTGCCGGGCCGGGGCGGAATACTGCGCCCTCCCATTGACGGAGGCATGTGACTATGGCGGATACCGGGTCCGCGCCGGTGCTCGGCGTGATCGGCGGCAGCGGCGTCTATGACATCGACGGGCTGGAGAACCAGCGCTGGGTGAAGGTGGAAACGCCTTTCGGAGACCCGTCGGACGAGCTGCTGACGGGCGAGCTGGATGGACAGAAGCTGGTTTTCCTGCCGCGCCATGGCCGCGGTCACCGCATCCCGCCGTCTGAGCTGAACTTCCGCGCCAACATCCACGCGTTGAAGGCGCTTGGCGTGACCGAGATCCTGTCGGTCTCCGCCGTCGGTTCGCTGAAGGAGCATCTGCCGCCGGGCACCTTCGTGGTAATCGACCAGTTCATCGACCGCACCTTCGCCCGCAACAAAAGCTTCTTCGGCACCGGTCTGGTGGCGCATGTGGCGCTGGGCCATCCGGTCTGCGGGCGGCTGGGCGACCTGATCGAGGAGGCGCTGGTGGAGCTGAAGGTGCCACACCAGCGCCGCGGCACCTACATGGTCATGGAAGGCCCGCAATTCTCGACCAAGGCCGAGTCCGAATTGTACCGGAGCTGGGGCTGCGACGTCATCGGCATGACCAACATGCCGGAGGCCAAGCTCGCCCGCGAGGCGGAGATGTGCTACGCGACCGTCGCCATGGTCACCGACTTCGACTGCTGGCATCCCGACCATGACCACGTCACCGTGGACGCCGTCATCCGCGTGGTGGTCGCCAACGCCGGCAAGGCGCGGTCGCTGGTCAAGACGCTCGCGCCGAAGCTGCAGGTGCGCGACCGGCTGTGCGCCCAGGGCTGCCACACCGCGCTCGACCACGCGATCATGACCGCGCCGGACAAGCGCGACCCGGAGATGCTGAAGAATCTCGACGTCATCCTCGCCCGCGCGCTGGGTTGAGGACGCCAACGCAAAAAGCCGCGGGACCCGGCGTGCGTCCGGGTCCCGCGGCTTTTTCCTTGGATCGCTTGGAAAGGGATCGGGCGGATAGCTTCAGTGGCGGGTGCGCGCCGGGGTGACGTAGACGCCGTCCCAATCGACGCCGAACAGTGCGTCGTCGCCGGCTTCTTCCACCAGCTCGTCATAATCGCTGATCTCGATCAGGCCGAAGATCGAGGCGGTGCCCGAGGCGTCCAGGTCGCAGGTGATGACGCGGCCGGCGAACTCGACGGACGTGAAGAACACCTCCGGCAGCTCCATGCTGTCGAGGTCGGCGGACACCGCGCATTCGATCTCATGGACGAGGCGCGAGGAGAGGGACCCCCGCAGTTTCGCCGCCTGGGAGGCCCAGACGATCTTCTTGACCCGCGCAGCCGGGCGATTGTCGGCTTCGCCGATGCCCTCGTCGGGCTGGGCGGCCATGGCGATCATCCGGGAAACCAGGTTCGACGGGCTGGGCGCACGCATAGAGACCTCCGTGAAGAACGAGCGCAGATTCACCCGGCTTCGGTTAACGGGGACTTAAATCCGGACGTCACGGATGGCTTACCTCTTATGCGTAACGGCCTATGACCAGTCATGACGTCAGCGCCGCGTAAGCCGCTGCCAGCCGCGCCGCGGTGACGGCGTTGTTTCGGATCAGCGCCATGTTGGCGGTCAGGCTGCGCCCGCCGGTGATCCGCTCCAGCGCGGCGAGGAGAAACGGCGTGACGGATTTTCCCGTAATTCCATGATGTTCCGCATCCTTTAGCGCCTGTGCGATGGCTCGTTCCATGGCCTCGCCATCGAGCGCGTCAGCCTCCGGGATGGGGTTGGCGAGGACCACGCCACCCTCCAGCCCAAGTTCCCATTTGGTCCGCAGGATGGCCGCGACCTCGTGCACGTTGTCACAGCGATGAGATACGGGCAGACCAGAGTTGCGACTGTAGAAGGCCGGAAATTCGTCGGTGCCCAGCCCCAGGACGGGGACGCCGCGGGTCTCCAGCACCTCCAGCGTCTTCGGCAGGTCGAGAATCGACTTCGCACCCGCGCAGACGACGCAGACGCTGGTGCGTGCCAGCTCGTCGAGATCCGCCGACATGTCGAAACTGGTTTCGGCGCCGCGGTGCACCCCGCCCAGGCCGCCAGTGGCGAAGACAGGGATCCCGGCCAGTCGCGCAGCGATCATGGTGGCGGCCACCGTGGTGGCGCCCAGCGCTCCGTTCGCCAGAGCGACGGGCAGGTCGCGGCGGCTCAGCTTCATGACGCCAGTACCGCCCTTGGCGAGCCGCTCCAGAGCCTCACTGTCCAGCCCGACGCGGATGCGCCCGTCGAGAACGGCGATGGTCGCGGGAACCGCCCCCTCGGCCCGCACCGCGTCCTCCAGCGCCGTCGCCGTTTCCAGGTTCTTCGGGTAAGGCATGCCGTGGGAGATGACGGTGGATTCCAGAGCCACCACGGGGCGGCCCTCGGCCAGGGCGGCGGCGACCTCGGGCGTCGGGGACAGGCGGTCGTGCATGGTCGGAGTCTCCCTCGTTCTCCCGCATCCTGCGCTGTGGTTCGCGCCGGCGCAACCGGGGGAATCGGAATTTTGTCCTTTCGCGAGGACGGCCTATATTGCAGGGCATGCCTGCACAAAGCCCCTCCCGTCCCCCCGCCGAACGCTGGATGAAGGTCTGCCCCGAGGGACTCTACGTCGAGCCCGGCGGCTTCTACGTGGACCCGTTGCGCCCGGTGGAGCGTGCGGTCGTCACCCACGGCCATTCCGACCACGCAAGGCCCGGTCACGCCCATGTGCTCGCCACCGCCGGGACGCTCGCCATCATGCGGCAACGGCTGGGCGAGGGGGCGGGGGCGGCGACCCAGACGCTCGACTATGGCGAGGCGATCCGCATCGGCGATGTGACGGTGCGTCTGGTCCCCGCCGGCCATGTGCTGGGCAGCGCGCAGGTGGTGCTGGAGCATGCCGGAACGCGGGTGGTGGTGTCCGGCGACTACAAGCGGCGCTTCGACCGAACCTGCGCCCCGTTCGAGCCGGTGCCCTGCGACGTCTTCATCACCGAGGCGACCTTCGGCCTGCCGGTCTTCCGCCATCCGCCGGACCTGGGGGAGATTGACAAGCTGCTGCACTCGCTGTCGATCTTTCCAGAGCGCAGCCATGTCGTCGGGGCCTACGCGCTGGGCAAATGCCAGCGGGTGATCTCTCTGCTGCGCGCCGCCGGCTACGACCGGCCGATCTATCTGCACGGCGCCCTGGAGCCGATTTGCAAACTCTATGAGGGCTTCGGCGTGCCTCTGGGCGAGCTTCGCCCGGCCACCGTCGCGGCCAAGGAGGAACTGAAGGGCGCCCTGGTGCTGGCCCCGCCCGGCGCGGTGGCCGACCGCTGGGCGCGTCGGCTGACCGACCCGGTGGTGGCGATGGCCTCCGGCTGGATGCGTGTCCGCCAGCGGGCGCGCCAGCGCGGCGTCGAACTGCCGCTGGTCATCTCCGACCACGCCGATTGGGACGAGCTGACCCAGACGCTCAACGAGGTCGCGGCACCCGAGGTCTGGGTGACCCATGGTCGGGAGGAGGCGCTGGTCCACCACGCGACCCAGCGCGGCATCCGCGCCCGCGCCCTGGCCATGGTCGGCTTCGAGGAGGAGGGGGCGTGAAGAACTTCTCCGCGCTGATCGACGGGCTGGTCTTCATGCCGGCGCGCAACGGCAAGATCCGCCTGCTCGCCGACTTCTTCGCCACCACGCCGGACCCCGACCGCGGCTGGGCGCTGGCGGCCCTGACGGAATCGCTGGTCTTCCACGAGGCCAAGCCGGCGGCCATCCGGCAGCTGGTCGCCACCCGAGTCGACCCGGACCTGTTCGCCCTGTCCTACGACTATGTGGGCGATCTCGCCGAGACGGTGGCGCTGATCTGGCCGGAGCGTCCGGAGCGGGCGAACAGCCTGCCTCCCTCCATGACCGAGGTGGTGGAGACGTTGCGCGCGGCCAAGCGCGGGCAGGTGATGGGGCTGGTCGAGGGCTGGCTCGACACGCTGGACTCCTCCGGCCGCTTCGCGCTGCTCAAGCTCATCACCGGCAGCCTGCGGGTGGGCGTGTCGGCGCGGCTGGCCAAGACGGCATTGGCGGAGTGGGGCAAGGTCGATCTCGGCGATCTTGAGGAGTGCTGGCATGGGCTGACCCCGCCCTACGCGGACCTATTCGGCTGGCTGGAGGGGAAGTCCGACCGGCCGGCGGCGGGGAAGGGGGCGGGCTTCCGCCCGCTGATGCTTTCCCACCCGCTGGAGGAGGAGGACATGGCCGGGCTCGATCCGACCGACTACGCCGCGGAATGGAAATGGGACGGCATCCGCGTGCAGTTGGCGGCCCGCGGCGGCGAGCGGCGCGTCTACAGCCGCACCGGCGACGACGTGTCCGGCGCCTTTCCGGACATCGCCGACCACATGACCTTCGACGCCGTGCTGGACGGCGAGCTGCTGGTCGCCCGCGACGAGGGCGCGATCGCGCCCTTCAATGACCTTCAGCAGCGGCTGAACCGCAAGACGGTGACCGCCGCGATGCTCAAGGAGTTTCCCGCCTGGGTGCGGCTCTACGACATCCTGTTCGACGGCGAGGAGGATCTGCGCAGCCTGCCCTTCACCGAGCGGCGCGCCCGGCTGGAGCGCTGGCACGACGCGGTGCGGCCACGGCGGATGGACCTGTCGCCGCTGGTGCCGTTCGAGGGGTGGGAGGCGCTGAAGGGCCTGCGCGAGGGCAGCCGGGAGAACAGCATCGAAGGGCTGATGCTGAAGCGCAAGGACAGCGTCTACGTCGCCGGGCGTCCCAAGGGACCCTGGTTCAAATGGAAGCGTGGGGCGCTGACGCTCGACACCGTGCTGATGTACGCCCAGCGCGGGCATGGCAAGCGGTCCAGCTATTATTCGGACTTCACCTTCGGCGTCTGGCGCGGCGAGGAACTGGTGCCGGTGGGCAAGGCCTATTTCGGCTTCACCGACGCCGAGCTGGTGGAACTCGACCGCTGGGTGCGCAACCGCACCACCCGCCGCTACGGCCCGGTGCGCGAGGTAGAGCCGGGGCTGGTTCTGGAGGTCGCCTTTGACAGCGTTCACCCGTCAAACCGCCACAAGAGCGGTCTGGCGATGCGTTTCCCGCGCGTCCACCGCATCCGCTGGGACAAGCCGGCGGCAGAGGCCGACCGGCTGGAAACGCTTCAGGCTATGGTCGTCGGCTAGGCTGGGCGGCTATAGCGGCGCTTCTTCCATTTTGAACCGGGTCCGCGTTGACGCCGACGGGATGGCGCGTAGTCTTCTGCAACCGTTCGCTGCGGTCGAGCGGGAAGACATCAAGCCGGAGACCTGACCATGCCGTTCGCCGCCGCTCCCGAGTTCAAGAAGCACAAGGCGAAGTGCGAGGTCGAGGCGAAGAAGATCCCCAATTCGGGCGACGCCCTGGCGGTGGTGAAAAAGTCCGGTGATGTGGAGAAGGCCGCCGCGGCCTGGGACAAGGCCTACAAGGCCGGGGACGCCAAGGCGCTGCGCGCCGCGCTGGCCGATCTGCTCCAGGCGACCAAGATCTTCCGGGCGAAGCTCAGCGCGGTCATCGTCAAGGCGCAGAAGGCGAAGAACGAGGGCGCCGTCGAAGTGGCGGCCGACATGCTGGGCGGCGCCATGAACGTCGAGCAGATGGCCCAGCTGGAAACCCTGTCCGCTCTGAAGAAGCTGGAGAAGGCGGGCGGCGCCAAGGAGATGCCCGCCACCACCTTCTTCGCCGATTGGACCGCCGCCAAGAAGATGTTCGAGGCGCTGACCGGCAAGAAGAAGCCGGCCGAGGGCTTCCTGCTCGCCTTCCGGGCGTCGAGCGGTCTGGAAAAGGCGACGAAAGCGCTGGACGCCGCGACGCGGGCCAACGACGTCGATGCCCTGCAGAAGGCGATCAAGGGGTTCGAGAAGACCGGCAGCGAGTATTTTGCGACCGTGAAGAAGAAGGCCAAGATCTCCGTCGCCGCCGACGACACCGACATCCCGGATGAGTCGGAGGAGGCGTTCAACTACGATCAGGCGCTGGCGATCCTGCTGAAGAACCTGAACGTCATCCGCAAGGAAGCCGGCGACATCCTGGCCGAGGCCAGGAAATAAACAGGATCTTCCACCCTATCGGCCCAGCCGCATGTCGATGTGGTCGATGCCGACATCGTCGTAGACGTCGCTGACGCGCCGGAAGCCGAAGCCGCCGTAAAAGCTCTCCAAGTAAAGCTGCGCGCTGATCTGCACGTCGTGCTCCGGCCATTCTTGGGCCAGCCGCTCCAGGCATTCCGCGACCAGCCGGCGGCCCAACGCCTTGCCGCGCCACGCCGGAGCGACCGCCAGACGCCCGAAGGAGGTGGCACCGGTTTCGGCATCCGGGCCGAAGATGCGGGCGTAGCCGACGGGAGCCGGCGCGTCGCCCTCATAAAGCGCCAGATGCTGCGCCACCGGGTCTCGCCCATCGAGATCGGGGAAGGGCGAGGCCTGTTCCACCACCAGAACGCTCTGGCGGAGGTGGAGCATGTCGTGGAAGGTGCCGGCGGACAGATCGGCGAAGCGGTACCAACGGGAGTGCATGTCAGCCCTTAAAAGGAAGGTTCGGCCGGAGCCAGATGCTCCACCGTGAAGCCGAAACGGCTGTGAAGACGCTCGCCGACGCGAAGCCGGTGGCAGAGGTGCGGCGAGGCCTCGAAGCAGAGCAGGCAGGCCGGGCGTTCCCGCGCCAGGGCGGCGGCGCGACTCAGGTCGTGCTCGGCTTCCGGAGTCTGCATTTTCGCTTCGACGATCGACCAGAAGCGGTCCAGATCGCCCTGGTGGGCGGCGACGCGGCCCTCCTTGGGCGTGCCCAGCCCCTTCAGATGGACGTAACCGATTCCGGCCTCCTCCAGCCCGGCGGACAGCGGCCTCTTGGAGAAGCCGGCGCGGCGGGACAAGGGCAATTCGCGCACGTCCAGCAGAACCGCGACCCCTCGCGCCTTCAATGCGCGCAATACGGAGTCGAACGAGGCGCCTTCGTAACCAATGGTGTAGAGCGTCGGGCTGCTGCTCATGACGGTGAGGGCAGGGCGTTGCGGATCATGTATTCGCCGATGTCCTTGGGCTTCACCTTGACGTCGGTCAGCGGCTCGTCGGCGGACATTGCCTTCGCGACGAGAAGGCCGTTCTGCACGTTGGTCAGGGTGATACGGAAGACGCCGGTGGCGCCCTTCAGCTTCGGATAGTAGGTCGGATCGATGACCTTCTCCTTGCGCATCAGGCGTTCGATCACCGCCTCCTCCTCAAGGTCCGGCACCTCCTGGCTGTGGATCAGGCGCCAGTCGGATTCGCCAGCCCAGCCGGCCTCGATGGCGACCTTGGCCTCGTTATTGTCGGCGGCCACGCCCAGCTTGAAGATGTGTTTTCCCTGTCCGACGTCGGACGCCCATTTCGTCAGCGCGGCGCTGCGCGCCACATAAACCACGGCCATTTTCGCGTTTCCCTACCGGTCAGGCAGCCATGCTGCCGCGAAGTGGCTGACGAGGCAACCGGAAGGAGGAGTCTGTCAGGGAAAGGAGGATTGCCGGGACAGCGGGGTGATGAGGATGCGGCTGACGACGTCCTTGCCGAACAACTTGACGCTTTCCTCGTCGATCTTGCGGCGCAGAGCGGGCATGTTGGCGATGTTGCCGCGGACGATCCATCCCTCCTCAATACCCAGATAGACCGCGCGCAACGTGGCGTCGTGCAGCCGCGGGATGGCGACCTGAACTTCACCCAGGCGGGTGGCGTTCGCCACCTCCAGCATCACCTCGATCTGGGTGTAGCGCTCCACCTGCCCGCGGGTGACGATGGGAACCATCACCGGCTTGATGCGGACGGAGGGCGGCAGGGCCGCCGGCCCCTCCGCCGCCTGGGCCACCATGCCCGAACCGGCAGCGGTGGCGGCGATCAGAAAGGCAACGAGAATGGATGCGACCCTGCGCATTGGCGGGCACCGGAAAAATCGATTGGATGGCCCCGATAGTAGGGCTTCACCCGCCCGTCTTCAATGGCGCCCGCTGTAACAAGAGATTCGGCTTATGACGTGGCGTGCCGCTGTCAGGCCGCCTTCTGCCCGCTGGCCTGGATCGCCTTTTTGTTCACATCGTTGATTGCCAGAATGTTCAGCTTCTTGTCGGTCTCCTTCTCTTCGTTCAGAGTCTGCTCCAACAGTTCCGCCACCTTGGTGAGGCCGCAGGCGGTCGCGTAGGCGTGGACGGTGCCGTAGCTGGCGATTTCGTAATGTTCCACCTTCTGGGCGGCGGCGATCAGGGCGGCGTCCTGCACTTCGGGGGCGAGGCCCATTTCCATGATCTCGCGGGCTTCGCTGATCAGCCCTTCCATCGCGTCGCAATGCTTGCCGCGGGTGCGGGTGTCCAACTCCTCGAAGACCTGCTCCAGCCGTTCGATCTGGCCGCGGGTCTCTTCCAGATGGGACTCGAAGGCCGTGCGGAGCTTTTCGGAATGCGCCGCCTTGGCCAGCTTCGGCAGGGCCTTGGTGAGCTGCTTCTCGGCGTGGTAGATGTCGCGGAGTTCTTCGATCAGCAGATCCTGCATGGTCTTGGCAGCCATGGTGCCGGTACTCCCTTGCTGTGTGCGTCGTCCGCCAACAACAGGACGTGGCAGACGGGGTTCCGGGACGGTTGCGCTGTGCTAAGGTGGTATCGAAACCGGCGAAGGCCGGCGATGGAGAGAATGCGATGGTGGGCAATCGGGCGCCCGGGAAAGGCCAGCCGGCTGGAAACGGCGCAGGAAGCGGTCTGGGCGAGGTGCTGTTCGAGTTCCAGCGGGTTGGCAGCTATCTGAAGGTGATGGCCATTGATCCGGTCACCGCGACGGAGGTATCGGTCGTCGGGCCGGCCACCGGCAGTCTGGAACTGCTGAAACGGACCGCGATCAGCAAGCTCCAGTTTGTCATGAAGCGCGATGCAGCCAAACGCTGAGTCTTATCAGCGAATACAGACGCCAAGAAGCGCGCCCTCCCGGCGGGGCGGGGGGCGCGGCTAGTCTTGGCTTCTGCTGATGGTGAGCACTGACATCCCGGTGCCGGACCTGCGGAACCGGTCCGGGGGTGAACTGCTCAACTCCGACTCTAGACCTATGCCGCGCCGTGGGCACTGGTGCATCGGATGTAACGCCTGTAGAAACCGTTCCACGAACGAACGGACCGCCGTGCTTTCCAGACAGTGTTTTCCTGGCGCGGCGGTCCTGACCGAATGCGGAGGGAGACGATCGCAATGCGTTGCGTGACGGTCTTGCGGAGATTGCCCGTGCTGTTGAGAGAGACCCTGAAGCCGGCGGCCACGCTGCTGGTGCTGGCCGTGGCGCTGCAAAGCCCGGCGGCGTGGTCGGAAACCACCATCATCTGCACGAAGCCCGGCGTTCCGCTCTGCATGAGCGACACCACCACCTTCGTCAGCGCGGACAAGATGGGCGCCTGTCAGTTCGAGGTGAAGGAATACGTGGACAAGACGATGGATTATCTGCGCTGCCTGAACGAGGAAAACACCAGCACAGGGCAGGAACTGACCCGCAATGTAGAACGATTCAACTGTCGTCTGTCGGGTCGCAACTGTGGATGATGAGCAGCGCGGGCGGGTTCGGCAAAACCCACCCGCGCAACGCTCGGATTGATCCCGGGCCAAAACGAGATGACGGCGAAACAATACAGGGCCGGCCTCCCATCGGGGAGGCCGGCCCTGTTCGTTCAGGACGGTGCTGGCGCTCAGCCGGCCTTGCGGCGGGTCTGGCGGCCGGAACTGCGGCCGAGGCCGATCCGCTTCGCGAACTCGGAGCGCTGCGCCGCGTAGTTCGGCGCGACCATCGGATAATCCGGCGGCAGGCTCCAGCGCGCCCGGTATTCGTCCGGCGACATGTTGTAGGTGGAGCGAAGATGGCGCTTCAGCATCTTCAGCTTTTTGCCGTCCTCCAGACACACGATGTATTCGGGCGTCACCGACTTGCGGATCGGCACGGCCGGCTTCAGAGGCTCTGAAGGAATTTCTCGGGGCTGCGTGTTCAGCCCGGTCAGCGACGAGTAGACCGTGTTGATCACCTCGGGAATCTGCTGCGCCGGCAGAACGTTCTTGCTGACATATGCGGAGACGATGTCCGCGGTCATCCGCAGAAGCTCGTTATCGGGCACATCGGCGCGAAGCTGGTCACTCATTGCCATTAGTCCTGATTTTTCATTTTGTCCCTAGCAACCAAGTTGCACAGCGTGATTTGGGTGTCAATATAATTTCGAGAGCAGCGAATTAAGTTATTTGCAAACTGCATGAAGTTACAAGGCGTGGCAAATCAGATGTCCCAGGAAATGGCCGGGCTGCGGCTGCACTGCCCCACGTTTAGGCATCGTCTAGTGCGGAGAAGCTAGGCAAGACCATGAGAATCGGGCACCGCAACTGACCGATTCGTGATGCGAGACCGAATCGGTCGATCTGCTTACTGGCCGTTAACGTCAACGGTGGCGGGAAATAGAGAAACATTTGTTCTCGGCATGCATCGTGGATGGGCTTCCCTTCGCCGTGTCGACGCCCGGCGCTCCCCTTTTGCGGTTCTGTGCCCGGCGCAAAGCCCCTGTGCGTTGTGTCCTTCTGGCGGTTTGGGGCGATATCTGGTAGCTTGCGCGCTGTGCCGCCGTTCCCGCCGGGTGCTCCCACGGGCCGGCGCCATTCGTATTCGTGCACGGAGTTTTTCTTTCATGACCACCATCGCGATCGCGTCCGATCACGCGGGGTACGAGATGAAGGCCCAGATCGCCTCCTGGCTGGCCGGCGCCGGCTACGAGGTGCTGGACCTCGGCTGCAACGGTCCGGAATCGGTGGACTATCCGGATTTCGCTACGGCGCTGGCCGGTGCCATCAACGGCAAGCGCGCGGCGCGCGGCGTCTTGATCTGCGGCAGCGGCATCGGTATCAGCATCGCGGCGAACCGCCATCCGGGCATCCGTGCCGCCCTGGTGCACGACGTGACCACCGCCCGCCTCGCGCGCCAGCACAACGACGCGAACGTGGTGGCTCTGGGCGCCCGCATCATCGGCGCGGAGATCGCGAAGGATTGCGTGGACGCCTTCCTGACGACCGATTTCGAAGGCGGTGAGCGGCACAGCCGGCGAATCGCCAAGATGGGATGAGACGGCCCTTCACCCGGCCCGTGACTGCTTTCTGAACCAAGGACCTGCCCTGCCATGACCGTGACCAACGCCGACCCCCGCGCCGAGATCGGCCGCTTCTTCGCTGCCTCGCTCGCCGAGACCGATCCCGAACTGGCCCGCGCGGTGCGCGACGAGCTGGTCCGCCAGCAGGAGCAGATCGAGCTGATCGCGTCCGAGAACATCGTCTCCCAGGCGGTGCTGGAGGCCCAGGGCTCGGTCATGACCAACAAGTACGCCGAAGGCTATCCGGGCCGGCGCTACTACGGCGGTTGCGAGTATGTGGACGTGGCCGAGACGCTGGCGATCGAGCGCGCCTGCAAGCTGTTCGGCTGCGGCTTCGCCAACGTCCAGCCAAACTCCGGGTCTCAGGCCAACCAGGCGGTCAACCTCGCCCTACTCCAGCCGGGCGACACCATCCTCGGCATGTCGCTGGCGGCCGGCGGCCACCTGACCCACGGCGCCGCTCCGAACCTGTCGGGCAAGTGGTTCAAGGCCGTGCAGTACGGCGTGCGCCGTGACGACCACCTGATCGACTTCGACGAGGTCGAGCGTCTGGCCCGCGAGCACAAGCCGAAGCTGATCATTGCCGGCGGCTCCGCCTATCCGCGCGTCCTCGACTACCAGCGCTTCCGCGCCATCGCGGACGAGGTCGGCGCCTACTTCATGGTGGACATCGCCCACTATGCCGGCCTGATCGCCGGCGGCGTCTACCCGAACCCGTTCCCCTACGCCGACGTGGTCACCACCACCACCCACAAGACGCTGCGCGGCCCGCGCGGCGGCATGGTGCTGACCAACAGCGAGGAGATCGCCAAGAAGATCAATTCGGCGGTCTTCCCCGGCCTACAGGGCGGCCCGCTGATGCACGTCATCGCCGCCAAGGCGGTGTCGTTCGCCGAGGCGCTGCGTCCGGAGTTCAAGACCTACGCCAAGAGCGTGCTGGACAACGCCCGCGCCCTGTCGAAGGTGCTGATCGAGGGCGGCCTGGACATCGTGTCGGGCGGCACCGACAGCCACATCGTGCTGGTCGACCTGCGTCCGAAGAACCTGACCGGCAAGGCCGCCGAGGCGAGCCTGGAGCACGCCGGCATGACCTGCAACAAGAACGGCGTCCCGTTCGACCCGCAGAAGCCGATGGTCACCTCCGGCGTCCGTCTGGGCAGCCCAGCGGCCACCACCCGCGGCTTCGGCGTGGCCGAGTTCGAGCAGGTCGGCCGCCTGATCGTCGAGACGCTGGACGGTCTGGCCGCCAGCAACTCCGGCGACAACGCGGCGGTCGAGGCGAAGGTGCGGGAGGAGGTGCGCGAGCTGTGCCGCCGCTTCCCCATCTACCCGACCCTGTAATCATCAAGACCGACTAAAGGGGAAAGGCCGGACATGCGCTGCCCGTTCTGCGGACACGAGGACACCCAGGTCAAGGACTCGCGACCGACCGAGGACAACTCGGCGATCCGCAGGCGGCGGTTCTGCCCCAGTTGCAGTGCACGCTTCACCACCTTCGAGCGCGTTCAGCTCCGTGAGCTGACGGTGGTGAAGAGCACCGGCCAGCGGGAGCCTTTCGACCGCGAAAAGCTCCTGCGCTCCATGCGCATCGCCCTGCGCAAGCGCCCGATCGACGCCGACCGCATCGACCGGGTGGTGAACAGCTTGGTGCGCCAGCTCGAATCCTCCGGCGAGAGCGAAATCCCGTCGAAGCAGATCGGCGAGATGATCATGGTGGCGCTCCAGACGCTCGATCAGGTCGCCTACATCCGCTACGCCTCGGTCTATAAGGACTTCCGCGAGGCGTCGGACTTCAATGAGTTCGTCGAGCAGCTCGCCCCCGAAGCCCAGAACGGGTGAGGGGGCGGGCGGCGCCCATGGCGAAGCAGGCCATCCATCCCGACGATGTCCGCCACATGCGGGCTGCCCTGGCCCTGGCGGCGCGCGGGCTCGGCAACACATGGCCGAACCCGGCGGTGGGCTGCGTCATCGTGCGCGACGGTGTGGTGGTCGGGCGCGGCTGGACCCAGCCGGGCGGGCGGCCCCACGCCGAGACGGAAGCGCTGGCCCGCGCCGGTGGGACTGCGCACGGTGCGACCGCCTATGTGACTCTGGAGCCCTGCAACCATTACGGGAAAACACCGCCCTGCGCTTTGGCGCTGGTGAAGGCCGGGGTGGCGCGGGTGGTGGTGGCCTGCGGCGATCCCGACCCGCGGGTTGCGGGTGGCGGGTTGGAGCGCCTGCGCTCCGCCGGGATCGCGGTGGACACCGGCGTCTGCGAGGACGCGGCCTGGACGCTCAATGAGGGCTTCTTCCGGCGCATCCAGGACGAACGGCCACTCTATACACTCAAGGCGGCGACGACGCTCGACGGGCGCATCGCCACCCACAGCGGCCAGTCGCAATGGATCACCGGTCCGACGGCGCGGGCGTGGGGGCACCGGCTGCGCGCCACCCACGACGCGATCATGGTCGGCATCCGCACCGCCCTGGCCGACGACCCGGAACTCACCTGCCGTCTGCCGGGGCTGGTCCACCGTTCGCCCGTGCGCATCGTGGTGGACAGCCGGCTGCGTCTGCCGCTAACCGGGAAACTGGCCGTGGGCGCGCGGTCCGTGCCGACCTGGGTGGTCACCCGCGAGGACGCGGACCCGAGCCGTCTGGCCGTCTTCCAGGACTGCGGACTCGAGGTGATCCGCGTGCCCGCCGACTCCGCGGGCCTGCCGGATCTGGTCGAGGCGAGCGCCATACTGGCCCGCCGCGGTCTGACCCGCGTGCTGGTGGAAGGTGGGGCTACTCTGGCGGCTTCGCTGCTGCGCGCCAATCTGGTCGACCGGCTGGAGTGGTTCCGCGCCGCCTCCGTCATGGGGGGCGACGGGCTGCCGGCGGTCCATGCCTTCGGGGTGGACGGGTTGGAGAGCATGGCGCTGTTCCGCCGGACCGACCTGCGGCAGGCCGGGGACGACCTCGTGGAAAGCTACGTCCGGCGCGGTTGAGCGGTCGGGGATGTGCGGCGTCCGGCACCGTGCCGGGCGCAACAGTCCGTTGCGTGCCGCGCCGTGCGGATGAATCTTTCACACGATTGAAAACCTGCTAAATTGCCGGCCCATGTTCACCGGAATCATCACCGATGTTGGGCGCGTTCGGGCCGTGGAACGGCAGGGCGACACCCGGTTCACCGTCGAAACCGTCTTCGCTATGGAGACGGTTCCCATCGGCGCGTCCATCGCCAACAACGGCGTCTGCCTGACCGTGGTCGAGAAGGGCCCGGGCTGGTTCGCCGTGCAGGCCTCCGCCGAGACCCTGTCGAAGACGACGCTGGGCGGCTGGGCCGAAGGCACGCGCATCAATCTGGAGCGGGCGCTCAAGGTCGGCGACGAGCTGGGCGGGCACATCGTGTCCGGCCATGTCGACGGCGTCGCCACGGTCGTGGAGGTCCGCGCCGACGGCGAGTCGAAGCGCTTCACCTTTGAGGCGCCGGCCACCCTGGCGAAATACATCGCCTCCAAGGGCTCGGTGGCGCTGGACGGCGTGTCGCTGACGGTGAACGAGGTCGATGGTGCGCGCTTCGGCGTGAACATCATCCCGCACACCCAGGATGCGACCACCTTCGGCGCGCTGAAGGCCGGGGATCGGGTGAACCTGGAAATCGATATGCTCGCGCGGTATGTGGCGCGGCTGGCAGGGCAGGAATGACGTCCGAGTTTCACGAATATCTGTCGCGCCCCGAGGAGATCCTCGAGGAGGCGCGCCAGGGCAAGATGTTCATCCTCGTCGACGACGAGGACCGCGAGAACGAAGGCGATCTGGTCATCCCGGCCCAGTGCGCGACTCCCGAGGCCGTGAACTTCATGGCCAAGTACGGGCGTGGCCTGATCTGCCTCGCCATGGACCAGAACCACATCGAGCGGCTGCGCCTGCCGCTGATGGCGCAGCAGAACGGCACCCGCCACCAGACGGCCTTCACCGTCTCCATCGAGGCGCGCGAGGGTGTCACCACCGGCATCTCCGCCGCCGACCGCGCCCGCACCATCCAGGTCGCCATCGACCCGACCGCCGGACCGGACGCCATCGTGACGCCGGGCCATGTCTTCCCGCTGCTCGCCCGCGACGGCGGCGTGCTGGTCCGCGCTGGCCACACCGAAGCCTCGGTGGACATCGCCCGCATGGCCGGGATGACCGCGGCGGGCGTGATCTGCGAGATCATGAACGACGACGGCACCATGGCCCGCCTGCCGGATCTGGTGAAGTTCGCGCAGTTCCACGGGCTGAAGGTGGGCACCATCGCCGACCTGATCGCCTACCGGCGCCGCACCGAGACGATCGTCGAGCAGAAGCTCGCGGCGACGCTGGACAGCCGCTTCGGCGGGCGTTTCCAGATGTACGTCTACGTCAACAAGGTGGCCTACGCGGAGCACATCGCGCTGGTGCGCGGCGACATCTCCGGCGACGAGCCGGTGCTGGTGCGCATGCACGCCCTGTCGGTGCTGGACGACGTGCTGGGCGACCGGAGCGCCGCGCGTGACGGCGAGCTTCAGGCCTCCATGGAAATGATCGCGCGCGAGGGCCGCGGCGTGATCGTCCTGCTGCGCGAGCCGATGGCGAACAGCCTCACGGAATCGGTCAAAGCGCGGCTGGAAGGCCACGAGAACCCGACTCCCGCCCTGCGGGATTATGGCGTCGGCGCGCAGATCCTGCTGGACCTGGGCGTACGCGACATGGTTCTGCTGTCGAACCGCAAGAAGTCCATCATCGGGCTGGAGGGGTACGGCCTGACCGTGCTCGGCCACCGCCCGATCCCCCTGCAAGACCAGTAACCGCCAGCCGAGCGACCCGAGATGACCGAAAAGCCCCATCTGATGATCGTGGAAGCCCGCTTCTACGAGGACATCGCCGACGAGCTGGTGAAAGGCGCCATCGCCGAGATCGAGAAGGAGGGCGCCACCTACCAGCGCGTCTCGGTCCCGGGATGCCTGGAGATCCCGGCGGCGATCCTGTACGCCCTGCGTTCCATGGACTTCTTCACGGCGCGCAAGCGCTTCGACGGCTATGTCGGGCTGGGCTGCGTGATCCGTGGCGAGACCACCCATTACGACATCGTGTGCAACGAGAGCGCCCGCGGTCTCCAGGACCTCGCGCTGCGCTACGCACTGGCCATCGGCAACGGCGTGCTGACGGTGGAGAACCGTGAGCAGGCCTGGGCGCGGGCTTCCGTGACGGCCAAGAACAAGGGCGGTTTCGCGGCGCGCGCCTGCCTTGACATGATCGAACTCAAGCGCCAATTCCGCCTCTATCCGCGGTAACCCCGCGGTGCAATTCCTGACAGTAAGAGCATCATGAGCAACGACGACGCGGCTGGCCGCGCGAAACAGAAGCGCGGCTCCCGGAACCGGACGGGTGGCGGATCGGCCAAGGCCCGGCGCAAGGCCGCGCGCCTTGCCACCGTCCAGGCCCTGTACCAGATCGACCTGAACCAGATCGAACCGACCGGCATCGCCGTGGAATCCGTGATCGGCGAATTCGTCAATCACCGGCTGGGTGAGGAGATCGACGGGGCGAAGTTCGTCGCCGCCGATCCGCAGCTGTTCGCCGACATCGTCCGTGGTGTCGCGCACCGCCGGGCGGAGGTCGACGGCATGCTGGCCTCGGCCCTGGAGCCGCGCTACGCGCTGGACCGCCTGGAATTGCTGATGCGCGCCATCCTGCGGGCCGGCGCCTATGAGCTGTTCGTCCACAACGACACGCACCCGCGCATCCTCATCAGCGAGTATGTGGACGTGGCGCACGCCTTCTTCGCGGGGCGAGAGCCGGGCATGGTGAACGGCGTGCTCGACCATGTGGCCCGCGCGCTGCGGCCGGATGAACTGGCCCAGCCGGACCCCAGCCGTGACCAGCCCAAAGACCGCTAGGGCACAGACCGGCAAGCCGCTCGGCGAGTTCGGGCGGATCGACCGTTACTTCAGGCCGCTGGCGTCCGGTTTTCCGGGCGCCCGCGGGCTTGCCGACGACGCCGCCGTGTTCGGCGTTCCACCGGACCAGGAACTGGTCGTCACCACGGACGCCATGGTGGCGGGCGTCCATTTCTTTCCCGACGACGCGCCCGGCGACATCGCCGCAAAGCTGCTGCGCACCAACCTGTCGGACCTCGCCGCCATGGGGGCGGCTCCATACGCCTACACCCTGGTCACCGCCCTGCCGAAGACGGTGGGGGAGGACTGGCTGGCCGGCTTCGCCGCCGGTCTTGGCGAGGATCAGGCCCGGTTCGGAATCGCGCTGGCGGGCGGCGACTCGGTCTCGACCTCCGGACCCATCACCCTGTCGGTGACCGCCTTCGGTCTGGTGCCGAAGGGCGGGGCGGTGCCGCGTTGGGGCGGGCGCCCCGGCGACCGAGTCTACGTCACCGGCAGCATCGGCGACGCGGCGCTCGGCCTGCGGATCGCCTACGGAACGCTGGAGGTGACCGACGACTCGGCGCGCGCCGTGCTGCTGGGGCGTCTGCGGCGGCCCGATCCGCGGACCACGCTGGGGCCGCGTCTGGTCGGGCTGGCGACCGGCTGCCTGGACGTCTCCGACGGTCTGGTCGCGGATCTCGGCCATCTCTGTGAGGAATCGGGCTGCGCCGCCGTTCTGGAGTCGGGTCGCGTGCCTCTCTCGGACGCCGCAAGGACGGTGATCGGCGATGATCCGGTGCGCTTCGCCATGGCTCTGACCGGCGGCGACGATTACGAACTGCTCTTCACCGCCGCGGAGGACGCCGCGCCGGCGCTCGCCGCCCTGTCGGCGGAGACCGGCGTTCCGGTGACGGCCATCGGCCATCTCGTGGAGGGGGCGGCGGGAGACGTCACAGTGACCGATGCGCAGGGGCGGGTTCTCGACCTGCCGACTCGCGGCTGGGACCATTTCTGACAGCCTCCCGGTGGCGCGACTCCGCTTAACGCAATCGAAAGCAGGGCGGCGCTAGGCTCCATCCGTTCCGTATCCGGGAAGGGATGGGTGTGATCAAGGCCGTCATATTGCTGGTTTTGGGCCTGCTGCTGCTGGGTGGCGCGGGCTTCGGCGGCTGGATGATCTACAACAAGTATTTCGTCGAGCGTGAGGAGTCGGCCCCCAAAAAGGAGGAGCCGCCGCCCAAGCCGCCCACCGGCTTTGTCCGCATGGCTCCCTTTGTCGTTCCGGCCATCGGCACGCAGAAGGTCGAGCAGTTCGTGACCGTGGTCGTCACGCTGGAGGTCGTTCTCGACAAGATTCCCTATGTCCAGGCCCGCCAGCCGCTCGTCTACGACCGCTGCCTGTCGACCCTCTACGCCGCCGTGGACGACCGGTCGGTGATGACGGGCAACTTGGTCAACATCATTGCCGTAAAAGAAAAACTTGCCGCTGCCGCTGCGAAAGTCGTGGGAGAGGGTGTGGTGCAAAATGTTCTTGTTCAGGTGGTTACACAGCGCAATTTGTAACCGTTCTGAAAAAAGCCTATCCGAAAGTCAGGAGCGCCTCGGCCAAATCGCCGCGCCTATTCGGGCGTGGCGGCTGTTGCATTGTGCCATTCTCTTCGGCATCCTTTTTCGGAACAACTCGCCCGTCATCCACCTTCGTTTGTACGGGTCGTTCTCACGACAAGGCGGTAATCGGGCCCGAAACCATAAGAATTTGGGGGAACCGATGGCAGCAGCGTTCGTCATCATCATCGCCAGCGGCCTGTTGGCCCTGGCGTATGGGTACTACGCGGGCAAGCAAGTCATGGCGGCCTCCGCCGGTTCCGACCGCATGCAGGAGATCGCTGCGGCCGTGCAGGAGGGCGCCCGAGCCTATCTGAATCGCCAGTACACCACCATCGCCATCGCCGGCGTGGTTCTTCTCATCATCCTCGGCGCCTTCCTCGGCCTGCATGTGGCGATCGGCTTCCTGATCGGTTCGGTCCTGTCGGGGGCAGCCGGCTATATCGGGATGAACGTGTCGGTGCGGGCGAACGTGCGCACGGCCCAAGCGGCGACCCATGGCTTGGCCCCGGCGCTGGACATCGCCTTCAAGGCGGGGGCGATCACCGGCATGCTGGTGGTCGGGCTGGGTCTGTTGGGGGTGGGTGTCTATTACGGCATCCTGACCATGATCTACCTCGTGACCGACCCGATCGAGGTCCGCTCCGTGCTGGAGGCCCTGGTCGCCCTCAGCTTCGGCGCCTCGCTGATCTCCATCTTCGCGCGGCTGGGCGGCGGCATCTTCACCAAGGGAGCCGACGTCGGCGCCGATCTGGTGGGCAAGGTCGAGGCCGGCATCCCGGAGGACGATCCCCGAAACCCCGCGGTGATCGCGGACAATGTGGGCGACAATGTCGGCGACTGCGCCGGCATGGCCGCCGACCTCTTCGAAACCTACGCCGTCACCATCGTCGCCACCATGCTGCTGGCGGCGATTTTCTTTTCGGGCGAGGTGATCCGCCTGTTGCTCGTCTACCCGCTGGTCATCGGCGCGGTCTGCATCGCCGCCTCCGTCGCCGGTACCTTCTTCGTGAAACTGGGCAGCAACAACAACATCATGGCCGCCCTCTACAAGGGTTTGGCCGCTACCGCGGGCATCTCGCTGGTGCTCATCCTGATCGTGACCGCGATCATGTTCGGCTTCACCCGACCGATTCCCCTTAACGGCGGCGGCTATGTGACCGGCGGCAACCTGTTCGTCTCGTCCCTGGTCGGGCTGGGCGTGACCGGCCTGCTGGTGTGGATCACCGAATACTACACCTCCACCGCCTTCCGCCCGGTGCGCAGCGTCGCCCGCTCGTCGGAGACCGGGCACGGCACCAACGTGATCCAGGGCTTGGCCGTGTCGATGGAGGCGACGGCGCTTCCTGTCCTGGTCATCTGCGTCGGCATCATCATCGCCTACGGGCAGGCCGGCATCTTCGGGATCGGCATCGCGGCGACCACGATGCTCGCTCTGGCCGGCATGGTGGTGGCCCTGGACGCCTACGGACCGGTGACCGACAACGCCGGCGGCATCGCGGAAATGGCCGACATGCCGAAGGACATCCGCGTGACGACCGACGCGCTGGACGCCGTCGGCAACACCACCAAGGCGGTGACCAAGGGCTACGCCATCGGTTCCGCCGGTCTGGCCGCGCTGGTGCTGTTCGCCGCCTATGTGCAGGATCTGAAGCACTATTTCCCGAACGTGGCGGTCGAGTTCCGGCTGGACGATCCCTATGTGGTCGTCGGGCTGCTGATCGGCGGCCTGCTGCCCTACCTGTTCGGGGCGATGGGCATGACCGCGGTCGGGCGCGCCGCCGGATCGGTGGTGGTCGAGGTGCGCCGCCAGTTCCGTGAGATCAGCGGCATCATGGAGGGTACCGCCAAACCCGACTATGGCCGTGCCGTCGACATGCTGACCCGCGCCGCGATCAAGGAGATGATCATCCCGTCGCTGCTGCCGGTGCTGGCGCCGGTGGTCCTGTACATTGTCATCGCGGCCATCGCCGGTCAGGCGCAGGCTTTCGCCGCTTTGGGCGCCATGCTGCTGGGCACCATCGTGACGGGGATCTTCGTCGCCATCTCGATGACCTCGGGCGGCGGCGCCTGGGACAACGCCAAGAAGTACATCGAGGAGGGGAACCACGGCGGCAAGGGCTCCGACGCGCACAAGGCGGCGGTGACCGGCGACACCGTCGGCGACCCGTACAAGGACACCGCCGGCCCGGCGGTCAACCCGATGATCAAGATCACCAACATCGTGGCGATCCTGCTGCTGGCAATCCTCGCCCAGATCGGCTGAGGCGGATCGACGGGTCGCCTACCGGATCGGCACCAAAAGAAAAGCCCCGCGGAAGCGGGGCTTTTCGCGTCTCTGCAGACTGGTTGACGTCAGCGGCCGGGGCCACGGTTGCGCGAATCCTTGGCGGAGAAGCGCCCGACGTTGCCGAGCATCTGTTCGAGGAAGCTCAGCTCGCGGCCGGCGGTGGGGGTGCTGCGATCGACGATGTCGATCTGCTGCCCGTCGGTGGCGTCGAGCTGCTTCATCTCGGTCACCACGCCAGCGTCGTCGAAATGGACGACGACGACACGGCGCTCCATCACGCTCGGCTGGAAGAAGGCGACCTTCTCCGTCTTCTGGCCGATGTAGTACCAGACATTCTGGTCGAAGGTTCCCACGGAGGTCGGCGTGCCGAGGATGTCCGCCACATCCTCCCGCCGCGACTGGCCGGCCTTGATCTCGGCGATGCGGTCGGGGTCCGCCATGTTGCCGCGGGTCGCCACGGTGGGCGAGCACGCGGAGACGGCGAGACCCAGAAAGGCGAAGGCGCACAGCGCCGAAGGAATCGATCTCGTCATGGTGCTCAGGCTATGATGGCGCGGGAGGACCGCCGGACCCTTGCGGCAGGCCGGACTCCGCCCGCAATGCCGGGACAATCGCATCGCGCGGTTTGTCCTGTCAACGAAACTCCGAGCGAGAGAGAAACCGTGCTTGACCGCCTGTTCCGGCGTCGGCGTGAAGCCCGCGCCGTCGCCGATTTCTATCTCACCATCGCAGCGCAGGCCCGCCTGCCGGCCTTCTACCGTGACCTTGGGGTTCCCGACACGCTGGACGGGCGCTTTGACATGGTGGTGCTTCACGTCTTCTTGGTGATGCGCCGCCTGAAAGGGCAGGGGGCTGCTGCCGCGGACCGCTCGCGCCTGCTCTTCGAGGCGATGATCGATCATTTCGAAAAGTCGTTGATGGAGCAGGGGGTGGGCGACAGCGGAGTCGGGCGGCGCATCAAGACCATGGCGCGCGGCATCGCCGGCCGGATCGAGGTATACGACCGTGCGCTCGCCGCCGAAGACGGTGACGAAGGCGACGCGGCGTTGCAGGTTGCGCTCGACAACAACGTCTATGGCACCGCATCGGAGGTCCCGCCGCAGCGGCTGGCCGTCCTGGCGGCCTATGTCCGGCGCGAGGCCGCCGGGCTGGAGACGCAACCGCTGGAGTCGCTCATGGCCGGAGAGGTCCGCTTCGGTCCGCCTCCCGGCGCCGGCTGATCGCACCCATCGGGTCTCTCCTTACTATAGGCCGCGCCAATTGGACTTGCCTTTCCCGGCGTCCGAATTCATCTGACACTGAGACGAAGGCGCCCGCTCCAGAACGGGCGCTGTGACAAGGAACTGCCTGATATGCGCAACACGCCCCCGCTCTCCGCCGGCCCCGCTCCGGAATTCTCGCGCATCGTCCGCGCCGACGCCGTCCACCGCGACAGCGATCTGGTCGAAACCATCGAGGCGACGGAGGCCGAGCGCAAGGCGCTGGCCGAGCGGTTCGAACTGGAGGGAATCGGACGACTGATCGCCCGGGTCCGCCTGCGCTCCGTGCGCGGCGGACAGATGGTGCGCGTCGAAGGGGAACTGGAGGCCGACGTGGTGCAGACCTGCGTCATCACGCTGGAGCCGGTGCCCGCCCAGGTTTCCGACCGCTTTGGCGCTCTGTTCGCGCCGGAGTCGATGGTCCCCGGCGAGGAGGACGAGATCGAGATCGACCCGAACGTCGCCGAGGAGGACATTCCGGAGGCGATGACCAACGGACGCATCGACATCGGCGAATTGGCCGCCCAGCATTTGTCCCTGGCGCTCGACCCCTATCCTCATGCAGAAGGCGTGGCGTTCGACGGATACAGCGAAGGCGAAGAGGAGGAGGAGGCTGCGGCCCCCGCCGATGATGATGCCGGCGCCGACCCGGAGAAGCCGAACCCGTTCGCCGCGCTGGAACGTCTGAAACGACAGAATTGAGGGCGGAACGGGCTTGCCCTTCGGGGGCAATTGCCGTATTGAATGCCGCTCGCGTCAGGCGGCCCCTCTTCGGGCCGCCTTTTACAATGAAGAGAGTTTACGGCCATGGCTGTTCCGAAGAAGAAGACCTCCAAGTCGCGCCGCAACATGCGTCGCTCGCACCACGCTCTCCCGACCTCGTCCTACGCCGAGTGCTCGAACTGCGGCGAGCTGAAGCGCCCGCACCATGTCTGCGGCTCTTGCGGTCACTACGACCAGCGCGAAGTGGTTCAGAGCGCTCCGGCGGCCTGATGGCGGTTTGGTTGGCCGCCCTACGTCCTAGCCAGGGAGCCTGTCCGCGGTGAGCCAGCGCCTGACCATTGCCCTTGATGCCATGGGCGGTGACAAAGGACCCGACATGGTGATTGCCGGGGCGGATATCGCCCGCGAGCGTCACCCGCAGGTGCATTACCTGCTGTTCGGGGACACCGCCCGCATCGAGCCGCTGCTCGCGCAGCGGCCCGCCTTGAGAGCGGTGGCCGAGGTGCGCCACACCCCGGACGCCGTGGCCGGCGACGCCAAGCCGTCGGTCGCGCTGCGCGCCGGGCGCCAGTCGAGCATGCGTCTCGCCATCGACTCGGTGGCGGGCGGGCAAGCTGCCTGTGTGGTCTCCGCCGGCAACACCGGCGCGCTCATGGCCATGGCCAAGTTCGTGCTGAAGACGATTCCCGGAATCGACCGTCCGGCCATCGCTTCCTTCTTCCCGACCCTGCGGGGGGAGAGCGTCATGCTCGACCTCGGCGCCAACACCGAATGCCAGCCCGAGAACCTCGTGCAGTTCGCCGTGATGGGCGCGGTCTTCGCGCGCACCGCGCTGAACCTGTCCGAGCCGACCATCGGCGTGCTGAACATCGGTTCGGAAGAGGTGAAGGGGAACGAGGTGGTGCGCGCCGCCGCGACCCGTCTGCGCGAAATGCCGCTGCCCGGGCGTTTCCACGGATTCGTCGAGGGCAACGACATCGCCACCGGCACGGTGGACGTGATCGTCACCGATGGCTTCACCGGCAACGTCGCCCTGAAGACCGCCGAAGGCACGGCGAAGCTCTTCACGGAGTTCCTGCGCCGGACGTTCCAGTCCTCCTGGACGGCGCGTCTCGGCTACCTGCTGGCCCGCGGGGCCTTCAAGCGGTTGAAGCAGCGCACCGATCCGCGCCGCTACAACGGCGCCATGTTCCTGGGCCTGCGCGGCGTCTGCGTGAAGAGCCACGGGGGCACCGACGCCATCGGGTTCGCCAACGCCATCGGTGTGGCCTACAATCTGGCGGCAAACGGTTTCAACGACCGAATCAAGGAAGAGATGCAGCGTCTCGCCGACGCCAAGCCTCTTCCCGACACGAAGGCGGCGGCGGTCTAACATCATGGTCAAGCGTTCCCGAGTTCTCGGCTGCGGTTCCTACCTCCCGGCCAACGTCGTCACGAATCGCGACCTTGAAGCCCGCGTGGACACCTCGGACGAGTGGATCGTCCAGCGCACCGGCATCAAGTCGCGCCACATCGCCGCCGACGGGGAACTGACCTCCGACCTCGCCATCGCCGCGGCGACCCGTGCGCTGGAGCATGCCGGGGTGGACGCCGCCAGCATCGACTGCATCGTGCTGGCAACGACGACTCCGGACAACACCTTCCCGGCCACCGCGACGAAGGTCCAGGCGGCTCTGGGGACCAAGGGTTTCGCGCTGGACATCCAGGCGGTGTGCGCCGGATTCGTCTACGCTATGGCGATTGCCGACAACTTCATCCGCATCGGGCAGGCCAACCGCGCCCTGGTCATCGGCGCGGAGACCTTCTCCCGCCTGCTCGACTGGAAGGACCGCACCACCTGCGTCCTGTTCGGCGACGGCGCCGGGGCGGTGGTGATGGACGGCTACGACGCCGCCGGGACGTCGGCGGACCGCGGCGTTCTATCCACGCACCTGCATTCGGACGGCGCCCAGTACGGGCTGCTCTATGTCGATGGCGGCCCGTCGACCACCGGCACGGCCGGGCATGTGCGGATGAACGGCCAGGATGTTTTCCGCCACGCCGTCAGCAAGCTGTCCTCGGTCGTCGAGGAGGCCCTGGCGGCCAACGGCCTGGAGCCGTCGGCGGTGGACTGGCTGGTGCCGCACCAGGCCAACCAGCGGATCATCGACGGCATCGCCCGCAAGCTCAAGCTGCCCTCCGACAAGGTTGTGTTGACGGTGGATCGCCACGGTAACACTTCCGCCGCCTCGATCCCGCTGGCGCTGTGCGAGGCGGTGCACGACGGCCGTGTGAAGCGTGGCGACCTGATCCTCATGGAGGCCATCGGCGGTGGCCTGACCTGGGGTGCCGCGATGGTGCGCTGGTAAGCGGCGCACCCACTTCGCTTTCCGGCACGGGTGCGTTTGCTGCGCCGCTCACAACGACGCGATCCAAGCTTTTGAATTGACCGGGTTCTTTCCCCGGATTACGGTTTTTCCCCTATGGTTTCGGGGGGGAAGCGAACCATGTCACAGAACACCGTCACCCGCGCGCAGCTCAGCGAAGCGGTCTACCAAGAGGTCGGCCTGTCGCGCAACGAGTCCGCCGATCTGGTCGAAAGCGTCCTGGAGGAGATCTCCGACGCTCTGGCCCGCGGCGAGATGGTCAAGATCTCGTCCTTCGGCAGTTTCCAGATCCGGCAGAAGGGGCAGCGGGTCGGCCGCAACCCGAAGACCGGCGAAGAGGTTCCGATCCTGCCCAGGCGCGTTCTGGTCTTCCGGGCGAGCCACGTCCTGAAGAACCGCATCAACGAGGTCGTGGAGGCGGAGGAAGCCGAGGCGCAGCGCGTGAAGGCGGCTTCCTGAGCCGCCGCACGGACCGGCCGACAACGTAGGTTTCCCGGAAAGGTTTCCCGGACATGAAGGCGCGCGGCACCACGAAGTCCGCCACGGCGTTCCGCACGATCAGCGAGGTGTCGTCCGATCTGGACGTGCCTCAGCATGTGCTGCGTTTCTGGGAAGGCAAGTTCCCGCAACTCCGCCCGCTCAAGCGCGGTGGGGGGCGGCGTTACTACCGCCCGGAGGATGTGGACCTGCTGCGGCAGATTCAGAACCTGCTGTATGGCGAGGGCTACACGATCAAGGGTGTCCAGCGTCTTCTGAAGGACGGGAAGGTCGACGACGATTCCGAATCCCGCAGGCCCGAATCCCGCAGGGTGGACGTCGGGCCGGACGAGCCGGATGCCGTCGAGGCCGCTGCGGAGGAGGCACCCGTGGCCTTGTCCGCCATGGAGGAGGCCGCTCCGGATGTTGCGCTGGACAGCCTGCCGGACACCATCCGGCAGGCCATCGCCCAGGCCCTCGACGAGTTGAGGGAGGCGCGTCTTCTGCTCGCAGTGGGGGAGGATAAGGAAATTCGAGGGGTATGAAAAAAAGTGAACTGTAGCGCTTGCGTTGGACCAAGGTCCCGGCTATAGTCCCGCTCCCTTCCGGAACGAAGGGCGGTCCGTCGAACGGAGCGTAGCGCAGCCTGGTAGCGCATCAGACTGGGGGTCTGGGGGTCGCAGGTTCAAATCCTGTCGCTCCGACCAATGTTCCGGACGGTGAAAAGGCCTCTAAGCTCAATGGCTTAGAGGCCTTTTCTTTGCCTGTCGCAAGGGGCGTTTGCGAGCCGGCAGTCTCGCCTGTTTGCGAAATCTGTTTGCGAGTTGGTACAGGATCGGGATCGCCGGCCGCCTTCATGGTAATGGCGTCGACAGCGCGCCGGGCCGCCTCGTCCGCCACGCGCAGGTACCGCTTCGTCGTGTCATAGCTCTTGTGACGCGCGAGCTGCTGAGTGACAGCCGCCGGCGCGACGTGGGCAACCGCTGTGACGTAGCTTGCCTTGGTGTCGTGGAAGCGGTGCTTGATGCCCAGCGCCTTGCAGGCATTCTGCCAAGCTTTCATGGGGCTCTTGAGCGGTAGCCATGGCGCCTTGGTTGGGTCCTTCGGCTTGCCACGTTGGTATGCGAACAGGTAGGGCACCTGCCTCTCCTTGGCCTGCCGGATCAGCCGACGCAGAAGTTCTATAGCCTCCTCATTGGCGGGAACGAACTCCGCACGCTTCGCCTTTGTGTCCTCTGCCGCAAGCCAGACGCCTCGGTTGTTCAGGTCGACTTGATCTACGGTCAGGCTGAACACCTCCGCCTTGCGGAAGCCCATCAGGCGGACCAGCAGCATGCCGTCAGCGAGATAGGGCGGTGTCCGGGAGCGCAGGGCGTTGAGATCGTGGTCGGAGACGGGCCGGGGCAGATGCTCGGCCTCAGCCAGCTTGGGCACCTTCGGCGAATCGGGCAGGAGAGAGCGGCCGGCACTGTCCTTCTGGCTGTGAGCGATGGCCAGGGCCTCGCGCAGCGTCACGAGGTACCGATTGATGGTCGAATCGGCACGGGTCCGCCCGTCCTTCGAAGGGGCGTAGCTGGAGGCTCGCTCTTCCGGCGTGCAGGCCTTCGGTCCGCCGCGATAGATCATCACGGGCTGAGAGCGTGCCCAGGCGATATAATCCCAGATGCGCTGCTCAGTGATATCGGATACAGGAGTGGCTGCTCCAAACCAGATAGCCAAGTCCCGGATGTAAATTTCCTTGTTTGTCCAATCCTTGTTGCCGCTCTTTCGAGAACTGTATGCGGCAAACATTTGTGCAATGGTGTAAGTGTTTGGGATGATGGGCGCTGTAGGCTCTTCCTTATTCGCCTCCGTTTTTAGGGCTTCCTCAATTCTCTTGGCGTCAGTCTTGGTCTTGGCTGGCTCGCCGGTAATGGGATCAACGCAATACCCGGCGTGCCGCTGGCCATTGCGGACGAAGTTGAACATCCATCGCCCGCGCTCCTTGTTCTTATATACGGTCATTGCCGTCCTCTTGGCTTCGCTGCACCATTGGAAGGCTGCGGCAGAATCCCCAACTGTTGCAAGTATGAGAGAGCTTCCAAGTGTGCCGCACTCGCCTTGGTGGGCTTCGGCTTTGGCGGTACCCTCTTGCCGCTATTGGCGATTTTCCCTCGGTTGCGGTAATCCTCGATGGAGGAAACGAGGATGCGAACCCCACGCTTTCCCAGCCGGTGCCCCTGCAACTCTCCGTCCTTCAGCAGCTTGCGTATGTGCCACTCGTCTGCGTCGAGCAAGGTCGCGGCCGTGCTGACGCGCACTGATCGCTCCAGGCCGAAGAGTGAATCGACTTGCTCTGGATCGGCTGCGACTCGGAGATGGGATTGACGTTTAGCCAATCGCCACCTCCCGCGCCTCCAGCTTGTCGGCGTCCGACTCGAGCATGGGCTGGTTGGCCAGCTCCAGCAGAACGTCGGCGTGGCACGGCTGGTCGGGCTTGCACCAACAGGCGAGGTTCTTTCCGCGCAGCGGCTCCAGCCAAGCCCGGTTGATCTTCAGGAGCGCAGGCACGGTGCGCTTGCGGAAGTAGAGCACCGCGTCCTCCGCCGTCGCCGGTCCGATCTTCGGCTCCCCGGCGGTATGATCGGACCCCATCATCACCATGTCGCCGACGGCACAGGGGTTCCCCCATCGGCTACCCCGCCCGACGTAGACGGTGTTCGCCGGCATCCGCCAGCCCTTCGACCGACGGCGCTGGATGCGTTGCGGGGTGTCAGCCACGGTCACGCTCCCGTTCTTGCCGAAGCTCATCCCGCACAACCCAGTCAAGATGGGCGTCGATCAGCTTCGCCACCGCCTTGCGCTCAGCGGCGACCAGCTTGAGCGTGCGAGCGGCCAGCATCGCGCCAGCGGTGGAGATCGCCGCGCCGGTCAGCGAGAGGATGACGGCCATGGCCAGATCCAGGTTAGGCATGGATCGCCTCCACCTGCTGGCGGACCGCGGACATCACCTCCGGCGATGGGCTGAAGAAGCTCAACGCCCCCTTGCACGGGATCGGCTGGGCGAAGGCCACCGGGTTGCGCAGCACGAAGCCGAAGCGTCCGAAGAACCAGGGGCTGTCCGACTGGCTGACGCAATCCGCGATCTCGACCGTGCCGACGATGCAGCCGCTGGCCGCCTTCAGCATGGCGGGGGTGAGGCGGCGGATTGGCTGGCCGGCGTCGTCCGTGGGGAACGCGCTGTCGAGCGGGCGGAAGCCGGTGGAGCGCATGATGCTGCCCGCCTCGTCGGCGTCCTCCATCGCCTCCTCCTGGCGCCACCATGACGAGGCGTGGATCAGGACGGGGCCGCGGTAGCTGGTCGGCCAGCCGCGGTTCTCGATGTCCTTGCCCATGTGCAGGATCGCCCACCACCAGGGCGCCCGGATGGAGAGGGCCTTGGCCGGCAAGATGAGCTGGTCACGCATCGGCGACCTCCATGCGCTCGGCGCCGGGTCGGACGCTCGCCGCACCCAGCTCGAACGCCTCGATCAGCGCCCGGACCTGCCGAATGGCATCGTCCGGGAACATGCGGCGGAAGGGGCGGTTCTCCAGCACGGCCAGCAGCTCGCAGGGCGCGAGGCCGCCGCGTTCTGCCAGCCGTTCGAGGGTCTGGCCGTGGTTGATTTGCGCCTGTGCCCTATGGGGCGCGACAAGGCTCCAGGGGATTGACCGGGGGGCGTCGGCCGGCCGGCGGTTTGGGTAGAGGATGGGGAAGGCGCGGTCAGCCATGGGAAGGCTCCTTCGTCTCGACCGGTGCGAAATCGATCAGGTGGCTGCGGCGCGCCATGGCGATCAGCGGCAGGCTCAGCAGGATCATTTCGGCCTTGCCGATGATCTGGCCGGAGAGGTGGGCCAAGCTGCCAAAGGCCAGCCAGAGGAAGAGGGTGCTGTCCACCAGGAGGCCCACTGCGCCGGAGGCGGCCACAGCCAGAACCAACCCCCGGCGCTGGAGCGGGGTATAGACCGCGGTGTCAGCTAACTCGCTGAACAAGAATGCCGCCGCCGACGCAGTGACCAGAGCCGGAGGAGCAATAAGCGCGGCCAGCAGCGTCCCGACCAGGACGGCGGCCAGGGACCAGCGGAGGCCAAGAGCGCGCTGCACCACATCCCGCAGGACCAGAGCAGCGCCGATCAGCAAGACGTCGCTCGGGGTGAGAATGCCGGGGGCAACAGGGATCAGGCACGGCCCCAGCGGCATGCAGACGGTGCCGACGGTCTGGATGAGCCAGTTCGAGGCGGGGATGGTGGCGGCATAGGCGGCCGCCGAAAAGCCAATGACGCGGTTCATGCGGCACGTCCATTCTGATGAGCGCCGCCGAGTTGGAGCGACGGTTCGCGGTTGAGTTCGTTCAGCCAGCCGATGAGGCGTAGCAGGTTGTGGTCGGGAGCAGGGGCGAGGAAGGTGCCGTCGACGCTGGTGCAGTTCCACATGGACCCGGTGCGCAGACGCCTCTTGCTGTTCACGCGACCCATGTGCACAGGCTTGCCCCGCCTGCGGGCCTCGTCCGTCAGTTCCCGAGCGTGGTGCGACAGCTTCCAGTCGGTGAGGCCGCCGATGAAAAGGACGTCGAACGCATCCCACTCCACCAGCTGATTTTCCAGGCCGTCCTGTGCGACGTAGGCCGCTCGATAGCCCAGGGCGCGAATGAGCGGCAGGACTGGCGCTGACCGCTGCCAAGTGGCAACCGCATCGCCAACAATGTCTGGCGCTACAGCGAAAAGGCATGTCGCGCGCCACGGCGCCATGCGGCGGAGCCACTCCGTGAAGCCTTCGACGGTGAAGCCTTCGGGGTCAGAAAAGCAGGCGTTGTCCCCCGCCCACGCCGTGGACGACAGGTCGGGGCGGTTGCCCATTGCCGGCGTCAGCATCACCCCGAGATCGGGACGCGGTTCCGGAAGAAGGTCCTTCCGCTCACCAAAAATAGCCGGGTGAACGACGCCGGAGAGGTATTGGATCACGGCCGCGCCTCCCTGGGGGCGGGAGCGGAGGCCCGGCGCGTCGGCCCCGGCGGAAGAACGCTGAGCGGCAGAGCGTGAGAAGGGTCGATATCAGCTCCGGAAGCGCTTTCCACCCAGCCGATGGCCGGCACGCCGTCTTCTTCGTCTCCGCTTTCATAGCGACCGATGCAGATTTCCGGGTCGTCAGCCGGGCACCAAAGCAGCCATTCGTCCCCGGTCATGTGCTTTTCGGTGATGGGCCTCCACCCCTCCCCGCTCTGTTCCGCCGGAGCGGCAGGAGAGGCGGAGAGCGCAATCACACCAAGGACGTTCGGGTCGTCGCGATGGAAGGAGACGTACGGCACCCACAGGTGGCCTGTTTCGGTGACGTGGCCTTCGCCGATGTGCGTGTCGCCTCCGGAAATGCGGAACTTCAGCAGGATCGGCGCACCTTTTTCGGTCGGGGCCTCGCTGGGTGGCCGCCACCCCTCCACCCCTCCCGGCGCTGCGGCGGGCGCAATCGACCACCCGTGGAACCATGCGAAGGCGCAGTAGGCAGCCACGTCGAGCGGGTCGCCCTTGTGGACGTGTTCCACCACGTCGCTGATCAGCTTCTCGCGCCAATCATCGCGCTTCCATTCATCGCGCAGCCTGTACTTGGCCTCGGCCAGCAGCAGCTTTTCCGCGAGTGCGGCGGCGAAGTCGGTCACCAAGTCGGCGGTGTCGGGGTGCAGGCCGACCGGCAGGGGGATGTAACCGATCGGCAGCGGCGGTTGCGGCGCTGCGGCGGGTGCATAGACGCGGGCGGCGTCTCCATTCTCCCGATCGTACGTGACGCGGTATTCACGCTCGCCGGTTTCGTCATCATCAATGCATTCGATGGTGCAGGTGATGCTCGGCAGACTCACCGCGCGCTGGAACGTGATCGTCGAGACGTCGCCGCCGACCATGCCGGAGTTCCTGGCCCAATCCTCCGGGCTGTCCCATGGCGTCTCGTTGTCCTTGTCGTCCCACCACATATCGGCGCGCTCGGTCAGGTCCGGGGCGGCCCTCAGCGCAACCGGGTCCTCCGGCCACCACTGGCGGGCGAAGTCCGCGAGGATCGCGTAGCCGGCGGCCATGGTCGGGGCGTCGAACATGGACTTGAGCAAGTCCATCAGGTCGCGGGACAGGTAGCGCTCACGCTTCAGCGCGTCGCTGTCCGGGGCGGCCTCCACGGCGAGCGGCGGAGCCGGGCGAACATTGTCCGGCGGGGTGCGCCAGACGTCACCCTTGCCATCGGTCATCTCGATGTACGAGCCACCGTTGAACTTGGCCTTGGAGGTGCCGCGGCGGATGAAGAAACCGAACTTTTGCGGGTTGGCGTCGGATGCCGCGATCATCTCGACGCGGTCGCCGAACCGGTAGCTGGTGGTCATGGAGGGGCGTTGGGGAGCCTCCTCCCGGACGTAGCCCCGGCGGTCTTCGTCGTCGTCCCAGATGTCTTCGATGTCAGGCATGGGGGTCTCCTCAGACCGCAGGGGTGATAGCCGACGTGTGAGGGGCGGCAGGTCCAGCCGCCGCCAGCTGCTCGACCACCTCCGGGCCGGTCCACCGGGGCGCGTTGACGGGGTGCGTCAGGCCGTGGGTATCGTTCCGAAGGGGTATGCGGACAGGGCAAGGGCCACAGGCTCCGACCCTACGGACACCTTCGAACAGTCTGCGCAGGGGGGTTCGGACACCCCTACGGACACTACGAACAGGTAAGCTAAGCCTTTGATTCCGTTATGTTCACATACACCCCTACGGACACTACGGACAGGGTTCGTAAGTCTTTGATTTCGTTCACTTCAAACAGGTTCCTACACACCCCTCTCCTCCTAACGGAGGAGTAAGACACCGCCTCCGCATGGCGGTGTCTTACCTGCCAACTTCCGGAAAGCTGGAATAACCCAACGAAACGTCATCGCCCTGACCGAACCTGTCGCTGTGGGATCTGTCGCCTTCGTTTCGGGCCAGCGGTACACCGTGCTTGGCACCCGGCCGCACATCCGCCTCGACGGCATGGAAACCACCTTGGTGATTTGGCAGTCCCACTGCGCTCGTTGCGGCGCTCCGTTCACGGTGACGACCGCGATGAGGGCGCATTCGATAAACCGTCGTTGTCCGAAGCACAGGCGGCCGGGCTCGAAGGTGCGGAGTGTCATGCTCGCGCCGGGGGATCGTCGATGATTGCCTGGGGTGGTCGGTGCCGCCCGTCAGTCGCTGGGCGGTGAGCGGAAGCTTGGCGGCTCCAGCTGAGCGAACCACAGCGCAGTGCCACGCCAGCGGTCACCGGAGGGCCGCGGAAGGGATGTCCAGAGATTGGAACAGTGTCCGGAGCCTTCCGAGAGGGCGGTGACCGGGGGCAACCTCCGCGGCTTGTGCAGGAGCTGGCCCGCGATGCTGACGAGCTGGGCGGAGACCCGCGGGAGCGTGGCCGGCCGCTTCGTCGAGTGCTGGCAAGGGCTGAGGGGGGGTAGGGGGTGCAGAATTTCCGGCAGAGGGGTCTGCACCGGGTGGGTTCTCTTGCGCGCACTCGCAGGGAAAATGGGATTTTCTCCTATGAAAGGCCGAAAGTCCGCCCCGATTGAGGGCACCAACCCGCCCCGGCGCTGCCCGGCGCCGCCGTCCTGGCTGACGCAGCACGCCAAGCCGGGAACGGGACCGATTAACCCCTGATCCGCACGGTCTGGTCGGGAGGAAGGAGCGCGCCGCTCGCCCTGAATGCCAAAGCTCATTAGAGTGCCGTACAGCGTCCCGAAAGGCATCCGGCTACCCATGTAGCGCCCACCCCATCAGATCGCATCCACGGGCCGTCCCAGCTTGCTCTACGCGGTGTCTGGTGGCGGCGTGAGGGGGTGAGGACGTGGGGATGGTGCGGGGCAAGTCCAAGTCAGCGCTGTGGACGGGTCAAGGGTGAAGCGATCCGCAGGGTGGTGGGCGTCACCGCCTTGATGCAGAGCACCACTGGTTCAGCTTGAGCTCTAAGGACACTCTTAATCGTCCGTGACTGACCTGAAGCCGATCTTCGTTCAGGACCGCTTTGCATCTTAATCACAGTCGCTCAGACTGCCGATTGGCGGTCCCGAAAGCTGCCGTTCCTCCGCCCGTTAACTCGCGGGCCAACCAAGACGTGGCGGTCGGTACGCCTCTCCCGCCACCGAAGGCACGGCATATCTGATTGGGAGGCTAGCGACGCAATTAACGTGTAACACCGCCCGAAAGAGCCTAAGAATTAGAGCGACCATGAGTTTAGAGCGACCATGAGTGACGAGAACGAGACCGACACAACCTCGATCGCGATCGACAAGGTGCGCGCGTCGAAAGCGGGGCACGCTTATCACGAGGCCTGGGCCGCGCGGTCGGCGCTCGAGCTGCTGCATCCGGCCACCGACCTCGTCGCGATCGCTCTCGAAGGTTTCGATGAGGCTGACGAGCGCGATCTCGGCACCGGCGCGGTGGAGATCGCCGATCTCGTCCGCTACCATGGTGCGCGCGACATCGCCCGCGCTTCGCACGTGGCAATTGTCCAGTTCAAATATTCGATTGCCAGCGCTGACCGCGCGTTACGCGCTGCGGATTTGGCCAAAACGCTCACCAAGTTTGCCGTTACGGACGCAGAATTGCGGACCAAGCACGGCGATGACCATGTTGACCGCGTGGTACGCTTTGAGTTCGCCACCAACCGGCCAATCCATGTCAACCTGCTGGCTGCGGTAACGGCGATCGTATCGGGCGAGAAGACGCAAGGCGACGTCGCACGTCAGGCCGCGCAACTCGCCACCGCTCTCAAAAACTATTCCCATTCGCATGCCGGATTGCTCCGCCGGTTCGATCTGGTCGGCAGCCAAGGCAACCTTGTCGATGCCGAACGCGCGGTATCGGCCACGCTCGCTGCGTGGAGCGAGGCGAGCGATCCAGATGCCGAAAAGCGGCTCTTGAAGCTGCGGAACCTCATCCGCATCAAGGCCGGCCCGGGGAGCGACGCCGACAAGACCATCGACCGTGTCGCGGTGCTCGCCGAGCTTGATGTCGAGCATGAAGACCGGTTGTATCCGACGCCCAATGCGTTTCCGGACGTGGCCGATGTGATACCGCGCGCCGTGTTCGAAGAGGTTGCCGAACTTGCCCGGCTGCCTGGCGACCCGCTAGTCGTGCACGCGGCCGGTGGCATGGGCAAGACCGTCCTGATGCAGGGCCTCGCTGACCGTCTGATCGCTGCGGGACCGATCGTTCTGTTTGATGGGTTCGGGGCCGGGCAGTGGCGCAATCCGTCCGACGGACGGCACTTGCCCGAGCGCACCCTCGTTCATCTCGCCAATCTCCTGGCTGGGAAGGGGCTATGCGACATCCTTTTGCCGGTCACCGACGTCACGGGCCTGCTCAGGGCTTTTCGTCGCCGGCTCGCCCAGGCCGTGGCGACCGCGCGGCAGACGCAGGACGGGGCGCTTGTCTCGCTGGTGCTCGATGCGGTCGATCATGCTGGGCTTGCAGCACAGGAAACTGGTGCGCCGTCCTTTGCCCATCTGCTGTTGCGCAGCATCGGGATTGAGCCGATCGAGGGTGTCCGGGTGGTTGCGTCGTGCCGGACCGAGCGCCTCGCGATTGCGACCGGCGATGCCTCTTGCCGGACCTTCGCGATCCCGCAGTTCAGCGAAGGCGAGGCGCGCGACCTGATCCACCGGCGCGTGCCCGACGCGACGGCGGTCGAGGTAGCGGCGCTGATAGGGCGTTCTGGCCGCAATCCGCGCTGCCTCGACAATCTAATCGCTGCGGGACGCCCGTTCGATCCGCTCGTCCTCCCCGACACGCCGGGTGAAGCGGCAGCATTGCTCGATACGCTGCTGCGCCAGCGCCTCGAGCGCGCGCGGGCGGAAGCGCGGTCGCGCGGCGCAACCAACACCGATATCGACCTCCTCCTGACCGGGATTGCGTTGCTCGTGCCGCCGGTTCCGATCGATGAACTTGCTGCCGCATACGGTCTCGACGCAGCGCAGATCGAGAGTTTCGCCTCCGATCTTGCGCCACTCCTCGAACGGACGGCGCATGGCCTGATGTTCCGCGACGAGCCGACCGAGACGCTAATCCGGTCGACCTATGGAGGGGCCGCGGCCGACCGGCGTCGGATCATCGCCGGGCTCCAGGCACGCCAATCGAGCTCGAGCTACGCTGCACGCGCCTTGCCCGCGTTGCTCACCTCGCTGCGCGACGCCGATCAGCTGATCGGCTTGGCGTTTGATTCACGCGTGCCCGATGGCTCGTCGCTGGTCAGCGCGCGCGATATCCGGCTCGCGCGGATCACCGCCGCCATTTCGCTGTGCGCCGAGCTCGGCCGGCGCGACGATCTGTTCCGGCTGTTGCTGGAAGCGTCGCTGGTCGCAGCTGGGCACGAGCGGTCCGATCGCTTTCTCTACGAATATCCCGATCTCGCCGCGGTCGCCGGCGATGCCGAGGCGCAACGTCGCCTGGCGGTCACGCAGGTTGGCTGGCCGGGCGGCAAACACGCGGCGCAAGGGATCGCAAGCAGCTTCGCCGGCGATCACGACGAGGCGCGCCGCCATGCGCGGCGATCGATCGACTGGCACAACTGGGCGCTGAAAGCCAAGACGGGCAACCGGTTCAACGACCGGGCGGTGTCACGCGACCACGACGATATCGGCTTCGCGTATGTAGAGATGCTATCTGGCAATGACATCCGCGTCGCCAATTTCCTCGCTCAGCGCGGCAGCGGCTTCGCGTTTCGCAAGTTTGACGACCTGTTTGACCTGTTCGAGCGTCATCGCCGCTCGCCGCATCCGCCGGCCATGGACCTCTCAAGGCGCCTTGCACATTGCCGCGTGCCCTCACGCGCTTTGTATGCCGCAGCGCTCCGCTATTGGGGGGACAACCCCGCTGTTGCGCGCCGGCTGATCGCGCAATTGGGGCGCGCCGACGAAGCCGAGAAAGAGGAGAGTGGACCGCTGGCGATGGCGGCCAGCCTCGCGATCGCACGAGCGATCGATCTCGGTCTCGAAGGAGACGCGGGCGCCATTATCGGTGTGGCGGTGCATTCGTCCGCGCCGATCCACAACTATTCGAGTTACTATTCGGTCGAGTGCACGATCGACGCCACGGTTCTCGGCGCGGGCGTACGGGCCGCGCTCAACCGTAAGCCGGTAACGTTGCTCGACATCGCCCCCACTGAATTGCTGGCCCTCGTGCCAGCAAGCGCCAAGGCGCGCGGCCCGGCCGCGTTCGAGCGTATTCTCAATCAGAAGCTTGCCCCACCCAGCCCCGGGGGCGGTCGTCCTCGGCGGAAGCGACGGGACGGCCTCGATGAATCGAGGCGGTCGGCCTATGCGCGGACGCTGAGCGAGCGGATCCGCCCGTTGCTCGCCTTTGTACAGGCGTCGGCGGACATCGTTCGCCCGCCGTCTGGTCAGACTCGAATCGATACGGTCGCGGCGGCGTTCGACGCGCTTACTGCCACCGTTGAGCGAGCATCGACCTATCCTTATCGCGACGGCAAGGCGTACGTTGCGCGGATCGGTTTCAGAGTGATCTTCTATCTCGCCGATGCCCTCGGCGCGCTCGATGCTGCGTTGACGCGCCGCATGGCGGATTGGGTCGCGACCGCGCCGGGCCTGTACACGGCGGATCTCATCCACGTCGTAGCGCGGCTGTCGCGCGTGCCCGCGCATCACGACGCCGCGTTGCTGCTCGCCGCACAGGTCGAGCGCAAGATCCAGCTCGATACCGATGTTGGCACCCGGGTCTCGACTTATGGCGATCTGGCCCGCGCGGTGTGGCGAGTGGGCATCGATGAGGCCGCGGTCTATTTCCGGCGCGCACTCGATCTCGCTGACGCAATCGGGTCGGACGATTTCGATCGCACCAACCATTTGCTCGAGCTCGCCGGCTACTATCCTGGGCCCGAACTGAGCCCCCAAGCCGCGCACTGCCTGGCCCGCATCCTCGAACTCAACCAGGGCGAGGACGATCGGTTTCCCTGGATCGAATATGCCCAGGCGATGGTCCCCATCGCTGGTAGCGCGATGCTAGCCACGCTGGGACGGCTCGATGATCGGAGTGCCGCCCAGCTCGGTCTCTCGCTCGGCCCAGCGCTGTCCGAACTGGTCAGGGCGGGGAAACTGTCGTCCGATTCAGCCGCCGCCTTGTGCGGGTTGTCGGCGCCAGTTGAAAGTTGGACGTGGCATTTCTCTGACGTGGCGGCTGCGATCGCTGAACGGCTCGCGCCCGAACGCCTTGAATGGTTTTTCCAGCTTGTTCTGGTCGAAATCGATCGCAACGATCAGCTGTTGCCGCCGCAGCAGACCATCGAGGGGCTCAATCGCCTCGCTGAAGTGCACCTGCCGATCGCGTCACCCTCGCGGACGAGGATTGCGGCTTTGCTCGCACGACGGGGGCCGCCGGCCGCGCTCCCGTTGCCGCCCGCGCCCGCCACAGACGCGCCCACACCCTATCCGGTCGATCTGACCGATCCCGACCAGATCGATCGCGAGATTCTTGGACAGGCGGTCGACCATGCGGGGCGGCGATGGGCCGTATCGACGCTGCGCACACTCGCATTGCAGCCTGCGACCCCGGCGGCGCGGCTCGATTTTGTTCGCGCGGTTGTCGGATCGTCGGCAGCGACGCTGGCTGAAAAGCTGCACGCACTCGACGATCATCTCTTGGCCTGGGCTGCGGCGTCCCCGGCCATGCGCGACGCGCTGCCGGCGCTCGGCCTTCGCCTTGCCGCCAAGCATGCCCTCGAGCTTGCTAATTCGAGTTGGGATGCGCTGGCGGGCTGGCGGGACCTCGTCAAATATTTCGGGTCCGACCTGGCGCTACTCGTCGAGCAGGTGATCTCGGCGCTCCGTGCCAATGCCGATAATCTGGGCGGGAACGCCTGGCTTGCGCTCGCTGCCAAATTGGCGCGCGCCGCCAGCCCCGCCGCTATCGCGGAGGGACTGGAGCGCTTCCTGTCGCTGACCGACGCGAAGCTCCCGGCCGAAGTTGGCGACGGGCCGTGGACCCCGTCGTTCGTTGTGCCGAGCGACGAAAACGCATTGGTCGCCGGGCTGATCTGGTCGCGGCTTGGCCATTCGGGCGCCGCGATGCGCTGGCGCGCCGCCCATGCGGTACGGCGCTTCGCGGCGTTGGGACGGTTCGAGGTGATCGACTATCTGGTCATCCTGGCCGAAACGGACAGCGCGCTACCGTTCGTCGATGCCAAGCTGCCATTCTATGTCCTGCACGCGCGGCTCTGGTTGCTGATCGCGCTTGCCCGCATCGCCAAGGATGATGCGTCGCCGCTGGTCCGGCACCGGGACTATCTCGAGCGGGTCGCCTTCTCGACCAACTTCCCGCACGTCGTCATGCGCGAGTTCGCGCTTATGGCGCTGCGCGCGATCGCGCCGCTCCTCGACCCCGCCGGGCGTGACGCGCTGACGGCGCGATTGGCGACGGTGAACCGGTCGCCCTGGCCTCACGCGCCGCGGGCGGACTATACCGAGTTCCGTTATCTGCCGCGGCCCGACGGGTCGCCGCGCGCCGATCATGCCTTCTCACTCGACTATGATTTTCGCAAGTATCAGGTTGAAAGCCTCTGTCACGTCTTCTCTTGTCCGGTCTGGCAGGTCGAGGACCGGATCAACGTGGTAGTGAGGGGATGGGATTCGACCATCCGCGGAATGTATGAGGACGCGCGTAGTGATGGTATCGATCGCTCCTGGTCGTCGGGCTACATGCCCAAGAGCGACCAATATGGCGGTTATCTGGGCTGGCACGCACTGATGCTGGTTGCCGGAGACCTGATCGCCACCCAACCGGTGGTCGGCGAGCATTGGGATGGCGATGCCTGGATGGCCTTTCTCAAAGACTATTTGGTTTCCCGCGACGACGGGCTTTGGCTTGCCGATCTCACCGACCTGTTCCCGCTCGACCTTCCGAAGCCGCATGAGCTTGCGATGCCCGACAGCGAGACCGCATCACTCGCCAAGGATCGGCCGCTGCTCTCGCCACTGCTAGGGCTGGCCGGCGACACGCTGGCGAGTGACTGGTTGCCGGTATCGGCGCGGTGGTCGCTCGATCGCGACACGACGCTGACCATCCACAGCGTGATCGCCAATTCCGGCGATGCCCGGTCGACCGTCATGACCCTGCTGTCGGACGAGCCATTCTTCCGCTGGCTGCCCGACGATGAGGACGAGATCGCGTGCCATTTCGGGCGTGCGGACCATAGCGTTCAGGCATGGGTGTCCAAGACACCCAATACCCAGCGCAAGCTCGACCGCTACGACCCTTATGCCGCGTCGACGGCGCTTGATCGGCCTTTTCCCGCTGAATGGATGCGTGCCGAGCAGTCGATCGCGGCCGACGATGTCATCGTGCGCAGTTGGTCTTGCGACGGCGTGCCGGCATATCGTGCCGAAGCTTGGGGTGCGGAAGGCGGTGTCGGCGAACATTCCTGGGGAGAGACCGGCTACCGGCTGTCGATCCGGCGCGACGCGTTAATTGATCGCCTTGCTTTGTCGGGCAAAAGCCTTGTTCTCGCGCTCAAGCTGCAAAAGCACCATAAGGGTAAGTCGACTGGGCAGCTTGGCGACACGAGCAGCTTCACCCACCGCTCGATGATCCTCGTTGTCAATGAGCGCAGCGTCGTATGGCTGCCGCAGCGCCTGTCGAAGCAGGCCAGGGCGGCGCTTGCCACGCTTGAGCCGGACAGCCGTCACGACTTCTACCATCGGTTCAGGGCGATCGCCGGGCTAACCGACGAAAGGGTAGCGCAGCATACGGCGCGAACACCGTTCGATGGAGATGCCTTTCGGATCATCATCGAGGGCCCCGATCTCGACCTCTAGGCTCGGTGACCCCGGCTCAATCGGCGCGCCTGGATATCACTCTCGGGTCCAGTCGCCCCCGGCGGTTAACGAAGAGATATCTGGATCCGTTATGAGAGCCGAATGCGCGACCCTTTCGATTTTGAGCGATCCGTTTACTTGAGGAGGTACGGTCGGTGTGCAACGGGCCCAAACCGGCCATTTGTCTTCGTCACAGCGAACTTCTGCTTATAGCGCATAGCCGACAGTAGGATATAGCTGGCTGCCGACGGTCAAGACCGAGTCAGTTTGGTGGCCGTCCTCTTGCTCGAAAATGAAGGCGCGCAGGAGCTGGGCAGGCGGGCTGGGGCGGAGCTGCGGTTCCGCCCCTGACGATTCCGAGTAGTCGACAAAGGCTAGAGCCTGTACGAGGCAGACGACCAAGCGCCGACTACCCCGATCCCATCGGGGCACTCACCCGCCGGCCTGGAGCTGCTCACCTGCATGGCGATGAACGCCGCGCAGGAGCAGCAGCTGCGCCAAAGCTCGCCTCACTCCTATATCTTAGTTCCGCTCCAATTGAAGCGAACTATATCAGTGACAAGATCCGCCCATTTCTGAGCGGAAGTGTCAGGAATCCCACTGCCTTTGGCATTTCTTAAAAGCATTTCGTGTATTTCTTTGATGTATTATTCTCTTTCGCTCTTAGATTTTTCTAATCCGAGCAGAGCGATTGAGTGCGCAAGTTTGGTTATGTGCTTGCGTACTTTTTCATCATCCATTGTTCTATCTCCAAACTAAAGGAAACAAATGGGGGTCGATAACGGAGGTTTACCGAACAAGTCCACCTCGAACACCCGTGACGCGTGCAATGATACAGCATGGCGTGCGCGTGCCAAGCGGCCATGTCCGCCACCACACTGCTCCGCCCAACCAACTCTGGGCCGATGCCGCCCAGCGCCACTGTCGGTCACCCATCCCGCAGGGCAGGGAAGGCCGGCGCCCCGCCCGGCCTGGATCTGCTGCCCCTGCATCATGATGATGGTGACGCAGCTCTCCAGCCGGCCGGGGAGGGGCGGTGTTCCGCCTCCTTCTGCGCTGGGGGTGTCGCTTGAACCGACACCCTGCCAGCGGATGCCCGATAGATCGCGCCCCTGTGAGGTGTGGGGGCGTTCAGCAAGTAAGTGGACTTATTCACTAAATAAATTGACGATACGCGCTGTGTTATACTCTTTTCCACTGTATGGTGCTTTGAATATATCTGTTACTCCATCACCGCCAAAGTGCACTCTATATCTCCACGGCTGACCGATAATGCTTACTACATGAACAGGCTTTGGCTGACTGCTTCTGTATGTCAACTCTATGCGTGTTCGTGAAATAGACTTGCCAATTTTTATTGATGGGTTAGGTAATTTCACTTCATCAAAGTAGTATGCATCATGGATGTTATTGATTCTTCTTGCGAAATCCTCAATCCAGTAACATTTAACATTAAACTTATTGGGTGACACTGGCTTGTTGAGCTGTTCAATGAGATGTGATAGCTGCCGCGATATGTAATAAATATGAAATATATGCAGCCTTAAGTCCCTCGCAAATGAGTATGCTGAATTACCGTCTTTGTGGACGTTGGTGTCAGGTCCTATAAAACCCTCGCCAACTATTCCCTCTATGAAATAACCGGGGACTATGTTGCCATTTCCGTAAAATATAATAGCCCGTATATTACTTCCATTGTGTTTCATTCGGTTTACAGGAATGCGTGCGCGATCTTTGTATTTTGATATTAAACTGAAAAAACTCTTAACTCGCTTGTTTCTTAAGTAATCTTGTTTGTTTTCAAAAAAAGAAAATATTACTTCATCTATAGCGTCGAAATGTTCGGCGATGGTGTATAAAAGTTGCTTTTGGTTTGATATCAATTCATTAGCCCATTCTCCATCTTTGTCTATTTGAGTGTGAGAGAGCTTAACCTTTTCATATGACGAAATTGTTGAACCCAGGTGATGAACAATACTGTCAATGCTAGTAGAGTATCTAGCGAATGGGTGCCGGAAGCCATGCTTCTTATAGTGAATTTCCTTCTCGAAGTTTGAGTTAAGCGTTGGTAGGGCTTCTGGGCATAATCCAGCATTTAAGTCATCTGAAAGGCTTATAATCATGATACTTTCCTCCTTTAATTGACAGGAAATGCCGGTCAGAGTTTCCTGTGAGGTTTTCAGGGATTAGGTGATTCGAAGTGTCGATAAGGTAGTCATTACTTCAGTCTGACTCCTGTTCCCCCGTCGCCCTGGTAAGGGCCTTCGGGGATGAACTCGACGCCGGCTGTTTCGAAAGCTGTCCGGATACTGGCGATCGTTGCGGCCTTCAACTCCTCCCCCCGCTCCAAGCGAGCGATGGTGTCCGTCGAAACGCCAGCTTCGCGTGCCAGATCACGCACCCCCCAACCGACCGCTACACGGGCCATCTTACATTGGACTGGAAGCATTTTCAGAACCGTGTTGCGATTTTCCTTGCGCCAAAATCGTAACTATGATGCGATTTGACAGCAAGCGAAAAGCGGCCGAACGGGGAAGGTGGAAGCTCCCCGCCCGGCCTGACCACAACCCGACCTGAGTGGAGATCGGATCATGGCTGATTCCGTCAATACCACACCTTTGCCCGGCGCCGGCCGCCGGAAATTGGCTGGTGCCCTGGTGCCGACCAAGCCCGCCGAACTGCCGCCTCTGACCCCGGACCAGTTGAACGACCAAGACGGCGAGCCGCGGGTGCTCGACCTGACGATTGCTGACCGGTTGGGGATGGCTGACCGTCACAAGATACGCTCCCTCATCGTGAAGAACCGCGCCGAGCTGGAGAGCTATGGCCCGCTCGTGGAGGCGGAAGGGGTTTCCGCTCGCCAAGCGGAAACCTATGGGGAGGTTTGCGCCACCGTGGCGCAAACCACCGACAAAGGCGGCCGCCCCGGCAAAGCCTACTACCTGAACGAAGGCCAAGCGCTGGTCATCTGCGCCCTGTCCCGCACCCCGCAAGCCGCCCTGGTGCGCCGGCAGATCATCGAGGTGTTCTTGGCTTACAGGCGGGGCAAGCTCGCCTCGCCCGAAGGGGCCGCTCTGGCTGCCCTGGCTGCCGAGGTGGGCCGGCTGGCCGCGCTGGTGGGGGAGCTGGTGGTGGGTGTCGTCAAGCCCGTCCAGATCGCCGCGGAGAAGTCGAAGGCGCTGACCGGGGGCAAGGTCCGCATCCAGGCGACAGAGCCGGAAGACCTGTTGTACGGGCTGCACGCCATCGCCTGTGCCATGAACCTCACTGAGCGGCAGGCCCGCCACCTTCACGATATGGGACGGATTCCGACGTTCAAGGTGAATGGGACGAAGAGGGTGGGCGCCCGGCGGAACGAGCTGACGGCGTGGCTTGCCGGGCAGGGGGTGGCCCATGCTTGAGCCCTTATCCCGCCGCTCCATCCTGGCCGGCGCGTCGGCGGTGGCCCTGGCCGTTCCCGGCCCGGCGGATGCCGCAGACCCCTTTGAGGCGGCTATCGCCTCGCTCGAAGAGCGGTTGCCCGCGGGCGTGACTGATCCGGTCCTTCCTCTGTGCGCGAAGTGGTGGGAGGTGGACGCCCGATGCGCCGGCGCCAACCAATGGGCGGATGCGCATTGGGGCGAGCTGGAGAAGGCCGGCCGGACCCACGAAGAGATCCAGCTCGACCCGATCCAACGCGTCATCTGGGACGAGGTTTATCGCTGGAGCGCCGAAGTCGACGCCGCTGAGTCCGTCATCTGCTCCACCCCCGCCGTCACCGCCGCCGGCATTCTCGCTAAGCTCGAAGTCTGGAAGCAGACCAGCGAGGCGCTTGTGGGCGACTGCCTGCTCGTCGTGTCGGCCATCGAAGACCTCCGCCGGCTGGTGCACGGCGAGGCCGGCCCGGCCGCTGACGAGGGGAGGGCCGCCGCATGAACCTCGACGGGAACCGCGCCGAAATCATCGGATATGCCGAAGTGGCTTGGGCTCACAGTTTCGTGAACCACGCAAACACCACCGGGGCATCGGCTGGACCGTCTTCCCCCTCGATCGCGAACAGGCGCCCGCTGTAGAACTCCACAGCCGACGGTCCGCGCAGCTTATCCGCCGAATCGGGAGAAACGAATCGGCCATCACGAAGCAAGCGCCAGGAAGCGGCCCCATCGCACTGCATTCGTACCAACCGCTCCAGCGGATCAGCAAGCAGGATGCTCAGCACCTGGATGGGGTTGGAAAGGGCTGGCGCTGTTGCCTCCACACGCTCTTCCACACGGCCATCCTGTGTGGAAATCCGTGTGGAACTCGGGGTCAAAATGTGTGGAAAAATGGCCTGATTTGCGTTTTGAAAATCTAATGATTTCAATGCCCTTACGCCTCCATCCCCATCCTGGGGGTCTGGGGGTCGCAGGTTCAAATCCTGTCGCTCCGACCAAGTTCCGGATCGGAAGAGAAGCCTTGGAACTCAACGGTTCCAAGGCTTTTTCTTTGCCCATCATCCCCGCTGTTTGCGAATCCTGTTTGGCAGTTGGCTCCAGGCGCTGACCAATGCCTGGAAGAAGCCGGCCATTGAGGGGATGACCAGGACGGTCTCCGAGAGGATGGAAACAGGGGCCATTTCACCTTGTTTCGCGCCGGTCACCCCCATCTCCTGTTCCAATGATCGGATATCCAACAGTCGCCACTCCATGCCAAGCTGAACGGCGGCCCTGAGGGGATTTGGCCTGATGGGAGTTGGTCGTGACTGGTCCCCTGCGGAACCGGATCGTGGCCCCGGCCGGGCTGCAAGTGGATGGAGCCGGCTATGATCACGCTGTACACCTACCCCAACCTTTATGGCTTGGCGGACAACAACCCGTATGGCCTCAAGGTCGTGGCGTTTCTGCGCTTGTGTGGATTACCCTATCGACAAGAGCACATCGTCGACGTCCATGACGCCCCCCGCGCGCAGTTGCCGTACATCCTGGACGGTGACACCGTGGTCGGAGACAGCGATTTCATCATCGCGCACCTGATCCGACGAAATCACCTTTCGATCGACGATGATCTCGGCGAGGCCGAACGGCGCATGGATTGTATGATCCGGCGCACCCTTGATGATCTGTATTGGGTGATGTCCTACTCACGGTGGTCCGATGCGCGGTTCTGGCCGTTGTTTCGGGATGAATTTCTCAAAACGCATCCAAACGTTACGGAGGGACTGCTTGAGGCGGCTCGGCAGTACAACCTGAAACGCTACTATGTCCAGGGCATCGGCCGTTACGAGCCCGACCAGATCTACAGCCGCGGTCTCACTGACTTGGAAGTCATCGCGGGCACCTTGGCGGACCGGCCTTTCCTGTTCGGTGATGCCCCGCATAGCACCGACACCGCACTGATGGGCTTCCTGCCCAACATCTGCCGGTACGAGATCGACACGCCGCTGCGCGTGTTCGTCGCGGCGCAGTCCAACCTCGCCGATTTTTGCCGACGTTCGGCTCCGTTGGTGAATTTTGCGCCGGCCGCGTAGGGGGCTTCTCCGGCGAGACTGGACGGGAACCAGCATCACCTCGGCGTGGCCGTTCGATGAGGGAGGCAATCCGTGCCGTTCACTCGTGCCTTGGCCTATGCGGTCTACACGTTATGGGTTTCGGTTTGCGCCTTTGCCCCGGAACTTCTCTGGCAAGGGTTCGTGCTGTTGCGCGGGCATTTCGGGACCGCGGAACTGTTTTCCGCACTGTTCATCGGCACGCTTTTCGCCTTCTTCGTCGAACCGCTGGTAGAGCGGTTCAAGGCGGGGCGGTGGCGTTTGGCGCATGCGCCATCCGGTGGAATGCTGCTTGGCGTCCTGGTGTCGCTGGTCTTTGGGATTGTCGTCGTGTGCATCCATGAAGCGATGATCGCGTATCTCGGCGCTGAGCACGCCGGTGACGGGGCCAAGCAAGCCAGTCTGGCACGGGCGATCGACAGCGCCAGCGAGTGGGCTTCGATTCCGGCGGCGGTCACAGCCGCCTGGTTCGTCGCGGGGACATCGCGCCGGCTCGCTCTTCCGGCAACGGGCTTGGCGTGCGTCTGGATTGTCGTCGTCGGCCACGCTTATGGGTGGGGTTGGCCGATCGTGGCAACGAGCGCCGTGCCGGGCTTTCTGATCGCGCTGCTTGGCAGCAGAGTGGTGCTTCGCCATTGGGATGCGAAGACCATTCCCGAGTTGGCGCAACTGACGGCATGGGTGGCAGGGGGCTGGATGCTGCTCGCCTGGGGAATTCAGGCGGGCTCCGGCATGATCGAAAGTCCGGGTTTTCAGATCTACACGCCGGAAGCGTTCTATGAGGATCTTCGTTTTTACCTTGGCTGGTGCCTTGGGCTCCTGGTCGCCCCCAACCCGGTGCCGGACGATGCGTCGAAAACGGTCGTGCACCCTGAAGCGACCCGCGGTTCAGGGTCAAATCCTGTCGCTCCGCCCCATGGTCCGGACGAAGAAAAGGCCTCGGAGTCGGTCGCCTCCAAGGCCTTTTCATCGCCTTTGCCATCGGACCGGCTCGCGGAAACCGCGTCCGCTCAGGCGGCGTTTTCCGATGCGGCCACGGCCTCGTCGGTGGCGGCGTCCGGCTGGTTCATCTTGCGCCGTTGCGCGGCCATGTCGATCAGGGCCGTGCGCAGCGCCGGGTGGCGGGCGGTGAACTGGTTGAAGTCGCGCCGCTCCAGCACCTGAAACTGGCAGTAGTCGACCGCGGCGACATCGGCGTTGCGCCGCTGCCCGCTCAGCAGGGCCATCTCGCCGAACATCGTGCCGGCCCCCAGGCGGATGGTCTGGCCCTCCATCAGCACCTCCACGGCGCCGGAGGCGATGAAGTACATGGCGTTGGCGCGGTCGCCCTTGCGGATGATGCGCTCGCCGGGCACCGCCGACTTGGGCCGGAACAGCATCATCAACCGCTCCTGCTCATGGGCGTCCAGCAGCGACAGCACCGGGAAGGTCTTGGCCAGCGCCTGGATCTGCAGGTCGTGCTCCTTCTCGCGCTCCTCCGCTTGGTGGCGGGCGTCGGCGAGGCTGCTCTGGAGCTGCTCGAACTGCTCCCAGCCATAAGGCGGCACGCCGGCGGCGCGCTTGGCCTGGAGATGCTTGCGCAGCGCGGCGACGCCCGCGAAGACCGCCGGATTCAACGTGATCGACAGCAGCGCGCCGGCCAGCACGAGGTCGCGCCCTTCCTCCGGCAACAGGCCGAGCGACATGCCCAGCCCGACGAGGATGAAGGAGAATTCACCGATCTGCGCGAGGCTGGCCGACACCGCCAGACCCATGCCCACCGGGAAGCGCAGCAGGATCACGATGCCGAAAGCGATCAGCGACTTGCCGACCACGATCAGGGCCACCACGGCGATGACCGCCAGCGGGTCGCGCAGCAGGATCGACGGGTCGAACAGCATGCCGACCGACACGAAGAACAGAACGGCGAACGCGTCCTGCAACGGCATCGAATCGGTAGCCGCCTTGTGGCTGAAGCGCGATTCGTTCAGCACCACGCCGGCGAAGAAGGCGCCAAGCGCGAAGGACACGCCGAACAGCACCGCCGAACCGTAGGCGACGCCGAGCGCGATGGCGAGAACCGACAGGGTGAACAGCTCGCGCGAGCCGGTGCGCGCCACATTGGTCAGGATCACCGGGACGACGCGCGGGCCGAGCACGATCGCCAGAACGGAGAAGGCCGCGACCTTGCCCAGCGTCAGGGCCAGCGTCAGCCAGATCGGACCGTCCGAGCCGGCGCCATGGCCCCCAGCGGCGCTCCCAGCGGCGCCCGGCGCGTGGCCGCCCAGGACCTCCGCCAGGGCCGGCAGCAGCACGAGCGCCAGGACCATCGCGAGGTCCTCGACGATCAGCCAGCCGACCGCCACGCGGCCTTCGGCGGTGTTCAGCATGTCGCGCTCTTCCAGGGCCTTCAGCAGCACGACCGTGCTCGCCACCGACAGGCTGAGGCCCAGCACGAGGCCGGCGCCGAGACTCCAGCCCCACAGCCAAGCCAGCCCGACGCCCAGCGCGGTGGCGAGGCCGATCTGGCCGACCGCGCCGGGAATGGCGATTTTCCGGACCGCCAGCAGATCCGAGGGCGAGAAATGAAGACCGACCCCGAACATCAGGAGAATGACGCCGATCTCGGCCAACTGGGCGGCCAAAGCACCATCGGCGACGAAGCCCGGCGTGAAGGGACCGATGATGATGCCGGCGACCAGATACCCGACGAGGGGAGGCAAGCGAATGCGATCAGCGAGGTATCCGAAGATGAAGGCCAACCCGAATGCGATGGCGATCATAGAAATAAGTGGAACGTCATGGGACATGCGAAAATCCTGGCTGCATCGGCGCGATGCCGCATAGTACGGATTTTGCTGGTGCTTGTGGGCGGTGGCGTCGGGATTTTTTCCAGTCGCATGCTCGTTTTTTCGGGAACTGGAACGCGATTTGCGCAAATTCCCCTCAATTGCCCAATGATTCGGCGAGGGGTGGGAAACGCGGTGTGACCTTGCTGGCCTGCCGTGATCAAGGGCTGGATAAGCGGGACAGGGCCGCTATGCTTCGCCGGGCGACGGTGAGGTGAGGAGCATGGCGAGCAAAAGACGGAAGGCATCCAGGAAGGCGGGCCGAGGTCGTCCGGGGACAGGGCGTCCGCTGGCGGGCGAATCGATGGTTTTGGAGGGGCGGGCAGCGCGCCCACCGGTCCGGACGGTCCCCGCCGCGCGCGGCCGGAGCGTGGCGAAGCGCGCCCTGTCCCTGGATGGCGATTCGGGGGCGTTTCTCGGACCCGAGCAGCAGTATCTGCTGAAAAAGCGCCAGGAGGTCGAGCGGCGCGAGGCCCGGTTGCGGCGCACCGTCGGCGGTGTGCTGGCGGCGGTCGCGGCTGCGGCTGCGGCAGGCCTGTTCTGGCTGTTCGGCGGACTGTGAACCGCGCCGCGCCCGCTCCCATCTTCGGAACGCAGGCGCGGCGCGATGCGTGTCAGGACCCCAGGCGGCGGCGCAGGAGCGACAGCGGCTGCGGGTCGTCCAGCGACGGTTGGAAGGCGACGGTAATCTCCGTCAGGGCATGCGCCCAGCTCTCCGGGTTGGTGTCCTCCGGCGCCTCGGCGGAGGTGAAGCCGGTACGCAGGAGGAAGCGGTACTGGTCGGGGATGACGTGCCCGACCGCCCGGACCTCACCCTGATAACCGAAGCGCTCCCGCAGCTCGCGCGCGGTGGAGAAGCCGCGGCCGTCGCGGAACTTCGGGAACTCGATCGCCACCAGGGCGAAGCGGTCCAGGTCCGGCGCGATGGCCGGGGCCAGGGTCCCGCTCTTGACCCGGACGCCGAGCGCCGCGTTGCGCCCGTCGAAGCTCGCGCGCTCCGCCTGCCAGCGCTCGAAGGTGACGACGGCGGGACGGTCGGCGGGAACCGGCTCGCCGTCGGCGACCGCGACCCACTCGTCCTCGACGATGCGGCCGTCCTTAATGAGCGGCATAGACTCTCTCCTTGAACGGGCCGTGGCCGACGCGCTTCAGCGTGTCGATGAAGCGCTCCCCGTCGTGCCGGTTGGACAGATAGACCTCGACGATGGCCTCGATGGCGTCCACCGTCTCGTCGGCGGTCACCGCCGGGCCGAGGATGTCGCCGATGGCGGTGGTCAGGGTCGGGTCGCCGCCGACGGTGATCTGGTAGAACTCCTCGCCCTTCTTATCCACGCCGAGGATGCCGATGGCGCCGACATGGTGGTGGCCGCAGGCGTTGATGCAGCCGCTGATCTTGATGCCCAGCTCGCCGATGGTCTGCTGGCGCGCCGGATCGGCGAAGCGGGCCGAGATGGCCTGAGCCAGCGGGATCGAGCGGGCGTTGGCCAGCGCGCAGTAGTCGAGGCCGGGGCAGGCGATGATGTCGCCGATCAGCCCGGCGTTCGGCGTGCCCAGGCCGTTGGCCTCCAGCGCCGTCCACAGGGTGAACAGAGCGTCCTGCCGGACATGGGCGAGGACGAGGTTCTGTGCGTGGCTGACGCGGAGTTCGCCGAAGCTGTGCGCGTCGGCCAGATCGGCGATCAGCTCCATCTGCTCCGAGGTGGCGTCGCCGGGAATGCCGCCGGCGGGCTTCAGCGAGATGGTGGCGGCGGCGTAGCCGGGGACCTTGTGGGCCAGCACGTTGACCGCCACCCAGCGGGCGAAGTCCGGATTCGCGGCCTTGGCGGCCTGGAAGGACTCCGGCTCATCGGTCAGCGTCTCGAAGGCCGGGCCGCCGAAGCGGCGGCGGATCTCGTCGACGACCTCCGGGGCGAGGCGGTATTTCGGGCCGCGCAGGCGGGCGAACTCCTCCTCCACCTCCTGGGTGAATTTCTCCTGGCCCAGCTCGTGGACGAGGATCTTGATGCGCGCCTTGTAGATGTTGTCGCGCCGGCCGTACTGGTTGTAGACGCGCAGGATGGCTTCGAGATAGGCGACGAAGTCCTCCTCCGGCACCCAGTCGCGGATCAGCTTGCCGATGAAGGGCGACCGGCCGAGGCCGCCGCCGACGTAGAAGGTGAAGCCGACCTCGCCCCGCTCGTTGCGCTTGGCGAAGACGCCGACGTCATGGACGCGGATGGCCGCGCGGTCGGCGTCCGACCCCATGATGGCGATCTTGAACTTGCGCGGCAGGTAGGTGAATTCGGGGTGCAGGGTCGTCCATTGCCGCAGGATCTCGGCGTAGACGCGCCCGTCCACAACCTCGTCCCGCGCCGCCCCGACGAACTGGTCGGTGGTGACGTTGCGCACGCAGTTGCCGCTGGTCTGCAGCGCGTGCATGTCGACCTCGGCCAGCTCGTGCAGGATGGCCGGGGTGTCCTCCAGCTTGATCCAGTTGAACTGGAGATTCTGGCGGGTGGTGAAGTGGCCGTAGCCCTTGTCGTATTTGCGCCCGATCTGGGCCAGTTTGCGGAGCTGCCGCGAGGTCAGGACGCCGTAGGGAACGGCGATGCGCAGCATGTAGGCGTGGAGCTGAAGATAGAGGCCGTTCATCAGCCGCAGCGGCTTGAACTCCTCCTCCGTCAGCTCGCCGGACAGGCGACGCTCGACCTGGGCGCGGAACTGCTCCACGCGCTCCGTGACGAAGCGGCGGTCGATGTCGTCGTAGCTGTAGACCCCGGCGTTGCGGCCGGGCGCGATGTGGTTCATGGAACTCGCCCTTGTCAAAAAAGTGGCCGCCCGGTTCAGGCCGCAGCCTGCTTGCCGAGATCGATGCGGACGGTGGGGCCGAGCGCCCGGATGCGCTCCCGCGTCTTGACCGGCACCCGCTGCCCGTCGGTGATGCGTAGGTCGAAGGCGTAGACGTCCACGGCGAACTGCTCGCCCTCCGCCTTGGCCTTGGCGGCGGCCAGGGCCGTTTCGGCGGCCGCCGCGTCCTCGAACAGGGCGGCGTCGTCCAGACGCTCCACCCAGCCGAGGTCAGGGCCGGGGGCGAGGAAGATCACCTCGCCGTCGCGCAGGCGGTTGGCGGTGATGGCCTTCAGCACCGCCTCGTTCCTGGACTTATCGCTCAACGCCATGCCTTCAACTCCTAAAACGAACGCTCACGCCGACACGGCGATGGGAAACGGATGCTGGCCGGTGGTCTGCTGCCACGCGCCGATCACGGCGCGCAGCCGCACGACCTCGCCGACCACGACGATCGCGGGGCGCTTGGCCTGTAGCCGCACGACGTCCCGGGCGCAATGGGCAAGATTGGTCTCGATGACGCTCTGCGCCTCGGTGCTGGCGCTCGACACGATGGCGACCGGGGTCATCGGCGGCTTGCCAGCGGCTTCGAGCCGCTCGGCGATGGTCCCGATGGTGCCCAGCGCCATGTAGAACACCAGCGCGCCGGGCAGCCGCGCCAGAACGTCCCAGTCCAGATCGGCGGGCAGACCGCCAGCCTTGTCGTGGCCGGTGACGAAGGTCGCCGTGGTGCCGAAGCCGCGGTGGGTCACCGGGATGCCAGCGTAGGCCAGCCCGCCGATCCCCGCGGTGACTCCGGGGACCACGCGGAAGGGAATCTCGGCCTGGGCCAGCGCCAGGCATTCCTCACCGCCGCGCCCGAAGACGAAGGGGTCGCCGCCCTTCAGCCGCAGCACCCGCCGGCCTTCGCGTGCCAGTTCCACCAACCGTGCGTTGATCGCCTCCTGCTTGGGGGAGGGGTGGCCGGCGCGCTTTCCCATGTCCACCAGAAGGGCCTCGGGGTTGGCGGCCTCCAGGATGCCGCCGCCGACCAGAGCGTCGTGGACGATGGCGTCGGCCTCGCCCAGCGCCTTGGCGGCCAGCAGGGTCAGCAGGCCCGGATCGCCGGGACCGGCCCCGGCCAGCCAGACGCTGCCCGGCGTGAAGGCGGGCAGGCGGGACAGGAGAGACGATGCGATCATGGCAGCCATCCTTTGGCGGCGATCAGATCCCGGCAGGCGCGCAGCACCTCGGGTCCCTTGGCGCCCGTGGCGCGCAGGCGGTCGCGGAGCGCGGCGAGTTCCGCCAGCCGGTCCGCCCAGACGGCGGGGAACAGAGTCTCCAGCCGTTCGCGGAGCACCTGGGCCAGCGCCGGGCTCTTGCCGCCGGTGGAGACGGTCATCAGAAGGTCGCCGCGCCGTATCACAGACGGCGCGTGGAAATCACAGAGCGGAATCACATCCTCGACATTGACCAGGATGTTGCGGTCGCGTGCCTGACGGGCCAGCGTTTCAGCGACGGAATCGTCGATGCCGACGATGAACAGCACCTGCATGCCCTCCAGGTCGCCGGGCGAGGGCAGGGCGCGTCGCAGGGCCGCTCCCGCGAGAGCGATCAATTCCGCATCCGGTTCCGGTGAATAGACCGCCGGTGCCGCGCCACCTTCCAGCAACTGCGCGAGACGGCGCTTCGCCAGCGGTCCCTGACCGACCAGCGCGATCCGCACATGCGTCGGGTCGAGCGCGACCGGGATCACTGCGGCCACCTGTAATGCACACCGAGCCTATCGTGAAAAGACATCATGGGCGCATTTAAGCGCGATGGCGGGGTGCAATCAACAGATTTCACAAACTCGCTTAAACCTATAATACATGTAGACAATGTATATGCATTGCAACGCCGTGAAACTGGTGTTAATGTGCAATTCAGAACAAATACTCCACTTCGTGGATAGGCAATTAGGTCATGCTTGATGGACTTGCCCAGGCTGTGAAACGCGACCGCGTGGCCGATCTGACCGAACGGTACGGGCGGCTGGATGGGGCGGTGCTTCTGAACGCCCTTCTGCGTGATGAATTCGACGGCCGCGTTGCTGTGGTTTCATCCTTCGGAACGGAATCGGCGGTGCTGCTCGCCTTGGCGGCGGAAGCCGACCCGTCCTTCCCGGTTCTCTTCGTCGACACCGGGAAGTTGTTCGGGGAAACGCTGCGCTACCGCGACAAGCTGGTGTCCGCGCTTGGCCTGACCGGTGTGCGCACGATCGGCCCGACCGGTGCGGATCTGGCGGCGGAGGACCCCGACGGGCTGCTGTTCACCCGCTCGCATGACGCCTGTTGCCATCTGCGCAAGACGGTGCCGCTGGACCGTGCGCTGGAGGGTTTCGACGCCTGGGTGACCGGACGCAAGCGCTTCCAGGCCTCCACGCGCGCCGCCCTTCCGCTGTTCGAGGCGGAGGAGGGCACGGGCCGCATCAAGATCAACCCGCTCGCCCACTGGGACCGCGAGCGGATCGACCAGGAATTCGCGCGGCGCAACCTGCCGCGCCACCCGCTTGAGGCCGACGGCTTCCTGTCCATCGGCTGCTTCACCTGCACCGAGCGTGTCGCTCCCGGTGCGGACCCGCGGTCGGGCCGCTGGGCCGGAACCGCCAAGACCGAATGCGGCATTCACACCTTCAAGAAGACCGGAACCGCACAATGACCGCCGATCTCGATTACCTTGAGAGCCAGAGCATCTACATCCTCCGCGAGGCCTACAACCGCATCGACAAGCTGGCTCTGCTGTGGTCGATCGGAAAGGACAGCAACGTCCTGCTCTGGCTCTGCCGCAAGGCGTTCTTCGGGCGCGTTCCGTTCCCGGTGGTCCAACTCGACACCGCGATGGAGTTGCAGGAGGTCTACGACTTCCGCGACCGCATCGCCGGCGAATGGGACCTCGACCTGCGGGTGGAGCAGTGCCCGCCGGAAGCGGACATGGACCAGACCCTGCCGCCGCTGACCCGCGCCGCCGCCCGCAAGACGGAGGGGCTGAAGAACCTCCTGCGCACCGGCAAGTACCAGGGCATCATGGTCGGCATCCGCCGCGACGAGCAGGCGACCCGCGCCAAGGAGCGCGTCTTCTCGCCGCGTTCGCTGGAAGGCGACTGGGACGTGAAGGACCAGCCGGCGGAGTTCTGGGACCATTACAAGACCCGCTTCGACGAAGGCACCCACGTCCGCATCCACCCGCTGCTGCATTGGACCGAACTGGACATCTGGCGCTATTCCAAACGCGAGGGGATTCCCATCGTCCCGCTGTACTTCGCCAAGGATGGCAAGCGCTACCGCTCGCTGGGTGAGAAGAACATCACCTTCCCGGTGGACAGCACCGCTGGCACCATCGACGAGATCATCGCCGAACTGGTCGTGACCCGCATTCCGGAGCGCGCCGGCCGCGCCATGGACAACGAGGCCGAAGACAGCTTCGAGCGCCTGCGCAGCTCGGGCTATATGTAAGAAGCGGGGATTGGGACCATGGACATCCGGAACGAACTGAACGGCCAGCTCCGCATCGTCATCGTCGGCCATGTCGACCACGGCAAGTCGACGCTGATCGGGCGCCTGCTGAACGACACCGGCAGCCTGCCCGACGGCAAGGTGGAGCAGGTCCACGAGATGAGCCGCAAGCGCGGCATGCCCTTCGAGTGGGCCTTCGTGATGGACGCGCTCCAGGCCGAGCGCGACCAGGGCATCACCATCGACACCACGCAGATCCATTTCAAGACGGAGCAGCGCCCCTACGTCATCATCGACGCGCCGGGCCACACCGAGTTCCTGAAGAACATGGTGACCGGCGCTTCGCAGGCCGACGCCGCCCTGCTGGTGATCGACGCCGCCGAAGGCGCGCTGGAGCAGTCGCGCCGCCACGCCTTCCTGCTGCATCTGCTGGGCGTGCGGCAGGTGGCGGTGGCGGTCAACAAGATGGACCGCGTCGACTTCGACCAGTACCGGTTCGAGGCGGTGTCGCAGGAGATCCGCGCCTATCTGGCGGAACTCGGCCTGCACACCTCCACGGTGATCCCGATCGCGGCGCGCCATGGCGACAACATCGTCACCCGCTCCGACAAGGCGCCCTGGTACGAGGGGCCGACCGTGGTGGAGGCGCTGGATGCCTTCCGCCCGCAGCAGGCGCCGACCGAACTGCCGCTGCGCTTCCCGCTCCAGGACGTCTACAAGCCCGACGACCGCCGCATCCTGGCCGGCCGCATCGAGAGCGGGCGCCTGCGCGTCGGCGACACGCTGCGCTTCTCGCCGACCGGCGCCACCGCCACGGTGGTCAGCATCGAGGGGTGGAACCACAGCCAGCCCATCGTCGCCGCCCAGGCCGGGCAGAGCATCGGCATCACGCTGGACAAGCGCATCTTCGCCGAGCGCGGCCATGTCGCGCACCATGAGGAGGGCGCGCCGCACGTCACCCACCGGCTGGGCGTCCGCGCCTTCTGGCTGACCTCGGAGCCGCTGGCGGTCGGCAAGACCTACACGCTGAAGATCACGACGGGCGAGCACCGCGTGACGGTGGAGAGCATCACCGCCGTCATCGACATCGAGGACCTGTCGAGCACCCCGGCCAAGGCGGTCCATCGCAACGAGGTGGCCGAGGTCGTCCTGCGCTCCCGCTCGCCGATCGCCGTCGACCTCGCGTCGGCTCTGTCGCGCACCGGGCGCGGCGTGCTGATCGACGGTCACGACGTGGTCGGCGGCTGCATCGTCGTCGAGGTGGACGAAGGCCCTGCCGCCTCGGCCAACACGACCGAGGTCTCACACGCCGTCACGGCGGACGAGCGCAACGCCGCCAACGGCCACAAGGGCGGCGTCCTCTGGCTGACCGGCCTGTCCGGCGCCGGCAAGTCCACGCTGGCGATGGCGCTGGAGCGCGCGCTGTTCGACCGCGGCTGGCAGGTCTTCGTTCTGGACGGCGACAACGTCCGCAACGGACTGAACGCCGGGCTGGGCTTCTCGGCGGAGGACCGGGCGGAGAACATCCGGCGCGTCGCCGAGACGGCCAAACTGTTCGCCGACGCTGGCGTTCTCGTCATCGCGTCGCTGATCTCGCCGCTCCAGGCCGACCGGGCGCGGGCGCGGGCCATCGGCGGCGAGCGCTTCCACGAGGTCTATGTGGCCGCCGACCTCGCCACCTGCGAATCGCGCGACCCCAAGGGTCTGTACCGCCGGGCGCGCGCCGGGGAGATCCCGGACTTCACCGGCGTCTCCGCCCCCTACGAGGCCCCGGAGTCGGCGGAGCTGACCATCGACACCGGCGCGGTCACCCCGGTGGAGGCGCTGGGCGAACTGCTCGACTATGTGGACGGCGCGTTCGGCCGGAACGCCCTGAAGCGCGACCGGGTGTAACGGCTCCCCTCTTCGTTCCGGAAAAAAAAAGCCCCTTCGCGTCGCTGCGAAGGGGTTTTCCTATGGTGGAATGGATTTCACATTACGAAACGCAACATGTGAAATCAGGCATTTCATCATTCAATAATGTGTAATTCGCTCTTCCTTCCGATAGGAGATGTGCTAAATAGGCGGGCAATTTCCTGCGAGGATGGATCCCATGACCGCCCTGACCCGACGCTCCGCAATGCTGGCCGTGGCCGCCGTCGCCTCCCTGGCCGCTCTCACGCCCGGCGCGGCCCGCGCCGCCGATCCGGTGAAGCTGGAGGTCGGCTACATTCCCATCCTTGCCGCCGCGCCGCTGTTCATCCTGGAAGGGGAAGGCTGGGCGCGTGAGGCGGGCATCGACCTGAAGCTGACCAAGTTCGAATCCGGCCCGCACGCGATCCAGGCGATGGCCGCCGGCAAGATCGACCTGCTCTACGCCGGCGTCGCTCCGGTCCTGGTCGCCCGCTCGAAGGGCGCGGACGTGTCGGTGATCGCCAACTCGGCGGTCGAGGAGATGGTCGTCGCCAGCCGGGGCGAGTTCGCCAAGGCGCTGGGCGGCAAGGCCACCGCGGACTCGATCGCGAAATTCGTCGCCGACAGCGGCCGCAAGGTCAAGATCGGCACGCAGCCGCCGGGCTCGGTACCGGACACCGTGCTGCGCCACTGGCTGTTCAAGGTGGTGAAGGCCGACCCGGCGAACGTGGAGATCATCTCCATGGGCATCGAGAAGACCCAGCAGGCGCTGCTGGCCGGCGCCCTCGACGCCGCGACGATCCGCGAGCCGACGGTGACCGTGACCCAGAAGGTCGACCCGAACGTCGGCCTGCTCGCCACCGGCGCGGAGATGTTCCCGAACCAGCCCGGCACCGTCATCGCGGTCCGCGGCCCGGTCGCCAAGGAGCATGGCGAGGCGCTGACCCGCCTGCTCAAGGCGCACATCCGCGCCGTCGATCAGATCGCCAAGGACCCGGCCCGCTCCGCCACGGTCGCCAACGAGTATCTCGGCAAGGGCCTGATGGAGCCGGCCACGCTGGAGGCCGCCTTCCGTTCGCCGGGCTCCAAGTTCCTCGCCGACCCGCACGGCGTCGTCCCGGCGGTCGAGCAGATGATGGCCTACGCCAAGGAGATCGGCTCCGCCGAGGGCACCATCCCGGTGGCGGAGGCCTTCGACTTCCGCTTCTACGACGCGGCCGCCGCGAAGTAAGCGCGATGCGTCAACCGCTGAAGCTCCACAGCTCCATCGCCCTGTCGGCGCTCGGCGTCGGCGCTTTCCTGCTCGCCTGGGAAGCGCTGGCGCGCAGCGGCGTCGTGCCCGCCGGGCTTTTGCCGTCGCCCAGCGCGGTGCCCGGCGCCTTCCTGGCGGAGTTCCGGTCCGGCACCTGGCAGGCGATGGTCTTCGCCAGCCTGTCGCACTACCTGTCGGGGCTGGCGCTCGGCACCGTCCTCGGCATCACCTTCGGCACCGCGGCGGCGACCTGGGGCATCTGGGACGCCTTCCAGGCCTGGGTGGTGCGCATGCTGCGCCCCATCCCGTCCATCGCCTGGATTCCCTTCGCGATCATCTGGTTCGGCGTCAGCAAGTCGGCGGCGACCTTCCTGATCGCGCTGACGGTCTTCTGGATCAACTACTACGCTACCTACAGCGCGGTGCGCGGGGTGGACAAGGACCTGATCGAACTCGGCCACGCCTTCGGGCAGGGCGGGCTGATCCCGCGCCTGTTCAAGATCGTCCTGCCCGGCGCGTTGCCGGGCATCCTGTCCGGCGTGCGCGCCGGGCTGGGGCAGGGCTGGATGACGGTGGTGGCGGCGGAGCTGTTCGGCATCTCCGGCCTGGGCGCGCGCATGTCCGACGCCTCCGGCCTGCTCGCCACGCACATCGTCGTGCTCTACATGGTCACCATCGCGGCGCTCTACGGTGTGTGCGACTTCCTGTTCATGCAGGTTCAGCAGCGGGTGCTCGCATGGCAAAAGTGAACGGCCCTAATGGGAACGGCTCTGCTGTGATCGATTTGAAGGGCGTCGCCATCGGCTACGGCGCCGTGGCTCCGCCGGTCCTGGTGGACGTCGACCTGTCCATCGAGCGCGGCAGCTTCGTCGCCATCGTCGGGCCGTCCGGCGTCGGCAAGTCGACCCTGCTGCGCGTCGTCGCCGGGCTGCACACGGCGCGCGCCGGTGCCGTCACCATCCACGAGACGAAGAAGCCGGGCCACCGTCCGGTCAGCCTCGTCTTCCAGGACGCCCGCCTGCTGCCCTGGCGGCGGGTCGCCAAGAACGTCCGCTTCGGCCTGGAGGGACTGCCGATCTCCACCGCCGAGCGGGAGGAGCGGGTGGCCGCCGCGCTGCGCCTCGTCCGGCTGGACGATTACGGGCGGCGCTGGCCTTACGAGCTGTCGGGCGGCCAGCGCCAGCGCGTCGGCATCGCCCGCGCCCTGGCCGTCGACCCCGACATCCTGCTGATGGACGAGCCGTTCGGCGCGCTCGACGCCATCACGCGGCACGGCCTTCAGGACGAGCTGCTGCGCATTCACCGCGAGACCGGCAAAACCGTGCTGTTCGTCACGCACGACCTGGAGGAGGCGGTGCATCTCGCCGACCGCATCATCGTGCTGGGCGGCAGCCCGGCGCGCATCGTCCAGGACGTCCGCAACGAGCCGGGCCGCGAGAGCGGAGGCTTCCGCGAGCAGGTGGAGCAGCTGCGGTCGGGGATCGCGGACAATTACAGCATTTGAGGGTGTTGAACCGGGCCCCCACCCAACCCTCCCCGCTTCGCAGGGGAGGGCTTTTCTCCCTCCCCCTGCGAAGCGGGGGAGGTCGGGAGGGGGGGCGACGCGACCACTCAAATTTCGATGGCCTCCTACGGCGCCACCCGCCGCACGTCCCGTGCCGTCAGATGGACGTTCGCATCCGGGTCCAGCTTGCGGTCCATGATGCGGGCCTCCACCGCTTTGTCGAAGACCGGGCGGTTCAGGCAGACATACTGAAGCGCCTCGTCCGGCTTTGGCAGATGGCCGGCGAGGGTTTGCAAGGCGCGGCGCGGGACGAAGACCCGCCCGTGATACTCCCCGACCTCCACCGCGAACTCCACGGCGTCGGCCTCCTCGTTCCAGGACGGGTCATCGGGGAACACGAACAGCGGCATCACACCCTCACGCAGAACACATCTCAGTCCAGGATGTAGGTAACATCGTAGCCGCTGCGCTTGAAGCGGGTCTTGAGCAGCGTGCCCCGCGCGTCGAACCACAGGTCGCGCTCCACGTCGCCGGAGATGCGGTGATGCTGCGCCGGCACCGCTCGTCCGCCGACGGTCAGCGTGTCGGTGCCGACGAGGTCGGTGCGCACGTTGTATGGTTTGCCGTCGATGACCGAGAGCAGGGTGGGGCGCTTCAGCACCTCCGGGGTCCACAGCGTCAGGGGCAGGATGTCGGCGCCGGTCTGTCCGGCCTTGCCGTCCACCGTGACGGTGTAACCGCCGCTGGTACGCATCATCCGGATGGCGTGAGGCGTGCCGTCGTCGTCGGTCTGGGCGCTCATGGAGTCGAGCGTCCCGCCCTTCCAGACCTCTTCCCGCTTGTGATCGTAGCGGAAGTTGATGAACAGCACCTTCACCTGCGTCGAAGCGGTGACGGCGACCTTGGTCACGTCGCCCTGGGCCTCCAGCCGGACGGTTTCGCTGCCCACCGGATCGTCGCCCATCAGAATCCGGTAGGTCAGCGTGCGCGGCTCGGCAGCCTGGACCGCGGCCGTGGACAACAGCAGGCCGGCGACCGCCAGCGCCGCGCGCAGGGCGTGCGTCATGGATGTTCCTCCCTGTGTTCGTGATGCGGCGGCTTATGGTGCCGCCGTCCGGTTTCCGTCGCTCAGTCGCAGGTGCTCAGTCGTCGAGAAGCTGCGCCAGCTTCATGGCGACGCCCATCGAGCCGTCCACCTTCAGCTTGCCCATGGTGAAGGCCAGCATCGGGTTCAGCCGCCCGTCCATCAGCTTCTTCAGGTTCTCGGCAGAGATGCGGATGGTGCAGTCGGGATCGGCGTCCCCGGTGTCCTCCCGCGCGATGGCGACGGGCGTCTCGCGGGCGTTGACCCGCACCGCCTCGCCGTCCTCCAGCGCGAAGCGGACGTCGGCCTTCAGGCTGCGGAAGCTGGTGGAGCGGGACTGGAGTTCGCGCAGGATGTCCTCAACCATGGATCAGTCTCTCTCCCCTGGATTCGTGTTTGTCGGACCTTGACAGTAGGCAAAGTTTACGTTTACGTCAACGTCATAACCAAAAGGTTTCCGGCGCCTCAACGATCCGGGAACCATCAAATCAATCGAGGGGAGTGAAACCATGCAGACCGCCGCGCCCGGACTCCGAAAGCCGCGCACCGCCTTCCGCCGTCGCTTGTCCTGACCCGCCGCGCAGCCGGGAGGATCGGAAATGACCGAGAATCTTGCGCGCCGGAGCAGCATCGGCGACGACAGGCCGGCCCATCCCTGGCTGGCGCATTACCCCGAGGGCATCGCCTGGGACCAGCCGATCGCCGTGATGCCGCTGGCCGAGCTGTTCGAGGAGGCCGCCCGCCGCTACGCCAACCGTCCGTGCCTGGACTTCCTCGGCCGCCGCTACCGCTACGCGGAGGTGCTGGGGCTGGTGAACCGGGCGGCCAAGGGCTTCGCGGCGATGGGGGTGAAGCCGGGGGTGCGGGTGGGGCTGTGCCTGCCGAACACGCCGACCTACGTGATCGCCTATTTCGCGATCCTGAAGGCCGGCGGCACGGTGGTGAACTACAACCCGCTCTATGTCGAGCGGGAGCTGGAGCACCAGATCGAGGATTCCGGGACCGAGATCATGGTCACGCTCGATCTGAAGCAGATCCACTCGCGCATCGAGGCGATGCTGGACCGCACGCGGCTGAAGACGGTGGTCGTCTGCCGCATGGCCTCCATCTTGCCCCCGGTGAAGAGCGTGCTGTTCCGCGTCCTGAAGCGCAGCGAACTGGCGAGCATCCCGCAGGACGGGCGGCATGTGGATTTCGACGCGCTGCTGGCCAACGACGGAGTGATGCCGCCGGTGCGGCTGGACCCGCGGCGCGACGTGGCGGTGCTGCAATACACCGGCGGGACCACCGGCGTGCCCAAGGGGGCGATGCTGACCCACGCCAACCTCGTGGCCAACGCGCGGCAGGTGCAGGCTTGGTTCCCCGGCATGGCGCTGGGGGAGGAGCGGATGCTCGCCGTCCTGCCCTTCTTCCACGTCTTCGCCATGACGGTGATCCTGAACATGGGGCTGGCGGCGGGGGCGGAGCTGGTCATGCTGCCGCGCTTCGACACGCTGCAGGTGCTGAAGACCATCGCGCGGCGCAAGCCCACGCTGCTGCCCGGCGTGCCGACCATGTACAAGGCGTTGCTGAGCCATCCCGACGTGGCGCGCCACCCGATGCGGTCGATCCGCTACTGCATCTCCGGCGGGGCGCCGCTGCCGATGGAGCTGAAACGGCAGTTCGAGGAGGCCACCGGCTGCGTGCTGGTCGAGGGCTACGGCCTCAGCGAGGCTTCGCCGGTCTGTGCCTGCAACCCGCTGAGCGGGGTCAACAAGGAGGGCTCCATCGGCCTGCCTCTGCCCGGCATCATGGTGCAGATCCGCGCGCTGGACGATCCCGACCGCGTGTTGCCGCCCGGTGAGAAGGGGCAGGTCGTGCTGTCCGGCCCCAACGTCATGACCGGCTACTGGAACAAGGACGAGGAGAGCCGGCGCACCATCGTCGGCGGCTGGCTGTTCACCGGCGACGTCGGGGTGATGGACGAGGACGGCTACGTCTTCCTGCTCGACCGGCTGAAGGAGCTGATCATCTGCGGCGGCTACAACGTCTATCCGCGCATGATCGAGGAGGCCATCTACCAGCACCCCGACGTGGTGGCCGTCTGCGTCATCGGCGTCCCCGACGACTACCGCGGCCAGAGCCCGAAGGCCTTCGTGCAGCTCAAGCCCGGAGCCAGCCTGGCCGCGGAGCGGTTGAAGGATTTCCTGCGCGACAAGATCTCACGGATCGAGATGCCGAAGCTGATCGAGTTCCGCGCCGAGCTGCCCAAGACGGCCGTCGGCAAGCTGTCGAAGAAGGAGTTGATTGCGGAAAGCTTGCAGAAGTCGGAGGGATGACCAGGGAAAGGGCGCTCGGCTTTGTCACGCCGTGGTGTGTGTGGTAGGAACGGAGACGCCGTCCGGCGGCGTGGAGCGAGCAGCCTTCGTTCCCCACGCCGCCGCGGCGCGACGTGACGGAAGGCGTGCCCCCCACCATGGAACAGCTCTACACGGTGAATCAGTTGGCGGAGGAACTGGGCATCACGCCGCGTGCCCTCCGCTTCTACGAAGTGAAGGGGCTGCTGTCGCCCAACCGCCTGGGCAACAACCGCGTCTACACCAAGCGCGACCGCGCCCGGCTGAAGCTGATCCTGCGGGGCAAGCGGCTGGGCTTCTCGCTGGCGGAGATCCGCGAGTATCTCGACCTTTACAACGTTGATGGCGGGGTGGAGCAGTTGAAGGTTCTGCAGAAGCGCATCGACGCGCGGCTGAAGGACCTTGAGCAGCAGCGCCAGGACCTGGAGGCGACCGTGGGCGAGCTGCGGGAGATCGAGGCCCAGGTGCAGGCCGCGCTGGACGAGCGCGGGTTGGCGTCCAAGAGCGCGTGAGCCCGTGCGGTCCCGTCCGCCCGGCCGGGCCGGAGGGGATAGGGTTATGAATTTGCTGTTCCGCCTGATCGCCGTCATCGTGGCCGCTCTGACCGGACGGCCGGTGGGGTTCCTGGAACCGGCACGGCTGCGCTTCCGGGTGTGGCCGACCGATCTCGACCTCAACATGCACATGACCAACGCCCGCTATTTCAGCGTCATGGACTTGGGGCGCGTCGATCTGATGCTGCGCTCCGGCATGGGGCGGTCGATCCTGCGCCACCGTTGGCAACCGGTGATCGGCGCCGCCAACCTGCGCTTCCGCCGCCCGCTGGCGCCCTTCCAGCGCTTCGAGCTGACGACCCGCGTGCTGTGCTGGGACGACAAGTATTTCTTCATCGAGCACCGGTTGGAGACCGCCACGGGCACGGCAGCGCTGGCCGTGGTGCAGGGCGCCTTCGTGGCGCGCGGCGCCGTGGTCGCCCCGGCGGAGATTCTGGCGATCCACGGCGAGCACCGGGACTCGCCGCCCATGCCGGACGTTGTTGCCGCGTGGCGCGAGCGACCGCTTGCGCCCTGACCCTTGCGTTGCGCCGCCCCCTTGCACTATGGCTGGCCGGACGCGAAAAGCCGGCAAAGCGGAAGGGCAAGGGTCATGGGCGCACACGGAATCAACGGCATCGACCATCTCGTCATCGTCGTCCGCGATCTGGAGAAGGCGCAGGACGCCTATCGCCGCATGGGCTTCACCATCTCGCCGAAGGGCCGGCATGGCGAACTGAAGTCGGCCAACCACACCATGATGTTCGGGGCCGGCGACTATCTGGAACTGCTCGCCATCGAACAGCCGCACCCCTTCACCGCCTTTTTCAGCGACGTTCTGAAAACCCGCGAGGGCATCGCGGCGGCAGCGCTGAAGACCGACGACGCGCGGGCGGCGCAACGCCTCCTGGTCGAGGCCGGCTATCCGGCGGGCAAGCCGGTGGAGTTCGGCCGCCCCGTCGAACTGCCGGGCGGCGCGCAGCAGGCGCGCTTCACGACGACCCCGATCGACGGTGTGCCGGAGTGGGGCGGGCGGGTCTTCCTGTGCCAGCACCACACCCCCGAGGTGGTCTGGCGTCCGGAGTTGGTCCAGCACGACAACACGGTGACCGGTCTCGCCGCCCTGGTTGTCGCCGCCGACGATCCCGACGCCACCGCCGCCTCCTACGCCCGGCTGTTCGGCACGGCGGTGGAGACGCGGGGGCCGGCGCGCGTCGTGCCGACCGGCAGCGCTCCCATCGTGGTGGCCGATCCCGCCGCGCTGCATTGGGGATGGACCGGCGACCCGGCGCTGGAGGTTCCGCGCCCCTTCCTGGCCGGAATGGTGCTGACGGTCGCCGACCTGGAACGCGCCCAGCAGGCGCTTCAGAAGAGCAAGTTCCCGACGGTCGTGGGCAACGGGGTGCTGCGCGTGTCGTCCGCCAGCGCCTGCGGCGCCATGCTGGCCTTCGCCAAGGAGTTCGACCTCGGCGCGCTGATCCCCTGAACCCGTCGGACGGCCGGTTGTCATAACGGAATCATATTGCTGCACTGCGTCCGATCCGTTGGACAGGACGCCGTCGCGGGCGCACATTCCCCTCTTGCGTGCATGCTGCAGCGCATCATGGGGACGGACCGACGTGGCGGACGGCGATTTCGGTAGGATTCAGATCGAACCGGCGGGGCAGGGGGCAGCGGCGAATTACCTCGTCGCCGGCACGCCGGCCTACAAGCGGGCGAGCCGCATCCTCTTCGTCGCCGGTTTCTCAACCTTCGCCGCGCTCTACTGCGTGCAGCCGCTGATGCCGGAGTTCACGCGGGAGTTCGGCGTCACCCCGGCACAGTCGAGCCTTGCCCTGTCGGTGTCCACCGGCGTTCTGGCCTTCGCGCTGCTGGTCGCCGGGGCGGTGTCCGACCGGTTCGGCCGCAAGGCGATCATGGCGCTTTCCCTGCTCGCCTCCGGCACGCTGGGCATCAGCGGCGCGATGGCGCCGGACTGGGCCTCGCTGCTGTTGGTGCGGGCGCTGGAAGGGATGGCGCTCAGTGGTCTTCCCGCCGTCGCCATGGCCTATGTGTCGGAGGAGGTGGACCCGCGCTCCGCCGGGGTCACCATGGGCCTGTACATCGGCGGAACGGCGCTGGGTGGCATGTCGGGCCGGGCGCTGACGGCGCTGGTGGCCGATGTCGCGTCCTGGCGCATGGCGATGGGCGTGATCGGCGCGCTGGGAATCGCCGCCGCCGTGGCGGTGTGGTTCGCGCTTCCCACATCGCGCAACTTCCAGCGGCGGCCGGCGGGCGTGCGGGAACTGGCCGGGGCGTGGCGCGGGCACCTAGTGGACCGCGGGCTGCTCGCCCTGTTCGCCATGGGGTTCCTGTCCATGGGGGCCTTCGTCACCGTCTTCAATTACATCGGCTTCCGCCTGCTGGCGCCGCCCTTCGACCTGCGCCCGGCGGCGGTCGGTGCCGTTTTCACGGTTTATCTCTGCGGGGTCGTCAGCTCGCCGCTGTTCGGTGGGCTGGCGGTGCGGCTGGGGCGGGGCAGGGTGCTGGCCGTCGCCGCGGCGATGATGGCGGCCGGTCTGGCGCTGATGACGCCGGACAGCCTGTGGACGATGACGCCGGGCATCGCCCTGTTCACCTTCGCCTTCTTCGGGGTCCACACCATCGCCTCCGGCTGGATCGGGCAGCGGGCGCCGGTCAACCGCGGTCAGGCGTCGGCGATCTATCTGTTCTGCTACTACATGGGCTCCACCATCGCCGGGACGCTGGGCGGCGTCTTCTGGCACGGGTTCGGCTGGGCCGGAGTCGGCGGATTCGTTGGGCTTCTTTTGGGGGTCGGGCTGATCGTGTCGCTGGGGCTGGCGATCCGCCGCTGATTCGTTCATTGCGCGCATACCGAAGTATGGTTTCAACCGTTTCGGTTGCGCCGGGCGCCGCTTCGTCTCATTCTGGGTGCACCTGCACAACGAGGCGACCATGGCCCGTTTGTCCGTCTACAGCGACACCGATCCCACCGTTGCGGAACTCTCGTCCGCCGACCCAGCGCTGGTCACGGCCCATCTGGCGCTGGCCGGCGTGCTGTTCGAGCGCTGGCCGGCGCCCAAGGCCATTCCCGACTCCGCCGACGCCCAGGCGGTGCTGGACGCCTATGCCGGGCCGGTGCTGGCCCTAAAGGAGGCGCGCGGCTTCCAGTCCGCCGACGTGGTGCGGATGCCGCGCGGCCAGCCGGACGCGGCGGCCCGCCGCGCCGCCTTCCTTGCGGAGCACACCCATGACGAGGACGAGGCCCGGTTCTTCGTGCAGGGGAGCGGCGCATTTTACCTGCACATGGACAAGAAGGTGTTCCGCGTCGTGTGCGGGGCCGGCGACCTGCTGAGCATACCGGCGCGGACGAAGCATTGGTTCGACATGGGGCCGGATCCGGAGTTCACCGCCATCCGCTTCTTCACGCGCCCGGACGGCTGGGTGGCCTCCTTCACCGGCGACGTGATCGCCGACCGTTTTCCGAAGTTCGAACCGGAAGCCGGTGCCGTTCCATGACCCGCACGCCATGACCCCGCTGCCGTTACCTTTCGCCGCAGCCGATTGCGGGCGAAAAGCGACGCTGTTACAAGGCCTTCGGTATCGGCCCCCAATCGCTGGCGGCGCGTCACCCGCTTCGGAGGCTCCATGACCACGGATGGCCACACCGTCCCGCGCACGGGCAACGGCTTCATCGACGCGGCCCACAGCTCGCTGATGGACCATGTCGACGCCATCCGCCGCGCGTGCGCGGACGGCGCTTCCCGCGATTCCATGGTTCCCCGTTTCAGCCGATTCGCGGACGAGATGCGCATGCATTTCGACCATGAGGAGGTCATCATCCGCGCCGCCGGATTCACCCGGTGGGAGGAGCACGCCAGCCATCACGCGATGCTGGACCAGCAGTTCGGCCGTCTCATCGACTATGTGCGCGACTGCGATGTGACGTCGGACTTCCTGTGCACGGTGGCGGGCACTCTGGACGCCGCTCTGTGCGGGCACGAGATCCGGCACGACGGGGATTACACAGCGCTGGTGCGCGACGCCTCCCTGGCACCGGAAGGGCGGAGCCTGATCGCCTGGAACAGTGCTTTCGAGGTCGGGGTCGGGCCGCTCGACGCGCAGCACCGCCAACTCGCCGAGCTTATGAACGAGTTGGACGCGATGAGCCGCCAAGGGGCGCCGACCGGCGAACTGCTGGATCTTCTGGGGCTGCTCCACGACCATGTGCACGCTCATTTCGCCATGGAGGAAGGTGTGCTGCGCCGTGTGGCGCCCAGCCGTTTCGTGGCCCACCGCAACCATCATCGGCTGCTGGAGGGGCAGTTCGCCCGCATCCGCCAACAGGTGGAGAGCGGTCGTCTGGACCCCGGCGTGGCGGTGCGGGGATTCCTGCGCTTCTGGTTCATGGACCATGTGCTCGGCTCCGACCGTCCGACCTTCGTCGAGGCGGCGGACGCGGTGCCCCGCTGACCGCCGCCATCGTTCCAATCCCGGGCCGACCCCGGGCCGATCACGCCCTGTCATCAAAAAATCACTTGAATCGCCGGGGAAAAAGCGTAATTCATCGGGGACGACGCACTCGCACGTGCCAATGGCCCTCTGTGGTTATGCAACGACGTACCGCGTCCTTTTTGGCAGAACCGGTCATCAGTGGGCCGGTCCCGAGAGGGAGGTAGGCATGTTGGCTCTCCACGGCAGGGCTCTCAGACGGTAGCCCATAGCCGGACATCGACGCTTTGAACCTGCGGAGCTGTTAGCCCGCTCGTGAGCGTTTGACCCGGCTTTTCTCCGTCGCCTTTCACCACAACCCGAATTCTGGTCCGCGGCTTTGAAGGCCGCGCCGGATTCCTGTCTGTTCGCTGGACCGCCCCGCGCCGGGTGGCCCAGGGTAAGGAGTGCGCCATGGGCTTCATCCGTTCCCGTTCCGCCGTCGCCCCGCTGCGCCGCGGTGTTTCCATCTCCGCCCCGTCCTTCGGCGCTTCGCCGGTGTCGGACCGCCGCACCTCCGTCCATCAGGCGGTGGCGATGGCCCGGCCCGAGGAGCCGATGCACTGCATCCGTCCGGGCGTCCTGGCCGACACCGCGTCCAGCTTCGTGGCCGCTTTCGACGCCGCCGTGTCCGGCGACGTGCTCTACGCCGTGAAGTGCAACCCGGAGCCGGCGGTGCTGCGCGCCCTGTGGGCCGGCGGCGTGCGCCACTTCGACGTGGCTTCGCCGGGCGAGATCCGCCTGATCCGCCAGATGTTCCCGGATGCGGTGCTGCACTACATGCACCCGGTGAAGGGGCGCGAGGCGATCCGCACCGCCTACCAGCAGTACGGCGTGCGCGACTTCGTGCTCGACAGCATGGAGGAGCTTCAGAAGATTCTGGAGGAGACGGGTGACGCCCAGGACCTCGGCCTCGTCGTGCGTCTGGCCCTGCCGAAGGGCAACGCGGTCTACGACCTGTCCGGCAAGTTCGGCGCCCCGGCGACGGAGGCGGTCGAACTGCTCCAGGCCGTGCGCATGGTGGCCCCGAAGGTCGGCGTGTCCTTCCATGTCGGCTCGCAGATGCTCGACCCTTCCGCCTATGAGCGGGCGCTGGAGCTGGCCGGCCGCATCATCGCGGAGTCGGGCGTGATGATCGACGTTCTGGATGTGGGCGGCGGCTTCCCCGTCTCCTATCCGGGCGTCACCCCGCCGCCGCTCGGCGACTTCATGGAGGCCATCGCCCGCGGCGTGTCCAAGCTCGACCTGCCGGTGCATTGCCGCGTCTGGTGCGAGCCGGGCCGCGCGCTGGTGGCGCCGGGCGTGTCGCTGGTCGTGCAGGTGGTGAAGCGCCGCGGCAACGAGCTGTTCATCAACGACGGCGTCTACGGGGCCCTGTCGGACGCCGGGGTTCCCGGCTTCCGCTTCCCGGCCCGCATGATCCGCCCCTTCGCGCCGATGGGCGGCGAGCCGGTGGAGGCCTTCGCCTTCTACGGCCCGACCTGCGACAGCGCGGACCGCATGAACGGCCCATTCCATTTGCCGGCCGACATCCGCGCCGGCGACTGGATCGAGCTGGGCCAGTTGGGGGCCTACGGCTCCTGCCTGCGCACCGCCTTCAACGGGTTCGACCAGGCCCGCGTGGTCGAGGTTTCGGACGCGCCGCTGCTGGAAACGCCCGGCTACGTCCTCAAGAGCTGCGTGGCATAAGTCCCGCATCGCGGGAAAGCTGTGGATATCCCTAAAAAATCACCGTAAACCATCGTTGGTCCGCCACCCTCCGCCTTTGCAAGAGGCGCGAGGGTGACGGGCTGTATTTCTGTCACGCCAACCACGGGGGACCGTCTTAGATGACCCTGGACACCAAGCACATCACCTTCACCGGCCGCATGGTCATTGTCGGCTTCGGATCGATTGGCCAGGGAGTGTTGCCCCTGATTTTGCGCCACATCGGAATCACGAAGGACCAGATCACCATCGTCACCGCCGAGGAACGCGGTCATGCCGAGGCGGATGAGCTTGGCGTCAAATTCATCAACCTGCCGCTGACGAGGGAGAACCACGTCCAGGTGCTGGAGCCCATGCTGGGCAAGGGCGATTTCCTGGTCAACCTGTCGGTGGACGTGTCGTCCGTCGCCCTGTTCGAGTTCTGCCACAAGGTCGGCGCGCTCTACATCGACACCTGCGTCGAGCCGTGGGCCGGCGGTTACACCGACCCGTCCCTGTCGCCGTCGCTGCGCACGAACTACGCCCTGCGTGAGACCGCGCTGTCGCACCGCGCCGCCTATGAGGGCGGACCGACCGCCGTTCTGACCCACGGCGCGAACCCCGGCCTCGTCTCGCATTTCGTGAAGCAGGCGCTGCTCAACGTCGCCGCCGACACCGGCGAATCGACGGAGGTCCCGAAGGACCGCGCCGGCTGGGGCGCCCTGGCCGCCAAGCTGGGCGTCAAGGTGATCCACATCGCCGAGCGCGACACCCAGGTCTCCAACGAGCCGAAGAAGGTGGGCGAGTTCGTCAACACCTGGTCCATCGACGGCTTCGTCGGCGAGGGTTGCCAGCCCACCGAACTCGGCTGGGGCAGCCACGAGAAGCATTTCCCGGCCGATGGCCGCCGCCACGAGTTCGGCTGCGACGCCGCCATCTATCTGATGCGGCCCGGCGCCTCCACCCGCGTGCGCACCTGGACCCCGCTGGAGGGGCCGTTCCACGGCTTCCTCATCACCCACAGCGAGGCGATCTCCATCGCCGACTACTACACCCAGCGCGACGGCAACCACGTCACCTACCGCCCGACCGTGCATTACGCCTATCACCCCTGCGACGACGCGGTGAAGTCGGTGCATGAGCTGGCCGGCAAGAATTGGTACATGCAGCCGAGCCAGCGCCTGATGATGCACGAGATCGTCAGCGGCACCGACGAGCTGGGCGTGCTGCTGATGGGCCACAAGAAGGGCATCTACTGGTTCGGTTCCCGCCTGGGCATCGACGAGGCGCGCGCCCTGGTGCCCTACAACAACGCGACCTCCCTGCAGGTCACGGTGGCGGTTCTGGCCGGCATCGTCTGGGCACTGGAGAATCCCAACCGCGGCATCGTCGAGCCGGACGAGATCGACTTCCAGCGCATCCTGGAGATCGCCAAGCCCTATCTCGGCGAGTTGGTCGGCGCCTATGGCGACTGGACTCCGCTGCAGGACCGCGAGCGCCTGTTCCCCGAGGATGTCGACCACGACGATCCCTGGCAGTTCAAGAACTTTCGGGTCGCCTGAGGCCGGGTCTCCTGAGGCCGGGTCGTTTGAACAGGAAAGGGGCTCTTCGGAGCCCCTTTTCCTTTGGTGCGGTCAGAGCGTCAGCGCCAGCAGCAGTGCGCCGGCCACCAGGGCGATGCAGGCGCGCCGATAGAGGTGAAGGGCGTTGGTGATGTCCTGCGCGGTGGCGGCGGTGCGGCCCGGCCCCATCCAGGCGTCCTCGATCCGAACCTCGCCATAGACCCGTGGCCCGCCGAGCCGGAGGTCGAGGGCTCCGGCCATCGCCGCCTCCGGCCAGCCGGCGTTGGGAGAGCGGTGGCGGTGGGCATCGCGCCGCACCGAACGCCAGGATTCGGCGGCGTCGGCCCCCGCGGTGAAGCGGGCGGCCACCCAGATCAGCAGCGCCGACAGGCGGGAGCCGGGCAGGTTGACCAAGTCGTCCAGCCGCGCCGCGGCCCAGCCGAAAGCCTCGTGCCGGGGCGTGCGGTGCCCGATCATGCTGTCCGCGGTGTTGATCGCCTTGTAGAGCGCGATTCCCGGCAGGCCGCCGACCAGCAGCCAGAAGGCCGGGGCGACCACCCCGTCCGAAAAATTCTCCGACAGGCTTTCGATGGCGGCGCGGCTCACCCCATGCTCGTCCAGGCTCGCCGGGTTGCGGCCGACGATGCGCGACACCGCCTCGCGCGCTGCCTCAAGCCCGCCGTCGCGGAAGGCGGCGGTGACCGCGGCGACATGGTCGTGCAGGCTGCGCTGCGCCAGCAGGGTGGAGGCCAGCGCCGCTTCGAGGAGGCCGCCGAGCGGCAGGTGCCGGCACAATCCGGCCACCGCCGACGCTGCACCGCCCACCACCAGCAGCAGGACGAGCAGAGCCAGCACCCCCGCCGCCTTGCGGACGGCGAAGGAGTCGCGCTCCCGGTTGAGCGCGCGGTCAAGCTGGGCGATAAGCGCCCCGATCCACACCACCGGGTGACGGATTTGGGCGTAGAGTGCGTCCGGATAGCCGGCGGCGGCCTCGATGAGGAGAGCGGCGGCGAGCACGGACGGATGAAGCTCCACGGGATCGAATCCTCTGGGGGAAGGGAAGGGGCGGGATGATGGCGGAATCGGCGGCGGGGTCCAAGAGGATCGTCCATGGGAGAATCGTCCAGGAGAGGATCGCTCAGGGTGAGATCATCCACGGCGGCGACCTCGACGCGGCGCGGGCGGCCTTTCCCGGGGCGCCGGAACCTTGGGTGGACCTGTCCACCGGCATCAACCCCTGGCCTTACCCGCTGCCGCCCATCCCAGCCGAGGCTTGGGCGCGCCTGCCGAGCCGCTCCGCCGAAACCGCGCTGAGAGAGGCCGCAGCGGCCTGTTACGGCGCGCCGTCGCCGGACCGCGTCGCCGCCGCGGGCGGTTCACAGGCGTTGATCCAGACACTGCCGCGGTTGCGACCTCCGGGGACGGTCACCGTTCTGGGGCCGACCTACGCGGAGCACGCCGCGGGCTGGGCCAAGGCCGGACATCGCGTGGCCGAAGTGGAATCGCTGGAGGAATGCGCCGCCGACGTGGTGGTGGTCGTGAACCCGAACAACCCGGACGGCCGCATCGTCCCGCCCGAAACGTTGCTGGCGCTGGCCGATCGGCAGGCGGCGCGGGGCGGTTGGCTGGTGGTGGACGAGGCCTTCGCCGAGGTCGTCCCGGACTGCAGCGTGGCCGCCGAGGCCGGGCGCGCCGGGCTGGTCATCCTGCGCTCCTTCGGGAAGTTCTTCGGGCTGGCCGGGGTGCGGCTCGGCTTCCTGCTCGGCGAGTCGGCCCTGGTCCGGGATGTGCATGCCGCCGCGGGACCTTGGGCGGTGTCGGGTCCGGCGTTGGTGGTCGCCACAGCGGCGCTGTCGGATTCGGCGTGGATCGCCGCCACGCGGCGCCGTCTGGCCGACGCGGCGGCCCGCTTCGACGCCCGGTTGGTGGAGGCCGGGGTGCGCGTCGCCGGAGGCACGTCACTCTTTCGTCTCATAGACGATCCACAGTCTGCCGGGCTTTACAATGAGTTGGGCCGGGCCGGGGTGCTGGTGCGCCGGTTCGACTATCGGCAGGGGTGGCTGAGGCTGGGCCTGCCGGTGGACACGCTGACGGAAGACCGTGTGGCAACGGCGTGCGGAATGTTCAAAAACCGATAGATTTTGCGCTCAGGATAGGCGATCACCACCATAGCGCGACAAGATGGCACACAGGGGCAAAAACGCGCATCGGCTAACGTACTCTTTGTTTGCCCTATCGTGGCGCAAGAATCTTCCATGACGCTGTGGGGGCCATGCTGGATTCGGTTGGTTCAATGAGTTCTTCTGGGGATGCGGAGGAAACCCGTGTGGCGCTGTGGCGTGTGTTCGACACGCTGCCGACGGGGGTCTGCGTCACCACGGACGCAGGAACCATCCTCTACGCCAACCCGGCCCTGCACGGTCTGCTGCGCTACCCTCCCGGTGGCCTGACCGGTCTCGACCTCGCGGCGCTGGAGCCCGACGATGCCAATCTTCCGGCGTTGCCGGACGCGCCGGGGGAACGGCGATTGCGCTGCCAGGATGGCGGAGCCGTCTGGGTGGCTGAGTCGGTCGGTCCAACCACAGGCCCGCTGGGCGAGCGGCAGTCACTGCGCGTCTACACCGATGTCAGCCACCACCGGCAGGCGCAAGCGGCGTTGCGTGACCAGCTCCTGATGAAGGAGGTGCTGTTCGAGACGCTGCCGGTTCCCGTTTTCGTGAAGAACGCGGCCGGCGAGTACACGGACTGCAACGACGCCTTCGAACGCTACACCGGCCTGGAGCGCGGCAGCATCGTCGCCAAGACCGCCTTCGCCGTGATGGACCCGCGCATCGCCAAGGCGCACGCCGACCAGGATCGCGAGCTGACCCTCAATTGGGGCCAGCGCAGCTACGAGGAGGCGGTTCCCTTCGTCGGCGGCACCACCCGCCTGTCCAGCCTGACCAAGGCCGTCTTCTGCGACAGCACCGGAAACCTGGGCGGCATCGTCGGCGTGATCCACGACCTGACCGAGGGGCTGCCCAGCGAGGAGCGGCTTCAAGCGATCCTGGAGCAGAGCCCGATCGGCGTGTCGGTATCGCGCCGCGACGACGGCAAGATCATCTTCGTCAACACCCGCTTCGCCGAACTGATCGGTCTGAAGCGCGAGGATCTGATCGGCCGGCAAGCCCGCGACTATTACCTGGACCGGCACCAGCGCGAGCGGGTGATCGATCGCCTGCGCTCCTTCGGGTCGGTGACCAACATGGAGGTGCAGTTCCGCCGGGCCGACGGATCGTCATTCTGGACGCTGTTCACGGTCAACCAGGCGGTGATCCAGGGCGTTCAGGTGAATCTCGCCTGGATCTACGACTACACCGACCGCCGGAACATGGAAGAGGCGCTGCGGGACATGGCGTCCCGCGATCCGCTGACGGGAATCTACAATCGGCGGTCCTTCATGGAGCTGGCGCGCTCGCAACTGGCCCGCGCCCACCGCTTCAGCGAGCCGATGTCGGTCTTCGTTCTGGACGTGGACCATTTCAAGCGCATCAACGACAGCTACGGCCACGCCACCGGCGACGACGCCCTGCGCATGGTGGCCGGCGGCTGTCAGGCCATCCTGCGCGAATACGACATTCTCGGCCGGCTCGGCGGCGAAGAGTTCGTGGTGGTCCTGCCCGGCGCCAACGCAGAGGAATCCCGCGTGGTCGCGGAACGGGTGCGCCGCCATCTGTCCCGCATGGCCATTCCTGGGCCGGAAGGCCGTTTCCATCTGACCAGCAGCATCGGCATCGCGGCACTGGACGGTTCCTACGACACTCTGGAAAAGGCGATCCACCGGGCCGACCTCGCTCTCTACCGGGCGAAGCGCGAAGGCCGGAATCGTGTCGTGGTCTACGAACCGGGCATGTGATCCACCATCTTCGGGAGAGCATCGATCCAATCCGCTTCGTGGCTTATGCTGTGTTTTCCCTTCGGACTCCGTGTTGTTCGCTCCGATTCAACCGTTTTTGCGCGTGACGCACGTGGTACAATTTGTCGCAGCCGAACGCCGCTCGTTTTTAAAGCCATCCAATTATTACGTACGCTATGAGTCGAGGGCAGAAGATATTACCAACGGTTGGGTTGGTGACCTGTTTGTCAGGTGATTGCGTTCACCGGCGTTTGAAAGGCGGACGGTCATGGCGGTCGGCACGGGCGGCACATACGGTACCCTGACCGGGCAGGAGCGGACCTTTCACCGCGATGAGATCATCGTCTCGAAGACGGATCTCAAGGGGCGCATCACCTACGCCAACGACGTGTTCCTGCGCATCAGCGGCTACAGCGAAGCGGAGCTGCTGGGGCAACCGCACAACATCGTCCGCCATTCCGACATGCCGCGCTGCGTCTACAAGTTGCTGTGGACCCGCATCGAATCCGGAAGCGAAATCTTCGCCTATGTGATCAACCGGGCGAAGGACGGCGACCATTATTGGGTGTTCGCCCATGTCACTCCGGTGTTCGGCAATCCGGACAGCGGAAACGGGCGGACCGTCACCGGCTACCATTCGAGCCGGCGGGTGCCGGCGCGTTCCGCGGTGGACGCGGCGGCGGGCCTCTACGCCGCGCTGCGGGCGGAAGAGGCGCGGCACGCCGACCGGAACGCGGCCATGGCGGCCTCCGGTGCCATGCTGGAAAAACTCCTGCGCGACAAGGGCACGAGCTATGACGAGTTTGTCTTCAGTCTCTAAATCGCTCGCCGCCACCGCTTTGGCCGCCCTGCTGTCGGGGGCACAGGCGGTGTATGGTCTCGCCGCCGGCGACGCCACCGCCGCCCTGCTGGGCCTGCTGGCGGTTCTTCCCTGTCTTGCCGCGATCCGCTGGCTGGTGCTCACCAACCGGACCATCCGGAAGGCCAGCACGGTCATCGCCGCGGCCGAGAAGGGTGACCTTCAGCCACGCATCCTGAACATCCATGGCGCCAGCCCGATCGCGGACATGCTGCGGACCATCAACCGCCTGCTCGACCGCGTCGAATCCTTCGGCAAGGAGGCCAACGCCGCCATGCAGCACGCGGCGGAGGGGCAATACTACCGGCGCATCGTGATGACCGGCATGGTCGGTGAATTCGGCGCCTACGCCCGCCAGATCAACGACGGGCTGGCGGCCATGGACGGCAAGAGCCGCGAGTTCGTCGAGAGCGCGACCCGCATCGGTGCCAACATCAAGGAGGTGGCGCAGAGCCTGTCGGCCAGCGCCGCCCAACTCGAAGCGTCCTCCACGGCCATGACGGCGACCGCCGCCACGGCCAGCGAGCAGTCCTTCTCCGCGGCCTCCGCGGCCGAGCAGGTGTCCTCGAATGTGGACGGCGTGGCCGCGGCGACCGGCGAGGTGTCAGGAGCCATCGGCGAGGTGGCCCAGGGCGTGTCCCGCACCGCCGATCTCGCCCGCAGTTCGGTGGAGAAGGTGCGGGAAGCCGACGCCACCATCCGCTCCCTGCTGGCCGCCTCCGATCAGATCGGCGCTGTGGTGCAACTCATCAACGACATCGCCAGCCAGACCAACCTGCTGGCCCTCAACGCCACGATCGAGGCGGCGCGGGCCGGGGAGGCCGGCAAGGGATTCGCCGTGGTCGCGACAGAGGTGAAGAACCTCGCCAACCAGACCGCCAAGGCGACGGAGGACATCACCGCGCAGATCACCCAGGTCCAGTCGGTGACCCGCGACACGGCGGCGGTGATCCAGCATGTCGGCGGCATGATCCACGACATCGACGAGATCGCGGTGGGCATCGCCGGCGCCGCCGAACAGCAGAGCGCGGCCATCGACGAGATCAGCCGCTCCATCCGCGAGGCGTCGGCCGGCGTGCGCACCGTTGCCGACGCGGTGACCAGCGTGTCTTCCGGCGCGCAGGACGCCAGCGCCGCCGCCAGCCAGGTCCTGTCCTCCGCTGGCGAGTTGGCGCGCCGCGCCGTGACCTTGAACGGCGACATCGACAATTTCGTCGCGCGCGTTTGCGGCGGGCAGCGTTGAGGATCGGCGGTGGGCGCCCCGACGCTGCGTGAGGGTGGTTCCGGGCGTGTTTATTTGTCTGCGGACGCGTCCATCGGCAGCCCCGTCATCTCCAGCCCGGCCCGCACATCGTCCGGCGGTGTGCAGGCCCGCTCGGCGTCCTTGAGTGCGGCGTCCAAAGCCTGGATGCGATCCCTGCCGATGCCGGCGGCATCCCCGCGGCGGGCCGCGGCGACTAGTCCGCCGGCCAGCGCGGAGGCCTGAGCGAAGCCGACATTCCCCGCGGAACCCTTGAGGATATGGGCCTCGCGTTCCACGGCCCGGAAATCGCCGTCCTGGGCACCCCGCCTCAGCCGGTCGAGATGGTCCGGCGCTTCGCGAAGGAACGTGTCCATCAACAGGCCGAATCCTTCGTCGCCAAGCGCGTCGCGCAAGTCTTGGCGTTTGGCGTGGTCAATGCGCGGCGGCGGGATCTCGGTCTCCGGCGACGGATACCGGGGGGTGGGGCCGCTTCCTCGCGGAAGGCTGCTCCATCGCGCGACGGTATGCAGGAGTTGGTCCGCCACAATGGGCTTGGGCAGGTAATCATCCATCCCTGCAGCCAGGCAGATGGCTTGGTCGCCTTCCATAACGTTGGCCGTCATGGCGACGATGGGAACACGGGCGGCAGTTCCACCCATCCGGCGGATCGCCCGGGTCGCCGCCAGACCGTCCATCTCCGGCATCTGTACGTCCATCAGGACGAGGTCGTAGGGCAGGGCGGCGACGGCGTTGACCGCCTCCAGACCGTTCGACACGGAATCGACCGCGTGGCCGGCCCGGCGCAGCAAGGCCAGCGTGACCTGAAGGTTCACCGGATTGTCCTCCGCCACCAGGATGCGGCGGCGGGCCGAGCCGGTCGATGGGGCGCCGGGTGGTGTCGGTACGGCCAAAGGCCCGCCCAAGCGTGATGGTGGTGGCGGTGAGACGTCCGGCTTGCCGGCGGGACCCGTATCCGGCTGCGCAGCCCCGGGGACCCGCGTGGCGAACAGACGCGACACCGCGGTGCGCAACGCCGTGGACCGGATGGGCTTGGCGATCCGCACGTCGACGACGGCGGCTTCCTCCTCCGTCTCGCCCATGCGATGGGAGGTGGCCAGCGCCAGAGGCAGCTCGGCCAGAGCCGGTACGGCGCGGATGCGAGCGGCCAACTCCGGACCGGTCAGGCCCGGCATGCAATGATCGAGAATGGCGGCGTCGAACGACCGGCCCGTCGCGTGCGCCCTTAGAAGCCGGTGAAGGGCGTCCTCTCCCGTTGCAGCGGACTCGGTCTCCAGGCCCATGGCGGCGAGCTGACGGGCAAGCAGGTCGCGGTTCACCGCCAGATCATCCACCAGAAGAATGCGCCGCCCGGCCCAGACGCCCGGCGCTTGCGGCGCCGATGCGGCGTCCGTCGGAGCGCCGCGCCACAACGGAATGACGACCCAGAAGACGCTGCCCTCGCCGGGCATGCTGTGAACGCCGATCCGCCCGCCCATCAGTTCCGTGAGCCGCTTGCAGATGGCGAGGCCGAGACCCGTTCCACCGTGGCGCCGGGCCGACGACCCGTCCACCTGACTGAACATCGTGAAGAGACGTTTGTGGTCCGCCGCAGCGATGCCGATTCCAGTGTCCCTCACCTCGAAACGAATGGTCACCGGGGTCTCTTGCGGGGCCGGGATCACAGAATCACCCGGTTCCGCTCGGTCATCGGCCCCGGCGGCGGCGGCGTCCTGTTCCACCGACAGCACGATGGTCACGCTGCCCTGGTCGGTGAACTTGATCGCGTTGCCGGCAAGGTTGATGAGGATCTGGCGCAGGCGTCCAGGATCGCCGCGCAAAGGTCCGTGCAAGGCCGGCGGGACGTAGCAAGCCAGTTCCAGGCCCTTGGCGGTGGCGCGCGGAGCCAGAAGTTCCACCACGCTTTCCACCAGCGGCACGGCTTCAAAGTCAGACACCTCCAAGGTGAGGCGCCCGGCATCGATCTTGGAGAAGTCCAGGATGTCGTTGATGATGGTCAACAGCGATTCCGCGGAGTCGCGAATAGTGTCGGCGTAGCCGCGCTGCTCCTCGTCCAGGTGGGTTTCCTGGAGAAGCCCGGCCATGCCGATCACTCCGTTCATGGGCGTTCGGATCTCGTGGCTCATGGTCGCCAGGAATTCCATCTTGCTGCGCTGCCCGGCCTCGGCCTTCTCCTTGGCCTCGGTCAGAGCCCGCTCGACCCGCTTGCGCTCCGACATGTCGCGGAAGAAGGCGGCGAAGAGGATGCCATGCTGCGTCTGCACTTCGGCCAGCGACAGGTCGAGGGGGAACACCTCGCCATCCATCCGCAGTCCGTTCACCTCCCGCGTGTAATTCGGGCCGATCCGGTGGGCACCGGCGGCGATGGCCTTCATGACGCGGTTGTGGGTCGGGTGGTGCTGCGGCTCCATCAACTCCTGCACATGACGCCCGATCAAATTGCCAGGCGGGTAGCCAAAGATGCGGTGGGCCGCGGTGTTCGCGGTCTCGATCACGCCATCCGACCGCGCCGTCAGGATGCCCTCGACGGCGGTTTCCAGAAGCGCGTTGAAACGGGCGTTGCCGTCTTCGAGCTGGGCGTCCTTGCGGCGCAGCAGGGTCAGCGCGGTGGCGAACAGCAGGATGACCAGGCTGGCGCCCAGCGCGATCCCGGCAATCTCCATCTGGTTGGTCCACCAACCCGCCAGCTCCTCGTCCTCGCTGCGGCTGATCGCCAGAACCAACGGCCAGAGCGGCGTGGCGCGGTAGGCGGTGATGCGCTCCTGACCGTCCCGGCCGGTTTCGTGGAACACGCCGCCTTCCGACATGGGAAGATGGACGCGGAACAGCTCCGCCCCGGCCATCGGCGTGCCGATGCCGTCCGTTCCGTCCTGGGGAAGCTGGGCCAGAAGCAATCCGTCCCGACGGTAGAGCGACGCCGTGCCGTGCAGCCCGTTTCGCACCGCACGGAAAATGCTTTGCAGATATTCAGGATTGACCGAGGCGACGGCGACGCCGAGAAGCGTCCCATCCGCTCCACGGATCGCCCGGCTCATCGGCAGGACCCACTTGCCGGACCGGTCGTCCGCAGCGCCAGCCGGCGCCAGAAACCGTCCGCGCACCGGGGCGCCGATGTAAAGACCCTGACTTTGCCCGGACAGTTGGCTGCGAAACAGATCCATCTCCGCGAAGGAGGAGCCGAGCAGACGGGGATCTTCCGTGGTCGCCACCAGAACGCCCCGGCGGTCGAGCACGGACAGGCCGCGGAGATGCGGCGACCGGCGCAACCGTTCCTGGAGCAGCTGGGGCGATGATCCTTCCCGGCCTTCCATGGGCTGGCCATGCAGCAGATTGCCGATGCTGACCGCCTCACCCACCGAGGCCAGCGTCACGTCCACCGCCTGGACCGTTCGGCTGACCGAGGCCTCCAGCGCACTCGCCAAATCATCGATGTTTTCCGCCGCGTTTTTCAACGCCAGGGCGCGGTCGGCGTGGACGTCGTAGGCGACCTCGAACACAAGGGCCATCACCGACAAGAAGGCCAACGCGAGAAGGGCGCCCCGATGCTGGAACAGGGCAAGCTTGGCCATCACGCGTGGCTCCGTGAGGTGTGCTGATGTCCCGCGAATCTTAACAGCGGGCAGGCGAATCGCAAGCATGCGCTGTGTTTCACGAGGGTGCAGTGCTATCCTGTCGCGGTCATTTGAGATGGTTCGGGGGTCCGAGGTCGTGCGGCGTCTTTCCATCGCACTGACGGCGTTGGCGTTTCACGCGGCGCTCCAGTCGGTGTTCCTGGTGTCCGGAGCGGCGCCGGTCCGGGCGGAAGGCCGGCTTGACCGGGTGCAGCGCACCGGCCTGCTGCGCGTGTGCATCTGGCCGGACTATTACGCCATTTCCTTCCGCAGCTCATACAGCGGGGAACTCCAAGGCCTCGACATCGACATGGCGCGGGCCTTCGCCCAAGATCTGGGCGCGCGGGTGAGCTTCGTGGAAAGCGGCTTTCCGAATTTCGTCGCCGATCTGCTGAGCGACCGATGCGACATCGGCATGTTCGGCATCGGGGTCACGGCGGCTCGTGCCGAAAAGGTCGCCTTCAGCCAGCCCTACCTGCGCAGCGGCATCTACGCCGTATCCTCCCAGACGCACCCGCGCATCCTGCGGTGGGACGACCTGGACCAGGACGGCATGGTGGTGGCGGTTCAGAAGGGCACCCTCATGGACGACTACGCCAGCCTCGCCTTCCGCAAGGCCAGCGTCCGCATCGTCTCCGGTCCCCTGGAGCGGGAGGAGGAGGTCCAGTCGGGACGCGCCGACGCCTTTCTCACCGATTACCCCTATGGTCAGCGGATGCTCGCCTTTCACCAGTGGGCGCACCTGATCGCCCCGGAAAATCCGATCCAGACCACGCCCTACGCCTACGCCGTGGCACCGGGGGACCCGCTGTGGCTGGACCGGGTCAATCGGTTCGTCGCTGCGGTCAAGCGCGACGGGCGGCTTGAAAGCGCCGCCGCCCGATTCCGCCTCACCCCCATCGTGGCGCGGGACTGACCGTCAGATCTCGACCTGCGTGCCGAGTTCGACCACGCGGCCTGGCGGAATGCAGAAGAATTCCGTCGCCGACAGGGCCGTCTTCGACAGAAGGATGAAGGCCGGCTCGCGCCAACCCGGCAGGCCGGTCGACCGCGACGGGATCAGCGTCTCGCGGCCCAGGAAGAACGACGTCTCCATCATATCCAGATGCAGACCGAAGCGGCGGCACCGCTCCAGCGCCCGGGGAATGTGCGGCTGTTCCAGGTAGCCGAAGCGCAGGACCACGCGGAAGAAGCCCTTGCCCAGCTTCTCCACCAGGACGGCGCGGTCCGGGGAGACACGTGGCACCTCCTCAATGATCACGGTCATGACGACCACCCGCTCGTGCAGCACCCGGTTGTGCTTGATGTTGTGGAGCAGGGCGTGGGGGACGACGTCGGGGTTGCCGGTCATGAAGACGGCCGTCCCGGCGACGCGCTGCGGCGACTGCGGCGTGACGCGCTGCAGGAACAGGTCCATCGGCAGGGCGTCGGCGTAGAGCCGCTCGGCCAGGATGCGGCGGCCCCGGCGCCATGTCGTCATCAGCGTGTAGACCGCCGCCGCGATCAGCAGCGGGAACCAGCCGCCGTCCGGCACCTTCAGCAGGGTCGCCCCGAACAGCGCCAAGTCGATCACCAACAGGATGGAGAAGGCCGCGACGACCAGCAGGGGATTCCAGCGCCACAGCCGCCATGCCACGACCGCGGCCAGGATGGTGTCGATGGCCATGGCCCCCGTCACCGACACGCCGTAGGCGGCGGCCAGATTGCTGCTGGACCCGAAGCCGATCACCAGGATCACCACGCCGACCAGGAGCAGCCAGTTGTTGCGCGGGATGTAGACTTGGCCGACCTCATGCTCGGACGTGTGGCGGATCTCGCGCCGCGGCAGGTAGCCGAGCTGCACGGCCTGCCGGGTCAGCGAGAAGGCACCGGAGATCACCGCCTGGCTGGCGATGACCGTGGCCGCCGTGGACAGCAGGACCAGAGGCAGTTGCGCCCAGTCCGGCGCCAGATGGAAGAAGGGGTTCTCCAGCGTCTCCGGCTCGTGCAGCAGCATGGCGCCCTGCCCGAAGTAGTTCAGCAGCAGCGCCGGCAGGACGAGGTAGAGCCAGGCGATGCGGATCGGCGCCCGCCCGAAATGGCCCATGTCGGCGTAAAGCGCCTCGGCTCCGGTAACCGCCAGGACCACGGCGCCCAGCGTCAGGAAGGCCACCCAGCCATGGTCGACGAACAGCACCGCCCCATACAGCGGGTTGAAGGCGCGCAGAACGTCCGGCCAGTGCAGCACCTGCATCAGGCCCAGCACCGCCAGCGTGGCAAACCACACCCCCATGATCGGGCCGAAGAAGATGCCGACCCGGCCGGTGCCCTGCCGTTGGAACAGGAACAGCAGGGTGAGGACCGCCAGCGTGATCGGGACGATGTAGGGGGACAGGGCCGGGGTGACGACCTTCAGTCCTTCCACCGCGCTCAGCACCGAGATGGCCGGGGTAATCAGGCTGTCGCCGTAGAACAGGGCCATGCCCAGGATCGCCAGCGCCATGATGGCGCGGTTGCCCGCCCTGGAGCTGAGCCCGCGGTGGGCCAGCGTGCCCAGGGCCAGGACGCCGCCCTCGCCCTTGTTGTCCGCCCGCATGACGAGCAGGACGTATTTCAGCGTCACGACGATGATGAGCGCCCAGGTTGCCAGCGACAGGATGCCGAGGATGGTCGGCTCGTCGAGCGGCAGGCCGGTGTGGGTGAAGGACTCCCGCATGGTGTAGAGCGGGCTGGTCCCGATGTCGCCGTAGACCACGCCCAGCGCCCCCAGGACGAGGGCGGGCATGCGGTTGGCTTGAGGGGGGTGGCCCGGCGGAGTGGAACTGGGAGCGGGGTTGGCGGCCGGAGCGGCGCCGTTCGGTCCGTCGCCGGTTTGCTGGTTGGCGCTGTCCATGATGGTCCGTTCGTTCGGATCGCGGTCCGGGGTCGGGGGTCCCTCCTTGCGGGCGGAACGCTTCGGCCGCGAACCTTCTCCTTACATCAACCGCTCACCACAAGACCATATGGTTCCGGCGGTGCGGGGCCGCCAGCCACAACGTTGAAGCCGGCGGTCTTCTTCGCGTCCGGCGTCACGGGTCGATGCAGGGACAGCGCACGGTCGATACGCGGTCGATGTCCGGTCGTGCCGCCGAACAGAACAAATATGGGACACGCCGCTTGTTGTTCATGATTTGTTCTGATACGGTTTCCTCATCGAAGCGTTGGCCGTGCGTCAACACCGCCCGGTGCAGCGGCGGCAACCGATGAAGGAGGACGTCCATGTCGATCCTGGTTTTCCTGCGTGAACTCGCCGGACTGACGGCCCTGTTCGGCACCCTGTTCGTCTGGACTCTGCTGGGCCACGCCGCCGGATTTTGAGGCACCGCCCCCTCCCGAAAGGAGTCGCCATAAGGGTTGGACCTCCTCCGGATAATAATCCGAAATCCCAGGCAACCGTTGGCGATGCATCGCTTACATCCGGAATGCGTTCACCGCAGCCGCCGGGCATCTCCAGCCAAGCCGGGGCCAGCCGGAGCGGGGCGGGCGACGCGACGATCAGGCCACCGGCCAAGGCCGGCTGGTGACGACAACGCGGAATTCTGGGATCGGGACGGATGCGAAACTTCTTTCGGAAGCGGCGGGCGACCGCCGATGCGGATGACCGGATGTCCATGGGCGGCGGCATCACGGGTGGTGGAGCGGCCGGACCGGGCTCCACCCCGGGCAATGCGGCTCATGGCCACCCGCCGATGCAATCCCAGAGCCCGCTCGCGGGCCGTCCAGCGCCGCATCTGCGGCCGGTCGGTGGCCCCGAGGGCGGCGGTCTCGGCAGCGGCGGTCTTGGTGGCGGTTTGGGCGAGACGATGCGCGGCCCGTCCGGGTTGCGTCACGACCCGCTGAACAGCCCGCTTGGTGGCGGGCTTGGCGGTGGATTGGGCGCTCAGCGCGGCCAAGCCTCCGCCGACACGGAGCTGCCGCGCTTCACGATGACCGTGAACGGCGGGCTGCGCGGACCGGGAGCGGTCGGTGCGCCGGCCATGCTGAAGGGGCTCACCCCCGAACTGAACGGTCTGCTGCGCGAGGCCTTCACGCCGACGCGGCCCAAGCAGCAGCTCAACTCGCTGTTCATCGGCCGGACCGACACGCTGAAGCGCATCATCTCCGCCATTGAGGAAGAACGGGCGCACGTCATCCTGTTCGGCGACCGGGGCCGCGGCAAGACTTCCGTCGCCAACGCCATCGAGAAGATCGCCGGCCAGGCCGGCTACCTCTCGCTGAAGCTGACCTGCAGCGCGGAGTTGAGCTTCGAGGACATCTTCCGTCATTTCCTGAAGAAGATCCCCTCCACCTATTACCGGTCGGGGATCGACAACCCCTTCGCCTCGCGCCGCAGCTTCACCAGCTTCAACGAGCTGCTGCCCGAGGGCGGGTTCAGCGTGACGGAGCTGAACGAAGTGCTGGCCGGCATCCACGCCACCCATGTGCTGCTGATCCTTGACGAGTATGACCGCGTCACCGACGAGGATTTCCGCAACAAGCTGGCCGAGCTGTTCAAGAACCTGACCGACAGCTCGATCCCGGTGACGCTTCTGGTGGTCGGCGTGGCGGAGAACCTGGACCAGCTCCTGGGCAAGCATCCGTCGATCCAGCGATCGCTGGTGCCGGTGCATCTGCCGTTGATGACCGATGTGGAGATCGGACGCCTCATCAACGCGGGGGCGGAAAACGCCGGAATCGCCTTCGCGCCGGAAGCCGTGGACCGCATCTGCGAATTCGTTCGCGGTCTGCCGTATTACGCCCAGCTTCTCGGCCTGCACGCCGCCCGCAGTGCGGTCAGCCGCGGTTCGACGGTGGTGGAGCGGGACGATCTCGCCTATGCCGTCACCCGCTGCCTCCAGGAGGCGGAGCGCGGCATCGTCGACTCCTACGCCCGGGCGCTGGCCGCCGAACGCCGCGCCGAGTTGGAGGATGTTCTGCTGGCCTGCGCGCTGTGCCCGGCGGACGCTTATGGAACCTTTGACCCCAAGGAACTGGCCGGACCGGGCGGCGCCCCGCCGACCAAGGAGGCGCTCGGCATTCTGGAGCGGCTCTGTCGCGAGGAGTATGGCGGCGTCCTGGCTCCGGTGGTCGAGCCGGGCTGGACCCGCTACCGCTTCCGCAATCAGATGATGCGCCAATACGTGCTGATGCGGCAGGCCCACGAGCGCGGCCAGATCTGACCGTCCATCCACGGCAGACCGGTCCGGGGAGGCCCCTTTCCGCTTTCATGCGGGGAGGGGCCTTCGTGCGTTCTGGCGTGCATTCTTCCGAGGATCAGCGCGAATCGAGCAGCATCGCGATGAGGACCGCGCCGGCGACCAACGCACACAGGGCGAGCACGATGGCGAGGCTGCGCAGGAACTGGCGCATTTCCCCCTGTTTCCAGGCGCTTCGGGCCAGAAGCAGCAGGTAGCCGGCCGCCGCCGCCCCAATCATCGTCCACATCGAACCGCGCACCGCCTCTGTCGGGAACGCTCCCTCCGCATGGTGTTATGACCTACGGTGAGGGGGCGGCGGCGATCATAGGACGCCCATGGCAAGGGGTGGATGCGCTTCTTCGGCATGAGTGCCTCCTGTCCGTTTGGGGGCGGGAACTTTCGGCAACCCATATGCACCGGGCATTGCCACCGCGCATCCAAAGCGTGCACGCTTCCGCAAGAAAGTGATAGAGAATGCAGAAAGTATCCATTCGATTGGGGGTGGTGGATACTTTAAAAGAGATGCAGTAATCCATGATTAAAAGTAGCTTTGCGCATATGCCCAATGCGTTCTTCTTTTAATCCCACAGAGTGGTACCGTGTTGCACGACACAGGGGTAAGGTCATCCAAAATATCGGCACGTCAATGCCATCGGTGGGGCACGGGTGGGGAAACCTCGGGTGATTGGTAGCCTACAAGATTGCCCAGGGAGTCAGAGCAATTTTCCAAAAATCGCGGGAGCTGACCAATGGAACCAGTGCGTGCTTTTCTGATCGACTCCAATAAGCTGTTCCGCGAAGGCCTGAAGAGGCTTCTCGACGATTCACCTTTTCAGATCGCCGCCGAGGCGGGGAACCTGCGCGAGGCGCTGAACTCCGTCGAGAACGGACTGCGTCCGCAGCTCATCCTGCTCGATCTGGTGAACGGGGGTGAGGAGGAGGCCGACGGCATGCGGCGGCTGCGCGCTCAGCTTCCCGACGCGCGCATGGTCATCCTGACCAGCGACCTGTGCACCCGCCGTCTCGCCAACGCTCTGGAGGCCGGAGCGGACGGTTATCTGATGAAGGACCTCTCCTCCGATGCGCTGGCCCAATCCCTGCGCCTCGTGATGATGGGCGAGAAGGTGTTCCCGACCCATCTCGCCGCCCTGCTGATTTCCGGTCGGGTGAACGGGAACGGCACCGACATGCCGGTGTCGCGCAAGGGCCTGTCCCAGCGGGAGGTGCAGATCCTGCGCTGCCTGCTGAACGGCGACAGCAACAAGATGATCGCCAACCATCTGAACATCACCGAAGCGACGGTGAAGGTTCATTTGAAAAGCCTGCTGCGCAAGATCAACGCCTCCAACCGCACCCAGGCGGCGATCTGGGCGCTGAACAACGGCATCGGCGGCGAGTTGGCCGGCGCCGCCGGCGCTGTGACCGCGGCGGCGGTCCACCAGTAATCGCACTCCCGCGGTCGTTCCCACCGGTGCAGGCGCCGGACCGGCCAGCCCATACCCGTTCGGGGTGGCTGGCCGGTCCGGCGTTTCCGTGCGGGTCTCAGAGGCTGGCCGGTATGCGTCCGGAAAGCTTCCGCCGTGCAGAGAGCGGCCCGGACGGAAGATTGAGCAAAGTGCCCCCCCAGAGCGTGCACCCATTGCGCGGACAGAAAATATCCCGGCACGGTGGCCGGGATTCTTTCGATTGATCAGGGTGAAACGCGTCCGACGATTCGTCAGGACGTGCCGGTCCGTTGGGCCGGGGCCGCGTGCATATGCGGCGGCACCATGCCTTCCCGGGCGGATTGCAACGCGCCCTGCTGTCGCGCGGCAAAGACGCCGGCCTCCGTTCTGTTGCGGAAGTGCAGCTTGGACAGGACACTGCGCACCATCGACTTGATCACCGCCTCGGACAGATCGAGCTGGTTGGCGATCGTCCGGTTGTTCAGCCCCTGGCCAAGCAAGCGCAGGGTCTCGAACTCCGGTTCCGACAGCCGCGGCAGCAGGGTCAGCCGAATCTCATCGACGCCCAGCCGGGACAGGAACTGCTTGGGCATCAGACAGTGCCCTTCCAGCCCCAGATCCAACAGCTCGTTGATGCGGTCCACGTTGATGTCCTCGAACACCCACGCATCGGCGAAGGCCAGGATGTGTGCGGCGTCCAGCAACTCCCGCGACGACAGCACCACGACGATCCGCGACCGGCGTGACAGCCGCAGATACACCATCGGTTCGTTCTCGCGCAGCGCGGTGAACTGCTGAAGGCCGATCAGGATCGCATCGGGCGTCAGCGTGCTCTGCGTCAGTTCCGATATGTCGTGGAAGACGGTCACACGATGGCGACCGGCCCGGTCGAGCGCCTGCACCACGGTGTCGGTCAGGGAATTGTTGTCGAGAATCAGGCAGACGTGCATGGGGGTCACCGCGTTGCGGGTCGAGTGCGATGCTTTCTCTTGGGCGTACTCATGGTTCATTTGCATGGGTCAGCTCTGTTTGGAGGAGGCATCCACGGCAGGCCCTTGTCGGGCATTATCGCCGCCTGTGTTTTAGGCTTGTCTCGTGCTCTCAATTCGTCGGCGCTCTGTGTCTTCGCGTAAGTGGTTTCGTTTAAAGACTGCATCGAATTTCAGGCATATATCCATCAAACCTGGAAAAAAACTTGACACTGTGATAAACAGTTTATAAATTAGGCGTGTAACACGTAAATCAAACGATAGACGATCACTCAAGATCGTCAAGCGCATCTGAATGGTGACCGGATCACTCCAAGCGATAACTCTTTTGTGACGGACCGCACTGAAAGGCCAGTACAGGTACGTGTCGCAAGGTGGCGCATTCGCACAGGAAAAGGACTGGCCATCCGTACAACGTGTTGCGCCGATGGGATAGGTTTTCACGCATTTCGATCATAGGCGTCGATCCTTCACGCGCGCCGGATGTTTTCCAGGGTGGACATCGTGACGTTCGCATCCTGAACAACCAAACATGGAAAAAATTGCGCTTCCCCTTTCTTTCGTGCAAAGAAATAGTTAAAAGGTAATAGTTCTTGCTTTGTTCAGTCGGCCTTCGCTGTATCGGAGGGCCTTTCCGCGCCGCAAATGACCTATGGCCCTTGTCCGGATATTGGCTCTCTTCCGAATGTGGTAGCAGTTCTTCAAGCCACGGGGCGAAAGGGTAGTTGGATCGCCAACGGGGTGGCCCGGTTAGTCCGGGAGGGCTGATCCGAAGCAACGGGAAAAACGAAGGCGGACGGGGCCATGAAAATTCTGATCGGTGACGACCATCTCCTTTTTCGTGAAGGCCTGCGCCGTCTTTTGGAGCAGCTTCACGGGGACGCGATCTTCGTTGAGGCGGGCACCTTCGACGAGGTTGTTCAGCAATGCCGCGTTGGCGGCGGGTTCGACGTGGTGCTGATGGACCTGCATATGCCGAACTGGCCGGGCTTCGACGGGCTGCGCGAGGTGCAGAGCCTCCAGCCGGGCGTTCCGGTGGTGGTGATCTCCGCCTCCGAGGCACTGAACGACATTCGCGGCGCGCTCGACCACGGGGCCACCGGCTACATTCCGAAGTCGAGCAGCGTCAAGGTGATGATGGGCGCGCTGAACCTCGTTTTCTCCGGCGGCATCTATGTGCCCCCCGGCGCGCTCACCGCAGCGACGGCGGCCTCCGACGCCGCGCCGCGCCGCAGTCGCCTGGACGGCGCGGATCGCAGCGCCTACGGCCTGACCCAGCGCCAGCGGGAAGTCCTGGATTGCCTGCGGGCGGGCAAGTCGAACAAGCAGATCGCCTACGAACTCGGCCTGTCCGAGGGCACGGTGAAGATCCACGTCACGGCGATCTTCAAGTCGCTGGGCGTCAAGAACCGCACCCAGGCGGTGATCGCCGCCGCCGCCATGGCCTCGTAAAGGGGCGGGTCCGAAGGTCACGGGGCAGGGCGGGAAACAAAAAACCGGGTTGGAGACCGACAGGGCCGCGAGCAGGCACGAACAAGGTGCCGCCGCGGCCTTTTCGATTCCGGCTTTCGCCTCACCTCATATACTCATGCCCGAACCCGCGCCGGCGGCGCGTCCGAGGGTCCAGAAGGAGGAAAGACAGCGATGGCGGCGGAAACCCCGGTGTGCGACTTCGGCCGGAAGGCGGAGGATTTCAGCCTGAAGGGAACCGATGGAAAGACCTACAGCCTGGCCGACGTCCAGGGACCAAGCGGCACGCTGGTTATGTTCATCTGCAACCACTGCCCCTATGTGAAGGCGGTGATCGGGCGAATCGTCGAAGAGGTCAACGCGCTGAGAGCCCACGGCATCGGCGCCGTCGCCATCATGTCGAACGACACCGACGCCTATCCCGAGGACGGCTTCGACAACATGAAGCGTTTCGCGGCGGAGCATGGCTTCACCTTCCCCTATCTGCTCGACGAGACGCAGGAGGTGGCGCGGGCCTACGGCGCGGTCTGCACGCCCGACTTCTTTGGCTTCAACGCCGACCTGTGTCTCCAGTACCGCGGCCGGCTGGACGCCTCCAAACGCGAACCGATCCCCGACGCCCCGCGCGAACTGTTCCACGCGATGGTCCGCATCGCCCAGACGGGGCAGGGGCCGACCGACCAGATCCCCAGCATGGGCTGCTTGATCAAATGGCGGAATCCGGCCTGATTCCGCCCAAAGCGCAGCCTTAATACCCGGATGGGCGCCGTTGCGCCTTGACCGCGTGCGGCGCCCAATGCTATCCGGCCCTTTGAACCATCAGAACCGCCCGCCGCAGCCGCGCGCGGGCGCAATCTCCGCTGTAACGGTTTTCGTGCCGTAGGATGCCGCTGTAGAGCCATGAGCGATATTTTCCGCGAAGTCGACGAGGATCTGCGCCGCGACCGCATGGAGCGCGTGTTCAAGCGCTACGGCGGCATCATGCTGGCGGCCGCGCTGGCGGTCGTCGCCGCGACGGGCGGCACGGTGGCCTGGCGCAACTGGCAGCAATCGCAGAAGGAGAGCGGGACGACGGCATTGGCCGCCGCCCTGTCCCAGGCCGCCCAGGGGCCGGACAAGGGCGTCGAGGCCCTGGCCGCCTTCGCCGCCAAGTCCGACCCCGGCATGGCCGCGCTGGCCCAGTTGAACGCCGCCGCCCTGCTGGCCCGCGAGGGCAAGACCGCGGAGGCCGTGGCCGTCTACGACACGCTGTCCAACAACGCCGGCGCCGCCGCGGTCTACCGCGAACTGGCGGCCCTGCTCTCGGTGATGCACCAACTCGAATCCGGCGATCCGGCCCAGCTTCAGGCGCGGCTCCAGCCTCTGACGGCGGATGCCAATCCCTGGCGCTTCTCCGCCCGCGAGATGAGCGCCGTGCTCGCCGCCCGCGCCGGGGACAAGGAGCGTGCGCGCACCCTGTTCCAGCAATTGGCCGACGACTCGCAGGCTCCGGCCGGCGTCCGGTCGCGCGCCGCCGATCTCGCCACCCTCTACGGCAAGAGCTGATGACCCGCATTCCCATGGCCGCACCGACCGCGCACCCCACCGCGAAGCGCCCCTCCCTGCGCACCGCTCTGCTCTCCGCCCCGCTGCTCGCCGTGCTGCTCAGCGGCTGCGACACCGTCAGCGGGTGGTTCGGCAAGACCCCCGATCCGCCCCTGCCGGGCGAGCGGGTTTCCGTCCTGACCCGCGAGCGCAAGGTCGAGGTCGACCAGCGGCTGGTCGGCACACCGGTCGCTCTGCCGACCGCCGTCGCCAACCCGGCTTGGGCGCAGCCCGGCGGCACGCCGGAACACGCCGGCGGCAACCTCGCTCTGTCGGCTACCCCCGCCGAGGCGTGGCGCGGCGACGTTGGCACGGGGGCCAGCAGCTCCCGCTCGCTTCTGGCGACGCCGGTCATCGCCGACGGACGTATCTTCGCCATGGACGCCGACTCGCACGTCGCCGCCCTGGACGAGCGCACCGGGCGCCAGCTCTGGCGCATCGACACCAAGCCGGAGAAGGAGCGCGGCGGCGCCAGCGGCGGCGGTGTCGCCTTCGCTGACGGGCGCGTCTTCGCGGCCACCGGTTTCGGCGAGGTGGTCGCGCTCGATCCCGCCAACGGCTCGATCATCTGGCGCAAGCGCGTGCCGGGCCCGGTCCGCGGCGCGCCGACGGTTGAGGGCGGGCGCGTCCTCGTCCTGACGCTGGACAACCAGCTCACAGCCCTGTCGGCCTCCGACGGTGCCGTGCAGTGGTCGCATCAGGGCATTCTGGAGACGGCGGGCCTGCTGGGCGCCGTCAGCCCGGCGGCCTCGCCGACCCTGATCGTCGCCCCTTACTCCTCCGGCGAGCTGTACGGCCTGCGTCCGGAGAACGGGCGCGTGGCGTGGCAGGAGAGCTTGGCGGCGATCCGCCGCAGCGGCGCCCTGAGCAGCCTCGCCGACATCCGCGGCCTGCCGGTGATCGACCGCGGCGTCGTCTACGCGATCGGCCATTCCGGCCGCATGATCGCCATCGACGAGCGCATCGGCATCCGCCTGTGGGAAGCCGAGATCGGCGGCACCCAGACCCCCTGGATCGCCGGCGACTATCTGTTCGTCGTCACCAACGATTCGGAACTGGTCGCCCTGACCCGTCAGGCCGGTCACGCCCGTTGGGTCGCGCAACTCGCCCAGTTCACCGATCCGGAGGACAAGAAGGGGCCGATCACCTGGTCCGGTCCGGTCCTGGCCGGCGGCAAGCTCTACGTCACCGGGTCGAACGGCCAGATGCTCGCCCTGTCGCCCGCCGACGGGCAGGTGCTGACCCGCTATTCGCTGCCGGCCTCCACCTATTTGCCTCCGGTCGTGGCGAACAACACCCTATATGTCCTGGGCGAGAACGGTACGTTGGTGGCGTACCGCTGATCGCCATCCTTGGTTCTTTATAAGGCCCCCGGCCCGATGTCCTTTACCGTTGCTCTCGTCGGTCGGCCGAATGTCGGCAAATCGACTCTCTTCAATCGTTTGGCCGGCAAGAAGCTGGCGCTGGTCGACGACACGCCCGGCGTGACGCGCGACTGGCGCTCGGCCCCCGCCCGCGTGGGCGGGCTGTCCTTCACCGTGGTCGACACCGCCGGCCTGGAGGACGTCACCGACGACAGCCTGGAGGCGCGGATGCGCCGCCAGACCGAACGCGCCTTGGAACGCGCCGACGTGGCGCTGTTCATCGTGGACGCCCGTACCGGCATCACGCCCCTGGATCGCCACTTCGCGGCCCTGTTGCGCAAGAGCAAGACCCCCGTCATCCTCGTCGCCAACAAGGCGGAAGGCAAGGTGGGGATGACCGGACTCTATGAAGCCTTCGAGCTCGGCCTGGGCGACCCTCTCGCGCTGTCGGCGGAGCATGGCGAGGGCATGGCCGATCTGGTCCAGGCCCTGCTGCCCTACGCCCCGCCGGAACCGGAGGCGGTCGAGAAGGCTTCGGCCCCCGTCAAGGGGGAGGGTGAAGAGGAACTGCCCGTTGGCGACCAGCCGGAAACCGACGAGGAGCGTGCCCGCCCGATCCAGATTGCCATCGTCGGACGGCCGAACGTCGGCAAGTCCACCCTGCTGAACGCCCTGATCGGCGAGGAGCGCGTGCTGACCGGCCCCGAGGCCGGGATGACTCGCGACGCCATCAGCGTCGATTGGGAATGGCGGGGCCGCAAGTTCCGTCTCGTCGACACCGCCGGCATGCGCCGGCGCGCCCGCGTCGATGCCAAGGTGGAGAAGCTGGCCGTCGCCGACGCCCTGCGCGTGGTCCGCATGGCGCAAGTCGTCCTCCTTGTGGTCGATGCCAACCAGATTCTCGACAAGCAGGACCTGACCATCGCCCGCACCGTGGTGGAAGAGGGCCGTGCTCTGGTCATCGCGCTGAACAAGTGGGACGCCGTGGACGACCGCGCCATGGCCCTGCGCCAGGTCGAGGACAAGCTCCAGGCCGCGTTGGCCCAGATCAAGGGCGTGGAGGTCGTGACCATCTCCGCCCTTCAGGGCAAGAAGCTGGACACGCTGCTCGACTCGATCCTGTCGACCTATGGGCAGTGGAACCGCCGCATCCCGACCGCCCAGCTCAACCGCTGGATCGAGGGCGTGCTGGATCACCACCCGCCGCCCCTGGTCGAAGGCCGGCGCGTGAAGATCCGCTACGCCACTCAGGTGAAGGCGCGCCCGCCGACGGTGGCGCTGTTCGTGAACAAGCCGCTCGATCTGCCGGAAAGCTACCAGCGTTACCTGATCGCCCATCTGCGCGAGACGTTCGACCTGCCGGGCGTGCCGGTGCGGCTGCTGCTGCGGAAGCAGAAGAACCCCTACGCGGATGATTGAGCCGTTGCGCCCCCCGTCTCCCTCCCCGCCGGGCGGGGAAGGGAAACGGGGCGCGCCACCGGTTACGCCAGCTTCAATTCCTTGAAGAAGTCGTTGCCCTTGTCATCGACGATGATGAAGGCCGGGAAGTCCTCGACCTCGATGCGCCAGATGGCCTCCATGCCGAGTTCCGGATACTCGACGCACTCCACCTTCTTGATGCAGTCCTGAGCCAGACGGGCCGCGGCGCCGCCGATGGAGCCCAGATAGAAGCCGCCGTGCTTCTGGCAGGCCGCGGTCACCTCCGGGCTGCGGTTGCCCTTGGCCAGCATGACCATCGAGCCGCCCGCCGCTTGGAACTGCTCGACGAAGCTGTCCATGCGCCCGGCGGTCGTCGGACCGAAGGAGCCCGAGGCATAGCCTTCCGGAGTCTTGGCCGGACCGGCGTAATAGATGGGGTGGTTCTTGAAATAGTCGGGCAGCGGCTCGCCGGCGTCCAGCCGCGCACGCAGTTTGGAGTGGGCAAGGTCGCGGGCGACGATCAGCGGGCCGGTCAGCGACAGGCGCGTGCGGATCGGATACTGCTTCAGCGTGGCGAGAATCTCGCTCATGGGCTGGTTGAGATCGATCTTCACCACCTCGCCGGCCAGATCGCCGTCGGTGATCTCCGGCAGGTACTTGGCCGGATCGGTCTCCAGCTGCTCCAGGAAGATGCCGTCCTTGGTGATCTTGCCCACCGCCTGACGGTCGGCCGAGCAGGACACGCCGACGCCGATCGGCATGGAGGCGCCGTGGCGCGGCAGGCGGATGACGCGGACGTCGTGGCAGAAATACTTGCCGCCGAACTGCGCGCCGATGCCCATGGTCTGGGTCAGCTTGTGCACCTCCGCCTCCATGGCGAGGTCACGGAAGGCGTGCGCGTCCTCGCCGCCCTCGGTCGGCAGGTTGTCGAGGTAGCGGGCCGAGGCCAGCTTCACCGTCTTCAGATTCTGCTCCGCCGACAGGCCGCCGATGACGATGGCGAGGTGGTAGGGCGGGCAGGCCGAGGTGCCGAGGTAACGGATCTTGTCCTCGAGGAACTTCAGCAGCCGGTCCGGCGCCAGCACCGACGGGGTGGCCTGATGCAGGAAGGTCTTGTTGGCCGACCCGCCGCCCTTGGCCATGAACAGGAACTTGTAGGCGTCCTCACCCTCGGCGTAGATCTCGACTTGGCCCGGCAGGTTGTTGCGGGTGTTCTTCTCTTCGTACATGGAGATCGGGGCGAGCTGGCTGTAGCGCAGGTTGCGCTTCAGGTAGGCGTCGCGGGCGCCTTCCGACAGCGCGGCCTCGTCGCCACCCTTGGTGAAGACGCGGCGGCCCTTCTTGCCCATGATGATGGCGGTGCCGGTGTCCTGGCACATGGGCAGCGTGCCGGCAGCGGCAATGTTGGCGTTCTTCAGCAGATCGAGCGCCACGAACTTGTCGTTCGGCGAGGCTTCCGGATCGTCGAGGATCGCGCGGATCTGGCCGAGATGGCCGGGACGCAGCAGGTGGTTGATATCCTTGAAGGCCTCTTCGGCCAGCAGGCGCAGGCCCTCCGGTTCCACCTTCAGGATTTGCTCGCCGTCGAACTCGACGACCGAGACGTGATCCGAGGTCAGCTTGCGGTAGGTCGTGTCGTCCTTGGCCAGCGGAAACAGCGTCGCGGCGCCGCGGGCGGGGCTGATGTCATCGGGCATTCGGGGGGCTTCCTTCCTGTTTTTGGGTCACAGGCCCCGATGCGGCGCGTTGGAGCGCGCAAAAGGGCCAGGGCCACGCTCGCGCACCGTTATACACCCCTGCGCCCGGCGCACAACGGGAACGGAACGCCCTGCGGCGTTAAGGAAAGGGTCTGACCTCGGCCCGGAAACGATGCGGCCCGGACCCACCACCGAAGCGCTGGAAGCCGGGCCGCAACACACCAACACGGGCAAGACCTTACGCAGCGCTCTTGAACTGAGCCGTCAACTCGGGCTGACCCTCGACGACCGGCTCCGCCGGGGCGCCGGCCCATTCCGTGTGTGCCGGAATTTCCTCGCCCTTCATGACCAGGGTCAGCGGGCCGAGATGGGCGTAATCGCCGACGCTGGTGTCGTACAGCACGGTGGACCCGGCGCCGATGGTAACGCCGCGGCCGACCTTCACGCAGCCGACCTTCATCACGCGGTCCTCGTAGAGGTGGGTCTGCAGGGCCGACAGGGCGTTCACCGCGCTGTGGTCACCGACCGAGACGCAGTCGAACTCCGTGATGTCGGTGGTGTCCATGAAGACGCCCTCGCCGAACCTGGTGCCGAACAGGCGCAGCACCCAGGGCAGCATCGGCGTGCCGCGCAGATGGTCGAGCAGCACCTTGCCGGCAAGGCCCCAGTAGAGCACAGCCACCGCTTCGGTCTTCATGGCCCACCAGGACCACATCGGCTTCACGGTGGGCGTGTAGCGGCCCATCAGCAGCCACTTCACCAGAATGACCACCGCGACCATCGCCACCGGGATGGCGACGCTGACCGCCAGGAACTGCGCCAGGAAAGCGCCGTAACGCTGCTCCAGGATGGCCGGGGCGAACAGCTCCACCGCCAGCGTGCCGAAGGTGATGAACAGCATCGTCGGCATCGACAGGCTGAAGGCCTCGAACACCGCGCGGCCCAGACGTCGGGCCTTGGACGGCTCATAGGTCCAGTTGGCGCCGACACCGTCGAAGCGCTGGCGCACCGGCAGCTTGATCGGCGGGCTGCCGAACCACGTCTCCCCGGCGGACATCGCCTCGTTGGCGGGCGGCTTCGACTTGATGCCGATCAGGGAGCCGGTGGGGATGCAGGCCCCCGCCGGAACCACCGCGTCGTTGCCGACGAACACGCGCGCCTCGGTCTTCACCGGCTTCAGGAACATCCAGCCGCGGCGAATGTCCTCGTCGCCCAGAACCACCTCGTCGGCGATGAAGCACTTCTCGCCGATCTCGACGAGGTCGTAGCGCCCGGCGAGGTTGGTCGAGATCTCCGCGTCCTTGCCGATCTTGGCGCCCATCAGCCGGTACCACGCCCGCATGTAGACCGTGGCGTAGAGCGAGCTGAGCGTGTCGAGCATCACCTCGGTGGACAGCGCCACCATCCATTTGCGCAGGTAGAAGCCGCTGTGCACCGAGTAGGTGCCGGCCTCGACGCGCGGCAGGACGATCCAGCGCACGGCAGCGATCATGCAGACCGTCACCGCGACCAGCGCCATGGCGGTCGGCCAAGCGATCAGCGGCAGGTAATAGAGGTAGCTGACTCCGAACACCGACCCCAGCACCCCGTCCAGATTGTCGAACAGGTAGAAGGCCGGGAAGATCGGCATCAGCGAGATCGGCGGCAGGGCGAGCAGCATCGCCGTGTAAAAGGCGGCGTTCAGCCCGCGGCGCCGCCGTCCGGCGGTCGCCGGGGCGGGCAATTCCGCCCGATCGACGCTGCCGATGCGGCGGGCGGGCGAACCGTCCCAGCGCTCATAGGCGCCGGTGCGTGCGCCGGCGGGCAGGGCGGTCAGGTCGGCCAGCTCCGTGCCGTGACCGACCACCGCGTCCATGCCGATGACGCAAGACGTCCCGATATAGGCGTCCGCGCCGATGTCCACCGCACCGATGACCAGCTCGTTCCCGATCACCTCGGCGTTCGCCAGCTTCACCTTGCCGCCGATCGAAGCGCCGGCGCCGATGGTCACGAGGTCGATGGCCCCGGACTCGAACTCGCCGATCAGCGCCTCGTCGCCCACCTTGGCGCCGAGCGCGCGCAGGAGGACCCGCATGACCGGCGAGCCCTGGAACCACTTCAGGTGGACGAGGCTGATGAAGCGCTGCGCCAGCCACCAGCGGTAATAATAGGCGCCCCACAGCGGGTAACGCCCGGGCTTCGTCCGCCCGATGACCAGCCACTTGGCCGCGACGGCGATCACCACCGTGGCCGCGTTGATGATCATATAGACGCCGAGCAGCGTGGCGATTTCCTGAAGGAAATTCGCGTCTTCGCCTGACAGCAGCATGTAGCTGACGAAGACGCCGAGCCACTGCGCCGTCATCAGCGCCAGGATGAAGGGCAGGGCCGCCGCCTGCGCCGCCCCGCAGAGGAAGCGGCGGATCAGGGGCGGCGGCGTGAAGGAGCGGTCCTTGCGCTCCGCCCCGCCGCCATTGCCGCCGTGCGGCGCGCGGGCGTCCAGCCGCTCGGCCATGGCGCGCAGGCTGCGGGCGCCATAGACGTCCTGCAGGGTCAGCCCGTCGAGATGCCGGGTCTCCCGCACCGCCGACACGAACCGCGCGGCGAGCAGCGAATGCCCGCCCAGATCCATGAAGAAGTCGGCTTCCAGCGGCACCGCCTGACCGGGGAAGACGCGCTTGGCGGCTTCCAACAGGGCGGCCTCCGTCGGGGTCTGCGGCTCGTCCTGCTCGCCGGGGCCGGTGTCGTCGGTCAGCGGGGCAGCCTGCAGCGCCTTGCGGTCAGCCTTGCCGGAGGTCAGGCGGGGCAGGCGGTCCGTCACCTCGAAATGCGACGGCACCATGTAGCTCGGCAACTGGGCGCGCAACTGGTCGCGCAGCGCCGTCTTGTCCAGCGCGGCGCCGGCCTGCGGCACCAGAAAGGCGACCAGCCGGTCCAGCCCGTTGTCGTTGCGCAGCACCACGGTGGCCTGATTCACGCCGGCCATGTCGGTCAGCTTGGCCTCGATCTCGCCCAGTTCCAGCCGGAAGCCGCGGATCTTGACTTGGTCGTCGATGCGGCCGTGGAACAGCAGGTTGCCGTTCGGATCGACGCTCACCGCGTCGCCGGAGCGGTAGAGCACCGGGTCGTTGCCGTGGATGGCGAAGCTGTTGCGGATGAACTTCTCGGCGGTCAGATCCGGACGCCCCAGATAGCCCTGCGCCACTCCTGGCCCGCCGATCAGCAACTCGCCCTGGGTGCCGGGGGCGACCAGCGCCATCGCCTCGTCCACCACATAGCAGCTGTAGTTCGGAATCGGCCGGCCGATGGTGACCGGCTCGTCCGGGTGAACCTCGGCCACGGTGGCGACGACGGTCGCCTCCGTCGGGCCATAGCTGTTGAAGATCGTCCGACCCGGGCGGCACCAGCGCGCGGCCACCGCGGGCGGGCAGGATTCGCCGCCCAGGATGACAATGCGCAGGCTGGGCACGTCCTTGGGCAGCATGGCGAGCAGGGTGGGCACGGTGTCCAGCACGGTGATCCCAGCGTCGTTCAGCACGTCGGCCAGCCGGTCGGCCTCGTCCAGCACTTGCCGGCTCGCCACCCAGAGCGTCGCGCCGACCAGATACGGCACGAAGATCTCCTCAAGCGACAGGTCGAAGGCCACAGACGCGCCCTGGAAGGCGACATCCTCGCCGGTGATGCCGTACAGGCAGTTGGCGGCGCGCAGGTAGTGGCAGATGTTGGCGTGGCTGATGACGATGCCCTTGGGCTTGCCGGTGGAGCCCGAGGTGTAGATCGCGTAGGCCGGATGATCCCGGGTGACGCCCTCCGCGCGCAGATCGGGCGCACGCTCGTCATCACAGTTCATATCCTCCAGCCGCAGCGCCGGCACGGAGAGCCCGGTCGCCTTCGACGCGGTTACGGTGTCCACCAGGACGGCCGGCGCGGCGCAGTCGGCAAGACTGACCGCCACGCGTTCGGCGGGCGCGTCGGCGTCGAAGGGCAGATAGGCCGCGCCGGCCTTCAGAATGCCGAGCAGCGCCACATGCA
>NZ_CBCOOP010000002.1:0-705000 GCF_965111635.1 Azospirillum sp. Marseille-Q6669 | reverse complement strand
GGAGGCTAGGAAGCCCGGGCGCCAGCTCGGGTGGAGCCATCCTTGAAATACCACCCTTGAGGTCTCTGGCATCTAACCGCGCTCCGTTGATCCGGAGCCGGGACCCTGCATGGCGGGTAGTTTGACTGGGGCGGTCGCCTCCCAAAGTGTAACGGAGGCGCGCGATGGTGGGCTCAGAGCGGTCGGAAATCGCTCGACGAGTGCAATGGCATAAGCCCGCCTGACTGCAAGACAGACAAGTCGAGCAGAGACGAAAGTCGGCCATAGTGATCCGGTGGTCCCACGTGGACGGGCCATCGCTCAACGGATAAAAGGTACGCCGGGGATAACAGGCTGATGACTCCCAAGAGTCCATATCGACGGAGTCGTTTGGCACCTCGATGTCGGCTCATCACATCCTGGGGCTGGAGCAGGTCCCAAGGGTTCGGCTGTTCGCCGATTAAAGTGGTACGTGAGCTGGGTTTAGAACGTCGTGAGACAGTTCGGTCCCTATCTGCCGTGGGTGTCGGAGTTTTGCGAGGATCTGTCCCTAGTACGAGAGGACCGGGATGGACATACCTCTGGTGCACCGGTTGTCACGCCAGTGGCATGGCCGGGTAGCTAAGTATGGACGGGATAACCGCTGAAAGCATCTAAGCGGGAAACCCACCTCAAAACCAGAACTCCCTTGAGAGCCGTGACAGACCATCACGTCGATAGGAGGCATGTGGACGGGCGGCAACGCCTGAAGCTGAGCCTTACTAATCGCTCGAAAGGCTTGATCCTTACCAGCAGGCGGCCCGCGCGCAGCGGCAAGCCCTGGACGCACGAGCCAACACCGCAAAGAACAAGAGCAGACGTCCTCAAACTTAACGAAACCCGCCCGTCCGGTCCGGATGGTTCGCGTGTGCCTTGGTGACCTGGTGGTCATGGCGAGGCTCCCAACACCCGATCCCATTCCGAACTCGGCCGTGAAACGCCTCAGCGCCGATGGTACTGCGTCTTAAGACGTGGGAGAGTAGGTCGCCGCCAGGTCACCACGGCACACGCCAAGCCATCAAGGACTTGGATGGATGGGTTTCAAACACACTTGACAATCGGCTTCATGAACGGCAAGGCCGGCGCTTTCCCCAACGGAAGGCGCCGGTTTTTCGTCGTGTTTGGGCGACGAGCGACGAAAAACGGGGGCATGCTTACCAATGGCTGGTGACGTACCGGATTGCGAAAGCTGCGGGGCCTGCTGCGCCTACTCCTGGGAGTGGCCCACCTTCATCGGGGATTGGGACGGCGATGAAATCATGGAGCACCTGAAGGAGGACGGACGCATGCGGTGCAACGGCAATCGCTGTGCGGCGCTGATGGGGACCCTCGGCGAGTCCGTCTTTTGCAGCGTCTATGAGCATCGCCCCCTGGTGTGCCGCGAATTCACGGCGGGGAGCGACGCCTGCCACACCGTCAGGTCCCAGTTGGGATTGCGAGATTGAGCCAAGCGCCGACCCGGTGACGCAGGCTGCGCCGACGGTCCTCCTCCGGAGCCGGAGCGATGTCCCAGTCCCAGGTCCGGTCGGGGTGAGGGAGGTCGAGCCCCCAGAGCGAGTCCTCACGCTCCTGAACCAGGCCGTCCTCCAACCAGAGACTTTCCGTATCGGTGAAGAGCGTGGCCTGTTCGGCGACGCTGGCAAGCCAAAAGCGGTGGCTGTGCGCAAGGGTTCGGGCGAAGCGTTCCCGCTCAGCCTCCGGCGTGTTCGGTGCCTTGCGGTCGACGGCGTCCAATGGCAGGAGAGGGAGTTGGGACAGGAGATTGCAGGAGAGGGCGAAGGCGAATCGCTCCCCTGGAAGGTCCGGCGGTGACGGTGAGGGAAGCGGTGAGCCATCAGAGAGAGCGGCATCCAGCGGCGCCAACACTCCGGTGACGTCGAGGGTGAGCAGGCGGACGTTGGCATGGCGTCGCGCCTTCAGACGAGCGCTGTGGGTGTGAACCATGTCGACCAGCACCACCTCGCCGAATCGTTCGGCCAGCATCGCCAGCGGAACCTCGATCAGCAAGCCGGACCCCGCCACCAGCGCCCGGCCGCCCCGCGGTGCCCGTTCGGCGGCTTCCTGGACGAAGCGGCGGCAGGCATCGACGTGGGGCGCCCAGGCCTGCCGCTGGCGCCGGTGGCGCGCGCCGAGAGCCACCGCTTCCGCCAGATAGCCGTAGCGCCGGGACAAGGGCGGGCAGGGTGTGGTCAGATACTCGAATGCTTCTCTCAGCATGGTCGCGCCCCGCTCCGCCTGTCTTTCACCGGTCCGGTCCTTGACCCGGAGGGAACCCCTTGACCGGAACGGGCGGCAAGGTACCTATGGCGGCATGGTGGAGATCAAGCGGAAAGCGGCCCTGGTCACCGGGGCGGGAAAGCGGATCGGACGCGCCATCGCGCTCGATCTCGCGGTGCGTGGCTGGCGTGTGGGCGTGCATTTCGGGCATTCCCGCAGCGAGGCCGACGCGGTGGTGACGCAGATCGTCGGGCAGGGTGGCGTTGCCGTGGCGCTTCAGGCCGATCTGGAGCGCGAGATGGACGCGCAGGCGCTGGTGCCCGAAGCCGTCGAGCGGCTGGGCACGCTGTCGCTGCTGGTCAACAACGCCTCCCGCTTCGAACGGGACGAGGTGGGGGATGTGACCCGCGAGTCCTGGGACCGCCACATAGAGGCGAATCTTCGCGCTCCCTTCGTGTTGAGCCAAGCCTTCGCGGCTCAGGTGCCGGGCGACGCGGAGGGGTTGATCGTCAATATGATTGATCAGCGGGTGTGGAACCTCACCCCGCATTTCATCTCCTACACCCTGTCGAAGGCCGGCCTGTGGACGTTGACCCAGACGCTCGCCATGGCACTCGCCCCGCGCATCCGGGTCAACGCGATCGGGCCGGGCCCGACGTTGAAAAATGTCCGGCAGACGGATGAGGAGTTCGCCGCACAGCGTGAAGCGACTCCGCTGAGGCGCGGCCCCTCGCCGGAAGAGATCTGCGCGGCTTTGCGCTTCCTTATCGACGCGCCGTCGGTCACCGGGCAAATGGTCGCGCTCGACGGTGGCGAGCATTTGGGATGGGCGCAGCCGTCCTTGGGATTCGTGCCAACGGAATAGACGGTTCGGCAAGGGACCGTCTGGCCGTTCAGCGGACAACCCCTTGGTGGGTTGGGCGCCCCGGCAAGAGGACCGCGCGTTGTACACATCCGGCCTCATCGGCGCAAGGGGCTGTTTGCACGATCCGCAAAAATAGCGGCGCAGCGCCAAAGTGCCGACTTGACTCGGGGGGTCTCCAATAAAAACAATACCTTACGTGAAATGCCCAATTTTTATGCATAGCTTTGGAATCCCTTGGGCCGCCTTGGTTCCACTGGGGTAACCCTTGGGTTATTGACACACTTATCCACAGGATTCGTGGATATCCCGACGGATGTCCACCGAAGAGGTGGATCGTTCGTCTTAACCATTCAGGACAGGGGGTGGTTGACCCCCTCCCCGGACCCGACGACATTCGAGACATGGCCGATACCGCAGACACCCCCACGGACCTCATCCTCCCGGAGACGGACGGCGCCGACCTTCTGGGCGCCGACGCACCAAGCGCGGATACCCAAGGCGTGGACAAGACGCCACGCCCGCGACGGCGCCCCGCCGATCTCGCCCGGGGGGCGGAGGTGATCCGCGACCACCTGAAGACCCTGCCGCAGACGCCCGGCGTCTACCGCATGCTGGCGGGCGACGGGGCCGTGCTCTATGTCGGCAAGGCCAAGAACCTGAAGCGGCGGGTGTTCAACTACACCCAGGTCAACCGCCTGCCCGTGCGGCTGCAGCGCATGGTGTCGGAAACGGAAACCATGGAGTTCGTCACGACCCACACCGAGGTCGAGGCGCTGCTCCTCGAATCGAACCTGATCAAGCGGCTGATGCCGCGCTACAACGTGCTGCTGCGGGACGACAAAACCTTCCCGCACATCATGATCACCAAGGACCACGACTACCCGCAGCTGACCAAGCACCGGGGCGCGCGGTCGCGCGACGCCGACTATTTCGGTCCTTTCGCCTCGGCGGGGGCGGTCAACCGGACGATCACCGCGCTTCAGCGCGCCTTCCTGCTGCGCAACTGCGCCGACACGGTGTTCGCCGCGCGCACGCGGCCCTGTCTGCAGTACCAGATCAAGCGTTGCACCGCGCCCTGCGTGGAGCGGGTCAGCCCGGCGGAGTATCAGGCGCAGGTCGATCAGGCCCGCGCCTTCCTGTCGGGCAAGAGCCGCGACATCCAGACGGAGTTCGTCGCGGAGATGACCAAGGCGGCGGAGAATCTCGACTATGAGACCGCCGCCCGCTACCGCGACCGTATCCGTGCGCTGACCGCGGTGCAGGCGCACCAGGACATCAACGTCGAAGGGGTGGTCGAGGACGCCGACGTGATCGCCGCCTACGCGGAGGGCGGGATGACCTGCGTGCAGGTGTTCTTCTTCCGCGGCGGGCGCAACTATGGCAACCGCGCCTACTTCCCCAGCCACGACAAGAGCGCCGAGACCCCGGAGGTGCTGGCCGCCTTCATCGCCCAGTTCTACGAGAACAAGGCGGCCCCCGGCCTCGTCCTGGTCAGCCACGACCTGCCGGAGCAGGAACTGCTGACCGAGGCCCTGGCGCTGCGTGCCGGCCACCGGGTGGAGCTGGCCGCGCCCAAGAGGGGCGACAAGCGCCGCATCGTCGAACACGCCCTGACCAACGCGCGGGAGGCCCACGGGCGGCGGCTGGCCGAAAGCTCGTCGCAGGCACGGCTGCTCGACGGGGTGGCGACGGTGTTCGGGCTGGACGGCCCGCCGCAGCGGATCGAGGTCTACGACAACTCCCACGTCCAGGGCGCCCACGCCATCGGCGCCATGATCGTCGCCGGGCCGGAGGGCTTCATCAAGAACGCCTACCGCAAGTTCAACATCAAGACCGAGGGCGCCGCCGGCGACGACTTCGCGATGATGCGCGAGGTCATGGCCCGCCGCTTCGGCCGGGCGATCAAGGAGGATCCGGAGCGGACGCAGGGCACGTGGCCTGATCTGGTGCTGATCGACGGCGGCATCGGGCAGCTCAACATGGCGCTGGGCGTGTTGGCCGATCTCGGGATCGACGACGTGACGCTGGTCGGCATCGCCAAGGGGCCGGACCGCGACGCCGGGCGTGAGCGCTTCTTCATGCCGGACCGCGCGCCGTTCCAACTGGAAATGCGCGATCCCGTGCTCTATTTCCTGCAACGGCTGCGGGACGAGGCGCACCGCTTCGCCATCGGCACCCACCGGGCCAAGCGCACCAAGGCGTTGGGCAAATCGATGATCGACGAGATTCCCGGAATCGGACCCAGCCGGAAGAAGGCCCTGCTGCACCATTTCGGCAGCGCCGTCGCCGTTTCCCGCGCCGGTCTGGCGGATTTGGAGTCGGTCGAAGGGATCAGCAAGACAGTGGCGAAAAAGATATACGATCATTTCCATTCAGACGGTTAGAATGACGCCGCCCGCCGCGCGTTTCCCCCGATTCCAGAGTTGCGACCGATGCTGACCAGCCTGCCGAACCTGCTCACCCTGTCGCGCATCGCGGTGATTCCCGTCGTGGTCGGGTTGTTCTACGTGCCGGAGGCGTGGGCCGCCTACACGGCCTGCGCCCTGTTCGCTGCGGCCTGCATCACCGACTGGTTCGACGGCTATCTGGCCCGCGCCTGGGAGCAGGAAAGCGTCATCGGCAAGTTCCTCGACCCCATCGCGGACAAGCTGCTGGTCGCCGCGACCCTGATCATGCTGGTTGCCTTCGCCCGGCTGTCCGGGCTGTCGGTGCTGGCCGCCGTGGTCATCCTGCTGCGCGAGGTTCTGGTGTCCGGCCTGCGGGAGTATCTGGCCGGGCTGAACGTCGGGGTGCCGGTCACCTGGATGGCCAAGTGGAAGACGACGATCCAGATGGTGGCGATCGGCTTCCTGATCGTCGGCGATTACGGTCCGGTCCACATCCCGGTCACTCTGATCGGCACGCTGGGCCTGTGGGTGGCGGCGATCCTCACCTTCGTCACCGGGTGGGATTACATGCGCGCCGGGCTGAAGCACATGATGGCCCACCAGCCGGCCAAGCCCCGGAAGGGTACCCCGGGCAACCCGGCCCGCACGCCGGGCTGAGCCGCGTTTCTGGGCCGAGTCGCTTTTATCGCAAACGGCTTTCCGGCTGGCGGCAGAGCGGACCACAAATCCGGTTTGTCCGTTCGCATGCCCGTGTGTTTCTGCTATGTGACCGGGGAACGCCCGCACAGCGATGGGCGGCAAGGCGGAGGATAGGGGCTTCCATGAAGATGTTCGGCCTGACGGGGTGGAGCGGCAGCGGCAAGACGACGCTGATCGTTCGCCTGATCCCGGCGCTGATCCGGCGTGGCCTGACCGTTTCGACCATGAAGCACGCGCACAAGGGCTTCGACATCGATCACCCCGGCAAGGACAGCCACAACCATCGCGAGGCCGGAGCCACCGAGGTTCTGGTCAGTTCGCCCCGTCGCTGGGCGCTGATGCACGAGATCCGCAACGACGAGCCGGAACTGTCCCTGGCGGAACTGCTGCCGAAGCTGTCGCCGGTCGATCTGCTGCTGATCGAAGGCTTCAAGCGCGAGCCGCACGAGAAGATCGAGGTGTGGCGCGCCTCGGTGGGCAAGTCGCTGATCGCACGCGACGATCCGAGCATCGTCGCGATCGCCAGCGACGGGCCGGTGCCGGACGCCGGGGTGCCCGTCTTCGACCTGAACGACGAGGAGGCCATCGCGTCCTTCATCATCGAGCGTTGCGCGCTGGACCGGTGCAAGGCAACGGGACAGGCTGTCTGAGACGGCGGTGTGCAGGGTGGAGTAGGGCAATGGCTCAGCTTAGCGATGATTGCTTCGCCTTCGGCGGCGAGATGATGGCGGTGGACCGGGCGCTGGAGCTTCTCTCCGGCCGCCTTCACCCCGTCACCGCGACCCGCCGGATCGGTCTTGCCGACGCCCTGGGCCATGTGTTGGCCGAGGATGTCGTCGCTCCGTTCGACGTGCCGCCGCACGACAATTCGGCGGTGGACGGCTACGCGGTCTTCTTCGACGACCTGACGCCCGACGCCGCCACGCGGCTGCCGGTCACGGCGCGTGTCGCCGCGGGCCACGCGCTGGACCGTCCGGGGCGGCGCGGCGAGGCGGTGCGCATCTTCACCGGCGCCCCGATGCCCGAGGGCTTCGACACGGTGCTGATGCAGGAGGACTGCAAGGCGGAGGAGAGCACTGTCGCCATTCCCCCCGGCATCCGCCGCGGCGCCAACCGTCGCCGCGCTGGCGAGGACATGGCGCAGGGGAGCACCGTCCTGACCGCCGGACGCCGGCTGCGGGCGGAGGACATCGGCCTGCTCGCCTCGCTGGGGCGGCGGGAGGCGACGGTGCGCACGGCCCTGCGCGTCGCCGTCTTCTCCACCGGGGACGAGGTGCGGGAGCCGGGCGTGCCACTGGAGCCGGGCTGCATCTACGACGCCAATCGCTTCGCCCTGATCGCCGCGCTGCGCCAGCTCGGTTGCCGCGTGACCGACCTCGGCATCCTGCCCGACCGGCTCGACGCCGTTCGCGGTGCATTGGAGGCCGCAGCGGGGACGCACGATGCTCTCATCACCTCCGGCGGCATGTCCACCGGAGAAGAGGACCACGTCAAGGCGGCGGTGGAGGCTCTGGGCGGCCTGCATTTCTGGCGGCTGGCGATCAAGCCGGGGCGCCCGGTGGCTTTGGGGACGGCCAAGGGCGCCGTCTTTGTCGGCTTGCCGGGCAACCCGGTGGCGGTCATGGTCACCTTCCTGCGCATCGCCCGCCCGATCCTGCTCCGGCTGATGGGGGCGGCCGACGAGGCGCCCGCCTTGTTCCCGCTGCGCGCGGGCTTTACCTACAAGAAAAAGGCGGGGCGGCGCGAGTATGTGCGGGCCACGCTCGCCCGCGCCGCCGACGGGATTTTGACCGCGGTCAAGCACCCGCGCGACGGGGCGGGCATCCTGTCGTCGATGGTCGAGTCCGACGGGCTCGTCGAACTGCCGGAAGAGATCACCCGCGTCGAGCCGGGGATGATCGTGGATTTCCTGCCTTTCAGTGAGGTTCGGTGATGAAGATCCTCTATTTCGCCTGGCTGCGCACCAAGATCGGCGTGGCGACCGAGACGGTGGACCTGCCGGCGGAGGTCCGGGACGTCGGCGCCCTGGTGGAGTGGCTGAAGACCCGCAGCCCGAAGCACGCCGACGCGCTCGCCAACAGCACGGTGGTCAAGGTCGCGGTGAACCAGGAGCATGTGCCCTACGACCATCCGGTCGGCCCTGGCGACGAGGTGGCCCTGTTCCCGCCGGTAACCGGCGGCTGAGGAAGGAAACGTTGCCGTGACGGTGAAGGTGCAGAGCGAGGATTTCGACGTCGGGGCGGAACTGGCCGCGATGACGGGCGGCAAGACCGGCATCGGCGGGGTGACCCTGTTCGTCGGGCTGGTGCGCGACATGGCCGGCGGCGAGTCCGTCAGCGCCATGACGCTGGAGCATTATCCCGGCATGACCGAGCGGCAGTTGGAGGCGATCGAGGCGGAGGCGCGGGAACGCTGGCCGCTGGACGACGCGCTGATCATCCACCGCTACGGGCGGCTGGAGCCGGGCGACCGCATCGTGCTGGTCGCCACCGCCAGTGCCCACCGAGAGGCGGCCTTCGAAAGCTGCCATTTCCTGATCGACTGGCTGAAGACCAAGGCGCCCTTCTGGAAGATGGAGGCCACGCCGGAGGGCGAGTGCTGGGTGGAGGCCAAGGAGTCCGACGACACGGCGGCGGCCCGCTGGACGAAACCGGCGTGAGGTGAGAGGCAGCGCACAGACGGCGTCCTCCTCACGGTGTTTGGATCCGCTCCCGCGCAAGGCTGTGCGCGCATGCGGAGTGTCCGATCATGCGAACCCGGTTCCTGCTCGCCGGACTGGCGGCCCTGTCGCTGGGCGCGTTCCTGTCGTGCCCCGTCCAAGGGAAGGAGCGGCAAACGGCGGAGCGGGTTCTGACCGACCCGGTCAGCGGCTGCCGCGTCCGCGACCCTGATCCGAGCCGGGGGAGGTCCGTCCGCTGGAGCGGCGCCTGCCGCAACGGCTTCGCTCACGGTGCCGGTGTTCTTGAAACGTTCGATGGCACTGAGCCGGCGGACTGGACCGAGGCGGTCTTCGTCGATGGCCGGGCCGAGGGGCCGGGGCGCAGCGGTCGCGCGGATGGGACGATCTTCCAGGGCCGTTTCCAGCATGGCCTCGCCACCGGCCCGGGGACGCTGACCCTGCCGGACGGTCACCGCTACGTCGGCGGATTCGCGTTCGGGCGCCCGACCGGGCAGGGGGAGTTCATCGCCTCCATGGGGTTGCGCTACCGTGCGCGGGTCGATCGGGATGGGCGGGTGTGGCCTGGCGCGCTTCTCGGCTCGAAGCCAGCCGAGCCCATCCAGTCGGCCGAGCGGCCGGAAGCGCGGGGCAAGGCGGCGCCGGGCAGCCTGGAGGAGTGGCTGCGCACGCCGCCTTGGGACTACCGCGATCCGGTGCCGAACGATGCGAACCGGCGTTGACCAGCTTTGCACAGGCGGCGTTTGCCAGACGCGGCGCGCCGTGGTGACATCGTGGCCCCCTTCGGATGACGGCGATGAACTGGCAGACCCTCGGATTCTTCTTCGCGACGGCCTTCGTGCTGTCGATGACTCCCGGCCCCAACATGCTGCTGGCGATGAGCCTCGGCCTGCGCTACGGCGTCCGCCGCGCGGCCTGGGGCGGGCTGGGCATGTGCGTGGCGCTGACGACGATGGCCACCCTGTCGGTGCTCGGACTCGGCGCCCTGCTGGCGGCGTCGGAGCCGGCCTTCCAGGCGGTGAAGTGGGCGGGCGTGGCCTATCTGACCTGGCTCGGCATCGCCGCGTGGCGGGCGCCGGTGTCGGACGGCTCGCCGCGCGTCGTCGGCGCCGCTGCGGCGGAGGAAGCCCCGGCCCATCGCCTGTTTCTGCGTGGGCTGCTGGTCGCCTTCAGCAACCCGAAGGCGCTGGTCTTCATGGCCGCCCTGTTCCCGCAGTTCATTGACCCGACAACCCCGCTGATGCCCCAACTCGTGGCGCTGGTGGCGATCATGGTGGTGATCGAGTTCGGCTGGATCATGGCCTACGCCACCGGGGGCAACAGCATCGGCGCCCGCCTGACCAGCGGATCCGCGGCCCGCACCCTCAACCGTCTGACCGGCGGTCTGATGATCGGCGCCGGCGGGCTGCTGGCGCTCGCCCGCCGGCTGTGATCGCTCACCGTCTGTGATTGCTCAATCCATCCGGCGGAGGGTCGTCTCCAAACGGCCCTTGCCGGAGCGGTCCAGCCAAGTGGCGGACAGGCGCCCGTCTGTCCGGACGCTGTAGCGCAACACGTTGCGCCCCTTTTCGTCGAACACCAACTCGTCGTTCTCGATGCGGCCCTTGCGCTGGGCGCGCTCCATCGGCTGGTCGGCCTCCATGCCCGGCCCCAGCACATAGTCGGCATAGACGGCGTCGCCTTCAACCCGGTCCACCGCCAGCGCGATCTCCCGCCCGTTGATGTAGGCGCCGTACCAGACGCCGAGGAAGGAGCGGGCCCCGGTGCCCGCCGGGGATGAGGTGCCGCTGCCGGTGCGTGGCTCCGGCGCTGCGGCCCGCATCAACTCCGCGCTCGGTGTGCGGCCCCAGGATTCGTCACAGGATGGGTCGCCCCGGCGCGGCGCCGCCTCGGCGAAGCGCAGGATGCAGGACCCGAACCGCCGGACGAACATGCCGGTCGTCGCAGCGCCGTGGCCGGTCAGCAGGGCCGGCTGATCCACGACGATGTGGTCCAGCCCGCGCGAGGACAGGATGCTGCGCGCCGACTCTCCGCGTCCGCCGGGGTCGAAATCGTCACCGTGGAAGAAGAACAGCATCACCCGCGCATTGTGGATGCCGCGCAGGATCGGCCAGAGCTGCGCGGCGTTGTCGCGGAAGCTGTCGTAGGAGTCGGAGAAGTTTCCAAAGGCCGCGGGGGCGGTGCCAACGACGGCATCCACCCGGTCGCTCTGCCCGGCGGCCATCAGCGAGAGGAAGGCGCCGAAGGATTGGCCGGTCAGCACGACCTTGCGGTAGCCACGGTCCTTCAGCTGGTCGGCATAGCCCGCCAACGCGCGGGAGCTGTTCGGCAGCGTGTCGCTGACCCGCATGCGGTCCAGCCGGAACACGTCCCACCCCGCGTCCTTCATAGTCTTCATGTAGAGCGGGGTGGGGGCGTTGGAGTCCTCCACCTCCACCGACCGGCCATGGCTCCACACCACCGCGCCGCGGGCCATGGTCGGGCCGAGCAGGGCGCCGTCGCCATAGGCTGGGTTCAGGTGAATCTGGGCCGCCGCCGTCTGCGCCGTACCGAGCATTGCCAACGCCGCCACCAATCCGAGCAGCGCCTGTCCGACTGTCCGCCTCATCCTTCCACGCTCCTGTCTGCGGGCGTGGAAAGGGTCCAGGAATATGGTTAACCCGACCTTTCCATCGGATCGGGCCGGCTTTTGTCACGGAGCGTTGTCACAGCCTCATCGGTGCGGGTGCCCTGCGTCAGAAGGTCCATCAATTGCAAATGCGAATGACTCGCAAATTAGGCGCGGATCGTCTAAGGTCGGTTCCGTCACTTCAGTCGGGAGGGGTCAACATGTGCGATTCGGTGGGCGAGGGGCGGCTGTCCCCCTGGACGGTGTCCGATCTGACGACGGCGGAACGCGCGCTGTTGACCGGTTTCCGGCAGTGGTTCCGTCACGGCACCGCCGGCGCGATGGCCGCCATGCGGGCCAGCTTCGGCGTGGCCGGCGTGCCGTCGTCGGCTCTGCTGCCGTTGTTCGCCTTGCTGGGCACCTTTGCCGTGACCAACGCCGGGCGGCCGGCCTTCCGCTGCCCGACCTGCTCGCGGGTAGGAATGGACGAGATGGCGGTGCTGGACGCGCTGGCCGCCATGCAGGCGGGAGAAAGCGACGTGACGACCCAGGTGTTCGACCGTTGGCTTCCCCTGGTCGCCCTGACCATGGCCACCGATTCCGCACGGGAGCTGGCGGACATTCTGGACGGCGCGCGCATCCGTCTGCCGCGGCGCCGTCCGGCCCGGCTCATAGCGCTGGCGGCGGAATGACCGGCGCGAAGCCGGCTCCGGTCTGCCAGACCACCTGCCGGAACAGCGGCTTGCGCATGATCCATTGATCGATGGGCACCTGGACCAGTTCGCCGGCCGGGGTGCGGTAGGAATAGCGCCCCCGTTCGGTGCCCCGCAGTTCGTAGCCCAGCCGCTCATAGAAGGCGAGGACTCCGGCGTTGTCCCGGTCCACGCCCAGTTCCGATTCCGAATAGCCGTGGTCGAGCGCGGCGCCCTCGGCGGCGGTCATCAGCCGCGTGGCGATGCCCCGGTTGCGGAAGGGTTGGAACACCCGCAACGCCCACAGCGTGGCGCGGCGCAGATGCCGCTTGCGCTGGAAGTCGATGCAGATCTGACCGGCGGGAAAGCCGTTGACCTCCGCCACCAAAAGAGCACCGCTTCCACGCTCCTGAGCCCGGAAGGCCGTGGCCAGGATTTCCCGGTGGGGCGTGTGCAGCCCGAACCATTCGAGATCCGGCAGGTCGGTCCGGCAGGCCGGGCGAATTGTGACGGGCAGGCTGATCACATCCTGCGACGCGGTGGCGGCGTCCATTCCTCCTCCGGACTTCGAAGCATCTGACAGAGTGAACGGACCGACGCGGCGCGGCGTTCCCCGCGACCAATGAAAGTCTTATCGGGCAAAGACAGGCCCGCCAACCGCAACAGAAAGGGATAAGTTTAGAGAATTTGTTTATAAAATCATCCAGGGAGCAAGGGCTGAACAACCCAGAGGATATGACGAACAGCCTGATTGACCAACCACGTGGATTCTTGATAAGTCTCTAAACGAATTGGAGCGGAGAGACGGCCGCTCGGTGATAGGGCGCGACTCACGAGCCACGTGAGAGCACCAGGAGACAGGGAGGACCGTGCGATGATCAAGATTGTCAATCTGGGGCGCACCGGCCTTTACGTGGCGATGCAGAATGGTGCTTTGACCACGATCAGTGGCCGCAGCCATTGGCGTTCGCTCGATGATATCCGCTCAGCGGCCAACGCAGCAAAGATCAAGGTCAGCGATACGGTTCTCCGCACCGTTCTCTGACGTCAACGCGCGGGGGGCCTGCACGAGGACAGCCTGCATGAAGGCAGGGCGGTCGGTTCGATGAGCCGGCGGCACCGGATGGCGCCGCCGGCCACAGGCCGTTGCAACAATCAGCCAGCCCGGACCCGTGCCAGGAAACGGTCGACTTCGGCTCTCAGATTGTTCGATTGAATGGACAGTTCGTTCGTCGCCGACAGGACGCTGCGCGCTTCTGAGCCGGTGTCCGACGCCGAGGAATTCGATCGACGCCTGCTGGACATTGCGGGCGATCTCGGTGGTGGCAGTGCCCTGTTCTTCCATGGCCGACGCGATGGAGGTCGAGATGTCGTTGATCCGCGCGATGGTCGTGGAGATCGAGCGGATGGCGAGCACCGCGTCCTGGGTCGCCCCCTGAACCGCGCCGATCTGGGAGTTGATCTCCTCCGTCGCCTTGGCGGTTTGGTTGGCGAGACTCTTCACCTCCGACGCGACAACCGCAAAGCCTTTGCCGGCCTCACCGGCGCGGGCCGCCTCGATGGTGGCGTTCAGCGCGAGGAGGTTGGTCTGGCTCGCGATGTCGTGGATCAGCTTCACCACCTGGCCGATGCGGCTGGCGGCGTCGGCCAGACCCTGCACGGTGGTGTTGGTGCGCTCCGCCTGCGACATGGCCTCGCCGGCGATGGCCGCCGATTGGGTCACCTGATGGCTGATCTCGCCGATGGAGGCGGTCAGCTCCTCCGCCGCCGCGGCAACCGTCTGAATGTTGACGGAGGCCTCCTCCGCGGCTGCCGCCACCTGGGTGGACTGCGCGCTGGTCTCCTCAGCGGTGCGGCTCATGTTCTGGGCGGTTCCCTGGAGCTGCTGCGCGGCGGAGGCCACGGCCTGGACCACGCTCTTCACTTCGAGTTCGAAGGAGTCGGCGGTGGTTCCCAGCTCGCGTGAAATGATCGCGGCGGTGTTCAGATCGACATAGACGGAGGTCGCCAGATCCATGTCCAGGAAGACCGCCTTGTTGATCGCCTGCATCAGCTGGGCAATCTTTTCCGGCTTCTTGCGGTAGACTTGATAGGCGAGGTCGATCAGTTTGTTCAGCGTGAAGCAGTAAGCGCCCGTGTACCAGCGCGGCTCCAAACCGATGCGCTGGTGGGCCTGCCCAATCTTCAGCACCTGCGCCATGTAGGCGTCGTCGAAGGTGCCGGTGAAGACGTTCTTCAGCCAATGCTGCTTCTGCATGTCGCGTGCCCGGCTGACCACCGTGGGATTGGCGAGCAGCACCGCGACCTGCGGGACCGAGCGCAGGTAGCCGTAGAATTCCTCGAGGATCTGATCGATGCGTTGGGCGAGGTGGGGTTGAAATTCCCGAAGGACGGCCTTCGTGGGTTCGTCGATTCGCAAGAAGGAGATTCGGTCGAGGATGGATTGTGTCTGGGCAGAATGCGACATGGATCGACTTCCCCGCGAAAATAGGACCGCCTCAGATTAGCGCAATTTGTTTTTAATGCGAAATAACTAACCTGCGCGCGCACTATGGAGGGTTACGCTCGGTGTGGAAACCGGCAGAGTTGTCGCAGGCCCAACAAATCATCAGGCTTTAACGAAATAGAAAACCGGCGGAGCCGTTTGGCATCCGCCGGTATGTTGCAAGCCGTCGTGAAAATATTGGTTCGTCTACCTCAGGCCGCCATATGGGCCGGGGCGCGGCGCAGAGCCTGGGCGGCGCTGAGGACGGCCTTCTGCAGTTTTTCGAAGGCCCGGACCTCGATCTGGCGAACCCGCTCACGCGACACGCAGAACTGCTGGCTCAACGACTCCAGGGTGGACGGGTCCTCCTTCAGGCGCCGCTCGAACAGGATGCGGCGTTCACGATCGTCCAGACGCTCCAGGGCCTGTCCAACCAGCCGGCGGCGCAGCGCCAGCTCGTCGGCCTCGGCGATCACGCTTTCCTGGGTCGGACGGTCGTCGGCCAGAAGCTCCAGCCAATTGGTTTCGCCATCGCTGGAAAGGGCGGCGTCGAGCGAACTGTCGTTGGACGACAGACGGCGGTTCATCTCGATCACCTCCTGCTCCGGCACATCCAGCTCGGTCGCGATGGCGGTGACGGTGGAGGGGGACAGATCGCCCTGTTCCAACTCCTGCATCTGGCTCTTCAGGCGGCGCAGGTTGAAGAACAGCTTCTTCTGCGCGGCGGTCGTGCCCATCTTCACCAGGGACCAGCTGTGCAGGATGTATTCCTGTATGGCCGCGCGGATCCACCAGGTGGCGTAGGTCGCGAAACGGAAACCGCGTCCCGGATCGAATTTCTGAGCGGCCTGCATCAGGCCCACATTGCCTTCGGCGACGAGGTCGACCAGCGGCAGCCCGTAGCCGCCGAAGCCGCGGGCGATCTTGATGACCAGCCGCAGGTGGCTGCCCACCAGACGCTCCAGCGCATGGCCGTTCCCGCGGTCGCGCCAAGCGACGGCCAGCTCGCGCTCTTCGTCGGGGGCCAGGATGGGGAACCGCTTCGACTCCTCGACATAACGGGTCAGGCTGGCGTTTTCACCAGTCAGGAGTTTCTTGAGCACACCGGCCTCCTCTCTCCAACGCTCCACCGTCTCTTGCCGCGGAACCTTTTCGATGGCCGTTCGCAGACGCCCATCGTTTCGGCATTCTTATTGTGGGGATTTGCCGAAATTATCCAGGAACACGTCAATCAGACATTGATACTGTGCCGCCACCACCAAGTTGGATCAAGCCTTGAAACGGCGGTGCAGCAATATTTTTTGGCGTATATCCGGACTATTCGGTCCTTATGAATGCCAAAAAGATCCGGAGAACTTTTGGGAGATTGGCGAAAATATGACGGCTTTCGTTTGGAATGAAGGCAGATGCCGGTCTCTCCGCTTTGTCATCACTCGGCCGGAGATGGGTATCCATTTCATAAGGCATGGCCATACAGGCTAGCCTGCTCGGCCTTTCGGCATAGAATTTTCCTCAGGGATGGGTGGGCAGTGCAGGAGCGGTCCGCGGCGACGCTTGTGTTCCACGGGCTTGCGGGCGTGCTATTCGGGAAGGAAATCCAGGACGACGCAAGGTGAGAGGCCCCACTATGAACATTCGCAGCAGCCGACCGGACGATCTGGAGCGCATCCAGGCGATCTACGCACACCATGTCCTGACCGGTGCGGCCAGCTTCGAGGAAGTCCCACCCGGCCTGGAAGAGCTTGCCCGTCGGCGGGACGACGTGCTGGCCCGGGGTATGCCTTATGTCGTTGCGGAGATGGACGGGAGGGTCATAGGCTATGCCTATGCCGGTCCCTACCGGCTGCGCACCGCCTACCGTTACAGCGTCGAGGATTCGATTTATCTCGATCCGGACTGCATGGGGCGCGGTGCCGGCCGGGCTTTGCTCTCGACGGTGATCGACCGCTGTGAGGAGGCTGGGTGCCGCCAGATGATCGCGGTGATCGGCGACAGCGAGAACGCGTCGTCCATCGGTCTGCATCGCAGCCTGGGCTTCGAGCCGGCGGGCCTGCTGAAGGCGGTGGGGTTCAAGTTCGGGCGCTGGGTGGACAGCGTCCTGATGCAGCGCCCGCTCGGCAACGGGGATGCGTCACCGCCTGAGGGGCGTTGATGGGACTGGGCGGAACGACGGGTGATTTGTCCAGCGGCCCGGGTTCATGAATGAAACGCGACGGAAGGGCATATCGGAGTTTTATGTCCCACCGCACACAGCGTCGTCACCCTGGTGCGTCTTGATCGTTCCTTCGACGCCATCCATCACCGCTGAACGCAAGAACGGGCGCATCGCCAGGATGCGCCCGCCATTGAGTGTGCGGCTTGGGGAAGGGGTCAGTCCTGGACCACCCGCTTGCGGCCCAGACCGAGCTTTGTCGCCATCTCCGACCGGGCCTTCGCATAGTTCGGTGCGACCATCGGATACTCCGCCGGCAAGCCCCACTTGGCGCGGTAATCGTCCGGGGACATGTCGTAGACGGTCTTCAGATGCCGCTTCAGCATCTTCAGCTTTTTCCCGTCTTCCAGGCATATGATGTATTCCGGGGTCACCGACTTCTTGATCGGCACCACGGGGACCAGTTCGGCCTTGGCCGGCGCGGATTTCTCTTCGCCAAGGCCATTGAAGGCCGTCTGAACGTTGAGGATGAGCGCCGGCAGGTCGGCGACCGGCACCGTGTTGTTGCCGACATAGGCCGCAACGACCTTGGCGGTCAGGGCCTGCAATTCCGATGCTTCGATGGTCATGGCCGCGTTCAGCTCCGTTCCCCTGTGGATCAGCCGTTTGGAACAGCCTTGGATTAGGGCGAGGTCGATCAGACGTTCACCACGTCGCGCAACTGCTTGGCCGGCTTGAACCGCGGCGCCTTGGACGCGGCGATCTGCACCACCTCGCCGGTGCGCGGGTTGCGCCCTTCGCGGGCGGCGCGCTCGGCAACCTCGAAAATGCCGAACCCGGCGAGGCGCACATCCTCACCACGACCGAGGGCCGAGGAAATGCCTTCGAACACCGATTGGACGACCTTCGCCGCATCGGATTTGCGGATGCCGGCGTCGGTCGCGACGGTCTCGATGAGCTCGGCCTGGTTCATGCGAAACTCCTGGTGCGGGTGCGCGCGTGGATTTTTCCGTGTTCTTGGCAGATTGAATCCATCGGCACAAGAGCGATGGCCGGAAAGGCAACCATAAGTGTTTTGCCAATGATGACTTCTTGCATCCCCTGTGGCCCGGATGCATCAAAGCGACCGCCCACCGCGGCACAACGGTGCGGAGCGAGCGGAAAATGGACGATGTTTTCCGTTGATAGTTGATCGACTCGCCGGCCGCGGGCCTTGAACGCAAAAACAGCAACACCACTTCAGCGGCGTTCGGGTCCGGGCCCCTCTGACGGCTGAGGCGTCAGCCGTGATGTCGGATACCGCTTGAATTCACTGCAGACGCAGCGCAATCAAGTGGGTCTTGTTATGGATTCCCTTATCGCACCCGTCTTTCTCGATTTCATGGGAAAGCCCGTATGGGTTTGGCTGACCTTCGTCGGCCTCGTTCTGGCCTTGCTGGCCTTCGACCTAGGCATCCTCAACCGCCGCGACCGTGAGATCGGCGTCAAGGAAAGCCTCCGTCTCTCCGCCTTCTACATCGTCGTCGCCGTGCTGTTCGGCGGCTGGGTCTGGTGGTCGATGGGCGACACCGCGGCGGCCCAGTACTACACAGGCTTCTTCATCGAAAAGAGCCTGTCGCTCGACAACGTCTTCATCATTTCGCTGATCTTCACATACTTCGCGGTCCCGCGCGCCTATCAGCACCGCGTGCTGTTCTGGGGCATTCTGGGCGTGATCGTGATGCGCGGCCTGATGATCGCCGCCGGCGCCGCCCTGGTCAGCGAGTTCCACTGGGTGCTCTACATCTTCGGCGCCTTCCTGCTGCTCACCGGCGTGAAGATGCTGTTCGCCGTCGACAAGGAGCCGGACCTCGCCAACAACCCGGCGCTGCGCCTCCTGAACCGCCACCTACGGATCACCGACGGCTTCCGCGGCCAGAAGTTCTTCGTGCGCGAGGCGGGTCCGGACGGGCGGACCGCGCTCTACGCCACGCCGCTGTTCCTGGCGCTGATGATGGTCGAGTTCGCCGACCTGATCTTCGCGGTGGACAGCGTGCCCGCCATCTTCGCCATCACCACCGACCCCTACATCATCTACACCAGCAACATCTTCGCCATCCTCGGGCTGCGCGCGCTCTACTTCGCGCTGGCGGCGATGGTCCACCGCTTCCGTTACCTGAAGTACGCGCTGGCTCTGGTGCTGGTCTTCATCGGCGGCAAAATCTTCTACACACAGATATTCGGCAAGCCGGACCCGCTGATCTCGCTGGGCGTGACGCTGACCTTGATCGCGGGCGGCGTGGTCGTCTCGCTTCTGAAAACGCGCAGCGAGGGCAAGCGGCTGCCGGCGGAGTGATGCCAATCAAATGACCCTGGTCAGCCGGTGAAGCCCAGGCGCTTCAGGGCGGCGATGCTCTCCTTCGCGCTGGTGTGGAGGATGAAGTCGCCGCCCGCCTGCGTCCAGGGATCGCGGGCCTTCTCGCGGTCGTCCACCAGGACCGTCCCCGGCCCGCCATGGCGGTGCTTGTCGCGGGCCATGCAGGTGATCACCCGCACATCGGGACCCAGCATGTGGGCGACCCAGCGCCGCTTCTGCTCCGGCGCCCAGGAGCCGAGCGGCAGGCCGGTCAGGATGGTCGGGGCGTAAGGTTCGCAGAATCGCCAGAGATCCTGCGCGTCGTGCATGAAATCCAGCGTGCCGAAAAAGTCGGGATGGCGGGACAGTTCCCGCCACATGACCTTCATCGGGATCTCCTCCGGGCGTTTGCCGGTGACTGCCTTCACGCCGCGGTCGAAATCGGCCAGAACGCCGTCGAGGTCGAGAAACAGCTTGGGTCTCTGCATCGTCTGCCTTGTCCTGCCTGTCCAACGTCCAGCCCGCCCAACTCCGGCCCATCCCACTCCGGATGAACGCGACCGCAGACTACCGGTCGCACGGAACCTTCGCCAGCCGGTCGGGTTGCACCCGAAGGCATAGGCGCACGGCTGCGGTGCGGCAGGGGGGTACGGATGACGGTCATAGGCATTTCAGGGTCTTACGGCGGCTTGAACCTGGGGGACGAGGCGATCCTTACCTCGGCCATCGAGCAGTTGCGCGCCACGGTGCCGGGGGTGGAGGTGGTCGTCTTCTCGCGCAACGCCGCCCACACCCGCGAGAACCACACGGTGGACCGCGTTTTGAATCCGCGGGAAGCCATGAAGGACGAGATCACGCCGGAGGTCGAGCGGCTCGACCTGCTTCTCTTGGGCGGCGGCGGCATCCTCTACGACAGCGAGGCGCAGACCTACCTGCGCGAGGTCACCATCGCGCAGAAGCTGGGCGTGCCGTCCTACACCTTCGCCATCGGCGTCGGTCCGCTGAAGGACCGGGTGGAGCGCGACGCGGTGCGCGAAGGGCTCGACCGCATGACCGGCATCACCGTCCGCGAACCGAGCGCCAAGCGGCTAATCGAGGAGATCGGTGTGCAGATTCCGGTGACGGTCACCGCCGATCCGGCGCTGCTGCTGACTCCGGAGCCCTTCACCGAGGAGATGCTGGCCGAGGCCGGCATCCCGCGCGACCGGCCGCTGGTCGGCCTTTCGGTGCGCGAGCAGGGGGCCGCGGCGCCTGAACTCAGCGACGCGGCCTATCACCAGCTCTTGGCGGAGGCGGCGGATTACATCGTACAGCGCTTCGGCGCCGATGTGGTGTTCGTGCCGATGGAGCGCGCCGATGTGCGGGAGGCGCACCGCGTCATGGGCCGCATGGCGGTGTCGGAGCGCGCCCATCTGCTGCAATACCGTTACACGCCGCGCCAGATCATCGGGCTGATGGATCATTTCGAAATGGCCGTGGGGATGCGGCTGCATTTCCTGATCTTCGCAGCCATCACCGGTACGCCGCTGATCGCGCTGCCCTATGCCTCCAAGGTGTCGGATTTCCTGTCCTCGATCGGGCTGGAGCCGCGGGCGACGGTGTCCCACACCACCGCCGGAACCTTCCTCGCCGACCTCGACCGCCTGTGGGACCACCGTGCGGAGCAGAAGGGACTGCTGCGCGACCGGATTCCCGTGCTGATGGAGCGTGCCCGCGAGACGGCGCCGCTGGCCCTGCAGACGGTGGCGCCGCGCGCTGAAGCAGCGGCCAAAGCAGCGGCCAAAGCAGCGGAATGACGAAAGGAGCCAGTCTTGCCCGTTCTGCCCTGTCCCCCGAACCCTGAGTCGGTCACCCTGCCACCGCGCCGCGCCATGAAGGTCGCGCGCTGCCACGTGCTCGTCGTCGGCGGCGGCCCCGCCGGCATGGGGGCGGCCATCGGGGCCGCCCAGTCCGGGGCCGACACCATCCTGGTGGAGCGTTACGGCTTCCTCGGCGGCAACGCCACGGCGGCCCTCGTCATGCCCTGGATGAGCTTCTACACCCAGCGCGGTTCGGTGGCGGTCGTGGACAACACCCGCCTGATGCCGCAGGACCACGGCCCCGGCGAGCCGGTGGTGGGCGGGGCGCTGGCTGTCTTCCTGGGCCGGCTCTACACCAACCAGGGAGCGATACCACCCTCGCCGGACACCGGCTTCACTGTTCCCTTCGACCCGGAGGTGCTGAAGGTCACCGCCCAGCAAATCCTCGACGAGGCTGGAGTGAAGGTGCTGCTGCACGCCTTCGCCTCCACCGTCCTCGGCGAGCCGGGCAAGCCCGACGCGGTGGTCTTCGAGACGAAGTCCGGCCCTGTGGTGATCGAGGCCGACGTGATCGTCGATTGCACCGGGGACGGTGACATCGCGGCGCTGGCCGGCTGCGACTATGAGGTCGGGCGGGAGGAGGACGGACTGACCCAGCCGATGACGTTGATGTTCCGCATGGTCGGCTTCGACCATGACGCCTTCAACGGCTATGTGCGGGAGCATCCGACGCAATGGCGCGGCGTTCACGGGCTGTGGGACCTCGTGTCGAAGGCCACGGCCAATGGCGACCTCGATCTGGCGCGCGAGGACATCCTGTTCTTCGCCACCACCCATCCCGGGGAGATCGCCCTGAACTGCACGCGAGTCACCGGCGCGCTGGGCACCAACGTCTTCGACCTGACCCGCGCGGAGTGGGAGAGCCATCGGCAGGCCGCTCAGATCGCCAATTTCCTGCGCAAATACGCCCCCGGATTCGCCGACGCCTACACCTGCCAGACCGGCACCGGAATTGGCATCCGCGAGACGCGGCGCATCGTCGGCGATTACGCCATGACCGCGGACGACGTGCTGGGGGCGGCGAAGTTCAAGGACGCCATCGCGCGCGGAACCTACCCGGTGGACATCCACAGCCCGACCGGCCGCGGCACGGTGCTGAAGCGCGTGCCCTCCGGCGAATGGTACGAGGTGCCGATGCGCGCGCTTCTGCCCAAGGGGACGGAGAAGCTGCTGGTGGCCGGACGCTGCATCTCCGGCAGCCACGAGGCCCATTCCTCCTACCGGGTGACGCCCACCTGCATGGCGACGGGGCAGGCCGCCGGGGTCTGCGCGTCGATGGCGGCGCGGCGCGGCGAGCGCACCCGCGACATCCCGGTCGGCGCCATCCAGCGCGAGTTGCTGCGCCAGGGGGCCCTGCTGCGCGAGCCGGAAGCGTAAGGCTTCCTTGGGGTTAGCGCATCGCGAAGAGTTCCTGGTGAAAACGCTGGTCCACCGGCAGGCCGTGGGCCGCGAAGTCGTGCCGCAGCGCCTGCCCGAAGCCCGTCGGGCCGCAGAACCAGACGCTGGCATCGCGCCATTCCGGCACCAGCGCACGGATGCGCTCGCCATCCAGGCGGCCGTCGCGGCTGTCGATCAGGACATGGAGGCGAACCCCCGCCGCCGCCGCGTCGGCGGTGAGCTTCGCGATCGCGTCCCCGTCGTACTCGCTGGTGGTGTGGAAGAAATCGATGGTTTGCCGTGGCCGTTCGGCCCTTGCCGCCAGGAACTTCATGCGGGCGATGAAGGGCGTGACGCCGATGCCGCCACCCACCCAGATCTGGTGCGGACAGGAATCGTCGAAGGTGAAGCATCCATAAGGCCCCTCCACCGTCACCGCTTGGCCGACCGCCAGCCGTTCCCGTAGCCGCCGGGTGTGGTCGCCAAGTTCCTTGACCACGAAGGTGATGCGGCGCTCGGCATCGTTCCAGGCCGAGGCGATGGTGTAGGGATGGGCGCCCTCCGCTCTGTCCGAGGTGGCGAAGGCGAACTGGCCCGCCTTGTGGCCCGGCCAGCCCTGCGGAACGTCGATCGCGACCTCAAGGGTGTGTACGCCGGGAAAGTAATGGAGCGCGCCGATCGTGCCAGGAACACGCCGGTCGGCGGCGACCCGGCCGAGAAGCACCACGATGGCGGCCCAGGCGCTGGCGGCGAGCAGCGGCGCCATCACCCAGCCGATGGGCGAACTCCAGTAGGCGAAGTCGGTCAGCACGACGGCGTGGAAAACCAGCACCAGATAGGCGATCGCCAGCAGGCGGTGCGTCTTGAAGAACAGCCAGTAGGGGAGGCGCTTGAACAGCGCCAGCGCGATCAGCAGCACGGCCGCGTAGAAGGCCCATTCGCCGAGCCATTCGGCGGTGCCGCGCAGGCTGCGGAGCGACTGTTCGAGGGAGCTGTCGGGAATTGCCCGCGGTCCCCGCTGCGGCCGGACCAGCCACCCCCAGCCCACCGCCCATTTCGGCCCCTGGGCCCACAGCCAATGGACGACCGCCGCGACGAGGCCGGCGATGCCCAGCCACTTGTGCAGGCGGTACATCTTGTCGAGGCCGCCGAACCACGCCTCCGGCCAGCGTGGCCGTAGCGCCAGGATCGTTGCCATCCCCATGCAACCGATGGCGATGATCCCGCTGTACTGAACCAATGCAGTGCGAAGACCGAAAAAGCTGTCCGCGCGAAACACGCCGGGTTCAGCGGCAAGCCATAAAATCGTGAGAAGGGTTAAAATACCCCATAAAGACAGTTTGATCCTTGTCATGGCGACATCCTCCGTGTCGGCCACCGTCGAGGTGCGGATGGAGGGATGCTTCGCTATCGCCTTTCCGGTGACAAGCCGATTCCGATCATCGCAGCCATTCGAATCCTCGGCCACGGCAATGGCGGGGGAGGGCGGCGAATCCGGTTACTTGCGAATCCAGACCTTGGTTTCCATGAAGCGGTTGGCGAGAAAGCGGTAGGTCTGCTTCTGCAACTGTTCGATGGCGGTGGACTTCTCCACCGGCGTGGTGTCCCAGGCCTGGAGGATGTCCTCCCACTCCAGAAGCCGGGCGCGGAGGTCGTCGCGGATCTTGCGGATGAAGGCCACGGTGGTGTCGAAGGACTTCAACGCGCCGAAGATCTCGCCGGTCTGGGCGTCCGCCTGTTCGAAGATCGCGTCATAGTCCTTCAGCGGCTTGCCCAGCAGCCCTTGCATGCGCGCAACCTCGTTGCACAGGGTGCGGTCGGTCCGGTAGATCTGGGTCAGCCGAGTCAGCTTGCCGCTGATGGCGCTGATGGCGTTGAAGCGGTCGCGCAGCGCCTCGATGTAGGACAGCTCCTGAGTCAGATCCTCGATGCGGTCGGTCAGATACTGCTCGTAATTGTCCTGCAGGTTGAGCTTCGCCGCGATGTCTTTGAAGGCGGCCTTGACGCGCTGCTTCGTCTGCGGGTCTTCGACGATCTGCTCCAACTCGTCGGCCTTCACCACAATCATTTCGCTTCCGGAGATCGAGGAAACAAGCTGCACCGTCAGGCGTCCCCGCGCGATGTTCCGGTGCTTCTCCTCCACCGACCAGGAGGCACGGCCGTCCAGCAGTTCCCCCGGAATCTGTTCGCCTGGCCGGATCTGCTTCACATAGGCCAAGCCCTTTTCCACCACGTCCAGCAGCTTGGAATCGCGGCTGTCCTCCTTGATGTCGAAGGATTCCATCAGCGTGTTGAAGGGCAGGGCGGCCTTCAGATCGCCCAACAGGATGTGGAGCACCGGCTGCTTGGACGAGGGGTCGATGCAGAAGAAGGCCCCGGACAGGCTGAACACCTTGTGCTCGAAATCGAAATGCGTGTCCCGCATCGGCGCCGCGGGAGCGGCATCGGTCACTGCGGGGGCGAGCGTCGCCTTGGCATCGGCTTCCGTGCTTCCGGTTTCGGTATCGGGGACATCGGACATGGGCGGGGACCGGAAGCGGGAATGGGACGGGCAGGTTACAGCAGATCGCGCAGCCGGAACCAGAGCATCGCGAGGACAAGGGCCGGTGTGCGGAATCGCCGCCCGCCGGGGAAGGGCAGGTGGGGCACGCGGGCGAACACGTCGAACCGCTCGGCCGTGCCGCGGATCGCCTCCGCCATGACCCGCCCGGCCATGCCGGCCAGCGCCACCCCGTGGCCGGAATAGCCGTGGGCGAAATAGGTGGTGGGCGTCAGCCGCCCGACCTGCGGCATGCGGTTCATGGTGATGGCGACATGGCCGCCCCAGAAATGATCGACCGTGGCGCCGCGGAGCTGCGGAAAGACCGCCAGCATCTTGGACCGCATGGCGGTCTTCAGCCCCGGTGCGTCCATCCCGGAATAGCTGACGCCGCCGCCGAACAGCAGCCGGTGGTCGGCGGAACGCCGGAAGTAGTTCAGCACGAAGTTCATGTCGCTGACCGCGATATTGGTCGGCAGCAGGGACGTTGCGGTGGCCTCGCCCAGCGGCTCGGTGGCGATCATGTAGGTGGCGACCGGCATCACCACGGCCGACAGGCGCGGTGCCAGCGCCCCCAGATAGGCGTTCCCGGCCAGCACGAGAAAGCGCGCCGACACCCGCCCCTTCGCCGTGGTGGCGACAGGACGATCCCCGGTGTCGATGGCGGTGACCCGACTGTCTTCGAAGATGCGCACGCCGGCCCGGGCAGCAGCGGCGGCGAGGCCCAGCGCGTAGTTCAGCGGGTGCAGATGGCCGCTTCCGTCGTCGGCCAGCCCGCCGACATAGGCGTCGCTGCCCACCACCGCCCGCATGGCCTCGCGGTCGAGCGCACGGACCTTGTTGTAGCCGTAGCGGTCGCGCATCTCGCGCTCCATCGCCGCCACGTCGTCCATGTGGCGCGGCTTCACCGCCGCGTGGGCGAAGCCCCAGGTGAGGTCGCAGGGAATGGCGTGCTTCGCAACGCGCTCCGCCAGCAACGCCTTGGAGTCCTCGCCGAGGTCCCACAGCCGCCTTGCATCCTCCGCCCCGACCCAACGCTCGATGGTGCTCATCGACTTGTTGTAGCCGGTGATGATCTGCCCGCCGTTGCGGCCCGATGCACCCCAGCCGACGCGGTTGGCTTCCAGCAGAACCACGTCGTAGCCGTGTTCGGCCAGTTCCAGCGCGGTCATCAGCCCGGTGTAGCCGCCGCCGACCACGCAGGCGTCGCAGGACAGCGATTCTTCCAGCATCGGGTGCTGCGGGTGCGGAGTCGCGGTGTCGGCGTACCACGAGCGGATGTGGGATGATGTCGGCATGACCGCCGAGTTAGGGGAGGGACCCCCGCCCCGTCAATGATTCCAGCGGTCATATGGGCAGGATCTTTGTTCCCCTCTGGCGCGAGGAGGGGGTGCGGGATCATAGTAAGGCGGTCGTTCACAGCAGGGAGGGGCTGCCCACCGTCCGGTGCGGTCCATACGTTCATGGGTTTCATGGAAGACTTCATCAAGAAGAACCGCATCACCGAAGTGGAATGCCTCGTGCCCGACATGTCGGGCATCGCGCGCGGCAAGATCGTGCCCGCCGAGAAGTTCCTGCGCATCCTGCGCGACCGCGGTCTGCGGCTGCCTGAGGCGATCTTCGTCCAGACCGTGACCGGGGAGTATCCGGAGGACGATTCGGTGACCTCGGATGAGAATTCCGACATCTACATGATCCCGGACGAGCGGACGATCCGCTTCGTCCCCTGGTACGAGGAGCCGACCGCCCAGGTCATCACCGACTGCGTCTACGCCGACGGCAGCCCGGTGAACTTCTCGCCCCGCCATGTCCTGAAGCGGGTGCTGTCGCTCTACGAGGAGCGCGGCTGGAAGCCAATGGTGGCGCCGGAGTTGGAGTTCTTCCTCGTCCAGGTCAACAAGGACCCCGACTATCCGCTGGTGCCGCCGGTCGGGCGCAACGGGCGGGTGGAGAGCGGGCGGCAGGCCTTCGGCATCGACGCGGTGAACGAGTTCGATCCGATCTTCGAGATGGTCTATGATTTCTGCGAGGCGCAGGACATCGACATCGACACCCTGACCCACGAGGCCGGGGCGGCGCAGATCGAGATCAACTTCAACCACGGTGACGCGCTGGAACTGGCCGACCAGGCCTTCCTGTTCAAGCGGACGGCGCGCGAGGCGGCGTTGCGCCATCAGGTCTACGCCACCTTCATGGCCAAGCCGATGCAGAACGAGCCGGGCAGCGCCATGCACATCCACCAGTCGGTGGTCGATGCGGACACTGGGCGCAACCTGTTCTCCGACGCCAACGGGGCGGACACGCCGCTGTTCATGTCCCACATCGCCGGGCTCCAGAAGTATCTGCCCTACGCGATGCCGCTGCTGGCGCCGAACGTGAACTCCTACCGGCGGCTGGTGCCGAACTCCGACGCGCCGATCAACGTGCATTGGGGCCGCGACAACCGCACCACCGGCCTGCGCGTTCCCGTCTCGCCCGCCGATTCGCGCCGGGTGGAGAACCGGGTGGCCGGCGCGGATGCGAATCCGTACCTCGCCATCGCCGCCTCGCTGGCCTGCGGCTATCTCGGCATGGCGCAGGGGCTGGAGCCGACCGACCCGGTGAAGGGCTCCGCCTACCGGCTCGCCTTCACCCTGCCGCGCCACCAGGGCGACGCCTTGCAGAAGTTCAACGCCTGCAAGCCGCTCAAGGAGGTGCTGGGCGAGAAGTTCCTGGATGCGGTGACCTGCGTGAAGGAGGCCGAGTATGAGGCCTATCACCGGGTGATCAGCTCCTGGGAGCGCGAGAATCTTCTGCTGAACGTTTGAGCATTTTTCCGCCCCCTTCCGCCGCTGCCGCGGAAGGGGGCGTTTGCGCTCCGCAAAACCCGCAAAACCACCCGCAAATCGTTGACAACCAACCCCCCCGTGGGTGCAATAGCGCTCGCGCCGGGGACGCCGTGCAACGCACGCCGCCTCCCACGTCGAATGGAAAAAAGTCGACCAGTCACGAACTGACGAACGATCCAGAATTCGGGGGCTTTCTGCATGAAACGTTTCGCTCTCAGCGTCATCGGCGCCGTCGCGGCGATCGCCATCGCCGGCCCGGCGCTGGCCCAGGCCAAGAAGCCGGTCAACATCTACATCTGGAACGACTATCTGGGCGAATCGACGCTGGCGGACTTCACCAAGGCCACCGGCTACGACACCAAGGTGGACCTGTACGACAGCCTGGAACTGCTGGAGCAGAAGGTGCTGGTCGGCAAGTCGGGCTACGACGTGATCGTCCCGACCGCCGAACCGACCCTGTCGCGCATGATCCAGGCGAAGGTCGTGGCGCCGCTCGACAAGGCGAAGATCCCGAACCTGAAGAATGTCGATCCGAAGGTTCTCAAGCTCCTCGAGAACTCGGACCCTGGCAACAAGTTCGCCGTGCCCTATCTGGGCGGCACGGTCGGCATCGCCATCATCCCGGAGAAGATCAAGGCCGTCGCCCCCGACGTCCCGCTCGACAGCTGGGACCTGATCTTCAAGCCGGAGGTGGCGAAGAAGGTCGCGGCCTGCGGCATCACCGTGATGGATTCGGCCATCGACGTGATCCCGTCGGTGCTGAACTACCTCGGCCTCGATCCGAACTCCGAGAAGAAGGAGGATCTGGACAAGGTCGAGAAGACGCTGTTGGCGGTCCGCCCCTACATCAAGCAGTTCGTCACCGGCCAGAACATCAACATCCTGGCGGGCGGCGACGCCTGCGTCGTCATGGCCTACAACGGCGACGCCATCCAGGGTGCGGCCCGCGCCGAGGAAGCCAAGAACGGCGTGAAGGTCGAATACATCACGCCGAAGGAAGGCGTGCAGGTGTGGTGGGACACGCTGGCCATCCCGGCGGACGCGCCGAACAAGGAGGGCGCGCACGCCTACATCAACTTCATCCTGGACCCGGCGAACATCGCGGCGGTGTCCAACACGGTCAGCTACGCCAACGCCGTCCCGGCCTCGCTGGCCTCGGTTGACGAGGGCGTGAAGACCAACCCGGCCGTCTTCCTGCCGGAGAACAGCAACCTCAAGCTGTTCGCCCTGAAGTCGATCAAGCAGACCACCGACCGCGCCCGCACCCGCGTCTGGACCAAGGTCAAGACCGGCAAGTAAGCGCGCCGCGAACCGGCACGCACGACACGCGCCCTGGTCGTTTCCCATCGGGAACGGCCGGGGCGTTCCCATGAGAAGAGGACGCCGAGAGGAGCCGCATGGCCGTCCAGCCGATCCGCAAGCCCACGCGCCTGGAACCCTGGCAGGACCCGGGACAGAAGCCCTATGTGCGAATCGAGAAGGTGACCAAGACCTTCGGCGATTTCGTCGCCGTGGACGAGGTCAGCCTGTCGATCTACCGGGGTGAGTTCTTCGCCCTGCTGGGCGGCTCCGGGTCGGGCAAGACGACCCTGCTGCGCATGCTGGCCGGGTTCGAGACGCCGACCGAGGGCAAGATCTTCATCGACGGCGTCGACATGGCCGGCATCCCGCCCTACGAGCGGCCGGTCAACATGATGTTCCAGTCCTACGCCCTGTTCCCGCACATGTCGGTGGAGCAGAATGTCGCCTTCGGCCTGAAGCAGGACGGCGTCGCCAAGGCCGAGATCAAGGAGCGGGTGGGGGCCATCCTCGACCTCGTCCAACTCGGCCAGTTCGGCAAGCGCAAGCCGCACCAACTGTCCGGCGGCCAGCGGCAGCGCGTGGCGCTGGCCCGCTCGCTGGTCAAGCGGCCCAAGCTGCTTCTGCTCGACGAACCGCTGGGCGCGCTGGACAAGCGGCTGCGCGAGCGGACCCAGTTCGAGCTGGTCAACATCCAGGAGAAGCTGGGCGTCACCTTCATCGTGGTCACCCACGACCAGGAGGAGGCGATGACCATGTCCTCGCGGATCGCCGTCATGAATCACGGCGTCATCGCCCAGACCGGCACGCCGACCGAGATCTACGAATACCCGCAATCCCGCTTCGTCGCCGAGTTCATCGGCTCGGTGAACATGTTCGAGGGCAGGGTGGTGGAGGATCAGGCCGACCATGTGCTGATCCGCTCCGAGGACGCCGGCTGCGACCTCTACATCAACCACGCGGTGGCGGTCCCCGCCGGCGCCACGGTGGGCGTCGCCGTCCGCCCGGAGAAGATCGCACTGAGCAAGGAGCCGCCGGCCAACTCCGACGGGCGCAACGTCACCAACGGGATCGTGCGCGAAATCGCCTATCTCGGCGACGTGTCGATCTATCTGGTCGAGCTGAAGACGGGCAAGACGGTGCGTGTCACGGCGCCCAACGTGGTGCGGCGCACCGAGATGCCCATCACCTGGGACGACGAGGTGCATCTGAGCTGGCGTCCCTTCGCCGGGGTGGTGCTGACGCAATGATCGATCTTCTGCGCCGGATCGGCCTGTGGGGGCGGGGGGTGGTGGTCGCCATCCCCTACCTGTGGCTTCTGCTGTTCTTCCTGGTGCCCTTCCTGATCGTGTTCGGCATCAGCCTGTCGGAGGCGATGCTGGCGCAGCCGCCCTACGCGCCGCTGATCGACTGGCTGGTGGACGAGGACGCGGGCACGACCAAGCTCCAGATCCTGCTGAACCTGTCCAACTATCTGCGGCTGGGCGGGGACGACCTCTACATCCTGGCCTATCTGAACTCGGTGAAGATCGCGCTGGTCACCACCGTCTGTTGCCTGCTGCTGGGCTATCCCATGGCATACGCCATCGCCCGGGCGGAGCCGTCCAAGCGCGGGCCGCTGATGATGCTGGTCATCCTGCCCTTCTGGACCAGCTTCCTGATCCGCATCTACGCCTGGATCGGCATCCTGAAGGCCAACGGGGTGGTGGACAACCTGCTGCAATGGACCGGTCTGACGACGGAGCCGTTCGAGCTGCTCTACTCGGACTGGGCTGTCTACATCGGCATGACGTACTGCTATCTGCCCTTCATGGTGCTGCCGCTCTACGCGACGCTGGAGAAGCTCGACCCGACGCTGCTGGAGGCGGCGGCGGACCTCGGCTGCCGGCCCTGGAAGGCGTTCCTGACGGTGACGCTGCCGCTGTCTCTGCCGGGCATCATCGCCGGGTCGCTTCTGGTCTTCATCCCCTCGGTCGGCGAGTTCGTGACTCCGGAACTGCTGGGTGGTCCGGACACGCTGATGATCGGCCGCGTGCTGTGGAACGAGTTCTTCGCCAACCGCGACTGGCCCGTCGCCTCGGCGGTGGCCATCGCGCTCCTGCTGTTCCTGGTGGTGCCGATCATGGTCTTCCAGCATGTCCAGGGGCGCCAGACGGAGGCCGGGCGATGAAGCAGATGGGAAAACTGGCCTGGGCGCTGTGGTTTGGCTACGCCTTCCTCTACGTACCGATCGCGCTGCTGATCTTCTACTCCTTCAACGAGTCGCGGCTGGTCACGGTGTGGGGCGGCTTCTCCACCAAATGGTATACGGAGCTTCTGCAGAACGACCAGCTTCTCGGGGCGGCCTGGCTGTCGCTCAAGGTGGCGGCGATGTCGGCCACCGCATCGGTGGTGCTCGGCACCGTCGCGGGTCTGGCGCTGGCCCGCTTCGGGAGGTTCCGCGGGCGGACGCTGTTCGGCGGCATGATCACCGCGCCGCTGGTCATGCCGGAGGTCATCACCGGCCTGTCGCTTCTGCTGCTGTTCGTGGCGCTGGAGCAGGCCATCGGCTGGCCGGACGGCCGCGGCATGACGACGATCACCATCGCCCACACCACCTTCACCATGGCCTATGTGGCGGTGATCATCCAGTCGCGCCTCGTCAGCCTGGACGAGAGCCTGGAGGAGGCGGCGATGGACCTCGGCGCCCGCCCGGCCAAGGTGTTCTTCGTCATCACGCTGCCGATCATCGCCCCGGCCATCGTGTCGGGCTGGCTGCTCGCCTTCACCCTGTCGCTCGACGATGTGGTGGTCGCCAGCTTCGTGTCGGGGCCGGGCTCCACCACCCTGCCGATGGTCATCTTCTCCAGCGTGAAGTTCGGCATCAGCCCGCAGATCAATGCGCTGGCGACTCTGATGATGGTGGTGGTCGCCACCGGGATTTTCATCGCCAGCCTGGTCATGGCGCGGCAGGAAAGGCAGAGGAAGCGGGACGAGCAAATGGCGGTGCAGGGGGGCTGACTCCCTCCCGTGTCGCCTCATAGGGGCTATGCCGTTAGGCCGCAGCCGGTGGGGGTGGCCGTTCGCCGTTGCATTTGCTATTGTAATGGCATCTGCAACAGCGAATGAGGTCGTATCGTGCGCGCGCTCTTATGGTTCCCAATGCTTCGTCTTGGTTTTTCGATGCCTTTTTCGGCGCCCAAGCGCCGTTATTCGGATCGTCCGCCCTCCCGCCGCTGAGCGGTCGAGCGCGCCGCCCTTCCGGGCATTCCGGTGGCCCCTTTGGTGGCCGTTGCCAAATCCTCCGCTCCGTGGTTAGGGTGACCGTGGGTCACGGGTAACGCCGTGACGACCCGCTCCGGCCACGCACAAGAGCCGGGCCATTCAGGGATTTGGCAGGAGATTCAAAGATGACGACACCGGCGGCGGAAGGCTTCACCATGCCGGGCGAATGGGAACGGCACACCCGCTGCTGGATGGCGTGGCCGTGCCGGCCCGAGACGTGGCCCGAGGGGGCCTTCGACGCCGCCGCTGCCGCCTACACCGATGTCGCCCGCGCCATCAGCCGGTTCGAGCCGGTGACCATGGTCTGTGATCCCGCCGACGTCGCCGACGCCTCCCTGGCCTGCGGGCCGGGCGTCGAAATCCTACCCTTGCCGATCAGCGATTCCTGGATTCGTGACACCGGACCCAGCTTCGTCACCGATGGGAAAGGGCAGGTGGCCGGCGTCCATTGGCGTTTCAACGCCTGGGGCGGCAACTATCCGGACAGCGCCAAGGACCAGCAGGTCGGGCGCCTGATGCTCGACCATCTCGGCCTGCGCCGCTTCGAAGCGCCCTTGGTCATGGAGGGCGGCTCCTTCCATGTGGACGGGGAGGGGACGCTGCTGACAACCGAGCAGTGCCTTCTGAATCCCAACCGCAACCCGAATCTCGGCAAGGCGGAGATCGAGGCGCTTCTCAAGGAGCATCTCGGCATCTCTAGCGTGATCTGGCTGGGCGAGGGCTATCAGGACGACGAGACGGACGGTCACATCGACGAGATTGCCCTGTTCGTGAAGCCCGGCGTCGTCATGGCGATCACCACCGACGATCCCGGCGACGCCAATTTCAAGGCGTTCCAGGACAACCTGGACCGGTTGAAGCGCGCCCGCGACGCCCAGGGGCGGGAACTGGAGGTCATCCCGGTCCGCCAACCGGCGCGGCGCGACGAGAGCGGCGTGCGGCTGACCTTGTCCTACACGAATCTCTACATCGCCAACGGCGGCATCGTCATGCCGGCTTTCGAGGATTCGGCGGACGACGAGGCTTTCCGCATCGTGCGCCGGGCCTTCCCGGACCGCGAGGTGGTGCAGGTTCCGGCGCTGGACATTGTGCGCGGCGGCGGCGGCATCCACTGCATTACCCAGCAGCAGCCGGCGGTCTGATCCGGCGCATTCACTGGTTAGCAGAAAGGCGAGGGCACTTGCAGCCTTCGCTTTTTAATCGGTCACTGCGTCGATTCGGATCTTGAATCGGTGGGTGCGCAGGCTCATGTTTTTAACATGCAGTTAAACCCGCTCAATATGCCTCCGATGGCAAAGCCTCAGCCGCCGATCACACCGGCGATGCAGATGGCTATGTCTCCGGCGGTTCAGGCGGCGCAGCAGACCACCTCCACTGTTCGCACGCAGACGGTCCAGGCGACCCAGGCGGTCGGCAAGCTGGACCAGACACGGGAAACGCGCAACGCCACCCAGTCGGGGCAGGCGATCGATCCGCAGACGGCGGCTGTCCAGGCACGAACGAACGGAACCGGCTACGGCGGCAAGCAGCGGGGCACACTCTTGGACGTCAGCGTCTGAGGCGTTTTCACGCGTCCTTTCCCACTGTTCAATTCGCAACCTCTCCGCCATTATCGTATGCAAAGCCGAGGCGGTTTTTCGCGTTGCCGAAGGCTGTTTCCAGGGAGCTGGTTCGGCTGTAACGCGCTGGAGCCGTTCGCGTGATGCATTCCGCCCTGATCGACATGATCGCCGCTGGACAAACGGATGTTGGCCGTGTCCGGTCGCGCAACGAGGACTCGTTCCACCTCGACCCGGCACTTGGCTTGGCGGTGATCTGCGATGGCATGGGCGGGCACGCTGGCGGCGACATCGCCAGCCGCACCGCGGTAGAGGTGGTGGCTGCGGTCGTTGCGTCCTACGACCGCAGACATGACGGCCGGACACCAACCTTGGCGGAGGAGGACAGGGCGGCCGCCGACGCCGCATTGACGGTCCGTTCCGCGGTGGTGGCTGCCAACCGCCGCATCAACGCCCTGAACCGCCAGCGCGGTTTCGCCGAAGGGCGCGGCATGGGCACCACGCTGGTGGGGCTCTGGCGCATTCCGGGAACCGGGCGGGTGGTGGTGTTCCACGCCGGAGACAGCCGGTTGTATCGTTTGCGCGGCGGTGAGTTTCGTCTGCTGACGCGCGATCACAGCCTTTACCAGGTGTGGCTCGACAACGGGCGCCGCGGGCAGGCTCCCCAGCGCAACATCATTGTCCGCGCGCTTGGCACCGGGGAGCAGGTGGAGCCCGATATCGCCATCCACGATCTGCAGCCTGATGATCTCTACCTTCTCTGTTCGGATGGGCTGACCGGAATCGTGCCGGAAGGGCTGATCCAGCGGATTCTCACCCAACAGCCGCCTCCCGCTCCCGAGGATGCCTGCGCCAAGCTGATCGATTTCGCAAACGGAGCGGGCGGGCCGGACAACATCACCCTCATTCTCGCCCGCTTCGTCCTTCTCCCGGCCTGAATACAGGGTGCATAGCCAAGCCTGTCAGGGCGCCTTGGTTTTCAGGAAACGCGCCGTGGCCACGGTGGTCGGAGCGGCGGAGTCCAGCGCCTGCTTCAATGCGGGAAGATAGGATGCCGCCGTTTCGGCTTCAGGGCGAGGAGACGGGAACAGCGGTGCGGGGCTGGCGATCACGACGATCAACTCATGACCGTATGGCGGCCCGATGCTCCAGAATCGTCCGCCGGCGCCGCGCTCACCCAGCCGGCGAATCGCACCGGGCTCCACACGGCTGCTGATCTCCAAGGGATTGGGCAGCAGATGGATCACGTCGCCGTCCGACGTGAAATAATCCACTTGCAGATGCGTTGGAAAATCAGGGGTTACGACGTCGAACATCAGGTCTTGGCCGCCCTTGAACGGCGTTCCGGCGGCCTCCTTGAAACGGATCGACAAGGGTGTCGCCGAACCGGCGTTGGCGGACCGCAGCGGTCCGATCAGGGTCAGAGGCTCGCACAGGGCAGGGGATGCGCGCTCGACGTCGACGGCGGCCCGTTGACCGGTGAGGAGATCCTGTGCGAGCAACGCGAGGCTGTCCGGATCGGTATCGCCCGCGGTCAAGCCGGAGATCGCCACCCTCTGGTCCTTGCCGATGGCGACATCGAGTTCGGCGCAATGAAACTCCGCCAAGGCGGTCCGCAGCGCCGACAGATCGGGCACGGCGGGAACGGGCGGAACGTCATGTACGGAAGGCGGCTGCGCGGAGACGGGCTCGCTGTCCGCGGAGCCATCGGACACCGCGCCGCCATCGTTCGCCCAAGCGGTCGCAGCGACCCCAACGGCGGCGGCAAGCAGCGCCTTGGCGCATCGGTGCCGCCATGTCGTCGGCGTGTGGGAGTCCTTCACCGAATTCCGACCGTTGGCTATAAACTGGGATTTATGTAATGCGCATTTTGGACATTGCCAAGGGTGGAGGAGCTGTCACTCCCAGGGAAAGAGCGATCATATAATCTGTATTATGGAAAATATGATCACAAGGAAGCGAGCAGGGCACCAATCCGTCCCTTCCGGCCTTCCGGTCGATGGATTATCGTCGCGGCTCGTTTCTGCGTCCAATTCCATCGATGAAGGCTGCGCCTTATGCCTCGTTCCTCGTGGCTTTTCGGCCCCGCGTTGTCGCTCTGTCTGCTTCCGTTCGCCGCCGTGGCCCAGACGGCACCCGATTGCGCCAAACCATCCGGCCGCGCTGAACGCACCATCTGCGCCAGCGCCGACTTGAAGGTCGCCGCCGAGGATATGGCGACGTTGCTGCGCGACACCTTGGGGAACACATCCACCGATGACCGGGATGCCATCGAGCGTGCGCAGAAAGCGTTCCTGACCGAACGTGACACCGCTTGCGCTGACAAGTCCACCATCCCGGCCTGTCGAGCCCTGTACGAGAAACGCACCGCCGACCTCGCCGCTCAGAATTCAGCGGCGCAGAAGAAACTGGCCGCGATTGTCGCCGGCATTCCAAAGGACGCCAAGGCCGCTGCCGCGGCGCTCCAGCGCTACAGCGGTGCGCCGGCGAAGGCATGGCTGGTCTATCTCCACCAGAGTGGCGCGGTGGCGGCGCCCGACAAGGACGCCACGGTGCGCCGACTGGTGGGCGAGATCTTGAACCAAGGTCTCCCAAAAGACCCTTATCTTCATGAAGAGATGGCGAATCTCGGTGATGTTCCGAGCGCTCCGCTGAGCACGTCGCTGCTGTTCCTGCGCCACGTCCTGTCGACCACAGAAATGGACGCACCCTGCTTCCTGTTCACCAAACATGGGCAGCCGGCGTTCGAAGCCTTCGGCGCCTTCTGGGGCAACGCGCGCGACGAGACGCCCGGCCTGTGCAACCCGCCGTCCTCCTTGTTCGATTTGCCGGAATGGAAGGCCGTCTCCACCCACATGGACCCGGCCATCGAGCCGGCCCTGGTGGAACGCGGCAGCATCCGCCATGGCTATGAACGCCAGTTCGAGGTGGACGATCTTCAAGCGTCGCTGGTGCCCAGCACGCTTCTCGAAGCGCCCATGTCCGCCGAAGCCAAGAAGATGGCCGAGCAGCGCGGCCGGGCCGTGGCCGCTTTTCGATCCTGGAGCGATTTCGACGTCTGGCCGGAGAAGGAATACCGCGCAGCGGTGAACACTCTGCCGGCAGCCATCACTGCGACATCAAAGCTTTACAGAGAAAAGTTCAAGCTGAATCCCCAGACGGCGGATCAGGCGGCCAAGGCGGCCGCGGACCGTTTCATCGCCGGGCGGCTGGGTCTCATCATGCCGGACGACTGACCGTCGCCCTGCCCCATCCCGTCATCAAGTAAACCCTAAAGCTCAATGACGAGCCCGTCATAGGCGGGCTCGACACCGGCGGGAAGCAGCCGGCGGAGCGTGTCGTAATCCATGGTCTGGTCCATGTGCGTCAGGTAGGCCCGCTTGGGGCGCACCCGCGCGATCCATTCCAGCGTCAGGGCGAGATGGGCGTGAACCGGATGTGGCGGCTCGATCCGTGCGCAGTCGACCACCCACACCTCGACGCCCTCCAACGCCATGAAGGCATCTTCATCCAATTTCACAACGTCGGTCGAATAGGCAAATTTATCAAAGCGATAGCCAAGGGTCTTCAGATAGCCGTGATCCTGCTCGAAGGGCACGATCCGGCGACCGCGCACCTCGAACGGGCCTTCCACGGCGCGAGGCCTCAACACCGGTCGGTAAAAGGGATCGCCGGGGCGAAGAGGCTCGAAGCAGTAACCAAAACGCCGCTCCAACTCGGCCAGATCATCGGCGCTGCCAAAGGCGTCGATGGGCGCGTGCATGGCGCGGCACAGTTCCCTGAGTTCGTCGATGCCATGGGAATGGTCGGCGTGCTGGTGCGTCCACAGCACGGCATCGAGCCGCCGCACATCGGCGTTGAGAAGCTGCTGGCGCAGGTCCGGCGAGGTGTCGACCAGGACGCTGACGCCACCGCCCTGCCCGGCCCTCTCTTGCTCCCACTCCACCAGGATGGACGGGCGCATCCGCTGGTTCCTGGGGTTCGCCGGGTCACATGAGCCCCAGCCGAGACCGATCACGGGGACGCCCCGCGATCCGCCGCAGCCGAGGATCGTGACCCGCTGGCCGGTCATGCGGCAGCCTGCTGGCCCGTGCCGGCGCGGGGGAAGAGGCGGAAGAAGTTCTCGGTGGAAATCCGGGCCATGTCCGCCGCGTTCACGCCCTTGACCTCAGCCACGCAGGCCGCGGTGTGGGCGACGTAAGCCGGTTCGTTGCGCTTGCCGCGGAACGGAATCGGTGCCAGATAGGGCGCGTCCGTCTCCACCAGAATCCGGTCGAGCGGAACGTCCTTCACGATGGCGCGGAGGTCCTCCGACTTCTTGAAGGTGACGATCCCGGACAGAGAGATGTAGAACCCGAAATCCAGAGCCTCTTCAGCGAGTTGCCGCCCGGAGCTGAAGCAGTGCAGCAAGCCGTTGACCGGCTGGCCGGCGGACTCTTCGCGGATGATCCGCATGGTGTCGGCGTCGGCGTCGCGGGTGTGCACGATCAGCGGCAGGCCGATCTCCAGGCTGGCCCGGATGTGCCGGCGAAAGCACTCCTGCTGAACGTCCCGCGGGCTCTTGTCGTAGAAGTAGTCGAGCCCGGTCTCGCCCAGCCCGATCACCTTCGGGTGTTTCGAGAGTTCGACGAGGCGTTCGACGGACACCCCGTCGATTTCCTCCGCCGCCTGATGCGGATGGACGCCAAGCGAGCACAGGACGTCGTCGTAGCGCTCGGCGACCCCCAGGATGCGGTCGAAGCGCGACAGGTAGGTGCAGATGGTCACCATCCGCCCCACCCCCGCCTGCCGGGCGCGGTCGATGACCGCGTCCAGCTCCTCGGCGAAATCGGGGAAGTCGAGATGGCAGTGGCTATCGACCAGCATCGTTCATCAGCTCTTCGCTTCGTCCACATAACGCGGGAACACGCCCTGCGGCGTGGGCAACGGAGTGCCGGCGACCAGCGCCCCACCCGCCCCCAGCCGGTCGAACCCGCGGGCCTCCGGCCCTTGCGCCAGCTGGTCAAGGATCTTCGCCGAGGCTTCCGGCATGATCGGCTGGGTCAGGATGGCGAGGTGGCGGATGGTCTCGGCCAGCACGTACAGCACTGTGGCCATGCGCGCCGGATCGGTCTTCTTCAGCGCCCAGGGCGCCTGTTCGTCCACATAGCGGTTGCCGTCGCCGATCACCGCCCAGATGGCGTCCAGCGCCTTATGGAAGGCCTGCGCCTGGATCTCCGCCCGGACGATCGGCAGCAGGTTGCGGGCGGCGCTGAGCAGGGCCTCGTCGGCCTCGGTGAAGGCGCCCGGCTGCGGCACGGCGGCCCCGCAGTTCTTGCCGATCATCGACAGCGAGCGCTGCACGAGGTTCCCGTAATCGTTGGCGAGGTTGCCGTTGATCCGCTGCACCATCTGCTTGTGCGAGAAGTCGCCGTCGTTGCCGAAGGGCACCTCGCGCAGCAGGAAGTAACGGGTCTGGTCCAGGCCGTAGGTGTTGACCAGCGTCTCCGGCGCGATGACGTTGCCCAGCGACTTGGACATCTTCTGGCCTTCGATGGTCCACCAGCCATGGGCGAAGACGCGCTTCGGCGGGGCCAGCTTGGCGGCCATCAGGAAAGCCGGCCAATAGACGGCGTGGAAGCGCAGGATGTCCTTGCCGACCATGTGCAGGTTGGCCGGCCAGTATTTGGCGTACTCGCCGCCCTCGTCCGGGAAGCCGACCGCGGTGATGTAGTTGGCCAGGGCGTCCAGCCAGACATACATGATGTGGTCGGGATTGCCGGGCACCGGGATGCCCCACTTGAAGGTGGTGCGGCTGACCGACAGGTCCTTCAGCCCGGACTTCACGAAGGCCATCACCTCGTTGCGCTTGCCGGCGGGAGCGATGAAGTCCGGGTTCTGCTCGTAGAACTCCAGCAGGCGGTCCTGCCAGGCTGAGAGGCGGAAGAAGTAGGAGGGCTCCTCCACCCACTCGCACTCGGCGCCGGTCGGGGCGATCTTCTTGCCCGACGGCGACGTGGTCAGCTCGTCCTCGCCGTAAAAGGCCTCGTCGCGCACCGAGTACCAGCCGGCGTAGCTGCCGAGATAAATCTCGCCGGCCGATTCCAGGCGGCGCCACAACTCCTGCACCGACGCGATGTGCCGCGGCTCGGTGGTGCGGATGAAGTCGTCGTTGGAGAAGTTCATCAGCGAGACGAGGTCGCGGAAATTCTTCGACACGCGGTCGGTGAACTCCTGCGGCGCGATCCCGGCGTTCATGGCGGATTTCTCCACTTTCTGGCCGTGCTCGTCGGTGCCGGTGAGGAACTTCACGTCATAGCCGTCCAGCCGCATGAAGCGGGCCAGCACGTCGCAGGCGAGCGTGGTGTACGCGTGCCCGATGTGCGGCACGTCGTTCACGTAATAGATCGGAGTCGTCAGGTAGAAGGTCTTCGACCCGGTCATGGCAGAGGCTCTCCCGAGAATGCGCCGGCCCAGCGCGTTGCCGGCCCGGATGGGCGTGTTGTGTCGTCCGTGTTAAGTAGCAGCCGCTTCCAGCGTCGCCAAGGCGTTCAGGACCACCTGCTTGCGGTCGAGGTTGGCGGATTCCGCACGGGCGAAGTGGCGTTGGACCTTTTCCCACACCTCCACCCAACGTTCAAGGCCGCGGGCGTTGGCCAGGCGGGTCATCAGGGCGGCCTCCCCAGCCACCACCTCTGCCGGCCAGGCGCCGCGGGCCAGCGACCGGACGAAGCGGGCCAGCCACCAGACGAGCAGGTCGGTGGCCGTCTCGTAGAGTCCGTCGTCCTGCTTGCGGGTCAGCTTGTCGCCGAAGGCGTGGGCGGCGGTGATGTCCAACCGCGGCAGGGTGCCGAGCAGCCCGATCAGTTCCCGGTAGAGGTCGAGCCCACCGGCCTCGGCCAGCCCGATGGCCCGGCCGATGCTGCCCTCCGCCAGCCGGGCGAGCGCCGCCCGGTCGTCGTCGCCAAGGTCCGGGCGATGTTGGGACAACAGGTTGAGGACTGTTTCTTCAGGAAGCGGTTGAAGCGTGAGCTTGCGGCAGCGGGAGCGGATGGTGGGCAGCATGCCGCCGGGATTGTCGCTGACCAGCAGCAACAAAGCGCCGGTTGGCGGCTCCTCAAGAATCTTAAGAATGGCGTTCAAACCACTGAGGTTCATGCGGTCCGCGCCGTCGATCACGGCCACGCGCCAACCACCCTCGGCGGCGGTCTTGCGCAGAAAGGGGCCGATCTTGCGCACGTCGTCCACGGCGATGTCGCGCTTCAGCCGGTCGCGCTTCTCGTCGCGCTGGCGCTCCACGGTCAGCAGGTCGGCGTGCCCGCCCGAGGCCACGCGCCGGAAGACCGGGGCGTCTGGGGACAGCGCCAGCGAGGCCGGCGGCGGCGGTGCGCCGAAGAGGCCGGCGTCCGGCGGCTCGAGCCCCCGGGACAGGACGAAGCGGGCGAAGCGGAAGGCCAGCGTCGCCTTGCCGATACCCGGCGGACCGCCGATCAACCAGGCGTGCGGCAGGCGCCCGGAGTTCCAGGCGTCGAGCAGCAGGCGCTCGGCGTCGTCATGGCCGGTCAGCGCGGGGTTGCGGCGCGGAGCGAGGGCATCCTCCTCCGCGACCGGTTCTGGCGCGCGGGCGCGGCTCACCTCAGGAGGCTCCCAAGCGACGGGTCACCGTGTCCAGAATGGTCGCCTGCACCGTTTCCACGGGGTGTCCGGCGTCGACGACCACGCAACGCTCCGGCTCCCGCGCGGCGATGTCGAGGAAGCCGTCGCGCAGGCGGTGGTGGAAGGCGACGTCCATGCGCTCGTAGCGGTCCTCCCCGCCGCGCCGGGCGGCGGCCCGGGCCAGCCCGTCCTCCACCGGCAGATCGAGGATCAAGGTCAGGTCGGGCCGGAAATCGCCCAGGGCGGTGGCCTGGAGCGTGGCGACCAGATCGCGCCCCAGCCCCAGCCCGTAGCCCTGATAGGCCATGGTGCTGTCGAAGAAGCGGTCGCAGATGACCCAGTGCCCGGCCTCCAGCGCCGGCCAGACGGTCCGCTCCAGATGGTCGCGGCGGGCGGCGGTGTGCAGCAGCGCCTCGGTCACCGGACCCCAGCGGCCGGTCTCGCCGGACACCAGAAGGCCGCGGATCTCCTCGGCGCCCGGCGAGCCGCCGGGCTCGCGGGTCAGCACCACCCGCTTCCCCAAACCGATCAGCGCGTCGGCGAGCAGGCGGATCTGGGTGGTCTTGCCCGCCCCCTCGCCGCCCTCCAGCGTGATGAACCGCCCGCGCGTCATGGTCTGCTCCCGATGGTGATGAGGCCCGCCGCGTTCCGAAATCCGGCGGTGACGGGCCGGCTTACACCAATCAGCTCGCCCCGAAAATGAGGAACTTCGCCGCCGCCAGGGCGCGGCCCACGAAGCCCAGCTTCTCCACGTCCTGGGCGGCGACCACCGGGAACTCCTTGCCCGGGAAGCCCGGCGCGGAGACGACCACCTTGCCGACCACGTCGCCCTTCTTCACCGGCGCGGCGACCGGGGCGTTGCTGACCAGCGACACCTTCATGCCGCTGCGGTCGGCGCGGGCCATGGTGACCTTCATGTCCTCCGGCACGGTGACCGGAACGGTGTCCTGCGCGCCCAGCCAGAGCGGCACCTGATCGACCGTCTCGCCCGCCTTGAACAGGGCGTAGGTGGCGAATTCGCGGAAGCCCCACTCGATCAGCCGGGCCGATTCGTCGGCGCGGGCCTGCATGCTCGGCAGCCCGTTGACCACCAGGACGAGGCGGCGCCCTTCCCGCTCCGCCGAGGCGGTCAGGCCATAGCCGCCGGCCTCGGTGTGGCCGGTCTTCATGCCGTCCACGTCCATGCCGCGGTAGAGCAGCGGGTTGCGGTTGCCCTGGTTGATGCCGTGATACTTGAACTCCCGGATCGAATAGTAGTGGTAGTATTCCGGGAAGTCCTTGATCAGATGCTCGGCCAGGATCGCGAGATCGCGAGCGGTCATGTAGTGATTCGGGTCGGGCCAGCCCGTCGCGTTGGTCAGGTTGGTGTCCTTCAGCCCCAAATCACGGGCGCGCTTGTTCATGCGCTCGGCAAAGGCCGATTCGGAGCCGGCGAGACCTTCGGCGAAGACGATGCAGGCGTCGTTGCCCGACTGCACGATCACGCCCTTGATGAGGTCGTCGACCTTGATGTTGTTGTGCAGCTCCACGAACATCTTGGAGCCCTGCATCCGCCACGCGCGCTCCGACACCGGCAGCGTGCTGTCCAGCGTCAGCCGGCCTTCCTTGATCGCGTCGAAGACCATGTACATCGTCATGATCTTGCTCATCGAGGACGGCGCCATGCGCTGATCCGGGCTCTTCTCGAACAGCACGGTGTTCGAGGTGATATCGACCAGGATCGCCTGCTTGGCGATGGTTTCGATGCTGGCGGCGTGAGCCACCGGCCCCACCCCCGCCGCGAACAGCGCGACCGCAAGGCCCATGGCGAAACGGGTGCGGGCAACGCGGGTGCGGACGACAGCGACCATGACAACTCCCTTCGAAACGCGGACTGGACAAGACGTGAAACGGAACGAGGCCCGGTGTCGGGCCAAGCTTGGACTGGGCTCGCTCGCCGGTGATCAATCAACCACGATTTTGGCGTCGGTAAGGCCGGCTTGGAGGATCTGGTTCAAAACGGCGTCGGCGGAGTCCACGCTGGCCAGCGGCCCCACCCTCACCCGCTGAAGACGCTGCCGCCCCGCGACCGTCTGGGTGACCTGCGCCTGTTGGCCCAGCGAGGCCAGACGGGCGCGCACGCGGGTGACGTTGTCCGGACTGCCGAAGGCGCCGACCTGGACGTAGATCTGCTCATAGGGCTTCACCGGAAGCTCGGCGACCACCGGGGCCGGAACGAATCGTCCGTCGACCATGTCGCCGGCCACCGTCGTGGGCGGCGGCACCGGGGCGCGGGTGACCGCGGCGGGAGTCGCGCGGGCGACGCCGCCGACCTCCACCGAGCCGCGCGGGGCGGCCTTCGGCGGCGGGCCGTCCAACTCCGCCAGCATCGGGGCCGGCGTGCCCTGGCGGGCCGCGGCGGCGACCGCTCGGCTTTCCTCGGCCAGGATCTGCACGCGCACCTTGGCCGTGCCGTTGCCTTCGAACCCCAGCAATTGCGCGCCGCGCCGCGACATGTCGATGATTCGCCCGTTGGCGTAGGGGCCGCGGTCGTTGATGCGAACAACCAACGACCGGCCGTTGTCGAGATTGGTGACGCGCACGAGGCTTGGCATGGGCAAGGTCTTGTGCGCGGCCGTCAGCTCATTTTGGTCGTAAACCTCGCCGTTGGCGGTGACCTTTTGGTGGAATCCCGGCCCATACCAGGAGGCGATTCCGGTCTCGCTGTAGGAGTAATCCTCGGCGGGGTAATACCAGACGCCGTTGACCTGATAGGGCTTGCCGACCTTGTAGACGCCGCTGCGCGGCAGTCCGGAGGAGGATGGCGTGGGCGGCGCGGACGCACAGGCGGCGAGCGTCAGCGCTCCTGCGAGCACGACTGCCCCCCTCAGCATATGCGCGCGTCGCATGGCCCCACCCCGCTAAATCTGGTGGCGCCACTCTAGCCGAGTTACCTCGCCGCGCCAACCGCGCAACACCCCTCAGGAGCCCGCCTGTGCTGCAGTGCGGTCATGGGCGGGCCCCGGAAACAGCGCATCGGTCCGCCCCATCAGGCGGTAGGCGACGAGGCCGATCCATTCGCGTACCGGGTCCTGGAGCGCGTCGATCTGCTTGTCGAACTCGAACCGGACGAAAGGCCGTCCGCCGAAGCGCGTGCGGTAATCGACCGGATAGGGAATGACGTCCCAACCAACCTGCCGGAAGATACCGACCGAACGCGGCATGTGCATCGCCGAGGTCACAAGGACCCAGGTCTCCCCCGGCTTCGGCTTGACGAGCCGCTGGCTGAACAGGGCGTTCTCCCAGGTGTTGCGGGACTCGTTCTCGTAGGTCACGCTGTCCGGATCGATTCCGACCTGCCGAAGCGCGCCGCGGACGGCAAGGTCCTCGCGCAGTTCCAGGGCGTCCTGCCCGGCCAGACGCCCTGAGCCGCCGGTGAAGACCGCATGAGCCTGCGGATAGCGGCGGATCAGCTCGGCGAAGCCCAGGACACGCTCCGCCGCGTCGTTGACGGACGGCTCGCCGCGATCGCGGGTGATCGGTGGGTTCACCGCTCCGCCCAGCATGATGATGCCGTCCACCCGCTCCGGCAACTCGGGGCGGGGAAAACGCTCCTCCAGCGGTAGCGCGACCCACGAGGCGATCGGCGTGACCATGACGATGACGAAGCCCACGGTCACCGCCACGACCAGCCGCCGCCCCCAGTGGGCCAGACGGCGGGTGAACAGCAGCGCCGTTCCGGCGGTGAGGATCAGCACGAGCAGATTGCCCGGCGAAACCAGGAGCCACAGCAGCTTCGACAGCACGAAGGACAACAGCCGACCTCCCCTTTCGATTTTCGGTGGTTTCTAGATACGGATGTTCATCCCCGATGCCCAGGGGGCGACGGCACGGTAACGAATCCGCCATCGATCCGTAACAGCGGCGTCTTCGGCGGCGGGTAAGGTCCGCGGTGCAACCAAGGATTTCCCGCATATGCTGTCGAACATTTCCATCGGCACGCGAATCGCGCTGCTGGTCGCCGCGTCCGTGGTCACCTTGGGCCTGCTGGGTGGGACGGTCACCGTCGGCGCCCAGCGCATGTTCGAGGCGACCGCCGAACTGGACCAGTTCCGCGACGCCTATGAGCACACCGCCGCCATCGAGCGCCGGGCCAGCCGTCTGCGCTTCCAGGCGCTTCGTTTCGTGGCCGACCGCGACGAGACGGCGGCCGACGCCTTCGCGAAGAACGCCGAGGAAGCCTCGCGCCTGCTGGACGATCTCAAGGAACGCGGCGTGGAGCGCCTGCCGCAGGAGGAGTTGGGCCATCTGTCGCAGGGCATCGGCACGCTGACGGAGCGCTTCTCGTCGGTGGTCGCGCGCGCAAAGGAACTGGGCCTGTCCGACGACAGCGGCCTGCGCGGTGTGCTGCGCGCCTCGGCCCGCGCCATTGAGGACGAACTGAAGCAGTGGCCGAACGCCGACAAGCTGACCGGCCGCATGGAGTCCATGCGGAAGATGGAGAAGGACTTCATCATCTACAGCGACGAATCGCTGCTGTCCGGCCACCGCAAGGCCTTCAACGAATTCACCTTCTTCCTCGCCGATTCAGGCCTGGACACGGCCACCCAGACCAGGCTGGAGAAGCAGGCCCGCACCTACCGCAGCGACCTCGGCCGCTTTGTGGACGCCACCAAGGCCTTCCGGGCCGAGGTGCAGACCTTCAACGACGCCTTCCAGGCCATGGTGCCGCGTTTCGAGGCCCTGCTGGAGTCGGCCAACGCCGGCATGGCCGGGGCGGTGGAGACGCAGAACCGGGTGCGCGGCGAGGTGATCGCCAACGTGCTTCAGGTCGGCTCCGTCCTGCTGGTCGGCTTCGCGATCATCAGCCTGCTCGTCGCCCGCAGCATCACCCGACCGCTGCGCCTGATCGAGGGCGTGATGGAGCGGCTGGCCGGCGGTGACCGGACGGCAACCGTGCCGGAGACCGGACGGCGAGACGAGATCGGTGCGATGGCCCGCGCCGTCAGTGTGTTCAAGGAGAATCTTCAGCGCACGCATGAACTGGAGCAGGAGTCCCGCCGGGCCGAACGGCGGGCGGAAGAGGAGCGGGAAACCGCGCTGCGCGCCATCGCCCACGACTTCGATTCGGCCTTCGGGCGCGTGCTGCACACGGTCAGCCACGCCGCCGACCAGATCCGCAACGGCGCCCACATCCTGCGCGACACCGCGGAGAAGATGAAGGAACAGGCGCTCGACACGTCCGAGAAGGCGGAGCGGACCTCCGAGGTGGTCGGCATCGTAAACAACGTATCGCGCACCCTCTCCGCCTCCATCGGCGAGATCGGCGGGCGGGTGACCACCTCCAGCACAGCCATCCGCCGCGCCGTGGACCACGCCCGGCAGAGCGACTCGGCGGTGGCGGCACTGGCTGACAGCTCGCAGCGGATCGGGGAGATCGTCCGTCTGATCAACGACATCGCCGGGCAGACGAACCTGCTGGCCCTGAACGCCACCATCGAAGCCGCCCGCGCCGGAGAGGCCGGCAAGGGCTTCGCCGTCGTCGCCTCGGAGGTCAAGGTGCTGGCCAACCAGACCGCCAAGGCGACCGAAGACATCGCCGGTCAGGTCGGCGCCATCCAGGAGGCCACCGGCTCCGTCGTCGAGGCAATCCGTGCCATCCGGACCACCGTTGAGGAGGTCGCCCACCTGTCGGAGGACGTGTCCGCCGCCGTGCGCGACCAGCTCGAACAGACCGAGGAGATCGTCGGCGCCGTGGGCCGGGCCAACGACAACACCCACGAGGTGACCGAGAGCGTCAGCACCATGGCGATCACCGCCGCGGAGACCGGTAAGTCGGCCATCGAGATGATCTACTCCGCCGCCCAACTGGCGGACGAACTCCGGCAGCTCGAAGCCGACGCCGACCGCTTCGTGTCCTCCATCAAGATCTGAGGCACCAAGCTGTCAGGCACTCTTCAGACAAAGAGAAAGGGCAGGAGCCGAAGCCCCTGCCCTTTCTCGCTTTTGGGATCTGGATGACCAGCCTTACGCGGCCAGCATCTCCAGCGCCTTCTGCAGCTTGTCGCGGGCCTGCTCCGCGGTGTCGCGGCGGTCGCGCTGCTCCTCGATCACCTCTTCCGGCGCCTTGGCGACGAACTGCTCGTTCGACAGCTTGGCGTCGATCTTCTTGATCTCGCCGGACAGCTTCTCGATCTCCTTGGTCAGGCGCGCTCGCTCCTTGTCGAGGTCGACGATGCCTTCCAGCGGCAGGATCAGCGTGGCCTCGTCGAGCACCGCCTGAACGGCGCTCTTGGGCACCGGGCCGGACAGCGGCTCGACGCTGGCCAGACGGCCCATGCGCAGGATCAGGTCGCGGTGCGTGTCCAGCCGCTTCAGGCTCTCCGGACCGGCGTCCTTCAGCTTCAGTTCGATCTGCGCCGCGGGCGGGACGTTCATCTCCGACCGCATGGAGCGGACCGAGGAAATCGTCCGCACCACCCAATCCATCTCGTCACGGGCGGCCGGGTCGATCAGTTCCGCGCCATGTTCCGGCCAATGGGCGGAGATCAGGCGGTTCGCCCGGTCGGTGGACAGCTGCTCCCACAGCTCCTCGGTGATGAAAGGCATCAGCGGGTGGAGCATGTGCAGGATCTCGTCCAGAACCCAGGCGGTGGTCGCCCGCGTCTCGGCGATGGCGGCCTCGTCCGAACCGTTCAGGATCGGCTTGGTGAACTCCAGGTACCAGTCGCAGAAGGTGCCCCAGGTGAAGGCGTAGGCGGTGTTGGCGGCCTCGTTGAACTTGTAGGCCTCGATGGACTCGCCGACCTTCTTCGCCGCCTCCGCCAGGGCGCCGACGATCCAGCGGTTGACCGTCTGGGTCAGCCCGACCGGCTTGAAGCCAGGGACCGGGGCCACCCCGTTCATCTGGGTGTAGCGCGCGGCGTTCCACAGCTTCGTCGCGAAGTTGCGGTAGCCCTCGACGCGGCTGACCGCCAGCTTGATGTCGCGGCCCTGGGCGGCCATGGCCGTCAGGGTGAAGCGCAGGGCGTCGGTGCCGTACTGGTCGATCAGTTCAAGCGGGTCGATGACGTTGCCCTTGGACTTCGACATCTTCTGGCCCTTCTCATCGCGGACCAGAGCGTGGATGTAGACCGTCCGGAAGGGCACGTCCTTCATGAAGTGCAGGCCCATCATCATCATCCGGGCGACCCAGAAGAAGATGATGTCGAAGCCCGTCACCAGCACATCGGTCGGGTAATAGCGCGCCAGTTCCGGAGTCTCGTCCGGCCAACCCAGCGTGGAGAAGGGCCACAGGGCCGACGAGAACCAGGTGTCCAGCACATCCTGGTCGCGGGTCAGCTCGACGTCCTTGCCGTAATGGGCCTGGGCCGCGGCGATGGCCGCCCCCTCGGTCTCCTCGACGAAGAAATGACCGTCCGGGCCGTACCAGGCGGGAATCTGATGGCCCCACCAGATCTGGCGGCTGATGCACCAGGGCTGGATGTTGCGCATCCACTCGAAATAGGTGTTCTCCCACTGCTTGGGAACGAAAACGGTCTTGCCGGTCTCCACGGCCTCGATGGCCGGCTTGGCGAGCGTGGCGGCGTCCACGTACCACTGATCGGTCAGCCAGGGCTCGATGGCGACGCCGGAACGGTCACCGTGCGGCACCATGTGGGTGTGCGGCTCGATCTTCTCCAGCAGGCCCAGCGCCTCCAGCTCGGCCACGACCTTCTTGCGCGCCTCGTAACGGTCGAGCCCGCGGTAGGCCTCCGGAACCTCGTCGCCGGTGATGCGGGCGTCGCGGTCCATGATGTTGATGGCCGCAAGGTTGTTGCGCCGCCCGACCTCGAAGTCGTTGAAGTCGTGGGCCGGGGTGATCTTCACGGCACCCGAGCCGGTCTCCGGATCGGCGTACTCGTCGCCGACGATGGGGATCAGGCGGCCGACCAGCGGCAGGACGACGTTCCTGCCGATCAGGTCCTTGTAGCGCTCATCCTCCGGATGGACGGCGACGCCGGTGTCGCCCAGCATCGTCTCGGGACGCGTGGTGGCGACCACGATGAAGCGGTCCGCCTCGCCTTCAATCGGGTAGCGGAAGTGCCAGAGGTTGCCCTTGATCTCCTTCTGCTCGACCTCGAGGTCGGAGATGGCGGTGTGCAGCTTGGGGTCCCAATTGACCAGCCGCTTGTCCTTGTAGATCAGCCCCTGCTTATGCAACTCCACGAACACCTTGCGGACGGCGCGGCTCAGCCCCTCGTCCATGGTGAAGCGCTCGCGCGGCCAGTCGGGCGAGGCGCCCAGCCGGCGCAGCTGGCGGGTGATGGTGCCGCCCGATTCGGCCTTCCACTCCCACACCTTGTCGATGAAGGCGTCGCGGCCGAAGTCGTGGCGCGTCTTGCCTTCCTTGGCAAGGTTCCGTTCCACGACCATCTGGGTCGCGATGCCGGCGTGGTCGGTGCCCGGCTGCCACAGCGCGTCGCGCCCGCGCATCCGGTTGTAGCGGGTCAGAACGTCCTGGAGCGTGAAGGTCAGCGCGTGGCCCATGTGCAGGCTGCCGGTCACGTTCGGCGGCGGCATCATGATGGTGTAGGGCTTGCCGTTCGACTCGGTCTTCGCCGCGAACGCGCCCGTCTCTTCCCACAGCCGGTAGTGCTTTTCCTCGACCTCGGCGGGCCGGTACGTCTTTTCCAACATCACCAGGAACTTTCGCTTACGAATTCAAACGGAATGCGTGGCGGGCGTGACGCCGCTCAGAATTTCTGGGAGCGCCGGATCATCCGGTCGATTTCCTGCTGGACCAGCCGTTCGACGATGGTCGGCAGATTCTCGTCCAGCCACTCCTTCAGCAGCGGCTTCAACAGCTCGCGGACGACTTCCTCCACGGTGCGGACGCCGACGGGCATCGGGCCGATGGACAGGTCGTCGCCGAGCTGGCGCGCCAGATGCGTGAAGTGGTGGGACGATTCCTCGGCCACCCGACGGGAGATCAGCCCGTCGTCTAGACCCGACGGACGGATGCGCGGCCGCGGCGGGGGCGGTTCGTCGTCATCGAAATCGTCGAAGGCCGGCGCCGGACGCTTCGCGGCGGGACGTGGCGGCGGAGGCGGCGGTTCGGGGTCCGGCGCGTGATACGCCGGCTCCGGGTCGGCCATGCCACCGAAGGCCGGCTCGTCACGCCACGGATCGGGCTCCGGTTCGTCGGGCTCGTCCCTCCGCTCGTCCTGGAGCATCTGCGTGAGTTCCAGAACATCATCGTCGTCATCCTCCATGGGGGGAGGCGGCGGCGGGGGTGGAGGAGGTGGCGGCGGGGGAGGAGGTGGGGGGCGGCGGAGGGGCGCCGCTTCCGCCTTCGCGGGTTCGCCGTCCTCCGAGATGATGCGGCGGATGGAGGCGAGGATCTCCTCCATCGACGGTTCTTGCTGGCCTTTATCGCTCATCGTGGCAAACCCGGGGACGTCATCCTGACGCGGACACTAGGGCAGGACTGGGTAAAAAGCCACCAGACAAAAACGGCCCGCCGAGGCGGGCCGTTTCGATCATCCGGGGACGATCACCCAGGAAGGGGCATTCAAGTGCGATCACTCCGGAACGCCGGTGCCGATCCACTTGTTCCGCACCTGCTTGTAGTGCGTGTCGGCGTCGTAATACTGGACCGGCAGGTTGAGCTGCCGCGCCGTCAACTGGCCGATGGCGCCGAGGACCGTGAAGGCCTGGACCATCTCGGTCCGCTGCGCGCGGACGAGGTTGACGCGGGCGTTCAGCAGTTCCTGCTCCTGGTTCAACACGTCGAGCACGGTGCGCGAGCCGACCTGGGCTTCCTGCCGCACGCCTTCCAGCGCGATCTCGGCGGCCCGGATCTGGGAGTTGTAGGATTCGATGCTCGCCCGCGCAGCCTGCAGGCCCTGCCACGCGCTGATCGCCGCCTCGACCGCCTGACGGCGGGTGTCGTCGATCTGCAGTCGGGCCTGATTCGCCGTGTGCTTCGCCTCTCGGGTCAGCGCTTCCGGCAGGCCGGCCTGATAGAGCGGGATGGTGAGCTGCGCGGTGAGCTGCGCGCCGTCCTGCCGCTTGATGTCGATGCCCGACGACCGGCCGGCGTCGATGGTGCGGTTGGCCTGCGCCGACAGGTTGGCCGACGGGAGCAGGCGGCCGAACTGCTGGTCCACCGCCTCGCGCTGCGCCGCCTCGGTGTAGGTGGCCGACAGCACCGACGGGTTGTTGGAACGGGCCATCTCGACGACCTCGTCGAGCGTCCCCGGCAGCTTGAACTTCGGCTTCGGCGCCTTCAGCTTGCCCGGCATCGATCCGACGACGCGCTCGTAGGTCGCGCGCGACGCCTGGAGCGTGCCATCGGCGGAGATGCGGGCGGCGATGGAGGCGGCCAGGCGCGATTCCGACTGGCTGACGTCGGTGCGGGTGTACTCGCCGACGCGGAAGCGGTCGCGGGCGGCGTCGAGCTGGCGGCGCAGGACCTGCTCGTTGTTGGCCTGGAGTTCCAGCACCGCCTGGTTCTGCACGACGTCCAGATAGGCCGCCGCGGCGTTCAGCAGGATCTGCTGCTCGTTGGCGAGCACGGTGGCGCGCTGGGCTTCGACGGTGCGCTCGGCGCGGCGGACGGCCGGACCTACGGTCGCGTCGTAGAGCGGCTGGGTGGCGGTGACGCCGACGCTCTTGGCGTTGTTCTCGGAACCGGTTTCGCCGCCCTGAAAGGTGCTGTTGGTGGCGTTGCGGGTGATGCCCGCGGTCGCCCGCACCGTCGGACGGTAGCCGGACAGGGCCTGAGGAACGCTTTCGTCCACGGCGCGCTGACGGGCGCGCTGGGCGGCGAGCGCCGGGTTGTTGGAATAGGCCTGCGCTAGCGCGTCTTCGAGGGATTGGGCCGACGCGGTGTCGATGCCCCCGACGAAGGCAACCCCCAGCGTGAGGGCGGTCGCCATCAAATGGCGCGCGAAACGGCTTCGCACAGTCATGTTCAATAGACCTTCATGTTCGGGTCGATTCGGCGCGCCCAGGCATCCACCCCGCCATTCAGATTGGTGGCGCGGGAAAATCCCTGGGAACGCAACCACATGGTCACCTGCGCACTGCGCCCGCCGTGGTGACAGACGACAACGATGTCGCGGTCCCGCGGCAACTCCCCGGCGCGGGCGGGCAGCGCCCCCATCGGAATGTGGAGGCTGTTGGGAAGGGCGCAGATGGCCACCTCCCCCGGTTCCCGTACATCGAGCACCAGCGGATCGCCACCCGATGTCCGGATGCGGTCCAGATCCTCGACTTCCATGTCAAACGGCGCCGGCATGCCTTGATTCTCCGCTGCGGGCCGCAGGACCGCGGCCGGTGAAAGGCAAGGTGACAGGCTGGGGGACGGTCGAAAGGGGCCGAAGCCCCTCGGGTCACTCTTTCCGGGATCAGAATACAAATTTCGGCTTGGCTTCGAAACCGGGCAACGGGTGCGGATGCGCCTCGAACAGCGTGCGGGCCGAGGTGACTCCGCCGCTGCGCTGGTACAGCTTCACTTCGCCGACCCTGCGATCGCCCAGAACGGCGGCAACCAGCCGTCCGCCCTCGGTCAGCTGGGCCAGGATGCCTTCCGGCACCTCCGAAACGAGGCCCTCGATGACGATCACGTCGTAGGGTGCCTGCTGCGGGTAGCCTTCTGTCAGCGGAGCGGTGATGACGACGGCATTGTCGACGCCGACCGCGCTCAGCGATTCCGTGGCCTGCCGGGCCAGCTCGGTGTCGGACTCGATGCCGACAACGGTCGCCGCGAGGCGGGCCAGCACGGCGGTCGAGTAGCCGGAGCCGCTGCCGATGTCGAGCACGACGTCGGTCTCGTCGATGCCCACTTCCTGGAGCATGCGGGCGAAGACCATCGGCTCCATCAGATAGCGGCCGTTGCCGATGGCGAGATCCTCGTCCACATAGGCGAAGCCGCGCGCCGCCTTCGGTACGAACTGTTCACGGGGAATGTCGAGCATGGCATCGACCAGACGCTGGTCGGTCACCTTGTTCGGTCGGATCTGCCCTTCGACCATGTTGAGACGGGCGGCGGCGTATTCGGACATGGCGGTCGCTTACAATCTGGTGGACGGAGCGCGGCGCCAAGCCGTGGGTCGCGGCCTCGCTGCCTCGTCGCGTATATATCTTCAAAGTCTCACGAACACAACGCCACACCGGATCATCGAAAAAACGCCGCGAAGGCGCTTGACCACCCCTTTGAACCGCAGTATACGTCCGCTCCCACGCCGCGGCGCTCCCGCTAGGGGGTGCCGGACGCAAGGATGGCGCGGTGGCAGAGTGGTGATGCAGCGGACTGCAAATCCGTGTACGTGGGTTCGATTCCCGCCCGTGCCTCCATCCTTGATGCAGCTGAGACAGCAGAAAAATCAAAGCGTTTGATGAGCATCGTGCCTGTGCGGCCCGGTGCTTTTCGGCGTTTTGGCATTGCGCCTTTCCAGCCCCCTGCCCTGCCCCCGCCGTCGTTTTTTTGACATCAAAAGACTTGGCAAGCGTCGGAGGGTCGGCTATATAGCCGCCCACGCCGGACGTTGCGCATCGCAAGGGCCGGTCAGACTGATCCCGGTTAGCTCAGTCGGTAGAGCAGCGGACTGTTAATCCGCGTGTCGCTGGTTCGAGTCCAGCACCGGGAGCCATTTCGATGAAAAGGCCGAGTCCTCGCAGACTCGGCCTTTTCTCATAGCGGTCACTCATATCGTCCCTTCACCGCCACCGCTTCCGGCATCATCCGAAGGAACGAGCGTTCCGACCGAAGGCTTGATGCCGCCGCAACGCTTCCGGCGCTACAATTCCACCGGACACCCACACGAGTCGGGATTGCGCCTGTTCAGCGGTGGAGGCGACCCATGACCCTTCTCCCCCTCAACTTTCGACCCTTCACACCCAAGGCTGCACCCCCTCGGCCCGACGGCCGGCAGGAAGACGGTGGCTGGATCGCCGCGGTGGCGATCATCGCCCTCGCCATGGCTGTTGCCGTCGCCCTGCTCGGCGTCGATTGGCACCGGATGCTGGTCCGTGGCGATGCGGCGCTGCCGGAAAACCAGCGGTCGCTGGTGGTTGCACCGATGCCCCGTTGAAATGCCGCGCTTGGACCGGTTTGGACCGAAAACCCGATGTCCGGCCGCCCTGTTCGGCTGCCTATTAAGACAGATTCCTATCGAGGCGGCTTTCTATCGAGTTTGCGGATCGTCATAGATCAGGCGGTTGTCCGCAGCCTCGCCGACGGGATCGCCGATGTCGCGTTTCCACTCGCCGCACCAATCGGTGGACAGGGTAATCGGAAAACGCCCTTCCGTGTCGCGCGGGGTCACCTGCGGCGGAAAGCGGCGGCACAAGCCCTTTGGTCCCCTCTGGCGGATGCCCTGCCCTTCCCAGAACAGGCAGGTGTAGCAATTGTCGATTCGCTTCATCGTGGGGACGCGCTCCTTCCTTCAACGACGACGCCCCCGGGGCTGCGGTCCGGCCCGGGAGCGGCGGCAGTGTCGGCCAGCCGCCCCCCCCGCGTCGATGAAGAAATGCGCGCCGGTGTCGGTGGCGCGTCACTCGTGCCGCGGCTTGCCTTTGCGCATGTCATCGGAGTGCTGAACGTAGAAGGCCTTGATCTCCGCATCCAGTTCGAGCTTCCGGCGCTCGCCGGGCGAACCGGCGGGCTCGTCGGCGAGACGCTGAAATTCCGCCACCGCCTGTTCGAGTTCGCGTTCGCTGTTGATGGGCATCGTCCCGTCCTTCGTGGTGTCGCTGGTACGGGTAACGTTGGGCGGCGGGCGGAGGTTTCACGGCCCCGACGAGAGGGCCCCGGTCGATTCGGAAATCCCCTTGATGGTTGCGCGCCGACGCTCATGTTTAATCCGGGGATCGAGCAGTCCGGCGTCCGCCCGACTCGACTCCGGCAAGGGAGGGAAGCATGACGGGTCGCTGGCGCAGCATCCCCTGGACGATGAGCTTCTTGGCGACCTTCCTTGCGCTGTTTGTTGCCATCACCGCGGCACGGGCGGACCAGCTCGACGCGGCGAAGCTGGCGGGCGCTCTCGTCCGCATCTCCGCCACCATCCTGCCCGACAGCCAGAGCGCCCGCTCGCTCGGCACGGAGCGCGAGGGCACTGGCGTCGTCATCGACGGGGCCGGGCTGATCCTCACCATCGGCTACACGATTCTGGAGGCGTCACAGCTTCAGGTCACCACTGGCGAGGGGCGCGGTTATCCCGCCGAGTTCGTGGCGTATGATCAGGCCAGCGGATTCGGGCTGCTGCGCGCCGGCATGGGCTTCAGTGCCGCCCCCGTCCGGCTCGGCGACTCCGACGCGATCAAGGAGGGGGAGCGCGCCATGGTGCTCACCCGTCAGGGCTCCACCGGGGTGCAGCCGGTGCTGATCGCCGCGAAACGCGAGTTCGCCGGCTATTGGGAGTATCTGCTGGACGAGGCGATCTTCACCACGCCGCCGATCATGGGCTTCAACGGCGCCGCCCTGATCGATCGCAAGGGTGAACTGGTCGGGATCGGCTCGCTGATCGTGCGCGACACGGTGCCGGCCCATGGCGGCGTTCCCGGCAACATGTTCGTTCCGGTTTCCGCCCTGAAGCCGATCCTGGCCGATCTCCTGGCCTTCGGGCGGCGGCAGGAGCCGGCGCGGCCCTGGCTCGGCGTCACGCTGCGCGAGGAGCAGGGCCGCCTGATGGTCGAACGGGTCACCCCGCAGAGTCCCGCGGCGACCGTGGGTATCCAACCGGGCGACATGATCGTCGGGGTCGCCGGCCAGCGGCCGAAGGGGCTGGCGGACTTCTACCGGAAGGTCTGGGGTCTCGGTCCAGCCGGTGTCACCGTGCCGCTGGAACTGCTACGTGGCCCCAAGCTGGAGCCGGTTGCCGTCCCCTCCGCCGACCGCTACAGCACGCTGAAGCTGAACCCGACCTTCTGAGAGATCCTTTGGCCGCCTCGCCCCGGACCGGCGGATGCGCTACATCCTTGGACCGTGCTCTCCCAAGCCAAGGAGTCCCCGCCCGTGGATCACCCGGACATCGAGATCCAAGAGAAGAAGAGAGCCTACAACGGCTACCTCAAGGTCGACGTCTACCGCCTGCGCCACAGGAAGTTCGATGGCTCCTGGACCGGTGTCCTGCCGCCGCGCGAAGTCTGCGTGCGCGGACAGGCCGTCGGCATCCTGCTCTACGATCCGGACCGCGACAGCGTCGTTCTGATCGAGCAGTTCCGGGTCGGCGCCGCCTCCACCGGTGGACGGGCGTGGCTGACGGAGATCGTCGCCGGCCTGTTGGACGAAGGCGAGACGCCGGAGGAGGTCGCGCGGCGCGAGGCCACGGAAGAGGCTGGCTGCACCGTGCGGGACATCGAAAGGATCTGCGACTATTATCCCAGCCCTGGCGCCTTCGACGAGCATGTCACCGTCTTCTGCGGCCGCGTGGACAGCCGGGGGCTCGCCGCAACGGGCGGGCTGGCGGAAGAGCATGAGGACATCCGCATCATGGTCCTGCCGGCCGACGAGGCGATCCGGCTGCTCGACGAGAACCGGCTGAACAACTCCATCGCCATCATCGCGCTGGGCTGGTTCGCGCGGAACCGCGACCGGCTGCGCAGTCAGTGGCTTGGGAAATAGAGGAAGTTGAGAAATAGAAAGAACGAATCAATCTCGTTCAATGCTGCATTTCACAAGCCAACCTTGAATTCCCTGGTGCGCAATCCGATAGTGTTGCCCGGTTCATCATTCGATTCGGGAGACAGTCCGTGGACATCCGCACCGGCTTCATCGGCTCCATCGGCAACACGCCGCTGATTCGGCTGGAAGGGCCGTCGAAGGCCACGGGATGCGAGATCCTGGGCAAGGCGGAGTTCCTCAACCCCGGTGGCTCGGTGAAGGACCGCGCGGCCCTGGCCATCGTCCGCGACGCCGAACGCCGGGGCCTGCTGCGCCCCGGCGGCACCATCGTGGAAGGCACGGCGGGCAACACCGGCATCGGGCTGGCGCTGGTCGGCAACGCGCTCGGCTACCGCACCGTCATCGTGATGCCGGAGACGCAGAGCCAGGAGAAGAAGGACATGCTGCGCCTGGTCGGCGCCGACCTTCGTCTGGTGCCGGCGGTGCCCTACTCCAACCCCGACAATTACGTCCGTTATTCGGGCAGGCTGGCCGAGGAACTGGCGAAGACCGAGCCGAACGGCGCCGTCTGGGCCAACCAGTTCGACAATGTGGCGAACCGTGAGGGCCACCGTCTGACCACCGGTCCGGAAATCTGGACCCAGACCGAGGGGCGGATCGACGCCTTCACCTGCGCGGTGGGCAGCGGCGGCACGCTGGCCGGCGTCGGGCTGGCTCTAAAGGAGCGCAATCCGGACGTCCGCATCGTTCTGGCCGACCCGATGGGCGCCTCCCTCTACCATCACTACGCCCATGGGACGTTGAAGGCCGAGGGCAGCTCGATCACCGAAGGCATCGGCCAGGGCCGGATCACCGCAAACCTGGAGGGCGCTCCGGTCGACCAGGCGCTGCAGATCCCCGACAAGGAGGCCCTGCCGGTCATCTTCGATCTGATCAAGTCGCAGGGTCTCGTGTTGGGGGGATCGTCGGGCATCAACGTGGCGGCGGCCATCCGCATCGCAAAGGAGATGGGGCCGGGCCACACCATCGTGACGATTCTCTGCGACGGAGGGCAGCGCTACCAATCGAAGCTCTTCAATCCGGCCTTCCTGCGTGAGAAGAATCTGCCTGTGCCCGATTGGCTGGATTCGTAAACGCACCCGAGGTTCCATGGAGCTGATCTTCCGCGAGGACGCCTACGCCACCTCCTGCACCGCCACCGTGACATCCGCGGACGAGCGGGGCATCCGTTTGGACCGGACGGTCTTCTACCCCAACGGCGGCGGCCAGCCCGGCGACACCGGGCTGCTGCGCGTCGCCGGTGCCATGCTGCGCATCGTGGACACGGTGAAGGGCGACGGGCCGGACGACGTCATCCATGTGCCCGAGCCGGGCGCGGCCCTGCCCGCGCCCGGCACCACGGTGGAGGCGGAGATCGACTGGGACCGCCGGCACCGCCACATGCGGATGCACACGGCGCTGCACCTCGTCTGCGCGGTCCTGCCCGGTGCCTCGATCACCGGCGCCCAGGTCGGGGCGGAACGCAGCCGCGTCGATTTCAACGTTCCGACCGAGGGCCTCGACAAGGAGGCCATCGCGGCGGCCCTGAACCGGCTGGTCGCCGCGGACACACCGGTCGGCTCGCTGTGGATTTCCGACGCGGAACTGGACGCCAACCCCGAGCTGATCCGCACCCTGACGGTGAAGCCGCCGCGCGGGCACGGCCGCGTCCGGCTGGTGGACATCGCCGGGGTTGACCGCCAGCCCTGCGGCGGTACCCATGTGAAGCGGCTGGGCGAGATCGGCGGGCTGGACGTCGTGAAGATCGAGAACAAGGGCAAGCAGAACCGGCGCGTGATCGTCACACTGCGGGATTGAACGGGGAGAACATCTTATGACCGATTCGCACACCATGCTCACCCTCCCCGGCCCGATCGTCCCGACGGCTTGGCTGGCGGAACGGCTGGGCCAGCCGGGTCTGCACGTTCTCGACGCCTCCTGGTTCACGCCCGGCTCCGACCGCGATCCGAACACCGAGTTTCTGGAGCGGCACATCCCCGGCGCCGTGCGCATCGACATCGACGACGTGGCGCAGCCGGACACCCACCCCTTGCCGCACATGGTGCCGGACGAGGCGACCTTCGCGGCCAAGGTCGGGGCGCTCGGCGTCGGCAGCGGCGACACGGTGGTCGTCTATGACAGCGCCGGCATGGCCACCGCCGCCGCCCGCGTCTGGTGGATGTTCCGCCTGTTCGGGCACGGCCGCGTTGCCGTTCTGGACGGCGGCCTGCCGAAATGGATCGCGGAAGGCCGGCCGCTGGAATCCGGTCCGGCGGCCCCGGCCCCGGCGGCCTTCACGGCGGCGCTGCGGCCCGGCCTGCTGCGCCGGGCCGACGAGGTTCTCGCCAACATCGACTCGCGGGTCGATCAGGTGGTGGACGCCCGTGGCGCCAACCGCTACGAGGGCGCTGTAGTCGAACCCTGGCCGGGCCGCCGCAGCGGTCGCATTCCCGGCAGCCTGAACCTGCCCTTCACGGACCTGATCGACGCGGAGAGCAAGACCCTGCTGCCGCCCGAAACCATCGCGGAGCGGGCGAAGGGCGCCGGGCTCGACCTGGAGCGTCCCATCGTCGCCTCCTGCGGCAGCGGCGTAACCGCCTGCGTTCTGGCACTCGGATTGGCCGCGGCCGGCAAGGAGGATGTGGCCGTCTATGACGGGTCCTGGGCGGAATGGGGTCTGCGCTCCGATCTGCCGCTGGAGACCGGGCCGGCGAAGCTGTGACCGGAGCGCTGAGCATCCGCCATTACGAGGCGGCGGACCGCGACGACGTGGTGGCGCTGTGGACCGCCTGCAACCTCGTGGTGCCGTGGAACGACCCGGTGGCCGACATCGCGCTTGCGGTGTCGAAGCCGAACGCCACGATCCTGATCGGCCGTGAGGGCGAGCGGACCGTGGCGTCCGTCATGGTGGGTCATGACGGGCACCGCGGCTGGTTCTATTATCTGGCGGTCGACCCCGCCTGCCGCGGAAGCGGCCATGGCAGGGCGATGGTCCGGGCGGCGGAGGGCTGGCTTGTGGAGGCAGGCATGCCCAAGGCGCAACTCATGGTGCGCGCGACGAACCACGCCGTGGTGGCGTTCTATGAGCGGCTGGGCTATGCCACCGGTCCCGTTACCGTGATGCAGAAATGGCTGAAGACCGATTCTCCCTGACGCCGCGTCCCCGGACGTCCCTGTCGCAGTCCCAGATCGTGGCGCCGGTGCCGCCCGGCTGCCTGTCCGTCATCGTCACCTATCTGGAGATGACGGCCCCGCCGGCCCACGCGCCCCTGCCCCGCCCGGCAGGTGACGTGGCGCTGGTGCGGGCCAACCCGCCGACCGCCTCCTACTACCGCTATCTCTACGACACGGTGGGCGAGCCCTGGCTGTGGCACGAGCGGCGGCGTATGCCGATGCCGGAACTTGGGCGCGTCGTCACCGACCCGCGGGTCGAGATCTGGGTCCTCTACGTGAACGGCACGCCCGCCGGCTACGCCGAGATCGACCGACGGGAGGACGACACCGACTTGGCCTACTTCGGGCTGATCCCGGATTTCATCGGCCTGAAGCTCGGCCCCTGGCTGCTCGACACGGCGATCCGGCTGGCTTGGCAGGGCCGGACGACGCGGCTTCTCGTCAACACCTGCACTTTCGACCATCCGAAGGCGCTACCGCTCTACCAATCGATGGGCTTCGTGCCCTACCGGCATGTGACTCGCGAGATCCGCGATCCGCGCCTCCTCGGCTGGCTGCCTCGGACCTCGGCGCCGCACATTCCGATCAACGAGTGACGGGCCGACCCGGCCCGCTCTCCGCCGCTACGAACGCCAGGACACCGACGCCATGACGAAGGGCATTCTGTTCGCGTTCCTGGCTTTCGCCTTCTTCGCCTGGGGCGATGCGCTGGTGAAGGCGATCGGGCATGGGCTGGACCCGTTCGAGGTCACCTTCTTCGCCTACATCCTGCCGTTGCTACTCTCCCCGGTCTTCATGACCAAGGGCGACCGGGTCAGCGACCTGCTGCGCTGGAACCGGCCCTGGCTGATGACGGTGCGGCTGGTCTTCGTGGCGGCCTCAACCCCGCTCAGCGTCATGTCGTTCCGCAGCCTTCCCTTCGCGGAAGCCTTCGCGATGATCTTCCTGATGCCCAGCCTGGTGACGCTGCTGGCGATTGTCGTGCTGAAGGAGCCGGTGCGCTGGCGCCGGCGGCTGGCCGTCGGGGCGGCCTTCATCGGCGTGCTGATCGTTGCCCGTCCCGGATTCCGCGAGTTGCTGCCCGGCCATTTCGCGGCGCTGGGCTGTGCCTTCAGCTCCGCCGTCGTGGTCATCACCGGACGGATGATCGGGCATACGGAGAAACGCTTCACCCTGATCGGGACGGTGTTCCTGTCGACCGCCGTCGCGTCCGGCCTGCTGATGATCCCCGGCTTCGAGTGGCCAACGCGGGAGCAATGGATTCTGACGGTGGGATTCGCCACCACGACCTTCGCCGCCCAGGCCCTGTTCACCCTGGCCGCAGCCTTCGCCCCGGCGGATCGGGTGGGGGCGGCCCAGTACAGCCAGATCCTGTGGGCGCTGGCCATCGGGGCGATCTTCTTCGACGAGTGGCCGGACCTGCTGTCGCTGGTCGGCATCGTCATCGTGGTCGGCTCCGGCCTGTTCATCTTCGCCCGCGAGCACACCCGACATCCGGATCCGATGCCAGATCCAATTCCCGGCGAGGAGCCGGATATCAGCTCAGAATCTCTCCCAGAGCCGCGACCAGAGCCCGGTTTTCGTCCTCCCGCCCGACCGTGATGCGCAGGCAGTCGGCCAGCCCGTAGTCCTGGGTGGGCTTCACCAGGATGCCACGGCGCGCCAGATGGTCCAGCACGGCCTGGACACCGAGCGACGGGTCGGTCGGGATACGCGCCAGGATGAAGTTGCAGACGCTGGGATAGACGCGCACGCCGAGCTGCTCCAGCTCGTGGCTCAGCCAGGGCAGCCACGCGCTGTTGTGGGCGAAGGTCGCCTCCTCATGCTCGGTGTCGGCGATGGCGGCCTCCGCCGCGGCCTGCGCGGCAATCCCGACGTTGAAGGGGCCGCGTGTCTGGTTGATCGCCTCGATCACCCCTGCCGGGCCGTAGGCCCAGCCGACGCGCAGCCCGGCCAGCCCGTGCAGCTTGGAGAAGGTGCGCACCATCAGCACGTTGTCGGAATTTTCGACGATCTCCGTTCCGTCGCTGTAGTTGTCACGGCGGCAATAGTCGGCGTAGGCCGAATCGAGAACCAGCAGCGTGTGCGACGGCAAACCGGCGCGCAGCCGCAGGACCAGCTCCGACGGGATGTAGGTGCCGGTGGGGTTGTTCGGGTTGGCGAGGAAGCAGAGCTTGGTCTTCTCGTTCGCCCGGTCGATCATCGCTTCGACATCGACAACCAGATCGCGTTCCGCGGCGATCACCGGAGTCGCTCCGGCGGCGCGGATCGCCTTCATGAAGCCGCGGTAGCCATGCTCGTGGCACAGCACCTCGTCCCCTGGCCCGGCGAAGGCCTGGGTCACGAGGTGGATCATCTCGTCGGAGCCGTTGGCGCAGGTGATGTGGCCGGCGTCCAGATCGTAACGCCGGGCGATGGCGTGGCGCAGGCGGTCCTGCGACCAGTCGGGATAGCGGTGGATTTGCGCCGCCATATGGCGGTAGGCGGTGAGCGCCCGCTTGCCGGGTCCCAGCGGATTGACCGTCAGCGACAGATCGACCCAGGCGGCGCCGTCCTCCGGTGGTCGGGCGGGACGGTAGGGCTTGATCTGGCCAATTCCGGGACGGGGACTCAGCAGCTCCATCAGGCAGGCTCCGTTGTGCATAGCGGCAAACAGCACGAACGGACTGCATTCAACCCGAAACCAGCGCAACCCGCCAGCGTTCCTTGCGGGTTGCGCTGGTTTACCGCGCCGGAACAAGCCGTTCCGGCGCGGTTATGAGCATCAGTGGTTCAGGATCTGGCTGAGGAACAGCTTCGTCCGGTCCGACTGCGGGTGGTTGAAGAACTCATTGGGCGTGTTCTGCTCGACGATCTCGCCGCGGTCCATGAAGATGACGCGGTCGGCGACCGACTTGGCGAAACCCATCTCGTGCGTGACGCAGAGCATGGTCATGCCGTCCTCGGCCAGCCCGATCATGACGTCCAGCACCTCCTTGACCATCTCGGGGTCCAGCGCGGAGGTCGGCTCGTCGAACAGCATGACCTTCGGGCTCATGCACAGCGAGCGGGCGATCGCCACGCGCTGCTGCTGCCCGCCGGAGAGTTGGCCGGGGTACTTGTGCGCCTGCTCCGCGATGCGCACCCGCTTCAGGTAGCGCATCGCCATCTCCTCCGCCTCGGCCTTCGGCTTCTTGCGGACCCAGATCGGGGCGAGTGTGCAATTCTCCAGCACGGTCAGGTGCGGGAACAGGTTGAAGTGCTGGAACACCATGCCGACTTCGCGGCGAACCAGCTCGATGTTCTTCAGATTGCCGGTCAGCTCGATGCCGTCGACGACGATGGAGCCCTTCTGGTGCTCCTCAAGCCGGTTCAGGCAGCGGATCATGGTCGACTTGCCGGAGCCCGAGGGGCCGCAGATCACGATCCGCTCCCCCTTGGCGACCGACAGGTCGATGTCCTTCAGGACGTGGAACTCGCCGTACCACTTGTGCACGCCCTGGCACTGGATGATCGGCTCCCCCTGCGGGAAGCTGCGCGCGGCGCCGGCGGTTTGGGCCATGGTCATCTCTTCTCCCTTTCCCTCAGCGACGGTGGCCGCGACGCAGGTCGCGTTCGAGCTTTTGGCTGTATTTGGACATCGAGTAGCAGAACACCCAGTAGATCACGCCGATGAACAGGTAGGCCTCGCGGTAGAAACCGCGCCATGCCGGGTCGGAGAGCGCCGCCTTGGCCGTGCCCAGCAGGTCGTAGAGGCCGATGATGATGACCAGCGACGTGTCCTTGAAGAAGCTGATGAAGGTGTTCACCAGCGGCGGGATGGAGATGGCGAGCGCCTGCGGCAGGATGATCTTGCCCATCGCCTGCCAGTAGTTCAGGCCGAGCGCGTCCGCCGCCTCGTACTGGCCCTTCGGAATGGCCTGGAGACCGCCGCGGATCGCTTCCGCCATATAGGCGGCGGCGAACATGATGAAGGCGATCTGGGCGCGCAGCAGCTTGTCGAAGTTCACGCCGGTCGGCAGGAACAGCGGGAACATCACCGACGCCATGAACAGCAGGCTGATCAGCGGCACGCCTCGGATCAGCTCGATGTAGGTCACCGAGATCACGCGGATGGCCGGAAGCTGCGATCGCCGGCCGAGCGCCAGCAGGACCGACGCCGGGAAGGCCACGGACAGGCCGACCACCGAGAGCATCAGCGTCAGCGGCAGGCCGCCCCACAGCGTGTTCTCGACATAGGTCAGGCCCAGCACGCCGCCCCACATCAGCACGCCCACCGCGGTCAGGCCGGCGATCCAAACGAGGGCCAGCCAGGGCTTCCAGAAACGGCGGTCGCAGCTCGCCAGCACCAGCGCGATGATGATCACGATGGTGATCAGCGGCCGCCACTGCTCGTCGTACGGGAAGGTGCCGAACATGACGAAGCGCAGCTTCTCGCTGACGAAGGTCCAGCAGGCCCCGCCCTCCTGCCGACACACCTGGGGCGGCGTGCCGAAGCTGTTGGCGCTGAAGATCAGCCAGTCGAGAAGCGGCGGGATCGCCTTGAACAGCAGCCAGGCGATCAGGATGGTCAGGAGTGCGTTGTACCAGGTGTTGAACAGGTTGTTGCGCAGCCACGCCACGGGGCCGACGGTGTTGGACGGCGGACGCTCGTCGGGGATGCTTCCGGTAGGGACATTGCCGGTATGGACGTTGCCGGTATGAACGTTGTTTGCCATGGCCGTCAGCGCTCCACCAGCGCGATGCGCTTGTTGTACCAGTTCATGAAGATCGAGATGCCCAGGCTGATGACCAGATAGGTGCCCATGATCATCGCCACGCCCTCGATCGCCTGACCGGTCTGGTTCAGCGTCGTGTTGGCGATCGACACCAGATCCGGGTAGCCGATGGCGAGCGCCAGGGAGCTGTTCTTGGTCAGGTTCAGATACTGGCTGGTCAGCGGCGGCACGATCACCCGCAGCGCCTGCGGCAGGACGACGAGCCGCAGCGTCTTGCCGCTGTCGATGCCGAGCGCCCTTGCGGCTTCCGTCTGGCCCCAGTTGACCGCGAGGATGCCGCTGCGCACCACCTCAGCGATGAAGGCGGCGGTGTAGACGACCAGCCCGACCAGGATCGCGAAGAACTCCGGAGTGAGGACCACGCCGCCGACGAAGTTGAAGCCCTGCAGCTTCGGAACGTCCAGCGCCGTCGGCGCGCCGCCGGCAACATAGGCGATCAGCGGCAGGCCGATCAGCAGACCCAGACTTGCCGTTCCGATCGGGAAGGGCTGGCCCGTCCGCTCCTGCCGGGCCTTGGCCCAGCGCCGCAGGAAGATCACGCCGATCACCGCTATGGCGAGCGCGAAGCCCATCGTGCCCCACACCGGGTCGGCGGAGGGCACCGGAACGAACAGGCCGCGCTGCGACAGGAACACGCCGGGGATCGGGTTCAGCGCCTGCCGCACCGGCGGCATGCTTTCCGAGACCAGCGCGTACCAGAAGAAGAGCTGGAGCAGCGGCGGGATGTTGCGGACAATCTCCACGTAGGTGGAGGCCAGCTTGGCGATCAGCCAGTTGCTGGACAGGCGGGCGACGCCGATCAGCGTGCCCAGCACGGTCGCCAGGACGACGCCGATGATCGACACCTTCAGCGTGTTCAGCACGCCCACCAGGAAGGCCCGGCCGTAGCTGTCCCGCGGATGATAGTCGATCAGGCTCTCACCGATGCCGAAGGAGGCCTCACGCTCCAGGAATCCGAATCCTGTCGCGATGGACCGCTTCGACAGGTTGTCGAGCGTGTTGTGGATAAGGAACCAGCCGACCGCGATGACGATGCCGACCACCAGAACCTGGTAGAACACGGCACGGACCGTCGGGTCGCTGAGGGAAAATGAAACACCGCCAGGCGCGCTTGGGCGCGCGGTGTCCCGGGTCTTGCTGGCCACGGTTCTCTCCCCTCACCAGCATGGCATAAGGGCGCCGGCCGCCTCCCGAACGTCCGCCGCAACTTGCGCCACGTATATCGTCTCCCAAACGGGCCTGCGGCACGGGCATTGATTCTTGTCGCCCTGCGGCCGCCCCGCCCGTCGTCAAAAAAGGAAGGACCGCGGGCCTCCCTGTGGTCCGCGGTCCCCCTTTCCGTCCTCAGCGGATCGGCATCGCGTACTGCAGACCACCATTGGTCCACAACGCGTTCAGGCCGCGCTCCAGCTTCAGCGGGGTCTTCATGCCGACGTTGCGCTCGAAGATCTCACCATAGTTGCCCATGGTCTTGATCACGTTGTAGGCCCACTTCTCGTCCAGGCCCAGCGCCTTGCCCATGCCCGGCGAGGTGCCGAGGATGCGCTGGATCTCCGGGTTCTTGCTGTTCACGAACTCGTCGACGTTCTTCGAGGTGATGCCCATCTCTTCGGCCTGGATGGTGGCATAGACGGTCCACTTCACCACATCGAACCACTGGTCGTCACCGTGACGGACGGCGGGGGCCAGCGGCTCTTTGGAGATGATCTCCGGGAGAATGATGTGGTCGTCCGGAACCGGGGCCACGCCGGCGCGGGTCCCGGCCAAGCCGGACGCGTCGGTCGTCAGCACGTCGCAGCGGCCGGCGAAGTAGGCGGCGTTCACCTCGTCGTTCGACTCGATGACGACCGGGTTGTAGGACATGTTGTTGGTGCGGAAATAGTCCGCGAGATTCAGTTCGGTCGTGGTGCCGGCCTGGACGCAGACAGTGGCGCCGTTCAGCTCCTTGGCGCTCTTCACGCCGAGCTTCTTGTTCACCATGAAGCCCTGGCCGTCATAATAGGTGACCGGGGCGAAGTTCAGGCCAACCGAGGTGTCGCGGGTCAGCGTGACGGTGGTGTTGCGCGACAGCAGATCGACCTCGCCCGACTGGATGGCGGGGAAGCGCTGCTGGGCCGACAGCGGGGTGAACTTGACCTTGTTGGGGTCGTTGAACAGCGCAACCGCGACCGCGCGGCAGTAATCGACATCGAGACCGGTCCAGTTGCCCGAGCTGTCGGGGTTGCCGAAGCCCGGAAGGCCGGCGTTCACGCCGCACTGGACGAAGCCGCGGCCCTTGACGGCGTCCAGCGTCGGACCGGCCTGAGCGCCGGTCACGGCGCCGAACACCACGGCCGCGGCAGCAGCGGCGAGGATTCCCGATTTCATATTAAGCTCCACCCTGTTCTTGCGTTTTTACGCTTAGGTTCATGCATTGCGCAGCCCGCATGGCGGACACGCGCGTGTGACAAGAGTGCACCAACCGCATCCGGCTTGTCGAATCATCCTTAAGCCGTGCATTTGGCTTGGTTATCCCTTACAGAGGCTTAGGGAAAAGAATCTCTGACGGTCGGGTCCATCTTGGAAAGTCGGGATGCGGCCTCCGTCACTGTTGTTGCGGGAAGCCCCATGAAAGACGCACGAAAAGATACGATCCTCGGGCACGCCGGGCGCAGCCCGCGCGAGAATCACGGAATCGTGAATCCGCCGGTCTACCATTGCTCGACGGTGCTGTTCCCGACGCTGGAGGATCTGGAAGCGGGCGACCAAGCTCCTTTCGACCGCATCAACTATGGGCGCATCGGGACTCCGACCACACTGGCCTTCGAGCAGGCGATCGCCGAGCTTGAGGGAGCCTACCGCTCCGTCAACACCGGGTCGGGCCTGAACGCCATCGCCACGGCGCTTTTCGCCTTCACCAGGACGGGCGACCATGTGCTGATCACCGACAGCGCCTACGGTCCGACCCGCCGATTCGCCAACGACACGCTCGTCCCCTACGGCGTGGAGGTCGAGTATTTCGATCCCACCATCGGCACCGGCATCACCAGGTTGCTGAAGCCGAACACCAGCGTGGTGTTCCTCGAATCGCCGGGTTCGCTGACCTTTGAGGTGCAGGACGTCCCCGCCATCGCCGCCGCGGCCAAGACGGTGGGCGCCACGGTGATGATCGACAACACCTGGGCCACCCCCCTCTTCTTCCAGCCGCTGCGGCACGGGGTGGACGTGTCGATCCACTCGGCCACCAAATACATCGTCGGCCACGCCGACGCGATGCTGGGCGTGATCTCCTGCGCCAACGAGGCGCAATGGCTGGCCGTGAAGAAGGCCGCCACGCGGACGGGAACCTGCGCCGGACCGGACGACATCTATCTGGGGCTGCGCGGCCTGCGCACCCTGTCCGTCCGTCTGAAGCAGCACGAGGCAAGCGCGCTCGCCCTGGCCGAGTGGCTGTCGAAGCAGCCCGAGGTCACGCGTATCCTGCATCCGGCCTTCCCCGAATGCCCGGGCCATGAGCTGTGGAAGCGCGACATCGGACGCTCCTCCGGCCTGTTTTCCATCGTCATGAGCGCGGTGCCGAAGCCGGCCCTGTCGGCGATGCTGAACTCCCTGGAACTGTTCGGGCTGGGTTACAGCTGGGGCGGGTTCGAAAGCCTGATCCTGCCGGCGCGCCCGGCCGCCATCCGCACGGCAACCCGCTGGACCGATCCCGGCACCATGCTGCGCCTGCACGCCGGGCTGGAGGATGTGGACGATCTCATCCGCGACCTGGACGGCGCCTTCGCCCGCCTGAGGGCCGCCCTGTAAAGGGCGGGTCCCGACGAGCACACACACGAGGATTGAACATCATGACGGACGCCACCGCGCCCGGGGCCTCAATCGAGCCCTCGTTCGATGACGTGATCGCCGCCATCGCCTTCAACGCCGACGGGCTGGTTCCCGCCATCGCCCAGGCCGAGGGAACCGGCGAGATCCTGATGATGGCCTGGATGAACCGCGACGCCGTTCTGGAAACGCTGCGCACAGGGCGCGTCTGCTATTGGTCGCGATCCCGCAAGGGGCTGTGGCGCAAGGGCGAAACCTCCGGCCAGATGCAGCGGCTGAAGGACTTCCGCGTCGATTGCGACGGCGACACCCTGCTGGTGATCGTGGAACAGGACGGCGTGGCCTGCCACACCGGACGGCGCAGCTGCTTCTACCGCGCGCTGCGTGATGGGAAGCTCGCCATCATTCAGAACGTTGAAACCGATCCTTCGGTTCTCTACGGACACACGCATAAGTAAGACGCTAAACCTTCGCTGCAATGCGAAAAGTGTTTGATCTATGTCAACGTAGCCCGGGGCGGGAAGAGGTAGAAAGCTCTTGTCTCTAACCCTCCCTGTATTCGCCTATGCCGGGGGTTCCAATGGAACCCTCGGCTATTTTTTTGTCCAAAGTCAAAGCCGGTCCGGTTGCAGCGTATCGATAAAATTATCGCAGATTGATGCAGATCAACGAAGCGGATCTCCCGAACAGTTAGACAGTCCTTGTCTCTAACCCTCCCTGTATTCACTTAACCGGAGATCCACTGGATCTCCGGTTTTTTCTTTTGCGGGTGATGGAGATTGGGATTGCGTTACGGGCGGTGCCGCGTGCGGGTCCAGCGCATGACCGCTCCGATGACGGACAGCGGAACGACGATCACCGCTCCGATCAGGATATAGGGCAGCGCCCAATGGAACATGTCCGCGGCAAGGCGGGCGATGTCCTGGATGGTGGCCCAACTGTTGGTCAGGATACTGGCCGGATTGATGTCCAGAAAGGACAGAACCAACCCGACCACGAAACACAGCAGAAGCGTTCTGACGACCCAACCCACCAAGACATCACCTCGTACTGACGCCGAACGGCGTGGGATTGATCAAGCGCCCCGTAAAACGCCACCGGCACGGAGACCGTTCCGTGCGGTAGATGGTTACGGCGGTGGCGCATGAGAACGCCTTAGCCTCTGCTCACGCAGGCGCTTTCGAGTTATCCCCATTTTCTGTGGATAACTTTGTGGATGAGTTTTCAAGCCTATTGGAGTGGCGTCAACTTGCCCCTATGCCCCCAAATTGGGCCCGGTCATCACGAAGCGAAATCACTGGATACACTGCACATCGTCAGCGTTACACCGCAAACCATAGGCTTCGCATCGCCTTGGCCTACGGCAATGGGGATATGGGGATAACTATGTTGACCGTTTTTAGGAATCGACAGAGGGTCCGCTGATGATGACCAGCGGACGGCCCACGATGGTGATGGAGGAATGGTGCTGCGGAGAAAGGTGGCGACCCCAGCAGGATTCGAACCTGCGACCTATCGCTTAGAAGGCGATTGCTCTATCCAACTGAGCTATGGGGCCCCGGTCCGGATCAGAATCGCGGACGGTCCATACGGAAGTTGTCGGCGTAGTTGCGCGGACGGACGCGGCGCACCGGCGCATCCTGGACCGTATAGTCCCAGCCCTTGCGCTGGGCGAAGGCGACCGCCTCCTCCGACGTCTCGAAACCGATGCGCACTTGGTTCAGCGTGTCGCCGGAGCTGATCCAGCCCATCAGCGGCTCCGGACGGCGCGGGGTTTCGATCTCGTATTCGAGCAACCAACGATGCGTCTTGGCACGCCCGGACTGAGTGGCCGCTTTGCTCGGCTGGTAGATCCGGACCTTCATGACGCGGCATCTCCTCTGATACGTGCGTGGTGCATCGTTCGAATTTCGTTGGTCGGGGCGCCCGGATTCGAACCGGGGGCCTCCAGTACCCAAAACTGGCGCGCTGACCAGACTGCGCTACGCCCCGACGTCGCGCAGTGGAATACACGAACCCTGAGCGGACGGCAAGACGCTGCCGCATCTATCCCGCAGGGTGGACCTTCCGTATGATGCCGCCCCCTTCGACCGCGTCGGCCACCCCTTCCTTGAACACCTCCTCCCCGCCCTCGCCCTCGCCCCCGCCCCGTCTCGCCGTCTTCGTGTCCGGGCTGGACGACACCCCGGCCGGACGCGCCGCTGTGGCTCTGGCCGATGCCCTGCGGCGGCGGGGATATGGGCTCGACGTCATGGCCCCGATGGGGGGTGGATTGTTGCGGGCGGCGCTGCACCCGGGCATAGGCCAGATCGACCTCGCCAAGCGCCACACCGGCACTTCCGTCCTCGCGCTCGCGCGGATCGTCGCGGAACGGCGGCCGGCCGGCCTGATCGGGGTGGGAGGGGACGCCGGACTCGTCGCCCTTGGCGCCGTCCGGCTGGCGCGGCAGGGCACGCCCGCGGCGGTGCTGGAGGAACAGCCGCCGTCCGTCGGTGGGGTGCGGCGCGCCTTGCGGATGTGGCTGCACCCGCGCGCCTGCATCGTGGTGGGCGGCGCCGCCACGCCCCCTGAGGAGGCCGCCCGGCTCGTCCTGACCGCCTTCGGGTTGCCCGATGAGGCTCGTTAGCGCCGCGGCGCCGTCACTTCGCGGTGCCGAACGCCGCGTGCGCCACCCGGTCGCCCGGACGGATCCCCAGACGCGCGCTCATGCCGCCGTTGATCTCCAGAATGCCCTTCACCGGACCGGCGGAGTTCACCGCGTCCAGCGATTGCGGGACGGCGTTGGCATGGATGTTCACGATCCGGCCGTCCGTGCCGATGAAGATCATGTCGAGCGGGATCAGGGTGTTCTTCATCCAGAAGCTGGCCGGCTGCGGGCGGTCGTAGATGAACAGCATGCCGGAGTCGGCGGCCATCTTCTCGCGGAACATCAGCCCCTGCGCCTGCTGCGCCGGGGTTTCCGCCAGTTCCACGTCGAAGCGGTACTTGCCGCCGCCCGCCGTCTCGACGGTCAGGGAGGAGCGCGCGAAGCTCTCCAACGCCGCCGCCGGCAAGGCAGACAGCAGAATCGCGGCCCCCATCAGAAGCCCGCCCACAAGGCCACGCACAGCCCGTCCGATCATCGCGACCAACCCATTCCTTGACGTTCAGAGCTTGGACGATGCCGCCGCGATGTGCGGCTGTCCAGCGGCCTCTTCGACAGCGCTACGCCGCCGTCCGGTCGGTGGCGGTGGTGTAGATGTCCTTGGTCAAGGGCTTGACCTGCTTGATCTGGTAGCCGGGGCGGGCGCTGAAGCGGCGGATGGCGCGCTCCCCGGCTTCCCGGTCGCTCTCGGCCCAGACGAGATAGTCGCGTCCGCGCGCCCATTCGACGGCCAGAGGGTGCAGGGCGTCGATCTCGCCGATCTGTGTGTTGACGACGGTCACCAGCCATTCCTTGTCGTTCGGATTCCGGCGGTCGGTCAGGATCAGGAGTTGGGGCCGCTGCTTGGTCTGCGCCTCGGACAGGCGTCGCTGGATGTCAGACTGCTTGCGCCGAGCCTCGACGGTGTCGGCCATGCACTCGTCGATCTCCTTGACGAGGCTCTCCTCCTCGCGCTGGAGCCGGCGGATCGTCGCTTCCAGCTTGCCGATGGAATCCTTGGCGGCGCGCATCCGGCTGCGGCTCTGCGCCACCTGAGCATCGACCGCGAGCAGCACATTCCCCAGCCATGCCCCAATGGCGATGATCCCGAGAATGATGAGGAAGTTGATCATCATGACGCGGGTGCCTTGATGCGGGCGGGGTTGAGGCGGCCCTGCGTCTTCTGGAACGCCTTGGTGAAGCCCATCTTGAAGGGAAACGCCACCTCGACGAGTTGCTTGGCCTCCTCCGCGTTGGACGCCCAAACCTCCGCCACGTTGGCACAGCGCCAGATCGGGTTGACCTGGGACTTGTCACCGCCGGAGGAGGCTTTTTCCTGGGCGACGTTCACCAGGAATTTCGACAGGCCGGCCTGGGGGTCGCCCACCTCGTGCACGAACACGGGCGGCTGAAGGGCGATTTCCGCGATCGCCCGCTCCATCTTGCGGTTTTCGGTTTCGGCGCGGTGCTTCTCGGCGGACGCGTGGTTGCGCCGCTGCACCTTGCCGTTCACCCGGTCCTGAAGCTCGTGAATCTCCGAATGCAGGACGTAGATGCGGTTCTCAAGCTGGTCGATGCCTGCGGAGCGATGAAGAAAGTCGGGCAGGAAACGCTTCAGCATCATGGCGACCGGCACCGCGGCCAGCATCATCGCGGCGATGGTCAGCAGGAGCAAGGTGGTGTTGGACATCGGCGGCCTGCCCCTCTCCCTATCCGGCTCCCGGTATGGCGTGAATCATCGAATTGGCCAGCGGACAGCGCGAGTCGCGCGAATCAGGCTGTCCGATTCGTCCCGATACGTCAACTGCGTGACATACGTGAATGAAAAACTTTCCAAAGATTATCCAGTACGGACCATCTTCGTGATTGCCGCAGCGGCAACGCGACGCACCTCGTCGCGCAGAGGGCCGGGACGCGGCGCGTCGGCGAGCGTGGTGAACCAATGCTCCGGCGGGTTGCGCCCGGCGGCGCGCGACCACGTCAGCGCCCGCAGCACGTCCTCCGCCTGCGGTGTCGGCGGCACCACCGGGTCGATGCCGTTCAGCACCGCCCAGATCCCTGCCCAGCAGCGCCCGACGGACCAAGGATTGTAGCCCCCGCCCCCAACCACCATCAGGCGCGGCGCCAGCCCCATCAACGCCTCCACCGCCCGCCACAGCGCGCCGTTCGACAGTTCCAGCCGGCTCAGCGGGTCTTCGGCGAGCGCGTCGGCTCCGGTCTGGACGACCAGCGCCTGGGGGCGGAACGCTTGCCCCAGCGGCAGGATCACCGTCTCCAGAAGGTAATCCATCTCGGTGTCGTTGAACGCCGGCGGGACCGGCAGATTGAAAGCCAGAGCGCCAGGACGATCCTCCGCCTTGCCGGTGAAGGGCCAGCGCCCATCCTCATGAACCGACAGGGTCAGCACACGGTCGTCGTCGGCGAAGGCGTCTTCCACCCCGTCACCGTGGTGGGCGTCGAGGTCCACGTAGAGCACCCGCCCGATCCCGGAATCGAGCAGAGCCAGGATGCCCAGCACCGGTGCGTTGAGGTAGCAGAAGCCGCTGGCCCTCCCCGGACGGGCATGGTGGGTGCCGCTGGCCGGGCTGTAGACGATGCCGGCGGGCACCTCCGCCAGCAGGCGCCCGGCCAGGATGGCGGCACCGGTGCTGATCGCAGGGCGGCGGTACATTTCCGGAAAGATGGGATTTTCCAGCCGGCCGAGGTTGTGGCGCTCCCCCGTTTCGGCATCCACCCGCTGGTCCGCCTCCGCGCGGTGGAGAGCGGCGATGTAGTCCGGATTGTGGAAGCGGCCCAGTTCCTCTGGCGTCGCCAGCGGGCTGTCGCGGTAGACCACGTCGGGCAGCCAGCCCATGGCGCGGCTGAGGTCGATGGCGGTGGACACCCGCGGGATGGCCAGCGGGTGCTTCGCGCCGTAGCTGGAGCCCCGGTAGATCTCGCTGCCGAGAAACAGCGGGCGGGCGGGAAACGTTGGCGGAAATTCGATGGGAAAATCGGTCGGCATGGGGTGGAGAGGTGGAGCGGCGACGCCCGTCCGTCAACGTCTCGTGCACAGGGCCCCTTGCCGTGGCCGCGCGGCGATCTCTTTTCTTGAGGGGTGTGGGCGAAAACATCCGCGGGGGAGACACGGCATGGACGGTTCGTGGCGTCTGGCGGGGGTGGCCGTCGCGGTTCTTGTGGCCGGCGGGGCGGGTGTGCCGGTCCTGGCCGACACGCCGGTCGATCTGGAACTGGTGCTGGCCGTGGACGTGTCCGGCAGCGTGGATGCGGAGGAAGGCCGCCTCCAGCGCGAGGGCTACGTCGCCGCCCTCACCGACCCGAAGATACAAGCGGCAATCCGTGGCGGTCCCTTCGGACGCATCGCCGTCACCTACGTCGAATGGGCCGGAGACAGCTTCCAGCGCATCACCGTGCCCTGGACCTTGCTGAGCGACCACGGCAGCGTCGAGGCCTTCGCCTCCTCCATCGCTGAATCGCCCACGCTGAGTGCGCAGTGGACCTCGATCAGCGCGGCCATCGACTTCAGTGCCCGCCTGTTCAACGACAACGGATTCGAAGGGACACGGCGGGTCATCGACGTGTCGGGCGACGGGGTCAACAACCGCGGCCGTCCCGTGCAATGGGCGCGCGACGAGGCGGTCGCCGCCGGGATCACCATCAATGGCCTGCCGATCCTGAACGACCGGCCCAATCCCTGGGGTGGGGCGGCGCCGACGAACCTCGACGGCTATTACGAGGAGCATGTGATCGGCGGACCCGGCGCTTTCCTGGTGCCCGCGGTCAGCTTCGAAGCCTTCGCCGACGCCATCCTGAGCAAGCTGCTTCTGGAAATCTCCGGCCTCACTCCCGACCACGGCGCGGGCGGGCGCACCGGCCTCGCCAGCCGTTAGCTGGATCGTTGCCAGATTGGCTCAACAAACATTACCTATGGAGGGCCGGTCATCCGGTTCGAAACCTGCGAGCGAAACCATGCCGATCAAGACGATCCTGCTGCACATGTCGAACGACGACCGCCACACACAGCGGCTTGAGGTCGCGGTCGGACTCGCAAAGCGCTTCTCCGCCTTTGTCGAGGTGCTGTTCGTGGCCACGCCGGTGTCGATGCCGCCAGCGGTGACCGGACGCGCCGCCTCCTACGCCTACATCGCCGAGGCCACGGCCATCGCCCACGAGAAGGCCGGACAGATCGAACAGGAGGTCCGGTCGGCGCTGAAGGACTGCTCTTATTCCTGGACGGTCGACGAAGGGGAACATGTGGAGTTGCTGGCCGCCCGCGCCGCCTATGCCGACCTCGCCATCGTGAGCCAGAGCCACGGCGACGACCTCGGTGATCGGGTGATGCTCCAGGTGCCGGACCGCCTTCCGCTGACCAGCTCCTGCCCGACCCTGGTGCTCCCCTTCAACTTCCCGCCCCGGACGGAGATCGGCCGCCATGTGGTGGTGGCCTGGAAGAACACGCGGGAAGCCGGGCGCGCCGTGCGCAACGCCCTGCCCTTCCTCACGGCTGCGGAACGGGTCACGGTGGTTACCATCGACCCGCCGGGCCATGCGTTGGACAGCGGCCGCGACCTGATGATCTGGCTGGAGCGCCACGGTGTTCGCAGCCAGCACCAAGCCAGCATTTTCCAGGGCGGCGATGTCGGGGAGATCATTCTGGACAGTCATCGCAGCCTGGGCGGCGATCTGCTGGTGATGGGGGCCTACGGCCACTCCCGTCTGCGCGAGATGGTGCTGGGCGGAGCGACGCGCACGGTGCTGTCGAACCTAACCACCCCGGTCCTGATGTCCCATTGAGGGCGTACAAGGGCGGCAGGCGGCACTTCGCCGCCGCCCGCCGGCCTTTTGTGGGGGACCTAGACGAAGAACACCCAGGTCACCAGAACGAACAGCGGCACCAGGATGCCGAAGGACCACAGCATGTAGCCGAAGAAGCTCGGCATCGCCACGCCGCGCTCCTCCGCGATGGCCTTGACCATGAAGTTCGGCGCGTTGCCGATGTAGGTGTTGGCGCCCATGAAGACGGCACCCGCCGAAATGGCCGCCAGGGTCACGGCTAGGTCGGTCATCAGCACCTGCGCGTCGCCGCCCGCGGTGTTGAAGAAGATCAGGTAGGTCGGTGCGTTGTCGAGGAAGCTCGACAGGATGCCCGCCGCCCAGAAGTAGGCCGCCGGCACCGGCTGGCCGTCCTGGTTCACCGCCGCGATGATGGCGCCCAGCGCGCCATCGGTGCCGGCCCGCAGGATGGCGATGGCCGGGATGATGGTCAGGAAGATCGCCGCGAACAGCTTCGCCACCTCCAGGATCGGCCCCCAGGTGAAGGCGTTCAGGCGGCGGCTGCGCGCGCTGGTCAGTACCAGCGACACACCGGTGATGCCGAGAAGCAGCAGGTTGCTGACAATCGTCTCCAGCGGCACCTGGATGTGATAAATCTCCACCCCCACCCCCGGATGCCAGACGCCGCTCAGCAGCACCGCGCCGACAATGGCGACGAGCAGGAGCAGGTTGACCGCCCCCTCGATGCGCACCGGCTCCCGCTCATGCACGCCCTCGATCAGCGGATGCTTACCGGGGTCCTTGGTGTGCAGGTAGAGGTCGACCAGGAAGTAGATCGCCAGCAGGCAACCGGCTACCAGCATCATCGGCCAGAACAGGTGGACGGTCGGCCAGAAGAAGCCGACCCCCTTCAGGAAACCGAGGAACAGCGGGGGATCGCCCAGCGGCGTCAGGGAGCCGCCGACGTTCGACACCAGGAAGATGAAGAAGACGACGGTGTGCACCTTGTGCCGCCGGTGCTCGTTGGCGCGGATCAGCGGCCGGATCAGCAGCATTGAGGCACCGGTCGTTCCCATGAGGCTCGCCAGCAGCGTGCCCAGCCCCAGCCCCAGCGTGTTCGCCAGCGGCGTTCCCACCAGCGTTCCGCAGATCCGCACGCCGCCCGCCACCGTGAACAAGGCGGTCAGCAGCACGATGAAGGGAATGTATTCGAGGAGCAGGGTGTGCAGCAGCTCGTAGGTAGCGAGGCTGGCCCCGAAGGTCAACGCGAAGGGCAGCAGGAAGGCGATGGCCCAACCGGCGGCGACCTTGCCGAAATGATGGTGCCAGAACGACGGCGCCAGCAGCGGCATCAGGGCGATGGACAGCAGAATTCCGACGAAGGGAATTACCCAGAAGACATTCAGGTCGCGCCCGTCGAGATGTGGTGCGCCCGTTGCCTCCGCCGCCAGGGCCAGCCCCGGCAGTCCGGCGGCGGCGAGGCCCGCCAGGGCGGCCAAAGGGGCGGTCAGGGAACCGGTGGGGCGATGTCGGGTCGGTCGGGCGTCGGTCATAACACGCATTCATCTGTAATATCAGTTACTGAAGTATGCGTCTCCGAAAGGGCTAAGCCAAGCCGGAACGCCCCTTCGGAATTTCCTTATCGGCCGTGCGTGAATAACGTGTCTCTAGCCGCAGGGCTTGAGTTCGAGGGGACTCGGGACCGGCCCGCCGATCCAGCCGTGAAGCGGACGGCACGCTCCGCCCGCGCACAGTGTGTGGTCCGGTGTGAAGGAGGAAGCGGCCAGGACCACCCGTTCCAACGGCGGCACCGCCGGCACCCAAACCCACCAGCCAGCGGCCAAGCGGGCGCCCGCGGGCGGCTCCATCCCGGCGCCGCCCCCCTTCACACGGGCTTCGGTCAGGACGAGACGCCGGTCCGCGATGCGCCACTCCTCCCGCCATTCGGTCTTCTCCACCGAATGGGTCCAGGACAGGGTGAAGGCGGAACCCGGCAGGGCGGCCAGAACCGCCCCGCCGAGCGCCGACAGGCATAACGCTGCACTCATGCCGGGGCGCTGCTCCGCCCCACGCGGCGCAGGCGATGGCGCTGCCACAGCAGGAAGGCCGCCGTCATGACGAATCCGGTCTCGTCGGTCACCGGAAGCGCCACGACGAACAGGAAGGCCGCCGCCGCCGCGAACACCCGCTCCACCAGGTTGAGAGGCGTCCAGAAGAAGCCGATGGTCGCCGCTCCCCACAGCCCGATGGCGATCAGCGCCTTGATCAGGACGTAGGCGACGGCCAGCGGATCGGTGGTCTGGAGCATCAGCGCGGGGGAATAGACCGCCATGAAGGGCACGACATAGCCGGCCATGGCGATCCGCGTGGCGATCCAGCCGACCTGCATGTGTCCTGCCCGGCAGATCGACGAGGCCGCCAGCGCCGCAAGCGCCACCGGCGGCGTCAGGTCGGCCATGATGCCGAAGTAGAAGACGAACATGTGCGACACGATCAGCGGCACGCCCATCTGCAGCAGGGCCGGCGCCGCGATGGCCGCCGTGACGATGTAGTTGGCCGTCGTCGGCAGTCCGGTGCCCAGCAGGATACAGGCCAGCATGGTGAGGATCAGCGCGACCAGCAGGTTGCCGCCGGAAAGCTGAACAATCGTCCCGGCGAAGCTCGAGGCCAGACCGGTCAGCGTCAGCATCCCGATCAGCACACCCACCAGCGCGCAGGCCACCCCCACGCCAACGGCGTTCTTGGCGCCGTCCGCGAGGCTGTTCACCAGCATTGCCAGCGTCTCCCGCCCGCCCCTTACGATCAGGCAGGGGATGACCAGAAGCCCGACGATGGCGAAGGCCAGATGCTCCGTCCGCCAGCCCATTCTCCACAGCGCCGCCGCGACGAGACCCAGAACCACCCAGAAGGCGACGCGCAGCGCCATCGGCCCGATGGAGCCGACGATTGTCGTGCCGAGGATCAGCGCGATGGTCGACGCGATGCCGATCACCCCCGCGAACAGCGGCGTGAAGCCGGAGAACAGAAGATAGACCAGCGCCGCCAGCGGCAGGATCAGGTACCAGCCCTCGACCAGCGCGCGGGACACGCTGGGGCACTGGTCCTTCGGCAAACCGACGAGGTTGCGCTTGCCAGCCTCCAGATGGACCATCCAGAAGGCGCTGCCGAAATAGAGAATGGCCGGGATCGCCGCGGCGATGGCGATGTCGCTGAAGGGAACGCCGATGGTCTCGGCCATGATGAAGGCGGCCGCCCCCATGACCGGCGGCATGAGCTGCCCGCCCATGCTGGCCGTGGCCTCGACCGCCCCGGCGAAGGCCGGGCGGTAGCCGAAGCGCATCATCAGGGGGATGGTGAACTGGCCGGTGGTCAGCACGTTCGCCACGCCCGAGCCGTTGATCGTCCCCATGAAGCCGGAGGAGACGACCGCCACCTTCGCCGGCCCGCCCTTGGAGGAGCCGACGAGGCCCAGCGACACGTCGTTGAACAGTTTGATCATGCCGGCGCGCTCCAGGAAGGCGCCGAACAGGATGAACAGGAAGATGAAGGTCGCCGAGACGAAGGTCGGCGTGCCGTAGATGCCCTCGGTCGACAGGTACAGATTGTCGATGACCTGATCGATGTCGTAGCCGCGGTGGGCCAGCCCGAAGGGCAGATGCCGTCCGAACAAAGCGTAGGGGATGAAGACGCCGCAGATGATCGGCAGCGCCCATCCCATGATGCGCCGGGCGGCCTCGAACACCAGGGCGACGGTGACGGCCCCGACGACGAGATCCGTGATGCTCGGATCGCCCGCCCGCTGGATCAGGTCGACCTCGAACACGTAATGGTAGAGACCCAGCGCGAAGGCGCCGATGCCGAGCAGCCAGTCGTACCAGGGCACGCTGCGCCGCTCCGCGTCCTGCCGGAAGCCGAACAGCGTGAAGGTCATCAGCAGCAGGAAGCCGACATGGACCGAGCGGACGACCATGCTGGACAGCGGGTTGAACGCCGCCGTCCAGATCTGGAACACCGAGAAGGCCACCGCGATGGCGAAGACGGCCTTGCCCGCCACGCCTTCGAAGGCCACCACCGTGGAGGGGTTCTCACGGTCGATGGCCTGGCGGATCTTGTTGTCCGCGTCTTGGGAGGATGCGCTCATCGCACGGGATTCCCGGGGCGACGGGGCGCGCTTACATCAGACCCTTTTCCTTGTAGAACTTCTCGGCGCCCGGATGCAGCGGCACCGGCGACTGGATGGTGGTCGCGTCCAACTTGATCTGCTTGGCGGCGGCGTGGGCCGCGGCCATCGCGTCGAGATTCTCAAACATCGCCTTGGTCATTGCATAGACCGCGTCGTCCGACACGCCGGCGTGGGTGACCAGCAGGTTGCGCACCGCCGCGGTCGGCACCGGCTCGCTCTGGCCGCTGTAGCTGTTGGCCGGGATGGTTTCAGCGATGTAGGCCGGGTCGCCAACCTTCTGGATCACGTCGGCCGGGATCGACACGATGGTGATGTCCTGTGAGGTCGCCAGATCCTTGATCGCCGCCACGCCGAGGCCCGCGGAGATCAACGTCGCGTCGAGCTGCCGGTTCTTGATCAGGTCCACCGATTCGGCGAAGGGCAGATACTCGGTCTTGGAGAAGTCTTTGTAGCCCAGCCCGGCGGCGGCGAAGATCGCGCGGGCGTTCAGCTCGGTGCCCGACTTCGGCGCGCCGACCGACACCCGCTTGCCCTTCAGGTCGGCCAGCGTCTTCACGCCGGAATCCTTGCTCGCCACGATCTGGATGTAGTTGGGATAGATGGCGGCGACGGTGCGCAGCTTGGTCAGCTTGGTCTTGAAACCGGCTTCCTCGTCACCCTTCCAGGCGCCGCTCAGCGAATCGCCGAGCGAGAAGGCGATCTCGCCGCGCTCCGATTGGAGGAGGTTCAGGTTTTCCACCGAGGCCTTGGTCGCCTGGACCGTGACCTTGGCCCCCGGGATGGCCTTGCCGTAGATGCCCGACAGCGCGACGCCCAGCGGGTAATAGACGCCACTGGTGCCGCCGGTCAGGACGGTGACGAACTGCTCGGCCTGGGCCGGCAGCGCGATGAGCATGCAGACGCCGACCGCGGCCAGGAAACGCTTCATTCTACTTCCCTCCCAAAAGGCTGTCCGTCTCGGATCGTTCGTAAGACGCTTTGGTTTGCGCCGGATTGTTGGGTATCCTAACTTGCGGGCGGTGGGTCCGCCAGTCCGTAGGATCCGAAAGAAACGCGGCGGTTCGGTACACGCACTCTCCCTTCGGAGGAGGCCGAACGGCGTCTTGACCGGATAGGACGACGCCCCCCTATCCTTGTTCCGGTTGGTCCTGCACCACACTTTATCCCGCAGATTTGGAAGAGCCGTCGAACGAAGCGTCGCGAAGGTCGGGGCAACAGAACGTCACCAACAATGGGAGGACAGCGGATGCCGTGTACCGTTTCCATGACCGTCAACGGAAAGGCGGTCTCGCGCGAGGTGGAGGAGCGGACCTTGCTGGTCACCTTCCTCCGTGACCAGCTCGGCCTGACCGGCACCCATGTCGGCTGCGACACCAGCCAGTGCGGCGCCTGCGTCGTCCACATCGACGGGCGGTCGGTGAAGTCCTGCACCATGCTGGCCGCCCAGGCCGACGGCGCCGCGGTCACCACCATCGAGGGTCTGGCGGCGGCCGACGGCACGCTGCACCCGATGCAGGCGGCTTTCCGCGAGCATCACGGCCTGCAATGCGGCTTCTGCACGCCGGGCATGGTGATGAGCGCCGTCGATCTGGTGACGGCCAACCCCTCCCCCAGCGAGCATGAGGTCCGCGAAGGGCTGGAGGGCAATATCTGTCGCTGCACCGGCTACCACAACATCGTCAAGGCGGTGATGGCGGGGGCGGAGGCGATGCAGGGCGGCACGATGAAGGCCGCCGCCGAATAAAGGTCGGAAAAAGGCTCTCATGGGAGGAACACGAAGATGGCGAACCCCAACGGCATCGGCGCTTCCGTGCGCCGGCGCGAGGACGCGCGCTTCCTGACCGGGCGCGGCACCTACACCGACGACATCCACCGACCCGGCCAGACCCACGCGGTCTTCGTCCGGTCCCCCTACGCCCACGCCCGCATCACCGGCATCGACGCGGCCGAGGCCTTGCAGGCCCCTGGGGTGATCGCCGTGCTGACCGGCGCCGACATGGAGGCCGACAAGGTCGGCAGCCTGCCCTGCGGCTGGCAGATCCATTCCAAGGACGGTTCCCCGATGAAGGAGCCGCCGCACTTCCCCATCGCCCGCGACCGTGCGCGCTACGTCGGCGACGCCGTCGCCGTGGTGATCGCCGAGACGCGCGAGCAAGCGAAAGACGCCGCCGAGCTGGTGATGGTCGATTACGAGGAGCTGCCGGCGGCCGTGACCTCGCTGAAGGCGCTGGAAGGCGGCGCGCCGTTGGTCCATGACGACGTCGGCGGCAACCTCTGCTTTGACTGGCATCTGGGCGACGCGGCGGCGGTGGACGCGGCCTTCGCGCAGGCGGCCCATGTCGCCAAGCTCGATCTGGTCAATCAGCGGCTCATCCCCAACGCCATGGAGCCGCGGGCGGCGCTCGGCGAGTATGACCGGGCGACCGGCGAGCACACGCTGACCACCACCAGCCAGAATCCGCACGTCATCCGCCTGCTGATGGGCGCCTTCGTGCTGGGCATTCCGGAGCACAAGCTGCGCGTCGTCGCCCCCGACGTCGGCGGTGGCTTCGGCTCCAAGATCTTCCATTACGGGGAGGAGGCCGTCGTCACCTGGGCGGCGAAGAAGGTCGGGCGCCCTGTCAAGTGGACCGCCGAGCGCTCCGAGAGCTTCCTGACCGACGCCCACGGCCGCGACCATGTCAGCCACGCCGAACTGGCGATGGACAAGGACGGCAATTTCCTGGCGCTGCGCGTCGCGACCATCGCCAACATGGGCGCCTACCTGTCCACCTTCGCACCGTCGATCCCGACCTACCTCTACGCCACGCTGCTGGCCGGCCAGTACAAGACCCCGGCGATCTACGCCGAGGTCAAGGCGGTCTTCACCAACACCGTGCCCGTGGACGCCTACCGCGGCGCCGGGCGGCCGGAGGCCTGCTACCTGATTGAACGGCTGGTCGAGGTCGCCGCCGCCGAGACGGGCATCGACAAGGCGGAGTTGCGCCGCCGCAACTTCGTGCCGGCCAGCGCCATGCCCTACCAGACCCCGGTGGCGCTCCAGTACGACACCGGCGACTTCGCCAAGAATCTGGACATCGCCCTGCCCTTGGTCGACTACGACGGCTTCCCGGCGCGCAAGGCCGAGTCCGCCCGGCGCGGCAAGCTGCGTGGCATCGGCTTCGCCACCTACATCGAGGCCTGCGGCATCGCCCCCAGCAACATCGCCGGCGCGCTCGGCGCGCGGGCCGGACTGTACGAATCGGCGGAGGTGCGCTTCCACCCGACCGGCTCGGTGACGGTCTTCACCGGCTCCCACAGCCATGGGCAGGGGCACGAGACGACCTTCGCGCAGCTCGTCTCCGAACGCTTCGGCGTGCCGATCGAGAACGTGGAGATCGTCCACGGTGACACCAGCAAGATCCCCTTCGGCATGGGCACCTACGGCTCCCGCTCGCTGGCGGTCGGCGGGTCGGCCATCGTCAAGGCGATGGACAAGGTGGAACGCAAGGCCAAGAAGATCGCCGCCCATATGCTGGAAGCCGCCGAGGCCGACATCGAGGTGAAGGACGGGCGCTTCGTCGTGGCAGGCACCGACAAGGCCCTGACCATCGGCGACATCGCCCTGCAGGCCTACGTCCCGCACAATTTCCCGCTCGACGAGCTGGAGCCCGGGCTGGACGAGCAGGCCTTCTACGACCCGAAGAACTTCACCTACCCCAACGGCTGCCACGTCTGCGAGGTGGAGATCGACCCCGACACCGGCGTGGTCCAGGTGGCGAGCTTCGCCGCCGTGGACGACTTCGGGCGGGTCATCAACCCGCTGATCGTCGAGGGGCAGGTCCATGGCGGGCTGGTCCAGGGCATCGGGCAGGCGCTCTACGAGAACTGCGTCTACGACGAGGAGTCGGGGCAGCTCATCACCGGGTCCTACATGGACTATTGCATGCCGCGGGCGGACGACGTGCCGTCCTTCACGGTGCGCTACCACGAGGACCAGCCCTGCACGCACAACCCGCTGGGCGTGAAGGGCTGCGGCGAGGCCGGGACCATCGGCGCGTCGGCCGCCGTGATGAACGCGGTGGTGCACGCCCTGTCCGAGTATGGCGTCACCCATCTCGACATGCCGGCGACCCCGGAGCGGGTCTGGCAGGCGATCCGGCGCCACACCCCCGCCCAGGCGGCCGAGTAAGAGGGAGGAGACATCATGTACGCCTTCACCTATCACCGCCCCAAGAGCGTCGCCGACGCCGTCGCCCTGCTCGGCCAGTTCGAGGACCCGAAGCTGCTGGGCGGCGGGCAGACGCTTCTGCCGACGCTCAAGCAGCGCCTCGCCCGGCCGAGCGACCTGATCGACCTCGGCCAAATCCCGGAGCTTCAGGGCATCCGGGAGGAGGCCGGCGGGCTGACCGTCGGCGCCTTCACCCGCCACGCCCAGGTCGCCCATTCTGAGGTCGTGCAGCGCGTCATCCCGGCGTTGGCCAGCCTCGCCGAGGGCATCGGCGACCGCCAGGTGCGCAACATGGGCACGCTTGGCGGGTCGATCTGCAACGCCGACCCCTCCGCCGACTACCCCGCCGCGGTCGTCGCGCTGAAGGCGACGGTCCGGACCGACCGGAGGGAGATCGCCGGCGACGACTTTTTCACCGGCATGTTCGAGACGGCGCTGGAGCCCGGCGAGATCGTCACCGCCGTGCATTTCCAGAAGCCGGACAAGGCCGCCTACGCCAAATTCCGCAACCCGGCCAGCCGCTACGCCATCGTCGGCGTTTTCGTGGCCGTGTTCGGCAGCGAGGTGCGGGTGGCGGTGACCGGCGCCGGTCCGTCGGTCTTCCGGGCGGACGACATGGAGGCGGCGCTGGCCCAGGACTTCCTCGCCGACGCCCTGAACGGCGCGTCGGTGTCGGCGGACGGGCTGAACGCCGACATCCACGCCAGCGCCGACTACCGCGCCCATCTGGTGCGGGTGATGGCGAAGCGCGCGGTCGAGGCGTGCGGGTAAAAGTCCCATTACCTTGAAAGTCCCCTCTCTCCTCTGGGGAGAGGGTTAGGGTGAGGGGGGTGCGCTTGTGCCGGTCTTCCCATAAGCGCTACCCCCTCACCAGCCCTCCGGGCCACCCTCTCCCCGGAGGGGAGAGGGGTCACATCACCCAGCAAGGCATCCCGCCAACCATGCCCAACACCCTCCCCGCCTCCGTCGATGACACGCTGGACCTGCTGCGGCGGGGGAACTACGTCGCCGACCGCTCGCTGGCAACGGCGCTGTACCTCGCTCTGAAGCTACGGCGTCCGCTGTTCCTCGAAGGAGAGGCCGGGGTCGGCAAGACCGAGATCGCCAAGGTGCTGTCCGCCACGCTGGGGCGGCGCCTGCTGCGGCTGCAATGCTACGAGGGGCTGGACGTCGCCGCGGCGGTCTACGAGTGGAACTACGCCCGGCAGATGATGGAGATCCGGCTGGCCGAGGCATCGGGCGACCGCGACCGGGACGCGCTCGGCGCCGATATCTTCTCCGAACGCTTCCTCATCAAGCGCCCGCTGCTCCAGGCGCTGGAACCCGACTTGGCCGGTCCTCCCGTCCTGCTGATCGACGAGCTGGACCGTACCGACGAGCCGTTCGAGGCCTATCTCCTCGAAATCCTCTCCGACTTCCAGGTCTCGATCCCGGAGTTCGGCACGGTCACGGCGCCGGAGCCGCCCATCGTCATCCTGACCTCCAACCGCACCCGCGAGATTCACGACGCGCTGAAGCGGCGCTGCTTCTACCACTGGGTCGATTACCCCAACGCCGAGCGCGAGCGCGCCATCCTGGCGGTGAAGGCACCAAACGCCGACGCCCGGCTGGCCGCCCAGGTCGTCGGCGTCGTGCAGAGCCTGCGCGGCATGGATCTCTACAAGGCGCCGGGCGTGGCCGAGACTCTGGACTGGGCGCAGGCGCTGGTGGAGTTGAACCAGCTGGAGTTGGAGCCCTCGGTCATCAACGACACGCTGGGCACGCTGCTGAAGTATCAGGATGACATCGCCCGCATCCAGGGCAGCGAAGCCGCGCGCATCCTGGCCCAGGTCAAGACCGAACTCGCCGCCAGCACGGCGCGGTGAGCGGCCATGCAGGGCGGCCTCGCCATCAACCTGATGCATTTCGCCCGGGCGCTGCGGGCGGCGGGGCTGCCGGTCGGGCCGGGCAAGCTGCTCCAGGCCGTCGAGGCGGTGGAGGCGGTGGGGATCGCCAACCGGGCGGATTTCTATTGGGCGCTGTACGCCGTCTTCGTGAACCGGCGCGACCAGCGGGAGGTCTTCGACCAAGCATTCCACGTCTTCTGGCGCAACCCGGACATCCTAAAGCGGATGATGGGGATGATGCTGCCGACCATCCGCACGGAGTCGCCGGACACTCAGGACCCGCTGTCCCGCCGCGTCGCCGACGCGCTGCGAGGCACCGCGCCGGAGGCCGAGGGGCCCGAGAAGTCGGAGATCGAGGTGGACGCCGCCTTCACCGTTTCGGCCCAGGAACGGTTGCAGGAGAAGGATTTCGAGAAAATGTCGGCGGCGGAGATGGCCGAGGCCAAGCGGATGCTCGCCCGCATCGCCCTGCCGGTGGCCGAGGTGACGACCCGCCGCCACCGCCCCGACCCGCGGGGGCCGCGCGTGGACCCACGGGCGACGCTGCGGCGGATGCTGCGCTCCGGCGGGGACTTGGCCGATCTGGCGCGGCGCAGCCGCCGCACGCGCCCACCGCCGCTGGTGGTGCTGTGCGACATCTCCGGCTCCATGACGCGCTATTCGCGGATGCTGCTGCATTTCATGCACGCGCTCAGCAACGACCGCGACCGCGTGCACAGCTTCGTCTTCGGCACCCGCCTGACCAACATCACCCGCCATCTGCGGCACAAGGACGTGGACGTGGCGCTGGACGCCGTGTCGGCGGCGGTGGCGGACTGGTCAGGCGGGACGCGCATCGGGACGGCGCTGCACGCCTTCAACCGGACCTGGGCGCGGCGGGTCCTGGGCCAGGGGGCGGTGGTTCTGCTCATCACCGACGGGCTGGACCGGGATGCCGGCGAGGGGCTTGCGGTGGAGGCCGAACGGCTGCACAAGAGCTGCCGCCGTCTGGTCTGGCTGAACCCGCTCTTGCGGTGGGAGGGGTTCGCACCAAAATCCAGCGGTATCCGGGCCCTGTTGCCGCATGTGGACGACTTCCGCCCGGTGCACAACCTGAACAGTCTGGCCGGGCTCGCCGACGCATTGAACCGCGACGGGCCGCGACGGGCCGAAAGCCTGCGCAAGTGGCTGAAGGAGGCCGCATGAAGGACGATATTCTGGAGCAGGCCGCAGGCTGGCGCGCGGAGGGCCGAAAAGTGGCCCTGGCGACGGTGGTCGCCACCTGGGGGTCCTCCCCCCGCCCGGTGGGCAGCCAAATGGCGGTGGACGACGCCGGTTCGATGATTGGCTCCGTCTCCGGCGGCTGCATCGAGGGGGCCGTGGTGCACGAGGCGCGCAAGACCATGGAGGATGGCGAGCCCCGGATGATCTCGTTCGGGGTCAGCAACGAAATGGCCTGGGAGGTCGGGCTGGCCTGCGGCGGCCGGGTGCAGGTCTATGTCGAGGCCGTGGAATGAAGCGCGACATCACCGAACGGCTGCTGGCCGCCCGCAAGGCCGGGCGTCCCGTGGCCCTGGTCACCGACCTCGGCACCGGTCTGCAGACTCTCGTCTACGAGGACGCCGTCCACGGCGGCTTCGGGCTGGAGGACGACCTTTTGGAGGAGGTGCGGGAGCGGCTGCGCCAGGATCGTTCCGGCCTCGTCAGCGATTTGGAGGAGGAGGAGGACGGCGTCCAACTGTTCGTCCAGACCCACAACCCGCCGCTGCGCCTGCTGGTGGTCGGCGCTGTGCACATCGCCCAGGCGCTGGCCCCCCTCGCCGCGCTGACCGGCTACGCCGTCACGGTGATCGACCCGCGCGGCTCCTTCGCCACGGAATCGCGCTTCCCCGGCGTTTCCCTGCACGACGCCTGGCCGGACGAGGCGCTGTCCGCTCTGGCGATCGACAACCGCACCGCCGTGGTGACCCTGACCCACGACCCCAAGCTGGACGACCCGGCGCTGCTGGTGGCGCTGCGCTCCCCGGCCTTCTACGTCGGGTCCCTCGGCAGCAAGCGCACCCACGCCAAGCGGCTGGAACGGCTGAAGGAACGGGGCATGACCGACGCGGAGCTGGCGCGCATCCATGCCCCGGTCGGGCTGGACATCGGCGCCGTGACCCCGGCGGAGATCGCCCTATCGGTCATGGCCCAGATCACCGCCGTACGGCGCAAGGCCGGCGCGGCCTGACAGGAGTTCATCACCATGTTTTTCGGCCCGCTGCCCTTGCGGGAGCTGGAGGGCGCCATTCTGGCGCATTCGGTCCGCCGCGGCTCCGTCAGCTTCAAGAAGGGCCGCGTCCTCAGCGCCGAGGACGTGACGGCGCTGCGCGACGCCGGCCTTACCACGGTGACCGTCGCCAAGCCCGGTCCTGACGACGTGGGCGAGGACGCCGCCGCCGCCCGCATCGCCGCCGCCCTGAAGGGGCAGGAGATCACCGTCGGCGCCGCCTTCACCGGGCGCGTCAACCTGTTCGCCGAATCGCGCGGCCTGTTCGTTCCGGATATCGAACGGATCAACGCGCTGAACCTCATCGACGAAAGCGTAACGGTCGCCACCCTGCCCGCCTTCGCGCCGGTCGAGCCCGGCCAGATGGTCGCCACGGTCAAGATTATCCCCTTCGCCGCCCCCCGCGGCGCGGTGGAGGGGGCGGAGGTCGAGGCGTCCGCCGGGGTGCCGGCTCTGCGCGTCGCCCCCTTCCGTCCGCTGACCGCCGCGCTGATCCAGACCCGCCTGCCCGGCGTGAAGGACAGCGTCCTCGACAAAACCGTGACCGTGACGCGGCAACGTCTGGAGGCGATGGGCGGGCGGCTGGTCCGCGATTCGCGCTGCTACCACGGCGAGGCGGCGCTCGCCGACGCCATCGCGGCGGCGGGGCGCGTCGATCTGCTGCTGATCGCTGGTGCCTCGGCCATCACCGACCGGCGCGACGTGCTGCCGGCGGGCATCGAGCGGGCGGGCGGCGTGATCGAGCATTTCGGCATGCCGGTCGATCCCGGCAACCTGCTGCTGCTGGCCCGCATCGGCGAAACGCCGGTGCTCGGCCTGCCCGGCTGCGCGCGGTCGCCCAAACTGAACGGCTTCGACTGGGTGCTCCAGCGCATCGCCGCCGGCATTCCGGTGACGCGGGCCGACGTGATGCGCATGGGGGTGGGCGGCCTTCTGGCTGAAATCCCCAGCCGTCCCTTGCCCCGCGCCGGCGCCGCTGCGGTGGAGCCGCCCCGCGCGCCGCGCATCGCCGCGCTGGTGCTGGCCGCCGGGCGGTCGAGCCGGATGGGCGGCAGCAACAAGCTGCTCGCCGACGTCGGCGGGGAGCCGTTGGTCGTCCGCACGGTCGAATCGGTGCTGGCCTCGCAGGCCAAGCCGGTGGTGGTGGTGACCGGCCACATGGCGGAGGCGGTGTCCGCCCCGCTGGCCGGTCGGCCGCTGACCATCGTCCACAACCCGTCCTTCGCCGACGGGCTCAGCGCCTCGCTGCGCGCCGGGCTGGCCGCCCTGCCGGCGGATATCGACGGTGTGGTGGTGTGCCTCGGCGACATGCCGCGCGTCACGCCGCAGGCCATCGACCGGCTGATCGCCGCCTACAACCCGCTGGAGGGCCGGACCGTCTGCGTCCCGACCGTCCATGGCAAGCGCGGCAACCCGGTCCTGTGGGACCGCGGCTTCTTCGCGGAGATGGCGAAGCTCTCCGGCGACGCCGGGGCCAAGGCCCTGCTGGCCACCCACGCCGATCAGGTGGTCGAGGTGCCGGTGGAGGACGGCGGCATCCTCTACGACGTGGACACGCCGGACCTGCTGGCGGAGCTTCGCGGGTAAGGTCAGGCGGCCCGTTCGATCACCAGATCCAGCCAGCGGCGGGAGATCGTCCGGGCGACCGTCCCGGCGGCGGGCAGGTGCCGCTCCAGCGCCGCGTCCAGCCCGTCGAGGACGGCCCGGTTGCGCTCCCGCGAGTCGACGCCGAACTTCTCGGCCCAGCCGCGGACGATGGCGGCGTCGGCCTCCGGGTGGAACTGGAAGGCGTAGAGGTTGCGACCGAGCCGGAAGGCCTGACGCATGCAGGCGTCGCTCCAGGCCAGCGGCACGGCGCCCTCGGGAAACTCGAAGGTGTCGTAGTGCCACTGCACCATGTGCAGTTCCGGCGCCAGCCCACCGAGCAGTGGATCGTCCAAAGCGGCGTTGAACAGCCGGACTGCGCCCACGCCGATCTCCGCCACCGAATGGCGGTAGACACGGGCGCCGAAGGCACGGGCGGCCAACTGCGCGCCCAGGCAGATGCCCATCACCGGGCGCTCCTCCGCCGCGAAGGCGCGGATCAACTCCATGACCTGCGGAAAGTGCGGCCCCTGCCCATCGTTCCAGGCGTCCTGCGGTCCGCCGAGAACCAGCAGCCCGTGATAGCCCTCCGGCGTGGCGGGGAGCGCTTCCCCTTCGTCCGCGGCGACGGTGACCAGCGTCGCGCCGAACTCGGTCAGCGCGTCCCCGACGAGTCCGGCGGGGGCGTTTCGGTTGTTCTGAACGACCAGGATGCGCATCGAGGGGCCACGTCGGTGAAAGCGGATGCCCCGTTCATGAGCGGCGGGGGCAGCGAAATCAAAGCGAAATCAAGCGGTGCAAGGCGGCTATGCGCCGCGTCGCGGGACAGCGTACAGTGCGAGGACGCGAAGGAAGCCTTTCAACTTCCCCAGGGAGACGAGATCGATGCTGACCCGGATTCGCACGCTGGCGGGGGCCGCCGCTCTTGCCGGCACCTTGCTTTTCCCGACACTCGCCGCCGCGCAGAACGGCACCGTGACCTTCCTGCACTTCAACGACATCTACGAGATTTCCCCGGTGAAGGGTCGCGGCGGCTTCGCCCCGCTGGCGACGGTGCTGAAGGCGGAGCGGGAGCGCAGCGCCGGAGCGCTGACCACGGTGGGCGGCGATTTCCTCTCTCCCTCCCTGCTCTCCGGAACAATGCAGGGGGCGCAGATGCCCGACCTGTTCAACGCCATGGGCGTGGACGTCGTCGGCTTCGGGAATCACGAGTTCGACTTCGGCACGGAGGTGCTGAAGGCCCGCATCGCCGAATCGAGGTTCCCCTGGATCGGCACCAACATCGCCGGTCCGGACGGCCAGCCGCTTCCTGGCTCGGTCGCCACCTGGACGAAGACGGTCGGCGACGTCAAGGTCGGCTTCCTGGGCATCCTGACCCCGGAAACCGCGCATCTGTCCAGTGGAGGGGCGGAGGCCACCTTCACCAACGTGCAGGCCGCCGCGGCCCTGGCGGTGAAGGCGCTGCGCGACGAGGGGGCGAACGTCGTCGTGGCGCTGACCCACCAGACCATCACGGAGGACCGTGATCTGGCCGTCAAGGTGAAGGGCATCGACCTGCTGCTGGGCGGCCACGACCACGACCCGATCAGCTTCTACGAAGGATCGACCCTGATCCTGAAGGCCGGGGCGGACGGCCATTATCTCGGCGTCATCGATCTGGCGGTCAGCACCAAAGCGACCGACAAGGGGCCGGCGACCACCGTCGCTCCCGCCGGCTGGCGCTTCGTCAGCACCGCCGGAGTGGCCCCGGACGCGGAGGTCGGAGCGCTGGTCAAACGCTACACCGACCAGCTCGACACCACGCTGGCCGGGGTGATCGGGCGGACGGAAACCGACCTGGACAGCCGCAAGGACGTCGTCCGTTCGCAGGAGACGACGATGGGCAACCTGATCGCCGACGCGCTGCGCGACGGGCTGAAGGCCGACGTCGCCATCACCAACGGCGGCGGCATCCGCGCCGACACGCTGCACCCGGCAGGCAGTTCGCTGACCCGCAAGGACATCTTCGCGGAGATGCCCTTCGGCAACGTCGCCGTGCTGACGCTGCTGTCCGGCGCCGATATTCTGGCCGCGCTGGAGCATGGCGTGTCGAAGGTGGAGGACAAGGCCGGGCGCTTCCCCCAGGTGTCGGGCCTGACCTTCACCTATGACCCGAAGCTGCCGTCGGGCACACGCGTGACCGGCGTGACGGTGGGCGGCCAGCCGCTCGACCCCGCCCGGACCTACCGCGTGGCGACCAACGACTACATGCTGAAGGGCGGCGACGGCTACGCCGCGCTGACCCGCGGCCGGACGGTGGTGGATGCCTCCGGCGCCGTGCTGATGGCGACGATGGTCATGGATTACGTGGAGGCGAAGAAGACGGTCGCCCCGAAGGTCGAAGGCCGCATCGTCGCGAAGTGACCCGCGCGCGCACAAAAAAGAACGCCCCTGGACCGACTGGTCCGGGGGCGCAAGGCCAGGATGGATCGTTGGTGAAGCGTCAGGCGCTGCGGCGAACGTGGCGCGCGGCCCCTTCGGCCCGCGCGTTCAGCCGCCGCACCGCGTCGTTCGCGGTTTTTGCCGACAGCTCCGACACCTTGACGCTGCGGTTCAGCAGAAGTTCCATCTCGTCTTTGACCATGCTGCTCTGCGCGGCGTAGAGGTCTTGGACCGACCGGCTGCGCATCATCGCGTTGATGCCTTCCGCGTTGCGGGCCATGGCCTCCTGGGCGAAGCCCATCCATTCGCGCATGATGGACTGCATCCCGTCCATCAGCACGGACCCGCACTGCGTCATGACGTCCATATTCTCGCGGGCCTGCTGGGCGACCTCGCCCTGGGCTTGTGCGGACAGGCCCATCATGCGGTTGAGTTGATCGGAGGTCTGGCCGGCGACCTGGCCGGCCACCTGGGTCGCCTTTCCCATCATGTCGCTGGCCGTATCGGCGCCGCGCTGGGTCGTTTCCGCGGCGGTTTCCGCCATGCGGCGGGTGGTGTCCTCGGCAACATTCCGGCCTTTGGCGGCGGTGTCGCGCGCGATGGTCTGCGCGTCTTTCTCTGAAGCCATCTGCCTTGCTCCTGGTTTCGTTCCGTCCGAATCGGACGCTCCCCCCACTTTTCTTGAGTGCCGCGATTTTTGTGCAGTGCGACACAAACATCCATATACCATGGCGCCGAATAATAGTTCCACAACTCTAAAAACTAACCTTACCTACTTTTTTGCGGATACAGAGAAGTCTGTGCCAAGGTTTATTGAATAGAGTTTCATATAAAATTTCATGGAGTGTTTTAATTGATCCAAAGAAAATCACCAAGCAGCACGGCAAGTGAGATGCGGATGGCCGGAACACACCCCAAATTCTGAGGTAAGAAACCCTGAGCCGGCGCGCTGCCCGTCCTGGTCCGGCACCGGCCCACCCGCGGAGGATGCCCATGCTCATCGGCGTGCCGACGGAAATCAAAAACCATGAATACCGCGTCGGATTGACCCCGGCTTCGGTCCGCGAACTGGTTCATCACGGTCACCGCGTGCTGATTCAGACAGGAGCCGGCGCCGCCATCGGGCTGGACGACGAGCACTATGAAGCCGCCGGGGCGGAGATCGTACCGGACGCCGCAACCGTCTTCGCCCGCGCGGACATGGTGGTGAAGGTGAAGGAACCCCAGCCGCAGGAATGCGCGATGCTGCGCCGGGGGCAGATCCTGTTCACCTATCTGCACCTCGCCCCCGATCCGAACCAGACCAAGCTGCTGCTGGAATCCGGAGCCGTCGCCATCGCCTACGAGACGGTGACGGATTCCCGCGGCGGCCTGCCGCTCCTGGCGCCGATGAGCGAGGTGGCCGGCCGCATGTCGGTGCAGGCCGGCGCCCATTGCCTGGAGAAGGCTCAGGGCGGGCGCGGCGTCCTGCTCGGCGGCGTGCCCGGCGTTCCGGCTGCCAAGGTGGTGGTGCTGGGCGGCGGCGTGGTCGGCACCAACGCCGCCCGCATGGCCATGGGGCTGGAGGCGAAGGTCATCGTCATCGACAAGTCGCTGCCCCGGCTGAAGGAGTTGGATCTGCAGTTCGGCGCGAAGCTTCAGACGCTCTATTCGACCGTCGACACGATCGAGGAGCATGTGCTCGACGCCGACCTCGTCATCGGCGCGGTTCTCGTGCCGGGGGCCGAGGCACCGAAGCTGGTGACCAAGGCGATGGTGGAGCGGATGCGGCGGGGCGCCGTGGTGGTGGACGTCGCCATCGACCAGGGCGGCTGCTTCGAGACCTCGCACCCGACCACCCACGCAGAGCCGACCTATCTGGTGGACGGGGTGGTCCATTACTGTGTCGCCAACATGCCGGGGGCGGTCGCGCGCACCTCGACCTTCGCGCTGAACAACGCCACCCTGCCCTTCACGCTGGCGCTCGCCAACCGGGGGTACCGCGCGGCGCTGGCGCGCGACCCGCACCTGCGCGCCGGGCTGAACATCCACGCCGGGGCGATCACCTGCAAGGCGGTTGCCGACGCCCAGGGGCTGGGTTACCAGCCGGCGGAGGAGGCCCTGCGGCTTTAATTCCGTTCCCGGAGGGGGCGACCGTTATCGCCCCCTCCGAAAGCGGGCATTCAGGCCAATCGGAGCCGCGAGAATCGGAAATCGCAGTGGCTGGCGCCGCCGGCCAGGGTTTGCGTTCTTTCCAGATGGATGCCGCGCGTCGCGTAGGCGTCGAAATCGAGACCGCAGATGTTTGGCAGAAGGTCCTTGTCGCCATGGCGGGCCGCGAACTTGCAGAAACCGCAGGCTTTGTAGTTGATGCCGAACTCGAAACGGTCTCCTGGACCCGGCTCGACGAAGTCGTAGACGAAATCTTCGGGAAACTGCTCCTGACGGCTTTTCTCCGCCTGTTCACGGAGAAACGCCTGATTTTCTGGTGACATGAATTGACGCCCCGAGGCGAGGCGTTCCGCTTCGGGCACGGTAAGCAGCTGGGCCTTGTAGGTGTCCCGCTCAATGTCGCCGATCACGGACAGCGGCACGCCGTGCCGCCGGAGCACCCGGCTGATGGCCATGAAGCCCAGGAGACGCATGAAGAAGTCGCTCATGCGACTGTCCGTGCCCCCGACATAGGGCATTTGCGTGAGCACGATGGCGAACTCGTCCATCACCTCCCTCTTGATTCCATCAACGCTGGATGGATGAAGGTGCTCGCCCAACATCGCTTCGGCAAGATCGAGGCGATGGCGCATGGCGGCCTCCATCGCGCTGCGATGATTCTCGTAAAATGGATGGACGGCCTCAACCATTCGGTGCTCCCAAATAAAGAATTGCAATTTTCTTCTGGCTCACGGGCGTTTTTCGGCGAAGCGGGCAGCGATCTCCCCGACGATGCCGCGGCGGAACAGCAGCACGCAGGCGACGAAGATCACGCCGATCACCACCGGCACCGGCAGGTTGCTCGCCGCCAGATAATTCTCCAGCGTCACCACCAGCGCCGCCCCGACCACCGGGCCGAACAGCGTTCCGATGCCGCCCAGCAGGGTCATCAGCACCACCGCGCCGGACATCTGCCACTGCACGTCGGTCAGCGTGGCGAGTTGGAAGACAATCGCCTTAGTGCCGCCGGCCAGACCGGCCAGCGCCGCGGACAGGACGAAGGCCATCAGCTTGTAATGATCAGTGCGATAGCCGAGCGAGATGGCGCGCGGCTCGTTCTCGCGAATCGCCTTCAGGACCTGCCCGAAGGGCGAATGGACGGTGCGCCAGATCACCACGAAGCCGAACAGGAAGACCGCCAACACCGTGTAGTACATCGACATCGATTGGCTGAGGTCGATCACCCCGAACAGATGCCCGCGCGGCACCGCCTGGATGCCGTCCTCGCCGCCCGTGAACTTGAACTGCAGCGCCATGAAGAAGACCATTTGCGACAGGGCCAGCGTGATCATGGCGAAGTAGATGCCCTGCCGCCGAATCGCCAGCGCGCCGAAGGCCAGCCCGAGCGTTGCGGAGAAGGCCGTTCCCAGCAGGATGCCGAGTTCCGGCGGAAGCCCCCAGACCTTCACCGTGTGGGCGGTGATGTAGGCCGCGCCGCCGAAGAAGGCGGCATGGCCGAAGCTCAGCAGACCGGCGAAGCCGATCAGCAGGTTGAAGGCGCAGGCGAACAGCGCGAAGCACAGCACCTTCATCACGAAGACGGGGTACAGCACGTAGGGCGCGGCAATCAGGACCAGCAGCAGCACGGCCAGGGCCAGCAGACCCGGCATGGCCGGTCGCCCGGTGGCGGAAGCCGCGGTGTCGCGGCGGACGGCGTGGATCTCGGTCGCCATGGGTCACCTCTCCCGCCCGAACAGGCCGGCGGGCTTGATCAGCAGCACCACGGCCATGATGACGAAGACGACGATGTTGGACGCCTCCGGATAGAACACCTTCGTCAGACCTTCCAACAGGCCCAGACCGTATCCGGTCAGCACCGCCCCCAGAATCGACCCCATGCCGCCGATCACCACCACGGCGAAGACGACGATGATGAGGTTGGAGCCCATCAGCGGCGACACCTGATAGATCGGGGCGGCCAGCACGCCGGCCAGCCCGGCCAGAGCGACGCCGAAGCCATAGGTGGCCGTGATCATCAGCGGCACATTGATGCCGAAGGCCTGGACCAGCACCGGATTCTCGGTTGCGGCGCGCAGGTAGGCGCCGAGCTTCGTCCGCTCGATGGCGTACCAGGTGGCGAGGCAAACGACCAGCGAGGCGACGACGACCCAGCCGCGGTAGTTGGGCAGGAACATGAATCCAAGATTCTGCCCGCCACGCAGCAGGTCGGGGATCGGGTAGGGCTGGCCCGACACGCCATAGAAATGGCGGAAAATCCCCTCCACGATCAGCGCGAGGCCGAAGGTCAGCAGCAGCCCGTAGAGATGGTCGAGTTTGTAGAGGCGGCTGAGCAGCGTCTTTTCCAAAAGCACGCCGAAGGCACCGACCACCAGCGGCGCCAGCAGCAGCGCCCACCAATAGCCGATCCCCGCCGTGGTCAGCAGCAGCCACGCCACGAACGCTCCCAGCATGTAAAGGGCGCCGTGGGCGAAGTTGATGACGTTGAGCATGCCGAAGATGACCGCCAGCCCGAGGCTAAGCAGCGCGTAGAAGGACCCGTTGATCAGCCCCAGCAGAAGCTGCCCGAACAGCGCCTGGGGCGGGATGCCGAAGATGGTGGACATGTGTGGTTCGCCTCCGGCCGTTCTCCGACCGTTCTGCGCGGCGGGTGATCGCCCCGGCCCCAGGCCCCGCGCGATGGCGGGAAACCGGGCGCCAGGGCGGGCGGGGATCAGCCCGGCAGCTTGCAGCCGCTTTCCGCCAGGGTGGCGAAGGCCTCGTCGCCGGGGATGGTGCGGATGATCTCGTAGTAATCCCACGGCCCCTTGGACTCGCTGGGCTTCTTCACGCGGGCCAGATACATGTCGTGGACCATCCGCCCGTTCGGCAGGATCTTGCCGTTCTTGGCGAACATGTCGTTGACCGGCATCTCCTTCATCTTGGCGGCGACGGTCGGCCCGTCGTCGGTCCCCGCCGCCTCGATGGCCTTCAAGTAGTGCTTCACCGAGGAGTAGCTGCCGGCCTGCACCATGGTCGGCATCTTGCCGGTCTTCGCCTTGTACTTCTCCGACCAGGCGCGCTTCTCGTCGTCCATGTCCCAGTAGAAGCCGGTGGTCAGGACGAGGTCCTGGGCGACCTGGAGGCCCAGCGCGTGCACGTCCGACAGGAAGATCAGCAGCCCGGCCAGCTTCTGCTGCCCGTTCTGCGTCAGCCCGAACTCCGACGCCTGCTTGATCGAGGTGATGGTGTCGCCACCGGCGTTGGCGAGGCCGATGACCTGCGCGCCCGACGACTGCGCCTGCAGCAGGAAGGAGGAGAAGTCCGCCGTGTTCAGCGGTGCGCGCACAGCGCCGACGACCGTACCGCCGGCCTTCTTCACCTGCGCTGCCGTGTCGGTTTCGAGCTGGTGGCCGAAGGCGTAGTCGGCGGTCAGGAAGAACCAGCTCTTGCCGCCCTCCTTCACAATGGCCTGACCGGTGCCGACGGCCAGCGCGCGAGTGTCGTAGGCCCAGTGGAAGCCGGTGGGCGAGCAGGCGTCGCCGGTCAGGCGCGAGGTCGCCGGCCCCTGCATCAGGAAGATCTTCTTCTTCTCGCGCGTCACCTCCTGCACCGCCAGGGCGACGCCGGAGTTCGGCACGTCGACGATGACGTCCACCCCGTCGCGGTCGATCCATTCGCGGGAGAGGTTGGAGCCGATGTCCGGCTTGTTCTGGTGGTCGGCCGAGACGACTTCGATGGGCTTGCCAAGAATCTTGCCGCCCACCTCCTCGACCGCCATGCGGACGGCGACCGCCGAGCCCTCGCCGCCCAAATCGGCGTAGAGGCCGGAGCGGTCGTTGAGGACGCCGATCTTCACGACGTCTCCGGAGATCTTGCCCTGCTGGGCCTGCGCGGAACCGACGGCCAGCGCGGCAAGCGCCGCTCCGGCAAGCAGACGTGCAATCATTCCATTCCTCCCCGTTCGAATTCGAGCGTTTCTGCTTGTTGATTCAGACACCCAGATACGTGTGCAGCTTCTCCATGTTGGCGGCGAGCTGGTTGTTCGGGATCATGTCCACCACATGACCTTCCTCCATCATGTAATGGCGATCGGCGATGGTGGCGGCGAAGCGGAAGTTCTGCTCCACCATCAGGACGGTGAAGCCGCGCTGCTTCAGCTTGCGGACGGCCACCCCGATCTGCTCGATGATCACCGGGGCCAGCCCTTCCGTCGGCTCGTCGAGAAGGATCATGGTGGCGCCTGTGCGCAGGATGCGCGCAATGGCCAGCATCTGCTGCTCCCCACCCGACAGGCGGGTGCCCTGGGTCGTACCCCGGCCCTGCAGGTTGGGGAACAGCTCGTAGATCTGCTGGACCGTCATGCCGCCGTCCTTCACGACCGGCGGCAGCGTCAGGTTTTCCTCGACGTTCAGCGAGGCGAAGATCCCGCGCTCCTCCGGCACATAGCCAATGCCGAGGCGCGGAATCTTGTGCGGCGCCATGCCGATCAGTTCCTGCCCCTGGAAACGGATGGCGCCGGTGCGCCGGCCGACAATGCCCATGATGGAACGCATGGTGGTCGTCTTGCCGGCGCCGTTGCGGCCCAGCAGCGTCACCACCTCGCCCTGGCGGACCTCCAGGTTCACGCCGTGCAGGACGTGGCTTTCACCGTAGAAGGCGTGGAGATCGGAGACCTCCAACATCGCGGTCTTCACCGTTGCGCCGTCAGGCATGACCGCTCCCCATATAGGCTTCCCGAACCTTCGGGTGACGCGACACCTCGGCGTAGGGGCCTTCGGCCAGGATCTCGCCGCGGGCCAGGACGGTGATCCAGTCCGACAGGTTGGCGACCACCGACAGGTTGTGCTCGACCATCAGGATCGTGCGATTGGCCGAGACCCGCTTGATCAGCGCGGCGATGCGGTCGATGTCCTCGTGCCCCATGCCGGCCATCGGCTCGTCGAGCAGCAGCATTTCCGGCTCCAGGGCGAGCGTCGTGGCGATCTCCAGCGCGCGCTTGCGGCCATAGGGAAGCTCTGCCGCCGGCCGGTGGGCGTAGCCGGTCAGCCCGACATCCTCCAGCAGTTCCATCGCCCGCCCGTTCAGACGGTCGAGCACCGATTCCGATTTCCAGAAGTGGAAGGAGTTGCCGAGCGGCCGTTGCAGCCCGACGCGCACATTCTCCAGAACCGACAGATGCGGGAACACCGCCGAAATCTGGAAGGAGCGGATGATGCCCAGGCGCGCCACGTCCGCCGGCTTCACCGCGGTGATGTCGCGCCCGTTGAACAGGATGTTCCCATTGCTGGGTTGAAGAAACTTGGTGAGCAGATTGAAAACGGTCGTTTTTCCGGCCCCGTTGGGACCGATCAGCGCATGGATGGACCCCCGTTTCACCCGCAGGCTGACGTCGCGGACGGCGACGAAGCCCCGGAATTCCTTGGTCAGTCCGCGCGTCTCCAGAATGACGTCACTTGCCATATCCTCCCCATTTCCTGTTTTCAGCAGCCTTCCGCGAGACCGTCTGTTGTTTGGTTCAGGTTAGCAGCAATCTGTCACACGTACAGCTTACGGAAAGAACTTAATCCCGTCCATCCGGAAGCATCGAAGGTGTGACAAAGCGTGGCCGGACGGCAGAACCGTCGGCAAAAGGGGGCCGTGGGAGGCCAAACGGGGGCATGAAAAAAGCGGCCACGCAGGGCCGCACACCGACTCGCGGCACGCCCCCGGACTTGAAACCGGAAGCGTGCCTTTCTCTTTCGACGCAGGAGCCGGAAACCGCGGTACCGATACGACTCAGGCGGTCGTGGATCAGGCCGCCGAGGTCAGCGGAAAGCCGCTGTAGTCAAGCGACGCGGACCAGAAGCGTTCGAGCTTGCGCAGGGTCTCGTTCGCCTTGACCAGCTCCTCGTCGCTGAAGCCGGCCTTCTCCAGCGCCGTCAGGTGGCGCTCGAACATGCGGCTGATCTTCTCGCGGAGATCGAGGCCCTTCTCCGACAGGCGGACGCGCACCGACCGGCGGTCGTGCGGCGAACGCTCCTGCCCGAGATAGCCGTTCTCGACCATCTTCTTCACGTTGTAGGACACGTTGGAGCCGAGATAGTAGCCGCGCGCCGTCAGTTCGCCGACGGTCATCTCGTCTTCGCCGATGTTGTACAGGATCAGGCTCTGGACGTTGTTGATGTCCTGGATACCGAGCCGGTCAAGCTCGGTCTTCAGCACCTCGAGAAAGTGGCGGTGAAGCCGTTCGATCAAGAGGATGCTTTCATAATAGGGTTTGCGCACCGCGGTCTCCTTTGGCTCGTACCGGACATGGGCCGACCTGTGGCCTTTCCGGGGTCCTTAAGGGGAGATTAACCGATCATTGTCCGGCAATCACCTCAATAATGCCCCAAAAGCACAGCCCGGGTTGTAGAACAGCCTGGCTCTGCGGAATACCCCCGTCCTGCCGTGCCAAGCCCCGTCGCGTGCCAGGAGGTGCCTGGAATCCAGGCACCCCGGCGGCGTTCCCCCCGGCGAACCGGGCAGCAAGCCGACCCGTCCCATCCGACCCCCGACAACAACCGTCAGGCAACAACAACGGTCAGGTTTGAGACAAGTCCCGCAAGGATTTCCCCGATACTAACGCAGAAACGCGCGGAATGTGCCCGCATCCGTGCACGTTCAGAGTGCAATAAAGGGGGGCGGTCCTCTTCATTCGGTAAAGCGCAAATCCCCGCCAACGGGTTCGGCGAAGTAACCGGCCACCTCTTCAGCCGTCACTTCGCTCAGAGAAGCGGGCGACCAGCGCGGATTCCGGTCCTTGTCGACCAGCGCCGCGCGGATGCCTTCGTAGACATCGTGGCGGGCGAGGAAGGCGAGGCTGAGGCGAAGCTCCTGGATCATGCAGCCGTCGAAGTCCAGCTTGGCGCCGCGGCGCAGCGCCTCCAGCGTCACCTTCAGGCTGGTCGGCGATACGCGATTCAGCGTGGCGAGCTGGCCAGCCGCCCATTCCGTGCCTTCGGCCTCCAGAGCGGCGACGATGGCCTCCACGCCATCATGGGCGTAGCAGCGGTCGATGGCCGCGCGGTTGGCGGCGACCGGCGGTTCGCCGGCTTCCTCGCGATGGCGCGCAACCGCCTCGTCGGCCGGCACGGCGTCGGCCAGCTCGGCGATCAGGGACTCCAGCTTGGCGCTGGGCACGAAGGCGTCGGCGGCGCCGACCTCGATCATGTCGGCCGCCTTCAGACGGTCGCCGGTCAGGCCCAGCCAGATGCCGACCTGTCCGGGCAGGCGCGGCAGGAAATAGGTGCCACCGACGTCCGGGTAGAGGCCGATGCCCGTCTCCGGCATGGCGAACATCGTCCGCTCGGTCACGATCCGGTGGGAACCGTGAACCGACAGGCCGACGCCGCCGCCCATGCTGATGCCGTCGATCAGCGCGACATAGGGCTTCGGGCAGGTGTGGATCAGGCGATTGAGGACATACTCCTCGCTGAAGAAGGCGCGAATGGACGCGCCGTCGTCCTGCCCCGCCTTGGCGGCCTTGCCCGTCTCGTACAGGTTCACCACGTCGCCGCCAGCGCAGAAGGCTTTCTCTCCCGCGCCCTGCACGACGATGGTCTTGACCTCGGGATCGGCGATCCAGGCGCGCAACTGCGGATCGAACAGGCGGATCATGCCCAGCGTCAGGGCGTTCAGCGCCTTCGGGCGGTTCAGCGTCACCAGCCCGATGGAGCCGCGGCGTTCGAAAAGGATCTCGGCGAACTGGATCTCGGCAGGGTCGCTCATGGTTCCGGTCGTTTCCATTTGTTCGTTTGTGGGGCGAATTGATCGGTTTCGGGCGATGATACGGGCGGCGGGCGGCGTGTCAAACCGCGGTTTCGCAGCGCAGCGTCGCGGAACACCGCCCCCGCCTCAGCCGTTGCCGCACCCACAGTCATGAGCGGGACAGTTCCATGATGGCAGCCTCAGCAGCGCAAGCGTCACGTCGGGAGGGAGCGGGCCGCAAGACGGCCATCATCCTCAACCGGTCCGCGGGAACGCTGGCCGGACAGCCGATCGACGATACGGTGGCGGCGATCCGCAGCGCCTTCGAGCGGCACGGGGCGGAGGTGTCGCTGACCGCGGTGGAGCCGGCCGACTGCGCATCGGAAATCCGCAAGGCAATCGACTCCGACGCGGAGCTGGTCATCGTGGGCGGCGGCGACGGGACCATCCACACCGCGGTCAACATGATCCTGCCCACCGGCAAGATCCTGGGCATCCTGCCGCTCGGCACCATGAACCTGCTGGCGCGCGATCTGAAAACCCCGCTGGACCTCGACGAGGCGTACGAGGCCCTGGCCGCCGGCGATGTGAGCAGCATCGACGTGGCGGAGGTGAACGGCGAGGTCTACCTGAACAGCTCCGTCCTCGGCTTCTATCCCCAGGTGGTGCAGGAGCGCGAGGAGAAGCGCAAGCGGCACCGACTTTTGAAATGGCCGGCGATGGCGCTCGCCATGGTCCGCACCTTCCGCCGCCTGCCCCTGCTCGACGTGCGGATCGATTGGGGCGAGGGGCCGCGCCGCGTGCGCACTCCGATTCTGGTTGTCTCCAACAACCCCTTCGACGGCGAGGCGGGCAGCATGCTCCTGCGCCGCGACCGTCTCGATTCCGGCAAGCTCGGCGTCTATGTGGCGCGGCAGCGCGACCCCTGGGGGCTGCTGCGGCTGATGGGCCGCACCATGCTCGGAACTTGGCAGCAGGATGAGGAGTTGGAAACGCTGACGGCCACGCAACTGACGGTGCACAGCCGGCGGCGGCGGCTGAAGATGGTCAACGACGGTGAAATCCTGCAGATGGAACCGCCGCTGAACTACCGCATCCGTCCCAAGGCGCTGAAGGTCCTGCTGCCCAAGGCGGCGCCCGAAGGCGACGGCACGGCGGACGGCGCGTGACGGGAATGACTGCCGGGGAGGTGTCGTGAAGAAGCTCGCCCACATCTCGGACCTGCATTTCGGGCGGATCGACCCGCTGGTGGTCGACGGCCTGCTGGCCGACCTGACGGTGGCGCAGCCCGACCTGATCGTCATCTCCGGCGATCTGGTCCAGCGCGCCAAGGCCCGCCATTTCCTGGAGGCGCGGGCCTTCCTGGAGAAGCTGCCCTTCCCCTATCTGGTCGTGCCGGGCAACCACGACATCCCGGTCTACAACGTGGTGCGCCGATTCCTCGACCCGTTCGGCAACTACAAGCGCTACATCACCACCGACCTCAGCCCCTTCCACATCGATTCGGAAATCGCCGTGCTGGGGATCAACACGGCGCGCTCGGTCATCACCGACTTTTCCGAGGGGCGCATGAACAAGGCGCAGATCAAGCGCGTGCGCGAGGTGTTCTGCGAGGTGCCGGACACCGTCTTCAAGGTGCTGTTCACCCACCACCCCTTCCTGCCGCCGCCCGACGCGCCGAAGACGAAGCTGGTCGGGCGGCACAAGCTGGCCCTGCCGGCGCTGGAAAGCTGCGGGGTCGACCTGCTGCTGGCCGGGCACCTGCACCGCGCCTATTCCGGCGACATCATGACCCACCACACCCAGGTGGCGCGCTCCATCCTGGTCGCCCAGGCCTCCACCGCGACCTCCACACGCCTGCGCAACGAGGCCAACGCCTACAACCTCATCGCCATCGAACCGCCGCGCGTCACCTTCGAGGTGCGGTCCTGGGAGGGAGCGGCCTTCACCGGCGGCCTCGTCTCGCAATGGCGCAAGGACGGGCACCGCTGGGTCATGGAGATGCAGGACTCGGGATTCAGACCTGTGAGCGGTGCGGCTTGAGTCGCGGCGGCCATGCGGCGTAGGATCGCGCCGCAAGTTTTAAGAGCACATCAGGTCCCCCGCATGTCCGCTTCGCATTTCCGGTCCCCGGCGTCCTTCCCGCGCACCCGGCTTCGCCGCAATCGCGCCGACGCCTGGACCCGCCGCCTCGTCGCCGAAAACCGCCTGACCGTGGACGACCTGATCTGGCCGGTCTTCGTCATCGAGGGGCAGAATCAGCGGGTGCCCGTGGCCTCCATGCCCGGCGTGGAGCGGCTGACCATCGACCTGCTGACCGAAGCGGTGGCCGCGGCCGGCGATCTCGGCATCCCCTGCGTCGCCCTGTTCCCGGTCGTCGGCGCCGAAGGCAAGTCGGAGGACGCGGCGGAGGCCTACCGCCCCGACAACCTGATGAACCGCGCCATCCGCGCGCTGAAGGCCGCGGTGCCGCATGTCGGCATCCTGGGCGACGTGGCGCTCGACCCCTACACCACCCACGGCCACGACGGGCTGATGCGCGACGGCTACATCCAGAACGACGAGACGGTCGAGGTGTTGGCCCGGCAGGCGCTGTCTCAGGCCGACGCCGGCGTGGACATCGTCGCCCCGTCGGACATGATGGACGGCCGCATCGGCCTGATCCGCGACCGGCTGGACAGCCATGGGCATGAGTTGGTGCGGCTGTGCTCCTACGCCGCCAAATACGCCTCGGCCTTCTACGGCCCGTTCCGCGACGCGGTGAATTCCGGCGGCTTCCTGAAGGGTGACAAGAAGACCTACCAGATGAACCCCGCCAACACCGACGAGGCCCTGCACGAGGTCGCCCTCGACCTGCAGGAAGGGGCGGACATGGTGATGGTGAAGCCGGGCCTGCCCTATCTGGACGTCATCCGTCGGGTGAAGGACACCTTCGCGGTTCCGACCTTCGCCTATCACGTCTCCGGCGAATACGCGATGCTGCGCGCCGCCGCGCAGAACGGCTGGCTGGATTACGACAAGGCTCTGCTGGAGACCCTGACCGGCTTCAAGCGCGCCGGCTGCGACGCCATCCTGACCTACGGCGCCGTGGACGCGGCGCGGCGGTTGAGGGAAGGCTGAGCCGTTCGGGCTCGTCTTTGGGCTGTTCGGGCGCACGGGTGTGCGGACGCTTTTATAGCATGTGGCCATCGCCGACCGATGGAGTTTCCCCATGCACAATCGTTCCGCTCTCCTGCTCGCCGCCATCCTTGCCATGGGCGCCGCCCCGGCCACCGCTTTCGAGCTGACCAGCCCCGACATCAAGGACGGGGCACCTCTGGGCGAGCGGCATGTCTTCGCCGGCTTCGGCTGCACAGGGGAAAATCTCTCGCCAGCGTTGGCCTGGAAGGACGCACCGGCCGGCACACGCAGCTTCGCTGTCACCGCCTACGACCCCGACGCGCCGACAGGCAGCGGCTGGTGGCATTGGATCGTCTTTAACCTTCCCGCCACCACCCTGCGGCTTTCGGCCGGGGCCGGAAATCCGGACACGGGATTGCTTCCGGCCGGAGCGTTGCAAAGCCGCACCGACTTCGGCACGCCGGGCTACGGCGGTGCCTGTCCGCCGGTCGGCGACACACCACACCGCTACGTCTTCACCGTCCACGCATTGAAGACGGACAGCCTTCCGCTCGACGCGAACTCGTCGGGCGCCATGGTCGGCTTTCTACTGAACGCGAACCGCCTGGAAAAGGCCACGCTGACCGCGCGCTACGGTCGATGAGCGTGCGGAAGGAGCGCAGCGGACCTTGCCCGCGCGTCCCGGCGCCTCCTAGACTGGACGCCGCCATGACACCGGACCTCCTTCCTGCATTGTCCCGCTACGCCGCCCGCGACATCCGACCGGGCTCCGGCGATCGCCCGCACCGCCCCGAACTGTGGGCGTTCGTGGCCCGCAACCGCGAACGCATCACGGACGTCCGCATAGAACGCACGGCCTTGATCGTGGTGATCGACGGTGCCAAGGAGGTCACCGACACCCGCGGCACCCACCATTTTCCGAAGGGTTCGGCGATGCTGCTGCCGCCCGGCTGGATCGGCACGGTGGTGAACGCCCCGAGCGAGGCGACCGGGCATTACCGCGCCCTGATCCTGGAGTTCCCGGGGGACATGGTCCGGCGGCTTCTCGACGCCCATCCCACCGCACGGGCCGGCACCCGGCAGCATCCGCGCGACTTCCGCGTGGCCCTGACGCCCGCTCTGGTCAGCGCGGTGGAGCACGCCGCCGCCGGCTTGGCCGCGGGCGCCGCGCTCAGCCCACGCCTCGTCGAGCACCGCTGCATGGAAGTCCTGCTGGCCCTTCTGGACGACTGTGTTTGGTGGCTCGGACACGGAATGCCCGGTGGCACGGCCGACGCGGTCCGCCAATTGGTCCGCGCCTATCCCGACCAGCCTTGGACAGCCAGGAGCGTCGCTGTCGAGATGGGCCTCAGCACGGGGACCTTGCGCCGACGCCTTGCCGATGAAGACGCCTCCGTACGGCGCATCCTGACGGAGGAGCGTGTCGCTCACGCCCTTCGGTTGCTGGAAAGTGACGGGATGTCCGTGCAGGAAGCGGCGGAAGCCGTTGGCTACACCTCCCGCTCCCACTTCGCCCGACGGGTTCGGGCCGTTACGGGCGCGAACCCGTCGGACCTGCGTGGCGATGGTCGCTGATTACTTCGGCGTGCCCTTCCACACCTGGAACTGCGGTGTTTCCAGCAGCAGATCGGCGTGGCCGAAGGCCGTCTTGAACAGCTTGCCGACTCCCGCCGTCCGTTGGGTCACCGCGACCAGCGAGCCGCGCAGCTTCAGATACTGCTTGGTGCCGGCGACCAGCGCCTCCAGCATTCCGAAATCCTCGTCCTTGCCGCGGTGGAGCGGCGGGTTCGACACGATCAGCCCGAAGCGTTCCCGCGCGCCGAGCCCGGTCAGCCCGTCGCTCAACACGCATTCCGCGTCCGGCACGTTCTGGCGGGCGGCGTGCAGAGCCACCGCGTCGATGTCCAGCAGGGTCAGCCGGGCGTCCGGCGTGCGCTCCCGCACCGCCCGCGCGATCACCCCGGCGCCGCAGCCGAAATCCAGGACGGCGGTGCCCGCCGCGATCTCCGGCAGGACCTGGAGGAGGCATTCCGTGCCGCTGTCGAGACGGCCATGGGCGAACAGGCCGGGATAGGACACGAGATCCAACGCCTCGTCGCGCCCCGGCAGCGGCAGGGTGACGGTCTCCCGCCAATCCTCCAGATTGCCCTTGGCCGAATCGCTGGTCCGGCGGGTTTCCAGCAGGCGGGCGCGGCGCTTGATGGTCAGCGTCTCCACGCCTTCGGCCAGCCCGTCGAAGCGCTTCGGCGCGGAGGTGATGCCTTCGTCGTTGCTGCCGGCGATCCACAGCGGCGCCCCTGCCGGCAAGCGGGCTGCCAGGGCGTGCAACGCCATCTCGAAGGCGGCCCAGCCGCGCGGCAGGCGCAGGACCCCGCCATCGAAGGCACCGTCTGCCGGCCAGGGCGTGGCCAACTTGCCGTCCAGCGCCAAGCGGTGCCAGGAGACGACCTCCGCCCCGCCGTCGGCCAAGGCCGCTTCCATGGCGCCGTCGGTGTCGCCGGCCACCAGGATGCGGCCCTGCGGGCGGCGCTCGGCCAGGGCCTCCGCGGCAACGCCGGCCACGGTGGAATCGCGGTCGGTCGCGCGGTTGGACAATCGGCTCACAAGCTTTTTCCCTTTATCCCCTCCTTGTCGCGCATCAGGCGCGCCTTGTCGCGCTGCCACGACCGCTCCTTCTCGGACTCGCGCTTGTCATGCTTCTTCTTGCCAGTGGCGAGGCCAACCTCGACCTTGGCAATGCCGCGGTCGTTGAAATAGACGGTCATCGGGATCAGCGTGATCCCCTTCTGCTTAATGGCGCCCATGAGCTTGCTCAGCTCGCGACGGTGCACCAGCATCTTGCGCGGGCGCTTGGTCTCGTGCTGAAGCCAGCGGCCCGCCTGCCCGTATTCCGGAATGTAGGCGTTGAACAGGTACAGTTCACCGTTCTTGAGGCCGGCGTACGCCTCGTTGATGCTGGCACGGCCGCCGCGCAACGACTTCACCTCGGTGCCGGTCAGGATCAGACCGGCCTCCAGGGTGTCTTCGATGAAATAGTCGAAGCGTGCGCGGCGGTTCTGTGCCGCCATGCGCCTTGGTTCGGGCTCGCGGGCGGCCACGGATCCTCCTTCCCTAGGGCGGGGTGCTGCCGTCCCTTAGGACAGCAGCCCGGCCTTCTTCATCGCGTCGCGGACGGTGGTCCGCGTGCTTTCCGACGCGGCAACCATCGGCAAGCGAACCTCGTCCGAGGACTTGCCGAGCAGGCTGGCGGCGTACTTCACCGGGGCCGGACTCGTCTCCACGAACATGGAATCGTGCAGCGGGGTCAGCAGGTCGCGGTACTTGTAGGCGGTGGCGAGATCGCCCTTCCGCCATGCGTCCTGCATCGCGGCGCACTGGGCCGGCGCGATGTTGGCCGTCACCGAGATGCAGCCGACGCCGCCCTGCGCGTTGAAGGCCAGTGCCGTCGCGTCCTCGCCCGAGAGCTGGATGAAGTCGGGACCGACCTCCTGCAGCAGGCGGACCGGGCGGGCCAGATCCGCCGTGGCGTCCTTCACGCCGATGATGTTCGGCAGCTTGGCGAGGCGGGCCATGGTTGCCACCGACATATCCACGACACTGCGGCCGGGAATGTTGTAGATAACGATCGGCAAATCCGCCGCGTCATGGATCGCTTTGAAATGCTGGTACAGACCTTCTTGCGTCGGCTTGTTGTAATAGGGCGTGACCACCAGCGCCGCGGTGGCGCCGGCCTTCTTCGCATGCTGGGTCAGCGAGATCGCCTCCTCGGTGGAGTTCGACCCGGTGCCGGCGACGACCGGAACCTTCCCGCCCGCGGCCTCGATGCACAGCTCGACGACCCGGTTGTGCTCCTCGTGGGAGAGGGTGGGCGACTCGCCCGTGGTGCCGCACGGCACGAGACCGTGGGTGCCCTGCGCAACCTGCCACTCGACGAAGGACTGGAAGGCGGCCTCGTCCACTTTCCCGTTTTTAAACGGGGTCAAAAGAGCGACGATGGAACCGTACAACATGCCTGCCACCTCCGACGGACTTCAAGAAAAGTGTCGCGCACCTTAGCCGCACCCGTTCCCCCGAGCAAGAGCGCCCGGATGATCATCCGACATGCCACCCGTTCCGCCACCCGTTCCGCCATTGCCGCCGCCCTGCTGGGGCTGATCGTGCTGGCCCAGCCCGCCGGGGCGGCCAGCCTGACGGCGCAGGACCTCGCCGTCTACCGGCAGGCCTTCAAGGCGGCCGACAACGACCGCCACGACGAGGCGCTGCGCATCGCCGCCCAAGCCTCCAACAAGTTGCCGGCCAAAGTGATCCGCTGGATGGCCTTGGCGACTCCCGGCGGCGGCAGCTTCGACGAGATCGCCGCCTTCATCCGCGAGAACGGCGACTGGCCCAACCAGGCGCAGCTTCGCCGTCAGGCGGAAAAGGCGATGCCCATCGATCTGGACGAGGACCGGGTGCTGGCTTGGTTCAAGCAGTACCCGCCCCTGTCCAACGAAGGCTTCATGCGCCACGCCGACACGCTGCTGGCGACCGGCAACGCCGAGCGGGCGGTGCGGATGGTGCGCGACCGCTGGGTGGAGGCGAACTTCACGTCCGCGGACGAGGAGCAGTTCCTGGCCCGCTACCGCTCTCATCTGCGTCCGCAGGAGCACAAGGCGCGCATCGACCGGCTGCTGTGGGAGCGCCAGGAAGCCGCGGTGCGCCGCATGCTGCCCTTCTTCGACGAAGCCTACGACCTGCTGATCGAGGCGCGGATCGCGCTGGACGGCGACGCCAAGAACGCCGACGCGGCGCTGGCCCGCGTGCCCGCCTCGCTGCGCAATGACCCCGGCTTGCTGTTCGACCGTGCCCGCTACCGCCGCCGCAAGGGCGACGACGCCGGAGCGCTGGAGATCATCGTCCAGGCGCCCAAAGACATGGGCCGTCCGCAGGCTTGGTGGACGGAGCGCCACATCCTGGCCCGCCGCGCCATGGTGAACGGCGACCACAACCTCGCCTACCGTCTGGTGACGGCTCATGGACAGACCGAGGGCAGCGGCGCGGCGGAGGCGGAATTCCTCGCCGGCTTCCTGGCGCTGCGCTTCCTCGACGATCCGTCGAGCGCCTTCAACCACTTCCACAAGCTCTACCGCTCCGTCGGCGCACCAATCAGCAAGGCGCGCGGTGCCTACTGGTGCGGGCGTGCGGCGGAAGCGCTGGGCCAGACGGCGCAGGCCAAGGACTGGTACTCGAAGGCCGCCCAGTACGGGACGACCTTCTACGGGCAGCTCGCCGCCCGCCACGCCGGGAACGGGCGCATCGCCTTGCCCGCCGAACCGCGCGTGTCCAACGCCGACGCCACCGCCTTCGAACGGCGGGAGGTGGTGCGCGTGACCAAGCTGCTGGCCGAGATCGAGGGCAACACCGACGAGCGGGTGACCGCCTTCCTGCGCCGCATCAGCCTCGACGCCAAGGAGCCGGCGGATTATGTGCTGGCCGCCAAGCTGGCCCGCGAGGTCGGGCGCCGCGACCTGGCCGTCGCCGCCGCGAAGGACGCCGCGCAGAACGACGTGTTTCTGGTGGAAGCCGGCTACCCGATGATCGAGAGCCGCCCGTCAGCTCCGGAAATCGCCCTGGTGCACGCCATCATCCGGCAGGAGAGCACCTTCAACACCCGCGTGGTGTCGTCGGCCGGGGCGCGCGGCCTGATGCAGCTCATGCCCGGAACGGCTCAGCTGGTCGCCAGCAAGCTCGGCGTCAAGCACGACAACGCCAAGCTGATCAGCGACCCGGACTACAATGTGCGGCTCGGCTCGACCTATCTGGCGGACATGATCGATCGCTTCAACGGCTCCTACATCATGGCCATCGCCGCCTACAACGCCGGCCCGACCCGCGTGCGCCAATGGATCGACACCTACGGAGACCCGCGCGGCGAAGCCATCGACGCCGTGGACTGGCTGGAATTGATCCCGATCTACGAAACCCGCAACTACGTCCAGCGGGTCATGGAGGCCATGCTGGTCTACCGGGCGCGCATCCAGGGCGCCAAGGCCGAGCTGAACCTGGACAAGGAAATCCGCCGCTGATCTCCCGGCTGTCTCTCGCCCACGCCGGACGAGAGACAGCCACATTGATCAAAGCCGAATATTCGAAAGTCACAAAAGTCGGCTTATCTCTGCCACATACCAAAATCGAAATCGTCCAAATTTCGTCATTTTCGTCTGAAGTGGTAACTCTTCTTCCTATCCGGAAGATGAATTGCATTTAATGCTCTATTAACCACAACCCGACAGAATTCCCACGCACGGACGGACCGTGTTTCTCTTTATTCCGTGATTGGGAGCCTACCATGCCAGCACCGATGGTCGCCGATGAAGTCCGCCAGGCGTGCCGCATCCACGCGCGCCTTTTAGACGCCTTCATCACCTTGACGGAACAGGAACTGGCGCAGCTCGCCCCTGGTTTCGCCGAGGAAAGCCTCATGGAATCGCTGGAGAAGATGCGCGCCGCCCGCAAGAGCTACGGCGCCCTGGGCGGTGTCGTCGCCCTTGAAGTGGTGGCGTCGAACGCCGCCTGATCAAGGGTGTTGCGTTCGGGTCGGCCTCCCGTTCGGGAACAGGGGACCGCTAATCCTGCGGCGTGTCCCCGTTGCCCGCACCGCCCGACTGCCGGCGCTGCACCTCGCGCCATTTGGCGACGTTGCGATTGTGATCCGGCAAAGTCTTCGCAAAGACATGCCCGCCGGTGCCATCGGCGACGAAATACAGGAAGTCGTGTTTTTCCGGGTGCAAAGCCGCCTGGATGGAGGCCCGCCCCGGGTTGGCGATCGGCCCTGGCGGGAGCCCTGCCGCGACGTAGGTGTTGTAGGGCGACTCGAATTTCCAGTCATTACGGGTCAAGGCCCGCCCCAACTCCCCGCTGCCATCGGTCAGCGCGTAGATCACCGTCGGATCCGACTGGAGCTTCATGCCGGTCTCCAAGCGGTTGACGAAGACTCCTGCGACCTTGGCGCGTTCAGCCGCGACACCGGTTTCCTTCTCCACGATGGACGCCATGGTCAGCGCCTGCTGCGGAGTCTCGTAAGGCAGGTCCGGACCACGGTTCTTCCAGGCGTCGTTCAGGGCCTGGGTCATCGCGTGCTGCATCCGCTCGACCAGGGCCGAACGCGAATCGCCGTAGGAATAGTGATAGGTTTCAGGCAGTACGGTCCCGTTCTTCGGAACCGTCTTCAACTCGCCGGTCAGCGTCGGCTCGGCATCGAGCAGAGCCACCACCTGGGCGGAGGTCAGCCCTTCCGGCACCGTAAAGCGGCGGACCACGGTCTTGCCCTGGCGCAGCATCTCCAGCACGCCATCGATGCTGATGCCCGCCGGGAACGCGTACTCGCCGGCCTTCAGCGGCCCCTGGAGCTTGGCAGCGAGCAGAAAGAGAATCGGAGACTCGACGACCCCCGCGTCTTCGAGAGTCAGCGCAATGGCTTCCAGCCCGCTCCCACGCGGAATGACGACCGTCTCGGCGTGCTCAAGGGGTCCGGGGGCCATCACACGGAGGGCACCCCAGAACACCAACCCGCTGCCCGCGGTGAGGACGGTCAACGCCCCCGCCGCGATTCGGAGGCCCCAACCCATCGGCGGTCTCCGCGATGCTTCGCCGCTCAGGCGAATTCCTTGAAGACCAGGGAGGCGTTGGTGCCGCCGAAGCCGAAGGAGTTCGACAGCGCGGCCCGCACGCGGCGCTCCTGCGCAACCTTCGGAACGAGGTTGACGCCGAGGCAGCTCTCCGAGGGGTTCTCAAGGTTCAGCGTCGGCGGAACCAAGCTGTGGTTGATCGCCTTGATCGAGTAGATCGCCTCGACCGCGCCGGCGGCCCCCAGCAGGTGGCCGATGGCCGACTTGGTGGAGGACATGGCGACGTTGTCCATCGCAGCGCCGAACAGACGCTTCACCGCGCCCAGCTCGATCTCGTCGCCCAGCGGCGTCGAGGTGCCGTGCGCGTTCACGTAATCGATTTCCGACGGCTCCATCCCGGCCCGCTTCAGCGCGTTGCGCATGGCGCGGAAGCCGCCGTTGCCGTCCTCCGCCGGGGCGGAGATGTGGTAGGCGTCGCCGGACATGCCATAGCCGACCACTTCGGCGTAGATGTGAGCGCCGCGCTTCTTGGCGTGCTCCAACTCCTCGAGGACAACCACACCGGCGCCCTCGCCGATCACGAAGCCGTCACGGTCCTTGTCGTAAGGACGCGACGCCTTTTCCGGCGTGTCGTTGAAATTCGTGGACAGGGCGCGCATGGCGGCAAAACCGCCGACGCCCAGGCGGCTGACCGCTGCTTCCGTGCCGCCGGCGACCATCACGTCCGCATCACCCAGCATGATCAGGCGCGAAGCGTCGCCGATGGCGTGCGCGCCGGTCGAGCAGGCCGTGACCACCGCGTGGTTCGGACCCTTGAAGCCGTGCTGGATGGAGATGTGACCGGACGCCAGATTGATGAGGCAGGCCGGAATGAAGAAGGGGGAGATGCGGCGCGGGCCCTTCTCGGCCAGGGTGACGGCACCCTCGGCAATGCCCGGCAGACCACCGATGCCCGAGCCCACCATGACGCCGGTGAGTTCGCGCTCTTCCTCGGTCTGGGGAACCCAGCCGGAATCCTTGATCGCTTCGTGGGCGGCGGCGATGGCGAAGATGATGAAATCGTCCATCTTCCGCTGGTCCTTCGGCGGAACGAAGGCATCGGGGTTGAACAACCCCTCACCATCCCCGCGCGGGACCTCCCCGGCAACTTTCGAGGCCAGATCAGAGGCGTCGAAACCCGTGATGGCGCGGATGCCCGATTGGCTGGCGGTCAAACGCTCCCAGTTGAGCTTGTGGCCGACACCGAGCGGCGTGACCAGACCAAGGCCGGTAACGACGACACGTCTCATGGGGTATTCCTTGACCTTTCCTCGGAAAACTCAGCGACGGCCAGGCCACTTTGAAAAGCTGCCTGGCCCTCTCGCGCCAGCGCCTGATCAGGCGGCGGCGTTCGCCTTGATGAAGTCGATGGCGTCCTTCACCGTCAGAATCTTCTCGGCGGCGTCGTCCGGAATCTCGCAGCCGAACTCTTCCTCGAAAGCCATAACCAGCTCGACCGTGTCGAGGCTGTCGGCGCCGAGATCGTCGATGAAGGAGGCGTTCTCCGTCACCTTCGACTCCTCGACCCCGAGGTGGTCCACAACGATCTTCTTAACGCGCTCGGCGACATCGCTCATTTTTTTAGACCTTCCAATCCTTGAGACCGCTCGGGCGAATTCGGCCGGCTCAACACGCGGCTGCGTGCCTTCCTGCCACAAAAAGCCCCGTCCGATAACACATTTTTACAGCCTTGACCAGCGCCCGCGGGCGCCGGTCCGAACCTGTGGTTCAGGCAGCGAATCCGCCTCAGATCATGGCCATGCCGCCGTTGATGTGCAGCGTCTGGCCGGTGACATAGGCGGCCTCATCGCTCGCCAGGTACACGACTCCGGCGGCGATTTCCCCCGGCTCGCCCATGCGGCCGGAAGGAATGGCGGTGAGCAGCTTGTCCTTCTGCTCGGAATTCAGGGCGTCGGTCATCGCCGTGGTGATGAAACCCGGCGCGACGCAGTTCACGGTGATGCCGCGCGACGCGACCTCCGCGGCCAGCGACTTCGACATGCCGATCATGCCGGCCTTGGAGGCGGCGTAGTTGGCTTGGCCGGGGTTTCCGGTGACGCCGACGATCGAGGTGATGCCGATGATGCGGCCCCAGCGGCGCTTCATCATGCCGCGCAGCACGGCGCGCGACAGGCGGAAGGCGGCGGTCAGGTTGACGTCCAGCACCGACTGCCAGTCGTCGTCCTTCATGCGCATGGCCAGCTGGTCGCGCGTCAGGCCGGCGTTGTTCACCAGGATGTCGATTTGGCCGAGGGCGGCCTCCGCGTCCTTGGCGAGCTGCTCGGTCCCGGCGGCGTCGGCGAGGTTGCCGGGCACCACCAGGGCGCGCTCGCCCAACTCGGAGGCGAGCGCCTCCAGCGGGGCGACGCGGGTGCCGGACAGGGCGACGGTGGCGCCCTGCGCGTGCAGCGCGCGGGCGATCTGCGCCCCGATGCCACCCGAGGCGCCGGTGACCAGGGCCTTCTTTCCGGTCAGGTCGAACATGGAATGCCTCACAGGGTCTTCAGGAACGATTCGACGTCGACCGGGCCCTGAACGGAGGTTCCGGCCAATTCCTTGTCGATGCGCTTGGCGAGACCCGACAGCACCTTGCCGGAGCCGAGTTCAACCAGCGTGTCGACGCCCTGCTCCTTCATATAGAGCACGCTCTCGCGCCAGCGAACCATGCCGGTCACCTGCTCGACCAGAAGGCGGCGGATCTCGTTGGGGTCCGACACGGCCGACGCGGTCACGTTGGCGACCACCGGAACCGCCGGCGCGGCGATCGTCACGTTGGCCAGGGCCTCGGCCATGGCGTCGGCGGCGGGCTGCATCAGCGGGCAATGGAAGGGCGCGCTGACCGGCAGGCGCACGGTGCGCTTCAGTCCGCGCTCCGCCGCGATCACGATGGCGCGCTCAATGGCCTCGGCATGACCGGAGATCACCACCTGACCCGACGAGTTGTCGTTGGCGACGGTGCAGACTTCGTTCTGCCCCGTGGGGGTCTTGGCGGCGTCAGCGGCGATGGCCTGGGCCTGCTCCAGCTCGGCGCCCAGCAGGGCGGCCATAGCGCCCTGCCCGACCGGCACGGCCTTCTGCATGGCCTGGCCGCGCAGCTTCAGCAGGCGCGCGGTGTCGGCCAGCGTGAAGGCGCCGGCGGCGCACAGGGCCGAATACTCGCCGAGCGAATGGCCGGCAACGAATGCCGCGTGCTTGGTCAGGTCGAGCCCGCCCTGGTCCTTCAGCACCCGCAGAACGGCGACGCTGACGGCCATCAGGGCCGGCTGGGCGTTCTCGGTGAGCGTCAGGTCGGCCTCGGGGCCTTCGAACATCAGGCGGGACAGGCGCTGGTTCAGCGCGTCGTCCACCTCTTCAAAGGTGAGCCGCGCGACCTCGAACGCCTCGGCCAGCTCACGGCCCATGCCGACGGCTTGGCTGCCCTGGCCCGGAAAGACGAACGCCCTGGTCATGCTGTCTGGGAACCCTAGTAAAAAGGCGCGCCACCCGCGGCGCTGCCGTTGAATTCGGCGACAGTCATACCCGGCCTTTCGGGCAAGTCAAGCGATGCTCAACGTTGGCGAGGTCGAATTGGTGCCTTTCTGTTGCTTTTTCGGCGTTTTTTCATTGCTGCGATGCAAAGGCGAACGGAGAAAAGGGTCATTCCAAGGCACATCAAAGGCAGGAGCGCCGGAATCGTCGGCTGGCTCGTGTTTCCGCTTGTCGGGATAGTGCTTTTATGCATACTGCGCCGCTTCATAACTCCTTGCCGGTGGCCCGCGTGCCGTCGGCTAGGCCCGGGCGGCTGATCCTGTCCATAGGGGATGGGGTGCAGCGCCGGACCATGAACAGCCATGGGGAGTATAATGGCTCTTTACGAGTGCGTGCTGATCGCGCGCCAGGACATCTCGGCCGCCCAGGCCGAGCAGCTCGGCGAGCAGTTCGCCCAGATCATTCGCGACAATGGCGGCCAGGTCGCCAAGACCGAATACTGGGGTCTGAAGACGCTCACCTACAAGATCAAGAAGAACCGCAAGGGTCACTACACCCTGTTCAACCTTGATGCCCCCGCCGCCGCCGTCCTCGAGATGGAGCGCAACATGGGCATCAACGAGGACGTGCTGCGCTTCATGACCGTCCGCGTCGATGCGCTGGACGCCAACCCGTCGGTGATGATGCAGAGCCGCGGCGAGCGTGGTGACCGCGGCGATCGCGGCGACCGCGGCCCGCGCCGCTTCGAGGATCGTGGCCCGCGCCCGCCGCGTCGCCAGGAGCCCACCGTTGCCGAAGGGGAGAACGCCTAAATGTCCGACAAGCAGACCTCGGGCGCTCCGGCCCGCACCGGTGGCGGTCCCCGCCGTCCGTTCTTCCGCCGCCGCAAGACCTGCCCGTTCTCGGGCGCGAACGCCCCGGCGATCGACTACAAGGACGTCAAGCTCCTGTCCCGCTTCATCTCCGAGCGTGGCAAGATCGTGCCGAGCCGCATCACCGCGGTTTCCGCGAAGAAGCAGCGCGAACTCGCCCGCGCCATCAAGCGCGCCCGTTTCCTGGCCCTGCTTCCCTACGTGGTGAAGTAAGGACCGAAGCGGACAACAGGCAAAGGCAATCCCATGGCCTCGCCCCTGGCCGCCCCTCTGGCGGCTGCCATCGGTGTCGGCGTGGTCAGCGCTTTCTTCTATCTCGCCGTCCTGTTCGGCGGGTTCGGGGCGCTGATCCTGGGCTATCTGGCGCCGCTGCCGCTGTTCCTCGCGGGACTGTGGCTCGGCTCCACCGCCTCCCTTCTCGCCGGTGCGGTGGGAACGGTGGCGGTCCTGGCGGTGTCGTCCAGCGTCCTGGTGTCTCTCGCCTATCTGGTGACCGCGGCTGTCCCGGTCATCCTGGTGGTGCGGCAGGCGCTGCTGGCGCGGGCGGCTCCCGACGGGAGTCTTGAATGGTATCCTCCGGGCCGGCTCCTGATGGCGCTGACCGGGATGGGACTGGCGGGCCTTCTGGGCGCTGCGGTTCTGACGCTCGATCAGCCCGGCGGGCTGGAGGGCGCAGTGCGGGAAACGCTGAGCCGCATGGCGGACCAGATGTTCTCCGCGCAGGGCCAGCAGGCCCCGGACCCGCAGGACATCTGGATGGCCGAGGTGTTGCCGGGCTTCGCGGTGATCTCATGGCTCGTCATGACGATCGTCAACGGAGCCCTGGCGCAGGGCGTCCTGATGCGGTTCGGCCGCAACCGGCGCCCCGCCATGCGGCTGGACGACCTGGAACTGCCACGGTGGCTCGCCACCGCGTTCCTGCTGGCCATGGTGGCGGCCTCGCTGGCGTCGGACCCGGTCGGGTTCCTTGCGGTCAACGCCGCGCTGATCCTGGCCTTGCCATTCGCCTTTGCCGGGCTTTCGGTGGTGCATGTGTTCGCCCGAAGCCGATCGGCCAAGCTGCCGATCCTCGTCGGGTTCTACATGTTCCTGTTTCTTTTCGGTTGGCCGATCGTGCTGATGGTCGGTCTTGGCATGATCGAGCAATGGATTGGGCTGCGTCGCCGTCTCCGGCCCGCCGGCCCCGATCAGGAGGACGAGTGATGGAAGTTATTCTGCTGGAGCGGGTCGAGAAGCTCGGCCAGATGGGCCAGGTCGTGAAGGTGCGTCCCGGCTTCGCCCGCAACTATCTGCTGCCGCAGAAGAAGGCCATGCGCGCCACCAAGGCGAACATGGCGTTCTTCGAGAAGCAGAAGGCCCACCTGGAGGCCGTCAACCTGGAGCGCCGCAAGGACGCCGAGCAGGTGGCCACCAAGATGAACGACGTATCGGTCGTCGTGATCCGTCAGGCCGGCGAAACCGGCGTGCTGTACGGTTCGGTGACGCCGCGCGACGTTGCGGACGCCCTTGACGCCGCCGGCTACAAGGTCGACCGCAAGCAGGTGTCGATCGAGACCCCGATCAAGACTCTGGGCCTGTTCAAGCTGCGCGTCGTCCTGCACCCCGAGGTGAGCATCTCCGTCACGGTGAACGTCGCCCGCTCGCAGGAAGAGGCTGAACTGCAGCGCTCCCGCGGCGGCATGGTCACCGCGGCCGACCTGCGCGACGACGAGGACGAGATCGAGGAGGCCCCCGAGGCCGCCGAGACCGAGGTTTCCGAGGAGGGCTGACCGCCCGCTCAACGAGACCGTTCCGCTCGTCCGGAAGCCGCCCGCCCCGAAAGGGGCGAGGCGGCTTTTCCGCTTTTGGCGCCCCGGATTATCCGGCCTCCTCCATCCGGATGCGCCGGACGCCCCGCCCCTGCCCCGTCCGGCGGGTTGCCTCCCCCCGCTCCGAACTCCGACTCTCGTTTCCGGTGATTCGCTCGCGGCGAAGGTACCGGACCGAGTCGTGTGCGACGGATGCGGAGATGCGCGATGCTGCTAGCCCGCCTGCTCAGCCCGGCCCTGACCGCCGGCGCTCTGGACATCGTCAGCGCCAACGGGCGGAGGCACCGGGTGGGGGTCGGCACGCCGTCCCTCACGCTGCGTCTGCACGACAAGGCGCTGCACCGCGACCTCGTGGTGAACCCGCGGTTGCGATTCGGGGAAGCCTACATGGACGGCCGCCTGACAATCGAAGGCGGCTCCGTCTATGATTTCCTGGCGCTCCTGAGCGCCGGGACGGACAATGTCCAGGGCGTTCTGGGCAATCTGCGGGAAACCCTCTTCCCCGCGCTACGGCTCATCCAGCAGAGCAATCCCCTAGGGCGGTCGCGGCGCAACGTGGCCCATCATTATGACCTGTCGCGGTCCTTCTTCGATCTGTTCCTCGACCGCGACCTGCAATATTCCTGCGCCTACTTCCCCACACCCGGCACCGGGCTGGAAGAGGCGCAGGAGGCCAAGAAACGGCACATCGCGGCGAAGCTGCTGCTTCAGCCGGGCATGCGGGTCCTGGACATCGGCTGCGGCTGGGGCGGCATGGCGCTCTACCTCGCCCGCATGACCGGCGCCCAGGTCACCGGAATCACCCTGTCCCGCGAACAGCTCGCCGTGGCGCGGGAGCGGGCGGCCCATGCCGGGCTGGCCGGTCAGGTCCGCTTCGAGCTGCGGGACTACCGGCAAATGGAAGGACGTTTCGACCGCATCGTCTCGGTCGGCATGTTCGAGCATGTCGGGGTGCCCCATTATCCGGCCTTCTTCGCCAAGCTGCGCGACCTGCTGGCCGAGGACGGGGTGGCGTTGCTTCATGCCATCGGCCGGTCGGATGGGCCGGGCTCAACCAACCCGTGGTTCCGCAAATACATCTTTCCCGGCGGCTACTCGCCCGCCCTGTCGGAGGTGATCCCGGCGGTGGAAAAGGCCGGGCTGTGGAACACCGACGTCGAGATTTTGCGCCTTCACTACGCCGAGACGCTGCGCCACTGGCGGGAGCGGTTCGCGGCCCGGCGGGAGGACGCCCGCGCGATGTACGACGAACGCTTCTGCCGGATGTGGGAGTTCTATCTGGCGGGGGCCGAGATCAGCTTCCGCTACCAGGGGCACATGGTTTTCCAGATGCAGCTCGCCCGCTCGCTGGGCGCCGTTCCGCTCGTCCGCGATTATATGCAGCGCGCCGAAACGGCCTTGGCCGACGCCGTGCCCCGGCCCCTGCGCACCGGCCGGAACGTCGGTGCCAGCAACGCTTGACCAGAGGTGTCCGCGCCACATCGGCCCACAGGTTTTGCTCTGGCCCAAGCTCTTGATAGAACGTTTGAATTTCCCCTTACCCCCAGCTTTCACCGGCTGTGGGCAAAAGTTACTCACAGGAATGTGGGTATCCTTAACCCGATCGCACAGCTTTGCGCCCCGCCCTTTGCTAAAGTGCTGCCATGGATGACAAGACCACCCAGCTTTTCGAGCCGCGCCCCCTCGACGGCGGGCTGTCCCGCGCCGCTGCCGTGAAGCCGACGGCGGAATACCGCACGCCGCCGCACAACGAGGAGGCGGAACAGGCGCTGCTCGGCGCCATCCTGGTGAACAACAAGGCGTATGAGAAGGTCGGCGAGTTCCTGCGCGCCGAGCATTTCTACGACCCGGCGCACCAGCGAATCTTTTCGGCCATCGCCAAGATGGTGGAGCGCGGCCAGATTGCCAATCCGGTGACGCTGAAGGCCTATTTCGACAACGACGTCGAATTGGCACCGGATGGTGGCGCCGGCTATCTGGCGCAGCTCGCCGCCAACGTCGTGACGGTGGTCAACGCGGGCGATTACGGCAAGACGATCCACGACCTCTTCCTGCGCCGGCAGCTGATCGAGGTCGGCACGGACATGGTGAACGAGGCGTATCAGCACGACCTCGACATCGACGCCATGGACCAGATCGAGACGGCGGAGAAGCAGCTCTTCGACCTTGCCTCGACCGGCGACGTGCGCGGCGGCTTCGTCGCCTTCTCCGAGTCGCTGAAGGCGGCCATCGCCACGGCGGAGACGGCCTTCCGGCGGTCCAGCCACGTCACCGGCGTGACCACCGGCCTGCGCGACATGGACCGCAAGCTGGGTGGCCTGCACCCGTCGGACCTCATCATCCTCGCCGGGCGCCCCTCCATGGGCAAGACGGCGCTGGCCACCAACATCGCCTTCAACGCCGCCAAGGCGCACATGCGCACCAACGGCGGCGAAGGCGCGCCGGTCGGCTTCTTCTCGCTGGAAATGTCGGCGGAGCAGCTCGCCACCCGTATCCTTGCCGGCGAGGCCGAGGTTTCGGGCGACAAGATCCGCCGCGGCGAGATCAAGGACAGCGACTTCCCCAAGTTCGTGGCGGCCAGCCAGGAGCTCAGCCGTGTTCCCTTCTTCGTGGACGACACGCCAGCCCTGACCATCGCCGCGGTGCGCACCCGCTGCCGCCGGCTGAAGCGCACGCACGGGCTGGGCATGGTCGTGGTGGACTATCTCCAGCTGCTGCGCGGCGGCTCGACCAAGGGCAACGAGAACCGCGTGCAGGAAATCTCGGAGATCACCCGCGGCCTGAAGGCCATCGCCAAGGAGCTGGAGGTGCCGGTGCTGGCGCTGTCCCAGCTCAGCCGCGCGGTGGAAATGCGTGAGGACAAACGGCCGCAGCTCGCCGACCTGCGCGAATCGGGCTCCATTGAGCAGGACGCCGACGTGGTGATGTTCGTTTACCGCGAACAGTACTATCTTGAGCGCGCCGAGCCGGCCCGCCGGCCGGAGGAGACGGAGGACAAGTACAACGACCGCTACGCCAACTGGCAGAAGCGCTACGCCGAGGTGCACAACACCGCGGAGGCGATCATCGCCAAGCAGCGCCATGGCCCGATCGGCAGCGTCCGCATGTTCTTCGATGGCCAATTCACCAGATTCGGCGACCTCGACACGACCCATGACTTCGGCCCCACTGAGTGATCCGCTGGCACGCGCCGGCGCCGTTCTGACCATCGACCTCGGTGCGGTGGTCGCCAACTGGACGCAGCTCCGCGACCGGGTGGCGCCCGCCGAGTGCGCCGCCGTGGTCAAGGCGAACGCCTATGGGCTGGGGGTGGAGCGGGTCGTTCCGGCGCTCGCCGCCGCCGGCTGCCGGACCTTCGTGGTCGCGCAGTTCGAGGAGGCGCTGGCCGTCCGCGCCGTGGCGCCCGCAGAGGCCCGCGTCCTGTCGCTGGGTGGCCTGCCCGCGGGCACCGCACCCGACTTCACGGCCCACCGCATCCTGCCGGTTCTGAACCATCTGGGCGACATCGCCGCGTGGCAGGCCCACGCCAGGGCGCGGGAAACGGCCCTGCCCGCCGTCGTCCACATCGACACCGGCATGAATCGACTCGGGCTCGGTCCAGACGAGCTGGACACGCTGGTCGGCGACCTCTCCCGGCTGGAGGGGGTGGACGTCCGGGTGTGGATGACCCACCTCGCCTGCGCCGACGAAGATTCGGTGATGAACAGCCAGCAGCTCGGGCGTTTCCGTTCGGCGGTCGGGCGGCTACCCGCGGCCGAGGCGAGTTTCGCCAATTCCTCCGGGATCTTCCACGGAACGGCCTTCCATTTCGACCTCGTGCGGCCCGGCTGCGCGCTCTACGGCGTCAATCCGACGCCCGCCGCGGCCAACCCGATGCGGGGCACGATCCGGCTCGACGCCCGGCTGCTACAGGTGCGCAACGTTGACAGCCCTATGACCGTTGGCTACGGTGCCACGCACCGCGTTGCGGCGAGAGGAAAAATCGCAACCATCGCAGTGGGTTATGCCGACGGATATCTGCGCTCGCTCAGCGGGCGCGGCCATGTCTTCGTCAACGGCGTGGCCGCTCCGGTGGTTGGGCGTGTTTCGATGGATCTGGTGACGGTGGATGTCAGCCACCTTCCCGACGAGGCGGTGACGCCCGGCGGGCTGGTGGAGCTGATCGGCCCGAACCGCCCGGTGGACACCGTGGCGAGCGAAGGCGGAACCATCGGCTACGAAATCCTGACCTCGCTGGGCGCGCGTTACCACAGGGTCTACCGCGACCCGCCGCCGCCTGAGGTCGCTTGATGGGTTTCCTTGCCGCCACCGGACGGGCCTTCCTGATCTTTCTGGAAGCCACCGGAAAGCTCGCCATGTTCACCGGCGCCGCCTTGTCGCACTGTGTGCGTCCGCCGTTCTACCCGCGGCAGATCCTGCGCCAGATGATCGACATCGGCTACTACTCGCTGCCGGTGGTCGGGCTGACCGCGCTGTTCACCGGCATGGTGCTGGCGCTGCAGAGCTATTCCGGTTTTTCCCGCTTCCAGGCGGAGGGCGCCATCGCCACGGTGGTCGCCCTGTCGGTGACGCGCGAACTGGGGCCGGTGCTGGGCGGCCTGATGGTCGCCGGGCGCATCGGCGCCGCGATGGCCGCCGAGATCGGCACCATGCGCGTGACCGAGCAGATCGACGCGCTGTCGACCCTGTCGACCAACCCCTTCAAGTACCTGGTGGCGCCGCGCTTGATCGCCGGGCTGGCCATGCTGCCGCTGCTGGTGCTGGTGGCTGACATCATCGGTGTGTTCGGCGGCTTCCTGGTCGGCGTCTACCGGCTGGACTTCAACCCGGCCTCCTACATCGGCCGGACCTGGGAGTTCCTGGAACCGGTCGACGTGATCTCCGGCCTCGTCAAGGCGGCGGTGTTCGGCTTCATGGTGTCGCTGATGGGCTGCTACCACGGCTATCACTCCCGCGGCGGTGCCCAGGGCGTGGGTGCGGCGACGACCAACGCGGTGGTGTCGGCATCCATTCTGATCCTGGTGTGGAACTACCTCATCACCGGCATCTTCTTCTCGACGAAGTGAGCGACTCCATGTCCCAGGTTCCCCCCGCTCATCCGCCGAAGATTTTGCTGAAGAACGTGCACAAGGCCTTCGGTCAGAAGGTCGTGCTCAACGGCATCGACCTGGAAGTCGGGCGCGGCGAGTCGCTGGTCGTCATCGGCGGGTCCGGCACCGGCAAGTCGGTGATGCTGAAATGCATCCTCGGCCTGCTGTCGCCGGACAGCGGCTCCATCCGCGTCGACGGCGAGGAGACGACCAGGCTGCGCCCGCGCGAGCGCGAGAAGCTGCTGCACAAGTTCGGCATGCTGTTCCAGGGCGCCGCCCTGTTCGACAGCCTGAAGGTCTGGGAGAACGTCGCCTTCGGCCTGATCCAGGGCGAGCACATGCCGCGCGCCAAGGCCAAGGACATTGCCATCGCCAAGATGGGCGCGGTCGGTCTCGGCCCGGAGGTGGGCGAGCTGTTCCCGTCAGAATTGTCGGGCGGCATGCAGAAGCGCGTCGGCCTCGCCCGCGCCATCGCCGACGAGCCGGAAATCATCTTCTTCGACGAGCCGACGACCGGCCTCGACCCGATCATGGCCGACGTGATCAACGAGCTGATCGTGAAATGCGTGAAGGATCTGGGCGCCACCGCTGTAACCATCACCCACGACATGGCCTCGGCCCGCAAGATCGCCGACCGTGTGGCGATGATCCACCAGGGCCGGATCATCTGGACCGGTCACGCCAACGACATCGACCACTCCGGAAACCCCTATGTTGACCAGTTCGTCCACGGCCGGGGTGAAGGGCCGATCAAGATGCAGGTGCGGGCGCTCTGACGCGACCGGTCGGCGGAGCCGGTCACCGGTTTGTGCAAAATTAACCTGCCGCCCGGTAGGGTCGGCCAGAAAGAACGCGGGCCACGACAGGCCGGCATCCCATCGGAGAGACGAGCATGGCGGACATCACCACGAACGGACTGGCCTTCGCGAGCTTCATGCTGAGCGCCAAGATTCTGGAGACGCTCCAGGCCAAGGGGCTGCTGACCAACGAAGAGACGGTGCAGACCATCAAGAACGCCCACGAACAGCTCCTCAAGAACGACAACCAGCTGTCGCTCGAAGGAGCCGACGCGCTCGCCCATTTCTTCGCCGGCCCGACCGACGGGAAATGAGCTTTACGGCGCTGGACGCGCCGCCGACCGTGCGAGGTTGTCGCGCAGTTCCGGCAGCAGGACGGCGCCCAGCATGGCGATGACCGGCAGCAGGGCGTAATCGCCCTCTGCCGCCGCGGCGAACAGCTCCGCGCGGGTCAGCAGCTCCAACCGCATCTCCTCCAGGTCCCCGGAGTCCGCCTCAGCCACCTTCCGGGCGTTGCGGGCGTGGAACATATGGCAGACGCAGCCGCGCTGGTTGCCCTGCACCACGTAGGACCCGAGCGCGGTCCAGTCCTCAGCGGCATAGCCGGTTTCCTCCAGCAACTCCCGCTTCGCCGCGCCCAGCGGTTCCTCACCGGGATTCAGGGCACCGGCGGGAAAGGTCTGGCTGACGCGGCGCGGGCCGTGCTTGTAGGTGCGCAGCATCAGGACGCGCCCATCCTCGTCCTCGACGAACATCTGGACGAAGTCCGTCTGCTCGACCTGATAGAAATTCTCAACCCGCCGGCCCTCCGGCGTCTCGATGGTCTCGGCGTGCACCTTGAGGAAAGGCCCGGCATCGAGCAAGGTCCGACGTTCCAGGACCGTCCAGGGCTTCAAGTCCCCGCTCATGCGGCGACGGCCCCGGCAACGGTCCCGTAGGGCGGCTGGGTGAAGCCCGCAGGCGACAGGGTGAAGATCTCGCAGCCCGTCTCGGTGATGCCGACCTGATGCTCGAACTGGGCGGACAGCGAGCGGTCGCGGGTGACGGTGGTCCAGCCGTCCGACAGGATCTTCACGTCCGGCTTGCCGGCGTTGAGCATCGGCTCGATGGTGAAGACCATGCCCGGAACCAGCAGAACCCCGGTGCCGCGCTTGCCGAAATGGTCGACATGGGGCGCGTCGTGGAACACCCGGCCGATGCCGTGCCCGCCGAAGTCGCGCACCACGCCGTAGCGGTGGGATTCGGCCAGGGTCTGGATGGCGTGGCCGATGTCGCCCAGATGATTGCCCGGCTTGGCCTGCGCGATGCCGGCCATCATCGCCTTGTAGGTGATGTCCACCAGCTTGCGCGCCTTCACCCCGATCTTGTCGCCGACGAAGAACATGCGGCTGGTGTCGCCGTACCAGCCGTCCAGAATCACCGTCACGTCGATGTTCACGATGTCGCCGTCGACCAACGTCTTGTCGTCGGACGGAATGCCGTGATTCACCACATGGTTCGGCGAGATGCAGCTCGCCGCCGGATAGCCGTGATAGCCGAGGGTCGCGGGGATCGCGCCATTGTCCCGCATGAAGGTCTCGATCAGACGGTTCAGATGGCCCGTGCTGACCCCCGGCACCACCTGGGTCGTGATGTGGTCGAGCGTCGCCGCGGCCAGCCGCCCGGCCTTGCGAATCCCCTCGAACTCCTCCGGCCCGTGCAGCGGGATCTTCCGCGCGTCCTTGTCCGCCACCGTGTCACCTCACATCCGTTGTTCATTGTGATTCCGGGACAGAACCTACCACCGGAACGGCCGAGAAAAGCCCCAGCTTTTTATCACCTCTGCCATAGGATTTAGAACGTCAGCTTGCTATATGTGGGGCGCTGCCGCTCCAACCAATCGCTAGACCTTTGGCAAAGCCAACCACCCGCTACGTCTGTCAGGCTTGCGGCGCGTCCTTCCCGAAATGGGCGGGTCGCTGCGACGCCTGCGGCGAATGGAACACCCTCGTCGAGGAAGCCGCACCGGAAGCCGCCCCCAAGGGATTGGGCGTGGCGCGCGGACGCCGGCTGGACTTTGTGGGACTGGCCGGGTCCAGCGAGGCGCCGCCGCGCCGCATGACCCGCATCGAGGAATTCGACCGCGTCTGCGGCGGCGGCCTCGTCCCCGGATCGGCGATCCTGATCGGCGGCGATCCCGGCATCGGCAAGTCGACCCTACTTCTCCAGGCGATGGCCCGGCTGTCGCAGGAACACCGCTGCGCCTACGTCTCCGGCGAGGAGGCGGTGGATCAGGTCCGCCTGCGCGCCGTCCGGCTGGGCTGCGCCGCCGCACCGGTCCAACTCGCCTCGGCGACCAGCGTGCGCGACATCGTCGCCTCGCTCGACGGAACGGACGGGCCGGAGGTGGTCGTCATCGATTCGATCCAGACCATGTATGTGGACAATCTGGACAGCGCCCCCGGCACCGTCGCCCAGGTCCGGGCGAGCGCGCAGGAGCTGATCCGCGTGGCCAAGCGGCGCGGCTGCGTCCTGCTGCTGGTCGGCCACGTCACCAAGGAAGGCACCATCGCCGGTCCCCGCGTGCTGGAGCACATGGTGGACACGGTGCTCTATTTCGAAGGCGAGCGCGGCCACCAGTTCCGCATCCTGCGCGCGGTGAAGAACCGCTTCGGCGCGACGGACGAGATCGGCGTGTTCGAGATGACCGACGGCGGGCTGGGCGAGGTCGCCAACCCCTCCGCCCTGTTCCTGGCGGAACGGCGCGGCGACGTGTCGGGCGCCGCGGTCTTCGCCGGCATGGAGGGCACCCGCCCGGTGCTGGTGGAGGTCCAGGCGCTGGTCGCCCCCTCCCCGCTCGGCACGCCGCGGCGCGCGGTGGTCGGCTGGGACTCGGCGCGGCTCGCCATGGTCCTGGCGGTGCTGGAGGCGCGCTGCGGTGTGCAGATCGGCGCCAACGACGTCTATCTCAACGTGGCCGGCGGGCTGCGCATCACCGAACCGGCGGCGGACCTCGCGGTCGCCGCGGCGCTCGTCTCCTCCCTGACCGGGGAGCCGGTGCCCGCCGACGCCGTGGTCTTCGGCGAGATCGGCCTGTCGGGCGAGGTGCGCGCCGTGGGCCAGAGCGACGCCCGGCTGAAGGAAGCCGCGAAGCTGGGGTTTTCAACGGCGATCTTTCCGGCTAGACGGAACGGCAAGAAGCCGGGGCGCGGCGATACCGGCCTGAAATCGGTCGAACTGCAGCAGCTCAGCGAACTGCTGCCGCTGTTCCAGGCCGGATCGGGACCCCGTTCGCCGCGCGGCCGGGATTAGAGCGTCTGATTTGACACGAGCATCTGAAGCGAAAGCGCACGAGGCGTAGCGGCGTTATGGACACCTTCCCGATCAACCCGGCGGATCTGGCCGTCATCGTGGTGCTTCTGCTGTCGGCCCTGCTGGCCTTCACCCGCGGCATGGTGGCCGAGGTGCTGTCGGTCGCGGCCTGGGTGGGCGCGGCGCTGATCACGCTGAACGCCCTGCCCCACGTTCTGCCCATCGCGCAGACCTACATCCACGTCGAGATGGCCGCCTACGCCGCGTCGGCGGTGGCGCTGTTCGTCGTCAGCCTTGTGGTTCTGACAATCCTGGGCCGCGTCGTGTCGCGCGGGGTACAGAATTCCGGCCTTTCGGCGCTCGACCGCTCGCTGGGCTTCGTCTTCGGCCTGCTGAAGGGTGCAATCCTCGCCTCCGTCGCCTATCTCTTCTTCGCCTGGCTGGTGCCGAACCCGGCGGAGCATCCGGCTTGGCTGCAGAGCGCCAAGACCCGGCCGATGCTGCTGTCGGGCGCCGCCATGATCTACGAGGTGATGCCGGAGTCGCTGCGCAAGGACGGGCTGGGCCAGATGGACATGGCGCGGGAGCGCGCGCGGCAGGCGGTGGAGGCCAAGGAAGCGCTGGACCGCCTGTCCACGCCGGTGCCCGGAGCGCCGAAGACCGGTGGTGCGTCGCAATCCGATACCGGCTATAAGGACCGGGACCGCGGCGACCTCGAGCGACTGATCCAGAACGCACGCTGAACGCCGCATGGTGCAGAGTGCCTGTGAGTAACGCCCCGCTGGCAAAGAGGCCGCCGGGGCAATGCCCTTTGGTGATGCTGTGTATGACGAGGATCTTCCGATGCTGACGACGCATCCGTTCGACGACGACAAGCTGCGCGAGGAGTGCGGCGTGTTCGGCATCCACAGCCATCCGCAGGCGGGGGCCATCACCGCGCTCGGCCTGCATGCGCTGCAGCATCGCGGCCAGGAAGCCTGCGGCATCGTCAGCCACGACGGCGACCGCTTCCATCTGGAACACACGCTGGGCCTCGTCGGCGATCATTTCTCGTCGGAAGCCATCATCGGCAAGCTGAAGGGCCCGCAGGCCATCGGCCACGTCCGCTACGCCACCACGGGCGATACGACGATCCGCAACGTCCAGCCGCTCTACGCCGACTTCGAGTTCGGCGGCTTCGCGCTGGCCCACAACGGCAACCTGACCAACGCGCACACGCTGCGCCGCCAGCTCGTCCGCCGCGGCTGCCTGTTCCAGTCCACCACCGACACCGAGACCATCGTCCATCTGATGGCCATCGCCCGCGGCGGCTCGCCGGTCGACCGTCTGATCGAGGCGGTGCGGCAGGTCGAAGGCGCCTTCTCCCTGGTGGCGCTGACCCCGAACGAGGTGATCGGCGTGCGTGACCCGCTGGGCGTCCGCCCTCTGGTCCTGGGCAAGCTTGGCGATACCTACATCGTGACCAGCGAGACCTGCGCCCTGGACATCGTCGGCGCCGACTATGTGCGCGACGTCGAGCCGGGCGAGATGGTCGTTCTGAACGAGCAGGGCGTGCAGAGCCTGCGCCCCTTCCAGCCGCAGGGCCGCCGCTTCTGCATCTTCGAATACATCTACTTCGCGCGTCCCGACAGCGTGATGGAGGGATCCTCCGTCTACAACGCCCGCCAGCGGATCGGCGCCGAGCTGGCCCGCGAATCGGGGATCGAGGCCGACGTGGTGGTGCCGGTTCCCGACAGCGGCGTGCCTGCGGCCCTCGGCTATGCCACGCAGAGCGGCGTGCCCTTCGAACTGGGCATCATCCGCAACCATTATGTCGGCCGCACCTTCATCGAGCCGACCGACCAGATCCGCCATCTGGGCGTGAAGCTGAAGCACAACGCCAACCGCGCCATGATTGAGGGCAAGCGGGTGGTGCTGGTGGACGACAGCATCGTGCGCGGCACGACCTCCAAGAAGATCGTCGAGATGGTGCGCGCCGCCGGGGCGAAAGAGGTGCACATGCGCATTTCCAGCCCGCCGACCTCGCACCCCTGCTTCTACGGCATCGATACGCCGGAACAGAGCAAGCTGCTCGCCCACCGCATGTCGGTGGAGGAGATGCGCGACTTCATCCAGGCCGACAGCCTTGCCTTCATCTCCCTGGACGGTCTCTACCGCGCCATGGGTGCGGAGCGCCGCGACCCGCAGAATCTGACCTTCTGCGACGCCTGTTTCACCGGCGACTATCCGATCGCGCTGACCGATGCGCTGGACCACCCGCCGGTCGAGGCGAACGTCCGCATCCGCGCCTGACCGCCTGACCGCCGCCGCGACGGGCCGGCCGCAACCCAGCGGACCGGCCCGTTTGCCAATCCCGCTACCGAACATCGTCGAGTCGCCGCCATGTCCCGTCTTTCCGGCCGCACCGCCCTCATCACCGGTGCCTCGCGCGGCATCGGCGCCGCCGTCGCCAAGCGCTTCGCCGCCGAAGGCGCCCACGTCATCCTCGCCGCCCGCACCGTCGGCGGTCTGGAGGAGACCGACGACGCAATCTTCCAGGCCACCGGCCGGAACGCCACGCTGGTCCCGCTGGACCTGCGGCAGTTCGACAAGATCGACCAGCTTGGCTACTCGATCTTCGAGCGGTTCGGGAAGCTCGACATCCTGGTCAGCAACGCCGGCGTCCTGGAAGCGCTGGGGCCGGTCGCCCATTACGATCCGAAGCTGTGGCAGCGCGTGATGGACGTGAACGTCACGGCCAACTTCCGCCTGATCCGTTCCTTCGACCGCCTGCTGCGCGCGTCCGACGCGGGGCGCGCCATCTTCGTGACCTCGGGCGCCGCGAACGCGCCCTACCCCTACTGGAGCCCGTACGGGGCCAGCAAGGCGGCGCTGGAGATGATGGTGAAGACCTACGCGATGGAAATCGCCTCGTCGAACCTGCGCGTCAATCTGGTCGATCCCGGCATCGTGGCGACCAAGCTGCGCATGCAGGCCTTCCCCGGCGAGGACCAGACCAAGCTGGCCCAGCCGGACGACGTGACCGAGCCCTTCGTGGCGCTGGCGGAGGCATCCTGCACCCGCCATGGCGAGGTGGTGTCGGCACAGGGGTGACTTGCGCATTTCTCCTTTCACGCGCCTGAGGCTGACCCCGGCATGACACCCGAACAAATCCAGGCCCGCGTGCTCTACCGCGATGGGCTCATGCTCATCATCGACAAGCCCGCCGGCCTGCCCGTCCACGCCGGGCCAGGCGGCGGTCCGAACCTGGAACGCCACTTCGACGCCCTGCGCTTCGGCTTTCCGAAGCCGCCGGGGCTCGCCCACCGGCTGGACCGCGACACCTCCGGCTGCCTGATCCTGGGGCGGCACCCGAAGGCCCTGCGCAAGCTGGGCAAGCTGTTTCAGGACGGCAAGGTCGACAAGACCTATTGGGCGGTCGTTGCCGGCACCCCGCCGGAGGAGCAGGGGCGGATCGAACTGCCGTTGAAGAAGGTGACCAACAAGAGCGGCGGCTGGCGCATCGTCGTGGCCGACGACGGGCAGAGCGCCATTACCGATTACCGGGTCCTCGGTCGCGGCGACGGCACCACATGGCTGGAGTTGAAGCCGCACACCGGGCGCACGCACCAAATTCGCGTGCATTGCGCCACGGCGCTGGGCTGCCCGCTGCTGGGCGATCCGCAATATGGCGGTCCGGAGGGGCATCCGCTGCATTTGCAATCGCGGGCCATTTCGCTCCCCCTGTACCCCTCCCGCGAAGCGGTCGGCGCGGTGGCGCCGGTTCCGCCTCACATGCGCGCGGCGCTCGCCGCCTGCGGCTTTCAAGGAGACGACCCGGCCTGACAGCCGGGCCGCCGGGCCGTTACGCCCGCCACTCGGCGCGCTTCTCCGTGTGGGCCTCCGTCTCGTGCACCATGAAGCCGACATAGCCGGCCACGATGGCGAGGACGGCGTGCAGCCAGATGTCGTTGCCGTGCAGCGGCACCAGCCCGAACAGCGTGTTCAGACCCGGAATGAAGCCGAGGACGGTCAGGACGGCATAGGCCACGGCCACGCTGCGCAGATAGCTGCGCGAAGCCAGACGGCTGGAGAAGTAGGCGAAGAAACCCCACAGGCCGAACAGGAGATGCACGATGTTGTGCAGCAGGTTCACCGGGAAAAGCCCGAGCAGATAGCCGTGGAAGGATTCGACGGCGAGGGTCATGCCTTCCGGGGGTGGGGACAGGAAGGTCGGAATGAAGCCCAGTATGCCGATGGCCGTGAAGGCCGCGGCATAGACCAGCGTTACGTTGCGCCACCACATGTGTCTCTCCGTTGGCAGACAGGGGATGAATCCGCCTTACCAACAGAGGGTTTAGAAGCAGCGTTCCCTTGATCCGGCCGCAATCTCAGGCGGCGACCGCCTCCATGGTCACGGCCTTGACCGGGCACACGCCCGCACAGTCGCCGCAACCGGTGCAGCCCCCCTCCTCGATGATTGGCAGCCAGCGGCCGCGGCCCAGCGGCCGGAAGCGGATTGCACCGTGGTCGCAATGGTCGCCGCACATTCGGCAGTCGATTCCGCTGTAGGACAGGCAGCCCGCGCCGATGCGCGCTTCCAATGCCTGGGAAGGCGCTGCTGGCGGCTGGGACGGCCCCGGTTCGGAGCGGAAGCGCCCCCGGAACAGATCCGCGCGACTGATCGCCATGACGGTCGCCCTCCCCCAATCCTATTCCATTGCACGGTCATTGCCGCATTCGCGAATGCCGGGCATCGGTGATGGCGGTACACTGACCTTTCGTTCACCACCCGACCTTGACCATCGTCAAGGTCCGCACCGCACCGGAAGGACGGACGGCATGGTCCCCATCGGCAACACCACGGCGCGCTGGATGACGCTACGCTACGGGCTGGCGCTCGGGGTGATCGCGCTGTGCACGCTGGCCGGCTTCGTCATGACCGAGCGGGTCATCGACCAGCACGCCGACATGCTGGAGGTGGTGAACATCTCGGGCCGCCAGCGCATGCTGTCCCAGCGCACCGCACTGCTGGTGGAGCAACTCCGCAACGCCCCGACCGATGCCGAGCGGAGCGCTTTGACCGGCCGCCTGGCCGAGGCGACCGACATGTTCGAGAGCGCACACCGCCGCCTGACCGGCACCGATGAGGGGCCGGCCATGGGCAAGGATGTGCGCCGCCTCTATTTCGACGGACCGGAGCCGCTGAACGATCTGGTTCTCCGCCACATCGCCGCGCTCCGCGCCGTGATCGCCGCCGGTCCCGCCGGCCTGCCCCCCGACATGCCCGAGGCCGACCTTGTCACTCACCAAGCGCTCGGCCCGCTGTTGGCGGGGTTGGAGGACATGGTGGCGCGCTACCAGGAGGCGGGCGAGCGTGGCTTCACCACCCTGCACAATCTGGGCTTCGCCGCCCTGATTCTGACGCTGCTGACCCTATGCGCCGAGGTTCTGGTGATCTTCCGCCCGATGGTGCGACAGGTGGAACGCCAGTTCGCGGACATCACCCGCATGACCCAGGCGCTGGAGCAGACCAACGTCACGCTGGAGGCGCAGGTGCGCGCCCGCACCGCCGAACTGCACACCGCGAAGGTCGCGGCGGAGCAGGCCCATCTGGCGAAGTCGCGTTTCCTCGCCCACGCCGGGCACGACCTGAAGCAGCCCCTTCAGGCGATCAACATGTTCACCGGCATGCTGGAGCGGCAGCTCGACAAGCCCCGCGCACTGGCGCTGGTGAAGGATCTGCGGCTGGCCCAACGGTCCATGCACGACCTGTTGAATGCCATCCTGGACATCTCGAAGCTGGAATCCGGCGTGGTCGAGCCAAAGCCCGCCGACATTGAGCTGTCCGTCCTGTTTGACCAGTTGGAGGCGGAGTTCACCGGGATCGCCGAGGACAAGGGGCTGCGGTTGCGCGTCGTGCCGACGGACCTCTCCGTGCGGACCGACCCGTTCCTTCTGGAACGCATCCTGCGCAACCTGCTCACCAACGCGGTGCGCTACACCGAGCGGGGCGGCGTGCTGATGGGGTGCCGGCACCGCGGCGGCACGGCGTGGATCGAGGTCTACGACACGGGCCGAGGCATCGCCGAGGCCGACCGCCGGCGCATTTTCGAGGAATTCGTCCAGCTCGACCGGCCCGACCGCGACCGCAGTGAGGGGATCGGGTTGGGCTTGGCCATCGTCGACCGGCTGGCCCGGCTGCTCGGCCACCCGCTGGAGCTTCGCTCCGTCGAAGGGCGCGGAACGGTGTTCGCCGTGGGGGTACCCCTGGTCCGCAGCCTACACGAGACGGTCGCGGCCTGATTCCTTGACCAGCAGCACAGCCTGGGTCCGGCTGCCCACACCGAGCGCCTTCAGCACGCCGGTGACGTGGGTCTTGACGGTGGACAGGTTCAGGCCCAGCCGCTCCCCGATCTCCTGGTTCGACAGCCCCTGGGCCAGCAGATCGAGAACCTCCAGCTGGCGGCGGGTCATGCCGTCGAAGACGCTCGGCTCATGCGGCTTCGCCGCAGCCGGCGTCTGGGCGATCCCCGGCATGCCGAGCACCGGCGGAACGTAGGACCCGCCGGCCATGACCAGCCGCAGGATGTTCACGACCAGAACGTCGTCGGTGGACTTCGGGATGAAGGCCCGCACCCCGCGCGACAGCACGGCGCGCATCTCGTCCGGCGAGTCGATCATCGAGAAGACGACGACCGGCACCGGAGCCACGCGCTTCACCACCGCCTCCACATCGTCCAGCCCACCGAGGCCCGGCATGCGCAGGTCCATGATGACGAGGTCGTAAGGTCCTTGGTCCAGCAGTTGCGTCAGTTGGCCGAAGCTGGTCGCCGCCGCCACGTTGGCCTGTTCGTCCAACTCACCGACCAGATGGGTCAGGCCACTGCGAACGATGGAGTGATCGTCGGCGATCAATACCTGCATGACAACCCTGCTTCGGCGGAGGCGGCTGGTGGAGACGACCCAATGGGACAGGGTCCGCTGGGACCGGACCGGACTCGGTCGTCTCAAACCAAAGTGCGGCTTCCGGTATGAACCTCATACGCCGACAGGAGGTTTCACGCCACAATTGATGCATGATTCCGCAATGCCGCGCGTGCTTCTGCCGCAGATGCGAAAAAGGCGCCGCGGAGGCGGCGCCCTTCTCCCGGTCCTGACCGTGCCGACCGGTCCCGTACGGGACCGGCGGCCTACCGGATCACTGCACGCGGATGAGGATCTGCGCGCGGCGGTTCGACGGTTCGCGGACGTTCGCACCGGTGTTCACCAGGAGCTGGGTTTCGCCCTTGCCCTCGACGGTGATCTGGTTGGCGGCGACGCCCTTGCCGACCAGCGCGTTCTTCACCGCGTCGGCGCGGCGCAGCGAGAGCCGCTGGTTGTAGGCCGGCGAGCCCGAGGTGTCGGTGTGGCCGACCACATGGATGCTGACCGCCCGCACTTGGCCGGCCGAGGCAGCGGCATCGCCGATGATCTTGTCGGACGCCGCGGTGATGTTGGCCTTGTCCCAGTCGAAGAACACCAGATACTCCGACTGCGGCTGCGCCTGCACCGGAGCCGCCGGAGCGATGGGGGCCGCCGCGGGGGCCGCCGCCGGAGCACCGAAGGTGTAGCGCAGGCCGGCCATGATGGTGTGGTTCTGGTACTCGCCCTTCACAGTGGAGCTGGCGAGGCCGGCCGGGCCGCCCAGATCGAACTTCGGATCGAGCGTCGCGAAGTAACGGTAATCCAGCGTCAGGGCCAGGTTCTGGCTCAGGGCGTAGGACACGCCGGCGATTCCCTGGTAGGCGAACACCCAGTCGCGGTCATCGAAACCGCCGAGATCCAAACGGACCTGGGCGATACCGGCGCCGACGCCGATGTAGGGCGTGAAGGCGGTTCCGGTGTTGATGTCGTACAGGACGTTGCCCATGAAGGCGAGCGAGCTGGCCTTGCCACCCAGACCGTTCACCGCCGCGTTGGAGCTGTCGGTGCTGTCGATCGCGTTGCGCCAGCGCCAAGCGAACTCCAGCTCGGCGCGCGGGCCGGCGGCGGTCGCGTAGCCGGCGGAGATGTCGCCGATGCCGCCCAGCTTGAAGCTGGTGCTGGCATCCGTCGGGGTGTTCTCGAAGCGCAGATCGGCATCGCGCGTCCAGTTCACGCCGGCGCCGGCGCCGACGTAAAAGCCCTCGGTCGCGGCCATGGCGGCGGTCGGCAGCATCGCCGCGAGCGCCGTTCCGAGCAGAATCCCACGCAGAGTCATTTTCTTCTTTCCTTTGTGCACGGCGTTGCCGGGGCTGTCGAAGCGAACCGTTCGAAGGGCGGGTGTCTGGTGACTCCAGCCTTCGATCGGGCGAGCCCGCCGCATTCCGTCGGCGGTTGAAACGTCATGACTTCGAGATATCAGCTACCACCCACCGTCACAAGTCCTCTGCGACAAGATGCACAGAGATGTTGCATTTCTGCATTACCCGAACGTTCGTCGCACTCTTCATATTCCTTCGAGAACAAAGCAATCGCACGCTGAATTCTTCCTAACCCCATTGGATGGGAGACATGACCTTTGGGGTATGTTTGCGGTTAACACAAACAAACCCAGACACACAAAAGTACCCCGCCTTCGGCAGGGGCACATACCCACGACGTCATTGGTAAGAGGCCGGCGCAACCGGCGCCGGCGTCCCGTTCAATCCTGCGGTTCGGCGACCATTTCGAATTGGGTGGGGTCAAGAAGGGCAGAAACCGCCAGGGTTTTCAGGGTCTTGTGGTCGTCGGACCGCTGAAGCTGGGCGTGCTGGGTGCCCAACCCATCCTTGCGGATGGCGATCACCTGCCAGATGCCACCGCCGGGACCCAGTTTGCGGAACATCTGGCCTTCGACGACTTCGCGCTTTCTGCGCATATCCGATCTCCAAAACCCAAAAACGTCAAACCCGCCAACCTTGCGGATACGGCGGACCATTCAAACACCAAACCGCCCCCGGTTGGCGAGTGTCCGTTGTGCGCGCCACGCATACCGAAGCCGTGATGTAGCGATGCTGCAACAACCCCCTTCGCACCTGCGGAACAAACCGCCGATCCGGCGTGTTGATACCGTCATGAAAATCGATCACGACGTGCTCCTGTTCGCGACCCGCCTCGTGGAAGAACTGGGCGAGTCCGCCATCCGCATCAGCCGCGTCCGCCTCGTCGAACTCACGGCTGCGAACAACCTGCGCGCCGCTGCCTTCTGGCGCGACGTGATGAACACCTCGGAGAGGCTTCTGGCGGAGCGCTCCCCGGCTTTGGCCCCTCCTCCGACGTCCCCTCCAATGGCTCCTTCGATGACGGCGCAGCCGGCCACCCTCTGAACTACACCGCGGGCACCACGCCACGCAAAAGGCCCGGCGGTTTCCCGCCGGGCCTTTGCACGACTTCATTTCCCTGAGGAAACCAGATCGTACGTCCGGGACGTAGGCCCCGGCTTACTTGACCTGGGCGTACTGACCGTTGTTCCAGCGGTACCAGACATAGGCCGGCGAGGTCACGTCGCCCTTGGCGTCGAAGCCGATCTTGCCGATCACCGTGTTGTAGCTGTTCTTGCGCAGAACGTCGGCGATCTTGGCCGAGTCGGTCGAGTTGGCCTGCTTGGCCGCCTCCGCCCAGATCTGCAGGGCGGCGTAGGTGTAGAGGGTGTAACCCTCCGGCTCATAGCCAGCCTTGCGGAACTTCTCCACGGCTTCCTTGGCTTCCGGCATCTCGCGCGGATCCGGACCGAAGGTCATCATGGTGTTCTCGCCGGCCGGACCGGTGATCGCCCAATACTCGTTGGTCACCAGCGCGTCGCCCGACACGATCGGAGCGTTCAGGCCCTGATCCTTCATCTGGCGGGCCAGCAGGCCGGCCTCGGTGTGGTAGCCACCGACATAGACGACGTCGACGGCCTCCTGCTTCAGCTTGGACACCAGCGCCGAGTAGTCCTTCTCACCCGCCGTGTAGGCTTCGTAGACCTTCTCCTTCTGGCCGCCGGCGTTCAGCGCCTTCTGCGTCTCGTCGGCGAGCCCCTTGCCGTAGGCCGACTTGTCGTGCAGGATCGCGACGTTCTTGCCCTTGTAGTTGTCGAGCAGATACTTGCCGGCGATCTGGCCCTGCTGGTCGTCACGGCCGCAGACGCGCAGAACGTTCTTCAGGCCCTGCTCGGTCAGCTTCGGGTTGGTCGAGGCCGGGGAGATCTGCAGGACGCCTTCCTCGGCATAGACCTGCGAGGCCGGGATCGAGGAGCCCGAGCAGAAGTGGCCGGCGACGAACTTGACGCCTGCCTTGGCGAGCTGGTTCGCCACGGCGACGGCCTGCTTCGGGTCGCAGGCGTCATCGCCCACTTCCAGCTTCAGCTTCTGCCCCAGGACACCGCCGGCGGCGTTGATGTCGGCAACCGCCTGCTCCATGCCCTTCTTCATCTGCTCGCCGAAGGTGGCGTACTGGCCGGTGATCGGGCCGGCGGTCGCCACCGCGATGTCGGCCTTCGCCACCGAGGCGGTCATAGCGGTCGCCGCAACCGCAACGAGGAGGGAAAGCTTGTAGTTCATAGTTTCGTTGGCTCCCTGTTATGAGTCGTACGCCGGCCCCGCCGGGGCCTTTTCACCGGTCCCCCAAGGGCTGGGGGCGCCGGTGCCGACAAGGTTCCACTATAGTCCGATCATCGCCAAGTGCGACAGTTTCACCCGCGTCCCAGTCCCGATCGGACCCATGGAATTCGCAATCACTGGGCGAGCGTTCCGCCGACGCGCTCGCGCCACCCGAAGGGACCCGAACGCTCGTACAGCCAAGGATACTGGGACACCATCCGGCGCGCCATCGAAATGCGGTATGTGGTCAGGGTGATCGCGCCGATCACCAGGGTGTGCACCACGAATCCATACACCGACAGGAGCTGGCCGCCGAACAGGCCCCAGACCAGGAATCGGTCGCCCAAGCCCAGCAGGATTGAGTAGGCGATGGCGCTCGACAGCGGCTTCCAGCCTTCGGCCAGGGTCTGGCCGGTCAGAACGCCGCAGCCGCCGAACACCAGGACCGTCAGGCCCAGGAAGACCGGCAGAGAGGACCCGAGAACGCCGTCCATCAGTGACCTCCCTCCAGATAGGCCGAGCGAACTTCCTCGTTCGCCAGCAGTTCCGCACCGGTCCCCGACATGGTGACCTTGCCGTTGACCATCACATAGCCGCGGTGGGCGAGCTTCAACGCATGGAAGGCGTTCTGCTCGACCATGAACACGGTCATCTTCTGTTCGCGGTTGATGTCCTTCACCGCCTGGAAGATCTGCTTCACCACCAGCGGGGCGAGGCCCAGCGACGGCTCGTCGAGAAGCAACAGACGCGGCTGGCTCATCAGAGCACGGCCGATGGCCAGCATCTGCTGCTCGCCGCCCGACATGGTGCCGGCGCGCTGGCTGATGCGCTCCTTCAGGCGCGGGAACAGCGTCAGCACCCGCTCCAGCTCGTTGGCGAAGCTGCCCGGCTTGGCGGTGATGGAGCCCATCTGCAGGTTCTCCAGCACGCTCATGCGCGGGAAGATCCGGCGGCCTTCCGGCGACTGGGCGATGCCCAGGCGGACCAGCTCGTAGGTGGGCATCTGCGTGATGTCCTGCCCCTCGAAGGTGATCCGGCCCATGCGGGCGCGCGGACTGCCGCAGATGGTCATGAGAAGCGTGGACTTTCCGGCTCCGTTGGCGCCGATCAGCGAGACGATCTCGCCGGCCCCGATCTCGATGTCGACTCCCTTCAGCGCCTCGATGGCGCCGTAGAAGGTGTGGACGCCCGATACCTTCAGCATGGCTCAGGCCCCCTCCTCGGCTCGCTTGGCGACCTCTGGCAGGTCAGCCTTGATCTCCGGCGGCAGTTCCTCGTCCTCTTCCTCGCCCAGATAGGCGCGGATCACCGCCGGGTCATTCTTCACGAAGGCCGGATCCCCGTCGGAAATCTTCCGCCCGTAATCCAGCACCACGACATGGTCGGAAATGGTCATCACCACGCTCATGTCATGCTCGATCAGCAGGACGCCGATCTTGTGCTCGTCGCGGATGTAGGTGAGCAGATCGGCCAGTTCACCCGACTCGCGCGGGTTGAGTCCCGCCGCCGGCTCATCCAGGCAGAGCATCACCGGCTCCGTGCACATGGCGCGGGCGATCTCCAGCCGGCGCTGGGCGCCGTAGGGGAGATTGCCCGCTTCCCAGTCCGCGAATTCCAGAAGGCGGACGCGGTCCAGCCAGTATTTGGCCAGATCGACCGCCTCCCGCTCTGTCCTCGTGTAGGACGGCAGGCCGAGCAGGCCGGCGATGGAGAAGCCCGAGGCGCGGATCAGCTTGTTGTGCTGGGCGACGATCAGGTTCTCCAGGACGCTCATGCCGCCGAACAGGCGGATGTTCTGGAAGGTGCGGGCGACGCTGGCCTTCTGCGAGATGCGGTAGCCCGGCATCCGCTCCAGCAGGAACTCCTTCCCGTCGGCGTGGCGCAGCGTCAGCCGGCCCACCGTGGGGGTGTAGAAGCCGGTGATGCAGTTGAACAGCGTGGTCTTGCCAGCGCCGTTCGGGCCGATGATCGCGGTGATCTCGCCGTTGTTGGCCGCGAAGGAGACGTCGTTGACCGCCACCAGGCCGCCGAAGCGCATGGTGAGGTGTTCGACCGTCAGCAGGGGCGTGGTGGTCATGGATTGGGTCGTCATCACTTCGCGCTCCCCCCGGCGATGCCCTGGCCGCCGGCGGCGGCGGTGCCCGCGGCGGGACCGCCGGCTCCGCCCTTGGGACGGCCGTGCAGGAGGATGGTCGGGTCGCGGTGGGCCAACAGGCCGCGCGGACGCCACAGCATGATCAGCACCATGCCCATGCCGAACGCCAGCATGCGGTAGTCGGCCAGTTCACGGAAGGCTTCCGGCAGGCCGATGACCAGAAAGGCGGCCACGACGACGCCGATCTGGCTGCCCATGCCGCCCAGCACCACGATGGCGAGGATGATCGCCGATTCGATGAAGGTGAAGCTCTCCGGGCTGATGAAGCCCTGACGGGTGGCGAAGAAGGACCCGGCGAAGCCGCCGAACATCGCCGCGATGGCGAAGGCCGCCAGCTTCATGTTCGTGCGGTTGATCCCCAGCGAGGCGCAGGCGATGTCGTCCTCGCGCAGCGCCTCCCAGGCGCGGCCCAGCGGCAGCTTGCGGACGCGCATGGTGAACAGGTTCACCACCAGGGCCAGCACCAGGATCAGGTAATAGAGGAAGATGATCCGGTGCAGCGGGCTGAACTCCAGGCCGAACATCTCATGGAAGGCCGCGGTGCCCTCCGCCGGAGTCCGCGTGAAGTCGGCGAGGCCGAAGAAGCTCGGGCGCGGGATGCCGGAGATGCCGTTGGGGCCGCCGGTGAACTGGTACCAGTTGATCAGGATGATGCGGATGATCTCGCCGAAGCCCAGCGTCACGATGGCGAAATAGTCGCCGCGCAGACGCAGGACCGGGAAGCCCAGCAGCACACCCGACATCGCCGCCAGGAAACCGGCCAGCGGCAGGCAGACCCAGAAGCTGAAGCCGAAATAATGGGCCAGCAGCGCGTAGGAGTAGGCGCCCACCGCGTAGAAGGCCACATAGCCGAGGTCGAGCAGACCGGCGAGGCCGACGACGATGTTCAGCCCCCAGCCCAGCATGACGTAGGTCAGCAGCAGGATGCCGATGTCCAGCAGTTGGCGGTCGGCCAGCGGCGTGAACGGGAAGGCCAGCGCCACGACGACGGCGATCGGACCGAGCCAGCGGGAGGCGTGCTGCACCTGCGCCGCGATGTGGTCCATCCGCTTGTCGCGCTCCGCCTGCGACAGCTTGGAGCGGCCGGTTCGGATCGCCAGGATGGCGCGGATCGCGATGACGGCGCCACCGGCGATCAGGATGACCCGCAAGGCCTCCGTCGGCATGGCGATGAAGAAGCCAGCCGCAGTGGCGGCGGCGGCCAGGACCAGGACGGTGACTGCGTGGCCCTCGCGGATCAGGCAGAGGCCGAGACGGCCGAGGAAGACCAGACCGACGGCGGCGGCCACCTCGTTCCAGCGGGTCTCCAGCCCGAGGCCGGTGGGGCGGTCCACCGTGCGCAGGCCGACCAGCGGGATTGTCAGGAGAAGGGCGACGAAGGCGGTCATCGCCGCCTCCTTCAGGATCGCGGGCCAGGCGATGGCCCGCGGCGAAGACATGGAAATCGCGGTCATGGCCTCACACCTTCTCGATTTCCGGACGGCCCAGCAGGCCGGTCGGACGGAAGATCAGGACGAGCACGAGAATCGTGAAGGTCGCCACGTCTTTCCATTCGCTGCCCATGTAGCCCGACCAGAAGGCTTCGATCAGGCCGATGACCACGCCGCCCAGCATGGCGCCCGGCAGCGAGCCGATGCCACCGAGCACCGCGGCGGTGAAGGCCTTAACGCCGGCCAGGAAGCCGATGTAGAAGTCGATCACGCCGTAGATCAGCAGGACCATCATGCCCGCCACAGCAGCCAGGGCGGCGCCCATGACGAAGGTCAGGGAGATGACGCGGTCGACGTTGACGCCCAGCAGGCCCGCCATCTTCTTGTCCTGCTCGCACGCGCGCTGGGCGCGGCCGAGCGAGGTCCGGGTGATGAGCTGGGTGAAGCCGTACATCAGGGCGATGGTGATGACGATCGTCGCCAGACGCACGTAGCTGACCGACACCGCCCCGTCCATCAGGGTCAGGTTGCCCGGCAGGATCGGCTGCAGCGGCTTGCTGCGGGCGCCCTGCAGGATCTGCACGTAGTTCTGCAGGAAGATCGACATGCCGATCGCCGAGATCAGCGGCGCCAGACGCGGCGAGCTGCGCAGCGGGCGGTAGGCGATGCGCTCCACCGTCCATCCGTAGACGGCGGTGAACAGCATCGATGCGACCAGCATGACGAGAAGGGCCAGCGGAACCCAGGTGATCCCCAGGCTCCCGATGGCCAGAAAGGTGATGAGGGCCACGAAGGCGCCGATCATGTAGATCTCGCCGTGGGCGAAATTGATCATGCCGATGATGCCATACACCATCGTGTATCCGATCGCGATGAGGCCATAGATGGCGCCCAGCGACAGGCCATTGATCAACTGCTGAAGAAAATATTCCATTGTCTTACCTCGCCTCGGCGCGATGCGCAGGCTTCGGCGAGCGAGACAAGCGCGCTCGTACACCAGTCACGTGAAGTGCCACTCCCCGAATTGGCTTACCCGGGCTCTTGAGCGCGGGGCCAAGATTGTTGTGTGAGCGGAACGTTAGCCCAGCGGCTCTCAACAGAGCAAGAGGGCAAACCCGCACTCTATCTGCGGTAATACCAATTTTCCGAGAATTTGCAATATCGATTCATGTCAGTTCCGTGAACTTTGCGCTTGCCTTCTACCATAGCGAATGCATCGCATGAAAAAAGCCCTCTTCACTGTGGTGAAGAGGGCTTCGCAACAACTGTGCCACTGCTGCGATGCATGATGCCGGTCAATCCATGACGTCCGGCCTCACCATCGATACTGGCCGGTCAGCGCTTGGCGGAGACCACCTGGGCCTTCGCCGGCTCCTTGGGCTTCCCCGGCGCCTTGGCCGTCGCCTTGCCGGTGGACTTGGACGCGGTCGCCGCGCCGCCGCTGCGCGAGGCGGGGGCTTGGGCAACGTCGTAGTTCACGTCCGGGTTGCTGACGACTTGGACATCGCACAACGGCTTTGACGACAAATGCATCAGGCCGGCGCTTTTTTCATCGGCGGTCAGGACGCGGATGTCGTCCGCCGTCAGGTCCATCGCCGCCTTGGAGCGGTCAACGAAGTTGGCGCAATAGAGGCCGGTGCCGATCACCGCAGCGCGGCGGCTGACCTCGTTCGCCAGTTCGGTGCGGAACATGTCGAACTGCCGCGTCGCGTTGCCACCGCCCTTCTTGCGGAAGTGGTCGATCATCGACGCTTCCGAGTTGGAGATCAGCGAACGGTTCTTGACGGTGAAGTCCTGGTACAGGTTGAACGGCTTCTTGTCCGGATTCACCTGTTGGCAGGTCAGCCCGACCACCATCATCTCGGTGTGCATGCGGATGGTCTGCTCCGCAGCGTGCTCGGCGCGGCTGTAGCAGGCGCCGGGCTTGCTCGCGGTGCTCTTGGGAGCAGTGCTTTTCGCGGCAGCCGGCTTCGCGGTGGCCTTCGCAGCCGTTTTTTCAGCAGCCGGCTTCGCCGCCTCCTTGGCGACGGCCGGCAGCGCGGTGCCGGCAAACAGCACGGCAAGGCCGACGGCGGCGGCGCTGCGCAAGGTGAAGGAAGGAATGCGATGGGCGGCGCGCTGGCGATTCATCGTTGGTCCGGCTCCGGTGGCCCTGATTGACGGGCGGAATCCGACGGATCACGCCCTCTCCTTCGCTGGTTCTACAAGATCCCGACAGACGGTCAACCCATATCGCCCGAGCAAAGACCATTTGTCCCAGCCTGTGGCCGGCAGTCGCCGGTGAGGTCGGATGGTTGCTTGGCTTGCGGGTTGCCGGTCTTTCCCAGTATTGCAACAGCTCCGGCGTCCATCTGTGACACAGGCCACACATCAGGACAGTTTCCCAATGAAGCGCACCGATACCCCCTCTTCGCTCATCCGCATCGGCATCGACCTCGGCGGCACGAAGACGGAGGGGATCGCGCTCGGCGCGGCCGGCGAGGAGCGTGCCCGTTTCCGCGTCCCCACCCCCCGCGGCGACTACGAGGCGACGGTGCGGACCATCGCCGATCTGGTGGCGCGGCTGGAGAGCGCGACGGGGTCGGCGGGAGCCACCGTCGGGATCGGCATTCCCGGCGCCGTCTCTCCGGCGACAGGGCTGGTGAAGAACGCCAACTCGACCTGGCTGATCGGCAAGCCGTTCGACCAGGATCTGGCCGAAGCGCTCAAACGGCCGGTGCGGGTCGAGAACGACGCCAACTGTCTGGCCGTATCGGAGGCGGCGGATGGGTCCGGCGCCGGCTGCAGCGTGGTCTTCGCGGCGATCCTCGGCACCGGCTGCGGGGCGGGAATCGTTGTGGATGGCCGTCCGCTGCGCGGCCGCAACGCCATCGGCGGCGAATGGGGCCACAATCCCCTGCCCTGGCCAACCGACGAGGAGCGGCCCGGACCGGCCTGCTATTGCGGCAAGTCCGGCTGCCTGGAAACCTTCGTGTCCGGCCCTGCCGTTGCCGCCAACCACCAACGGGTCACCGGGGCGGACCTGACCGCGGAGGCCATCGCGGCGCTGGCGGATCGCGGGGACGCCGCGGCCCGCGCCACCTTCGACCGGCTGGTCGACCGGCTGGGGCGAGGGCTGGCAAGCATCGTCAATGTCTTGGATCCGGACGTGATTGTGCTGGGCGGCGGGCTGTCCAACCTGGACCTCCTCTACGCCGCCCTTCCCCCGGTCATCGCGCGCTGGGCCTTTACGGACAGTCTGGACACGCCGGTCCGCCGAGCCATCCATGGCGATTCGAGCGGGGTCCGCGGGGCCGCCTGGCTGTGGCGGCCCGAGGAGGCCGCGATCAACGCTCGAAATTGTACTCCGGATTGAGCGTCACCTCGCGCGGGGTGCCCGGCACATTGTCGCCGCCACCGCCACGCCGAGCCGCCGTTGCCGCGCCACGCCCGTCGCGGACCGGGGGCGTCAGCGAATTGGTCCGGGAGTAGGAGGGGGTGGCGCGGGCCGGATCGGTGCCGTAGCCGCGCGAACCGGCGCGGAACTGCTCGCCGTTGCCCATGGCGCCCCAATGGGACGGCCGCGCCCCGGGGATCGGTTGAGCCTCTTCCATGCGGCGCATGTGCGGGCCGGTCGGGACCATCTCCTCATACACCCAGGAGGGGTACTCCTGCCTTTGCGCTTCGGCGGGTGCAGCAAAGGCCAGCACCGCGAGGGTCGCTACAGTCATCGTTCGAAGCATGACACGGCGGCCTTCCATCCGTTTGCGTGTGGAAGACGGATTCCGCCGGATGCGGCCGCGCATGTCCAGGGAGGAGGCGGGTTACTCAGCCCGCAGCCTCCATCCGGCAACCTCTATCCGGAGGACACCCCATTCCGGTGCGTTCAGGGCCGTGCCGCGCCGTAAAGCGTCAGGGTCAGCCGCTTGCCGGTGTTGTAGTTGAAGCCGGTGAAACGGCCGAGCGGCACCGGCTCCGCCCCCTTCAGGGCGGCGCGGAACTCCGTTTCCTCCCGGTCCGTCACCAGGGCCAGCCCGCAGGACGGGTTTTCCGCCAGATGGGCGGCGGCGCCCGCCCCATGGGTCAGGCGCGTGTCGGTCCCCAGCAGGAAGACGAGGCTTGGCTCCGAATAGCCGGCGGAGGCAACCACGCTGTCGGCGCAGGGGCGCACCGCCGCGACCGTCCGCGCCGCCTGCCGGCTGATCCACACGCCGTCGATGCCCGGCAGGACCGCGCCGTAGGTGCCCGCGTACAGCACCGCCGCCGCCGCCAGACCCGCCGCGAAGGCCGGAGTCTCCCGGCGCTGGGCGAACAGGCGTACGGCCAACGCGTACAGCACCAGCACCACCGGCAGCATGGCGACGGCCACCGGGTCGACGCGCCCATCGACCAGATAGGGGATCACCGCGACCGCGACCGTCAGGGCACCGAAGCCGACGGCCCCGAAAACGGTGGCGACCGAGAACAGTCCCCACCGCGGCGTCTCGGCGCGGCGCAGGAAATGCTCGCGCGCCGCGGCGGCGGTCAGGATGGCGATGGCCGGGAAGACCGGCAGCGTGTAGTGCAGAAGTTTGGTCGGCACCGCCTCGAAGACCAGCCAGCTCGGGATGATCCAGGCAACGCAGAAGCGCACGGCGTCCGCCACCGGCCCCGTCCCCTTGCGGTGGCGCCACGCCCAGGGAACGGCCAGAAGCGCCAGGAAGGACCAGGGCGCGAAGGTCACCCAGAAGGTGCCCAGGTAATAGCCGGGCGGCAGCCCCTTCGCCTCCTGCCCGCTCACCACCTTGCCCATCATGTCGTGGCCGACCGACTCGGCGAAGAAGGCACCCTTGGTCTTCACCGTGATGGCGATCAGCCAGGGCGCCGCGATGGCGACCACGATGGCGAGGCCGACCAGCGGGCGCAACCGCTTCAACCAGCCGGCCCGGCGATCCAGCACCGCCAGCACCAGCGCCGTGGTGCCGGACACCAGAAGGACGATCGGTCCTTTGATGAGGATGCCGATCCCCGCGGCGATCCAGAAGGCGAGCGGCGCCGCCCAGCCGGACCGCTCCGCATGGCGGTTCAGATAGAGGCTGGCCAACGCCGCCTGCCCGATCACGATGGTCGAGAGCAGCACCGCGTCGGTCTTCGCCATGCGGGCCTCGACGCCCAGCACGACGCAGGACGCCATCATCAGCCCGGCGAGGAACCCGACCGTCCCGCCGAACATCCGCGCTCCGATCCAGGCCGTTGCCAGAACCGCCAGAACCGCCCCGATCAACGACGGGATGCGGAAGGTCCAGATTTCCTTCGGCATCCCGCTTGGCCCGTCGACAAGCCGGGTCGCCGCGGTCTGCAGCCAGTAGATGCCCACCGGCTTCTTGTGGCGCGCCTCGTCCTGGAAGCGGATGTCGACATAGTCGCCGCTTTCCAGCATCTGGTGCGACGCCTGGGCGAAGCGCGCCTCGTCGCGGTCGAAGGGCGGCAGATCGAAGAAGCCGGGCAGGAACAGCAGGACGCTGATCACCGCGAGGGCCAGATAGGCCAGGACCGGCAGGCGGGCGGCCGCGGCGTTCGGCAGCGCGCTCACGGCGTGCCCGCCGCGTTGCCGTCCGCTCCGCCGTTCCGTCGGTTGTTCAAGACGAAGTAGAGGTTCCGGAAATAGATGATGAGGCCCAGCCCCTGCCCGAACATGAACACCGGATCACCCCGTTGGATCGAATAGGCCAAGAGAAGAACCCCGCCGCCGATCGAGAAATACCAGAAGAGGTCCGGCACGATGCTGCGCCGGGCGCGCTCGCTGGCGATCCATTGCACGACGAAGCGCATCATGAAGAGCGCCTGCGCAAAAAAGCCGACGCCGACCCAGATCAGGTCGGCGGTGCTTTGACTCTGGTACCAGGCGATGGCGCGTTCGAGCATCGGGCGGCGACCGGTCCGGAGGAAGGGAGGGTTAGCGGTCTTCGACCGCGGGCGACAGCGCGGTGCGCCGCTTCAGCCAATAGACGCCCAGCAGATCGACCACGCCGATCAGCCCGCGGCGCCAGTTGGTGTATTTGGAAACTCCGCGTTCCCGCGGGCGGTGGTTGACCGGCACATAGGCCACCGGATGGCCGTGCGACCGGAACAGGGCGGGCAGGAAGCGGTGCATCGCCCCGAAAAAGGGCAGATCAAGGAAGGCGTCGCGGCGGAACAGCTTCAGCCCGCAGCCGCTGTCGGTGCAGCCGTCCTGGAGGAAGGACTGCCGCACAGCGTTCGCGAAACGCGAGGCCAGACGCTTGGACAGCGTGTCCTGCCGTTTCTTGCGCAGGCCACCGACCAGAACCGGCGCGTCCGGACCACCCTTGGCGGCCAGGGCAAACAGGGCGGGAATATCGGCGGGGTCGTTCTGGCCGTCGCCGTCGAGGGTGGCGATCCACACCCCGCGCGCCGCCTTGACCCCGGTGCGCACGGCCGCGCTCTGCCCGGACCGGTGGACATGGCGGACCAGCCGCAGGCGGCCCGCGGCGACCACGGGGGCGAGGCGCGTCAGCGTGTCGTCGCTGGAGCCGTCGTCCACATAGATCACTTCGAAGTCACCGCCCAGCACGCCGGCGGGCGACAGCGCGCGCTCGATCTCTTCGAGAAGGGGAAGGACGTTTTCGGCCTCGTTGAAGACCGGAACCACGACCGACAGCCGCACGGGCGGACGGCCCTCGGAATCTACGCTCACTGGATTAATCCCATTCGCCAAGTGGCGGGCAAATTACTCCCGCCGCCCGGCAAACGGTAGAGGAAAAGGTTGGGACAGCCCTGGGGACGGCCTCTGGCCGCCCTCAGCCCTTGCGGTCTTCGATGGGCATCGGCACGTAGCGCAGGTCGCCGTCGCGGCTGAGCAGCATCAGCACGGTCTTGCGGCCCTGGCTGCGCGCGTCGTCGACCAGACGGTTCAGGTCCTCCGGCGTCTTCACCGGCTCCTGCCCGGCCTCCACGATGACGTCGCCGGCCTCGATGCCGCGCTCGCTGGCGGCGCTGGCATCGCCGACCTCGGTCACCACCACGCCCTCGACGTCGGGGTTGATGGAGAAGCTGTCGCGCAGGCCGGGGGTCAGTTGCGACAGGGTCAGCCCGAGCACCTGCTTGCTGTCGACCGTCGTTTCCGGGCGCGGCGCTCCGCTCGACCCGGACATGGCAACCTGCTCCTGCGGCTCCAACTCGCCCACCGTCACGGTCAGGGTTTCGGCCTTGCCCTCGCGCACCAGTTCCAGCGGCACAGCCGATCCGATCTTGGTGGCGGCGACGACGCGCGGCAGTTCGCGCATCTGCTCGATGGACTCACCGTTGAAGCGGGTGATGACGTCTCCCTGCCGGACGCCGCCCTTCCCCGCCGGGCCTTCCGGCGATACGCTGGTCACCAGGGCGCCCGCCGGCTCCTGCATGCCCAGGCTTTCGGCAATGTCGGGTGTCACGCTCTGCACCTGGACGCCCAGCCAGCCGCGGCGCACCTGCCCATGGTCGCGCAACTGCTCGACGACCGGCCGCGCGACGGAGGACGGAATGGCGAAGCCGATGCCCACCGAGCCGCCGGTCGGCGAATAGATGGCCGTGTTGATGCCGATCACCTCACCGTTGAGGTTGTAGAGCGGCCCACCGGAATTGCCCCGGTTGATCGAAGCGTCGGTCTGCAGATAGTCGTCGTAGGGTCCCTGCTGGATGTCCCGCTGCCGTGCGGACAGGATGCCTGCGGTCACCGACCCGCCGAGGCCGAAGGGGTTGCCGATGGCGACCACCCAGTCGCCGACCCGCAACGCCTCGCTGTCGCCCCAGGGGGCGAAGACCAGCGGCTTCTTGCTCTCCACTTTCAAAACGGCAAGGTCGGTCGGCCCGTCCACGCCGACGAGCTTCGCCGGCAATTTCGTGCCGTCGTGCATGGTGACGGAAATCTCCGTCGCTTCGGACACCACATGGCTGTTGGTGACGACGAAGCCCGCCGGGTCGATGATGAAGCCGGAACCCAACGCTGCCGTCGGGCGCGGCGCCTGCTGCTGTTGCGGCTGGCCGCGCTGGCGGTCGCGAAACTCGCGAAAGAACTCTTCGAAAGGTGAACCGGGCGGAAAGCCGGGAACTTCCGGTCCGCGCGGTCCCGCCTGCGGACCACTTTGTGGCGGCGTCTGCGTCGTGGATATGAAAACCACCGCGTCCAATTGCTTCTCCGCCAGATCGGCGAAGGTCGGGGGTGCGTTGGGCGGCAGGGCGGACGCCAGCGGCGGCGCGGCCGGGGCTGGAGGTGCTCCCCCCGCATCCTGCGCAAACGCCGGAGTCGCCAGGACGAGAAGGACGGCGACAAGACCCGCGGGCGCGGATGCCGCCAATCGTGATGCGGATCCAGACGTCAATCCGGACATCAATCCGGCTTGGCGCGGGACGGAGCCGGACAAGGGCCGGAATCGATCGATGGAATGCGGCATGAAAGAAACTCCGCCAGTCGGACAGCGCGCGCCTTGCGATGGGCGCTTCATGTCAACAGAACGCTCCGCAACGCATTCCGGACCGCCGTGGTTTTTCAAACCCCTTTGCAACCGGTCCCTGCACGACCGATTCATGAAATACAGTTTTTAAAATTCTCGTCAGCGGATGTTCCTATGCGCTTCGCGCGAACAGCAACCACAAGGCAATCCAGCCTTCGGACTAAGGCTCCGGCAACCAGCCTAAGCGCAATTTTTCCATGCGGCGCAAAGTTCTTCTGGCATTTTCCCAGCAAGTTCCCGATATTCATCCGTACCGACAACATCGCACGCAAAAACGGCTCCTGACGTGATGCTCGTGCACGCGCCCGCGTGCCGCGGCGTCAGAAGGCGCGCGATACGGCCCAAGCAGCGTACGCATGACTCAAAATTCACTTTGGCAACCGAGCGACATAATGAACGCAGAAACCGGGTCCGAACCGGAGGCTCCGAAGAAGCGCGGACGAATCCCCCAGTCGGCGTGGCCGCAGATTCTTGAGCGTTACCGTTCCGGCGCAACCCTGTCGGCAATCGCGCGTGAATTCGAATGCACGCCGAGCGCCATTTCCTACATCATCCGCAAGGCCGAGGCGGCCGGGGAGAAGGACGCGCCGGTCGTTGAGGAAGGCGCGGCCGCCGACGACGTGGCGGAAGCGCCGGCCGGCGACGCGATGGCGGAAGAGCCGCCACCCGCTCCAGTTGTTGCTTCGGAAGCTCCGGCTCCGGTCAAACCGGCGCGCCGCGCCGCAGCCCCCGCCCCGGTCGAGGCCCCTCAGCCCCGGCTCCGGCGTCTCCTCCGGCGGCAGCGGCTCCCCAGCCCACCCCGGCCCAGCCGTCCGCTCCGGCTCAGACCGAGACGTTGCGTCTCAACCGTCCGGAGCCGCAGCCGGCTCGCCAGCCCGCTCCGGTCCAGCCGGCGGCGGTACCCTCCGCTCCCCAGCCCGCCTCCCAGCCCGCTGCGGCGGATGGAAGCCCCCGCCGGGACCAACCCTCCGCCGGTCGATGCCGTCGAAGCGCGGCTGCGCGACACCGCGCGCGGCTGCCTGAACGCCTACCGCGGCTGGCGCCAACAGCCGGGCGAAGCGTCGATCCAGACGTTGTCGGAAGCGGTGCACGAGTTGCGCAAGGCCTTGGCCCGCATCGAGATCGATATGTCGGCCAGCCGTCGCGAAGAGCAGGCGATCCGGCCCATTCCGATCCCGGCGCATCGCACAGCACGCCGCACGCCGTAAGTCAGGGCCATCAGAACGGGTCTTCGCAACGCTGCTTGAGTTGTTGAAAAAGCCCTTCTCCGCCGATCGGAGAAGGGCTTTTTTCATGCCCCCCGGACCTTCGGTCTAGGCCGTCGAAAACACCGCCTACCTCCAACGCCGCAGGAAAAAGCCCTACGGCCTCCAGTGGAATAGCGGCTATAATGAGTGCAACAAAGCAATCATAAGCCGGAGGAACGCCCCATGACCTTCCGCAGAAACGCCGAGCTGCCCGAATCGGTGAAGCGATGCCTGCCGTTGCCCGCTCAGGACATTTACCGGTCGGCCTTCAATCACACCTGGCAGGGCTGCCGGTCGCCGGAGGCTCGCCATGCCATGCAGCGCGAGTTGCTGGCCCATAAGGTCGCCTGGGCTGCGGTCCGGCGGCGTTACGAACCGGACGGCAGCGGCTGGCGCCCCAAGCATTGAGGCTTCAGGGTCCAAGGGTTCTCTTCCCCCTGGCGCACATTATTCCTTCTCCACCACTGTGTAGCTGCTGAGGTCGCCCTTGGCCCGTTCCTCGGACGGCAAGCGTCCCTGAACGATGTAGCAGATGTTTTCGGCCACGTTCGTGGCGTGGTCTCCGGCCCGCTCAATGGACTTCGCCACGAACAGCAGATGGGTGCAGCCGGTGATCTGTGCCGGCGACTCCATCATGTAGGTCAGAAATTCGCGGAACAGGCTGGTGTAGGCCGCATCCACCTGCCCATCCCGATTGCGGACGGCCATCGCGCGCTCGGCATCCTGACCGTCATAGGCGGCCACCACGTCGCGGATCATGCCGAGCACCGTCTCGCCCATCCAGGACAGCGAGGCGACGGGCGGTTCCACCGGCAGGCCCGCCAACGTGACCGCACGCTTGGCGACCGAACTCGCGAAATCGCCCATGCGTTCCAGGTTCGAGGCGATCTTGAGCGCCGATACGATGTCGCGCAAATCCTTCGCCATCGGCTGACGCAGCGCCAGCAACCGCACGCTCAGCGCTTCCAGCTCAAGTTCCAGCCGGTCGATCTCGGCGTCGGCCTCGATCACCTGCGCGGCCTTGCCGGCGTCACGCTCCGCAATGGCCTCCAGCGCGGCGGCGAACTGCTCCTCCACGAGCCGCCCCATGGTCACGACGATCTGGTGCAGGCGCGCCAGTTCGGCGTCGAAGGCCGCCACCGTATGTCCGCCGGTCATTCCGAGCCTCTTTCCCTTGTTTCTTCGCCACACCGCACCGGTCCGGCGTCGCATCGCGTCCGGCAACGGAACAGCATGTTAACAATTAAACGAGATTATCTTATGACACTGCTAACGCGCTGGAGTAACCGCGCCCATCCCCCTGCGCCGCGCCGGGAACGGGCCGATTGTCGGACGGGGTCATGACGCCACATGAGTTGGTCGCCGTGCTGGAAAAGCACGAGCGTTGGCTGAAGAACCGGTCGGGCGGCAATCGCGCCAACCTGACCATGACCAACCTGGAGGGATCGAATCTCGCCGGGGTGGAACTGACGCAGGGCAAGCTGTCCGGGGCCAACATGGCCCACTGCGACCTGTCCAACGCAAATCTCAGCCACGCCGACCTGTTCGCCGCCCACCTGACCAAGGCCGACCTGACCGGCTGCAACCTCTACCGGGCGGATCTGCGCGGCGCCCATATGCGCGGCGCCAAGTTGAAGCGGGCGATTCTGAAGGAAGCCGACCTGCGTGGCGGCGCTCTGCTCTACGGCGGGAATGGGGCCAACGGCAGCAAGGGCCTGGACTTCGTACGGTCCGACCTGTCCGGCAGCGACATGGACGACGCGATGATGTCGAACGCCAACCTGTCCGGCGCCGACCTGACCGACGTGTCGATGAATGGGGCGGACTGCGAAGGTGCGCTGATGGCCGGGGCGACGCTGATGCGCTCCACCATGAAGAACTGCAATCTTGCCCGCGCCGACCTGCGCGGCTGCAATCTGTCCGGCGTCAACCTCCAGGGCGCCATCCTGCGCGACGCCAACCTGAACGGTGCGGTTCTGGCCGGCGCCAACCTGCGCAACGCCGACCTCCAGGGCGCGAAAATGGAAGGGGCCGACCTTGCCGGGGCGGACACCACCGGTGCCAACATGGCGCGCTCCGCCGAGAATTTCTCGATCCAGATCCAGGAAGCGCTTCACAATCATTACACCTGGATCAACACCAACGGCGCCATGGGATCGCGCGCCGACCTCAGCGGGGCGGACCTGTCGCACATCGACCTTCACGGCGTGAATTTGTCGGGCGCCAATCTGCGCGGCGTGCGGCTGGTCGGCGCCAAGATGCGCGATTCGCTGCTCATCATGTGCGACATCTCCACCGCCGACCTGACCGACAGCGACTTCAGCGGCGCCATCCTCGACGGGGCGACCCTTCGCGGCACCAACCTGTCCGGCGCCCGGTTCGACGGGGCGGGCATCGGCTGGGTCGATATCAAAGGTCCGGACGGACGGCCGACCGGGCGGCTATGGGCGGCCAACCTGACCGGCAGCAACTTCACGGGAGCCTCCTGCATCCGCACCAACATGCGCGGGGCTAATCTGGCCGGCTGCGACTTCTCCAACGCCGACCTGACCGGCGCGATTCTCAGCGACGCGAACATCCGCGACGCACGCTTCACCGGCGCCAACCTGACCGGAGCCAGCCTGCCGCCGCCCCCCGATCCGGACGACTGACCGGAACGATCGGCTCCGGACTCGTCGGGTCGCCCCCTGTTCGGTTGCCACCGCGCCTACCCCAGATCGTCGTCTCCGCCGACGGGGGGCAATCCGCCGAGATTTGCAGACACCCGGCGCAGCACGCTGACAGTCAGTTCCAGTTCGCGCGGCGAGATGCCCTGGGTGGCGGTTTCCTCGATCTCCTCCGCACCCGGAAGGATGTCGGCGCGCAACGCCTTTCCCTTTGGCGTCAGGTAGATGTTCACCTTGCGGCGGTCGTGGGGGTTGCGCACTCGCTGGACGAGATCGCAGCGCTCCAGGTTGTTCAGCGCCGTCACCGTAGTGGGTTCCATCATGCCGACCCGCTGGCTCAATTCGCGCTGGGTCAGCCCGTCCTCCTCCCACAGGGCGCGAAGAAAATACCACTGCCCCATGCTGACGCCATGGTCGGCGATGCGGATCTGCAGCGCACGCGCGATGGCGCGATGCACCTCCCGCACGGCGCGCGGCAAGGTCATGACGGACGGGGGAAGCGCGTCGGCATCCTCCCCTTGCGGCTCAGCGACGATGGGTTCCTGTCTCTTGAAACGCCCAACCATGACGACGATCTCTCGGCAGACGTCCGTCAGGCCGTGGTGCGGCGCTGCGGACGAAATCAACTTGCCCGATCATATCTTCTCTCGGAAAAATCGCAAAACAATTGCGGATTTAAATTTCTCGTGCATGCAACAATATGTCTTATAACCGGCCCGCGATCTTTCGTCGACGTTTTCATATTTATGCGTATGACTGCCGAGTTCTACGCCCGACACGCGGCAAGGGCGGCGGTGCCCGGCCTGGAAACCTGCCGGCCCTGAAATGTGCCGGCCCTGAAACGCGAATGACTCTGAAACGTTTGTGACAGGGCGGAGATTGGGTTGCGCGCCCGGCCATCCGCCCACTAACACGGCACAGCACACGCAAGAGCACAGGAGCACCAGCTTATGCGCCCCACCACCGGACGCAACGTCACCGTCGCGGCGACCCAGATGGCCTGCGGCTGGGACCGCGACGCCAATGTGAATGGCGTCGAGCGCCTCGTGCGCGACGCGGCGGCGCGCGGCGCCCAGATCATCCTGCCGCAGGAATTGTTCGAAACGCCTTATTTCTGCAAGGACCAGAAGCAGGATTTGTTCGCCCTCGCCCACCCGGTCGAGGATCACCCGGTGATCGCGCGGATGAGCGCGCTCGCCCGTGAACTCTCCGTGGTCATCCCCACCAGCTTCTTCGAGCGGGCGCGGAACGCCTATTACAATTCCCTTGCGATGATCGATGCGGACGGCACGGTCCTCGGCGTCTACCGCAAGTCCCACATCCCGGATGGTCCGGGCTATCAGGAAAAATACTATTTCAACCCCGGCGACACCGGCTTCCAAGTCTACAAGACCCGCTACGCCGCCATCGGCTGCGCGATCTGCTGGGACCAGTGGTTCCCGGAATCGGCCCGCGCCATGGCGCTGAAGGGGGCGGAGATCCTGTTCTACCCCACCGCCATCGGGTCCGAGCCGCAGGACGGTTCGCTGGACAGCCAAGCCCACTGGACGCGGGTCATGCAGGGCCATGCCGGAGCCAACCTGATGCCCCTGGTCGCCTCAAACCGCATCGGCCGGGAAGAGGGTGACACCTGCGGGATCACCTTCTACGGCTCCTCCTTCATCGCCGGACCGACCGGGGAGTTGGTTGCGCAGGCCGACCGCGACAGCGAGACGGTCCTGACCGCCAGCTTCGATCTCGACCGCATCGCCGCGCAGCGCGCGTCCTGGGGCATCTTCCGCGACCGCCGGCCGGAGCTTTACGGCCCGCTGCTGACCCTTGACGGCGAGTCCCCCGTCCGCCGCTGAAACCCGGAACCGGGCCGCCCGGCATCACACCCTGATGCCGGCGGTGCCGCTCCGCTGGCCAATGCCGAAGGCCGACGCATATGCCGCCGCGCCACGCGCCGCCAAGGCCGGCGCGGCGGTGTCGCTTGGCCTCGCACCGTCATCTCCGCTGTCCTGCCCGTTGGGTGAACCGTCGCTCCGCGCGACCGGATCCGAACCCCTCCGCCGCAATTCCTGCTGCGCCTGCATTTTCGCGGCATCGGCCTGCTGGGCGACGCGAAGGTCCTGTGCCGAGGGGTCGGATGGCGCCAAAGCCGCCGCCTTGACCGTATCCATCTTGCGCACGGTGGCTTCGGGATCACTCTCCGCGCCGACGTCCACCTGCACTTCGCCGGCGGTCGCGTAGTTCTTGCCGTCCGGTCCGCGGGTGAATGTGAAGGAGGCACCGCCCGCGTGAGGGCCGCCCGCCGCCTGATGCGCCGCCTCGTGCTGGCGGACGCTGGCATCGATGCGCTTGAGTTCCTGGACCTGCCGCTGCTGATCGTCGGTCAGCGTGCCGGGCTGGCACGCGCTTGTCCGGACGGTGTCGTGATCTGCGGCCTGGGCACCGTCCGGGGTCCGGTCACGCGCCGCTTGGCCGGGCCGCAGGAGCGGCACGCCATAAACGCCACTGGTCGATACACCGGCAACCATGGGCCGCGGCTCCTGCGCGCTCCACGCGATGCTCCGCAGTCTACACGCAGCATGGCGGCACGGCAACGCAGCTTGGCCGTTGCCTTTTCTGAGATATGCACGCATTAGTATTCATTGCATCAGGCTTTGACGGCCAAAACGGAATCTGACCACGGTGCCAGCACCATCGATGTGTGACTCTGCGCGCAGAATCCTCTCCCTTTTGGTGTCGTTGTCGGCGCTGACGGTCTGGGCGCTCGCCGTGTCGGCCGCGGAGCCGGCATCCCCGGTGCTCCACGCCCGCAATACGGCCCCCCCCTCCCAGGCGATCCCACCGCCTCGCGCCGGCGCCAGCCGTCCCGCTCCCGGCCCGGATTCCCTGTCACCGATCGAGGCCGCCTACAGCGAGCGGGCGGGCTCCCTCCTTCTCCAGTTCGGCTACGACCAGTTCGGCGAGGCTCCGCCGCCGCGCGACGGATCGGGCGGCGTGCAGGCGGACTACACGCTGGGTCCGGGCGACGAACTTCTGGTGTCCCTGCGTGGCCAGAAATCCTCCAGCAAGCGCCACCTCATCGACGGGGCGGGGCTGCTGACCGTCGACGACGTACGGCCCGTCGTGGCCCAGGGACTGACCCTTGCGGAATTGCGCGCCCAGCTGGCCGACGCGGTGACGGCCTCCTTTCCGAACACCGAGGTGTACGTCTCGGTGACGGAAATCCGGAGGATCGGCGTCCTGGTGACCGGCGCCGTGGCTCGTCCGGGCCGTCAGGAGATTAGTGCCTTCGCCACGCTGATCGACGCGTTGACCGGCGCCGGCGGTGTCACACGTGGCGGCTCGCTCCGTCGCATCCACCTGTTTCATGCGCACGCCGCGGCAGACGCCCCTTCGACCGGGTTGCCCATCGACTTGTACGACCTGTTCATGACCGGGGATGGCGCGAACGCGGGCATTCGGTTGCGCGACGGCGACCGCGTCTTCGTGCCGCCGCTCGGCCCCACGGTGGCGCTGGCCGGGCCGCTGAAACGTCCCGGCGTCTATGAGCTTCCCCCCGGCGAGGACCGCCTGCCGATCGCCGTGGCGCGGGAGATGGCGGGAGGCCTTCTGCGGCCCGGCGCGCATCGGGCGCTTCGCTACGCCATCGGTCCGGACGGAGAGGAACGGGCGGAGGAGCTGTCCGACGCGGACGCCACCCAACTGGGCGACGGTGACCTGCTGCTTCTGGCACCCCGCCGGGAGGATCGGCGCGGCGACCTGCGGCTGGACGGCCATGTCCTGCGCCCCGGCGCCCGGGCGTTGGAGCGGACCCCAAGCATCGGGGCTCTGGTTTCCGCGGCCGATCTCGGACCGGCGCCCTATCTTCCCTTTGCCGTGCTCGCCTCCGTTCATCCGGGCAACCGCACGCGCGTCCTGCGACCGGTCGATTTGGGAGCCGTGCTCGGCGGCCGTGACCGCCGCCCCCTTGCCGAGGGCGACGTCCTTTACGTGCTGGGCGCGGACGATGTGGACTTCCTGACCTCCGAACCGGTGCTGGAGCTGCTGCGCGGCGCGCGCGAGCCGGCCCCGGACGCGTGCCGCGGCCTTGTGGTGCTGGCCCGCGCCCTGACGGCGCAGCCGGACGGGCCGCTTGCCAACGGTCCGCAGGCGCGGGCGGCGGCGCGGCTGACCGGCGGACGCGGCCCCTGCCCGCCCCTGTTCGAAGCCGTTCCCGACCTGCTCGTCTTCGCGCTTGAGCATTCCACCCTGCTGATGGGCGGCGTCTCCCGCCCCGGCTTCTACCCCTCCAACGGACGGGGCAGCGCCGCGGAGCTGGCGCTCGCCGCGGGCGGGCCGGAGTCCGGCGCCTACGCGCCCCCCTTCGGCGGAGCATCGCAACACCGCCCGGTGGCGGCAGGGAGCATTGTGGAACCCGACGAGCCGGTCTACGAGTTGACCGGCCATGCCCGCCGCCCCGGCGTCCGCCCTCTGGCCGGAGGCGCCACGCTGCGCGACGCCTTGACCGGCGGCGATGCGCTGAAGCGGGACGTCTATCCCCTGCTGGGCGTGATCGAGCGCTTCGACCGCCGCACCCTCGCCCATCGACTGATTCCCTTCTCGCCACAGGAGGTGACATCCGGACAGGCCAACCGCGCGCTCTCTGACGGCGATCGGGTACGCCTGCTCTCCACCGCCGAGGTCCGTGCGCTGACCAGTTCCCCGGACAAGGAACGCAAGCCCGAGACTCTCCCGACCAACACCGGACCACCTGATGCCGAACCACCCAACACCGAACCGCCCAACGCCGAACCGCCGCTCCCCGGCGACATCGCGGGGCTGGTAAGGGAACGCGGGGTGCAGGTGCGGGGCGCCGTGCGAACACCCGGCACTTATCCCGTGGCGGAGACGGCGACCGTCGAGGCCCTTTTGGCAACCGCCGGCGGCCCCGCCGCGACCGCCGATCTCGCCAGCCTGGAAATCACCACCACCACCGGCCAGCGCCGCCGCCTGGACCTCCGCGACGGTGCGACAGCCCGGACGGCGCTTCATCCGGGCGACAGCCTGCGCGTCAATCCCAAACCCCAGGCACTGGAGGCGCGGGCGGTCACCATTTCCGGCGCAGTGCGCCGCCCCGGCGCTTACGACGTCGCGCGCGGCGAGACGCTGTCGTCGCTGATCGACCGGGCCGGCGGCCTGACGGAGGAAGCTTATCCTGCCGGGACCAGTTTCCTGCGCGACAGCGAGCGCAAGCGCGAGCGCGCCTGGTTCGACCAGCAGGCCCGCGACCTGGAACGCTGGATGGTGCAGGAGGTCGAGAAGGGCGAGGCTGCGCGCTCGGACGTGGTCGGGCTGGCCCGGCAGCTCGCGACCCAGCTGCGCGGGGTGGAGCCGCTGGGCCGCATCGTCGTCGAGGCCGACCCACTGGTGCTGCGCCAGCGGCCCGAACTGGACGTGCTGCTGGAGCCGGACGACCGCATCCTGATTCCGAAACGCCCCCTCACCGTGACCGTCACCGGCGAGGTGCTTCATCCGACCGCCGCGCAGTTCGTCAGCGGCAAGACCGCCGAAGCCTATCTCCGGGAGGCGGGTGGCGCGAGCCGCAACGCCGACGACGCCCGCATCTTCCTGGTTCTGCCGGACGGGCGGGCGCAGCCGCTGTCCCTCTCCTCTTGGAACCACACCGTTACGGCGATCCCGCCCGGCTCGTCCATCGTGGTGCCGCGCGACCCGAAGCCGTTCGATCTGATGGAGTTCTCCAAGAACATGGGCACCATCCTCGGTCAGCTCGCCATTTCGGCGGCGGCCATCGCGGTGATCTCCGAGTGACGGATGAAGCGGAAACGGTCCGGTTGGCCGTGGTCACCGTGGTCCGCGACGACCTGCCCGGCCTGCTCGGCACCCACGCCAGCCTGCGCGCCCAGACCGTGGCGGCCTACGACTGGTTCGTGGCGGATGGCGCTTCCACGGACGGGACGGCCGCATGGTTGGCCCGCCATGGGGACGAAGCGGCCTGGTGGCGCTCGTCGCCTGACCGCGGCCTGTACGACGCCATGAACGTCGCGCTGGATGCCATTGCCGAGCGGTCCTCCTCCTGCGCCTCTCCGTGCAGCCACATCCTGTTCCTCAACGCCGGCGACCGGCTGGCCGACGGTCGGGTTCTGGAGCGGCTTATCCCCATCCTGGCCGCGCGTCCGGATGCCGCCCTGTTCTATGGGGACGCGCTGGAGGAGCTTCCCGGCGGGAGGCTGGTCGTGAAGCCGGCGCGCTCGCACCGCCGCGCCTTGCTGGGCATGTTCACGCATCACCAAGCCATGGTCTACCGAATGGCTGCCTTGCCCGGAGTCCGATTCGATCTGCGGCACGCGCTGGCCGCCGACTATGCGTTCACCTTGACGGTCCTCAAGCGAGGGGACCCGGCCCACCGCTTGCCACTTCCGGTATGCATTTTTGCCCCCGGCGGGCGGTCCCGGCAGGACCCGGCGCGTGGCCGGCGGGAGCAGGCAATCATCCGCCGCGAGCTGCTTGGGCTGGGCCGAACGGCCAACGCAACAATATGGGGATTACAATGGCTTGCCATTACCTTGCGCCAGACAATTCCATGGCTTTACGCGAAATATCGTTTCCCATCAAATGAACGATCGTTTCTTTCATAAGCTTTGCCGACTGTTTCACGCATCTAGCTGTTGATGCGCACGAAAAGTTGCATAGAATTTACTTTCTGAACTAACCAATTTCCCTGGTGGCGACGTCCACCTCCATACTGAGGGTCTATTATGAGTGCCACGAAATCCAAGCTATCGCCCGCCCACACACTGTCACGCCGTGGCGAGGGTCCCAACCCCATCGACATTCATGTCGGCGCCCGGCTTCGGCTGCGCCGCACTCTGCTCGGCCTGAGCCAGGAGAAGCTGGGCGAGGCGGTCGGGATCACCTTCCAACAGCTCCAGAAGTACGAGCGCGGGTCCAACCGCATCAGCGCCAGCCGCCTGTTCAACCTGTCGCAGGTTCTGGGCGTCCCGGTCAGCTACTTCTTCGAGGACATGCCGTCGCCGGAGCACATCGCCACCCCGTCGCCCGACGTACCGCCGTCCGAGACGGAAGAGTTCGAGTCGATGGCCCGCCGTGAAACCCTGGAACTGGTCCGGGCCTATTACCGCATCGAGGACTCCTCCGTGCGCAAGCGCACCTTCGACCTTCTCAAGGCCCTCGGCGGCGAGCGCGCCCTGGACGAAGCGGTGTAAGGCACGGCACCGTCGTTCGACCCTCAGTCATCGGTGGACGCGGGAGGCCCGGCACGCCGCCTCGCGTCCGCGATCTTCAGGCCGATCTGCCAATAGTAAAAGGCCCGCGCCAGCGCGTGTTGGAATCCCGGACTGCCGTCCAAGAACCCCAAACGCCAAACATACCCATACAGAAAGACCAGGAGCGGGCGCGCCGGCACCACGCCGAACCAAGCCTTCAGCCAACGGCGCGCGCCGGATTCCCGCCGAATCAGGTCCACCATCCGTCCATCCGTCCGCAGCGCCGCCTCCCAATCAGCGTAACGGGCGTGCCGGTCGAACCACGCCGCGATCGGTTTGTCGTCGGAATGGGTCAGGCTGTGGCGCAGCCGTCCGACGGTGCCGGCGATCACCGGCTGATAATGGCCCTCGACCTCCCACATGGTAGCAACGTCGAGGTCGGGCACAGTCGGAAAGTGCGCCTTCCGGCGGTCAAACAGGACGAGTTTCCGGTTGCGCGCGCCGAAGCGCAGGCGCCGGCCAAGAAACACCGGATGCCCATCGATGAAGTAGCCGGCATGCCGCGGCCCCGCGCTCATGAGCGCCGCGATCTCCTCCACCAGCGCGCCGCCGAGTCGCTCGTCCGCATCGACGAACAGGACCCAGTCCTGGCGGAACGGCAGTTGGTCCAGGCACCATTGCTTCTTCTTCGGATACCGCCCGTCCCACCGGAAGGGCACGACCCGTGCGCCCGCCGCCTCGGCGATGGCCGGCGTTCCGTCGGTGCTGCCGCTGTCCACCACGAAGCGCTCGGCGAAACTCCCCAGTGCGGACAGGCAGAGGGGAAGGTTGACCGCCTCGTTGCGGGTCATCACCACGACCGACACGGGGATCATGGAACCGCCTCTCCCCCGGCCCGCCACAGGCGCCGCAGGCTGACGGTGATCGCCCCGGCCATTAGCCCCACCAACGCCGCCATGGGAACCACGCGCAGGGGATTCGGCCAATCCGGGCGCTGCGCCGCAGCGGGCGGTTCGATGGCGTCCGCCGCCAGCGGCAGATCGACCTCGATCATCATGGCGATCCGTTCCTGCTCAGACAGCAAGTTGGCAAGGGCCTGCCGGTGTTCCGCCACGGTGATCCCGGCCAGACGGGCACGCGCGTGGGCGATCTGGGCGGCGCTGCGCCGGGACGCCTCCGCCCGCAGATGGGCGTCGGTCGCCTGGGCGGCGGCGGACAAAATCCGCAGCGCCATGGCGCGGTCGGCGTGGCGAAGGCGCAGCCGCCGCATCGGCCCGCTGCCCACCATGTCAACGGTGAGTCGGTCCTGAAGAGCGCTCGCCACCCGCTCCGCATCGGGTTCCACCCAGTCCGACCAGCCGACCAGCGCCAGGAACATCCGCTTGGCGGACGCCATGGGACCGGGCGCGGGGCGCCAAGCCTCCACCTCCCCGTCCCAACGGTCGGGAAACAGACCACGCAGCAGCAGCGGATCCGCCATCATCCGCTCCGCCACCGGAATGGAGGTGAACAGTTGGAGGTAACGCGCGAAATCCGAGAGGATTTCGTCCCCCGGACCGGGTTCCGACGCGGCGGCGGCGGATTCCCTGCCGATCAGAACGGGCAACCGCGCCCCCATGGCCGCCGCACCGACGCGCGCGGTCGGCCCGATCACCATCACCGCAGTGTATTGCGGAACCACCAGCCGCAAGGCTGTCACGGACGCCACCACACCCAAAACCGTCCCAACGAGCAGAATCGGCCAGCCCTCCCGAAACGTCCGCAGGAACCGCCGCAGCCGCAGTCCCGATTCCACCCTTTCGGCCTCCAACGGGGAGCGGCGCAGCGGCATTCCATCAGGCATGGGGGAGGCCCCGCCCGGGCGGAACGGTCGCGCCGCGCAGCCTCGTCTGGCGCAGCATCTCGGCCAGCGATGCGAATCGCCGGGCCGCCGCCGTGGCGTCCCAAGCCGATGCGACGGTCAGCGCGCGTGCCCCGTGTGCCGCACACAACAGCGGATCGCCGGCATAGCGGCGGATCGCGGCGGCCAGCCCCGCCACGTCGTCCGGCGCCAACCTTTGCCCGCAGCCCTCCAGCATGGCCGCTGCATCGCTGCCCGCCGGCCCTAGAAACAGGCAAGGCCGGCCGGCCGCCAGCGCGCCGGCCACCTTGCTGGGCACCAGCAGCCCTTCGGCCAGCGGGTCCATGGTCGCCAGATGCAGATCGGCCGCGGACAGGCTTTCGGCCAGACGGTCCGGCGGCTGGAGCGGGAGCAACCGGACGTTCGTCAGCCCGCGCCGTTCCACCGTCTCCGCCACGGCGGCCCGTCGCCGCCCCTCCCCGATCAACAGAATCGCAATGCCGGGATCGCTGCGCGCCAGCAGAGTCGCCGCATCCAGCAGAGGATCCATCGGATGGGCCAGCCCCATGTTTCCGGAATAGGCCACGGTGAAACAGCCGCCCAGCCCATGCTCCCGCCGGAACGGGTTGTCCGCGCGCGGCACCGGCCGGATGCGCGGATCGGACCAGTTCGGCAGGACGGTGATCCGTTCCGCCGGCACCCCCGCCGCCGCCAGCCGTCCCGCCATGCAGCGCCCGATGGCGACCACCGCGTCGTGGCTGCAAAGCGCCCGAGCACTCGCCCGCTCCGTCATCCGCATCAGCGGTTCCGGCAAGTGGATGCCGAGCACCGGCAACAGTGCCGGAAACACATCCTGGCTCCAATGAAGGGACGCCGCGCCATGTCGGGCGGCAATCAGCGGACCGGCGCAGCCCAACAGGGGCGGATCGGTCATGGTCACCACGACGTCGTGCCGCGGCAGGCGCAACGCCCGCTGAATCAGCCGAACCGCGGCGGCGAGATAACCGCGGGCGGTCAGTCGCGGGGCTCTGGGCACCGCCCGTTCAGCATGCGGAGCATCCCCACCGGTGCGGCGAACGGCGACACCCGGCGGCGCATCGCTGGGTCCGCACCCGTCCGCGACGACGGTGACCCGCCAGCCCATTGCCGCCATCCGCCCCGCCAAGTCGGACATGCAACGCCCGGTCGCTCCCTTGTCCGGAGGAAACACACGGTTGACGAACAGGATGGATGGAGAATCCACGGAGGTGGGATCTCTGCAATTGTTCAACACGCATAAGTATGCATTTCCTTCAACGCGGCGGCAACCGCTTCCCGCGCTCCGCCGCCAGCACGGCCAAGGTGAGCAAAAGACCGGTGTCGAGGTATTTGAAACTGGTGTGCGCCCCAAGCGCCATCAGCAGCGGCGCCGACACCGCCCAGCCGAGCGCAGGATCGGAACGGAGGAGCGCCAGCACACGCGGAGCAAGTCCGCCGAGATAGGCAATCAGGGCGCACAGGCCGATCACCCCGGTCTTGGCCAGGGCATAGGTCACGAGCGTGTGGGTGTAGGACACGTGCCATCCGCCGACCGCAGGATTGGCGAGGAGCGCCCCCCACCCCTGCCCGAACAGGAAGGCGGCCGGAGAGGACAGGGCCTGCCCGAGGGCGGCCTCCGCCTCTTCCCACCGGGTGTTGGCCCCGGCCAGCCGGGTTTTCTCAGCCGCCTGCCCCAGAGCGCCGAACAAAGTCTCGGGAAACAGCGCCACCGACAGCAGCGCCGCCACCGCCAAGCCCAACCCAGCCAAGGGTGCCCGGCGCAACCACCACAGCCCCAGAGCGGCGAAGGCCACGGCGGCAAGCCCCAACGCCATGCGGTGCACCGCTCCGGCCAGCGCCACCAGACACAACAGGCCACCCAGAATCGAAGCCACACCGGCGGCACGCCGCAGCCACCCACCCTGCGTCAGCATTCCGATTCCGAAGGCCGGCAGCGCAATCGCGGCGAACAGGACCGATGGCGCGTTCAGCAGATAGACGCCGCCATCCGCCATCGCCCGCAAGCCGACGGCGCCGAAGCCCCAGTCCGCCTGCTTCCACCAACGCAACGCGAACCCCACACCGGCCACGGCAAGACCACCGGCCAGAAGGCCGACCGCACGGTCGGGAGCGGCGCGCAGCATCGGCACCAGCAGCACCGGGAGGAAAAGATAAAGAAGCGGCACCACGTCGCGCATCATGTCGCCCGGCGCCCAGTCCAGCCACACGCCGCGCACAAGCGGGCACCACAACAGCACCGACAGCGCCAGGACCGCAGGCATCTCCCATGGTGGCGAAGCACGCTCCAGCAATGTCTGGCCCGTCGCCACGCACAGGGGGCGCAGCACCCCGACACCCAGCACCAGCAGCGCGCCAATGGCCGCCTCCGCCGGGCGGATCTCTGCCGGTGCCGGCGCGCTCAGCAGGCCGTAGAGGACGAGCGCCAGGAACAACCCGGCGGCACGCCACGAAGCCACAATCCTTCCGGCCACGCGTTTCCCGTCACCCGCCCGACTCGAACAGGTGTCAGGATTTCATGACTCGCCGAAAAAAGGAATAACCGATTGGAACCGCAACGATCAGGCGTAGCGCAACTCAGCCCTATCGAGGCGATAGAACAACCCCTCCAGAGGGTTCAGCCGCAACGTGCCGGTCATCAGCACCGGCGCCTGCGATTCGCGGATCGGGATCTGGCTGTGGACGTGCAGCATCGTGGAAGGGCTGGGCCTGTGGCAGGCCGGGCAGGAGATGGGATTGGCGGCGAGGATAAAGCGGTTGTGGGAAGGCGCGTCGCTCAGCGGCACCATGAAACCACGCACCGTCACCAGCTTTCCCTCCAACGCCTTGACGCGGGTCGGAAAGACCGGATTGGCGGCTGGCCCCTCCATGCGGACCTGCACCAGATCCCGCCACAAAGCCGTGGTGTCGTCCAGCGGCAGATGGAACGGTCCGGCGGGATGCATGGGTTCGCTGGCGTTGGTGGCCCAAATCGCCCAGCCGGCCACCGGGGCCAGCGCAAGCGGCAGCAGAACCTGTCGGCGCGACGTCATGGCTTCCTCCCCCTCGATCCTGCCCGTTTCGGTCGTTCGTTCGACCGTTCTTCGATCCCGTTCATTGGATCGTTGAAGGCATCCTGTGCGGCCTTGCCCCAGACCGTCGTGCTTGTGGCCGAATTGTTCCCGAGCCTCCGCCCAAGGTCAACAGGCGAGCGATAGGCCATACGTAAGATGCCGCCGCTCAGCGACTTCGGGCACCGCTTCGCCGACCTATGGGATTGACGCGGCCGCCGACCTATACTTTGTAAGAGCGGCAACCACCGATAAAAACCTTACGAGCGGGAATCAACGCGGCATGCAAAAAGGGTCAGCACCGAAGGACAAGCCGGCGCATCTCCGCCTGTCCGAAGACCAGACCACCGAACTGGCCGACATGTTCCGCCTGATGAGCGACCCCAGCCGGCTGCGCATCATCCTGGCCTGCCTGGACACGTCGACCTCGGTCGGCGACATGGCGGCGGCGCTGGGCCTGTCGCCGTCCCTGGTCAGCCATCACCTCCGCCTGCTGCGGGCGGGACGGTTGATCCAGGCGGAACGGCGCGGCAACCGCGTTTTCTACCTGATCACCGACGAGCACATACGGCGCGTCCTGTCGGACATGGTCGACCATGTGGCGGAGGAAAGCGAAGGGGATCTGGAAGCGTAAGGCGGTTGCGGCGGCCCCGGCCGCCACAACCTGTTGAAGCCTTTATAACAAATACGCAATAGGATTTGACCGCCATGCCGGTTGCGCCGCATAGTTCCGATCATGCTGCGGCGCATCAAACCGTTGTTGCACGAATGGCTTGAAGAATCGGGCCAGGAAACAAAGGGTGTTGGCATGGAGACGTTCCGCTTCCAGCCGGGGGAAACCCCCGTCCTGCTCAGCATCCCGCATGTCGGCACCGTCGTGCCGCCGGACATCGCGGCCACCATGACCGACTCCGCCCTGGCGATGCCGGACACCGACTGGCATCTCGACCGGCTCTATCACTTCGCCCCGGCGCTGGGCATCGGCTTCCTGAAGCCCATCCTCTCGCGCTATGTGATCGACCTCAACCGCGATCCCGACAGCGCCCTTCCCGCCCCCGGCGCCAGCAGCACCGAACTCTGTCCCCTCACCACCTTCGATCACCAGCCGGTCTACCACCCGGGACAGGAGCCGGACGCGGCGGAGGTGCGGCGGCGGATCGCCGCCTATTGGCGCCCCTATCACGAGCAGCTCAACGGCGAGCTTCAGGCGCTGAAGGAACGCTTCGGCGTGGCGGTGCTGTTCGACGCCCATTCCATCCGGTCACGCGTGCCGCGCTTCTTCGACGGGCAGATCCAGGACTTCAGCCTGGGCACGGCGGAGGGGACCAGCGCCTCGCCGGCACTGGTCGGCCGTGTGATGAACGTGCTCACCGCGACCGGGCGTTTCTCCTCGGTGCAGAACGGGCGGTTCAAGGGCGGCTTCATCACCCGCCGCTACGGCAATCCCGCCGACAACATCCATTCGATCCAGCTCGAACTGTCGCAGCTCACCTACATGGACGAAGAGGCTCCCTTCGGCTTCCGCGAGGAGTCGGCGCGTCAGCTGCGTCCGACTCTGGAGCGGTTGCTGAGCCTTGTCGTCGAGTGGGCGTGGGAGAACGCCGCCGGCCGGCGGCGCAGCGCCTTCCTGTAACGCCCTGCCCGGCCCTCAGACCCAGACGCCCCGCACATAGGGCGTCAGCTGCGTGTCCTGCATGATGATGTGGTGGACCAGCCAGTTCGCGGTGAAGGTGTAGATCCGCTCGGCGTTCTGATGCGTCGGGTCCCGCGTAAAGACCGCGGACAGTTCACTCAGCGTCCGCACCGCCTCGTGATGCTGGCGGACATGCTCCTCGAACTTCGGGTAATGCACGGCCTGCATGATCTTTTCTTCGCGGGCGAAATGCTGCTGGGTGTATTCCAGCAATTTCATAAGGATCTTGGCAACGCGCACCGGCATGAAGCTGCGCGAATTCAACGCGGCGTCCAGTTCGTTCAGATACTCGATCAGGTGCTTGTGATCTTCGTCGATGGACGGCTGGCCGACGCTGAGCTGCCGCCTCCACGTAATGACACTCATGAACCCTCCGCACCCTGTCTTCCGCGGCCACCGGGCAATTCCGCCGAAAGCCACCGCATTGAAGGGAAGCGCGCCGTATCTGCGCAACTGAAGATCAAGGTGCGCAAACCGTCAAGGAACCGTAAATACCAGACGCCGCGCCCCTTGTTACCGCCGACTCCGCGACCAGCGGCCTTTGCCTGCATTATGGGCGCATTTTCTACAAAACGAACGCATACGATCGTCACATGGCATTTTGCCGCACCAAAACAAAGACGTGAAAAGGCAGGGGAAACGTCATGTTTCCGCCTGCCTTCACATCGATCTTACGAAGAAGAGGCGACGATCAGCCGCCCCAACTTACCTGTCAAACAACGTCCGATCAGCCGACGATCGAATAGCCGCAATCCACATAGGTGGTGCTGCCGGTGATGCCCTTGGCTCCGTCGGTCGCCAGGAAGGCTGTGGTGTAGCCGACCTCTTCGATGGTGACGAGGCGCTGCTCCGGCGCGCGTTCCGCAGCCTTCTCCATCAGCTCGTCGAAATGCGCGATGCCGGAGGCGGCGCGGGTCTTGATCGGGCCGGGGGAGATGGCGTGGACGCGGATGCCTTTCGGGCCCAGTTCCGCCGCCAGATAGCGCACGCTGGCTTCCAGGGCGGCCTTCACCGGACCCATGACGCCGTAATTGTCGATCACGCGGTTGGCGCCGAAATAGGACATGGTGAACAGCGAGCCGCCGTCCTTCATCAGCGGCTCCGCGTAGCGGGCCATGCGGATGAAGGAGTGGCAGGACACGTCCATCGCCATCTGGAAACCTTCGCGCGAGCAATCGACGACACGGCCGTGCAGGTCGTCCTTCGGAGCGAAGGCGATGGAATGCAGCGCGAAGTCCAGCTTGCCCCACTTCTGCTCGATCTTCTCGAAGATGGCCTTCAGCTCGCCCTCGCCGGTGACGTCCACCGGTTCGAAGATCTCCGCTTCGAGCTGCTGAGCCAGCGGCTCGACGAAGCGCTTCGCCTTGTCGTTGAGGTAGCTGACCGCGAGATCCGCGCCCAGAGCGCGGAATGCGCGGGCGCAGCCCCACGCGATCGACTGATCGTTGGCGATGCCGAGCACGAGGCCCTTCTTGCCTTCAAGAGTGGCGGCGGCGGGGATGATCGTGGTCATAGGCTGGCTTTCCCGGATTGCAAGGTGGCCGGATTCAGAGTGCGCCAGATCGGATCACTCGAATTGTGCAACGCACCATAATGCAATCGAAGGTCATAGGCAACTTGTTAAAGTCGCAATATATCCGACATTATCGCTTTGTTTATCCGTAACACAGCCTTCACACAGCGAAGACGCGAAGTCCGCAGCGGTAATCCATACCTCTTTCTTGCGTATTCATACCGAATACCGCAACAAAAACAAAGGCCCCACCTTCTGGAGGGGCCTTTTCATCGGACCAGCTTTTATGGAACCGGAGACGATCAAACGGCGCCGGGCGTGAAGGATGGCGGATCGCTGGCCGGGAAGGATTCCATCGACGCCTCGTCCACCTTCTCCTTCTCGTCGGCGTCGTCGTAGATGTCACCGGGATGGCGCGAGTACCGGTGGACACCCTGATCCACGTCTTCGGCGGGGGTGCCCGCCCCGTGGTGATAGCCGCCCAAATCCTCCATCATCGCCTTGGCCGGGCAATAGCCGGTCAGCCCGCGGGCGACCAGGGCGCCGCCGGCCAGAGCCAGAGCCGCCCCACCGACGGTCGGACGGCGCAGCCCGAGCACGGCGAGAAGCCCGCCGCCGACCAGCGACACCAGGCGTTCGGTGTGCCCGACGTTGATCATGCGTTCGAGATCGTCCGGCAGGGCCGCGTCGCGGCTGCCCATGCCCTGTTGGCTCGTCATCGCCATCGCTGCTCTCCTCGATCTTTTTCTATGGTCACTGCTGCGGGGCGGGCGGCGTGGACCCGCCCTGGTGTCCGCCCTGGTCCGGCGCCGGTGTGCCGCCGGTCGAACCGGACGAGCCCGGCTGTGCCGTCCCGTCGGGCTTGCGGGCCGTATCGGCCAGCGTGCGGGCCTGCGACAGCTCGCGGTTCAGCCGGTCCACCTCCTGCGACAGGCGCTGCACTTCCGACTGAAGCTGCGGCGATCCCGTAGCGCCGCCCTCCGGCATACCAACCGCGGCGAGGGCCGCACCGTCGCGCATCCAATAGGGCTGGACCCCGTAATAGGTGTGCAGCGCCACCGCCCATTGCCGGTCCGACATGTCCGGGCGGTTGGAGCGGGTGAACTGCGGCGCCGCGGTCAGCCGATCCTTGGTCACGTTCAGGACATAGCCATCGCCGGCCTGCGCCGGCTGGACCAATGCCCAGGGAACCGGGAAGTTGCGCTCGCCCAGACCGAGGAACCCACCGGCTTCGACCACGGCGTAGGCGACGCGCCCCGTGTTCGGATCGACCACCAGTTCGGAAATGGAGCCCATCTCCTCGCCGCTGGCGTTGTGCAGCTTGGCCTTCGACAGGTCGTCGGCGGCGACCACGCGCGGATGCTCGACCGCGCGCAGCAAGGCGTCGGCCTCGCCCAGGATGGTCTGGCAGGCCGGCTCGCCGCCCCGCTGCCCGGCGCGCTCGGCGGTCTGGCGCAGGGCGCGGAGCTGGCCGATCTCCTGCGGGCTGATGGAGGCGGGGGACTGGTTGCCGGCGGCCTCCAGCGCGCCGATGCGCTGGCCCAGCCGGTTCACCCCCTCCGGGCAGGTCTCGGCGAGCGCCGGCCAAGGCCCGAGCGCCCCCGCGATCATGGCGGCGCTGAGGAGCAGGCGTTTCATCGTGGGTGCCTCCGGCTTGGTTTCCGTGCGTGTGGTTCTCACGCTTGGAAAACAGCACGGCCAAGGCGGAGGTTCCGCGAATGCTTCTTCCGCGAAGCGGTCAGCCCGGAAGCGGCAACCCGCCCCGCTGAACGATGAAGGACTGGACCGCGTCCACCCCCTGCCCCGTCTTGATGTTGGTGAAGACGAAGGGCCGGTCGCCACGCATCTTCTTGGCGTCGCGGTCCATCACCTCCAGGCTGGCGCCGACCAGCGGGGCAAGGTCGATCTTGTTGATGACCAGCAGGTCCGACCGGGTGATGCCCGGACCACCCTTGCGCGGAATCTTGTCACCCGCCGACACGTCGATGACGTAGATGGTCAGGTCCGCCAGTTCCGGCGAGAAGGTGGCCGCCAGATTGTCGCCGCCCGATTCCACGAAGATCAGGTCGAGGTTCGGGAACTTGCGGTTCATCTCGTCGACGGCGGCGAGGTTGATCGAGGCGTCCTCGCGGATCGCCGTGTGCGGGCAGCCGCCGGTCTCCACGCCCATGATCCGGTCCGGCTTCAGCGCGCCGGAGCGGGTGAGGAATTCGGCGTCCTCCTTGGTGTAGATGTCGTTGGTGATCGCCGCGACCTCCCAGTCGTCGCGCATGCGCTTGCACAGCGCGTCGGTCAGCGCCGTCTTGCCGGAGCCGACCGGCCCGCCGATGCCCACGCGCAGGGGGCCACCATGGCTCTTGGAAATCGGGGCGGTCATGAGCGGAACAACCTCGTGTATTGGGTTTCGTGGATCATGGAGGTCCAATCGACGGCCATGGCGCGGCTGCCCAGATCGTCGAGCGGGGCGGCCAGCGCGGCCTCCGCCGCAGAGTGCACCACGGAATCGAGCGCCGCCAGGGCCTTCTGCCCGTCCGTCTGCCCCAGCGGCACCAGCCGCACCCCGGCGGAGACGAGGTTGGCGGCGAAGGCGTGCAGATAGGCCGACAGGGCGGGGCCTTCCGGCACGCCGATCGACGCGGCAGCCAGCGCCACCGCGACGGCGTAGGCGACCGGGCGGCCGGTGCCGGCGATCACTTGGTCCCAGCGCTCCATCCCCTCCAGCGGCCACGCGGCGCGCACGGCGATGAGGAAGGCCCGCCCCTGCGCGCGGCTCTCCAGCGCGGTTTCCGAGGAGGCGCGCATGGCGTCGGCGCGCTCGACCGCCCAGGCGAAGCCCGCCTCGTCGCCCGCCAGCACGGCGCGATGGGCGGCCACGAAGAGCATGCCGTCGGTGCGCCCGGCGCCGTGGCGCAGGATGCCGTCCATCCAGCGCGCCAGCGTGTCGCGATCGCGGACGAGGCCCTGCTCCACCGCCGCCTCGATGCCGTGGCTGTAGGAGAAGCCGCCGACCGGGAAGGACGGCGACAGCCAGGCGAGGAGCTTGGTGAGGTGGGTGGCCGAGACGGACCCCCACCCCGACCCTCCCCCGCTGCGCGGGAGAGGGTGCCTATCCTCGCTCAAATCCCCTCCCTCGCGAAGCGGGAGAGGGTTAGGGAGGGGGCAAGCGCCCTCAGTCATGCGAATGGCCGTGGGAGTGGCTGTGGGAATGGGAGTGCCCGTGAGAGTGCGAATGGTTGTGAGAATGCGAATGACCATGGTCGTGGTCGTGCCCATGGTCGTGGGAGTGATCATGCCCATGCGAATGGCCATGCCCCTGCCCCGAGTACGCCCCGCCCTCCGGCGCGAAGGGCGCTTGGATGGCCGCGACGCTGGCTCCCAACCCCTTCAGCATGTCCTCGATCACATGGTCGCGGCGCAGGCGGATGGTCTCGCCGACGATCTGCACCGGCAGGTGGCGGTTGCCGAGGTGCCAGGCGATGCGGGCGAAGCCCTCCGTCCCGCCGCCGCAGCGCACCTCCATCAGCTCCTCGTCGGCGGCGACCACGCGCAGGAAGGCGCCGTCGCCCAGTTCGAGCCCGTCGCCATGGTCGAGCGCGACCGCGCGCGGCAGGTCCAGCAGAAAGTCGGCACCCGCATCGTCCGTCATCACCATGCGCCGCCGATGGCGGTCGTCGAAGGCGAGGGTCACCGTGCCGGCCTCGCGCTCGGCGGGCCAATGGCCGCGGGCGTGGACTCGGGTGGCGCGGCGGAGCGTGTCGGTCATGGAGAAAGCCGTTCGAAGGGTGTGGGCCGGCCGAAGAAACGTCCCGCGAGGGCGCCGACCGGTTCCGCCGCTCCCGTGGTGAAGAAACGAAGGGCGCCCGCCGCCTCGCCAGCGGTCGGGGCCGGGGCCGGGGCGTATTCGGGGTGGCGCTCCAGGTAATTGTCCAGCGACCGGGCGACCAGACTGGGCTGGCACAGCACCTCCACCCCCGGCGGCAGCGCCTCCGCGAACAGATGCGCCACCAGCGGGTAATGGGTGCAACCGAGCACCGCCGCGTCCAGCGGCTGGCCGCCGAGTTGCGCCAGCAGCGCCCGCACATAGCCGCGCACCGCCGGAGCCAGTTCCGCGTCCCCCGCCCCGCGCTCGATCAGCGGGACGAGGTCCGGGCAGGCCTGCTGCACCACCCGCACGTCAGGCGCCCGCTTGCCGATCTCGCGCGGGAAGGAGCCCGACGTGACGGTGGCCGGAGTGGCGAAGACGCCGACCGTCCGCGGCTCCGGTCGCCAGTCGGCGGCGGGGCCGTCCTGCATCCAGGGCACGCGGGTGATCGCCTCGACCATCGGCACCAGGACGCCCAGCACGTTGCGGCCCGGATGGGCCACGGGCAGCCACGTCCGCTGCATCCGCCGCAGGGCCACCGCCGCCGCCGTGTTGCAGGCCAGGACGACCAGCCCGCAGCCCTCGGCGAACAGCCGCTCCACCCCCTGGACCGTCAGGCGGTAGATGTCCTCCTCGCTGCGCGGACCATAGGGAGCGGCGGCATGGTCGCCGAGATAGACGAAGGGACGCCCGGGAGCGGCGGCCACCAGCGCGCGCAGCACCGTCAGACCGCCATGCCCGGAATCGAAGACACCAATCACGAACCCGTCACCCCACACTCAGAACAGGAAGTACCGCTGCGCCATGGGCAGCACGTCCGCCGGCTCGCAGGTCAGGAGCTGGCCGTCGGCGCGCACCTCGTAGGTTTCCGGATCGACCTCGATGTGGGGTGTGGAATCGTTGTGGATCATCTGCTTCTTGCCGACGGCCCGCACCCCCGTCACCGCGACCAGCTCGCGCCGCAGGCCGAGCGAGCGCAGCGCCTCGTTCTCCAGCGACAGCTTGCTGACGAAGGTCAGGGAGCTGGCCTGCATCGCGCGGCCGTAGGCGCCGAACATCGGGCGGTAATGCACCGGCTGCGGCGTCGGGATAGAGGCGTTAGGGTCGCCCATCAGCGCCGCCGCGATGGTCCCGGCCTTCAGCACCATGTCCGGCTTCACGCCGAAGAAGGCCGGCGACCAGACCACCAGATCGGCCAGCTTGCCGACTTCGACCGAGCCGACGACATGGGCGATGCCGTGCGATAGCGCGGGGTTGATGGTGTATTTGGCGATGTAGCGCTTGACGCGGAAGTTGTCGTTCTCGCCCCTCTCCTCGGCCAGACGCCCGCGCTGGACCTTCATCTTGTGCGCGGTCTGCCAAGTGCGGATGATCACCTCACCCACCCGGCCCATAGCCTGGCTGTCCGAACTCAGCATCGAGAAGACGCCGAGGTCGTGCAGGATGTCCTCCGCCGCGATGGTCTCGCGCCGGATGCGGCTTTCGGCGAAGGCCACGTCCTCCGGGATGCGGGGCGACAGGTGATGGCAGACCATGAGCATGTCGAGATGCTCGTCCACCGTGTTCACCGTGAAGGGCCGCGTCGGGTTGGTGGAGCTGGGCAGCACGTTTGGCAGGCCCGCCACCTTGATGATGTCCGGCGCGTGACCGCCGCCCGCCCCCTCGGTGTGGAAGGCGTGGATGTTGCGGCCCTTGAAGGCGGCGATGGTGTTCTCGACGAAGCCCGACTCGTTCAGCGTGTCGGTGTGGATGGCCACCTGGATGTCCGTCTCCTCCGCCACCGTCAGGCAGGTGTCGATGGCCGCCGGGGTGGTGCCCCAGTCCTCGTGCAGCTTCATGCCGCAGGCGCCCGCCGCGATCTGCTCCAGCAGCGCGTCGGGACGGCTGGCGTTGCCCTTGCCGAAGAAGCCGAGGTTGATCGGCAGCCCTTCCGCCGCCTGGAGCATGCGGGCCATGTGCCACGGTCCCGGCGTGCAGGTGGTGGCCGACGTGCCCGCCGCCGGGCCGGTGCCGCCGCCCAGCATGGTGGTGACGCCGCTGTTCAGCGCCTCGTCCACCTGCTGCGGGCAGATGAAGTGGATGTGGGCGTCGATGCCGCCGGCGGTGACGATCTTGCCCTCGCCCGCGATGACCTCGGTCCCCGGCCCGACGACGATGGTCACGCCCGGCTGGACGTCCGGGTTGCCGGCCTTGCCGATGCCGGCGATGCGCCCGCCGATGATGCCGATGTCGGCCTTGACGATGCCCCAGTGGTCGATGATCAGCGCGTTGGTGATGACGGTGTCCACCGCGCCGCCCTGGCGCGAGGTCTGAGCCTGCCCCATGCCGTCGCGGATCACCTTGCCACCGCCGAACTTGACCTCCTCGCCATAGACGGTGTGGTCCTTCTCGACCTCCACGATCAGGTCGGTGTCGGCCAGCCGGACACGGTCGCCCACGGTGGGGCCGTAGAGAGCCGCGTATTCGGCCCGGTCGATGCGATGCGCCATTGTCTGATGCCCTCCGCTGGCGCCCTTTACAGGCTGCCGTTGACCTTGCCGTTGAAGCCGATGACCACGCGGTTGCCGGAGTAGGCGACCAGCCGCACGCGCCGCGTCTGCCCCGGCTCGAAGCGCACCGCCGTCCCGGCGGGAATGTCAAGCCGGAAGCCGCGCGCCGTCTCACGGTCGAAGGTCAGCGCCTCGTTGGTCTCGGCGAAGTGATAGTGCGAGCCGACCTGGATCGGGCGGTCACCGGCGTTGGCGACGTCCAACTCCACCGTGTCGCGGCCGGCGTTGAGTTCGATCTCGCCCGCGGCGGGGATGATTTCACCGGGTTTCATCGACGCTCCCCTTAGCGAATCGGCTGGTGGACGGTGACGAGCTTGGTGCCGTCGGGGAAGGTGGCCTCGACCTGGATCTCGTGGATCATCTCCGGGATGCCGTCCATCACCTGATCGCGGGTGATCACCGTCGCGCCGTCGCGCATCAGTTCGGCCACGGTGCGCCCGTCGCGGGCACCCTCCACCACATAGTCGGTGATGAGGGCCACCGCCTCGGGATGGTTCAGCTTCACGCCACGCTCCAGCCGGCGGCGCGCCACCATGGCGGCCATGGCCACGAGAAGCTTGTCCTTCTCGCGCGGTGTCAGGTTCATGGGGCTGTCTCTCCGCCTTCCCATTGGGTTGGCGGGATTATGCCACGTTGCTGCGGTGCGCCAATCCCTCTTCGATGAATCGCACCGCGTTTCCAACGCCGTCCTCGGCCCGGATGCGGGCGCCGAGCGCCGCGGCCCGGCCGCGCAGGCCCGGATCGCCGGTCGCCTCGATGGCACGGGCAAGTCCCTCGGCGGTCAGCGTCCGGCGGGGAAGCGGCGGTGGCGCGACGCCGAGATCGTGGAGCCGGGCACCCCAGAACGGCTGATCTCCCATGAAGGGGACCACCACCGCCGGCACGCCGGCGCGCAGGCCTGCCGCCGTGGTGCCGGCGCCACCGTGATGGACGACGGCGGACATCCGCGGAAACAGCCAATCGTGCGGCGCCGACTCCAGGCCATGGACCGTCCTCGGCAAGGCCGAGCAGTCGATCCCGCCCCACCCGGCGGAGAGCACCGCGCGCCGTCCGTTCAGGGCCGCGACGACCAGCCGCGTCGTCTCGGCGGGATCAAACCCGGCCATGCTGCCGAATCCGACATAGACCGGCGGCGGGCCGCTCTCCAGAAAGGCCGCGAGGTCGGGCGGCGGCGTGTAGGCGTCGGACTCGTCCAGGAACCAGAATCCGGTCGCCCGGATGAAGTCCGGCCAGTCGTCCGGCCGCGGCAGCACATGCGTCGAGAAGGCGTAGGGCATCGGCCATTTCGCCGTCATCAGCAACGGTCCCGGCCCGATGAAGGAGGGTTTCAGGCCCAGAACCGCGCGCCGCGCCCGGTTGGTCGGCGCCCGGAAGGTCTGCCAGACGAGCTGCATCATCGCCAGATGCAGGGCGTAGTTCACGACGCCGGGAAAGCGCCGGGGCGGCATCATCGGCGGTGGAAAGGCCCGCGTCGGCGCCATCGGCTGCAACGCCGTCCCGACGACCGGAACGCCCAGCTTCTCCGCCACCGCGACGCCCGCGTAGAAGGCGAGGCCGGAGGCGATGATCGCGTCGCTTCCCCGCGCCGCCTCCCAATATTCCCGCGTCCAGTCCAGCGCGTGGTCCTGGCCGAGGCGCAGCAGCGCCCGCATCATCTTGACGGGGTTGATGCCGTCGCGGAACAGCCCGTCCGCCTCCCGGCTGCCCGTCACCGCGCGCAGATCGCCGGACAGCGGGCTGTAGTCCAGGCCATGCCGCTCGATCACTTCGCGGAACTCGCGGTCGGCGGGAAAGGCGACGGAGTGCCCGGCGGCCCGCAGACCCTTCCCAAGAGCGACGTAAGGACGGATGTCGCCCTGGGACCCGTAGGTGACGATGGTGAAGCGCATGGGACCGGAGCTACGCCGGCAATCCCCCTTTGACAAGGGGACTCAGACCTCCCACAGCCGCGGCAATCTGACCGGCAGGCCCGCCGCCGCGGAGCGCAGATGGGACCACAGCGCCGCGTAGGCGCCGCGCACCGCCAGCGCCTCGCCGCCCAGGATGCGGACGACCAGCAGCCCGTCGAAGGCCGTGGCGCCGACCCGCACGCCCTCCAGCCCCTCCGCCGCCTCGCGCAGCGCGTCGCGCCGGGTCGCAGCGTCGGGGGCGGCGTGGAGCAGCGTGGCGCAGGCTCCGGCCCCGCCGAAGCCCGCCGGGTGGGCCAGCGTCTCGGCGAGGTCGCCGTCCATGTGCAGGGCGTCGGCCCAGGCGAGGCGGCCGTCGCGCACCACCTCCCAGGCGTCGCGGACAAGGCCGCGGGTGACCGTCTCGCCGAAGGCGGCGCGCCCGAAGACCAGCATCTCCCCGGCGATCAGGCGGGCGTCGCTCTCCAGTTCCAACCGGGTCAGTCGGCGCAGGCGGGAGCCCTCGAAGACGATGGCCTCCTGCGGCATCCATTCCAGCCAGCCGCCGGACTCCACGGTCACGCGGGTGTCGATGCGGCAGTCCTGCCCGGCGGAGCGGTAGACCTTCTCCGCCGCCTGCGTCGTCACCAGCGCCGCCGCCCCCGGTCCCACCGACAGGGCGACGTCCAGCCGGTCGCCGCCGACCAGCCCGCCCGAGGTGGTGACCAGCACCGCGATGGGCAGGTCTCCAGCCCGCGGGTCGGGCAGCAGCACCCGCAGCGGGTCGTGGTGGTAGAGCGTGGCGAGGCGCGTGGCCCCATGGCGATGCTCGAACCGCACCGTCGCCGCGCCATGGACGGCGACCTTCTTCATCAACGCATCAGCCACCGGTGGAACCCATCCCTACTTTCAACTTTTGGGCCTTTACATCCTCGACCGCCAACAGCACGCGTTCCGGCGTCGCGGGCGCGTCGAGGCGCACGGGCAGCCGGTGGCCGCCCACCGCCGCGACGGCGTCCTTCAACGCCAGCCACGCCGAGATGCCGAGCATCAGCGGCGGCTCCCCGATCGCCTTGGAGCGGAACACCGTGTCCTCCCGGTTGGGGCGGTCGGTGTAGAGCGCCACCCGGAAATCCTCCGGCAGCGAGCGCGAGGTCGGAATCTTGTAGGTGCTGGGCGCGTGGGTGCGCAAGCGTCCCTCGCCGTCCCACCACAGCTCCTCCGACGTGACCCAGCCCAGCCCCTGGACGAAGGCGCCCTCCACCTGCCCAAGGTCGATGGCGGGGTTGATGCTGCCCGAGCAGTCGTGCAGCACGTCGGCGCGGGGGAAGCTGTACTCGCCGGTCAGCGTGTCAATCAGCGCCTCCGTTACCGCGACGCCGCAGGAGAAGTAGAAGAAGGGCCGCCCCTCGCACTTCTCGCGATCCCACCAGATCTTCGGCGTGGCGTAATGGCCGGTGGAGGACAGCGACACCCGGTTCAGATAGGCGAGCTTCGCCACCTCCGCGAAGGTCATGGCGTGGTTCCCGGCGAAGACGGCGTTGTCGCGGAACTCCACCTTGTCGGGCGTGGTGTGGCAGTGCTGGGCGAGGAACGCCACCAGCCGGTCGCGGATGGTCCCTACGGCGATGCGCACCGCCATGCCGTTCAGGTCGGTGCCGGCGGACGCCGCGGTGGGCGGAGCGTTCGGCACCTTGTCGGTGGCGCTGGCGGTGACCCGCACCCGGTCCACGTCGATCTGGAACTCCTGGGCGGCGATCTGGGCCATCTTGGTGTGGATGCCCTGCCCCATCTCCGTCCCGCCGTGGTTCACCTGGATGGACCCGTCGGTGTAGACATGGACCAGCGCCGCCGCCTGGTTCAGGTGCTTGACGGTGAAGGAGATGCCGAACTTCACCGGGGTCACCGCCAGCCCCTTCTTCAGCACCGGGCTGCGGGCGTTGAAGGCGTCGATCTCCTCCCGCCGGCGGCGGTAGTCGCCGTCCCGCTCGATCCGGTCCATCAGCTCGGCCAGGATCTCCGGCTCCTCCACCGGCATCCCGTAATGGGTGGTGTCGCGGCCCGGCCCGCCGTAGAGGTTGGCGCGGCGCACGTCGAGCGGATCCTTGCCGAGGGAGCGGGCGATCTCGTCCACCACATGCTCGATGGCGATGACGCCCTGCGGCCCGCCGAAGCCGCGGAAGGCGGTGTTGGACACCGTGTTGGTCTTGCAGCGATGCCCGGTCACCCGCGCCGCCGGCAGGTAGTAGGCGTTGTCGGCGTGGAACATGGCGCGGTCCACCACGCCGTTGGACAGGTCCAGCGACACGCCGCAGCGCCCGGCAAGGTCCATCTCCAGACCCTGGATGTGCCCCTCGCCGTCGAAGCCGACGTCGTAGCGCACGAAGAAGTCGTGGCGCTTGCCGGTCATCAGCATGTCGTCGTCGCGGTCCAGGCGGAACTTCACGGGACGCTTCGTGGTGTTCGCCAGCAGGCCGGCGATGGCGGCGATCTGCGCCGGTTGGCTCTCCTTGCCGCCGAAGCCACCGCCCATGCGCCGGCACTCCACGGCGATGCCGTGCATCGGCCGCCCCAGCACCTGGGCGACGGCGTGCTGGACCTCGGCCGGGTGCTGGGTCGACGAATGGACCAGCAGGTCGCCGTCCTCCTTGGGGATGGCGTAGGCGATGTGGCCTTCCAGATAGAAATGGTCCTGGCCGCCGACCTCCAGCGTGCCGGTCAGCCGGTGCGGCGCCCCGGCGACCTCCGCCGCCGCGTCGCCGCGCCGGAAGGTCAGCGGCGGCGAGACGAAGCTGCCCTTGTCCAGCGCCGCCTCGGCGGTCAGCACCGCCGGCAGATCCTCGTAATACATCTCCACCAGCCGGGCGGCGGCGCGGGCCTGCAACAGCGTCTCCGCCGCCACGGCGACCACCGCCTGCCCGGCGTAGGTCACCAGCTCGTCGGCCAGGATGGGATCGCCGCGCTGGACGGTGCCGATGTCGCCATCCCCCGGAACGTCGGCGTAGGTGAGGACCGCGTGCACCCCCGGCGCCTGCTTCGCCCGCGACAGGTCCATGCCCAGGATGCGCGCGTGCGCCCGCTCGGACAGCCGCACCGCGACGTGCAGCGTGCCGGGCAGTTCCGGGATGTCATCGGTGTAGGCTGCGGCGCCCATCACATGCTTGCGGGCGCTTTCATGCTCGATGCCCCGGTGGACGCCACCGCGGATCGGTTGGATGGTGCCGCCGTCAGCCATGCACGGCCTCCAGGGAGGGCAATTCGGCCCCGGTCGTGTGAAGAAGGAAGCGCATCAGCAGATTCTTCGCCACCAGCGCCCGGTAGCGGTCGCCGGCCCGCATGTCGGTCATGGGGCGGAAGTCGCCGTCGAGCGCCGGCAGGGCCGCCGCCACGGCGTCCGCCGTCCAGGGCTGCCCGGCCATCGCCGCCTCCAGCGCCGGGGCACGGGCCGGGGTCGCCGCCATGCCGCCGTAGCCGGTGCGCAGCTCCGCCACCCCTCCCTCTCCGTCCAGCGTCAGCAGGAAGGCGGCGCAGACGGCGGAGATGTCCTGGTCCCGCCGCTTGGACACCTTCCAGGTGGCGAAGCGCTGGCCTTCGCGCGGCAGGGGAATGCGGATGCGCTCGACGAACTCGCCCGGCTTCTGGTCGTTCTTGCGGTAGCCGTGGTAGAAGCGGTCGAGCGGCAGCTCCCGCCGCACCCCGCCCCGGTTCAGCACCAGCGAGGCGCCCAGCGCCAGTAGGGCCGGCATGCTGTCCCCGATGGGTGAGCCGTTGGCGACGTTGCCGCCCAGCGTGCCGGAGTTGCGCACCTGCGCCGCCCCGATGCGGGTGACCAGAGCGGCCAGCTCGGGCACACGGCGCTCCAGAACCGGCAGCAGGTCGGTGTAGGTCACCGCCGCGCCGATCTCCAGCGCGTCGGCCCCCTCGCCGATCCGGTGAAGCTCCCGCACCTGGGCGAGATGGATCAGCGTGGGCAGGTTGCGCCCCTGCTTGGTCACCCACAGCCCGACGTCGGTCGCCCCGGCCACCAGCGTGGCGTTCGGGTGCGCGGCGAACAGGGCCGCCAGTTCATCGACGCTCCGCGGCGCGTGGAAGCTGGCAGCGCCCTGGGTGACGGTCAGGGACCCGTCGCGCTGGATGGAGCGCAGCAGGGTGGCGATGCCCTCCTCCGCCCGGTCGAAGCGGTCGTCGGTCCGCTCCGCCGCCATGGTCCTGGCGGCGTCGAGGATCGGGCGGTAGCCGGTGCAGCGGCACAGGTTGCCGGCCAGCGCGTCGTGGATCGCCCCATCGGTCAGGCCGCCGGATGCGACGCGCCCGTCATGATGGAGCGCGAACAGCGCCATCACGAAACCGGGGGTGCAGAAACCGCATTGCGAGGCGTGCTTGTCCACCATCGCCGCCTGGACGGGGTGCAGTTGCCCGTCCTCGCCGGCCAGATCCTCGACGGTCAGCAGCAGCTTGCCGTCAATCATCGGCAGGAAGAGGATGCAGGCGTTGACGGCACGGTAACGGACGCGCCCATCCGCGGCGAGATCGCCCAGCACCACCGTGCAAGCACCGCAATCACCCTCGGCGCAGCCCTCCTTGGAACCGGGGCGGCCGTTGGCGCGCAGCCAGTTCAGCACCGTGGTGGTGGGATCGGCGTCCCGCACCTCCACCACCCGTCCGCCGAGCACGAAACGCACAGAGCCCGTCATTGTCCCTCCTGTCGGGCGTTTCCGTCATAGTGCCGGAAAGTCTCCGCAGGCCGCAATGGCGGGCCGGCCGTCTAGCCATAAAGGCATGGTTCGGATGGATAAACGGCTTCTTCGGAAGGCGTCAGACGTCTTCGGGGAAGCATCCGCTGCGGGCGGCCACGACGGCGACCTGGGTGCGGTTGCGCACGCCCAGCTTCTGCATGATGGCCCGCACATGGACCTTCACGGTGCCTTCCAGCACGCCCAGCTCCCGCGCGATCTCCTTGTTCGAATGGCCGGCCAGCAGAAGCTGGAACACGTCGCGCTGCCGGTCGGTCAGCCGGTCAAGGATTTGGCCCGAAGGACGCGCGACCTCCGCCGCGACGTTGCCGGACAGGACGGCGCGCGGCAACGGCAGGAAGGTCTCCCCGGTCAGAGCCAGGGAGATCGCGTGTTCCAGCACCGCGGTGGAACTGGTCTTCAGGATGTAACCCCTGGCCCCCAGCCGCACGCTGTCGACGATGTCCGCCACCTCGTCCGACCCGGAGATGACCAGAAGCGGGCGGCGCCCCAGCACCTCGACCATGCGGCGCACACCGTCGCGCCCGCTGCGGTCGCCCAGGTTGAGGTCGAACAGGACCAGCGTCAGATCCGGCGTGCGGTCGGCGATGGCCATCGCCTCGTCCAGCGAACCAGCCTCCAGCACCTGCGCGTCCGGGTGGATCTCCCCCACCGAGAGGGCGAAGCCGTGCCGCACCAGGGGGTGATCGTCCACCACCAAAAACGTTTGCGCCCTGCCGGCCACCGACCGCTCCTTGCCGCGCGTCTGCAGCTGAACTTCCATTGCTTTGCTACCCCATCAAGCCGCCGAAAGCCGACTTGGAAAACAAAAGCGCCCCAATCCAGCTCGGCTTTCTGTCCAGCGGAAAAGTATAAAGGTACCTCTTTTGGACTTTGCGGAAGCAGCGCTATGCGAATTTCTATCGTTTCGAAGCCATTTATGATTCATTCGTATCGAGCTTCTTCCAAGCATCTTGCGCCGCTCCCTGACCATCCGTATAAATCATCGGGACAACCAGCGTAAAGCACGCTTTTTCGATACAATAAAGACGGCTTTTTTCCCTTTTCCCAGGCGAAAACGGACAACGATTGGCGTTGTGCGCTGCTCGTCACGGGTGGCGTCACGGAGGAGTTTCGATGAGAACCTGGAACGTCATGCTCGTGGACCATGATCGGCTGTTTTCGGCGGCGCTGGGAACGCTCATCAGCGGCGGCCCGTTCCGCGTCTGCCACCACGCCGCGACAGTGGAGGATGCCGAGGCGGCCATCGCGCAAGGTGTGCAGCCCGACCTGATCGTGGTGGCCCTGGGGGAGGCGACGAACGACGAAGCCGGCGGGGTGAAGCGCCTGCGCGCCGCCACCAGCGCCCGCATCGCCGTGCTGGCCGACGCCATCGCCGACCGCACGCTGTCGCTGTCGCTGAAAGCGGGCGCCGACGCCTATCTGAACAAGTCGATGTCGAGCGAGTCCCTACTGCGCGCCCTGCAACTGGTCATGCTGGGCGAGGTGGTCTATCCGACCCACGTCGCCAGTCTGCTGATCGCCAACGCCAACAGCGAGCGCCCGCAGCCGGAGCGCGCCCAGCCCGCCAGCAACGAACTGTCGAAGCGCGAGGTTCAGATCCTGCGCTGTCTGCTCGCCGGGCAGTCGAACAAAGCCATCGCGCGCAACCTGCACATCACGGAATCGACCGTGAAGATGCATTTCAAGAACGTGATGCGGAAGATCAACGCCCAGAACCGCACGCAAGCCGCGGTGTGGGCGATCCAGAACGGCCTGTCGCCGCTGGCGTCCGTTTAGAGAGTTTGTCCCCTCTCCCAGCGCAGGGGGAGGGGACGGTGCATTTTCACTCCGCCGCGCTGCGGTGGGAGCCGTGGCGGCCTTCGGCGAACTCCTCCACCATCTTGCGGCAGAAGGCCGGCAGATCGTCCGGCTTGCGCGAGGTCACCAGACCCTGGTCGGTGACGACCTCGCTGTCTTCCCAGTTCGCCCCGGCGTTGCCGAGATCGGCCTTCAACGATGGCCAGGAGGTCATGCGCTTGCCCTTGGCGCCGCCCGCGTCGATCAGCGTCCAGGGGCCGTGACAAATCGCGGCGATGGGCTTACCCGATTGGACGAAGCTGCGCACGAAATCGATGGCCTTGGGCTCCAGCCGCAGCGCGTCGGGGTTGATGACGCCGCCCGGCAGCACCAGAGCGTCGAAGGTGCCGGGGTCCGCCTGATCGAGCGTGACGTCCACTTCCACCCGGTCGGCCTTGTCGTGGTGGTTCCAGCCCTGAATCTGGCCGCCCTGGGGCGCCACGATCCGCACCTCGGCGCCTTCGTTGCGCAGCGCCTTCACCGGCTCGGTCAGTTCGACCTGTTCGAAGCCGTCGGTCGCCAGAACGGCGACGGTCTTCTTCTCCAGTTTTCCTGCCATGGGATCACCTCCTCGGTTGGCCTGTCCGGTCAGCAACCGGCGTACCTCTGGGGAGTTCCCTCCGGAACCGCCGCGCCCCCCCCATGTTCCCTTTGACGGACCGCGCGTCACAATCGGGAGCACAGACCCATGCGTTACAGCGGCACTTCGGCGGGCATCCTCGCCGCGTTCGCCATCGCCACGTCCCTGACTCTGGGCGTTCCTCAACCTGTCCAGGCACAACCTTCCCAGTCCGCCGAAACGGTGCGGACCGCGGAAGCATCCTATCCCCGGCTCTACCAGGGCTGGCGGGCCGGCGTGATCGTCGGGACGGACGTCGAGGGGCTGCTCGGCGAGGAGCTTGGGCAGGTGGTGGATCTCGTCGTCGGCCCGGACGGACGGCTGGAAAGCGCGGTGATCGAGGCCAGCGGCATGCTCGACGTCGGCGAGGCGCGCTTCACTGTGCCCTGGCACCAGCTCATGCCCGGATCGGTGGACGGAGTCCTGGCCTATCCGGTCACCGGCCCCGACACGCTGGACCTGATCCGCCGCCAGCAGCAGGCGGCTAGCCGTCCCGGTGACTGGCGCGTCTCCGCCCTGCTCGGCCAGCCGGCCAACACAGAAGGCGGAGCGACGGAGGCTGGCTTCTTCGGCACGGTCGAGGATCTGGTGTTCGACCGCAACGGCGCGCTCAAGGCCGTCGTGGTGACGCCCGAACCGGAGGGCGAAGGCCCTTACGCCGTGGCCTGGAAAGCGGCGGCGCTGGAGCCGGGCCTGACCTCCGTCACATTGCAGGCGACGCCGGATCAGGTGAAGGCGCTCGGCTCGTTCGACGCGGCACGCATGAAGGAATTCAACACCGCGCGCCTGAACCAGGGGGCCCAGGCGCGTCGGGAATAGGCCCGTCAGGCCGTCGGGTGGGCCACGCCGCCAACCGTCGGGCGGCTGGCCGCAGCAGCGGAACGGCCGTAGCGGGCGACGGTCAGCCCGTCCATGTCGATCTCCGTCCGACGCCCGCCGACCACGTCGGCGACCACCCGGCCCGAGCCGGCGGCCATCGTCCAGCCGAGCGTGCCGTGGCCGGTGTTGAGGAACAGGTTGCGCACCGGGGTCGGGCCGACGATGGGCGTGCCGTCCGGCGTGTTCGGGCGCAGGCCGGTCCAGAACTCCGCCTTCGAGAGGTTGCCGCCCGTCGGGAACAGGTCGCTCACCACGTGGTCGAGCGGGCCGCGGCGGTCCGGACGCAGCGTCAGGTCGAAGCCGGTCAGTTCCGCCGTGCCGCCAACGCGGATGCGGTCGCCCAGGCGGGTCACCGCGATCTTGTGCGTCTCGTCCATCACCGTGGATTCCGGAGCACCCGCCGGGTCGACGATGGGCAGCGTCAGCGAATAGCCCTTCACCGGATAGACCGGCAGGTCCAGCCCGAACGGCTTCACCAGCATCGGGGAGTAGCTGCCCATGGCGACGACGTAAGAATCGGCGGTCAGCGTGCCGGCGTCGGTGACCACGCCGGTAACCCGGCGCCCGTCGTTCTCCAGCTTGCGGATGCCGGTGTTGTAGCGGAACTCCACCCCCAGCTCCGTCGCCATCGCGGCCAACGCGTTGGTGAAGCGGAAGCAGTCGCCCGTCTCGTCGCCGGGCAGCAGCAGGCCGCCGACGATCTTCTCCTTGACCAGCCGCAGCGCCGGCTCGACGGCCGCGCAGCCCTCGACGTCCAGCAGGCTGTAGGGCACCTTGAAGCGGTCCAGCACGGCCATGTCGGTGGCGGCGGCGTCCACCTGCTTTTGGGTGCGGAAGACCTGGAGCGTGCCCTTGGCGCGCTCGTCGTAGCGGATGCCGGTCTCGTCGCGCAGGGCGCGCAGGCAGTCGCGGCTGTATTCGGCCAGCCGGACCATGCGGCCCTTGTTGATCTCGTAGGAACGCTCGTTGGCGTTGGCCAGCAGCTTCAGGCACCAGGACCACATCGCCGGGTCCAGCTTCGGCCGGATCACCAGCGGAGAGTGCTTCATCAGCATCCACTTCACGGCCTTCGCCATCAGGCCCGGCGCCGCCCAGGGCGCGGAGTAGCCCGGCGACACCTCGCCCGCATTGGCGTAGCTGGTCTCCAGCGCCGGGCCGGGCTGCCGGTCCACCACCGTGACCTCGTGCCCGGCCTTCGCCAGGAAGTAAGCGGTGGAAACGCCGATGACGCCGCTGCCGAGGACGATGACGCGCATGTGAAGGCTCCCGAGATCACGGATTTGTTCGCTCTTGCCTCGCAAACCCGATGCCAAGTGCCGGAAGCCGCGGAAACACTGGGGCGGACGGTTGCGCGCCGGACAAAGCCGTACACGAATCGTTACACATCACCGGAGATGCGCTTCCTGGACCCTGGATAAACTGGGCAAAACAATTGCTTGCTGCATCCGTACAGAAAACGTTACGACGTACATGGAAGTTTACAGATGCGCCCATTGTGGTACACTCACCCCTCGACCGGGGAGAGCCATGCGCATCGACGTCTTGTTTGCCGACCGGGTCGGCATCGCCCACGAGATCCTGGCCGTTCTCGCCAAGCGGCGCCTGAACGTCGTGGCGGTGGAGGTGGACCCGCCGCATATCCACATCGACGCACCGGAACTGGACGTGCCGGGCTTCGGCGCGCTCGACGCCGCGCTGCGCACCGTGCTGGGGGTAGAGTCCGTCACCCCCATCGACATCCTGCCCGGCACGCGGCGACGGCTGCACCTGGACGCCCTGCTGGCCGCCCTGCCCGACCCGGTTCTGGCGGTGGACCGCGCCTGCCGCATCGTGGTGGCGAACGCCGCCGCCGCGACGGTCGCCGGGCGCAGCGAGGCCGCCCTGACCGGCGCCGACTTCGGGCGGCTGTTCGGCGATGCGGAGCTGTCCGATCTCCTGGTGGACAACGGCTTCCGCCTCGCCGCCGGGCAGGAGGTCACGCTGAACGGCCAGCCCTTCCTGCTGGACGCCACGCCCATCGTGGAGGATGGGCGCCCCGCCGGCGGGGTGGTCACCCTGTTCGCGCCGAGCCGGCTGGGCGAGCGGCTGAACGCGCTGCAAAACTTCGACGAGGGCGGCTTCGACCGCATCCTCGGCGAGTCCGCCCCGGTCCGCTCGCTGAAGGCGCGGGCGGCGCGGGTCGCGGCGGTGGACGCGCCGTTGCTGATCCTGGGCGAGACGGGCACCGGCAAGGAGCTGATCGCCCACGCCTGCCACCGCGCCAGCCCGCGCCGCGACAAGCCCTTCCTGGCGCTGAACTGCGCCGCCGTTCCGGAGAGTCTGGCGGAGAGCGAACTGTTCGGCTACGCCCCCGGCTCCTTCACCGGAGCGCAGCGCGGCGGCAAGCCCGGCCTGTTGGAATTGGCCCACGGCGGCACCGTCTTCCTCGACGAGATCGGGGAGATGTCGCCCTACCTCCAGGCCAAGCTGCTGCGCTTCCTGAACGACGGGCGCTTCCGCCGCGTCGGCGGGGACCGCGAGCAGACGGTGGACGTGCGCGTGGTCAGCGCCACCCACCGCGACCTCGACGCCATGGTCGTCGAGCACAGCTTCCGCGAGGACCTGTTCTACCGGCTGAACGTGCTGTCGCTCCAAGTCCCGGCGCTGCGCGAGCGCGGCGACGACATCCTTCTGCTCGCCCGGCACTTCATCGCCCGTGCCTGCGCCCAGGCGCGCCGGCCGCCCTGCCGGCTGACCGTGGCCGCCAGCGCCGCCCTGCTCGCCAACCCCTGGCCGGGCAACGTCCGCCAGTTGGAGAACGTCATCTTCCGCGCCGTGACGATGAGCGACGGCGCCTATCTCGACGCCGCCGACCTGGAACTGGCCGGGGCGCGCATGGACGCAGAAACCGGTGGCGAGCCCGCCGAGCCGTCCAACTGGGACGAGGCGGCGGCGGCGTTCGAGCGCGGCCTGCTCCGCCGCCTCTACCCGCGCTACCCGTCCAGCCGCAAGCTGGCCGCCCGGCTCCACACCTCGCACACGATGATCGCGAACAAGCTGCGGAAATACGGGATTCCGGACGGGACATGAGCGCCGCGCTAAATGCGCGAGCGTTCCGCCTTGCTGTAGTTGCTGAAATGGCCCTCCGCAGCGGCGGCACCGCGGGCGGTCTTGAGGAACTTGTCGGCCTTGGTGTCCGGCGCGATGCGCGCCACCTTCCGCTCCAGCGCCGCCGATCCGCAGGAGGAGCAGACCGGCGTGTCCGATGAGCGCACCAGCGCTTCGAAGTCGTGGTCGCAGGCGGTGCAGCGGTAGGAGTAGAGCGGCATGGGAGTCCTCACACAGGTCGGGAACCAGGCACACCCATCATATCACGCAATTTTCTTATGGGTATAGCGCAGTGCAGCATTCTCACGCCGCCGATCCGTTCCGCGGTAGGATGCCGATACGAAGGCCCACACGAAGAATGAAGGAGGAACGGGTGATCTACGCCTTCAACGACAAGGTCCCGCACCTGTCGCCCAACTGCTGGGTGGCCCCCAGCGCCACCGTCGTCGGCGACATCCTGCTGGAGGAGGACGTGTCCGTCTGGTGGGGCGCGGTCATGCGCGCCGAGGAGGAGCGCATCCACATCGGCGTCGGCAGCAACGTCCAGGACAACGCCGTCCTCCACGTAGATCCCGGCTTCCCGCTGCTCATCGGCAAGAACGTGACCATCGGCCATCTGGCGATGGTGCACGGCTGCACCGTCGGCGACGGCAGCCTGATCGGCATCGGCGCCACCGTCCTGAACGGAGCCCGCATCGGCCGTGACTGCCTGATCGGCGCCCATGCCTTCATCGCGGAGGGCAAGGAAATCCCCGACCGCTCGCTGGTGCTCGGCGCGCCGGGCAAGGTGGTGCGCACGCTGTCGGACGAGGATGTGGAGCGGATGCGCGCCCCCGCCGCCGTCTACCAGGAGCGGTGGAAGAGCTACGCCAAGGGGCTGCGTCCCATCGCCGTTCCCGGCCAGCCCTGACAAGACCCGGTGTGGGGCGCCCTCAGGCTCCGGCGCCCTTGATGAAGAAGTACAGGGTCAGCCCCACGCCGATCGACACCACCACCCACTTCATCACGTCGCGGCTGACCCGCTTCGCCGCATGGGCACCGACGTAGCCGCCGGCGATAGCCGACACCGCCATGATGGCGGTTTCCGGCCAGGACACCGCGTCGGACAGGCAGAAGGCCGCGACCGCCGCGCCGTTCATCAGCGCGGCCAGCAGGATGCGCAGCCCGTTCATGGCGTGGATGTCGCGCAGGCCGAACAGGGTCAGCGCCGCCAGCATCAGGAAGCCGATCCCGCCGCCGAAATAGCCGCCATAGACGGCGATGACGAACTGGACGACCAGCACGGAACGGCCCCCCAGCCGCAGCCGGGCGGCCAGGGCCGGCATGAAGCTGCCGACCGCAAAGACCGCCGTCGCGAACAGCAGCAGCCACGGCACCAGCCCGGCGAAGGCGCGGTCCGGCGTGGTCAGCAGCAGGACGGCCCCGACCACGCCGCCGACGAGGCTGACCACGGAGAAGGCGGTGACGCTGACCTCCGTCACGCCGCGGATCTCGTTGCGGTAGGCCCAGGCGCTGGCCATCTGGCCGGGGAACAGGGCGACGGTGCTCGACACGTTGGCGCTGACCGGCGGCACCCCGGCGAACAGCAGCGCCGGGAAAGTGATGAAGGCCCCGCCCCCGGCAACCGCGTTGAGAACGCCCGACGCGAACGCCGCGACCATCAGCAGCACCATGGCAAGCATCGCACCCCCACCGTCAGCTTTTCTAAGTATTTGGCATGCCAGCTATCGTTGTGGGCACCCTGACAAACGCCATAGGAGGCGGGCAAGCGCCAAGGGTGTGGCCGCGCGGTTCGGCGACATCGTCACACAAAATGCGATTCCACTGATTGTTTGCTATATTAGCCATTGACGCGCCGTGGCATCTGGTATACCAAATATCCATCGCCTGCCACTGCCCGATGCCCAGGTGCCGCCGACGGCCTTCGACCGGCCCGACGCGGTTCCACCGGTCAAGCTCCGGTCCCCCGCGGGGGTCTCCGTGCAGGGCGCGCTTACGCAACCCGCTGTCTGGTGGAGGGCTCGCCATGAAAGTCGCCGACATTCTTCGGACCAAGGAATCCCGCGTCGTCACCGTCCGTTCCGGCGAAACCATCGAGGAGGCGATCCGGCTGATGCGGTCGGAGAACATCAGCGCTCTGGTGGTCAAGGACGTCTGCCGGACCGAGGGCAACGCCGTGGCCGGCATGCTGTCGGAACGTGACGTCGTCTACGCCCTGCTGGAGCGCGGCGCATCGGTCCTGAAGACGCCGGTCTTCATGCTGATGTCGCGCGCGCCGCAGACCTGCTCGCCCGACGACAGCCTCGTCCACGCACTGGAACTGATGGACCGCCACCACATCCGCCATCTCCCGGTGCTCGACGGCTCCACGCTGGTCGGCGTCGTCAGCGCCCGCGACTTCACCAAGCTCCAGCTCACCGAGATGGTCGCCCACACCCAACCCCCGACTCAGGAATCCCCGGTCTACGCCCACTGACCGCGAACCCGGCGGAAGCAAAAAGGCCCCAGCCAAAAGGCCCGTCGTTCCCTCGGACGACGGGCCTTTTTCATGGCTTCAAGCCATCACTCGCCGATGCCCTCGGCCCAGCGCAGCAGCAGCGCCACGGCCTCCGGCGGCTCGGGGCGGATCATCGGCACGCTGCCCAGGATCACATGGCCCGCCCCGCCGTCCACAGTGATGATCTCACCCGCCCGGATGGTCAGGTCGCCCACCGTCATCACGCCGGCCGCCGGATCGACGCGCAGCATGCGCGCTCCGGTGACGCAGGGCAGCCCCATGGCGCGGGCGACGGTGGCGGCGTGGCTGGTCGCTCCGCCGCGGGCGGTCACCACCGCGCAAGCCACCTGCATGCCGTGCACATCGTGGGGAGAGGTTTCCGGACGGCACAGCACCACCGCCACGCCCTCCGCCGCCAGCCGGACGGCCTCGTCCGACGTGAAGACCGCCGCACCCGTGGCAGCGCCGGAAGAGGCCGGCAGACCGCGGGCGATCACCTCGCGGGGGGCGTCCGGATCGGCGATGGGCCGCAGGCTGTCCGCAAGCGCCGGCAGGTCGGCGCGCCGCACCGCCTCGGCCCGCGAGATGATGCCGGCCTGCGCCATCTCTGTGGCGATGCGCACTCCCGCTTCCGGCGTCCGCTTGCCGGAGCGCGACTGGAGGATGAACAGGCGGCCCTGCTGGACGGTGAACTCGATCTCCTGCATGTCTCCGAAATGGCGTTCCAGTCGGTCGGCGATGCGGCCCAGCTCGGCGAAGGCCTCGGGGGCGACGGCTTCCAGCGAGGCGTCCGTCCCGGCCAACGGCCCCGGCGTGCGCAGGCCGGACACAATGTCCTCGCCCTGGGCGTCGGGCAGGAACTCGCCGCACAGTGCGGCCTCACCGGTGGAGGGATCGCGGCTGTGGGCGACGCCGGTGCCGGAGGCGATGCCGCGGTTGCCGAACACCATCGCCTGCACGGTCGCCGCGGTGCCCCAATCGTCGGGAATGCCGTGCACCGCCCGGAAGGCCACGGCGCGGGCGTTGCTCCAGGAGCGGAAGATGGCCCCGATGGCGGCGTAGAGCTGGGTCCGCGCGTCCTGCGGGAAGGGCTCCCCCGCCTCGCGCTCGATCAGCTCGCGGTAGGCGGCGGCCACGGCGCGCCAGTCGGCGGCGCCCAGGTCGGCGTCGCGGGTCAGCCCGCGCCCCTCCTTGTAGGCCTCCAGCGCCGCGTCAAAGGCGTGGGCGCCCACCCCCTGCACCACTGTGCCGTAGGTCTGGATCAGCCGACGGTAGCAGTCGTAGGCGAAGCGGGCGTCGCCGCTGCACGCCGCCAGCCCCTTCACCGTCGCGTCGGTCAGGCCGAGATTCAGGATGGTGTCCATCATGCCGGGCATCGAGGCCCGCGCGCCCGAACGGACGGACACCAGCAGCGGGTTCTCCGACCCGCCGAAGCGCGCGCCCGCGACGCTTTCCAGCCGGGACAGCGCCTCCTCGACCTGAGCCGTCAGCCCGGCGGGAAAGCCGCCCTGCCCGGCGCGGTGCCGGCGGCTGGCCTCCGCCACGATGGTGAAGCCCGGCGGCACCGGCACGCCCAGCCGCGCCATCTCGGCCAGCCCGGCGCCCTTGCCGCCCAGCTCCGCCAGCATGCCGCCGTGCCCTTCCGCACCGCCGCAGCCGAAGGCGTAGACCCACCGCTGCCCAGTGATCGCCTGTCCATTGGCCGCCTGTCCATTGGCCGCCGGCAGCGCCGGGTGCCCGGCAACCACGGCGGCACCGACGGCGATGGCGCCGCTGGTATCGGTGGAGCCTTGGATGATGGACTGGTGGAGCATGGACCTATCCTCGCGTCGGCGTGGTGTTCAGGCACCCTATGGACATGAACAGAAAATTTTTCCGGTCAAACAGATATCTTATTTCCTCATAATGCCATTTTACGAACTGAGTGCAATGCACAAATAGTCGCATTTGCGACGATAACGCTTCGGCGGCGAAAAAAGGCACGGGAAATTCCGCATAGCGGAATTTTAGGCGAATTGTTCACCAGAAATGCGCGACGCGAACCCCGGACGGCCTGGGCGCTCAGCCCAGCCGCGCCTGCTCCAGCGGAACTCGGGTCAGGGGGTAACCGAGACCTTCCGGGATGCACAACGCTGGCCCCTCGGGGGTGTCGGCGGGACGGGGCAGGATGGGGGTCAGGGGATGGAAGCGCGCGGCCTCCTCCATCGCGTGGCGGACCGTGCGGCAGCCGGCCAGACGCAGCAGGGTCATGCGGGTGGCGAAGACCAACGACAGCCGTTCCGCCTCCGCCTCGGCCAGGATGGCCCGCGGGGTGCCCCAGAATCCGGCGACCGCCTCCACCCCGTCGACCACGGCGGTCTGGCGCGGCGGCGCCTTGGCGAGGAAGAAGAGCGTGTCGTAGCGCCGCCACACGCTCTCCGGCGTGACCCAGCGGGCAAAGGGCACCAGCGCCGCCACGTCCGGTTCCAGCCCTGCCGCCAGCAGCCGGCCCAGGAAGGTCCCTCCCGACGCGCTGCGCAGCCCGTCAAGAAGAGCAGCGTCCACCGGGCCGCCGGTCATCAGCAGCCCGCACTCCTCGAACGCCTCGCGGATCGCGGCCATCCGCTGCGGCATGTCGTCGGTCAGCGGCAGCGACAGCTCCCGCCAGGGAAGCTCGCTGTCCTCCGCGTCCAGCCGCCCGCCGGGAAACACCGTGGCGCCGGGCGCGAAGCGAAGGTCGCGGTGGCGCTGGATCATGAAGACCTCCAGCCCATCCACGCTGTCGCGCAGAAGGATCAGGCTGGCGGCGGAAAGCGGCTCGACAGGCGTGTTCATGGCATCGTCCTGGCTGATCGCGGGCGTTCAGTGTCCGCCGACGGCTCACTCCCGGTCAAACCAACCGTGTGACTTCCCGCTATGTGGAAAAGCCATAGCGCCGGTTTGACCCCCGCCCCGCCCCGGCCGCAGCATCACTCCAAGCACCACCCAGTCATTGTCAAGTCATCGCCCTCTCAGGAGGCCCGCGCCATGCAGCGCAACCGCAGCACCAAGATCGTCGCCACTCTGGGGCCGGCCAGCTCGACCTACAGCCAGATTTTCGTCCTCGCCGAGGCCGGCGTGGATGTCTTCCGCCTGAACGCCAGCCACGGCACGCAGCGCGACCACGCCGAGCGCTACCGCCAGATCCGCGCGGTCGAGGAGACGGTCGGGCGCCCCATCGGCGTGCTTCTCGATCTTCAGGGCCCGAAGCTGCGCGTCGGCACCTTCAAGGAGGTGGCGGTGATCCTGGCCGGCGGCGACCGCTTCCGCCTCGACCTGGACCCGACCCCCGGCGACCGCAGCCGCGTCTGCGTCCCGCATCCGGAGATCTTCGCCAGCCTGGAGCCGGGCCACGAGCTTCTGCTGAACGACGGGCGCATGCGCCTGCGCGTGCTGAGCTGCGGCCCCGACCACGCCGAGACCGAGGTCATGGTCGGCGGCACGCTGTCCGACCGCAAGGGCATGAACGTCCCCGGCACCACGCTGGCCCTCAGCGCCCTGTCGGAGAAGGACCGCAGCGACCTGCAGTTCGGCCTGACGCTGGGCGTGGACTGGATCGGCCTCAGCTTCGTGCAGCGGCCCGAGGACATCCTGGAAGCGCGCGCCCTGATCGGCGACCGCGCCCACATCATGACCAAGGTGGAGAAGCCCGCCGCCCTGCCCCGGCTGGAGGAGATCATCGCCCTGTCGGACGCGGTGATGGTGGCCCGCGGCGACCTCGGCGTGGAACTGCCCCCGGAGGACGTGCCCGGCCTGCAGAAGCGGATGATCCGCCTGAGCCGCGCCGCCGGCAAACCGGTGATTGTTGCCACGCAGATGCTGGAATCCATGATCACCGAGCCGACGCCGACGCGCGCCGAGGCGTCGGACGTGGCGACCGCCGTCTATGACGGGTCGGACGCCGTGATGCTGTCGGCGGAATCCGCGTCGGGCAAGCATCCGGTGGAGGCCGTGGCGATGATGGACCGCATCATCCGCCGGGTCGAGCGCGACCCCCTCTACCGCCGCATCATGGACTCCGAGCATCCGAGCCCGGAGGCGACCACCCCGGACGCCCTGTCCGCCGCGGCGCGCCAGATCGCCGAGACCATCTCGGCCGCCGGCATCGCCACCTTCACCAGCACCGGCTCCACCGCGCGGCGCGCCTCGCGCGAGCGGCCGACCGTGCCGATCCTCGGCCTCAGCGCCGAACGCGGGACCGCCCGGCTGCTGTCGCTGGCCTGGGGCGTGCATCCGGTCTGGACCGCCGACGTGGCGAATTTCGCGGAGATGGTCGAGCGGGCGAGCCTCGTCGCCGCCCAGGAAGGCATCGGCACGCCCGGCCAGTCGCTGATCGTGACGGCTGGCGTCCCCTTCGGAACGCCCGGCACCACCAACAGCCTGCGCGTGGTCACGATCACCGCGAACGGTCTGAACAGCGCGGCCGAAACTGCCGCCGCGGTCAAGACCCACGTGCCGGCCTGATCCCGTATCGGTGCCCTTCCCTCCTCACCGGGGGCGGGGCACCTTCACTCCAGGAAGTCGCCCCTCACTCCAGGAAATCGCAATGCTTCTCGACGTGCGCCGCCAGACCCAGCGTGTGGTCGCGGATCAGGTGTTCGGCCTGATCGACGTCGCGGCGTTCCAGGGCCTTGATGATTTCCTTGTGGTCGTTGATCGACCGCTCCGCCCGGTTGTCCTGGCCGATGGTCAGCTTGCGGATCGCGCGGATGTGGATGAACAGGTTGTCGGTCATCTCCTGAATCAGCTTGGACCCGCTGAGCCGGATGATGCTCTTGTGGAAGGCGATGTTGGCGTCGGAGTATTCGTTGACATGCTCCTTGGGGTTCCGCATCTCGAAGTTGCGGAACAGATCCCACAGGGTGCGGATGTCCTCGTCGGTGGCCTGCGTCGCAACCATCCGCCCGGCCATGCTCTCCAGCGCCGCCCAAACCTGGATCATCTCGACGATCTCGGCCTTGGTCTTGCGGATGACGAAGATGCCCCGGCGCGGCTGGAGCCGGATGAACCCCTCCTGCTCCAACAGGGTCAGCGCCTCGCGGATCGGCGTCCGGCTGACGCCCAGCAACTCGCTGAGCTGCCGCTCCTCAAGCCGGATCTCCTCGTTATGGTCGTAGATGTCCATTTGCGAGATGGCTTGCTTCAACGCATGATACGCTTGAGCACGGAAGGTCGATCCGGTGTCGAGCGGCTGGACGTTGATCGGCGGAGGGTTCATGGTCGGCACCGTTCCTCAATGCTGGCCGTCCGGAAACACCCCACTGTGCGCCGGCCCGGTCGTGCGAAAGGCATCGCATCGTTTTCGTATATGAGATACCAGATGCACATTTCGGACTGAAAAGTCCAGGACCACGATAAGGAAAGGACGGCTTCGCCCGGCTCCCATCCTTACGGTTGTCCGCCTTTCAAGGCCTTGAGCAGACCGGACAGGCGGTCCGGTGTCCGCATCACCGCACCCATGACCGCCACTCCGGCGGCTCCCGCGACCAGACAGTCTCCGATATTGCCCAACTCCACGCCGCCGAGCGCGATGATCGGCAGGGGACTCTCCGCGGCCAAGCGTCTCAGCCCCTCCGTCCCAAGCGGCGGGCCGTACCCCGGCTTGCTCGGCGACGGAAAGATGGGCGACAACGTGACGTAGTCCGCCCCGCCCGCCGCGGCCCGCCGAATCCCCTCCGCGTCGTGGGTGGAAAGCCCGACCAGGGCGCCGGGGCCGAGCCGCCGTCGCGCCGCCGCCACGTCGCCCCCCTCCGGCAGATGCACCCCGTCCGTCCCCGCGGCCAGCGCCAGATCCGGGTCGCCATGCAGCGTGACCACCGCCCCCCAGGGCCGCGCCCGCTCCACCAGCGCGTGCGCCAGGGCGATCTGCCGGGATTCGTCGAGATCCTTCTCGCGCAGCGACAGCCAGCGCAAGCCCCCAGCGAACAGCCGCGCCGCCAGATCCGGCAGGGGCTGCGCCGCCTGCCGCCGGTCCGTGATCGCCAGGAGGCGGGGACTCGGGATCGCCATCATCCAACCACGATGACAGCGCCATCGGGACTGTGCAAGTGCAGCATAATTGTCCACTGCGCCGTGAAGGACTGCCCCGTTCGGCGCGATTTCCATCACGCGGAAAGGATTCGCCAACACTTTGCCAATAGCCGCCCCGCTGATGAAAGCTCAATCCAACGCAACAGCGACCCGTTACGCGAGGGAGGAGACCAAGCCATGGCTAGGATGATGGCGATTGAAGCGGCGGTGCATGTCCTGGAAAAAGAAGGCGTGTCCGTTTGCTTTGGCGTCCCCGGAGCGGCCATCAATCCGTTCTACGCGGCGCTGCAACGCAACGGCCGCATCGGCCACGTTCTCGCGCGCCATGTCGAAGGCGCGTCGCACATGGCCGAAGGCTACACGCGCGCCAAGGCCGGCAACATCGGCGTCTGCATCGGAACCTCCGGCCCCGCCGGCACCGACATGATCACGGGCCTCTATTCGGCCTCCGCCGACTCCATTCCGATCCTGTGCATCACCGGCCAGGCGCCGCGCGCCCGCCTGCACAAGGAGGATTTCCAGGCCGTGGACATCCCGTCCATCGCCAAGCCGGTCGCAAAGTGGGCGGTCACCGTGCTGGAGCCGGGCCAGGTCCCCTACGCCTTCCAGCAGGCCTTCCACCTGATGCGCTCCGGCCGCCCCGGCCCGGTGCTGCTCGACCTGCCGATCGACGTGCAGATGGCCGAGATCGAGTTCGATCCCGACGCCTACGAGCCGCTGCCCACCTACAAGCCGGCGGCGACCCGCGCCCAGGTCGAGAAGGCGCTGGCCATGCTGAACGCGGCGGAGCGTCCGCTGCTGGTGGCCGGCGGCGGCATCATCAACGCCGACGCCAGCGACCGTCTGGTCGAGTTCGCCGAGATCGCCGGCCTGCCGGTCATCCCGACCCTGATGGCCTGGGGCGCCATTCCGGACGATCACCCGCTGATGGCCGGCATGGTCGGTCTGCAGACCGCCCACCGCTACGGCAACGCCGCCATGCTGGCGTCCGACGTCGTTTTGGGCATCGGCAACCGCTGGGCCAACCGCCACACCGGTTCGGTCGACGTCTACACCAAGGGCCGCAAGTTCGTGCATGTGGACATCGAGCCGACCCAGATCGGCCGCGTCTTCGCGCCGGACCTGGGCATCGTGTCCGACGCCGGTGCCGCTCTCGACCTCTTCATCGAGGTGGCGAAGGAGTGGAAGGCCGCCGGCAAGCTGCGCGACTGGTCGGAGTGGGTGAAGACCTGCCAAGTCCGCAAGCGCTCCATGCTGCGCAAGTCCGACTTCGCCAACGTGCCGATCAAGCCGCAGCGCGTCTATCAGGAGATGAACAGCGCCTTCGGCGAGGACGTCTGCTACGTCTCGACCATCGGCCTGTCGCAGATCGCCGGCGCGCAGTTCCTGCACGTCTACAAGCCGCGCCATTGGATCAATTGCGGTCAGGCCGGCCCGCTCGGCTGGACCCTGCCGGCGGCGCTCGGTGTGCGGGTGGCCGATCCGAAGCGCAAGATCGTCGCTCTGTCCGGCGACTACGACTTCCAGTTCCTGATCGAGGAGCTGGCGGTGGGCGCCCAGTTCAAGCTGCCCTACATCCATGTTCTGGTGAACAACAGCTACCTCGGGCTGATCCGGCAGGCGCAGCGCGCCTTCCAGATGGACTTCCAGGTCCAGCTCTCCTTCGAGAACATCAACGCCCCGGAAATCGGAGTCTACGGCGTTGACCATGTCGCGGTTGCCGAGGGCCTCGGCTGCAAGGCCATCCGGGTCACCGACCCGGACAACCTGCAATCCGCCTTCGCCCAGGCGCAGCAGTGGATGGACGAGTTCCAGGTCCCGGTGGTCGTCGAGGTCATCCTGGAGCGCGTCACCAACATCGCCATGGGCACGGAGATCAACAACATCACCGAGTTCGAGGACGTGCTGGACGTACCCGCGGACGAGCCGGAGCTGGTGCGGGTCTGATCGACACGCCGCGCGCCCAAATCCCCTCCCCTGCGAAGCGGGGGAGGGTCAGGGTGGGGGCAAGCGGCTCCGCCAGATCCACAGTTCCGCAGGGTGAAAAAGCGTCATCCCTGCATTGACGCCCCACCGTCACCCTTCGATCCTGACCGCCAACCGGCCAAGTCCGTAACGAACATCCGGCCCGAAACGAACATCCGGCCCGAAACGAACATCCGGGAGAGAGACATGCCCAAGTTCGCCGCCAACCTGACGATGCTCTACAACGAGCTGCCCTTCCTCGACCGCTTCACCGCGGCGGCGAAGGACGGATTCACCGGCGTCGAGTATCTGTTCCCCTATGCCTTCGAGAAGGACGCGCTGGTCGAGCGGCTGGCCGCCAACCGGCTGACCCAGGTCCTGCACAACCTGCCGGCGGGCGATTGGGACGCGGGCGAGCGCGGCATCGCCGTCCTGCCGGACCGCGTGGGCGAGTTCCAGGACGGGGTGGGCCGCGCCATCGAATACGCCACGGCGCTGGGCTGCAAGCAGATCAACTGCCTCGCCGGCAAGGCCCCGGCGGGCGTAGCGGCGGACGCGCTGGAGCGCACCTTCGTCGACAACCTGTCCTTCGCCGCCAAGGCGCTGAAGCAGGCCGGCATCCGCTTCCTGATCGAGCCGATCAACACCCGCGACATTCCGGGCTTCTATTTGACCAACACCGCGCAGGCGGAACGGATTCTGGAGGCCGTCGGCTACGACAACCTCTTCATCCAATACGACGTCTATCACATGCAGATCATGGAGGGCGATCTCGTCCCGACCATCCAGCGCCTGCTGCCGAAGATCGCGCATGTCCAGATCGCCGACAATCCGGGCCGCAACGAGCCGGGCACCGGCGAGATCAACTACCCCTTCGTCTTCGCGGCGCTCGACCGGATCGGCTACGACGGCTGGGTCGGCTGCGAGTACAAGCCGGCCAAGGGGACCAGCGAAGGGCTGGGCTGGATGCGCGCCGCCACCCCCGGCGAGACCGTAGCCGCCTGAGGGCCGCCGCCTAATGACCGCCACCTGATCGCCCACCCCGTTTCGACCGCCCGAACACAGAAGATTTGAGGACACAGCCATGAACGTTGGATTCATCGGTCTCGGCATCATGGGCCGTCCCATGGCCGCTCATCTGGCCGACGCCGGCCACACCCTGTTCGTCTACGACATCAACCCGGCCCCGGAAGACCTGCTGGCCAAGGGCGCCACGGCCTGCGGCTCCAGCCGCGAGGTGGCGCAGAAGGCCGACATCATCTTCACGATGGTCCCCGACACCCCCCATGTGCAGGCAGCCCTGTTCGGCCCGAACGGCGTCGCCGAGGGGCTGTCCGCCGGCAAGATCGTCGTGGACATGTCCTCGATCTCCCCGATCGAGACGAAGGCCTTCGCCCAGCGCATCAACGAGCTGGGCTGCGACTACCTCGACGCCCCGGTGTCCGGCGGTGAGGTCGGCGCCAAGGCCGCCTCGCTGACCATCATGGTCGGCGGCCCGGACAAGGCCTTCGAGACGGTGAAGCCGCTGTTCGAGAAAATGGGCAAGAACATCACGCTGGTCGGCGGCAACGGCGACGGCCAGACGACGAAGGTCGCCAACCAGATCGTCGTCGCACTGACCATCGAGGCGGTGGGCGAGGCACTGCTGTTCGCGTCCAAGGCCGGCGCCGACCCGGCGAAGGTCCGTCAGGCCCTGATGGGCGGCTTCGCCTCCTCGCGCATCCTGGAGGTGCATGGCGAGCGTATGGTGAAGCGCACCTTCGATCCGGGCTTCCGCATCGAGCTGCACCAGAAGGACCTGAACCTGGCCTTGTCCGGCGCCCGCGCGCTCGGTGTGTCGCTGCCCAACACGGCGACCTGCCAGGAGCTGTTCAACGCCTGCGCCGCCCAGGGCGGCAAGGCCTGGGACCACTCCGGCATGGTCCGCGCCCTGGAGCTGCTCGCCAACCACGAGATCGGCCAGAACCACCGCGTGACCGAACCCGCGGAGTGAGGTTGCTCGATACTCCCTCTCCCCTCTGGGGAGAGGGTTGGGGTGAGGGGGTTGTACGTGCCGGATCGTCCGGCAAAAGCACATCCCCCTCACCCTCCCCTCTCCCCAGAGGGGAGAGGGTTATAGGGGCTTTCCTCCCCATTGCCCCCCGCGCCAAATCCGTTAGCATTCCCAGCACATGAGGACCGGCGCCGGTGAACGGCGCGGCTCAGGGAAGGGACAGAACCAGACCATGACGACCACCGATCCCCGCGCGCTTCTGACCGACATGTTCCGCGCCGCCGTCGCCTCGGCGCAGCCGGCGCTGTGCGTGCCGCCGCATCTTCCGGAGCCGCCGAAGGGCCGCACGGTCGTCGTCGGTGCCGGCAAGGCCGCGGCCTCCATGGCGAAGGCGGTTGAGGATCACTGGAAGGGTCCGCTGTCCGGTCTGGTCGTCACCCGCTACGGCCACAACCTGCCCTGCGAGCGGATCGAGGTGGTCGAAGCGTCGCACCCCGTCCCCGACGAGGCCGGCCAGCAGGCGGCGAAGCGCATCCTCGACATCGCCGCCTCGCTCGGCCCCGACGACCTGATGCTCTGCCTGATCTCCGGCGGCGGCTCCGCCCTGCTCGCTCTGCCGGCACCGGGCATCTCGATGGCCGACAAGCAGGCGGTGTCCAAGGCGCTGCTCCGCTCCGGCGCGAACATCACCGAGATGAATTGCGTGCGCAAACACCTGTCCGCGATCAAGGGCGGGCGGCTGGCTGCGGCGACCAGGGCGCGGGTGGTCTCGCTGGTCATCTCCGACGTGCCGGGCGACGACCTGTCGGTGATCGCCTCCGGCCCCACCGTGCCGGACCCGACCAGCTACGCCGACGCGCTGGCCGTGCTGGAGAAGTATGGCATCACCCCGCCGCAGCCGGTCATGGACCATCTGCTGGCTGGGCGCGACGAGAGCCCGAAGCCCGGCGACCCGCGGCTGGAGCGCGTCAGCACGATCCTCGTCGCCACCCCGCAGATGGCGCTGGAGCGCGCGGCGGAGGTCGCCCGCAAGGCCGGCGTCACTCCGGTCATCCTCGGCAACGCCCTGGAGGGCGAGTCGCGCGAGGTGGCGCTCGTCCATGCCGGCATCGCCCGCCAGATCGTCGAGCACGACCAGCCGGCGGCCAGGCCCTGCGTCCTGCTGTCCGGCGGCGAGACCACGGTGACCGTGCGCGGCAAGGGGCGCGGCGGGCGCAACGCCGAGTTCCTTCTGGCGCTGACCGTAGCGCTGGACGGGATGAAGGGCGTGCACGCTCTGGCCGCCGACACCGACGGCATCGACGGGACGGAGGACAACGCCGGCGCCCTGCTCTCCCCCGACACGCTGGCCCGCGCCGCCGAGGCCGGTGTCAACGCCAAGGAACGGCTGGCCGACAACGACGGCTACAGCTTCTTCAGCGCGCTCGGCGACCTGCTGGTGACCGGGCCGACCCTGACCAACGTCAACGACTTCCGCGCTGTTCTGGTCCTGTGACGGGTGGGGCGCCGCCGGCCGATTTAATATATCACTTATGGCCAGGGCGGCGCCCGCTCACGAAAATTTGTTGATGACTCCACGGATTATCCGCCACACTCACCGTCAAGGCATCACGAATATGGCGTCTGGCATGCCAACGGCATGCATCCGGATTGCCCTGTTCGAAGGATAAAGCGAAGCGGTCGGGCACCGAACGCACCCCGCGCGCGCCAGGACAAGAACGAGATCGCGGACCATCCGGGAGGAACCATATGCGCCAAACCGGTGCGCAAAGCGCCCTGCCTGTCGGCGGGCGTTGGATGCAGTTGCTTGCCGGCGTCATCTGCATGTCGATGATCGCCAATCTGCAGTACGGATGGACCCTCTTCGTCGAACCCATCGACGACAAGCACGGATGGGGCCGTGCGGCCATCCAGGTGGCCTTCACCATCTTCATCGTCACCGAAACATGGCTGGTGCCCGTCGAGGGCTGGTTCGTGGACCGCTTCGGCCCGCGGATCGTCGTGCTGTTCGGCTCGGTGCTCTGCGCCGCCTCCTGGGCGCTGAACGCGGTGGCGGATTCGCTGCTCGTGCTCTACGTCGCGGCGGCCATCGGCGGCATCGGGGCGGGCGCCGTCTACGGCACCTGCGTCGGCAACGCACTGAAATGGTTTCCCGACCGGCGCGGTCTGGCCGCCGGCATCACTGCGGCGGGCTTCGGAGCCGGCTCCGCCCTGACGGTGGTGCCCATCGCCACGATGATCGAGACCTCGGGCTACGAGGCGACCTTCATGGCCTTCGGGCTGGGCCAGGGGCTGGTGGTCTTCGCGCTCGCCTGGCTGCTGGTCGCCCCGCCCTCCGCCCCTCTCGCCCGCGGCGGCTTCGCCGCCCCGCCCGCGCAGCGGCAGTACACGCCGAGTCAGATGGTCCGCACGCCGGTCTTCTGGGTCATGTACGCCATGTTCGTGATGGTGGCCGGTGGCGGGCTGATGGCGACCGCTCAGCTCGGCCCGATCGCCCAGGACTTCGGGCTGGCCCACGCGCCGGTCAGCATCCTCGGCCTGACTCTGCCCGCCCTGACCTTCGCCCTGTCCATCGACCGGGTGCTGAACGGGCTGACCCGCCCGTTCTTCGGCTGGGTGTCCGACCACATCGGGCGCGAGAACACCATGTTCATCGCCTTCGCCATCGAGGCGGTGGGCATCGTCGCGCTCAGCCTCTACGGCCGCGACCCGGTGGCCTTCGTGCTGCTGACCGGTCTGGTCTTCTTCGCCTGGGGCGAGATCTACAGCCTGTTCCCGGCCTGCTGCGCCGACACCTTCGGGTCGAAGTTCGCCGCCAGCAACGCCGGGCTGCTCTACACCGCCAAGGGCACGGCGGCGCTGCTGATCCCCTTCGCCAACATCATCGCCGACGCGACGGGAAGCTGGCACGCTGTCTTCCTGCTGGCCGCCGCCGTCAACGCGCTGGCCGCGGTGCTGGCCCTGTTCGTCCTGCGCCCGATGCGCAACCGCATGGCGGCGGAGTCGCTGACCGCGTCGGGCGGCCGAAGCGTAACGGCCATGTCCTGACGCTCTCTTCCCCTCCCCCCGCCTTGGGGAAGGAGCCGAAGCGAGGGGGCGCCTGCAAGGGCGCCCCCTTTTCGATTTGGGAGGTCAGTCCGCCGCCTGCCCCTCCTCCAGGTAGATCTCCCCGCCCTTGGCGCGGAAGCTCTCCGACATCTCGGCCATGCCGGAGTTGGCGTATTCCCGCACCTCCTGCGTGATCTTCATCGAGCAGAACTTCGGTCCGCACATCGAACAGAAGTGCGCGACCTTCGCCCCTTCCGCCGGCAGGGTCTGGTCGTGGAAGCGCTCCGCCGTCTCCGGGTCGAGCGACAGGTGGAACTGGTCGCGCCAGCGGAACTCAAAACGGGCGCGCGACAAGGCGTCGTCGCGTTCCTGGGCGCCGGGATGGCCCTTGGCGAGGTCGGCGGCGTGGGCGGCGATCTTGTAGGTGACCACACCCACCTTCACGTCGTCGCGGTCCGGCAGCCCCAAATGCTCCTTCGGCGTGACGTAGCAGAGCATCGCCGTGCCAAACCAGCCGATCATGGCGGCACCGATGGCGCTGGTGATGTGGTCGTAGCCCGGCGCGATGTCGGTGGTCAGCGGCCCGAGCGTGTAGAAGGGCGCCTCGCCGCACAGCGCAAGCTGCTTGTCGACGTTGGCCTTGATCTTGTGCATGGGCACATGGCCCGGCCCCTCGATCATCACCTGCACGTCGTGCTTCCACGCGATCTTGGTCAGCTCGCCCAACGTCTCCAGCTCGGCGAACTGGGCAGCGTCGTTGGCGTCGGCGATGGAGCCGGGGCGCAGACCGTCACCCAGCGAGAAGGCGACGTCGTACGCCTTCATGATCTCGCAGATCTCCTCGAACCGCTCGTAGAGGAAGCTCTCGCGGTGATGCGACAGGCACCATTTCGCCATGATCGAGCCGCCGCGCGACACGATGCCGGTGGTGCGCTTCGCGGTCAGCGGGATGTGCGCCAGACGGATGCCGGCGTGGATGGTGAAATAGTCCACCCCCTGCTCCGCCTGCTCGATCAGCGTGTCGCGGAAGATCTCCCAGGTCAGGTCCTCGGCCTTGCCGCCGACCTTCTCCAGCGCCTGATAGATCGGCACGGTGCCGATGGGAACCGGGCTGTTGCGCAGAATCCATTCGCGGGTGGTGTGGATGTTGCGGCCGGTGGACAGGTCCATGACGGTGTCGGCGCCCCAGCGGATCGACCAGACCATCTTGTCGACCTCCTCCCCCACCGAGGACGCGACGGCGGAGTTGCCGATGTTCGCGTTGATCTTGGTGAGGAAGTTGCGGCCGATGATCATCGGCTCCGATTCGGGGTGGTTGATGTTGGATGGGATGATCGCCCGCCCGCGCGCCACCTCGTCGCGGACGAACTCCGGCGTCACATGGTCGGGGATGGAGGCGCCGAAGTCGTCGCCGTCCCGCGCCGCCGCCTCGGCCAGCCGTTGCCGGCCCAGATTCTCGCGAACGGCGATGTATTCCATCTCCGGCGTGACGATGCCGGCGCGGGCGTAGGCCATCTGCGTGACCGTCCGGCCCGGCTTGCCGCGCAACGGACGGCGTCCGGCGCGGTCGAAGACGGGCACGGCGCGCGCCTCCCCGACGCGCAGCCCGTCGTCCTCCGGACGGACCTCGCGGCCCTCATAGGCCTCGACGTCGCCGCGGGCCTCGATCCAGGAGCGGCGCAGCTCCGCCAGGCCGCGGCGGATGTCGGTCTGTACGGCCGGATCGCTGTAGGGGCCGGAGGTGTCGTAGACGCGCACCGGCGGCTCGCCGCCGCCGACATGGATGTCGCGCATCGCCACGCGCAGGTCGGGGAAACGCTCCCCGGCCACATGGACCTTGCTGGAGGACGGCAGCGGACCGGTCGTCACCGAAAAATGGTCGGACGGCGCGGCCTTTTGGGAAGCGGGGGGAAGAGAGTCGGGCATCTGCTGTGGATCTCCATCGCACATAGGATCGTTGGAGACCCGGGTGTGACGGAGCGGCAGAACGGACGACCGGAGCGGTCCCCAGGAAGGGGTGCGCGATGGGGATGCGCGTGACCGTGGCCCGTTTGTTCCTGTCCCTACGCCGGTACGACCCGGATCAGGTTCAAAGGGTTCGGCGCCTTACGGCATCATCTCAGCCCCGTGCTATGGGGCTCCCCTTGGAACGTCGCCATGCTGAACCATCCGCCCCACCCACGTCAACGCGATTCCGGGCGCGATTCACAGCGAAGCCATCCCCATCAATGCACGTGGCGCGATTCTGGTATCCATTATCTGGTATACAAAATCCTATTGCGCAGCCTGAGCCGGGTCGCTATGCTGCATCACAACAACAAAAAGCAACGCCCCCTCCCGAGTGCCCGGAGCCCGTCCCATGCTCGAATCCCAACTGATCGCCTTCGTCGCCCTGGCCGGCCTGATGGGCCACGGCCTGACCCTGCTGATGCGGGAGGAGGACGAGTGGACTTCCGATCCCCAGGACGAGCAGCCGGACGGCCTTTGGTCGTCGGACCGCTTCAACCAGTCCGGCGAGGGGCACAACCGCCCTTTCTTCCTGGAGTAAAAAAGAAGGCCGCCGCGCGGGGTGCGCGCGGCGGCCATCGTCCAAGATAAAGTCACCCGTGGTGCGAAACCGTGGGGCCTTCGCGGACCGATCAGTGGCCGGGCTGCACCGCCAGCCCACCAGGACCCTGCTGGGCGGCGAGTTCGGCGTTTCGGGCATGGTGCTTGCGCAACATGGGCCGCAGGACCGCGATGGCGCAGAAGGCCGCGATGAGGTCCATGGTGGCGCAGATGTAGAGAACGGTCGCCCAGGTGCCGGTGGCCTCCATCAGCAGGTTGCCCAGCGGGACCAGGAGAGCCGCCACACCCTTGGCGCAGTACAGCACACCGTAGATCTTCGCCGCATGCTTGGTGCCGAAGGTGTCCGCGGAGGTGGCGCTGAACAGGCTGTACACTTCGCCCCAGGCCAGGAACACCAGACCCGACAGGATCAGGAACATGATCGGGTCGTGACCGAAGCGGCTGAGCATCAGGATGCCGAGTCCTTCGAAGGTGAAGGCGATGAACATCGTCGCTTCACGGCCGATGTGGTCGGAGACGAAGCCGAACAGCGGACGGGAGATGCCGTTCATCACGCGGTCGAGCATCAGCGCGAAGGGCAGAGCCGCCATGGTGATGCCGAACAGGCTGATCGGGGCTTCCTTCACGCCCAGATCGTGGGCGATCACGCCGAGCTGGGCCACCGCCATCAGACCGCCCGACACGGTGCAGATGAACATGAGCATCATGACCCAGAAGACCGGCGTCTGCAGCGCTTCCTTGAGCGTGTAGTCACGGCGGGACTGCAGGACCTTGGTCGAGGCCTTGACCTGATCCTTCTGCGGGGCGCGCAGGAAGTAGGCGGCGATGAGGATGATCGTGCCCTGCAGCAGGCCGAACCAGAAGAAGGTCGCCTGGTAGCCCGAGGAGTGGATCATGTTGGCGATCGGCAGGATGGTCACGGCCGAGCCGGCACCGTAGCCGCCCGCGGTCAGGCCGACGGCGAGGCCGCGCTTGTCCGGGAACCACTTGAGGGCGCTGTTGACGCAGGTGGCGTAGACGCAGCCGACGCCGATGCCGCCGATGGCCGAGCCGACATAGAGCATGCCGAGCGAGCCGGCGTAGCTGTCGACGATCCAGGAGAGGCCGGTCATCACGCCGCCGAAGGCGACGATGGCGCGGGGGCCGTAACGGTCGATGAAGTAGCCTTCGATGGGGGTCAGCCAGGTCTGGACGACGACGAAGACGGTGAAGGCGGTCTGGATCGAGGCGCGGGTCCAGCCATGGGTGGCCTGGATTTCCGGCACGAACAGCGTCCAGGCATACTGGATGTTGGCCGCGGCCACCATACAGACGATGCCGACGACGATCTGCATCCAACGCGCGCCTTCGGAAATGGGCGCCTGCGAGCCGCCGGAACTGTTAAAAGCTGGCCTCTGGGATTCTGTCGATCCAACCATCATTCCCTCCCGTGGGATTGCGACGCTTTGATACCGGGCATGAGGGTCCCCTTGGGCGGGCGAGGCGGTGTCCGAGCGAGCGTCCGCATCGCCGCGTCATGGGCGGCCTTGTTCCGTGCCGATGTGAGTCATGGTTCATTGGTGTGCTGGAGAGCCGGTCACGCTGTCCCTGCGTTCGTGGCGCTCCAGATACGGCATATGGTATGCCAGAGACACGATTGTTGGCAACACGAACTTTTGACGTGCTGCGCTTTTCATCCGAAAATTTTCCGGGCTTCCGAAAACCGGACGGCCGGAAGGGTCAGCCCCAGCCTGCGGGCGGGCCTCCGTGGCGTTCTCACGATTGGATGAGCGAGGCGCCGATCGTCGTCTTCAGACGGTCGCGGACGCGGCGCGGGACGAGGCCGTGACCACAAGCGCCGCGATGGCCGCCGCCAGCGGCACGAAGGACACCCAGAGCACCGAATCCCAGCCGAACGCCGCCAGCAGCCCGCCGGACGCGAAGGACCCCAGGGCCATCGTGCCGAACACGATGAAGTCGTTGAGCGACTGCACCTGCGTCTTCTCCTCCGGGCGGTGGCACTCCAGAACGAGCGCGGAGGCCCCGAGGAAGCCGAAGTTCCAGCCGACCCCCAGCAGGATCAGGCTGACCCAGAAATGCGCCACATCGATGCCCCCCAGCCCGACCGCTGCGGAAGCGGCGATCAGGCCCAGGCCGGCGAACACGATCCGGGATGCGCCGAACCGCTCGACCAGACGTCCGGTGACGAAGCTCGGGGCGTACATGGCGATCACATGCCATTGCAGGCCGAGGTTGGACACCTCCTGCGACAGGCCGCACAGCCGCATCGCCAGCGGGGCCGCCGTCATGATGAAGTTCATCAGCAGATAGGAGACGACCCCGCACAGCACGGCGGTGACGAATCGCGGCTGGCGCGCGATGACGCCGAGCGGCCGTCCCCCGGCGGCTTCCGCCGCAGTCGGCATCGGCAGCCGCACGCCGACCAGAACCAGCGCGGACACCGCCGCCACGGCGGCCTGGGCAAGGAAGGTCGCTAGGAACAGGTGCGGCGGCCAGACATCCATGGTGACGGTGACGAGCTGCGGTCCGATCACCCCGGCGAACACCCCGCCCGCCATCACGGCCGACATGGCCCGCGGCCGCCGCTCCGGCTCGACGCAATCGGTCGCGGCGAAGCGGAAGGAGAGGACCACGGCGGCGTAGGCGCCGCCGGGGATCATCGCCGCGCAGAACAGCCAGAAGTTCCCCAGAATCACCGCCAGGGCGGAGAGCAGCCCGACGAGCACGCCGCACCCCGTCCCCGCCAGGAAGGCGGCACGCCGCCCACGGCGCCGGGCAATGGCCCCGGCGGGAATGGTGCAGACCGCCATGCCCACGACGAAGACGGAGAGCGGCAGCGTGGCCAGTGCCGAGCTGGGCGCCAGCGTGTTCCCGACGATGGCTCCCGTCGCGTAGACGACCACCGCGTTGGCGCCGGCCAGCGCTTGCGCCGCCGCCAGCCGCAGAACGTTCGCCGTCCCGTAAGCGTAAAGGCCCTGTGCATAAGGGGTGGTGTCGGCTTGGCTCATGACGGTCCTCGGGACTGGCTCTGTCGCGGTTGCCCCAGGCTTACCGACCCGCCATCATGAATAGAAGTGGTATGTTCTCATGATTGGATGAGCCGGAGTCATGAATGATTGACCGCCAGATCCTCGCGATCCTGCGGGAGGTGGATCGGGCGGGCAGCGTCACCGCCGCCGCCGAACGCCTGAATCTCAGCCAGTCGGCGCTGAGCCACACGATGCGCAAATTCGAGGAACGCTGCGGCGTCGAAATCTGGATGAAGAAGGGGCGGAGCCTCCGCTTCACCCAGGCTGGCCGGCATCTTTTGGCGCTGGCGCAGCGCCTGCTGCCGCAGTTCGAGCACGCCGAACGGGTTCTCGCCGATTTCGCGTCGGGCCGCCGCGGGGCGTTCCGGGTGGGCATGGAATGCCATCCCTGCCAAGCTTGGCTGATGCGGATGACCGCCCGCTATCTCACCCAATGGCCGGACGTGGATTTCGAGGTCCGCACCGCCTTCCGCTTCGACGGCTTGGCTGCGCTGCTCGACAACGAGATCGATCTGCTGATCACGCCCGACCCCATCGAGACCGCCGACGTCCTGTTCACACCGGTCTTCGATTACGAACTCGTCCTCGTGGTGCATGACGCGCACCCGCTCGCCGCGCGGGATGGGGCGCAGCCGGAAGACCTTTGTGCGGAGGAATTGATCACGGTCCCGGTCAGCCTGGAACGGTTGGACGTCTACACCCGCTTTCTCGTCCCCGCCCATTGCCGTCCGCGTCGCCACAAGACCGTGGAGTCGACCGACCTGATGCTCCAGCTCGTCGCCGCCCGGCGTGGGGTTACCGTCCTGCCGGACTGGCTGGTGCGGGAGGACGGTGCCGGCCTGCCCATCCGCAGTGTGCGTTTGGGAACCGAGGGGATCGGCAAGAGCATTCATCTCGGCGTCCGCCGCGGCGAGGAGGGCGTGGATTACATCGCCGGCTTCCTGACGCTCGCGCTGTCAGCGGATCAATAAGCAAGTGAGAAAAAAAATGGCCGTGCTGTTGCCAGCACGGCCAGTGATTTCGAGAGGCTCGCATAAATGCAGAGCAACAACCCGCCCGATACAAAGGGTGAAGCACCCTGTGCAAGACCAAGATGACTGGTCCGACCACTCACCGCAATGCCTCATTTTCAGCTTTCCACATTGCGGAAACAGCCCCCTTCCCCGCCCTAATACACAACAAAGAAGACCGCGCCGTTGCCGGCGCGGCCAGTCACTTCGGGGAAACACCACTGCGAAGAAAACGGATCAGCCCTTGAAGACCTTCAGCATGGTGGAACCCAGGCTGGCGGGGCTGTCGGCGACGGCGATGCCGACGGACTTCATGAAGTCGATCTTGAAGTCGGCGGTGTCGTTGCCGCCGGAGATCACCGCGCCGGCATGGCCCATGCGGCGGCCCGGAGGCGCGGTGCGCCCGGCGATGAAGCCGACGACCGGCTTCTTGGTCCCGGAGTCGCGGATGAACTCCGCGCCCTTGACCTCGGCGTCGCCGCCGATCTCGCCGATCATGATGATGCCCTCGGTCTCCGGGTCCTTCAGGAACAGCTCCAGGCTGTCCACGAAGTTCGTCCCGTTGACCGGATCACCGCCGATGCCGATGCAGGTCGTCTGGCCCAGACCCGCCGCGGTGGTCTGCGCCACCGCCTCGTAGGTCAGCGTGCCCGAGCGCGAGACGATGCCGATCTTGCCGCGCTTGTGGATGTGGCCCGGCATGATGCCGATCTTGCACTCGTCGGGCGTGATGATGCCCGGGCAGTTCGGCCCGATCAGACGGGTCTTGGAGTTGCTCAGGGCGCGCTTGACGCGCACCATGTCGAGCACCGGGATGCCCTCGGTGATGCACACCACCAGCGGGATCTCGGCGTCGATCGCCTCCAGGATGGCGTCGGCGGCAAAGGGCGGCGGCACGTAGATGACGCTGGCGTTGGCGCCGGTCTTCTCGACCGCGTCGGCCACCGTGTCGAAGACCGGCAGGTCGAGGTGCTTGGTGCCGCCCTTGCCCGGGGTGACGCCGCCGACCATCTTGGTGCCGTAGGCGATCGCCTGCTCGGAATGGAAGGTGCCCTGGGCTCCGGTGAAGCCCTGGCAGATCACCTTCGTGTTCTTATCGACGAGAACAGCCATCTTACGCGGCCTCCTTCACGGCCTTGACCACCTTCTCGGCGGCGTCGGCGAGGTTGTCGGCCGACAGGATCGGCAGACCGGACTCAGCAAGGATCTTCTTGCCCAGCTCGACGTTCGTGCCTTCCAGACGGACGACCAGAGGCACATGCAGCTTCACATCGCGGGCCGCCGTGACGACGCCTTCGGCGATGACGTCGCAGCGCATGATGCCGCCGAAGATGTTGACCAGGATTCCGCTCACATTGGGATCGGAAAGGATCAGCTTGAAGGCCGCGGTGACGCGCTCCTTGGTGGCGCCGCCGCCGACATCGAGGAAGTTGGCCGGCTCGCCGCCGTACAGCTTGATGATGTCCATGGTGCCCATCGCCAGACCGGCGCCGTTGACCATGCAGCCGATGTTGCCGTCCAGCTTGACGTAGTTCAGGTCATGCTTGGCCGCCTCGACCTCGGCCGGATCCTCCTCCGCGACATCACGCAGCTCGGCCACGTTCTTGTGACGGAACAGGGCGTTGTCGTCGAAGGCCATCTTGGCGTCGAGCGCCAGGATCTCACCGGTGCCGGTAACGATCAGCGGGTTGATCTCGACGATCGCGCAGTCCAGCTCAGTGAAGGCGCGGTACATGGCGGTCAGGAACTTCGCCGCCGCACCGACCTGCTTGCCTTCGAGGCCCAGCGCGAAGGCGACCTTGCGGGTGTGATAGCCCTGGATGCCGGTGGCCGGGTCGATGGCGACCTTGACGATCTTCTCCGGCGTGTTGTGGGCGACCTCCTCGATCTCCATGCCGCCTTCGGTGGACGCCATGATGGTGACGCGGCCGGTGGCGCGGTCGACGAGCATGCCGAGATACAGCTCGCGCTTGATGTCGGCGCCTTCCTCGACGTAGAGGCGCTTGACCTCGCGGCCGTCCGGACCGGTCTGCTTGGTGACCAGAACGTGGCCCAGCATCTCGGCGGCGTTCTTGCCGACCTCCTCGATGGACTTGACGACGCGGACGCCGCCCTTGCCCTCGGGGTTGTCCTTGAAGCGGCCGGCGCCGCGGCCGCCCGCGTGGATCTGCGACTTCACGACCCACACCGGGCCGCCCAGCTCACGGGCGACGGTCTCGGCCTCCTCGGGAGAGAACGCGACGCCGCCGCGGGGCACCGCGACGCCGTACGTCTTCAGCAGGCCCTTGGCCTGATACTCATGGATGTTCATGGCTGTCTTCGGGTGTTTAAAATGGAAGGGTGCGGGGCGCAGGCCGGCATCGGCGCTGACGCGTCCCGCGCCGGCACCCTGCGTCCTGTGCTGAATCCGTGGAAGAATAACGGTGTGAGCCTGCGGCTCACCGGATGTGTGCGTCAACGCCCCCGCTCTTCGGGACTGCGTGCGCCTGTTATCCGTGCTGCATGGAGCGGGCGCCCTGACGGAACGCCCTCGCCACGGCTGTCTTTACTCGGCGGCCATGCGGGGAACGACCAGCCCCAGCGCGCCGCTGTCGCGAACCTCGCCGATGCGGCGTTCGTCGAAGCCGAGAACCTCGCGCAGGATCTCGTCGGTGTGTTCGCCCAGCAGCGGCGAGCGCGTCACCTCGGTCGGGCTGTCCGACAGCTTGATTGGGTTGCCCACCGTCAGGTACTTGCCGCGCGTCGGGTGATCGACCTCGACGATGGTGCCGGTCTCGCGCAGCGACTGATCCTCCGCCAGCTCCTTCATCGACAGGATGGGGCCGCAGGGGATGTCGTACTGGTTCAGGATCTCCATGACCTCGAACTTCGTCTTGGTCATGGTCCATTCCTCGACGGTCGCGAAGATGTCCTTCAGGCGCGGCAGGCGCGCGGCGGGCGTCGCGTAATCCGGATCGGTGACCCATTCCGGCTTGCCGATGACGTCGCAGATCTTCGCCCAGACCGGTGCCTGGGTGATGAAGTAGATGTAGGCGTTGGGGTCGGTCTCCCAGCCCTTGCACTTCAGGATCCAGCCCGGCTGGCCGCCGCCCGAGGCGTTGCCGGCGCGCGGCACGGTGTCGCCGAACGCGCCGTTGGGGTACTGCGGGTACTCTTTCAGCGGGCCGCGCTCCAGCCGCTGCTGGTCGCGCAGCTTGACGCGGCAGAGGTTCAGCACGGCGTCCTGCATGGCCGCCAGCACCTTCTGGCCGCGCCCGGTCTGGGTGCGCTGGTAGAGCGCCGTCACGATGCCAAGCGCCAGATGCAGGCCGGTGCCGCTGTCGCCGATCTGGGCGCCGGTGACCATCGGCGGGCCGTCGTCGAAGCCGGTCGTCGAGGCCGCGCCGCCGGCGCACTGCGCGACGTTCTCGTAGACCTTGCAGTCCTCGTAGGGTCCGGGGCCGAAACCCTTGACCGAGGCGACGATGATGCGGGGGTTCAGCTCCTGGATGCGCTCCCAGGTCAGGCCCATGCGGTCGAGCACGCCGGGGGCGAAATTCTCGACCATCACGTCGCAGATGCGCACCAGATCCTCCAGGACGCGCTTGCCGTCCGGGTTCTTGGTGTCCAGCGTGATGGACCGCTTGTTGTGGTTCAGCATGGTGAAGTAGAGGCTGTCGGCCTCGGGCACGTCACGCAGCTGGCCGCGCGTGATGTCGCCCTCGCCCGGACGCTCGACCTTGATGACGTCGGCGCCGAACCACGCCAGAAGCTGCGTGCAGGTCGGACCCGACTGAACGTGGGTAAAGTCCAGAACCCGCACGCCTTCAAGAGCTTTTCCCATCGTCGTTCCTCCCGGTGGTGCTCTGTGTCTGAAAAGGGCGGCCCCACCCCTCGCTGGCAGGGCCGCCCGGCCTGGAACCGGAGAACCGGCGTCCTTGGTTACCGCTCGATCGTCAGGTCTTAGGACCCTTGCGGACGGCGCTGGTGGGGTTGAGGCTGCCGATGTTGCCGCTCTCCGACCCGGCGTTGGGGTCGATCACCGCGTTGATCAGCGTCGGCCGGCCGCTGTCCATCGCCGCGCTGACCGCGCGGTACAGCTCGTCCGGCGTCGTCACGTTGACGCCCTCGCCGCCGAAGGCCTCCATCATCTTGTCGTAGCGCGAGTCCGGAACGAAGACCATCGGCGACGGGTCCGACCCGCCCGTCGGGTTCACGTCCGTCCCCTTGTAGATGCCGTTGTTGTTGAACACCACGATGCACACCGGCAGGTTGTAGCGGCAGATCGTCTCCACCTCCATGCCCGAGAAGCCGAAGGCGCTGTCGCCTTCCACCGCCAGCACCGGCTTGCCCGACTCCACCGCCGCGGCCACCGCGAAGCCCATCCCGATGCCCATCACGCCCCAGGTCCCGACGTCCAGGCGCTTGCGCGGCTGGTGCATGTCGATGATCCCGCGCGCCAGGTCCAGCGTGTTCGCCCCCTCGTTCACCAGCAGCGCGTCCGGCCGCTCCTGCACCACCCGGCGCAGCGCGCCGAGCGCGCCGTGGAAGTTCATCGGCGAGGCGTTGCTCATCAGCTTGGGCGCCATCTTGGCGATGTTCGCCTCCTTGCGCGCCGACACAGCCCCCGTCCACTCCGCCGGCGGCGGCGTCCAGCCCTTGGCCATCCCGGCGGTCAGGGCCGACACGCAGGACCCGATGTCGCCGACCAGCGGGGCCACGATCGCCACGTTGCTGTCCATCTCGCGCGGCTCGATGTCGATCTGGATGAAGGTCTTCGACCCCGGCTCGCCCCAGGTCTTGCCCTTGCCGTGCGACAGCAGCCAGTTCAGGCGCGCCCCCACCAGGACCACCACGTCGGCGTCCTTCAGCACCATCGAGCGCGCCGCCCCCGCCGACTGCGGGTGGGTGTCGGGCAGCAGGCCCTTGGCCATGCTCATCGGCAGGAACGGAATGCCGCTTTTCTCGACCAGCTCGCGCACCGCCTCGTCGGCCTGGGCGTAGGCGGCGCCCTTGCCGAGGATGATCAGCGGCCGCTTGGCGCCCTTCAGCACCTCCAGAGCGCGCGCCACCGAGTCCGGCGAGGGCAGCTGCGCCGGGGCGGCGTCGACCACCTTGACCAGCGAGCGGGCGCCCTCGGCGGCGTCCATGACCTGCGAGAACAGCTTGGCCGGCAGGTCGAGGTAGACGCCGCCCGGACGGCCCGACACCGCGGCGCGGATGGCCCGGGCCACGGCGATGCCGATGTCCTGGGCGTGCAGCACGCGGAAGGCCGCCTTGCACAGCGGCTTGGCGATGGCCAGCTGGTCCATCTCCTCGTAGTCGCCCTGCTGGAGATCGACGATCTCGCGCTCCGACGAGCCGGAGATCAGGATCATCGGGAAGCAGTTGGTGGTGGCGTTGGCCAGCGCGGTCAGGCCGTTGAGGAAGCCCGGCGCCGAGACGGTCATGCACACGCCCGGCTTCTTGGTCAGGAAGCCGGCGATCGCCGCGGCGTTGCCGGCGTTCTGCTCGTGGCGGAAGGAGATGACCCGCAGCCCCTCGCCCTGGGCCATGCGCAGCAGGTCGGAAATCGGGATGCCCGGCACGACGTAGAGGTTCTCGATGCCGTTGAGCTTGAGGGCATCGATGACGAGCTGGAAACCATCCGTCAGCGCCGGTTCCGCATCGGTGGCGGCCGTGGCTTGGTTGTTGAGGACTGTGACGGCTGACATAAGGGTTACTCCTCCCCGACTCTTATTCGGTTCACGATCGGTCAATCGAGAAAATCGCAGTGCTGTTCGACATGGCGGGCCAGCCCCAGCGTGTGCTCGCGCACCCGCCGCTCGGCCAAGTCGGCGTCGCGCCGGGTCAGGGCGTCGATGATGTCGCGGTGCTCGACGATGGACGTCTCGGCCCGGCCGCCGCGGCGCATGGTGACGCGGCGGATGGCCCGCATGTGGATGAAGAAGCGGTCGGTCAGGTCGGCGATGAGCGTGCAGCCCGAGGCCTGGATGATCGACTGGTGGAAGGCGACGTTGGCATCGGAATACTCCAGCACGTGGTCGGCCAGCTCGCCTTCGGCGAAGCGGTCGAAGGTCTCGTGCAGGTCGGCCATGCCGCGCTCGTCGGCGCGCTCGACGAAGAGGCGGGCGGCCATGCCCTCCAGCGCCGCGCAGACGGTGATCATCTCGATGATCTCCGCCTTGGTCTTGCGCACCACGAAGATGCCGCGCCGGGGCATCGAGCGGATGAAGCCCTCCTGCTCCAGCAGCGCCATGGCCTCGCGCACCGGGGTGCGGCTGACGCCCAGCGCCTCGCAGAGCTGGCGCTCGTCGAGGCGGATCTCGCTCGGCCCGCCGTAGATGTCCATCTGGGTGATGGCTTGGCGCAGCGACTGGTAGGCCTTGGCCTTGAAGCTCATCCCCTGATCCAGGGGTGCGACCGAGAAACTCATCGTCTGCATGGCTGTTCCCGTCCCTCTCTCTCCGCCCCCGGTTGCCCCGGAGTTCCCCCCGGTGACGGGGTTTGGGCCGCGCTTTCATTGCCCCGGAGAGGGAAGCGGCTTGGATTGGTGATACGGTATACCAGATGCCAGTTCATGACAAGCGGATATGTTCGGATCGCGGACTGTTTCTTCGATGAACGACGCCGCGGCACTTCGTCTGCGACGGCGGGGCAATTCTGCACCCTTTGCCACTAACTGGCATATCGTATACGGTATCCAAACCCTGCATAACTGGTATACCGAATCCATTATAGCCCGAATGGACCGCTGGGGGTACAAACGTCCTTGGAACTACACGCATTCCTCCCTGTAGATTCCCCCACCTGACGGCTCCGCGGCTTCCTGCCAGCGGAGCCTTCTTTTTTCCGCCGGCCAAATCGACCTGCGGCAAATTGGTATACCGTACACCAGACAGTTTCACCGCACTTCCAGTGTGTGTATGTTGGCTGGGTCAACGAATCAGGCGAACGGAGGAAAGCCATGAAAGCAGCGGACATCATGACCCGTCAGGTCATCACCATCGGTCCCGACGCCACGGTGACCGAAGCCGCGAAGCGCATGCTGGAGAACCGGATCAGCGGCCTGCCCGTCTGCGATTCGAACGGGCGCCTGCTCGGCGTCATCAGCGAGGGCGACCTGCTGCGCCGGATGGAGACCGGCACGGTGCGCCGGCCCTCCTGGTGGCTTGCCATGTTCGCGGGCGCGCCGAACCAGGCCGCCGACTACACCAAGTCCCACGGCCGCCACGTGCGCGACGCGATGACCGAGTCGCTGATCTTCGTCACGGAGGAAACCCCGCTCGACGAGGTGGTCCGCCTGATGGAGGGCAACCGCATCAAGCGCGTTCCGGTGCTGAACAACGGCACGCTGGTCGGCATCGTCAGCCGCGCCAACCTGCTGCACGTCCTGGCCAGCATCGCGCCGGACGTCTCCCCCACCGCCGCGGACGACCGCGTCGTGCGCGACCGGCTTTTGGAAACCCTGCGGGCGCAGCCCTGGGCGCCGGAGATCAGCGACAACATCGTCGTGCGCAACGGCGTGGTGCATCTCTGGGGCAGCGTGCGCACCGAGGCGCAACGTGACGCCATTCGCGTCGCCGCCGAGAACACCCCCGGCGTCACCCGCGTGGAAAATCACCTGATCATCGTGGATCATGTCGCCGAAGGCGCGGTCGGCTTCTGAGCCAATCGCCGATGCGGCAACAAAAAAAGCCCCTTCCCGTTTCGTCCGGGAAGGGGCTTTTCCTTTCAGCAGACCTTTACTCGGTGGCCTTCACGACCTCTTCGGTGACCTTCTTGGCGTCGCCGAACAGCATCATGGTGTTGGGGCGGAAGAACAGCTCGTTCTCGACACCGGCGTAGCCGGCGGCCATGCCGCGCTTGATGAAGAACACCGTCTTGGCCTTCTCGACGTCGAGGATCGGCATGCCGTAGATCGGCGACTGCGGATCGGTCTTGGCCGCCGGGTTGGTCACGTCGTTGGCGCCGATCACGAAGGCCACGTCCGCGGTGCCGAAGTCGCGGTTGATGTCCTCCAGCTCGAACACCTCGTCGTAGGGCACGTTGGCCTCGGCCAGCAGCACGTTCATGTGCCCGGGCATGCGCCCCGCTACCGGGTGGATGGCGTACTTGACTTCGACGCCCTCCTTCTTCAGCAGGTCGGCCATCTCGCGCAGCGCGTGCTGGGCCTGGGCCACCGCCATGCCGTAGCCGGGGACGATGATCACCGACTGGGCGTTCTTCATGATGTAGGCCGCGTCCTCCGGCGAGCCGGCCTTGACCGTGCCGCGCTCACCGCCGCCGGCCGCCGCCGACGCCGCCCCGCTGTCGCCGCCGAAGCCGCCCAGGATGACGTTGAAGATCGAGCGGTTCATGCCCTTGCACATGATGTAGGACAGAATGGCGCCCGACGAGCCGACCAGCGCGCCCGTGACGATCAGCAGGTTGTTCTGCAGCGTGAAGCCGATGCCCGCCGCCGCCCAGCCGGAATAGCTGTTCAGCATCGAGATCACCACCGGCATGTCGGCGCCACCGATCGGCAGGATCAGCAACAGGCCGAGCGCCAGCGACACGGCGACGATCAGCCACATCGGGGCATCGGCGTTGCTCTGCACCAGCCAGACGATGAGGAGGATGGTGAGGATGCCGAGGCCGGCGTTGAGATGGTGCTGGAAGGGGAAGACCAGCGGCTTGCCGGTGACCAGACCCTGGAGCTTGGCAAACGCGACGATCGAGCCGGTGAAGGTGATGGCGCCGATGGCGGTGCCCAGCGCCATCTCGACCAGCGAGCCCTTGGCGATGGCGCCGGGCACGCCGATGCCGTAGGCCTCGGGCGAGTAGAAGGCCGACAGCGCCACGAACACCGCGGCCAGACCGACCAGCGAGTGGAAGGCGGCGACGAGCTGCGGCAGGGCGGTCATCTCGATCTTCTTGGCGATGACGTAGCCGATGCCGCCGCCGATGGCGATGCCGAGCACGATCATCCAGTAGGACTGGACGATGGGCAGGGCCAGCGTGGTCAGCACGGCGATGGTCATGCCGGCCATGCCGAAGAAGTTGCCCTGGCGGGAGGTCTCCGGGCTGGACAGGCCGCGCAGGGCCATGATGAAGCAGACCGAGGCGACCAGATAGAGAAGGGCGGACAGGGTTTCCATGGTTACTTGCCCTTCTTCTTGAACATCGACAGCATGCGCTGGGTGACCAGGAAGCCGCCGAAGATGTTGACGCTGGCCAGGATGACCGCGAGGAAGCCCATGATCTTGGAGAAGCCGCCCACAGAATTGATTGGGCCGGCCGGGCCGGCGGCGATCAGGGCGCCGACGATGATCACCGAGGACACCGCGTTGGTCACCGCCATCAGCGGCGAGTGCAGCGCCGGCGTCACCCGCCACACCACGTAGTAGCCGACGAAGCAGGCCAGCACGAACACCGTCAGGCCGGTGATGAAGAAGTTGCCGTGGCTCGCCGCGTCCAGGACGGGCGCCGGGATCGGCATCGCGTGGGTCATCTGGGCAACCTGGACCTGAAGCTCCGCCGTCTGGTTGGTCAGCGTGAGGAGCGAGTGGCGGAAGGCCTCAATCTGGCTCGCGGGATCGGGATGTTCCATGGAAGCCGCCTCCTCAGACGGTCTGGACTTCGCGGACCGCGTCCGCGAAGGCGGGATGGACGACCTGCCCATCGCGGGTGAGCGCGATGGCCTTCACGATCTCGTCGTCCCAGTTGAGCGTGACGCCCTTCTCCTTGTCGTGCAGCGACTGCAGCAGAGCGAGGAGGTTCTTGGCGTAGAGCAGCGAGGCGCTCTCGGCGATGCGGCTGGGGTAGTTGGCGTGGCCGACGATCTTCACCCCGTTGTCGGTGACGACGACCTTGCCCAGCTCCGAGCCCTCGACGTTGCCGCCCTGCTCCACCGCCAGATCGATCAGCACCGAGCCCGGCTTCATCGACGCCACATGCTCGCGCGTCACCAGGATCGGCGCCTTGCGCCCGGGGATCAGCGCCGTGGTGATGACGATGTCCTGCTTCTTGATGTGCTCGGCCACCAGCGCCGCCTGCTGGCGCTTGTAGTCGTCCGACATCTCCTTGGCGTAGCCGCCCGACGTCTCGGCCTGTTTGAACTCCTCGTTCTCGACCGCGACGAAGCTGCCGCCAAGGCTCTGCACCTGCTCCTTGACCGCCGGGCGCACGTCGGTCGCCGAGACGATGGCGCCCAGCCGCTTGGCCGTGGCGATGGCCTGCAGCCCGGCGACGCCGACGCCCATGATGAAGGCGCGAGCCGGCGGCACCGTGCCCGCCGCGGTCATCATCATCGGGTAGGCCCGGCCATACTCGCTGGCGGCATCGACCACCGCCTTGTAGCCGGCGAGGTTGGCCTGCGAGGACAGCACGTCCATGACCTGGGCGCGGGTGATGCGCGGCATGAACTCCATGGCGAAGGCGTTCACCCCGGCTGCGGCGTAGGCCGCCACATGGTCGCGGCTGTTGTAGGGGTTGAGGATGGCGAACAGCAGCGCGCCGCGCTTGATCAGCGCCAGCTCGTCGAGGTCCCCTTCCCCGGCCAGCAGCGGGCGCTGCACCTTCAGCACGATGTCGGCGTCGGCCAGCGCCGACGCGGCGTCCGGCGCGATCTCCGCGCCGGCGTCCTGATAGACCCGGTCCGGCAGGTTCGAGCCCAGACCGGCCCCGGTCTCGACCACGACGTCGAGACCGAGACCTTTGATCTTCTTGACGGTTTCCGGAGACGCCGCGACGCGATTCTCGCCCGCGCGCCGCTCCCTGGGTATGGCGATTTTCATGGTTGTTGATTGCCTTCCAAAGCAATCGGCAGGACGAGGCGTCAGCGCTCCGGCCTCGACGGCGGGCGGCCTCGGCGGGCGGCCCGCCGGTCAAAATCTCGAATGATGTCGGTGCCGGCCAGCGACGAGGCGTGGTCCAGCGTCAGGCCTGCAGGGCGGCGGAGCGGTCACCCGGGATGGATGCGGGTGACCGCCTCCGGATCACCGCCGCCGACATGGGAAGGTTGCCCCGGGCACGACCGCCTGGGGCACCGTCGTCCGTCATTGAGCCGCGGCGACGGGATAGCTGACGACCTCGCCCGCCCCGGCGTCCGGCGGGGCGGCGTCGAGTTGCGCCTTGATGAGATCGCGCACGCTGACCACGCCGACCAGCGAGGCACCGTCCAGAACGGGGACGTGACGAATGGTGTGCTCGTCCATCAGCTGGAGCACGTGGCGGACGGAATCGCCCGGCGCGCAGCAGACGGGATGGTGGCTCATCACCGCCGTGACCGGCAGGGACAGGATGCCCGGCCCGCGGTCGGTCAGGCTGCGCACGATGTCGCGTTCGGAAATCACCCCGACGACCGTGTTGCCCTCGGTCCGGCAGACGTCCTTGACCACCAGCGCGCCGGTGTTTTCGGCCTTCAGAAGACGCAACGCCGTTTCCACGGTTTCGTTGATGCGCACCGTGCCGATGCGCGTCCCCTTCCGGCGGAGAATGTCTTCAACCCTCATGACGCTCCTCCTGTGAAGCGATTGTCCGGCCCCTCGGCGTTGCTTCGCTGCGTCGTTGGGGGCGTTGGTTTCTGTGTGCGGGGCCGGACGGTGTCCGCCCTACTGGGCGGCGACCGCGGGTGCGGCCTCGGACGACGCCCGCTGCGGGCGGGTGTAGCAGTCGGCGATCTCGCCGCGCTGGCGGACGAGGGCCAGGACCACGTCGATGGTCGGGGTCGCCACGCCGACCATGCGGCCCATCTCCTGGACCACCGACAGCAGGGCGTCGATCTCCATCGGACGGCCGCGCTCCAGATCCTGGAGCATGGAAGTCTTGTGCGCGCCGACCGCGCCGGCGCCGTTGATGCGGCGCTCCACATCCACCCGGAAATGCACGCCCAGACGGTCGCCGATCTCCTTGGCCTCAAGCATCATCGCCTTGGCGACGGCGCGGGTTTCCGGATCGGAGCAGATGACGTCCAGCGTGGCGTGGGTGAGCGCGCTGATCGGGTTGAAGCAGAGGTTGCCCCACAGCTTCAGCCAGATCTCATCGCGGATGCGGTCGAGCACCGGGGCGCGCAGGCCGCCGGCCTCCATCGCCGCGCTGAGCTTCTTCACGCGGTCGGACTGGCTGCCGTCCGGCTCGCCCAGCGAGAACTTGTCGCCGTAGATGTGCTGAATGACGCCGGGTTCGACGACTTCGGTCGCGGGGTAGACAACGCAGCCGATGGCGCGCTCCGGGCTCAGGCCGTTCCACTGGATGCCGCCCGGATCGACAGTGTCGAGCACGCGGCCTTCGAACTCGCCGCCGTTCTTGTAGAAGTACCAGTAGGGGATGCCGTTGACCGCGGTGACCACGGCGGTGTCCTTGCCGAGCAGCGGCTGGATGGCGTTGACGACGCTGGGAACGGAGTGGGCCTTCAGACCGATGATGACGTAGTCCTGCGGGCCGAGTTCCGCCGCGTTGTCGGTGCAGCGGGGGTGGACGACCGTTTCTTCCTCTCCGACGATCAGCTTCACGCCGTTCTCACGCATGGCCGTGAGGTGGGCGCCGCGCGCCACGAGGCTGACATCCGCGCCGGCCTGGTGGAGACGCACACCCAGATACCCGCCGATGGCCCCGGACCCAAAGATGCAGATCTTCATAACCCGTTTCCTCTCCCCCAATTATCGGCCGCGCGCCGCGCAGCCTTTGCAGTAACCCCAATCAATCAGCACACCGAACAAATACGGAGTTTGGTATACCAGATACCAGATGTCAACTGGCAAAATAGTCCCTGTCGAGGGAGGGGCATGATCCGGAATCGGGCGAGAATCCTGGGTTTTCCAACGAAAGTTCGAGCATGGAAAACCGGACGCCCGGCCCGTCCGGACGCCCGGTTCGCGGGTCCATCCGGCGTGTGGGATCAGGTGAGCGGCAGGACGAGTTGGAACGCCTTAACCGTCATGCGCTTGCGGTGATAGAAGCGGTGCGCGTCGCCGCGCTGGACGCCGGAGATGATTTCCATCTGGGCGCAGCCCTTTTCGCGGGCCTGACCGGCCAGCCAATCGAACAGCTTGTCGCCCAGACCGAAGGAACGGTGCTTCGGCGAGGTGACAAGGTCCTCAACATACATATAGCGACCGCGCGACAGCGTCTCATGAACGCGGAAGCCGCCGCAGCCGGCCACCTCGCCGTCGATGCGCAGGAGCGCCATGTTGTAGCCGTCCTCCATCTGGCGGCGGATCTGGGCGGCGTAGGCGTCAGGGTCGGTCATGTGGGTGCGCAGTTCCTTCACCACCGCATAGCTGTCGGCGATGTCGGCGTCGGTCTTCGCCAGAGTGATCTCGATGGTGTGCTGGTCGGCAGCGTTCTGTTCGGCGATCCGCTGGTCCATCGTGCGTAACTCCCGTTTTTTTGTGTGTTCGAGGGACTCTGTTCGTCTCTCTGGTATTTGGTATACCAGATAATCCGTACAGGAAGCAACTGACCTTATGGTGCAGTTGCGCAAAGTCCCTCGAAATCACCCGGGCTTCGCCGTCCAAGCCTAAGGTCAGGCGCGCATCAGAGCCTGGAGATGGGCGGCGCACCCCTCGGCGAGCCCCACCATATCGTAGCCGCCCTCCAGCACCGTCACGACGCGGCCGTCGCACAACCGGTCGGCCGCCTCCACCAGCTTGCGCGTCGCCCATTCGAAATCAGGGCCGGTGAAGTTCAGCGACGCCAGAGGGTCGCGGGCGTGGGCGTCGAATCCGGCGGAGATCAGGATCAGCTCCGGCCGGAACTCCTCCAGCGCGGGGAGGATGCGGCGCTCCATGGCTTGGCGGAACTCCACCGTCCCGGAGTGGGGCGGCAGTGGCGCGTTGACGATGTTGTCGGCGACTCCGGTCTCGCTCAACGAACCGGTGCCGGGATAGAGCGGCGACTGGTGGGTCGAAGCGAAGAACAGGTCGGCGTCGTCCCAGAACATCGCCTGGGTGCCGTTGCCGTGGTGCACGTCGTAATCGACCACGGCGACGCGGGTCAGGCCCCGCCGCTTGCGGGCGTGCTCGGCGCCGACCGCCACATTGTTGAAGACGCAGAAGCCCATGGCGCGGGCCGGCTCGGCGTGATGGCCGCAGGGGCGGACGGCGCAGAAGGCGTTTTTCGCCGTCCCGTCCAGCACCGCGTCCACCGCCGCGCAGACCGCGCCGGCGGCCCGAAGGATCGCCGAGCGTGAGGTGGGGGACAGCACGGTGTCGGCGTCCAGCCGGGCATGGCCGCTGTCCGGGACTGCGTTCAGCACCGCGTCCACATAGGCCGGGTCGTGCACCCAGCGCAGCTGCTCGACCTCCGCCTCCGGGGCCTCGAAGCGGGGCAGATCGCGGAACTCGTCGCGGTCCAGAACCTCCCACACCACGGCGATTCGCTCGGGACGCTCCGGGTGCCCCGGGCCGGTGTCGTGCGCCAGGAAGTCCGGATGGGTGAAAATGGCGGTGGTCATCGAGTCTTCTCCTCCCCTGTACCGATGATTTGAAGCTGGTCGCTCGCGCGACGGCACGAAGCGGAATGTCATCCCGAGTCGACGCGCGCTCTTGCCTTACATGTATACCAGATACCAGAACGGGCCAAATCGCTTTGCTAACCAACCGTCAGCACCACCACCGTCCAAGCGTAAGAACCCCCATTCAGACAAAGGCCATCAACGCTTCCGGAAGTGGTAGAGCGGCCCTCGCACGCCGAGTCTGTTTGTTACGCTGACAAACAGCTTGCGCCGGAAACTGTATCTGGCATACCATATCTCTAATGCCAAAAACGCTCACCCCGCGAGCTTAAACCGCCCACACCAAGCGGTCGGTTCGACGGTCAAGCCAAGGCGATGGAGACGACCCGGCACACCACGGGAAAATCTCCGGTCAAAAGAACAAAAACAACCCGACTCAAAAAAGCAAAAGACCGCTTCGCAAAGAGATCGCTTCTAGGAGGAGAGAAATGCACCAAGCCCTCACGGAGGCCCCGAAGGGGCCCCTCGGTGGCCGCTGGTTCCAGCTCGTCATCGGCGTCATCTGCATGTCGATGATCGCGAACCTGCAGTATGGCTGGACTCTGTTCGTCGAGCCCATCGACCAGAAGCACGGCTGGGGCCGTGCGGCCATCCAGGTGGCCTTCACCATCTTCGTCGTCATGGAAACCTGGCTGGTTCCCGTCGAAGGCTGGTTCGTCGACAAGTTCGGCCCGCGCATCGTCGTCCTGATCGGCGGCGTGCTCTGCGCCGTGGCCTGGGCGGTCAATTCGGTGGCCGACTCGCTCGCCATGCTCTATCTCGGCGCGGCGCTGGGCGGCATTGGTGCCGGCGGCGTCTACGGCACCTGCGTCGGCAACGCGCTGAAGTGGTTCCCCGACCGCCGCGGTCTCGCCGCCGGCCTGACCGCCGCCGGTTTCGGCGCCGGCTCGGCCCTCACGGTCGTTCCCATCGCCAACATGATCCACTCCTCGGGCTATCAAGCCACCTTCCTGACCTTCGGCATCGGCCAGGGCGCGGTGATCCTCGCGCTGGCGTGGTTCCTGGCGGCGCCGAAGAAGGGGCAGGTTCCGGATGTCTCCCGCTCGTCGGTGTCGCAGACCCGCGAGAGCTACACCCCGGTCCAGATGCTGAAGACCCCGGTCTTCTGGGTCATGTACGCCATGTTCGTGATGGTGGCGGCGGGCGGCCTGATGGCGACCGCGCAGCTCGGCCCGATCGCCAAGGACTTCCACCTGGACGGCGTTCCCGTCAGCATCATGGGCCTGACCCTGCCGGCACTGACCTTCGCCCTGTCGATCGACCGCGTGCTGAACGGCGTCACCCGCCCCTTCTTCGGCTGGGTGTCGGACCACATCGGCCGCGAGAACACGATGTTCATCGCCTTCGCCCTGGAGTGCGTCGGCATCCTGGCGCTGAACCAGTGGGGCCACAACCCCGTCGCCTTCGTGATCCTGACGGGTCTGGTGTTCTTCGCCTGGGGTGAGATCTACAGCCTGTTCCCGGCGCTGTGCGGCGACTCCTTCGGCTCGAAGTTCGCCACCACCAACGCCGGCCTGCTGTACACCGCTAAGGGCACCGCGTCGCTGGTCGTTCCCTTCGCCAACGTGGCGGTCGCCTCGACCGGCAGCTGGCAGGCGGTGTTCTTCTTCGCCGCCGCGGTCAACGGCATCGCCGCCCTGCTGGCCATCTTCGTCCTGAAGCCGATGCGCGCCCGCCAGATCACCGAGAGCCTGCCGGCCTCGAAGCTGGCGGCGGAGCCGGCCCAGTAAGGCAACGGACGCACCATCAGCACCCGAACGCAATCGGGCCGGGAGATTTCCCGGCCCGATTTGCTTGTGGGGAAAAGGTTTGTGGGAAAAAAAGTCAGAGCCCGCGCGGGAACGATGCCCAGGACGGCCCCCCCTCGATCTCTTCCTGCTTCTCGTGCGCCTTCTTGACCCAGCGCAGATGGCCGGGCGACCAGGGATCGCGGGCCGGCATGCCGGCGGTGGCGACATCGGCGGTCAGAATTCGCGCCACAACAATGGCGAAGCCTGACAGCAGCATGGACAGAAGAACGATGGCGAGCATGCTTTGATTCCCGGATGAGCCGCACGCGGAGTCAGGCGTGCCTGATTCCGCAATGCAGCATACATAGGCCGTTCGGCCAGGGGAATCGAGTCCGCCACCCAAAGCGCGGCGCTTCGCCGCGCTACAGCATCTCCAGCGGGCGCGGCCCACGGGGCGGCGGGAAGGCCCGGTCGAGGTCCGCGAGATCCTGCTCGTCGAGCCGCAGGTCGGCGGCGGCCCGGTTGTCGCGGACATGGGCAGGGTCCGACGCCTTGGGGATGGCGATCACCCCGTCCTGACGCAGCAGCCAGGCCAGCCCGACCTGGGCCGGGGTCGCGCCGTGCCGGTCGGCGACGCGGCGAAGCTGCGGATGACGCAGCATCCGCCCCTGCTCGATCGGCGAATAGGCCATGATCGGGATGCCCCGGCCGCGGCACCAGGGCTGCAGGTCGTATTCGATGCCGCGGCGCGTCAGGTTGTAGAGAAGCTGGTTGGTCTGCACCCCCTCCCCGCCCGGCGTGCCGACCAGTTCCTCCATGTCCTGGAGATCCAGATTGCTGACGCCCCATTGGCCGATCTTGCCGTCGCGCATCAGCGTGTCGAAGGCCTCGATGGTTTCGGAGAAATCGTGGCTGCCGCGCCAGTGCAGCAGGTAGAGGTCGATGCGGTCGGTGCGCAGACGCTTCAGGCTGCGTTCGCAGGCCGCGACTGTACCGCGGCGGCTGGCGTTCATCGGCAGCACCTTGCTGACCAGGAACACCTCGTCGCGGCGCCCGGCGATGGCCTCGCCGACCACCTCCTCCGCCCCGCCGTCGGCGTACATCTCCGCCGTGTCGATCAGCGTCATGCCGAGGTCGAGGCCGAGCCGCAGCGCCGCCGCCTCCCGCGCGCGGTCGCGGCTGTCCTCGCCCATGTACCAAGTGCCCTGACCGAGCACCGGAACGGCGGTTCCCGAAGGAAGGCGTGTCGTCGGAATGGTCATGGATGTCTCCCGTTCCCTTGGCCCCGTCGAAGGGCGTGAAGAACGTTAGTCCACGGAGCCACCCCAGGAAACCGCCCCTTGGCGCTATTTCGACGGGCGGGAGAAGCCGGCGACCACGTCTCGGCGAAGGGATCACCTGCAGCCAGCAAAGGCGCCGGACAAATGACGCCTGAAACGACAAAAGCTCAGCCAAGGGCTGAGCTTTCGAAACCGGTGCCAACCTGTGAGAAGGTGGCGTCCCCAAGGGGATTCGAACCCCTGTCGCCGCCGTGAAAGGGCGGTGTCCTAGGCCTCTAGACGATGGGGACGTCGTTGGCGTGGCGGGATTACTAATGGGATGACGGGCCGAGCGCAAGCGTTTTTTCCAACTCCTTTCTACCCCGTTCGCGTATGCCCCCCATGCACCATCTCCACGCCGAATTTGTTTGCATTCACATGGTTTGGGAGGGTGCGGCGTCGTCGATCAGGAGCTGGACTCCCTCCGCCCCGTTCCAGCGGTCGATACGCAGGACACCGGCGATGTGGAAGGGCGTTCCGCGGCCCATCAGCAGGGCTTTTCCCATCTCGCTCTCCAGCGCGCGGAAGGCGATGGCCTTCAGCCGGGCGCCGTCGCTGCCCTGGAGAATGCAGCGGACGTGATTCGCCCCGACCACGTCGGCCCGCACCACGCGGGCGTCGGTGACGGCGAAGCGCGGCTCCGCATTGCCGGTGCCGAACGGGCCGAGCTGGTTCAGGCGGTCCACCAGCGACGTGTTCGCCGCTCCAACGGACAGCGCGCCGTCCAGTTCCAGCGTCGGCACCAGTGGGGCCGCGGCGACCTGCTCGGCGACGCGGCCGGTCAGAAAGGCCTGCAGGTCGGCCAGCTTGTCGCCCGCCACGGTGAAGCCGGCCGCCATGCGGTGGCCGCCGCCGGCCATCAGCAGCCCTTCCTGCCGCGCGGCGATCACCGCCGCCCCGAGATCAACCCCGCGCACCGAACGGCCCGAAGCCTTGCCGATCACCGTGCCGTCCGCCCCCTCCTCCAGGGCGATAACGCAGGCAGGACGGCTGTAGCGCTCCTTCAGGCGGCTGGCGACGATGCCGATCACGCCGGGGTGCCAGCCCTCCCCCGCCACGAAGACCAGCTCGGCCAGTTCCTCGGCATGCTCCTCCAGCCGGGCCAGGGCGTCGGCGAGCACGCCCTGCTCCACCGCGCGGCGCTCGGCGTTGTGAGCCTCCAGCTTCTGGGCCAGTTCCATGGCCTCCATGGGGTCGTCGGTGGAGAGCAGCCGCGCCCCGAGGTCCGAGGCGCCGACCCGCCCACCCGCGTTGACCCGCGGGCCGAGCACGAAGCCGGCGTGGTAGGCGTCCGGCTTCTCCTTGACCCCGGCGACGTCGGACAGGGCGGACAGGCCTGGGTTGGCGCGCCGCGCCATCACCTTCAGCCCCTGCGCCACCAGCGCCCGGTTCAGCCCAGTCAGGGGCACCACGTCGCACACCGTGCCCAGCGCCACGAGGTCGAGCCATTCCATCAGGTTCGGCTCGTTGCGGCCGGTGTAGAATCCGGCGCTGCGCAGCGCCCGGTTCACCGCCACCACGGCCAGGAAGGTCACCCCCGCCGCGCACAGCGTGCGGTAGGCGCCGTCCTCGTCCAGCCGGTTCGGGTTGACCAGGGCGACGGCCGGCGGCAGGCGCGGTTCCGCCGCGTGATGGTCGAGGACCACCACCTCCAGCCCGGCCTCCGCCGCCGCCTCCAGCGCCGCGAAGGCGGAGATCCCGCAATCCACCGTCACGACCAGCCGTACGCCCTCAGCCTTGAGCCGCAGCAGCGCCGGGCCGTTGGGGCCGTAGCCCTCCTTCATGCGGTCGGGCACATAGATCCGCAGGTCCGCCCCCACCGCCCGGAAGAAGCGCCGCAGCAGCGCGGAGGAGGTGGCACCATCCACGTCGTAATCGCCAAAGACGGCCACCGGCTCGCCGTCCATGACAGCGCGGGCGATGCGCTCCGCCGCGACGTCCATGTCCTTGAAGCGGGAGGGGTCGGGCAGCAGCGCCTTCAGCGTCGGGTTCAGGAAGCCGTCGCACGCCTCTTCGGTCACCCCGCGGGCGGCGAGCACCCGCCCGACGATCTCTGGCAGCCCCCGCCCCTGCGCCAGCCCCCAGGCCAGCCGCTCGTCGTAAGGCCGCGCCTGCCAGCGCTTGCCGGACAGGGAATGGGCGACGTTCAGGAAGGGGGGAACAGTGTCGGTCATGCTGCCCAGGATGCCACGGATCGGAAAGGCCGAAGCCATAGCAGATGGGGGACATGCGGGCCAGCGGATGGGCCCCATCGGTGGCGTTGGGGTCGTCGCGTCCGTACGCAAAGGTGGCAAGCGGCCTTGCCGCACCGCAACTTGAGGCAGGTCATTGCGGGTGGAGAGGCGTCCTGCTCCACTGCGGTCAACACCATGCGGAGGAGGGAACCATGATCACCACGGCGATCTTTCCGGCCCGCTACGTCCAGGGCAACGGCGCCCTCGACAGCCTGGGCGAGGATCTGGCCCGGCTGGGTAAGACGGTTTTGGCCGTCACCGACAGTTTCGTCCTGAAGACGCTGAAAGGCCGGCTGGTCGAGGCCGCCGCCGGGCGCGTCGAGATGAACATCCAGGAATTCCGCGGCGAGTGCTCCGACGAGGAGATCGAGCGGCTGACCGGCCTCGCCCGCGCCATGGGCGCTGACGTCGTGGTCGGCATCGGCGGCGGCAAGGCGCTCGACACCGCCAAGGCGGTCGCCCACGCGCTGGACGCGCGCACCGCCATCGTCCCGACGCTCGCCTCCACCGACGCGCCGTGCAGCGCCCTCTCGGTGATCTACACGCCGGAGGGGGCCTTCAAGCGCTACCTCGTGCTGCCGCGCAACCCCGACCTCGTGCTGGTCGACACCGGCGTGGTGGCGAGCGCCCCGGTGCGCTTCCTCGTCTCCGGCATGGGCGACGCCCTGTCCACCTGGTTCGAGGCGGAGGACTGCCGCATCAAGCGCGGCGGCAACATGACCGGGCGCGTTGGCCCGATGACCGCCTTCGCGCTGGCCCGGCTGTGCTACGACACGCTGCTGGAGTATGGCGTGCTCGCCAAATCGGCCTGCGAGCAGGGCGTGGTCACCCCAGCGCTGGAGCGCATCGTCGAGGCCAACACGCTGCTGAGCGGACTGGGCTTCGAGAGCGGCGGGCTGGCGGCGGCGCACGCCGTCCACAACGGCCTGACCGCGCTGGAGGAAACGCACCATTGCTGGCACGGCGAGAAGGTCGCCTTCGGCACGCTGACGCTGCTGATCCTGACCGACCGGCCGCCCGCGGTGCTGGACGAGGTCTACGGTTTCTGCAAGGCGGTGGGGCTGCCGACGACGCTGGCCGAGATCGGCCTTGCCGGCGTGTCGGACGAGCGACTCCTGCTGGCGGCGGAACGGGCCTGCGCGGAGGGCGAGACCATCCACAACGAGCCGCACGAGATCACCCCGCAACGCGTCCTGGCCGCCATGAAGGCCGCCGACGCCGAGGGACGGCGGCGGAAGGGCCTGTAGCCCGTAAGAAAGGAGCGCGCGGTGGAATGCCGCGCGCCCCTTTTCCTTGTGGCTTTGGCCTTACGCCATGGACGGCTTGCGCTGCAGGTTGTGGTGCGCCTCAACGTAGCGCACGGTGCCCGACTTGGAGCGCATGATCACCGAGTGGGTGGTCGCACCGCCGGGGAAGCGGCGGACGCCGCGCAGCATGGCGCCGTCGGTCACGCCGGTCGCGGCGAACATGACGTTGCCGCTGGCCAGCTCAGTCAGGCTGTACTTCTTGTTCAGGTCCTTGACGCCCCAACGGGCGGCGCGGGCCTTCTCGTCGTCGTTGCGGAACAGCAGACGGCCTTGGAACTGACCGCCGATGCAGCGCAGCGCCGCCGCGGCCAGAACGCCTTCCGGCGCGCCGCCGGAGCCGACATACATGTCGACGCCGGTGCCGGCCTGGCTGGTGGCGATCACGCCCGAGACGTCGCCGTCGTTGATCAGCATGATGCGCGCGCCGGCCTCGCGGACGCGGGCAATCAGCTCGGCGTGGCGCGGACGGTTAAGGATGCAGACCAGCAGTTCCTGCACCTCGGTGCCCTTGGCCTTGGCCAGGGCCTTGAGGTTGTTGGCCGGCGTCTCGTCGAGATCGACCACGCCTTCCGGCAGGCCGGAGCCGACGGCGATCTTGTCCATGTAGACGTCGGGCGCGTTCAGGAAGCCGCCCTCGTCCGCCATGGCGATGACGGCCAGCGAGTTCGGGCCGCCGGTGGCGCAGATGGTGGTGCCTTCCAGCGGATCGAGCGCGATGTCGACCTTCGGCCCACGGCCGATGCCGGCGCCGACCTTCTCGCCGATGTAGAGCATGGGCGCCTCGTCGCGCTCACCCTCGCCGATCACGACGGTACCGTCGATGTAGAGGGTGTTGAGCGCCTGGCGCATGGCGTCGACCGCGGCCTGGTCGGCAAGCTTCTCGTCACCGCGGCCCATCAGCAGCGACGCGGACAGCGCGGCGGCCTCGGTGACGCGGACGGCTTCCAGAGCCAGGTTCCGGTCCATACCGGACAGGTCGACATGAACGGACATGGTTGTTCTCCCCCGAATCGATGCTCGGTTCTTCTATGGTTCGGTCAAAACTGTTCGATGCGGATCATGCGCGGCGGCTCGACCACCGACTCCTTGGCGGAGATGGTGGCAAGCGCGCGCTGCATGGCCGCCTCGTCGGTGTCGTGGGTGGTCAGGACCACCGGCACCGCTTCGCCGGGGGCGCGCCCGCGCTGCAGGAACTGCTCCATGGAGACGTTCTGGTCGCGCATGGCCGCCGCAACATCCGCTATCACGCCGGGACGGTCCACGACCATCAGGCGTACGTAGTACGACCCCCGGCGGGCCTCCATCGGGGACGGCTGGGCCTCGGAAAGCTGGGCCGCCGGCACGCCGAAGGTGGGGGTGGAGCGCCCGCGGGCGATGTCGATCAGGTCGGCGACCACGGCCGACGCCGTCGGCCCCTCGCCGGCGCCGCGGCCGACGAACAGCACGCGGTCCACGAAGTCGCCCTGGGCGATCACGGCGTTGAACACGCCGTCCACCGCCGCGATGGGCGCCGCCTTCGGCACCATGCAGGGGTGCACACGCTGCTCGATCCCGCGGTCGGTGCGCCGGGCGATGCCCAGCAGCTTGATCCGGTAGCCAAGCGCGTCGGCGTAGTCGAAGTCCACCGCCGAGACGTGGCGGATGCCCTCGACATGGACGCTCTTGAAGTCCACCGGCGTGCCGAAGGCCACCGAGGTCAGGATGGCCAGCTTGTGGGCCGCGTCCACGCCGTCGATGTCGAAGCTCGGGTCGGCTTCCGCATAGCCCAGCTTCTGCGCGTCGGCCAGCACGTCCGCGAAGTCGCGGCCGGTGGTGCGCATCTCGGTCAGGATGTAGTTGCAGGTGCCGTTGAGGATGCCGTGCACCTCCGACACCCGGTTGCCCGCCAGCCCTTCGCGCAGCCCCTTGATGATCGGGATGCCGCCGGCCACCGCCGCCTCGAAGCCGATGGCGAGGCCGGCGGCCTCCGCCTTGGCCGCCAGCGTGGTGCCGTGATGGGCGAGCAGCGCCTTGTTGGCGGTGACGACGTGGCGCCCCCGCTCCAGCGCCAGCTCGACGGTCTCCTTCGCCGGCCCCTCGGACCCGCCGATCAGTTCGACCACCACATCCACGCCGGGATGGGCGGCGAGCGCCACCGGGTCGTCATACCATTCGGCCGTCGACAGGTCGACGCCGCGGTCCTTGCCGCGCGAGCGGGCGCTGACCGCCACCACCTCGATGCGGCGACCGCAGCGCTGCTCGATCAGGTCGGCCTGCCGCTCCAGAAGCTTCAGAACGCCCGCGCCGACCGTGCCCAGGCCCGCGACGGCGATTTTCAGGGGGCCTGTTTTGTGGGAGTCGGACATCAGACTTTCGCTTTCTCCGGGTCGAGGAGGGCGGCGCGCGCCGCCGGATCCTTGCTCGCCGCCGCACCGGCGGCGTTGGAGCGGAAGAACTCCTTGATGTTGCGGGTCGCCTGACGGATGCGGTGGACGTTCTCCACCAGCGCCAGACGGACATGGCCGTCGCCGTACTCGCCGAAGCCGATGCCCGGCGCCACGGCCACCTTGGCCTCCTGCAGCAGCAGCTTGGAGAATTCCAGCGAGCCGAGATGGGCGAAGGGCTCCGGGATGGGCGCCCAGGCGAACATTGAGGCCGACGGGCTCGGCACCGTCCAGCCGGCCGAGGCCAGACCCTCGATCATCACGTCGCGGCGCTGGCGGTACATGGTGCGCACCTGCTCCACGCACTCCTGCGGGCCGTTCAGAGCGGCGGTCGCGGCGACCTGGATCGGCGTGAAGGCGCCGTAGTCCAGGTACGACTTGATGCGGGCCAACGCGGTGATGAGCTTCTTGTTGCCGGTGGCGAAGCCGATGCGCCAGCCAGCCATCGAATAGGTCTTTGACATCGAGGTGAACTCGACGGCCACCTCGCGCGCCTCCGGGATCTCAAGAATCGAGGGCGGCGGGTCACCGTCGAAGAAGACCTCGGCGTAGGCCAGATCCGACAGGATGTAGATGCCGTGCTTGCGGCAGAACTCGACGATCGGGCGGTAGAAGTCGAGCCCGACCACCTCCGCCGTCGGATTGGACGGGTAGTTCAGCACCAGCGCCAGCGGCTTCGGCACGCTGTGGCGCACGGCGCGCTCCAGCATGTTCATGAAGCTGTCGATGTCGGTGGAAGTGCCGTTGGCCTGCCCCACCGGCAGATGGCGCACCGAGGCGCCGGCCAGGATGAAGCCGAAGGGATGGATCGGGTAGCTGGGGTTCGGCACCAGGATGATGTCGCCCGGGCTGGTGATCGCCTGGGCGAGGTTGGCCAAGCCTTCCTTCGAGCCGATGGTGACGATGCACTCCGACTCCGGATCGACGTCCACGTTGAAGCGGCGCTTGTAATAGGCCGCGTGCGCCTTGCGCAGACCGGGGATGCCGCGGGAGTTCGAGTAGCGGTGCGTCTTGGGATCGCGCACGGCCTCGATCAGCTTATCGACGATGTGCTGGGGCGTCGGCTGGTCCGGGTTGCCCATGCCGAGGTCGATGATGTCCTCGCCGGCAGCTCGGGCTCGCGCCTTCATGGCGTTCACTTCGGCGAAGACGTAGGGCGGAAGCCGCTTGATCCGGTGGAATTCTGAATCGCTCATGGACGCTCCGAAGCCTTGTCCGGCCACGCCACGAACCCATATTTGCGGACCGGGACCACTTATCTACCGCCCCGCATCTTCAGAAGCGAGGTAAAATTCGCGTCCGGCCGCATTCCTGCGTTGCCTGAGGCATACCGGACGCCGAAGCCCGTCTTCAGCCTCCCTTGCGGCTGGACGTCCGACGCTGGTGCAGCGCTTCCTCGATCTCCTCGCCCCCGGCGCCGACCAGGGCGACCGGGTCCACGGCGACCTCCAGATCCTCCGGTCGGGCGGGCTCGGCCGGGCGGCCGCGCCGGGACGCCGGCACGCGCAGCAGCGCGTAGGAGAGCAGCGACAGCGCGGCGAGGCCCGGCATGATGGCCGTCGTCGCGGTGTAGGGATCGGCGAACAGCGCGGCCACTGCCGTGCCGGCCAGCCCGCCGCCGATCTGCATGAAGCCGATCAGCGCCGAGGCCGCCCCGGCCATGCGGGGGAAGCCGGCCAGGGCGTCGCTGGTGGCCCCGGGCATGACCAGGGCGATGCCGAAGGCCCAGACGGCGGTCGGCCCCATCACGCTCGCCACGGTCGGCACGCCGGTCAGCGGCGCCAGGGCGAAGCCGAGCCCGCCCACCGCCACGCAGGCCAGCCCGTAGGGGATCAGCCGCATCGCGTCCACCCGGCGCAGCAGCCGCCCGGCCAGGGTCGCCCCCAGCGTGTAGGAGCCGGTCTGCAGCAGCATGGCAAAGCCGAAGACGGTCGGGCTCAGCCCCACCCGCTCGATCATCACGAAGGGCAGCAGCGCCGCCATGGTGTAGAGGCCGCCCAGCGTCGTGCCGAGCACCAGCCCCGCCCGCATGAAGCGCCGGTCGGTCAGCAGGGTCCGGTAGTTGCGGATCACCGGGCCGGGCCGCGCCGCCGAGCGGTCGCGCGTCCGGTTGGTCTCCGCCGTGCCCAGCGCGAAGACCGTCAGCACGGCGAGGCCGTAGAGCGTCATCACCACGAAGATGGCGTGCCAGCCCACCGTGCCCAGGATCACCCCGCCCAGCGTCGGCGCCACCGCCGGCACGATGGCCAGCATCAGCCCGATCATGTTCAGGATGCGCGCTGACCGCTGGCCGGTGAACTGGTCGCGCACGATGGCGCGGGAAATGGCGATGCCCGCCGCCGCACCGATGCCCTGCAGGGCCCGCCCGACCAGCAGCCATTCGATGCTGCCCGACAGCGCCGCAACCACGCTGCCCAGGACGTAGGTGACGAAGAAGGCCAGAGCGACCGGCCGCCGCCCGTAGGCGTCGGACAGCGGCCCGCAGGCGAGCTGGGAAAAGGCAAAGCCGAAGAAATAGACGGAGAGCGTCAGCTTCAGCGCCGCCGGGGTGCTCTGAAAGGCCTCCACCAGCATCGGCAAGGCCGGCGTGTAGAGCGCGAGGCTGAGCGGCCCCAGCGTGACGATCAGCGTTCCGATGACGGCCGTCCGCGTCTCCGTCATGGCGGGCGCGTCGGTCTGCACGGGGGTGTGGCTCATCGGCCGGCCCCGCCACGGTCGTCGGCGATCATGCGGTTGCGCAGGCGGCCCAGCATGTCCTTGAGCAGGACGATCTCCTCCGCCGAGAGGTCGGCCATGGCCGACTCGCGCTCGGTGCGGAAGGCCTCCAGAACCTGGAGCGCCAGCGGCTCGGCCTGCGGGGTCGGCTGGACGATCTTTGCGCGGCGGTCCGCCGGGTCCGGCTCGCGGACCACCAGCCCGCGCGCTTCCAGCCGGTCGAGGAAGCCGACCAGGGTCATCGGCTCCACCCACATGTGGGTTGCCAGCACCGATTGGCGCGAGCCGGGGTGGCGGCAGACATAAACCAGCGCCCGCGCCTCCCCCGCCGTGAGGCCGAGCCGGGCGTCGTCCAGGGCACGGTCGAACCGCGCGCGCAGAAGCCGCGCGCAGTCGATCAGGATCATTCCGAAGGGGGATTCATCAAGCATGCCTTATTGTAAGGGCGCCTTATAATTTCCAGCAACCGCGGGCGGCGCAGGGCGGTCATGCCGCGGCGCCATGGCCGTTCAACGCGCCATTCACTCGACGTGAAGGAAAGCCGACGCGCCAAATAGTCGCAGTTTGAAAATCTGTTGCGGACCCACCACCGCAGGACGTAGGTTTTTTCACCTTGGCAGCAGCAATGGGTGATCCGTGGTCCGCGCCACCGCCATCGTAACTGCGCATCGACGGGACGAAGGCCGGTGCGTCCCTTTCGCTCATAGGAACGCCATCAAAGGCCGAAGGACGCTCCGCATAGGTATACTTACGGATTACTGGCAGCGTCAGCCTTTTGCTACACCCCTGCCCTCAATTGGGTTTCCCGGAGGCGGGCTTCCCGGCGCTTGGCTGTCCAGGCGTGATGTCCGGCGGCGGGGGAACGTCCATGGGGGTCGGCATGTTCTTGGCGGCCTCGCGGTCCTGGGCCAGACGGTCCAGATCCTGCTGGCGCTGCGCTTCCGTCCGCAGGTCGGTCGGGCGCGGCGGAACAGTGCCGAGATTGGGGTATTCCCGGTTCTCACCGGACATGCCGCGCACCGGCGACTCCTGGCTGGGCACGTCGCGGCCGGTCACGGCGCCGAGCAGCCCAGTGTCGAGCACGCGGTCGCTGCAGGCGGAGAGACCCAAGACAACCAGAACGGACAGGGCGGGGGCAAACCGGCCCGTCTTCGCCACCATGCCTCGTCGGATACCCGTTTCCATTCTGCGAACCCCACATCCGAACCCATCCGGCCGCTTGAACGGTGGTGGGCGAAATGAAATCTTCATACGAGAGGTGTATGACGGACCCCGGCTCGAACGGACATGGCATAAGCTGTCCGGGATGCCAGGACCGGAACGCACTCCGACCGAACAGACTTCCGGCAGGCACTGTATAAACCGCACAACGTCCCTCCTGAAGCCTAAAACTCGCCTAAAGAAGAAGGACCGCACCAATGGCCGAAAACCAGGCCCCTGACGTCAAGCTTCCCGACCCGGTGGAGATGTCGCGGGCGATGACCCGCATCGCCGAGCAGAGCCAGCGGCTGGTCACCGAATTCCTGTCCCGTCAGGCCTCGGACGGCGTTGGCGCGAAGAACCCCGACCCGATGGGCGTCGGCCATGCGTTCCTGGAAATGACCACGCGCATGATGGCCGACCCGGCCAAGCTGATGAAGGCGCAGATGACGCTGTGGCAGGACTACCTGACCCTGTGGCAGCGCACCACCCAGCGCTTCTTCGGCCAGGAGGCCCAGCCGGTCATCGCCCCGGCGAAGGACGACCGCCGCTTCAAGGATTCGGCCTGGGACGAGAACACCCTGTTCGACTTCATCAAGCAGTCCTACCTGCTGTCGGCCCGGTGGATGCAGTCCACAGTCAACGAGGTGGATGGGCTGGACGATCACACGGCCAAGAAGGTCGACTTCTACACCCGCCAGTTCGTCGACGCGATGGCGCCCTCCAACTTCGTCATGACGAACCCGGAGGTGCTGCGCACGACCATCGAGACGGGCGGCGAGAACCTCGTCAAGGGGCTTGAGCATCTGCTGAAGGACCTGGAGCGCGGCAAGGGCGAGCTGCGCATCTCCATGACCGACTACGACGCCTTCCAGGTCGGCAAGAACATCGCCGTCACCCCGGGCAAGGTCGTCTTCCAGACCGATCTGATGCAGCTCATCCAGTACACCCCGACCACGCCGGAGGTGAACAAGCGGCCGCTGATGATCGTGCCGCCCTGGATCAACAAGTATTACATCCTCGATCTGCGCGAGAAGAACAGCTTCATCAAGTGGGCGGTGGACCAGGGCCACAGCGTCTTCGTCCTGTCCTGGGTGAACCCGGATGAGAAGCTGGCCCAGAAGGGCTTCGAAGACTACATGTTCGAAGGCGTGCTGGCCGCGCTCGACGCCATCGAGAAGGTGACCGGCGAGAAGGACGTGAACGCCATCGGCTATTGCCTGGGCGGCACGCTGCTGGCCTCCACCCTGTCCTACATGGCGGCCAAGAAGGACGACCGCATCAAGTCGGCCACCTTCTTCACCACCATGCTGGACTTCACCGAAGCCGGCGAGCTGTCGGTCTTCATCGACGAGGAGCAGCTCACCATGATCGAGAGCCAGATGGCCCAACAGGGCTACCTGGACGGCTCGAAGATGGCGACCACCTTCAACATGCTGCGCGCCAACGACCTGATCTGGTCGTTCGTCGTGAACAACTACCTGCTCGGCAAGGACCCGTTCCCGTTCGACCTGCTCTACTGGAACAGCGATTCGACCCGCATGCCGGCGGCCATGCACAGCTTCTACCTGCGCAACATGTACCAGAAGAACCTGCTGGCGAAGCCGGGCGCGGTGTCGCTGGGCGGCGTGCCGATCGACCTGCGCAACGTCAAGACCCCGTCCTTCTTCCTGTCGGCCCGCGAGGACCACATCGCGCCGTGGAAGTCCACCTACATGGGCGCCCACCTGTTCTCCGGCCCGGTGAAGTTCGTGCTGGCCGCCTCCGGCCACATCGCCGGCGTGGTGAACCCGCCGGCCGCCGGCAAGTACTGCTACTGGACCAACGCCAAGCTGCCGAAGGCCTCGGACGACTGGCTTGCGTCGTCGGAGCAGACCCCCGGCTCCTGGTGGCCGGAGTGGAACAACTGGGTCTCCACCTTCTCCGACGGCAAGGTCCCGGCGCGCGATCCGGCAAAGGGTGGTCTGCCCGTTCTGGAAGACGCACCCGGCTCCTACGCCAAGGTGCGCATCGTCTGAGGACCCGTCTCCGGAGAGCGGTCCGCCGCTCTCCGGATGTCCGGACCGAAAGGGACAGAGGGCCCGAATAAGAAAAGGCCCCGGACAAGTGTCCGGGGCCTTTTCCTTGGTCGGCGAAAACCCCGGACCGAGGTCCGGGGCTCGTGTCCCGAAAGGGAACCTGCGCCTTACGACGACGGGGCGTTCGCACCGCGCGGCAGAATCTGCGCACGACGGTTGGACGGCTCGCGGACGTTCGGGCCGGTCTGCACCAGGAGCTGGCTCTCGCCCTTGCCCTCGGTGGTGATGGCGCCGGCGGCGATGCCCTTGGAGACGAGGGCCTGCTTCACCGCCTCGGCGCGACGCACCGACAGACGCTGGTTGTAGGCCGGCGAACCCGAGGTGTCGGTGTGGCCGACGACATGGACGCGGGCGTTGGCGCCCTTGCCGATGGCGGCGGCCGCATCGCCGATCACGCGATCGGCGGCCGGGGTGACGTTGGCCTTATCCCAGTCGAAGAACACGAGGTATTCGGTCTGGGCGCGGGCGGCCGGGGCCGGGGCAACCGCCGGAGCGGCGGCCGGCGGGCACTTGAAGCTGCCCTGGTGGGTGGCGTAGCCGCCATCCGCCGTGCGGACCGGGGTGTCGTTCCAGCCGATGACCGGGTTGCACCACTCGGTGGTGTCGGCGCTCTGGGCCTGAGCCCCGGCGGTCAGGCCGAAAGCGACGACGGCGGCCGGCACGACGGCCATGGTAGCGCGGAAGAAGCTGTTCATTTCTCCACTCCCTTAGAGACACACTCCCTACCGCTTGGTTCGCGGAGGACGAATCGCACAAACGATAGGACATATCGCGTGCATGTAACGTGACAAAACGCGAAACATGTGGGGTTTGTCCACGTACAAACATACCCTCCGGAAGTCCTACACGTTTCGTGCCGGTGTCACTGTTGCTAGTATGCCACAGTGCTGCGACGCACTAAAGAGGTATTAGCCCTCTCTGTAGATTTGAGCAAGCCGCACGTAGTTTCTGACGTTTACCGGGAAGAAGGAAAGGTCCTTTTCCGTTAGTGCACGCACGGGTCTTGCGGGACTTCCGGCCCAAAGTTGCCCCGTTGCCACACGCTTCCCGGGGGTCACCAGAGCCCCGGCGGCCACCATGGCCCCCGACTCGACGTAGGCACCGTCCATGACGCAGGCCTGCATGCCGATGAAGCAGCCGCTCTCCAGCGTGCAGGCGTGCAACAGGGCCATGTGGCCGATCGACACGTCGTCGCCGATGTAGGTCCCCTGCCCCGCCGACGCGACGTGAATCACGGTACCGTCCTGGATGTTGGTGCGCGCACCGATTCGGATCTCGTTCACGTCGCCGCGGATCGTGCAGCCGAACCAGACGCTGCTGCCCGGCCCGATCTCCACGTCGCCGATGACCGAGGCCGTCGGCGCCACATAGACGCTGGGGTCGATCTTCGGATGCGTGCCCTGGAAGGGCAATATCAGGCCGGACATCGCAGGCAACTTTTCCTCAGGCTGTTTCTCTTCGGTCACGGGAACAGCGGGGCCTGCTCCAGGCCGGTCGTCTCGCCCAAGCCGAACATGACGTTCATGTTCTGGATGGCCTGGCCGGAGGCGCCCTTCACCAGATTGTCGATGACCGAGACGATGATGGCGCCGCGCGGGGTGCGGTCGGGGAAGACGCCGATCAGCGCCTGGTTGGAGGCGCGGACGTGGCGGGTCGACGGGGCGATGCCCGCCGCCGTGACGTTCACGAAGGGCTCCGATTCGTAACGCGCGGTCAGGGTGGCGCGCAGGTCGTCGGCGGCGACCCCGTCGGCCATGCGGACGTAGATCGTCGCCATCATGCCGCGGTTCATCGGGACGAGATGCGGCGTGAAGCTGACCGTCACCGGACGCCCGGCGGCCAGCCGCAGCTCCTGCTCGATCTCCGGCATGTGGCGGTGGTGGCCGACGCCGTAGGCGTTGAAGCCCTCCGACACCTCGGTGAAGAGGTTCTGCTGCTTGGCGTCGCGCCCGGCGCCGGAGACGCCCGACTTGGCGTCGATCACGATCCCGCCCGGCTCGATCATCTCGTCCATCAGCAGCGGCAGCAGCGGCAGCAGCGAGCAGGTGGGGTAGCAGCCGGGGTTGGCGACCACGCGGGCCTTGCGCACGCCCTGCCGGTTGAACTCGGTCAGCCCATAGGCGACCTCCTTCTGAAGCTCCACGGCGCGGTGCTCATGCCCGTACCAGGTGGCGTATTCGGCGGGGTCGGACAGGCGGAAGTCGGCGGACAGGTCCACCACCTTGATGTGGCGCGGCAGGCCGGCGATGACCTCCTGCGTGGTGCCGTGCGGCAGGGCGCAGAAGACGGCGTCCAGCTTGTCCCAGGCGACCTCCTCGATCTTCACGAGGCCGGGCAGGTTGAACTGGCCCAGATGCGGGAACACCTCCGCCATGGGCTTCCCCGCCTGTCGCTCGGCCGTCAGCGCGCAGATCTCCACGCCGGGATGGCGGAGAAGCATGCGCACCAGCTCGGCGCCGGTGTAACCGGACGCACCGAGAATGCCGACGCGAATGGGGGAAGTGCTGTTGGCCATGGACGCTGTTCCTTTTGACGCACGGGGATGGGCACGAACCGTGAAGACGAGTGAAACAGAACTGAAACAAGAAAGGGGCGCCCCGTCGGGACGCCCCTCGCTTGTACAGCAGTAACGCGGGTCCGCGGTAGGCTTTAGCGCTTCGAGAACTGGAAGCTGCGGCGGGCCTTGGCCTTGCCGTACTTCTTACGCTCGACGACGCGGGCGTCGCGGGTCAGGAAGCCGGCGGCCTTCAGCGGCGGACGGAGCGCCGGCTCGAAGTAGGTCAGCGCCTTGGAGATGCCGTGACGGACCGCGCCGGCCTGACCGGACAGACCACCGCCGGCCACCGTGACCATCACGTCGAACTGGTCGGCGCGGTCGGTGATGCCGAACGGCTGGGCGATCATCATGCGCAGCACCGGGCGGGCGAAGTAGACTTCCTGGTCGCGGCCGTTGATGACGATCTTGCCGGAGCCCGGCTTGATCCACACGCGGGCGACGGCGTCCTTGCGCTTGCCGGTGGCGTAGGCGCGGCCCTGGGCGTCCAGCTTCGGGGCGACCACTTCGGCGGAGGCGGCGGCCGGAGCGGCAGCGATGTCCTTCAGGCCGGAAAGGGTGGTGGTAACCTGAGCCATTGGATTACGCGCTCCGCTTATTCTTCGGGTTCATGGCCGCAACGTCGAGAGCGACCGGCTGCTGCGCCTCGTGCGGGTGGGCGGCGCCCTTGTAGACCTTCAGGTGGGTCATCACCTTGCGGCCGAGCGGACCGCGCGGAACCATGCGCTCCACGGCCTTCTCGATCACGCGCTCCGGGTACTTGCCGTCCAGGATCTGGCCCTTGGAACGGCCCTTGATGCCGCCCGGATAACCGGTGTGCCAGTAGAAGATGTCGTCCTGGCGCTTGTTGCCGGTCAGCTTGACCTTCTCCGCGTTGATCACGACGACATGGTCGCCGCAATCCATGTGCGGGGTGAAGGTCGGCTTGTTCTTGCCGCGCAGGATGTTCGCCAGGATGCTGGCAAGCCGGCCGAGAACGAGGCCGTCGGCATCGACGACGTACCACTTCTTCTCGATGTCGGTCGGCTTCAGATTGAAGGTCTTCATCGCCACACTCGTTGACTAAACGTGGATCGGCGGGCCACCGAAACTGGACGTTCAATCCCCGGGGCGCCGAAGCGGCCGGTTTTGTACGCAGTGCAGGGGCACTCTGTCAACGGAAAAATATCTGTTTCGTATCAACGGCCTAAGAACGCGGTATCATTTTACCCCGAAAGCAAAGCCATTGATATTATTGATGATTTCAGACGCTTTCCGGATCATGGTATCCAGATACCGCGAGCGTCACAGGGTCGTGTGGCGGAATCGAGTAGGTGCCGGTGGCGTGGGCGACCGGCTCCGGATCGCCCTCGGAGAACAGCAGGACTTCGCCGTAGGCCAGCCGCTTGCCCATCTTCAGGATCCGGCAATCCGCGGTGATGGCGACCGGCGCCGGGCGGCGCAGGAAGTTGATGGTCATGCTGGTGGTCACCGCCAGTTCCACCCGTCCGATCAGGCTGAGCACGGCGGCGTAGAGCGCCACGTCGGCCAGCCCGAACATCGCCGGCCCGGTCACCGTGCCGCCGGGACGGACGAAGCTGTCGTTGTAGGGGAGCTTCATGCGCACGGTCCCGGCGCCGAGTTGCTCGATGGTGATTCCATAATTGCCGACCAGCGGCACGCCCTCGCGAATCAGGGCTTCCAGTTCCTCGGCGGACACGACCGGCGCGCTCATTCCCTCACCCATGGGTTTTCTTATGGAGGCCCGATCATGGCGGACATTCCCCGGCCCGCCAAGCGCATCGCGGCGGCGCCCATTTCACACAACCACCCAATGCCAAACGGCATTAAATCTACAAATCCAATCAACAAATAGGTTGAGTTGTCCGCCTTGGCACCGTTAGATGAACAGACCACACGCCCGGTTCCGTGGCGGGGGCGGTCGGGGTACTGTTCCCGCCAACGATCAAAACATCCGGGAGGATTGGACAGCGATGAACGACACCCCGCCCCTCATCGGCGACGACGCGCCGCTGGTTCTCCGCGAGGACCGCGACGGAGTCGCGACCCTGACGCTGAACCGTCCACAAGCGCGCAACGCCCTGTCCGTCGGGCTGATGGGCGCGCTGCAGGCGGAGCTGGACACCATTCACCAGGACTCCACGGTCCGCGCCGTGGTGCTGGCCGGGGCCGGGCCGGCCTTCTGCGCCGGGCACGACCTCAAGGAGATGCGCGCCAATCCGGACCGCGCGGCCTATGAATCGCTGTTCGTCCAGTGCTCCAGACTGATGCTGACGGTCAGCCGCATCCGCCAGCCGGTGATCGCCAAGGTCCACGGCATCGCCACGGCGGCGGGGTGCCAGCTCGTCGCCACCTGCGACCTCGCCTATTGCGCCGACACCGCGCGATTCGCCACGCCGGGCGTGAACATCGGCCTGTTCTGCTCCACCCCCATGGTGGCGCTGAGCCGCGCCGTGGGGCGCAAGGCGGCCATGGAGATGCTTCTGCTCGGCGACCTGATCGGCGCCGAGGAGGCGGCGCGCATCGGCCTCGTCAACCGTGCGGTGCCGGCCGACCGGCTCGACGCCGTGGTGGCGGAGGCCGCCGGCAAGATCGCCGCGAAGTCGCCGCTGACGCTGGCCATCGGCAAGGAGGCCTTTTACCGCCAGATCGAACTGGACGTGGAGGAGGCCTACGCCTACGCCGCCCGCGTGATGACCGAGAACATGCTGGCCCGCGACGCCGAGGAGGGCATCGACGCCTTCCTGCAGAAGCGCCCTCCGGTGTGGTGCGGCCAATGAGCGGCCCCATCCCCTCGCACGACGGCTATAGCGACGAGTTCATCCGCCAAGTCCTGGATCGGGTGAAGACCATCGCCCTGGTCGGCGCGTCGAACGACCCGGTGAAGGCCAGCTTCATCGTGCTGAAGTACCTGCGCGACAAGGGCTACCGCGTCATCCCGGTCAACCCGAAGCTGGCCGGCCAGACCATCCTCGGTGAGCGGGTCTACGCCAGCCTGTCGGAGTTGCCGGAGCCGCCGGACATGGTGGACGTCTTCCGCAACGCCACCGCCGCCGGAGGCGTGACGGACGAGGCCATCGCCATCGGCGCCAAGGTGGTGTGGATGCAGCTCGGCGTCCGCAACGACGAGGCGGCGGCGCGGGCCGAGGCGGCGGGGCTGACCGTGGTCATGAACCGCTGTCCCAAGATCGAGCTTCAGCGCCTGTTCCACGAGATCGGGCGCATCGGCGTCAACTCCAACATCCTGACATCCAAGAAGGCCGCACCGGCCAAATCCTTCAAAAAACTGATGTAAAAAGGCAGAGGAAGCCATCATGAGCGAGCAGAAGTCCTTCGGTTTCGAAACCCGCGCCATCCACGCCGGCGCCGCCCCCGACCCCGCCACCGGGGCGCGGCAGACGCCGATCTACCAGACCACCAGCTTCGTCTTCGACGACGTGGACGACGCGGCCTCGCTGTTCAACCTCCAGAAGGTCGGCTTCATCTACTCCCGCCTGACCAACCCGACGGTGTCGGTGCTGGAGGAGCGGCTCGCCAACCTGGAAGGCGGCGCCGGGGCCACGGCCACCTCCTCCGGCCACGCCGCGCAGCTGCTTGCCCTGTTCCCGCTGATGGAGCCGGGCGACGAGATCGTCGCCTCGCGCAAGCTCTACGGCGGCACGTTGAACCAGCTCGGCACCAGCTTCCCGCGCGCCTTCGGCTGGAAGTCCGTCTTCGTGGACACCGACCAGCCGGAGAACGTCCGCGCCGCCATCACCGCGAAGACCAAGGCGATCTTCGTGGAAAGCCTCGCCAACCCCGGCGGTGTGGTCACGGACCTTGAGGCCATCGCCAAGATCGCCGACGAGGCCGGCATTCCGCTGATCGTCGACAACACGCTGGCGACGCCGTACCTGATCAACCCGATCCAGTGGGGCGCCACGCTGGTCGTGCATTCCACGACGAAGTTCCTGTCGGGCAACGGCACCTCGGTCGGCGGCGTGGTCATCGACAGCGGCACCTTCGACTGGGGCAAGTCCGGCAAGTTCCCCGCCCTGTCGGAGCCGGACGCCGGCTATCACGGGCTGAAGTTCCAGGAGACCTTCGGTCATCTGGCCTTCACTATCCACGGCCACGCCGTCGGCCTGCGCGACCTCGGGCCGAGCCAGGCGCCGCTGAACGCCTTCCTGACGCTGAACGGCATCGAGACGCTGCCGCTGCGCATGCAGCGCCACAGCGACAGCGCCCTGAAGGTCGCGCAGTTCCTGGAAAGCCATCCGGCGGTCGGCTGGGTCAGCTACGCTGGTCTGGAATCGTCCAAGTACAACGCGCTCGCCAAGAAGTATCTGCCAAAGGGGGCCGGCGCCGTGCTGACCTTCGGCGTCAAGGGCGGCTTCGACACCGGCGTGAAGGTGGTGGAGAACGTCCAGCTCCTCAGCCACCTCGCCAACATCGGCGACAGCCGGTCGCTGATCATCCACCCCTCCTCCACCACGCACCGCCAGCTGTCGCCGGAAGGTCAGGCCCAGGCGGGCGCCGGTCCGGACGTGCTGCGCCTGTCGATCGGACTGGAGAGCGTCGAGGACATCATCGCCGACCTCGACCGCGCACTGTCCGCCGCCTGATGCCGGCATCCCTCCGTCCGACGCGGGTTTCGCCCCGGCGGACGGAGGATACCCCGCAAGAGGTAGACGCGACGCGAAGGGCTGAGCGCTGGCCGTTCCATTGACCTCCGCAGGTCATAGCACCGACCCTGACGCGAACAGGGTGGGGAAGCGGGGCATGAGCGGACGGCTCAGGCGGGGAGTGGCGGCGGTCGCGCTGGTGGGGCTGGGCGGCTGCGCGGGGGCACCGGTGGCTATGACCGCCGCGTCCTTCGCGGTCGACGGGCTGCTGTATGTCGGAACCAGCAAGAGCAGCACCGACCACATGCTGTCGGCCATGCTGCAGCAGGATTGCGCGACCTTCCGCGTCCTGAGCCAGGGTTATGTCTGCAAGCCTGTGATCGTGCCGGTTGTCCGCAGTGCCGAGAGCGTGCCGGTCCCCCTTCCGGAACCGGAACCGTCGCCCGTCCCCGCAACGCCACCGCCCGCGCCGCTTCCCGTGACGGCGGAGGTGGAGATCGCCGTGCTGCCGCCGATGCCGCGCCCCGCCGAACGGCGCTTTCTCGTGGTGGCGGGCAGCTTTTCCAAACGTGGGCAGGCGGAAGCCCAGCGCGCGCGGCTGGGCCATCCGGAGGCCGACATCGTGGCGGCCGACGTGCAGGGCCGGCGCATCCACCGCCTCGTCCTGCCGCCGGAGGACCGCCCGACCGCCCTGCGCCGGCTGGCCGAGATCCGCGCCGCCGGGGTTGGTGACGCATGGCTCCTGACCTGGAAGGGGCGGACGGTGGTCGCCGATCTGCCCGGAGATGCGCCCTACCCCAGCCTGCCGGACAAAATGTGACCCGTTACTCCGCTGCCGCCATCGGGACCGTGGCGGGCTTGGCCGGAGCGTCACGGTCGCGCGGCAGCAGCAGCGCCGCCGCGAAGGCGATCAGCGCCAGAACCGACAGCGTAATGTAGAGCATGACGAATTCGCCCGTCCGCTCATAGACCAGGGCGACGAGCTGAACGGCCAGGGGGCCGGCGCCGAAGGACAGGATAAACTTGGCTCCGTAGGCCAGCCCGCGGTGCTTCTCCGGGGTGTAGCGGGCAAGCAGGAGGTTTTCTGCCGGGATCTGCACCTGGGAGGCCACGACGACCAGCGCCGCCGCACCGACCAGCGGCAGGTCGGCCAGGACCGCCACGGCCGCCATCATCGGCACCTGGACCAGCAGGCACAGGGTGTAGATGCGCTTCAGCGGGTACTTGTCCGCCAGATGCCCGCCGACGAGCTGCGGCAGGGCGGCGAACAGATAGACCGCCGTCACCACGCCGCCGACGCCCAGCGTGCTGCCGCCGAGCAGGTCGCTCAGCCGTGCTTCGAACAGCTTGGGCAGCACCACCTGCATGGCATTGAACATCAGGCCGGCGCAGATCATCGTCACCGACAGAACGAAGAAGGCGCGGATCACGTCGCCGCGCGAGGCCTTGGGGATCGGCTTCACGTCGCCCTGGCGATCCTCGACCTTGCCCAGCGCGATCAGCAGGGCCAGCGCCACGCCCAGCCCCAGACAGATCGCCCCCGGAATCAGGAAGGCCGAGCGCCAGCCCAGCCATTCCGTCAGGCCGCCGGCCACCACGGCCGCCGAAGCGATGCCGATGGTGCCGAAGATGCCCTGGTAGCCCAGCGCCTTGCCGCGGTTGGTGGCGTTCTTGACCATCCAGGCCATGCCCACCGGGTGGTAGATGGAGGCGCCGAGGCCAAGCACCGCCAGCGCCCACAACAACGCCTCCGGACCGTCGGTCAGGCCGCAGGCGATGGTCCCCGCCCCGGTCAGCAGGAAGAAGACCGCCATCATCCGGCATTCGCTCCAGCGGTCGCCCAGCCAGCCGGCCAGCGGCGCGCCGACGCCGATCATCAGCGCGCCCAGCGTCCACAGCCGGATCAGCTCGTCGTAGGGCAGCTTCCATTCCCGTTCCAACACCAGGACGACCGTCAGGAACAGGGCCGTTACGATGTGCATCAGCGCGTGGCCGATCCAGGAAAAGCCGATCGACAGCCGCGCCGATGTGTCGGTCATGGAAATTCTCCGCATCCGGATGATTTGCGCTTGAAAGCAACCCTTGCGAAACTGGCACGCGGGTCGGAGGCGGTCCAATGCGCCGCCGTCATGGCCGGCATGCGACGGCTGTCGTCGGGGCTCAGGCGGTCTCGTCGCGCAGCCAGTCCAGATAAGCCGGGTTGCCGCGCCCCACCCTCAGCTCGACCACGCAGGGCACGTCATAGCTGTGCAGCTCCCGCACCCGCGCGGCCAGCCGGTCGAACAGCTCCGCCCGCGTCTTGGCGATCAGCACCGTTTCCGTGGCCTCCTCGATGACGCCCTGCCAGCGATAGATGGAGGTCATTCCGTCCAGGATGTTGGCGCAGGCGGCCAGCCGCTCCTCGACCAGCGCACGGCCGATGCATCGGGCCTCGTCCCGCGATCCGGCCGTGATGTAGGCGAAGACGAATTCCATGGCCGAACCCTTTCGATGTAGAGTGCCCGAATCTTGCCACAGGCCGCCAGGGCGCAACAGCCAGGCCGCAACATCTTCCGAGGCGACGAACCATGGCCGCACCCCGACGCACCACGTCCCGACGCCGCCCCACCGAGGCGCAGGCGGCGTGGCTGCGCAACGGCCTGGACCAGCCCGGCGGCAAGCTGCCCCTGTTCGACGGCGACGGCCAACGGGTCAAGCGCCAGACCATCGAAAGCTGTCTGAAGTCCGGCTGGGCCGAGCGCTGGTTCCACAATCCGCTGAAGCCCGACTGGCTGGTCTGCCGCCTGACCGACGCCGGCCGCTCCGCCCTCGCCCCCCGCCCCGCCACGAAGGAACTCGTCCAGGCGGAGTGACCGCCGGACGGGTGACGATCCACCCCATGCGCACCATGTTGCGGTCCGCGAACGCTCGCGGCCCGACCGGCTTCGTTTCGTGACGGTATCACTCCATGCAGCTCTCCGACCTCGGCCCCCGCATTTGCATTCTCGGGCCGTCCAACAGCGGAAAATCCACGCTTGCCGAAGCGATCGCGCGGCGGAACGGCTTTCCCGTCGTCCATCTCGACCGGCTGTACCATGCCCCCGACACGGATTGGCGGCCACGCCCGACCGACGAGTTCGTCGCCCTGCACGACGCGGCCATCGCCGGCGAGCGTTGGGTCATGGAGGGCAACTACTCACGCTGCATTCCGCAGCGCTTCCGGCGGGCGACGGGCCTGATCCAACTGGACGTGCCCATGCCGCTCAGCCTGCTGCGCTACTTCCGCCGAACCCTGTTCGAACGGGAACGGCGCGGCGCGCTGGAGGGCCGCCGGGACAGCATCAAGTGGGAGATGATCCGCCACATCGCTGTCACCACCCCGAGAAACCGGGCGAGAAACCTGCGGACCTTCGATCAGGCCGACCTGCCGAAGATCCGGATCGACTCCGCGCGGGATCTGAACGCGTGGTACCGGCGCTGGGGCCTTACGCGATAAGGTCCCAGCGCACGCCTCACGCCGGCACGGCCTTCAATTGCTGGTCCACCGCCGCCGCCAGTTCACGGGGGGTCACCGGCTTGTGGATCACCGTCAGCCCGTGGGCGGTGGCGTCCAGCAGACAGTCCGGCGCCGTCTCCCCGGTCAGGATCACCCCGGGAACTCCGCTGCCGTAGCGCTCGCGCACGCGCAGGATGACCTCGGTTCCGATCCGCCCCTCGCGCAGCCGGTAATCGGCGATCACGATGTCGGGAACGCGGGTCTGTGCCGACAGACGCTCCATGGCCTGATCGGCGCTGCCCGCCGCCAGCACCGCATACCCCCACTCCGTCAGGATCAGCTGAAGGCCCATCAGCACGATGGCGTCGTCGTCCACCAGCACCGCGAGGCGGCCCTGCCCCATCCCCGGTGCCGCACCCCCGCCCCGCGGCGGCGGCGACCACCGTTTCGCCCATCGGCACCAGAACCCGGAAGGCCGAGCCCTTGCCCACCGCGGAACGCACCTCCACCGGATGATCGAGCAGCCGTGACAGGCGCCGCACGATGGCGAGGCCGAGGCCGAGCCCCTGGTTGCGGTCCCGCTCCGGGTTGCCGACCTGATGGAACTCCTCGAAGATCCGCTCCAGATGGTCGTCGGGAATGCCCATTCCGGTGTCCTGGACGACGATCGACAGGAACCGCCCGTCCGGCCGGCACTGCACCCGCACGAGCCCGCTGTCGGTGTAGCGGATGGCGTTCTCGACCAGATTGCGCAGCAGCCGGCCCAGCAGCGTGCGGTCGCTGCGCACCCGCCCGGCGGCGACCTCCACCTGCCAGCCGATGCCCTTGCCTGCGGCGACCGGCGCGTAGGCGGCGCGGATCGGGTCCAGCACCTCCGCCACGTCGAAATCCTCGAACACCGGCGTCACCACCCCGGCGTCGAGGCGCGACACGTCGAGCAGGCTGTCCAGCAGCCCCTTCAGCGCGTCCAGCCCTTGCTCCAGATGGGTCAGGATCTTGCTGCCCGCGGGGGACCCGACATGGGCCGACAGGGCGGCGGCGAAGAAGAACAGCGATTGGAGCGGTTGGCGCAGATCGTGGCTGGCCGCGGCCAGGAACTTCGACTTGGCGAGGTTGGCGCGCTCCGCCTCGTCGCGGGCGGAACGCAGCTCGGCCTCCATCGCCTTGCGCTCGGTGATGTCCTCGGCGACGGTGATGCGGTAGGCCGGCTCCGTGCCGGTGATCCGGGCGAGCGACGAGGTCACCCGCACCCACACCGCCCCGCCGTCCTTGCGGCGGTAGCGCTTCTCCAGGGCGTAGCTGACCAGTTCGCCGGACAGCAGCCGCTCGATCAGCCGATCCTCCGTCGGCAGGTCCGCCGGGTCGGTGATGTCGCGGTACGTCCGCCGCAGCAACTCCTCGCGCGGGTAGCCGACGATGTCGCAGATCTTGGCGTTGACATCGAGGATGCGGCCATCCAACCCCACCCGCTCGATGCCCACCGCGGCCAGTTCGAAGACCGACCGGAACCGTTCGTCGCTCTGCCGGCGCGCCGTCTCGGCCCGGCGCAGGTCGGTGACCTCCATCACGACGGCACCGACCGCCGCGACCTCGATCCCCTCATGCACGGGGAACAGGGCGATCAGCCAATGGCGCGTAACGCCCGGTTCCTTGGGCGTCTCCCCCATCACTTCCCGGTAAGGGATCGGCTCGCCGGTGTCGAAGACCCGGTCGATCAGCGGCTCGACGCTGGCCCCGATGACGGGAAGAAGGTCCGCCAGCGTGCGGCCCATATGGGCCTCCGCCAGGATGCCGTTGCTAACGGCCAACTGCTCGTTGATGCGGATGTAGCGGCGCTCGCGGTCGAAGAAGGCGAAGCCGACAGGCGCGTTCTGCAGCAGGCCGTTCAGCTGGGCGAGCAGCGCGCTTTTCTCCCGGTTGGCGGAGGTCAGCGCCGCTTCCCCCCACTTGCGGGCGGTGGTGTCCTGGAAGAAGACAGCCAGCCCGTCGGGCGACGGGAAGGCCCGCACGGCGAACCAGGATTCGAAGGCCGTGCAATACTCCTCGAACTCGACGGGCGTCTGATCCCGCATGGCGCGGCGGTAGTTCTCGCCGAACGCGCTGGCGGCGACCTCCGGGAAGATGTCCCACAAATCCTGGCCGATCAGGTCGCGTCCCCCCGAGATCAACGTCCGGGCGCGCTCATTGATGAAGGTGATGCGCCAGTTGCGATCCACCTCGAACACGCCGTCGGTGGTGCTGCCCAGAACGGCGGCCATCTTGTGGACCCGCGCGTTGGCCTGCTCCCGGATTTGCTGCTGGCGCGCCAGTTCCTCGGCCATGCCGTCGAAGGCGCGGGCCAGCGTGCCGAGTTCGGACGACTGCTTCGCCACACCGCTGCGCGCCGTCAGGTCGCCGGCCTTCCAGCGCTCCGCCGTCGCGACCAGGGCTGCCACCGGCCGCCGCAGGAACCGGCTGGCACCCCACCAGACGGCGAGCAGCGTCAGCAGCAGCACGGTGGCGATGCCCGTCATCGCCTGAACCATCGCGCCGCGGATCGGTCCCAGCGCCTCGCCCTTGTCGAGGCAGACCACGACGCCGACGCCATCCAGGCTCCGGCCGGTCGGCTGATAGGCGACGATGCGCGGCCGGCCGTCCGGCCCAGTCACCTCGGCGACGCCGGGGGCCTCGCGGGAGAGCAGCGCGATAACGGATGGGGACAGCGTGCCATTCGCATCCGTCTGGTTCGGCCCCGTCTGGCTGGGCAGGGGCGGCACTTGGGCAACCACCCGGTCGCGGCGATCCACCAGCGTGATCCGCGCGCTGTCGGACAGCGGCCGCTTGGACAGAAAATCGGCGATCCAGGAGATGTCGGTCATCGCCGTCACAACGCCAGCGGCCCGGCCCTCCGCGTCTTTGAAGGCCAGCGCGACGGGCATGGCGGAGCGCCCATCCGTCCGGCGGAAGACATGCTCGCCCAGCGTCATCCGGCCGCTGTCCAGCGCGTCGCGGAAATAGTCGCGGTCGGCGATGGAAATCCCCAGCGAGGTGCGGTCGGTCGAGCAGCGCACCACCCCGTCCAGCCCGGCGATCACGATGCCGAGATGACCGGGATACGACGCGCGCAGATCGTCCATCAGCGCCTGACAGGCCGGAGAACCGGGCGCGCGCGCCGGGTCGGCCTTCACCAGCGTGCTCAGCACCTGCCGCAGCCCTTCGATCATGCGGTGCTGTTCCGCCTCGAACAGCGCGGCGAGGTGCAGGGCGTCCCGCCCCACCTCGGCCTCCCGCGCGGCGCGCAGGGCCAACTCGTTCTTCACCTCGATGACGGCCGCCGGGATCATCGCCACGAAGACGAGCAGCAACAGACGGTGAAGAAGGCTCATGCAGGACGGCTTTCGGTAAATGATGCCGTAAGACCGTGCGGGATGCGGGATGCTCCCGTCAACGGGCGCTGGTGGGGGTACGGGTGGCCTTCCACACGCCGGAGCGTTCGGCCCCGGCGGCGATGCGGCGGTCGGCGATCTCCGACTCCTCCACCTCAGCGATCCCGGCGTGCTTCAGGGCGCGCAGAAGGACGCTGCGGACGGTCGTTCCCTCCTCCTCCGCGCGGCGGCGGACGGCGCGCTTGACGCTCTGCGGCACCATGGCGGCCAATTGCACGTCGGGTTCACGCGCCGCGGACGGAGCCTGGTCGGCCTCGTCCGGCATGGCATTGGGCGAAATGGCATGGGCGGGTCGGAAAGGGTGGTTGCGCATCGGTCCTGCCGTACATGGTTCGAACGTACGAAACCCTCTCTGCTTATAGTTAATTTCTTGTTAACCATGATTCCGCCAGCGCTGTCCGGAGGGAGATGATACACCGGAATAGCGGTTGACCTGTACAATCCTGCACCGAACAGTGGCCGGCTGGGCCTCCCGGCGCCGCAGCGCCGGATCACCGCCCCTTTTGTACGGCCAGAGCAGAGGAGCGCCGACGTTGTCAGCACGCCCTTCGAAACGCCGCATCGCCATCATCGGGGCCGGCTTCACCGGCAGCGTCCTCGCCGCGCATCTGATGCGTCGCGCCGATGAGCCGACCAGCCTGCACCTGATCGAACGCACGCCCAGCGTCGGCGCCGGCCTCGCCTACTCCACGCCCAACGCTGCGCATCTGCTGAACGTGCGCGCCTACAACATGAGCGCCTATCCGGATGACCCGCGGCACTTCCTCCGCTGGCTGTGGGCGCAGGATGACGGGGCCGGGGCGGCGCCGCCCAGCGGCCACGCCTTCGTCTCACGCGCCCGCTATGGCGCCTACATCCAGGACGTCCTGCGGGAGGCCGTGGCTATGGCCCCGCCCCACGTCTCGCTCACCGTGTCGCAGGCGGAGGCGGTGGACATCGCGTCGGACGCGCGGGGCACCCGGCTGCGGCTGGGCAACGGGACCAGCCTGTCGGTGGACACGGCGGTTCTCTGCGTCGGCAATTTCGCTCCCTCGCCGCCGCCGGTCCCGGCGCCGGAGGTCTACGCCTCCAGCCGCTACGTGGCCTCGCCCTGGGACTGGCCGGCGCTGGGCACGATCGCTTCCGACGCACCCGTTCTGATCCTGGGGACCGGACTGACCATGGTGGACACCGTGCTGTCGCTGGAGGACCAGGGGCACCGCGGCCCGATCGTCGCCCTGTCGCGCCGCGGCCTGCTGCCCCAGACGCACGAGGAGACGCGGCCCTTCAAGAGTTTCATCCACCCGCAGGTGATGCCGCACACCGTGCTGGACGTGCTGATTGCCCTGAAGGCCGACGTCCGCCGCGCGCGGGAGACCGGGTTCGACTGGCGGTCGGCCTTCGACGCGCTGCGGCCCTACCATCACCTGATCTGGAGCCACCTGCCGACCGAGGAGCGGCGGCGCTTCCTGCGCCATGTCCGCCCCTATTGGGAGGTCCATCGCCACCGCATCGCGCCCGAGGTGGCGGCCCGCATCGCCGCCCTCTGCGCCAACGGGCGGCTGACCATCCGCGCCGGCCGCCTTCAGACGCTGAGCCTCGTTCCGAACGGGGTGGAAGCGACCGTCCGCGCCCGCGCGGCGGAGGGAACCGTCTGGACCCGGACAGTTGGGGCCATCGTCAACGCCACCGGCACCGAGTGCGACTTCAACCGGATCGCCCATCCGCTGGTCAAAGCGCTGCTGACGCGCGGTCTGGCGCGGCCCGATCCGCTGCGGCTGGGGCTGGACGTCACCATGGACGGCGCCCTGATCGGCGAGGATGGGCAGGCGTCGGACCGGCTGTTCGCGCTCGGCCCGGTCAGCCGGCCGCCCTTCTGGGAGATGACCGCGGTGCCCGAACTGCGCAGCCAATGCGCCCAGGCCGCCCAGCACATCACCCAGTTGCGGCGATCCGCCTATCCACTGGCGGAGCCGGCGTTTCTCGGCGCGCGGGCGGTGCCCTGACCGGATGGGAGCCCCCCGCTCACCAGGGGGTGCCATCGCGATGCGTGAAGAGATCCGTCACGCTGTCGTAGCGCAGATCTTCGTCCGGGTAATGCGCTTCGTCCCCCGCGCTGCGGTCGCCGACCTCCAGGTAAGTCGCCGGCTCGTCGGAGCGGTTGACGAGCTGGTGCCCGTTGGGCTTTCCGGCCGGGAAGCCGGCGCACATGCCGGGACGCAGGACCGTCTCTCCGGCGTCGGTGACCAGGGTCAGTTCGCCGTCCAGCACATAGACGAACTCGTCCTGGCGGGTGTGCCAGTGCCGCAGGGCGGAGGCGGCGCCCGGCTCCAGCCGGGTCAGGTTCACGCCGAAGTTGGTGATCCCCAGCGGGTTGCCCAGCCGCTTGCGCAGGCGCCCGGCAACCGCCGCGCGGAACGGCTCCGGATAGTCGGTGGCGCCGAGCTTCGCCCCGACTGCGGCGGGGTCGAGGACTGGGGCAGTGGGCGGTGCGTTGGGCGGCGCGTTGGGCGGGGCTTCGTCTGACAAAGGTGGGTCTCCCTTCACCGGGGAACGATACCGATCTCTGGATTCGGTCGGAGATCGTCACTGTAGGCCATCGGGCACGGACCGACCATCCGGCCTGTTAAGCCACCGGCCGGGCACCTCAGCGGGGCAAGGCCCAACGAAAGGGGGAAAGGCGCATGGAGACGACGCTCTACATTCCACCGCTCGGCCTTGCGGGCCGGTTCGACGCGCCCGCCGATTTCGCGGCGGCGGTAATCTTTGCCCATGGCACCTCCAGCGGACGGATGAGCCCGCGCAACGTCCGCGTCGCCGCACGATTGCGCGAGGCCGGATTCGCCACGCTGCTGATGGACCTGCTGACCGAGGGGGAGAAGGCCGACCCGGCCAACCAATTCGACGTCCACCGCCAATCCGAGCGCCTGCTGCTGGCCGTCCGCCACCTGCGCGCGACCACCGCGGTGGAGCGCAAGCCCATCGGCTTCTTCGGCGCCGGGTCCGGAGCGGCGTCGGCGCTGATCGCGGCCGGGCGCGCCGCAGAGCATGATGGCGTTGGTGCCGTGGTCTGCCGCGGCGGGCGGCCCGATCTGGCGGAGGAATGGCTGAACGCTGTCGCCGCCCCCACCCTGCTGGTGGTCGGCGGCAAGGACGCACCGGCGCTGGACCTCAACAACGATGCCTTCACCCGGCTGCACTGCACCAAGGCACTGGAGGTCGTGCCGGGGGCCGGCAGGCTGTTCGAGGAGACGGGGAAACTGGATCAGGTGGCCGATTCCGCGCGTTCCTGGTTCACCACCCATCTTCTCAAGGCAGCCAACGGCTGAGCGCGGGTCGACAGCGGAAGCGATGCGGGCTACCTCTGGTTTCCCTGCCGCGTCGCAGCACCCGGATCGGACCGCCCATGCCCCAGCTCGAAATCCTCAGCCGCCGCCCTGCCGGACCGGTGAAGCCCGTGCCCCTGCTGTTCGTCCATGGCGCCTTCTGCGGCGGCTGGATCTGGGACGAGCATTTCCTGCCCTGGTTCGCCGAGCAGGGCTGGGAGGCGCACGCCGTGTCCCTGCGCGGCCACGGCGCCAGCGAGGGGCGGGAGCGCCTGAGCAGTTTCGGTATCGCCGACTATGTGGATGATGTTCTGAGTGCGGTGGAGGCCTGTTCGGCGCCGCCGGTGCTGGTCGGCCATTCCATGGGCGGCATGGTGGTCCAGCGGGCCTTGATCCGCCGCCGCTTCCCGGGGGCGGTCCTGATGGCCTCCGCCCCGCCGCACGGCCTGCTGGAGTCCACGATGCGGCTGGCCTGGAGCGATCCCTACGTGTTCCAGCAGATGGGCATGCTGATGACCTTCTCCAACGGCATCGAAGCGGAGGCGGTGCGCCGCGCCATGTTCTCCGACCGGGTGCCGTTGGAGTTGGCCAAGCGCTACGAGCCTCTGATGCAGGAGGAGTCGCAGCGCGTGCTTTTGGACATCGGCGGTTGGATTCCCTTCCCGCTCCTGCCGGCCCGCGGCGCCCGCGTGGCCGTGCTGGGCGCGGAGGAGGACCGGCTGATCCCCAAGGATCAGGTCGGGGCCACCGCCCGCGCCTTCCGGACGGAGCCGGTGTTCTTCCCGGAGATGGGGCACAGCATGATGCTCGAACCCGGCTGGGAATCGGTCGCCCGCTACGTTGCGGACTGGGTGGAAACGGCCGTTCTGGAGAAACAGGCGTTGGATAAGACGGTGCCGAAGAGGACGGCTCCGGCAGCGGTCACGGACGCGGACACGCGCGCCGCCGCCGACTGACGTCCCGGCGCGCCGCCGTTCACTGCGTGCGCAGGGTCCGCAGGAAGCCGCCGATCTCGCCGTTCAGGGTTTCCGACTGCTGGGCCAGTTGCCGGGACGCCTCCAGCACCGCGTAGGCCATCTTCCCGCACTGGTCGGCGGCGGCGGTGACGCCGGAGATGTCCCGTGCCACCTCGCGGGTGACGTCGGCGGCCTGCTGCACGTTGCGGCTGATCGCCTGGGTCGCTGCCCCCTGCTCCTCCACCGCTGACGCGATGATCGTGGCGATGCCGTTCACCTGCTCGATCACCTGCGCCACGCCGCCGATCTCCGCCACCGCCTCGCCGGTCGCAGACTGGACGCCGGCGACCTGGGCGGCGATCTCCTCGGTGGCACGGGCGGTCTGGCTGGCCAGGCTCTTCACTTCGCCGGCGACCACTGCAAAGCCCTTGCCGGCCTCGCCCGCGCGGGCCGCCTCGATGGTGGCGTTGAGCGCCAGGAGGTTGGTCTGCGCCGCGATGTCGTTGATCAGGCTCACCACGGTGCCGATCCGCCCGACCGCCTCGGCCAGCCCGGTCACCTTGCCGGTCGCCCGCTCCGACGCGATGGCGGCGTCCCGCGCAATGCGCGAGGCGTCGGCGACGCGGCGGCTGATCTCCCCCACCGAACCCGACAGCTGCTCCGTCGCCACCGCGACCGTCTGAACGTTGACCGAGGTCTGTTCCGTCGCCGTCGCCACGGCGCCGGCCAACCGGTCGGTCTGCCCGGCGGCGCGGGTCATCTCCTGGGCCTCGCGCTCCATCTCCTCGGTTTCGAGCGACACCGACTTCATCACCTCGCCAACGCTCCGCTCGAACCGCTCGGCGAGGCCGGCGAGGGTGCGGCGCTTGTCCTCCTCCGAGCGGCGCAGCGTGGCGGCCTGATCGGCCTCCAGACGCTTCTTCTCCTCGGCGTTGCTCAGGAACACGCGGGCGGCGCTGGCCATGGCGCCGATCTCGTCGCGGCGGGTCGCCTCGGGAAAGGCGACGGAAAGATCACCGTCCGCCAGGGCGTGCATGCGGGCGCTGAGGCTGCGGATCGTGGCGCTGAGCCGCACACCGACGAGCGCAATCAGGCAGACCGCCGGCACCGCCAGAAGACCGGCCACCGCCAGAACGGTCCACAGCGTGCTCAGGAAAGCGCCGCGGATGTCGTCGATGAAGACGCCTGTGCCGATGTAGATGCCCCAGGGCTGGAAGATCTTGATGTAGGACAGCTTCGCCGCCGTCTCCTCGCTGTTCGGGGCGACGTTCCAGAAGTATCCGTAGGTCCCCTCCCCCGTTGTCCTGGCGATTCGCGCCATGTCCATCAGGATCGGCGCGCCCTTGGCGTCCTTCACGCCGGAGACGTCCTGCCCCATCAGCTTCGGGCTGGGATGGGCGAAGCCGAAGCCGTCCAGGGTGATCGCGAACAGATACTCCTGCCCGCCGTAGCGCATGCCGAGAAGCGACCGCTTGAAACGGGCCTGGGCCTCTTCCCGCGTGATCTGGCCGGCGGCGGCCTCCGCCTCGTAGGCGGCGGCCATGCTGTGGGCGGCCTCCACCATGAAGCGCAGGGACTGGACGCGGTCCTCGTGCATGCGCTGGTAATTCAGCCAGAGGCCGGCGCCGACGACGGCCGCCGACGCGATGCTCGCCAGAGCCACCAACCCCCAAAGCTTCGAGCGGATGGACACATTATCGAACATGACAACCCTTCCGACAAATGCGCGCTGATGACCGATTGCGCGCCGGCCGTTCGGCCATCGGAATGCTATAAGAAAAATCGTGACTCATTCATTAATAGTTTTACTTGATCGAACCCAAAGACTCAGCGTTGATCATAGACCTTTCGTTGCAGACATTTTGTTTGTTCTGTCAGAAAATTGATGCCCCTTGCGAGGTTTGAAAATTATCACGCCTGGACGTGTTCTGTCGCGGTCAGGCGCCGGGGGCTGATTTCTGGGTCAGGACGAGAAAGACCTTTTCCTCGAGCTGCTCCGGAGTGAAGGGCTTGGCGATATAGGCGCTGACATTATGGGCCAGCGCCCGCTCCACCGCCTTCAGCGTGGCGAGCGCCGTCACCATCAGGAAGGGCAGATCGCGCCGCACCTCGCGCACCCGGCGCAGCACGTCGAGGCCGCTGGCCTTCGGCATCATCCAGTCGCAGACAATCAGGTCGTACGTCCCGTCCCCGGCCAGCCGGAGCAGCGCCTCCTGGCCGTCCGCCGCCGTGTCGATGTGGCCGATGCCGAGGTCGCGCAGCACCGATTCGACGAAGTGCCGCGGCCCGTCCTCATCGTCGACGACCAGAACGCGGATGGCGCCGAGGTCGATGAAGGGCACGCCGATCACCCCCAGCGCCCCGCGCATCCAGGAGGCGCGGGCCGAGCGCTCCTTGCCGCCCGTGGCCCCCAGCAGGAAGGAGCGCACGAAGCGCGGCCGGTGCACCTGCCGGTACAGCGCCTTGGCGACCGCGGCCCGGCTCTTGCCGCGGCAGAAGGCGCCGTCGCCGGCCAGCCGCACCATCTCCAGCACCGTGTCGGGGGTCGGCTCGTCCTTGCCCTGAAGAGAGCTCAACAGGCGCTGGGTGCGGATGAAGGCGTTCTGGATCTCGTCGATCTGTCCGGCCATATGCTCGCGGGCGTCCTCCGCGAAGGCGCTGTCCAGCACGAGCTTCTGCACCTCCGCCAGCCCCTTCAGCTTCTCGGTCTTCTCCTTCCAGCAGTCGAGCAGGCGCCCGGCGAAGTCCCGTCCCTCGAAGAACTGCGTCAGATAACCGTTCACCGCCCGCTCGGCGCTGGGCGACAGGGGCATCTTCTGCAGAACGAACAGGATGCGGAGCTTCTGCATCAGCGTCCGCCCCTTGGTGATCTCGGGAAGCGTGTCCTCGTTGACAAGCAGAGCGCTGCGCCGCTGGAGCGCCGCCTCCGTCCGGGCGCCGCCGAAATAGCCCTCCCCCGTGCGCAACCGCTGCGACACCTGGCTCAGCGCCATGATTTCCCGCTGCACCGCCTCCACCCCGAACAGGTCGCCGGCGCTGGTGATGGTGAAGCGGTCGGGCTTCGACAACTCGCGGCGCAGCGCGACGATCAGGCTGTCGCTCAGCACCGGCATGGCCGTGCGGCGCACCAGCGTCTCAAGCCCTTTGAAGACCGGCGGCGCCTCGTCGGGCAGCGGCTTGTCTCCGGCGATCAGCGTCACGATCATGTCCACCCGGTCCACGAAGGGCGCGTCCAGGGAACAGGACGCGGTGCCGGTGTCGCTGCGCAGGATCTCGCCCAGCAGCCGGTCGAGCGGTGCCAGCGCGTCGGCGTCCTCCAGGCCGTCCGCCAGCTCCAGCAGGAGCCGCGCCTTTTCGGCGAAGCTGCGGCCCTGGTACAGATGCGTGGTCAGCGCCGCATCGACCATGAACCGCCCGGTGAAGGCGTCGCGGGACGCGATCAGCCGCTCCGCCGTGGCGGCGTAGGTGGCCGGCGTCAGGTCCGGCGGCTGGGCGTCCTTCAGCCGCTCGCGGGTCAGCCGGGCGACCTCGTTGACCAGGGCGGTCAGCGCGCCCTTGCGGTCCATCGCCCGTTCCGCCTGCTGCAGGATGGCGACGAAGGTCGGGATGTTCGACAGGCTCTGCTGGTGGCGAGGGGAATGCAGAAGCTCGGTCGGGGTCAGCGCGTTCTCGTCGAAGTAGCGCTGGCAATGCCGGCCGATGCTGTCGCGGCCCTGCGGGGTGTAGAAGTCCTCCGGGGTCCGGCAGACGGCGATGTCGCTCCCGCCATCCGTGTCCAGGTCACGACCGCTGTCCCGGCCGTCCGCGATGCTCTGGTCCGATGCCATGCCCTAACCCCGTCTCATTCGGCCAGCAGCCCGCGCACCGCCTCGATCAGGCGGTCCGGGGCCACTGGCTTCATGACGATCCGGCGGCCCGGCTGTGCCGTCATGTCCGCCGCCGTTTCATGGGACGCGTAGCCGGTCAGGAAGAGGATGCGCAGGTCGGGGTTGCGCTCCGCCAGGGCGCGGCTCAGTTCCAGCCCGTTCATGCGGGGCATCGACATGTCGGACACCACGGCGTCGAACAGCCCGCCGCATTCGTCCCAGCGCTCCAGCGCGTCCAGCCCGTCCACCGCCTCCGTCACCGTGCAGCCCGCCTCCTCCAGCGCCAGCCGGGCATAGGTGCGCACGGAATCCTCGTCGTCCACCAGCAGGATGGCGGCACCCTCGTCCTCGCCCAGCCCCAGCCCTTCCACCAGCGAACCGGCCTTCACCGGGGCGGGAACGGCGGGCAGATGGATGGAGAAGACGCTGCCGCGCCCGTCCGGCCCGACCTCCATCTCCACAGCGCCGCCGGCCTGCCGGGCGGTGCCGTAGACCATCCACAGGCCGAGGCCGGTGCCCTTGCCGGGCTCCTTCGTGGTGAAGAAGGGCTCCCAGATGCGGTCGCGCACCGCTTCCGGCACGCCGCAGCCTTCGTCGATGACCCGGATCACGGCGTAGCGGCCGTGCGCCAGCGCGCCGTGCCGCCCGAAGAAGCCGACATCCGGCAGGGCGCTGTCCAGGGCGATCGTCAGGCGCCCGCCGTCGGGCATGGCGTCGCGTGCGTTGAGGGCGAGGTTCAGGATGGCCTGGTTCAGCATCACCGGGTTGGCGACGGCGTGGGCGTCTCCGTCGCCGATGCGGATGTCCAGGTCAATGCCGGCGCTCATCAGCGGCTTCAGGAAGACCTTCAGATCGCGCACCAGCGGCGCCAGCGCCACCACCTCCGTCTCGTCCGACGGACGGCGGCGCGAGAAGTCGAGAAGCTGGGCGGTCAGCGCGGCCGCCCGGTCGGATGCTTTGGCGATCTCCCGCACGCAGGTGGTGACGCGCCCCGGATCGTCCGGCGCCCGCTCGGCCAGCCGGGCGAATCCGCCGATGGCGGTCAGCATGTTGTTGAACTCGTGGGCGATGCCGCCGGCCATGCGGCCCACCGCCTCCATCTTCTGCGACTTCTGAAGCTCCGCCTCGGCGCGGCGGCGCTCGGTCACGTCGTTCAGCACCAGGAGAACCGCCGGCTCCCGCTGGTAGACCGCGGGAAAGGCGCCGATTTCCACATGGCGCTGCTCGCCCGACGGGCGGGCGATCGCGCATTCCACGCGCTGGTGGTCGCCCTCCGCGCCCAGCCCCAGGCGCGTCGTCACCGTCTCCGCCTCGACGATGAAGCGGTTGAGGTCCAAGCCCTCCAGCCCGCCGCTGCCGCCCACCCCCAGGATGGACGCCGCGGCGGCGTTGCCGAAGCGGATCGCCCGGCGGTCCCAGATGACGATGCCGTAGGGGGCCAGCTCGACCAGCTGGCGGTAGCGCTTCTCGCTCTCGCTGAGCGCGCTGACGGTGGCCTCCAGCCGCTCCGTCTGCCCGGCGAGCTGCTCCTCGCGCCGCTTCAGCTCGGTGATGTCCATCAGGATCTTCACGATGCCGCCGGAGCCGGTGGCGTGCTCGCTGATGCGGTACCAGCGCCCATCGGACAGGCGGCCGTCCACCGGATCGGTGTGCAGCAGATGGCGCTTCATCCGCTCGGCGATCCAGTCGGCCATCTCGCGGTCGTCGCCCTCGTACCCGCCGCGCTCGGCGGCGGCGCGCAGGATGTCCTTGAAGGCGGTGCCGGGCACCAGCACATCGGCCAGATTCGGATAGGCGCTGCGGTAACGCTCATTGCAGAAGATCAGGCGGTCGTCCGGGCTGAACAGCACGAAGCCCTCGGAGATGCTGGACAGCGCGTCGTGCACCACCGACTGCATGAAGCGCGCCTCGACCAGGGCCAGCGTCTCCGCGGTCGTCTCGATGCCGGTGCCGCGGTAGCCGGCGAACCGCCCGTCCGCGTCGGTGAAGGGCTGGGCGCTGATGCGGAAGACGCGGGTGTCGCCCGCCCCGTCGCGCAGCGTGACCTCCAGGTCGCGGAAAGCCCGCCCGGCCTCGATGTCGGCCAGATGGTCCAGCCAGGTGTCGGTGTCCTCGACCAGCGCACCGAGATCGAGCAGCGAATCGCCGAACACCGGCGCCGGATCGCCGAGGATCTCCGGCAGCCGTTCGGACACGTAGGTGTAGCGGTGGTCGGGAGCGCTTTCCCAGAACCAGTCGGACGCGGCCTCGGCGAAATCGCGGAAGCGCTGGCGGCTGGCGGCCAGCTCCTCGTTGGCGGCGCGCAGCAGGCGGGCGGAGCGGTCCAGGGCCGCCGCCGCGGCGCGGGCGCGGCGCACCGACAGCACGGCCAGCGCCGCCATCGCCAGCGTCATGACGCCGAGCGGCAGCATCAGCCGGTCGCGCCCCTCCTCCGGCATCATCACGGCCAGCAGGCCGGCGGCGCCGAGCATGAGGAACAGCAGGTCGGTCAGCCCGCCCGGCCCGCGGCGTGGCGCCGCTTCCCCGCCCGGCCGGACGGCACGGACGTCGAGGTCGGTGTCGGTGGGGGGCAGCCCGCCCCGGCCGGAAAGATCCACGGAGCCCCGCTCCATCGTCATGGGTGTACCGCCGCGCAAGGCGCGATCTGCATAGACCCGTAATAGGAGGGGAGCCGTTAACAGCCCGTTTCGCTGTTCGCCTTCGTACAATCGGATTCTACCGTGAGCATACGATTTCCACCGCTCAGCGCCGGTTCACCAGAACCAGGATCTTCTCTTCGAGCTGTTCGGGAGAAAAGGGTTTGGCGATGTAGGCGGTGACGTCGTGGGCCATGGCCTCCTCGACCGCGATGATGGTGGCGAGCGCGGTGACCATCAGGAAGGGCATGTCGGGACGCACCGCGCGGACCAGCTTCAGGAACTCCAATCCCGACAGGCGCGGCATCTTCCAGTCGCAGACGATGAGGTCGAAGGCGCCCTGCCGCTCCTCGAATCGGGTCAGTGCCTCGCGCCCGTCCTGGGCGATGGTCAGGTCGGTGATGCCGAGGTCGCGCAGGATCATCTCGACATAGCCGCGGGCGGCCGGCTCGTCGTCGGCCAGCAGGACGCGCAGCGTGTTCATGGCGCGCATCGGCAGGCCGGCGTCGGCCAATGTGGCGAAGAACTGGGCGAAGCGGTCGGCCCTCTGCTCCGTCGCGTCTTTGCAGCGGGCGAGGTAACCGCGCAGGAAGGCGGTGGAGCGGACATGATGCCCGACCAGCTCGCGCGCCGCCGCCACGCATTTCCCCTCGGTGAAGGCGCCCTCGGCGAGCAGGCTGGCGAATTCCATGACCTCGTCGACGTGGGGCGGGCGGTCCTTGGCGATGCGTGCGAAGACCTTGTTGGTGCGCAGGAAGGTGTTCTGGATCTCGTCGAGCATGCGGACGTAGCGCTCGCGCAGGCCATCCGGCAGGGTGGAGCGCCCCACGCGCCGTTGCAGGTCGGCCAGCGCCTTGATACGGGCGCGCGGCGTGCGGGCCGTCTCGAACAGCCGCTGGGTGAAGTCGCGGGCCTCGAGATGGCGGCGCAGGTGGGCGACGATCATCCGCCGGCTGCGCTCCCCCGACACCGCCCCTTCGAAGGCCAGAAGATCGACGATGCGGGCGTAGTGGCTCTTGGCGTGCAGCACCGCCTCCAGCCGCGCGCCGGACAGCAGAAGCGCCACCCGCCGGTCGATCAGCCGGGTCGTGCGCTCCCCGCCGATCACCCCGCCCTTCACCGTCAGGCGGGCGGCGAGGAGGCTGATCGCCGACAGCTCGTCCAGCACCGCCGCGACACTGTCCGGCTCCGCCTTGGTGCCGGACAGCGGCGCGTCCCCGAGCAGCGCATGGTGAACCCCGGCCTCCAGCCCCAGCCGGGCGGCGCGCGCCTGATGGCGGGCGACGAAGGCGGACAGGCGGTGCAGGACCGCCGGGGCGTCGGGGTGCGACGGCGCCTCGCCCCGCCAGACCATCGCCATGGCGTCCAGCACGCCGCGCAGTCCGTCCGCCCAGCCGAACAGCGCCTCGATCACCAGCCCGTTGGCCAGCATCTCCCCGACGATCTGGTCGAGGATGGCAATGCCCTCGCCAGACAACCCGTCCCCGTCGAGCGAGAGGATTCGCACCAGCCGAAGCTCGTGGTTGCGCCCCTCACCCAGCCAGGCGGACAGCCAGCAATCGATGGTGTGGCGCCCGGCGAAGCCCGGCGTCCGCGCCGTGGTCTGGGCCACGGTGATGGCAAACTGCTTGGCGTCGATGGACAGGGCCACGCCGCTGTGGGCGCGCCGGGCGGTGATGGCCAGCACTTCCTGCTCCAGCCGCTTCAGCTCCTCCAGCCGCATGGCGGGGGAGCGGCGGCCGGGGCGGGCCTGCCGCTGGGCCACCCGCTCCAGCACCTGGGCGCGGCGCGGCCAGTCGAGGAAGGAACGCTGCGGCTCCACCTTGTGCAGGAATTCGGTGGGGGTGATGCCGCGTGCCTCCAGGAACTCCGCCAACTCCTCCGCGATCAGGAATCGCGCGGCGGGGGCGAAGATCTCCTCGACCCGGACGCAGACGGCGGACTCCGGCGACTCTTCGGACGCGTCGCCGCTCAGCTCGCCGAGGAGTGCGTCGACGTCGTAGACGCCGATGGGAATGCCGTCGGTCGGTCGGGAGGAAGGCGGCGGAACGGCGCTCATCGATGCCCTGCCATCAGATCAGCAGCGCGTGGATCGTGTCGGCCAACTCGTCCGGGTTGATCGGCTTGCGCAGGAAGACGATGCGGCGCCCGCCTGACTTCGGGTCGGCCAGCAGATCGTCCAGGCTTTCCGTTTCCGGCGGGTAGCCGGACATCAGGACGGTCGGCAGGTCCGGATTCTCCCGGCGCAGCGCGCGGGCCACGGACGCCCCGCCGACCTGCGGCATCACGAGGTCGGTCACCAGCAGGTCGAAGGCCCCGCCATGGTCGGCGTAGGCGCGCAGGGCCTCGCTGCCGTCGGCGGCGCAGACCACCCGCATGCCCATATCCTCCAGCGTCAGGCGGATGAAGTCGCGGACCTGCGCCTCGTCCTCCACCAGCAGGACGGTGGCGGCCATCGACAGCCCCTCCATCTCGTCGTCCTCCGCGTCGAGGGAAAAGGCGTCGTCAAGACCGAAGGCGTCCAGACCGGGAGCGTCCGCGTCCTGCGATTCCGCGACGTCCTCCACCGGGAAGCGGAGCGTGAAGACGGTGCCGCGCCCCAGATCCGTGTCCACCTCCACCGCGCCGCCCGCCCGCGCGACCGTTGAATAGACCAGCGCCAGCCCCAGCCCGGTCCCCGCACCCGGCTCCTTGGTGGTGAAGAAGGGTTCGAAGATGCGGTCGATCACCGCCGGATCGATGCCGCAACCGGTGTCGCCAACGGTGATGGTGACTCCGAGATCGTCCGTCCGCTCCACCGCAATGGTGATCGGCCCGCCCTCCGGCATGGCGTCGCGGGCGTTGAGCACGAGGTTGAGCAGCGACTGGTGCAGCAGGGCGGGATCGATGGTCACCACCACCCCGCCCCCGGCGCCCTCGATCCGCAGCGGGTGGCGCTCGCCCAGCGTGGGGCCGAGGAAGCGGCGCAGATCGTCGATCACCGCGCCGACGCGCACGGGGCGCGCAGCGTCGGTCTGGCCGGGCCGCCCGAAGCTGAGCAGTTGGGCGGTCAGGCCGGAGGCGCGGTCGGTCGCCTTGACGATCTCGGTCAGGCACTGCTCGACCCGCGGCCGGTCCTGAGGAGCGCGGCGCGCCATCTGGGCGAAGCCGCCGATGGCCGTCAGCATGTTGTTGAACTCGTGGGCGATGCCGCCAGCCAATTGGCCGATGGCCTGCATCTTCTGCGCCTGCTGGATGGCGCGCTCCGCCTGCTTGCGCCCGGTGATGTCGGTGAGGACGAGGAACCACGCCGCCTCTCCCTCGACCGCGAAGGGGTGGATGCCGACCTCAAGCTCGCGCAAGGCGCCCTGCGCCGTGACGAAGCGGGCCTCGACCGGCGGCGGTGCCTCCAGGCCGCTGCCGGGCGGTGGCAGCCAGTCGAACAGGCGCTGCACCCCGTCGAACTCCGTCGCCTCGACCAGCGGGATGCGCAGCATGGCCTCGGGATCGCCGTTGCCCAGAATCAGCGCGGCGGAGCGGTTGGCGAAGCGCAGCCGCAGCCCGTCCCAGATCAGGATGCCATAGGGCGCCATCTCGACCAGCCGGCGGTAGCGCGCCTCGCTGTCGGCCAGCGCCTCCTCGTGGCGTTTCAGCTCGGTGATGTCGGTGAGGATCTTGACCACACCGCCGAAGCGCGTGGCGTGCTCGCTGATGCGGTACCAGCGCCCGTCGCCGAGTTGGTGGTCGGTCGGTGGCCCGCTGCGGGTGTGGCGGTTCAGCCGCTCGGCGATCCAGTCGGACGGGTCGCCGAGATCGTCGCCGGCCGCCCCCCGCTCGACCGCGACGCGCAGCAGGTCGGCGAAACGGACGCCGGGAACCAGATGGTCGGACAGCAGCGGGTAGGCGGCGCGGTAGCGGTCGTTGCACAGCACCAGCCGCCCATCGGCGCCGAACAGCACGAAGCCTTCAGACACGCAACCGATGGCGTCGGACAGCAGCGCACGGAAATGCGTCTCGCGCTCTCCTGGGTGACGGCTCGCCGGACTCTCCACGACGGCGTCGAGCTGGTCCCGCAGCACCCGCAACGGCTCACGCAGATGAGCCAGCGCGCCGGGCGGCGCGGCGGACAGCCGCGCGCCCAGGGTGTCGAGGAGTTCCGCAAGCTCTTGGTCGGGCCGGTCCATAACCCGGCATTCAACCATTACGCCCGGTCCCCCCGCCAGTTGATTCCGCGCTCAGCCCTGCTTCGGGAAATGGTGATGGCCGTGGTCGCAGACGCCGCGCGAATGCTTGTCGTCGCAGCTTTCGCCGGACGCGGTCAGGCCGATCCAGGCGTGCAGCGTGTTGGGGTCGAATCCGGCCTTGCGGTCCGCCCCGACCTGGAGCAGCGGGCGGCGGATCAGGTCGCGGTCGGCCAGCAGGGCGGCCAGCGCCGACTCCTCGTCCAGTTCGTCGGGCTTCACGGCGCCGGTCTTCACGGCGGCGGCGCGGCGGTTGAACCAGTCCTCGACCGGACGGTCCTCGAAGAAGGGGCGCAGGGTTTCGGCGGTGAGCGGCTCGGCGGCCAGATCGCGCTCCACCAGCGTGTGGCCGGCGGCCTGGAGTTGAAGCTTCTGCTTGGCGTTCGCCGTGCAGCCGGACAGACCGTAAAAGATCACTTCCGTCATGGGGTTGGTGCTCCGCATCGAAACAGGACGAATTAGGTCCAGTCTACCGGCGCGGGGACCGGGGGTGCCGGTGACGGAATGTCGCACCCCCGGATTGTCGAACGGCTCGGCTGTTCGCCAATCACTTTATGCGCTTCAGCGAGTCCTCGACGTAGGCGTTCGTGTAGGTCTTGGACAGGTCGATGTCCGTCGTGGCCACGGCCTTGTCGAAAGCCTTCAGCACCTTGTAGGCGGCCTCCGCCCCCTCCTGGGAGAAGCGGCCGTCGGGCGAGTAGGTCGGCTTCGAATGCTCGAACGCCTGGGCGTAGAGCGTCTGGTTGCCGAGGAAGTATTCCGGCGGCAGGACCTTCAGGACGTCCTCGGTCTTGGCCTGATCCAGCCACTTCAGCGTCCGCACGAAGACGTCGACCAGCGCCTGGGTGGTCTTCGGGTTCTCCTTGATGAAATCCGGCGTGGTGTAGAGCACCGCCGCCGGGTACGGCCCGCCGTAGGTGTCCAGCGTGCCCTTCTCCGTCCGGGTGTCGGCGATGGTGGTGACGTCGCCGTCGGCCTCCAACTGGCTGATCACCGGGTCGAGGTTGGCGATGGCGTCAATCTCGCCACGCTTCACCGCGGCCACCGCGCTGGGGCCGCCGCCGACACCGATGAAGGACACATCCTCCGGCGTCATGCCGTGCTGGGTCAGCAGGTAGTTGACCATGAAGTTGGTCGAGGAGCCGGGAGCGGTCACGCCGATCTTCTTGCCCTTCAGCTCCTTGATCGACGTGATCGTGCCGGCCTTGTTGACCGCGGCGAGGACGATGCCGGGATAGCGGCCCAGCAGGGCAACCGCGGTGATCGGCTGGCCTTTGGCCTGCATCTGCACCGTGTGGTCGAAGGCGCCCGTCACGATGTCCGCCGAACCGCCGACCAGCGCCTGGAGGCTCTTGGCGCCGCCGCCGAAGTCATTGATCTCGACGTTCAGCCCGGCCTCCTTGAAGTAGCCGAGCCGCTCCGCCACCGTCAGCGGCAGGTAATAGAGCAGCGGCTTGCCGCCGACCGCCAGCTTCAGGTCCTTCTTCTCGACCTGCTGGGCGTTCGCCCCGCCGATGCCGAAGGCCAGGACCACCGCCGCGGCCGCGATCACGCTTTTCATACGCATGGCTTCCCTCCCGATTTTATGAGCTTGGCGCAGTCATCCCTGCGCGTTGGTCGTCTGCGCCTCCTGCGGGCGCCAGTGCAGAAGGCGTTTCTCGATGACGGTCACCACGGCGTCGATCACCACGACGAAGATCGTCAGCACCAGCATGCCGGAGAAGACGCCGACCGTGTCGAACACCCCCTCCGCCTGATGGATGCGGTAGCCGAGGCCGGCGGCGGAGCCGAGATACTCACCCACCACCGCGCCGACCATGGCGAAGCCGACCGCGGTGTGCAGGCTGGAGAAGACCCAGGACAGGGCGGACGGCAGATAGACGTGCCGGAACAGGTGCCGGTTGCTCGCCCCCAGCATCTTCGCGTTGGCCAGCACGACCGGGCTGACCTCCTTTACGCCCTGGTAGACGTTGAAGAAGACGATGAAGAAGACCAGCGTCACCCCCAGCGCCACCTTCGACCAGATGCCGAGGCCCAGCCACAGCGCGAAGATCGGCGCCAGCACCACCCGCGGCAGCGCGTTGACCGCCTTGATGTAAGGGTCGAAGACGATGGAGACCAAGGGCGCGCGGGCGAACCAGAATCCGAAAGCGATGCCCGCGATGGTGCCGATGGCGAAGGCCAGCGCGGTTTCCAGAAGCGTGATCCCGAGATGGTACCAGATCACGCCGGACGCGAAGTCGCTCCAGGTGCGCTCCAGCACCGCCAGCGGTGTGCCGAAGAAGAAGGGACTCAGGATCTTCGTCGCGGTCAGGACGTGCCAGAGCAGGAAGAAGCCGACCAGAACGGCGACCTGCAGCAGCAGGATCACCGGGCGGCTCGGCAGACGTTTCACACGGGCCACGGCCATGGGGTCCTCACGTCAACTTGGTCTGGGCGTAGCCCTTGAGAACTTCCTCGCGGAGTTGCCCCCAGATTTCCCGGTGCAGGTCGAGGAAGCGCGGCGTCATGCGGATTTCCGCCACGTCGCGCGGACGCTCCAGGTCCACCCGGTACTCGCCGATCAGCCGGGCGCCGGGGCCGGCGGACAGCACCAGCACCCGGTCGGACATGGAGATGGCCTCCTCCAGGTCGTGGGTGATGAAGACCACGGACTTGCGGTCCGCCGACCACAGGTCCAGCAACTCGTTCTCCATCAACTGCCGCGTCTGGATGTCGAGCGCCGAGAAGGGCTCGTCCATCAGCACGATCTTCGGATCGACGATCAGCGTCTGGGCCAGTGCCACCCGCTTGCGCATGCCGCCGGAAAGCTGGTGGGGGTAGCGGTCGCCGAAGCGCTCCAGCCCGACGCGGGCCAGCCAGGGGCGCGCCCGCTCCTCCGCCTCGCGCCGCGGCACACCGCGGAACTCCAGCCCGGCGGCGACATTCTCCAGCGCCGACTTCCAGGGCATCAGCGCGTCCGCCTGGAACATGTAACCGGCGTGTGGATTGATGCCGTCGACCGGCGCCCCGAAGGTCAGGGCGCGCCCGGCGCTGGGGGCGAGCAGGCCCGCCGCAACGTTCAGGATGGTGGATTTGCCGCTGCCGGTCGGCCCGACGATGGACACGAACTCCCCAGCGGCGACCGACAGGGTCACGCCCTGGACCGCCGTGTAGGTCTGCCCGCGTCCGTCGGGCGATGGAAAGGTGCAGGTCACGCCGTCCAGGCGGAGCGCGGCCTTGTCCGCCCCCTCCGTCCGCAGGGCGGCCGCCACGGCGGCGCTGTCTGACATCAATGCGTTCCATCCCTGAGTTTGTTTTCACGGCATCTTGGCGGAATGAAGCGGTTGCGGCAATGGGTGCCGCAAACAATCGTTTCCGCGGACGATATGATTCAATCCAGCCGCGCGAAAAAGGCCATGATCGCCGCCCCTACCCCTTGCGGCCATTGATGCGGGTAGAAGCGCCCGTTGCGTGTCCGGTCGTCGGCCAGCGGGCACCACAGAACCGGGTTCTCCTCGCCCTCGGCGCCATAGCGCCGGCAGTTGAAGCGGTGCGGCTCGTCCGGCTCGCTGCCCGTCGGCAACCCGTCCTGGGCCAGCAGCGCCCGGCGCAGGCGCAACGCTTCTGAGACCGGAACCAGCTCGTCGCGCGGGTTGTGCAGGACCATGGCGGCGACCGGCCCGCCGCAGTCCTTGGGCCGCGCGGACCCGCCCCCGACGCTGGCCAAGCCGCGGATCACCCCGCCCCGCGCGCAGGCGAGGCTGTTGGCGAAAGACCCGCCCAGCGAATGGCCAACGACGAACACCCGGCCCATGTCGATGCAATAGCGCGCCGCCATGCTCTCCAGAACGGCGTCGAACAGACGGAAATCGCGCAGCCGGTCCGGTGAGTCGCCGGAATCGGACCAGACGTTCAAGCCGCGGGAATCCTTCAGACTGGCAGGATAGACGATGATCGCCGGCTCCCCCGCCTGCCCTTCCAGGCCGAAGTAGCGCCGCACCTCGGCGTTGCTGTTGGTCCGCCCGTGAAAGGCAACGACGAGGCTGTGCGGACGCTCAGGGCGGTAGCCATCCGGCACGGCCACGATCACGCCGCGCGCCGCCCCGTCCAGAGTCACATGGTCGGGCGCCGTTGCCGGGGCCGGCGCTCCGCAGCCGCGCGACAATTGCTGCGGCGCCACATTATTAACCAATTCCGCCGATAAGCCCTGAAAGGACCACAGAACCAGCATGGCCGCGGCGCAAAATGCGCAAAATTGTTTCACCATTCACAGACCGAACGATCGCCTTCCTCCATAAACAGTCTGCGGCGAGGGTCGTTGCACCTTTGGGCAGGCTTGGCGTTAACCATCACGCAAGCATTTCCCGGCACCCTCCTTCCCAGAGCAAGGAGGTTTCGATGCCGGTTCGCGCGACTGCACGCATGATGGTTCTGGGGCTGCTGCTGGCCGTCGGCTCGTCTGGAGCCGCGACCGCCGACAGCCTGTCGGTGAACCGTCCGAACCCAGTGCCGCCCCCCGTCGCCTCCGACTTCCCCGACGCCACACTGGTCCGCGTCGATCAGGTGGACTCCACGACGCTGCGGCTGGACGGCATCATCACGCCGGCCGTGGAGCAGCGCTTCTCCGACGCGCTGCGCAGCGTGCCGGCCGGCCAGCCGGTGGTGGTCGAACTGTCCAGCCCCGGCGGCTTCACGACGGCGGGCTACCGCATGATCGACCTGATGCTGGCGGAACGGCAGGCCGGGCGTGCCGTCGCCACCCGCGTGGCCGGCGGGCAGTCCTGCGAGAGCATGTGCGTCGGCCTCTATCTGGCCGGCTACCCGCGCTACGCCGCGCCGACCGCCGAGTTCATGGTGCACGCCCCGCGTCTGGCCGAGAACGGCCGCATGACGCTGCGCTCCACCGACCAGATGGTGAAGCGTCTGGTCGCGCTGGGCGCCGCCCCGGCCTGGATCGAGCGGGTGCGGGCCGCCGGCGGTTTTTCCGGCAGCCTCGACTACCGCGACAACGCCGACCATCTGGCGGCGGTGGGCGCCAACATCGTCACCCACCTGATCCGCTAACGTCTTTTACGCTTCGCTTTCCACGAGACGCCGCGCGATCTCCGGCATGACAGCCGCGTCGACGTTGGCGAAGGCAAAGCGCAGGTAATCGTCCTGGCCGGGACCGAACATGGAGCCGGGCAGGCACAGGATGTTGTGATCGCGCGCCAGCCCCTCGGCCACCTCACGGGCGCGCTTGCCGGCGAAGGGATGCCGGACATAGGCGAAGTAGGCCCCGATGCTGGCGATGCGGTACCCGGTGCCGCTGGCCTCCATCGCCGATTGGAAGGCGTGGACGCGGGCCAGGATGTCGCCCCGCTTCTCCGCCACCCAGCCGTCCAGGTTCTCCAGCCCGTACAGCGCTGCCTTCTGCCCGACATGCGGGGCGCAGATGGCGAGGCAATCCATGACCTTGCGTGCCTGGGACAGCAGACCGGCGTCGGCGATTACCGCGCCGACCCGATAGCCGGCGAGGCTGTAGACCTTGGAGAAGCTGTAGAGCTGGACCAGCGTGCGCTGCCAGCCGGGCCGCTGGAACAGTCCGTGCGGCGCCCGCCCCTCCCAATCCGGAAAGTCGCGGTAGGTCTCGTCGAGCAGCAGCGTCACACCGCGCCGCTCGCACAGTTCGTACAGCGCTGCGATGGCCTCGGGCGAGGCGATGGCGCCGGTCGGGTTGTTGGGGGAGATCAGCACCAGCGCGCGGGTGCCGGCGTCGATCAGCCGCTCGGCCTCCGCCGGGTCGGGGACCAGCCCGTTCTCCTCGCGCAATGCCAGCGGCCGGGCCTCGATGCCCAGCATGTCCAGCGTCATCTTGTGATTGAAGTACCAGGGAGCGGGCAGGATGACGTTGTCGCCGGCCCGCGCCAGCCCCATCACCGCCACCGCGAAGGCCTGGTTGCAGCCGGCGGTGATGAGCACCTCGTTCGCCGCGACCTCCGCGCCATAAAGCGAGCCGGTGCGCCGGGCCAGCGCCGCGGTCAGCGGCGGGATACCGTCGATGGCGGTGTAGCGCGCGGTGTCCGGCGCCCGCACCTGCTCGGCCAGATGGGCGGTCAGCGCGTCGGCGGGCGGGTAGCCGGGCACCGCCTGACAGAGGTCGATCAGCGGCTTGTCCGCCGGAAAGCTGCGGCCCTCGACCCAGCGCCACGCCTCGGCGATGGGCGGGGCCTCGGTGGCGGCGACGAGCGGGTTGACGTCTCTGCGGTCCATTCCCTGATGTCCAGTCTGCGAGGTCCGATTTTTATGGGGCGCCATGGTGGACCGCGTCGCCGGGCTCACGCAAGGGACCAGCGCGGGAAGACCACGCATGGCAGGCCAAGCGGAGGCAAAGCAGGGGTCAGGCGCCGCCCAGCACCGCGTCCGGCTTTCGGCCCACCAGGGACTCATAGACCTCGGGGTCGGTCGCCCCCTCCGATCCGAAGACCAGCACGCGGGCATCCGGGGCGAGGCCCAGGCTGGCGCGGGTCGCCGGGTCCGCCGCGGCGCAGAGCAGGCCGGCCAGACCGGCCACGCCGGACTCCCCGCCCACGATGGGCCGCCCGCCATGCCGACCCTCGGCCAGCAGGCGCATGGTCGCCACCGCCGCGTCGTCGGGGACGGTCAGGAAATCGTCGGCCCCACGCTCCAGGATCGCCCAGGCCAGCAGGGACACCTCACCGCAGGCCAACCCGGCCATCAGCGTCTCCAGATCGCCCTTGGACGGCGTCGGACGGCCGTTGACGGCGCTCTGGTAGAGGCAGTCGGCGGCGTGCGGCTCCACCACCACGAAGCGCGGGCGCTGGCGGCCCAAGCTTTCCCACAGATGGCCGCAGACGGCGGCGGGCAAGGCCCCCACCCCGCCTTGCACGAAGACGTGGGTCGGGCGCTCGCTGGCCGGAAGCTGGCCGATCGCTTCCTCCACCATCACGGTGTAGCCCTGCATCACGTCGCGGGGGATGTCCATGTAGCCGGTGTAGGAGGTGTCGGAGACGACGTGCCGGCCATGCTCCCGCGCGTCCACCGCGGCCTGCCGCACCGCGTCGTCGTAGTTGCCCGCGACACGGACGACGCGGGCGTCGAAGGACTCGATGGCCTGCTGCCGCCCTTGCGAGCAGTTTCCGGGAATGTAGATGACGCAGCCGCAGCCGAACACCTGCGCGCCCCAGGCGACGGAGCGGCCGTGGTTGCCGTCGGTCGCCGTGGTCACCGTGATGCCGCGGGTCACCTTGGCGTAGCGCCCGACCACCAGATCCAGCGCGGTCACCGGCACGCCGGGCACGCGGGCCTGCACCTCGCGCACCAGAAGGCGCAGCACGGCGTAGGCGCCGCCCAGCGCCTTGAAGCTGTGCAGGTTGAAGCGGCTGCTCTCGTCCTTGTACCAGATGCGGTCAATGCCGGCGGCGCGGGCCAGCCCGCTCAGCGAGCGCAGCGGGGTCGGGGCGTACCCCGGCCAGGCGCCGATCTCCGTCATCGCGTCCTGGAAGGCGGCGCGGCTCAGGATCGCCCGTTCCGCGGAGCCGTAGGGCTGGTCCGTGTCGGCGCGCGGATTCGAAAAAAGACGCGGGGTGCCAAGCGGCGGCAGGTCGGACATCGTGTTCGCTCTCCAGCGCCGCAAGGACGGCCGCAGTCACGAAAGCATTGCCGGCCACGCCGCGTCAAGCCACGCGCGTTGTCCCCGGACAAAGCGCCGCGAGCTGTGCTAACAGCGCCTCCCCCCGCGGTCCGGCCAGCGCGCCGAAGGCGGCGGGGTTCCCGTTCCTGAAGGAGATGGTTCCGTCGTGACGACCGGTTTCAACACCACCGCCGCCGACCAATTGAAGCAGTTCGCCGATCGCATGGAGCGGTTGATGGACGAGATCGACGGCCTGAAGGCCGACCTGAAGGACCTGCGCAGCGAGGTCAAATCCGCCGGCTTCAACATCAAGGCGCTCGACAAGCTGGTCGCCATCCGCCGCAAGGACGCCGGCGAGCAGGAGGCCGAGCTACTGAACGACCTGATGCTCTACGCCCACGCCACCGGCACGCCGTTGGACATCGTGGTCCCCGAGCCGGCCGAGTGACGATTTAAATAAAGGATCGTTGCGAAGCCGCATCATGATTGTTCCGGGGGCGCAACATGACGTTTCGCTCCCGGAACATGTCGTTGCGTAAGCGCATCAAAGCGCCAAAAGCTTAGCGCTTCCACTCGCGACTGGATTTCACGAAGTCGGTCAGGGTGACGCCGATCTTGTCGTCCACGATGACCACCTCGCCGCGGGCGACGAGGACGCCCTCCACATAGACGTCGGTCGGGTCCTTCAAGTGCCGGTCCAGCTCCACGACGGCGCCGCGGCCCAGCTTCAGAAGGTCGCGGACACGCAGCATGGCGGTGCCGATGACCACCTTGATCTCGACCGGCGCGTCGCCGATGGCGAAGGCGTCGCTGCTCATGTCGTCGGACGAGCCGGCGCCCAGCAGATCGTCGATGTTGGCCATGCCGCACTCCTTCACCCCGGGTCACCGGACCCTTCCAACCGATTAGAGTTACCGCACCGGGCGCGCCGGGGCAACGGCGACCGTCACGAGGCCTTGCGACAAGGATGGGATACAACAGCGCAGATTTGGTTTTCCTGCGCTGCCATGTGTTGATACCCTGCTCTCCCGACGTGAAACCAGCCGCGAAGGCAGAGCCATGACGACCGATTCCCAACGCCCGCTGGTCGACAGCGCCTGGCTGAAGGACGCCCTCGACCGCCCCGACCTCGTGGTTCTGGACGTGCGTACGCCGCCGTCGGGCGGCTTCATCCCCGGCTCGGTCCATTCCGATTACGCGAAGGCCGGCTGGCGGGCCACGGTGGACGGCGTTCCGGGCCTGCTGCCCGATGTCCCCGTTCTGGAAGGGCTGATCGGCGGATTGGGAATCGGCAACGGGGATCACGTCGTGCTGGTCGCCAGCGGCCTGAGCGCCGCCGACATGGGGAACGCGACGCGCGTCTATTGGACGTTCAAGACGCTGGGCCATGACCGCATGTCGGTGCTGGACGGCGGCTTCGCCGCCTGGAGCGACGCCGGCAATCCCGTCGCCACGACCGCCGCCACCCGTCCTGCAGCCACCTTCACCGCGGCCCCCCGCGAGGACTTGCGCGCGCCCCTGCCCGTGGTCGCGGCGGCGGTGGCCGGCGGAGCCGTCCCGCTGCTGGACTCCCGCTCCGCCGAGCAGTTCGAGGGCAAGGCCAAGAGCCCGCAAACCCGCGTTCCGGGCACGCTGCCGGGGGCGGTGCTGATCGAGAACAGCGCCTTCTACTCCGCCGCCGAGAAGCGCTTCCTCCCCGCCGACGTGGTGAAGGCGCTTGCGGATCAAGCCGGGACCGGCGATGCGACGATCACCTTCTGCAACACCGGCCACCTCGCCTCGGTGTCCTGGTTCGCGCTGAGCGAGGTGGCGGGGATCGACGGGGTCCGCCTCTATGACGGGTCGATGTCGGAATGGACCGCCGACCCGGCCCGCCCTGTCAAGAACGGGCCGGCGGCTTAGGCATCAAACGCTCTTGCGGCGCCGGCGGAACCGCCCGAGGTCCGACCGGCGCAGCAGGCCCAGCGCGATCGCCAGCACCGCGTAGACCAGAAAGCCGGCAAGGCCGAGCAGCACCAGCCCGCCCAGCCGCTCGAACAGGCCATGGGCGGTCAGCCAGGGCGAGAGTTGGGTCTGCACCAGCCACAGCGTGCCGCCCATGGCGAGCGCCGCAACGGCCATGCGCGGCAGGTTGCGCAGCAGCCGGGCGTCGGCCTTGAACAGCCCGCGCCGGGTCAGCAGCCACGCCAGCAACCCGGCGTTGACCCAGGCGGCGACGGAGGTCGCCACCGCCAGCCCGACCTGGGCCAGCGGCCCCATCAGCGCCAGCTTCAGCGCCACATTGACCGCCGTCGCGGCCAGCGCCACCCGCACCGGGGTCGCCGTGTCGTGCCGGGCGTAGAAGCCGTTGACGAGGCTGCGGATCACCACGAAGGCCGGCAGGCCCAGCGCGTAGGCTTGCAGGGTCGCGGCGGACTGCGCCGCGTCGGTCGGGCCGAAGGCACCGTGCTGGAACAGAACCGACACGATGGGCAGACCGGCGACCAGGAAGGCGGCGGCAGCCGGCAGGGTCAGCACCAGCGACAGTTCCACCGCCCGGTTCTGGCTCTCCACCGCGCCCGGCTCGTCCCCGCCCTTGATGCGCCGGGCCATTTCCGGAAGCAGAACGGTGCCCACCGCGATCCCGATGACGCCCAGCGGCAGCTGGTTCAGCCGGTCCGCGTAATAGAGGTAGGACACCGCCCCGGTGGGCAGCAGCGAGGCGATCAGCGTGTCGACGAACAGGTTGATCTGCGTCAGGCCGGAGCCCAGAGCCGCCGGACCCAGCACGGTCAGGAACCGCTTCACGTCGGGCGTCAGGCGCGGCAGGGCCAGACGCAGCCCCATTCCGGCCCGGCTCGCCTCCCAATACAGGTAGAGGAACTGCGCCAGCCCCGCGGCGAAGACGCCCCAGGACAGGGCGTGGCCGACCGTCGGCAGCAGCGGCGCGGCCAGCACCATCGCCGCGATCAGGCACAGGTTGAGCAGGATCGGCGCCGCCGCCGCCGCCCCAAACCGCCCCATGCTGTTCAGAACGCCGGCCAGCAGCGATTCCAGCGAGATGAACAGCAGGTACGGGAAGGTGATGCTGGTGAACAGGACGGCCAGCCGGAACTTCTCCGGCTCGTCGGAGAAGCCCGGCGCGAAGACCGTCATGAACTGCGGCATGATCGCCAGGATGCCGGCCAGAAACAGCAGTTGCACCACCAGCAGCAGGCTCATCACCTCCTCGGCGAAGCGTTTGGCGGCGGCCTGCCCGTCCTGCACCAGCTTGGCGGAGAACAGCGGCACGAAGGCGGAGTTGAAGGCCCCCTCGGCGAACAGGGCGCGGAAATGGTTGGGCAGCCGGAACGCCACGAAGAAGGCGTCGGCAACCGGCCCGGCGCCGAGCAGCGCTGCGGTCAGAACGTCGCGCAGGAAACCAAGGACTCGGCTGACCAGCGTCAGCCCGCCGACGGACAGGATGTTGCGGAGCACGGTGGTACGGGTCCTCTGATGAGCGGCGCCATCCTAGCGTTTTCCCGGCCAGCGTCACGCCTTTCGGCATGCCAGCCCGTGTGGAATTTGAAGGCGGCGGGCGGAAACGGTCTGCTAGGATCGCCGCCCACCCATTGTCCCATCCCTCCCCTTCAGACAAGCGGAACGTCCATGGCCCAGGGTCTTCCCCTCACCTATCTGGAAGCCGGCGAAGCGAACGGCGGCACCCCCCTGCTGGTCCTGCACGGCCTGTTCGGGTCGGCGCGCAACTGGCAGACCCTGGCGAAGCGCTTCGCGGAGCGGCACCGGGTCTACGCCCTGGACCTGCGCAACCACGGCGGCGCCCCCTGGTCGGACGAGATGACCTACCCGGCAATGGCCGCGGACGTGCTGCGCTTCCTCGACGACCGCGGCTTTGCACGGGCGTCGGTGGTCGGTCATTCCATGGGCGGCAAGGTGGCGATGACCCTGGCGCTGAACCATCCCGACCGGGTGGAGCGTCTGGCGGTGGCCGACATCGCGCCGGTCGCCTACACCCACACCCACGCCCCCTTCGTGGCGGCGATGAAGCAGGCCAAGCTGGAAGGCTGCACCCGCCGGTCGGAGGTCGAGGCGCAGTTGGTCGATGCGGTGCCGGAAGCCCCCCTGCGCTCCTTCCTGCTGCAAAATCTCGTTCTGGAGCAGGGGTCGTTTCACTGGCGGATCAACCTCGACGCCATCGGCGCCCGCATGAGCGACCTGATCGGCTTCCCGGATCTGGGTGACGCCCGGTACGACGGCCCCACCCTGTTCATCGGGGGCACCCGCTCCGACTACATCGTGCCGGAGACCCACGCGGCCATCCGACGCCATTTCCCCAAGGCCGCCATCGAGATGATCGAGGGCGCGGGCCACTGGCTCCACGCCGAACGCCCCCTGGAGTTCGCAGCGCTGGTCGAAGCCTTCGCGTAATTTCTTCGTTCGACAAAAAGAAGCGGGGGCCGCGAAGGCCCCCGTTCTCACATGCCGGCGATGCGTCGTCCGCTCAGAGCGCGCCCTGACGGGCTCCGGTCTTGGCGGCCGGGCCGGCGGACTGGTTGAAGGCGTCGCGCAGATAGGGCGACAGCGCCTGCCGCATCGTGCGCAGCCACTCATGGATGATGATCAGCGAGCGGGAGGCGACCGGCGGGGTCATGCCCAGCTTCACCAGATCCTCGCGGGTCATCTGCGCCACCTCGTCGATGCGATGGCCGGTCAGGCGCGCCCAGGCCGGGGCCGTGCAGGGCGCCATGGAGATGACCTCCACGCCCTCGCGCTCGACCATCTCCGCCTTGCGGCGGGCGTACTGGCTGTCGTCGAGCTGCGAGAAGGGACCGGAGAAGCCGTTCTCGACCAGGACGCGCTTGGCCTTCGGGGCGATGGTGGCGATGCGCTCCAGCGTGTTCATGCCGGTGGACAGCGAAGCCAGATCGACGGTGACCGGCACCATGAAGGTCAGCCGCTCGCCTTCGCCAACATAGTAGTCGAAGCCCGACACCTCGGCCCAGTTGAAGAACCACTGGGAGATGTTGCCGCCGAAGTCGAAGAGGCGGCCGCCGCGCTGCAGCTCCGGGCCGATCTGGTCCCAGAACTCGTAGAAGCCGTCGCCCGAGCCCATCATGTTCATGAAGTCCTGGGTGATGCGACGGTGCTCCACCACTTCCGGGCCGAACAGGCGGTTCAGGCGCTCGTTCACCTCATATTCGACGACCTTGAGCTGAAGGCCTTCGAGCATGGCGGTCGCCATCAGGTGGTGAGACAGCAGCGTCTTGCCGACGCCACCGCGGTCGTTGAGAACGAAGATGGTGCCCAGCATGCGATCGCCTTTCCAGGGTCTATTCGTTGTCGAATCTTGAGGTGTTGAAACGTTAAGGTCCGGAGCTTTGGGAAGCGGAGCCTGTATGGCCGAGACGTCCGGAACCGGTGTTGGAGTCGCGTCCTCCGGCGCACCGGCGGACTCCGGTTCCGGAACGGGGATCGGCTCCGGTTCAGGATCGGGAGGGAGTTCCGGGTCCGGCACGGCGGCTTCCGACAAACCATCGGTCGCGCGGTCCGCCATGTCCGGTTCGGCCGGTTCCGGTTCCGGTTCAAGCGCCGCATCCTCGCCGTCCGACGGTTGTCCAGCGGCCAGGGCAGCGCGGTGCACCGCGTCCAGAGTCTCGCGCGGGGTCGTCTCACCCGCATTCTCCCCGTCCGCAACTCCGTCGCGTCCCTCGTTCCCCACGAGGAAGAAGGCGGAGCGCAGGGTGACGGGCGAGATCGGCTGGTTGTCGCGGGCGGTAACGCCCAGCTTCGCCAGAACGTCGGAGATGTCCGCCCAGGACAGGCCACGCTCGCGCATCAGGCCGATGTCGGCGTAGCTTTCGCGGACGGCCTGCATGGCCGAGCGGTTTCCAGTCGGACGATCGGCAAGGAGCCGTTCCAGTTCCGCGCGATCAATCGACACCGTGAGTACCCGGCATGCGTGGTTCTGGGGAGGGGTGGGTAGGATTTGTGATACCGCAGGATTCCGTTCCCCCCGGTGCGGAAAAAATAGTACAAGCGATTGGGGTGCGCAAACGGTTTCCAACCATGTTCAACCGCATTAAACCTGTGACACGGCAACCTTCCTTGGTCTCCGCCTGGATTGCAGGATAGGGCCCGGCGTTTGGCGAAGATGCCCTATGATTTCCGATCTCAGGATCAGCGGACCGCCGACTCCGGGCGGACGCCGGGGACTCCCATCGGCTTTCACGAGCTGCGTCAGGCCTGCGAGATCTCGGCCCTCCGGGAGGATCTGGAACGCGTCCTCCAGGACACCGGCGCCCTGCGTGACAGCATTGAGGACGCGGTGGAGCAGGTGCGCCAGCGCTTCGCCGCCCTGACGGCGGAGGAGTTGGCGAACTCCGAGACGATGGCGCCGCTGCTCCAGTTCGCGGTGTCCACTCTGCTGTCCATCCGCGACGAGGCGCGGCGCATCAACACCCAGACCGGCCCGGTGGACGATGACGACCGCCCGACGCGGGCCGTCGCCGAACCGCGTCCCCCGTCTGCCACCGGGTCTCCGGCAGCACCGCCATCCTCGCCGCAGACCTCCTCCCCGCAGACTTCCTCCCCGCAGACTTCCTCCCCGCAGACTTCCTCCCCGCAGACTTCCTCCCCACAGACCGCGCCGCAAACCTACGCGCCGCCGCCGTCCGACGAGCCGGCCCCGTCCTTCGCTTCCGAACCGGTGCGCGAGGTCTCGCCGCCACCACCGTTGGCTCCGGCGCCCGTCTTGTCGCCCTTCGTGCCGCGCGCGCCGGCCCCGGCGCCGCAGCGCCCGGTGGCACCGGACCCCGTTCCCGACGCGCCCCCGGCTCCCTCCTGGCTCTCGCCCCTGTCCGGTCGCAAAGGGAGTTCCGGAACCAACGGCGCCGCTCCCCGCAGCGGCAACGTGGACTGGCTGAGCCGGCCCAAGCGCTGACTCCTCCTTCGCCGCATTGTTGCGGGAAGGTCGCACCTCGTCCGAACGCACCCACATCACACCGATTTTCCTTGAACTCCAAAATGGGTGCAGCTACCACTTTATTTGGTAAATGAATCTTTACCAATAACACCTGCGGTGACGCATGGGGGTGGTTATGGCACGGGATGATGTGGACACGCTGGCACGACCGTCGCCCCGCCTGGAATGGCGGCACCGCTGTGGCCCGGCCGCCCAGGCCGACCGGAAAGATTCCACCCGACGCGACACCCCGGCAGCGATCCGCCCCCTGCGGTTGCTGATCGTGGAGGACGAATCCCTGGCTGCCGAGGCGGTGGGGATGGCTGCTATGGATCTCGGCCACATCGTCTGCGGCACCGCCCGCACCGAGGAGGAGGCGGTGGCCATCGCCGGGCGCGAGCGTCCCGACGTGGCACTGATGGACGTTCGGCTGGCCGGCGGCGACGGGATCGAAGCGGCGCGGCGCCTGCGCGCCAACTACGGCATCCGCTCCATCTTCCTGTCTGGCTACGCCAACCACGCGATCATGGCCCGCATCACCGAGACCTATCCGCTGGGCGTGGTCAACAAACCCTATTCGCTGGCCCAGTTGAAATTGGCTCTGGACCTCGCGGCGCGGCGCCTGCACGGCCCGCGCGGCTGATACCATCCCGCTTCGTCAAACAAGGAAGGGCGGCCTCCCCCGTGGGAAGCCGCCCTTTCCTTTTTCGAACCCTCGCGGAGCGTGACGCTCCCTACCCCTGCCTCACTCCTGGATGAACGCCTTCACGTAGGAGTGCGACAACGGCTGAACCAGATAGTCGAGCGGGGTGCGGGCGGACAGCAGGATGCGCGCCTCCACCGGCATGCCCGGCTTGATCGTCAGGTTGTGGACCTGATGGGAGTCGCTGTCCTTCAGCTTGATCCGCGCAATGTAGGACTCCTGCCGGGTGATCGGGTCCATCACGCGGTCGGCCGAGACGTAGGTCACCGTGCCGTCCAGCGAGCCGACGACGCGGCTGTCATAGGCGGTCAACTGCACCTTCACCGGCAGATCGACGGTCAGCGACTTGATGTCCTTCGGCTGGACCTTCACCTCGGCCAGCAGGGCGCGGCCGTCCGGGATGATGTCCAGTATCGGCTCGTTCGCGGTGATCGTGCCGCCGGCGGCCCAATGGCTGTGCATCACGACGGTGCCGGCGTCCGGAGCCTTGATCGCTCGGGTCTCCAGCCGGTTGGCGGCGTCGCGGATCTGCTCGGCGAGGCGGATGACGTCGCCGCGGGACTTCTCCAGATCGACCAGCACCTTTTCGCGGAAGTCGTTGCGGCGGCGCAGAAGGTCGCCCTCGGCGTCCACGGCGGCCTGGTTGGCCTGGGCGATGCGGGCCTCCAGTTCGCGGTCGCGGCCCTTAAGCTGCGCCTCTTCCTTCTGCTGCTCGACCAGCTTGGTGCGGGTGGCGTTGCCGCGGGACAGCAGGCCCTGGGTGATGACCAGATCGTCCTCGATGAGCTGGATCTCGCGGGCCAGGAACCTGCGCTGCTCCTGAAGGCTCTTGCCCTCCTCGCGCAGCGTGGCGACGCGCTCCTTGGTCAGCTTGGCCTCGGTGTCGAGCTGGTTGCGGCGGACCTGGAACAGTGTCTCCTGGTTGCCCATCAGCTTCTCGACCGTGCGGTCGCTGCCGCGGCGGCGCAGCAGTTCCTCCGGCCATTCGATGGCCGGCTGCTCGAACAGCTCGGCGGTCAGGCGCGCTTCCAGCGCCTGGGTTTCCAGCCAGGAGGTGCTGAGCACCTGGAGCCGGGTCGCCGCCTCGGTGCTGTCGAGCCGCATCAGGACCTGACCGGCCTTCACCGTGTCGCCTTCCTTGACGAGGATCTCCTCGATCTGGGCGGTCTCGGTGTGCTTCACGATCTTGCGGCCGGTCTCCGGAGCCAGAGCGCCGGAGGCCATGACGGCGCTGTGAAGCGGGGCGAGCGCGGCCCAGGCGGTCATCCCGCCGAAGCCCACCGCCAGCACCATGAAGCCGCCGGCCAGAAGCCCGCTGACCCGGGTGTCGGGAACCAGCGCGCGCAGCGCGCCGATCGACGTCATGGTCTTCGTCTTGTAGGTGTTCATGGTGGTGTCGGTCATAACAATCGGTCCTTAATCGCCGGAAGGGCTGGGTGCTGGTCTGGAGGTTCCGGCGTCAGCCGGCGGCGCTCTGCACCGGCGCCGGGCCGATGTTGCGCAGGCGGCTCCAGTTCGGACCCTGCTGCTCCTGCTGGCGTTGCGGCAGTTCCACCGCCATGCCGTTCTTCAGAACGAAGGTCTTGTCGGAGATGTCGACGAAGGCCGGGGAATGGGTCAGCACGATGGTGGTGACGCCGCTGTTCTTGGCCTCGACGATGAACTCGCGCACCGCCTTGTGGCCGATCTCGTCCATGCCGGCCGACGGCTCGTCGAGAACCATCAGCGACGGGCGGCCGTAGCCGGCGCGGGCCAGGGCGATCAGGCGGGCCGAGGCGCCGGTGATCGGGAACAGCGGGTCGGTCACCTCGGTCTCATAGCCGCCGGGCAGGCTCTCGACCCAGGAATGGATGCCGGCGCGCTTGGCGGCGTCCTCGACCTTCTCCCGCGTCGTCTCGGTGAAGCGGGCGATGTTCTCGGCGATGGTGCCGGGCAGCAGATCGGCGCCCTGCGCCATGTAGCCGATGCCCTGCTCCGGGGTTTCCGGGTTCAGCGAGGCGACGGCCAGACCGCCCAGCCGCACGGTGCCCGCCGACGGCATCGCCACGCCGGCCAGCAGACGGGCCAGGACCGACTTGCCGGAACGGTTGGGGCCGGCGATGCACACCGTTTGGCCCGGCTCGACCGCCAGCGTGACGCTGCGCAGGATCGGCTTCTGGTCGCGGGGGGAGACGAACAGCAGGTTCTCGACGGTCAGGCGCTCGCGTTCCACCGGGATCATCGGGCGCTCCGGCTCCAGGGACAGGCGCTTCAGCAGCGGGAACAGGCGGCGGAAGGCCTGGTAGGACTTCTGGATCTGGCCCCAGGCGCCGGCGGTCTGCTCGACCGGGGCGAGGGCGCGGCCGACCAGCATGGAGGTGGCGATCATGCCGCCGAAGGACAGGTGCTGCTCGATCACCAGCAGGGCGCCGACGCCGGTCACCGCGATCTGGATGACCATGCGGACCCACTTGGTGAAGGCGCCGATGGCGGCGGCGCGCTCGGTCGAGCGGCCCTGCAGGGCGGAGGTGGTCATGGCATCGCGGGCCACGGCGTCCAGCGCGCTCGGCCCCATGCGCAGGCCGCGCACCGTCTCCGACCGCGACAGCAGGGAGTCGAACAGACGCTGCGAGCGGCTGGCCGGGGCCTTGCTGTCTTCGGCGAAGTGGCGGACCGCCCAGTTGCTCAGATAGCCGAGCGCCGTCATGATGACCATCGCGGCGACCAGGATCACGGCGAGCAGCGGGTGGATCAGGTAGATGCCGATGACATACAGCGGCACCCAGGGCAGGTCCATCAGGGCCGGCAGCGACGGACGGCTCATCGCGCCCTTGACCTCCATGAGGTCGCTGACCGGGGCGGTGTCCGGACGGCCGCGGCCCGAAGCGTCCAGCACGTCGGCGGTCAGCCGACGGCGCCAGGTGACCTCCAGCGCGTTGCCCGCGCGGGCCAGGATGCGTGCCCGCACCGTTTCCATGGCGGCGCTCAACGTCAGGGCCAGGACGACGATGACCGTCAGCATGACCAGCGTATCGATGTTGCCGGACGGAATGGCCCGGCTAAAGACCTGAAGGGAATAAAGTGGCATCGCCAACATCAGGAGATTGATGGTAGCGCTGAAGACAAATGCACCAACGAGTACCCGGGTGAAGTAACGTCCCCCGTGAGCCATATCTTTATTGGTCTTTTCAGACCCGCGAGAAAACAAGCGAGGCATTTACAGCCCTCCAATTGTCACCGTTTGCGGCAGTGCCCACTGGATGCAGGCGAGGTCAGTTGGCGCGTTTTTGGTAAATGAAATCTGAAGATTGAGGGACATCACAGGAATGCCACTGAAAACCACCCCCTTTGCGCAAACGACAACGGCGCCTCATGTGAAGGACTGCCCTGTCCGCCCCGTTTCAAGGAACGCCGCATGACCGACACGCTGACCTTCGCCCCTGGCCATCTCGCCCTGCCCGACCTGCGCCGCATCCTGCGCGACCCGCCCATCCTGGCCCTGGCGCCCGGCTGCCGCACCGCCATCGAAGCCTCGGCCCGCACGGTGGCGGATGCGGCGGGCGGGGAGCGCGCGGTCTACGGCGTCAACACCGGCTTCGGCCTGCTGGCAAAGAAGCGCATCCCCCCGGAACAGGTCCGCGAGTTGCAGCGGCGGCTGGTCCTGTCGCACAGCGCCGGCACCGGGCCGGACCTGCCGCCGGGCGTGGTCCGGCTGATCCTGGCGCTGAAGGTCAACGCGCTGGCGCGCGGTCATTCCGGCGTGCGCATGGTGGTGATCGAGGCGCTGCTGGCGCTCTACAACCGCGGCGTCCTGCCGGTGGTGCCGGCCAAGGGTTCCGTGGGGGCGTCCGGCGATCTGGCGCCGCTGGCCCACCTGACCGGCGTGCTGATCGGCGAGGGCGAGGCCGACGTGGACGGCGAGCGGCTGCCCGCCGCCGAGGCGCTGGCACGCGCCGGGCTGGCGCCGCTGGCGCTGGAGGCCAAGGAGGGGCTGGCGTTGCTGAACGGCACGCAGGTGTCCACGGCGCTGGGTCTGGCCGGGCTGGTCGCGGCGGAGGACGGCTTCGCCGCCGCCCTGGTCGCCGGGGCGCTCAGCGTCGATGCCGCCCTGGGCAGCGACGGCCCCTTCGACGCGCGCATCCACGACCTGCGCGGCCAGCCCGGCCAGCGCGACGTGGCCGCCGTCTACCGCACCCTCCTCCAGGGCAGCGGCATCCGCGACTCCCACCGCGAGGGGCACGAGACGGTGCAGGACCCCTACAGCCTGCGCTGCCAACCACAAGTGATGGGCGCGGTGCTCGACCATCTGCGCTTCGCCGCGGGTGTGCTGGAACGCGAGGCCAACGCGGTTTCCGACAACCCGCTGGTCTTCCCGGACAGCGGCGACATCCTGTCGGGCGGCAACTTCCACGCCGAGCCGGTGGCGATGGCCGCCGACGTGCTGGCCCTGTCCATCGCCGAGACGGGGGCGCTGTCGGAGCGGCGGATCGCGCTGCTGATGGACACCCACCTGTCGGGCCTGCCGCCCTTCCTGGTGGCCGACGGCGGGCTGAACAGCGGCTTCATGATCGCCCAGGTCACCGCGGCGGCGCTGGCCAGCGAGAACAAGCAGATGGCCCATCCGGCCAGCGTGGACAGCCTGCCCACCTCCGCCAACCAGGAGGACCATGTCAGCATGGCGACCCACGCCGCCCGCCGCCTGTCGGACATGGCCGATAATCTGGCGGGGATCGTGGCGGTGGAGCTGCTGGCCGCGGCCCAGGGGATCGACTTGCGGGCGCCGCTGGCCTCCTCCCCCGCGCTGGAGCGCGCGCGGGGGCTGCTGCGCGCCCGCGTGGCGGTGTGGACGGAGGATCGCGCGATGGCCCCGGACATCGCGGCGGCGAAGCGATTGGTCACGGAGGGGGTCTTCCGCCCCTTCGCGGAGAACCTCCTGCCCTGATGCTGAGACAAGACCGCGCAGGCTGCTCCGACTGGTTTTCGTCAATCCGTTGAAGGGCTAAGGTTCGAATCATCCCACAGCAACCGCTTCACTTCGATCCGGAGACCATCATGGAAGGACGCAAAGTCCCCTCGGTCGTGTTCAAGACCCGCGTGCGCGACGAAAGCGTCGGCGGCCCCAACCCGTTCCGCTGGCAGGACGTCGCCAGCGACGAGCTGTTCGCCGGCAAGCGCGTCGTCGTCTTTTCCCTGCCCGGCGCCTTCACCCCGACCTGCTCCAACCAGCAAGTGCCGACCTACGACGCGCTCTATCCGGAGTTCCGCGACCTGGGCGTCGACGAGGTCTATTGCCTCAGCGTCAACGACGCCTTCGTGATGTTCCAGTGGGGCAAGCATCTCGGCGTGAAGAACGTCAAGCTGATCCCCGACGGCTCGGGCCACTTCACCCGCCGCATGGGCATGCTGATCAACAAGGACCATGTCGGCTTCGGCATGCGGAGCTGGCGTTACGCCATGGTGGTGACCGACGGCGTGATCGAGAAGCTGTTCGAGGAGCCGGGCATCAACGACGCCGGCGAAGGCGGCGATCCTTACGGCGAATCCGCTCCGGAAGCGGTGCTGGCCTACCTGCAGTCGCGCTGAGCCGGTATTCCGTTTCTTTAGCCCTCTCCCCTCTGGGGAGAGGGGATAACCACCGATCCCTTCAGGCCGGAACGGCGGTCCCTTCCGCCGGCTCCGCCTCGGCCGTCTGTGCCTTGCGCCGTTCATGGGCCGCCCAGGCCCGTTCGTGCAGGTGATAGGCCACCGTGTTGCACAGCGGCTCCACTACAGCCAAGGCGCCGCCCACCGCGATGCTGCCGGTCATCAGATAGCCGACCGTGAAGGCCACCGTGAAGTGGATGCAGGCAAAGCTGAAGGTCTTGATCATCGCGGAACTCCCGAACACCGCCGTTTTTGTTCAGCCTCAGCATGAGTGTCGGGTGACGAAGGGTCCAATCGAATGATCCCACCAGACCAATAGATTTTCCCTATTAATCATCGAAAGGGACGGCGGCGGTCGCCCGCTTCCGGCACGCTGCCACGACGCAACCGGGTGCCGGGCGGAACGACCGCGAAGGGGCGGCTGTGCTGGGGCTCCAGCAACCGCACCTCGGGCCGCTTGAAGAAGGGGATCAGCGCGGCCCCCATGACGAACCCGCCGACATGCGCCCAGAAGGCCACCCCGCCGCTGTCGTCGGAGGTCGGGGTGGTGACCCCGCTCAGGATCTGCCCGACGAACCAGAAGCCCAGCACCAGCACCGCCGGGACGCTGATGACGCGCACGATGATGATGAACCAGAAGAAAACGCCGACATTGGCCCGCGGGTGCAGCACCAGATAGGCGCCGAGCACCCCACCGATGGCTCCGCTCGCCCCCACCATTGGCACCTCGGACGTTGGGGCGGCGAAGCTCTGGGCCAAGGCCGCCGCCGTTCCGCACAGCAGGTAGAAGACCACGAAGCGGCCTCGCCCCATGCTGTCCTCGACGTTGTTGCCGAAGATCCAGAGGTACAGCATGTTGCCGGCGAGGTGCAGGAAGCCGCCATGCATGAACATGGAGGTGATGACGGACATCCAGGGCGGAACGACCCGCAACGGCTCCGGCAATTCAGCGTGACCGAACAGCACCGCCGGAACGAGGCCGAAGGAATAGACGGCGAGGTCTCCGCCCCGCGCGCCCAGCGAAAGCTGCCACAGGAACACCATCACGCACAGCGCGATCAGCGCCATGGTGACGACCGGCGTCCGCCGCGTCGGGTTGTCGTCGTAGATGGGCAGGAACAGCATCGGCGGCGCTTTCGGTTGAGACAACCCTGTTCAGTACGATGGTCCCGTCCCTTGGTTCCGCCAAGACGTACGGGAAACGCGTACAGCCGGAAGGCACCAGGAAAATGGTCGGCAAAGAAAAACCGGCGCCCCTTGCGGAGCGCCGGTTTCGCTGACTAAAGCTGTGGTGCGGATCAGGCGCCGGGCATCAGGTGCCCTGGGGCTCCGGGTCCATCCCGCCGCTTTCCTTGGTGGTCGGCACCGACGGGCGGCGGCCCGAAGTCGGAGTCGGCTGCTTCGGCGGGGCCGGGGAGAAGCCCTCCCGCTCATCGTTGCGGATCAGCGGCTCGCCGCGCAGCAGGCGGGCGATGTCCTCACCGCTCAGGGTCTCGTACTCCAGCAGGCCCTTGGCGATGGTGTGCAACTGGTCGATGTTCTCCGTCAGGATGCGGCGGGCCTCGCCGTACGCTTCGTCGACGATCCGGCGGATTTCCTCGTCCACCGTGCGGGCCGTGGCGTCGGACATGTTCTTGTGCTGGGTGACGGAGTGGCCGAGGAAGACCTCCTGCGTCGGCTCGCCGTAGAGCAGCGGGCCCAGCTTGTCGCTCATGCCCCATTCGGTGACCATGCGGCGCGACATGTCGGTCGCCATCTTGATGTCGCCCGACGCGCCGGTGGTCACGCGGTCCTTGCCGAAGATCAGCTCTTCCGCGATGCGGCCGCCCATGGCGACGCGCAGGTCGGCGTGCAGCTTGGCCTGGGACAGCGAGATGCGGTCGCCTTCCGGCAGGCGCATCACCATGCCCAGGGCGCGGCCGCGCGGGATGATGGTGGCCTTGTGCACCGGATCGCTGTCCGGCTGGTGGATGGCGACGATGGCGTGACCGGCCTCGTGATAGGCGGTCAGCTTCTTCTCATCCTCGGTCATGACCATGGAGCGGCGTTCCGCGCCCATCATGACCTTGTCCTTGGCGGCCTCGAACTCGGCCATGCCGACGACGCGCTTGCCGATGCGGGCGGCGAGCAGCGCGGCCTCGTTGACGAGGTTGGCGAGGTCGGCGCCCGAGAAGCCCGGGGTGCCGCGCGCGATGACCTTGGCGTCGACGTCCGGGGACAGCGGCACCTTGCGCATGTGGACCTTGAGGATCTTCTCGCGGCCCAGCACGTCAGGGTTCGGAACGACGACCTGACGGTCGAAGCGGCCCGGACGCAGCAGCGCGGGGTCGAGCACGTCCGGACGGTTGGTCGCGGCGATGAGGATGACGCCCTCGTTCGCCTCGAAGCCGTCCATCTCGACCAGCAGCTGGTTCAGGGTCTGCTCGCGCTCGTCGTTGCCGCCGCCCAGGCCGGCGCCACGATGGCGGCCCACGGCGTCGATTTCGTCGATGAAGATGATGCAGGGGGCGTTCTTCTTGCCCTGCTCGAACATGTCGCGGACGCGGCTGGCGCCGACACCCACGAACATCTCGACGAAGTCGGAGCCGGAGATGGTGAAGAAGGGCACGTTGGCTTCACCCGCCACGGCGCGCGCGGTCAGGGTCTTACCAGTGCCCGGCGGGCCGACGAGCAGCACGCCCTTCGGGATCTTGCCGCCCAGACGCTGGAACTTCTGCGGGTCCTTCAGGAACTCGACGATTTCCGCCAGTTCCTGCTTGGCCTCGTCGATGCCGGCGACGTCGTCGAAGGTGACCCGGCCGACCTTCTCCGTCAGCAGGCGCGCGCGGGACTTGCCAAAGCCCATGGCCTTGCCGCCGCCCGACTGCATCTGACGCATGAAGAAGATCCAGACGCCGATCAGCAGCAGCATCGGGAACCAGGACAGCAGGACGGAGAACAGCGACGGCACGTTGCTGTCGTCCGGAACGGCGCTGATGCGCACGTTCTTCTGCGTCAGCCGCTCGACCAGCCCGGCTTCGGGCGGGACGTAGGTGCTGAAGGACCGGCCGTCGGTGAAGTGGCCGGAGACCTGGTTTCCTTTGATGGTGACGTCGGCCACTTGGCCGCGGTCCACTTCGGCGAGAAGCTCGCTGAACGGAACCGTCGTCTGCGGGCTGCGCGTGGAAGAGCTCTGGAACAGGTTGAACAGGGCCACCAGAAGCAGCCCGATGATGATCCAGAGCGCGAGATTCTTGCCGAAATTGTTCACGTCAAAAGCCTTTCTGCGAACCCTGCGCGGAAAGGTAGGCTGATGCGGAGCCACCCCTCCCGGGCTTACGGGCACGTTCCCAGATTAAATAATGCCGACACGGTCCGAAACAACCGGAAAAGCTGGGCCGGCCAACGCCACCCCGGGTGCGTGCAAAGCAACCGCCGAAAGGGGGAATCCGGGCCGCGAAAAGCCCAGATGCGGCACCGCCGCCAGCCCGTCTCCGTCCCACAGCGCCGGCAGCGTCTCGCGGACCGGTTCGGGCAGGCTGATACGGCCCAGATCCGGGCCTGCGGACCGCACCCTTTGCCACCCTTCCCGCCCCAATGTTGCCACGGTCACCGCCCCGCCCGCCCCCGCCGCCAGCCGAACGGCGATCGGCGATCCCACCAGACCTCTCCGCCGGGGGTAAGGCTCAGCCGTTCGGTGACCCCGACCGGCTCCCGCGCGATCACCAAATGCCCCTTCCGCGGCAGGATGCGGCAGCCGCCCAGCGTGCGTCCCCGGAAGCGTTCCCCCGCGATCTCGGCGAACAGGCGCTCCGCCGCCTCGTCCTTCGGCGGGTAGGCGGCGCCCCCCGTCGCGGCGATGCAGCGGACCAGCGCGCGCATGCCAAGCTCCTCCGGCGCTTCCAGCAGAGCCTTCGGATCCAGCCGCAGCCAGCCCTCCGGATGGACCTCCACGGACTCGGCCAGCAGGGCGGCGGTTCCCGATTCCAGCGCGTTGCGGGCCCGGGCGGCCCGGCGGGCGAGGTCGGCCAGACGCGGCGCGTCCAATCCCTCGGCGGTCAGCGCCTCCCCCGCCGCGCGCAGGCGGGCGCGGGCGAAGCGCGGGTTGCGGTTGGACGGGTCCTCGATCCATTCCTGGCCGAAGGCGCGGCAGGTCGCCACCAGCCGCTCGTGAGGCAGGTCCAGCAGCGGCCGGATCACCCGCACCGCCCCCGCAGCACGCACCGGCGCCATGCCGGCCAGCCCGTCGATTCCGGAGCCGCGGGCGAAGCGCAGCAGCACCGTCTCCGCCTGATCGTCACGGTGGTGGGCGAGCGCCAGATGAAGGATACCCTCGTCGCGACAGCGCTCGGCCAGCAGGCGGTGGCGCGCGGCGCGGGCCGCCTCCTGGATGCCGGTCGCCGGCTTCTCGCCGTCCCAGCGCAGAATGGCCTGGGCGACGCCACGGGCCTGGAGCCAGCCGCCCACCCGAGTGGCCTCCGCTGCGGATTCCGCGCGCAATCCATGATCGACGATCAGCGCAAGGACATCCCCGCCCCGCTCCGCCGCCCAACGCTGGGCGAGCAGAACCAGCCCGAAGCTGTCCGCCCCGCCGGACACGCCCACGGCCACGCGGGGCCGCGTCTCGAAGCCGCCCAGCCGGTCCATGCGGGCGGCGAACTCACCCGCAGAGATCGGCCCCGCGGAAATCGGCCCCGCCGGGTCGGACGCGTTCACCGCACCCGTCAGGCGCAGTTCAGACGACGGCGCTCAGTGTCGGCGCGGCGCTTCACGCTGGCCGATGCCTCCGGGAATTTGGTGATCAACTGGTTGAAGGCCGTGCAGGCGTCCTTCTTCTGGTTGAGCTGCTGCAGCGACATGCCGAGCTTCAGCAGATTGTCGGCCGCCTTGTTGTTCTTCGGATACTTTTGTACGCCCTCGGCGAAGGCGACGGCGGCGTCCTGGAACTTGTTGCGGACGTAGTAGGTCTCACCCAGCCAATACTGGGCGTTGCCGGCGAGCTGGTGGGACTTGTTCTTCGCCAGGAAATCGCTGAAGGCCTTTTCGGCCTTGTCATAGTCCGACTGGCGCAGCAGCTCGAAGGCGTGTTCGTACTGCTTCTCCGGGGTTGAGTTGGCGGGCAGCGGCGCCACGGCGGCGGTCTGCTTCTCCGCCGGCTTGTCAGCCGTCTTCTCAGGCGCCTTGGCGGCGCTGGAGGCCGCGGCCGGAGCCGCCGCGCTGGGCTTGGCCGGGCCGCCGAACGGGTCGCTGGCCGCCCCGCCACCCTTGCTCTCCAGCTCTTTCAGGCGGAAATCGATGTCGCTGTTGACCCGCTCCAGCCGGTCCTTCATCTGCGAGATCTGATAGGTTGCCTCTTCATAGCGCCCGGTCAGCTCCGACAGGGCGCGCTCCAGCTTCTGCAGCCGCACTTCGAAATCGGCGGCCAGGGACGGCTGGATCTCGGCGGTCTGCCCCCGCGTGTAGGAGTTGCCCGGATAGGCCTGCGCCACCTCGACGCGCCCGCCCAGCGCCTCCACCCCCGACTCCAGCCGGTCCAGACGGTCCTGCAGCGAAGCCGTCTGCGCGAAGACGGAACCGCTGCACAGCAGGCCGCCAAGCAGCAGGGCGGCGAAAGAAGTGGTCTTGGTCATGCGTCGAGGGTCCTGTCCGGGCGGGAAAAGCCGTCGTTAAGAGGGTGCCGGCCCAAGCGGGCGAAACTATGGCGGCTGTTTACCAGAAGCGCGCGCCCCTTGCACGGTGGTGATTTGGAAATCTCCCGCGCACCGGGCGCGTACCCGGAAGAGAACACAGAAAAAAGCCCCTTCCCGGCAATCCGGAAAGGGGCCCTTCTCGAAGGAAACTCCTGAAAGCGTCTTACGCCTTGAGGATGCCGCGTCCGGCGAAGCGGGCGGCGGTGCCGAGCATCTCCTCGATGCGGATCAGCTGGTTGTACTTGGCCAGCCGGTCGGAGCGCGACAGCGAGCCGGTCTTGATCTGGCCGCAGTTGGTGGCGACCGCCAGATCGGCGATGGTGCTGTCCTCGGTCTCGCCCGAGCGGTGCGACAGAACGGCCGTGTAGCCGGCCTTGTGCGCCATGTCCACGGCTTCCAGCGTCTCCGACAGCGTGCCGATCTGGTTGACCTTGACCAGGATCGAGTTGCCCACGCCCTTCCGGATGCCGTCGGCCAGACGCACCGGGTTGGTCACGAACAGGTCGTCGCCGACCAGCTGCACCTTGTTGCCGATGGCGTCGGTCAGCGCCTTCCAGCCCTCCCAGTCGTCCTCCGCCATGCCGTCCTCGATCGAGATGATCGGGTAGCGGCCGACCAGATCGGCCCAGTAGGACACCATCTGCTCCGGCGCCAGCGACTTGCCCTCGCCGGCCAGCTCGTACTTCCCGTTCTTGAAGAACTCGGTCGAGGCAGCGTCGATGGCCAGCATGACGTCGTCGCCCGGCTTGTAGCCGGCGGCCTCGATCGCCTTCATGACGAAGCCCAGCGCGTCCTCGGTCGAGGCGAGGTTGGGGGCGAAGCCGCCCTCGTCGCCGACGTTGGTGTTGTGGCCGGCGTCCTTGAGCTTCTTCTTGAGCGCCTGGAAGATCTCCGAGCCCATGCGGATGGCCTCGGCGCCGTTCTCGGCGCCGACCGGCATGACCATGAACTCCTGGATGTCGATCGGGTTGTCGGCGTGGGCGCCGCCGTTGATGATGTTCATCATCGGCACCGGCAGCAGGTTGGCGAAGGCGCCGCCGACGTAGCGGAACAGCGGCAGGGCGGCCTCTTCCGCGGACGCCTTGGCGACGGCGAGCGAGACGCCGAGGATGGCGTTGGCGCCGAGCCGGCCCTTGTTGGGGGTGCCGTCCAGCTCGATCATGGCGAGGTCGAGGGCACGCTGGTTGGAGCCGTCGAGGCCGGCGATGGCGTCGAAGATCTCGCCGTTGACCGACTCCACGGCCTTCAGCACGCCCTTGCCGCCGTAGCGGGACTTGTCGCCGTCGCGCAGTTCCACCGCCTCGTGCGCGCCGGTCGAGGCGCCCGACGGAACGGCGGCGCGGCCGAAGGCGCCGGATTCGAGCAGGACGTCCACCTCGACGGTCGGGTTCCCACGGCTGTCGAGGATCTCGCGGGCGTGGATTTCGGTAATGGCGCTCATGTTTGTCCTTCCTCCGCGTTGCGCGCGTCCACTGGATGATCTTTCCAGGCGGATGATCTTTCCAGGCGAAAAAGAAGCGCGCGGGCTTGATAGCCCTGCGTGCGGGGGATGCAAGGCCGCTGGGGCGCAACAACGCGCGGAAGGACGCCCGGACGGTGAAGCACCCCTATCCGGTTGTGCAGCGCACCTGCTTCCAAAGTCGCATAGACCACCTTGTCCCGTACCCGTAGCGTTCTAACGTTCGCTAGCGGGGCCGCCCGCGGCGGGCGGCAACAGCCCTGGGAATCACCCCAAGGCCAATCCAAGCGCGGAGGACCCAACCATGAAGACCTGGCGCAAGCCCCAGATCGTCGAAATCGCCGTCGGCACCGAAATCAACGCCTACGCCTGCGCCCGTCTCTGAGCGCCGGCCGGTTCCCATGCGTGACGACCGCCGCCTGATTCGGGCCGCCTTGATTAGGAAAGGCACCCCATGCTGACGATCCTCGTCCTTGGCTCCGCCGCGGGCGGCGGTTTTCCCCAGTGGAACTGCAACTGCGCGGGCTGTCGCCGCGCCCGCTCCGGCGACCCGGCGGCCCGCCCGCGCACCCAGTCATCGCTCGCCGTCAGCGGTGGCGACGGGCGCTGGCTGCTGCTGAACGCCTCGCCGGACATCGGCCAGCAGATCCTTGCCAACCCGGCGCTGCACCCGCGGACCGCCGTGCGGCACAGCCCCATCGCCGCGGCGGTGCTGACCAACGCCGACATCGACCATGTGGCGGGCCTGCTGACGCTGCGCGATCCCAGCCGCTGGCCGTCTACGCCACCGACCGGGTGCACCGCGTGCTGGAGGCGAACGCCGTCTTCCGTGTGGTCAACCCGGAGCTTGCGCCGCGCCGCGCCATGGCGCTGGACCGGCCCTGGGTTCCCGCCGACGCCGCCGGAACCCCTTCCCCTTCGAGATCGAAGCCTTCGCCGTGCCCGGCAAGGTCGCGCTCTATCTGGAGGACCCGTCCGCCGCCGGCTTCGGCTCGGTGGCGGAGGACACGGTGGCTCTGCGCATCCGCGACCGCAACGGCGACGGGGAGTTCTTCTACATCCCCGGCTGCTCGGCGATGCCGGGCTGGCTGGCCGACCGGCTGCGCGGGGCGCCGCTGGTGCTGTTCGACGGCACCACCTGGACCGACGACGAGATGATCCGCGCCGGCACCGGCAGCAAGACCGGCCAGCGCATGGGCCACATGGCGATGTCCGGCCCGGACGGCTCCATCGCCGCCTTCGCGGGGCTGGGCGTGCAGCGCAAGGTCTTCGTCCACATCAACAACACCAACCCGGCCCTGCTGGACGACTCGCCCGAACGGGCCGCCGCCACAGCCGAAGGTTGGGAGATCGCCCACGACGGGATGGAGTTCACGCTATGACGTCAGCGCTGTCGCGCGAGGACCTGGAACGCGAGCTGCGCGCCATCGGCGAGCGCCAGTACCACGACCTCCACCCCTTCCACAAACTGCTGCACGGCGGGAAGCTGAAGCGCGGGCAGGTCCAGGCCTGGGCGCTGAACCGCTTCTACTATCAGGTCTGCATCCCGAAGAAGGATCTGGCCCTGATGGCGCGGATGGACGATCCGGCGCTGCGCCGCATCTGGATCCAGCGCGTGCTCGACCATGACGGCTTCGGCGAGAGCCGCCAGCGCGAGGAGGGCAAGGTCGGCGGGATCGAGCGCTGGCTGCGTCTGACCGACGGGCTGGGGCTGGACCGCGACTACGTCACCTCGCTGAGGGGCATCCTGCCGGCGACCCGCTACGCCGTCGATTCCTACGTCAATTTCGTGTCGAGCAAATCAACGCTGGAGGCCGTCGCCTCGTCCCTGACCGAGCTGTTCGCCCCGGCCATCCACCGCGAGCGCATCGCCGGGTTCGAGGCCTATTACGCCTTCGCCAACGACGCCACCCTGTCCTACTTCCGCAAGCGGCTGGACGAGGCGCCGCGCGACGTCGAGTTCGGGCTCGAATACGTGCTCGACAACGCCCGTACGCTGGAGCAGCAGCAGCAGGTGATCGCCGCGCTGCGCCACAAGGCGGAGCTTCTCTGGGCGCAGCTGGACGCGCTGCACCACGCCTATGTGTCGCCCGGCCTGATCCCGCCCGGCGCCTTCGTGCCGGACGACATGGAACCGCCGGTCTACGCGCGATGACAGACGGCGTGAGCGAGGAGGACCGGGTTCGGCTGGCTCCGGGCGTCATTCTCCGCCAGGACCGGGTGCGCGGCCACTGGCAGCTTCTGGGGCCGGAGCGCGTGCTGATCCTGGACGAGGTGGCGCTGGAGGTGGTGCGGGCCGTCACTGCACAGTCTCCGGGGACCCAACCTCCGGTGACGGTGGGCGCGGCCATCGCGACGCTGGCCGCACAATTCGACGCACCGCGGGAGGAGATCGCCGCGGATGTGTTGGAAGTGTTGGGCGACATGATCACGAAGGGTTCCTGACCCGATGACCTTCTGTGGCGCCACGACCGGACTCGAACCGCCGCTGGCCCTGCTGGCGGAACTGACGCACCGCTGCCCGCTGCGCTGCGCCTACTGCTCCAACCCGCTGGCCCTCGACCCGGCCAGCCGCGAGCTGGACACCGCCGCCTGGTGCCGCGTGCTCGACGAGGCGGCGGAACTCGGCATCATCCAAGTGCATTTCTCCGGCGGCGAGCCGACGGCGCGCAAGGACCTGGAGGCGCTGATCGCCCACGCCACCGCGGCCGGGCTCTACGCCAACCTCATCACCTCGGCGGTGCTGCTCGACCGGGCGCGGCTGGAGCGGCTGCGCGACGCCGGGCTCCAACATGTGCAGATCGGCTTCCAGGACACAGTGCCGGCCAAGGCCGAACTGATCAGCGGCTTCCCCGGCGGCCAACCGAAGAAGCTGGAGGTGGCGCGCGCGGTCACCGACGCCGGCATGGCGCTGACCGTCAACGCCATCGTGCAGCGCCACAACATCGACCGGGTGGACGACTTCTTCGACATGGCGCTGGAGCTGAAGGCCGGCCGGATCGAGATCGCCAACGTCCAGTATTACGGCTGGGCGCTGAAGAACCGCGCCGCCCTGATGCCGACCCGCGAGCAACTGGTCCGAATGGACGAGCGGGTGCGCGCCCGCCTGCCGGAGTTGAAGGGCCGGCTGGTCGTCGATTACGTGGTGCCCGACTATTACGCCAAGCGCCCCAAGGCCTGCATGGGGGGCTGGGGCCGCAAATTCCTGAACGTAACGCCCAGCGGCTCGGTTCTGCCCTGCCACGCCGCCGAGACGATCCCCGGCATGACGTTCGACCGGGTGACGGAGCGCCCCCTGGCCGACATCTGGGCCAACTCCGCCGCCTTCCAGCGCTACCGCGGCACCGACTGGATGCCGCAACCCTGCCGGAGCTGCGACCAGAAGGAGATCGACTGGGGCGGTTGCCGCTGTCAGGCGCTGGCGCTGACCGGAAGCGCCGACAACACCGACCCGGTGTGCGACCTGTCCGAGCATCACGGCCGGCTGGCGGACATCACAGGGACGGACGGCGGCACGGCCGAGGCGCCGATCACCTACCGGAGCTTCAGCCTGTAAAACCATCCCTGTAAAGCCATCGTAGCCCTCTCCCCGCTTTCGGCGGACCAAAGGTCCGCCTGTCGCGTCAGCGCAAACTTCGTTTGCGCGTGAGCGGAGGAGGAGAGGAATTTAGGCTCACTTCTTCGGAGCGGTCGTCGCCGACGCGCTGGTCTTTGAGCCGCCGACCGCGGCGATGCGGCCCTTGATGTCGTCGTAGACGTTCTGCGGGACGATCTTCTTGCTGACCAGCTCGTCCTTGGAACGGTAGGGCGGTTCTTCACGATCGCCTCGGACCGCGCCTCGCCGATTCCCGGCAAGGTCTGAAGCTCGTCCTTGCCGGCGGTGTTGAGGTCGATGACCTTGGCCTTCGCCGTCGACGATGACGACCCGCTGCCCATCGGCGGCGCGGTGGTGGTGCCGCTGTGGCCTGGCGGCATGGCCGGCTTGGCCTGCGGCATGGGCGTGGTCGAAGGCGTTGCGGACGGCGCGGTCGATTGCGCGAGGGCGGGAACGGCGATCATCGCGCCGACACTGGCGAAAGCGGCGATGGCGCACAGGCGGATCGGCTTCATGGCGTTGCTCCATGGCTTTATCCGCGGGCGCTCCACCGTAAGCGCGGCGCCCGTGGTGCCTGGGCAACGCCAGGACCGGCAAGCCGTTCCCAAACCTGTCCTTTCGTCAGACCTTCGCCAGACGGTCGAAGGCCTGGAGGCGCGCCAGCAGGGCCGGCATGTCCTTCAGCGGGACCATGTTCGGGCCGTCGCTGGGCGCACAGTCCGGATTTTCATGGGTCTCCATGAAGACGGCGGCGACGCCCACGGCGATGGCGGCGCGGGCCAGCACCGGAACGAACTCGCGCTGGCCGCCGGAGGTGGTGCCTTGCCCGCCCGGCTGCTGAACGGAGTGGGTGGCGTCGAAAACCACCGGGAAGCCGGTCTCCGCCATGATCGGCAGGGACCGCATGTCCGACACCAGCGTGTTGTAGCCGAAGCTGGCGCCGCGCTCGCACAGCAGCACCTTCTCGTTGCCCGACGCCACCAGCTTCGCCGCGACGTTCTTCATGTCCCAGGGGGCGAGGAACTGGCCCTTCTTCACGTTGACCGCCCGGCCCGTCTTCGCCGCGGCGATCAACAGGTCGGTCTGGCGGCAGAGGAAGGCGGGGATCTGGAGGACGTCCATCACCTCGGCCACCGCGGCGCACTGGTCGGCCTCGTGCACGTCGGTGATCACCGGGCAGCCGAACCGCTCCTTGATCTCCGCGAAGATCGGCAGCGCCTTGTCCATGCCGAGGCCGCGCGCCGTGCTGATGGAGGTGCGGTTGGCCTTGTCGAAGGACGATTTGTAGATCAGCCCGATGCCCAGCGCGCCGGTCATCTCCACCAGCGCCGCCGCCGTCTCCAGCGCGTGGTCGCGGCTTTCCATCTGACACGGGCCGGCGATCAGGGTGAAGGGCCGGTCGTTGGCGATGGTCAGGTTGCCGATCTGGACGGTCTTGGCGGTGGTCATCCCGTGCTCTCCAAAAAGCAATGCGAGGGGACGCATGCTGAGGCCCCCTCGCGCTGCTCCTTCCTTCCCAGATATCGGCAACCCCGGTCAACCGGAATGGAGTCAACCCAGATGCTGCTTGAAGAAGGCTGCCGTACGTCCGTTGGCCAGCTCCGCCGCCTGCGCATCGAAATGGGCGCCGCCCGCGCGGGCGAAGGCGTGGTCCACACCCGGATAGACGTGGGCGGTGACGTTCGGGTTGTCCTTCACCGCGGCCAGCACCTTGTCCCGCGCCTCCGCCGGGACGAACTGGTCCTTCTCAGCGATGTGCATCAGCAGCGGCTTGGCGATGCTCGCCGCCTCGCCGGTCAGACCGTCCAGACCGACGCCGTAATAGCTGACGTTTGCATCAGGATCGGAACGCGCCGCCATCATGAAGGCGAGCCGGCCGCCCAGGCAGTAGCCCACCGACCCGGCCTTGCCGGTGCAGTCCGTATTCCGGCGCAGCCACGCCAGCGTGGCCTTCAGGTCGTCCACCGCCTTGTCCTGGTCCATGCCGTTCATCAGGGCGAAGGCGCGGTTCCACTCTTCCTGGGTCTTGTCGGTGATCTGCACCCCCGGCTCCTGCCTCCAGAACAGGTCCGGGCAGACGACCAGCCAGCCCTGGGCGGCGAAGCCATCGCACAGGTCGCGCATGACTTGATTGACCCCGAAGATTTCCTGGATGACGACGAGTCCCGGCGCCGGCCCGCCGCCCGCCGGCTTGGCCACATAGGCGGAAAAGCTGCCGCCGTCGCCGGCGGGGATGCTGATGTCGGTCATGGTTGTGTCCCTTCCCTTGGTTTTTCCCTGGCCCGTAACGCAAAAGCGGCGGCCGTTGGCTCGGCCGCCGCTGTCACTATACCCACCGGAAACCCGGAACCGGAACACGCGGGGAGGAATGCCCTCCCCCGTATGGTCACATCACACCAGCCGGCTCTGCTCGATCGCCGCCTTGATGAAGGAGGTGAAGAGCGGATGCGGGTCGAAGGGCTTGGACTTCAGCTCCGGGTGGAACTGGACGCCGATGAACCAGGGATGGTCCGGGATCTCGACGATCTCGGGCAGCTCACCGTCCGGCGACAGGCCGGAGAACAACAGGCCGACCTTCTCCAGCCGGTCCTTGTAATAGACGTTCACCTCATAGCGGTGGCGGTGACGCTCGGTGATGTCGGTGGTGCCATAGACCTCCGCGACCTTGCTGCCGGGGACCAGCTTCGCCGGGTAGGTGCCGAGACGCATGGTGCCGCCGAGATCGGTGCCTTCCGTGCGCTTCTCCAGGCTGTTGCCACGCATCCACTCGGTCATCAGGCCGACCACCGGGTTGCCGGGCTTGCCCAACTCGGTCGAGCCGGCGTCGACGATCCCGGCCATGTTGCGGGCCGATTCGATCACCGCCATCTGCATGCCGAAGCAGATGCCGAAATAGGGAACCTTGCGCTCGCGGGCGAACTGGGCGGCGCGGATCTTACCTTCCGTGCCGCGCGAGCCGAAGCCGCCCGGCACCAGGATGCCGTGGACGTTCTCCAGCCGCTGCACGGCGCTGTCGTCCTCGAAGATCTCCGAGTCGATCCAGTCGAGCTTGACCTTCACGTTGTTGGCGATGCCGCCGTGGGTCAGCGCCTCGGCCAGCGACTTGTAGCTGTCGAGCAGGCTGGTGTACTTGCCGACGACGGCGATGGTCACCTCACCCTGCGGCTTGCGCACGCGCTCGACGATGCTGGTCCAGCGCGACAGGTCCGGCTTGCCCTCGGTCGGCAGGCCGAAATAGGCCAGCACCTGGGTGTCGAAGCCTTCCTCGTGGTAGCTGACCGGCACCTGATAGATCAGATCGACATCCAGGGCGGCGATCACGCGCTCCGGCCGGATGTTGCAGAACAGCGCGATCTTCTTGCGCTCGTTCTCCGGGATCGGACGGTCGGCGCGGCAGAGCAGGATGTTGGCCTGGATGCCCATTCCCAGCAACTCCTTCACGGAATGCTGGGTCGGCTTGGTCTTCAGCTCGCCCGCCGTCGGGATGTAGGGCAGCAGGGTCAGGTGGATGAACAGGGCGTTCTCCGGACCGACCTCGTTGCCGAACTGGCGGATGGCTTCCAGGAAGGGGTCGACTCGATGTCGCCCACCGTGCCGCCGATCTCGCAGAGGATGAAGTCCTCGTCGGTCGTGTCGGCGCCGATGAAGTCCTTGATCTGGTCCGTGACGTGCGGAATCACCTGCACGGTCGCGCCCAGATAATCGCCGCGGCGCTCCTTGGCGATCACGTTCGAATAGATGCGGCCCGTGGTGATGTTGTCGCCACGGCGCGCGGCCACGCCGGTGAAGCGCTCGTAATGGCCGAGGTCGAGGTCGGTCTCAGCGCCGTCGTCGGTCACATAGACCTCGCCGTGCTGGTACGGGCTCATCGTGCCGGGGTCCACGTTCAGGTACGGGTCCAGCTTGCGCAGCCGCACCTTGTAGCCGCGCGCCTGGAGAAGCGCCCCAAGCGCCGCCGACGCCAGACCTTTGCCCAGCGAGGAAACGACGCCACCGGTGATGAAGATGTAGCGAGTCATGTCCGTCCGAAGACCTTCAGAGCCTGATCCGTTCCCGAATTCGGACCGTCCCCCGGGCGCTGCCCAGATCGACGATCCTCAAAGAAAGAGGCGGCTTCGGGGAGGCCGCCTCACGTCGGACCCGGCCGGAGCCGCGTCGCGTTTTGCCGGGCCGCTGTTACTGGGCGACCGGCGGGGGCTGCGCCGGCGCCGCCGGCTGGGCAGGGCCGCCGGGGCCACGGGCTGGGCCGGCATCGTGTCGATGATCGAGGTCGGCGCCCGGTGCGCACCCGCCAGGACCGCCAGGACCAGGCTGGTCGCCATGAAGCAGCCCGCCAGGATGCCGGTGGTCCGCGTCAGCAGATTGGCGGTGCCGCGGGTGGACATCATGCCCCCCATGTTGCCGCCGCCGATGCCGAGACCGCCGCCTTCCGACCGCTGGATCAGGATGACCCCGACCAGCGCCAGGGCGATCAGCAGGTGAATGACCAGAAGCACCGATTCCATGCAGCCCGTTCCCTTGATCCCTTCCCGGAGCGGTCCGCAGGGACCGCCCAAACCAACAGCGCGCCACGGACCTTGGCAAGGGCCCGTGGCGCGCGCCCACTGTTTTAACGCGGTCCTGCGCGATATGCTAGCGGCAACTGGTGGCGATCGCCCAGAAATCGTCCGCCTTCAGCGCGGCGCCGCCGACCAGCGCGCCGTCCACATTCTCCACCGCCATCAGTTCCGCCGCGTTGCCCGCTTCACCGAGCCGCCGTAGAGGACGCGCACCGCGTCGGGATCGGCGGTCTTGCCGGCCAGCTCCGCCCGGATGTGGGCGTGCATCGCCTTGACGTCGTCGGGGGTCGCGGTCTTGCCGGTGCCGATGGCCCAGACCGGCTCGTAGGCGATGACGGTGTTCGCCGCGGTGGCGCCCTCCGGGATCGAACCCTTGAGCTGGCTGGCGACGACGCTGTTCGCCTGCCCGGCGTCGCGCTGGGCCTCCGTCTCGCCGACGCAGATGATGGCGATCAGGCCCGCCTTGTGGGCCGCCGCCGCCTTGGCGGCGACCTGCGCGTCGGATTCGGCGTGGTCGGCGCGGCGCTCCGAATGGCCGAGGATGACGTAGCGGCAGCCGGCGTCGGTCAGCATGGCCGGGCTGACGTCGCCGGTGTGCGCGCCGGAGGTCTTGGCGTGGCAGTCCTGCGCGCCCAGCGCCAGCGGGCTGCCGGAAATGGCGTCGCCCACCGGGAACAGCAGCGGGAAGGGCGGGCACACCAGCATGTCGAAGGCAACCGTCCCGGCCCCGTCAGGCGCCCGGCGAGGTCCGAGGCGAGGTCGAGCCCGTCGGCCTTCAGCCCGTTCATCTTCCAGTTCCCAGCAATCAGTTTGCGGCGTGCGGCCATGGCGTTTACGTCCTCCGGCTCTCGTTTGTTGGTGCGGGTGTTCGTTTTCAAAGTGCGCCCCCTGTCTAGCAAGGAGTGCGTGGTATTTCCACCCGTCCAACGGGTTCTTTCCGATGGGGAATCTCGGGGAAATGGGGTGTTGCCGGGCTTTCGCGGGGTGCCTATGATGCCGCCCCGGCCGCAGGGCCGTCCTTTGCGCACTCACTTCGGGTCCCATGCTTCAGTTCATCCGCACTTACGCCGGTTCGTGGGTCGTCAAGATCCTGTTCGTGCTCCTCATCGTCAGCTTCGCGGCCTGGGGCATCGGCGACATGATCCGCACAGGCGGGATTTCCAGCACCGTCGCCTCCGTCGGCAAGGTGGAGATCGACCGGGCGGAGCTGGATCAGGAGTTCCGTCGCCAGATGGAACGGCTGCGCCCGATGGTGGGCGGCAACCTGACGACGGAGCAGGCGCGCCAGTTCGGCCTGCTCGACCAGTCGCTGTCGGCGCTGGTGCAGCGCGCGCTCTACGATCAGGCGGCGCGCGACGCCGGGATCTCGGTCGGCCCGGACGTGGTGCGCCAGCGCATCGCCGAGGAGCCGGCCTTCCGCAACGCGCAGAACCAGTTCGACCCGGCCCAGTTCCGCAGCGTTCTGCGCAACAACCAGCTGACCGAGGACGGCTACGTCGCCCTGCTGCGCCGCGAGACCGCGCGCGAGCTGGTGGCCGGTGCGGTCGGCGCAGGGGTGACCCCGCCGAAGCCGCTGGTCCAGGACCTCTACCGCTTCCGCGGAGAGCGCCGCGTGGCCGAGGTGGTCACCCTGCCCAACGCCGCCATCGGCGACGTCGGCGTGCCCGACGAGGCGGAGCTGACCCGCTATTACGAGAACCATCATCAGGTCCGTTTCACAGCGCCGGAATACCGGTCGCTGAGCATCGCCCAACTCTCCGCCGACGAGATCGCCAAGGACATCCAGATCCCCGACAACGAGCTGCGCGCCGCTTATACGAGCGCGCCGACGAACTCGGCACGCCGGAGCGGCGCACCGTGGGGATGGTCCTGGCCGACGACGAGGCGAAGGCGAAGCAGATCGCCGAGGCCGCCAAGACCAAGGGACTGACCGTCGCCGCCAAGGACGCCGGGACCGACGTCATCACGCTCGACAACGTCACCCGCAACGAGCTGCCGGAGATCGGCGACGCCGCCTTCGCGCTGGCCCAGGGTGCGGTCAGCGACGCGGTGCGCAGCGGGTTGGGCTGGCACGTCCTGACGGTCACCGCCATCCAGCCGGGCGCCACCAAGAGCTTCGAGGAGGCCCGCGACCAGCTCCTGGCCAAGTTGCGCAAGGAGAAGGCGATGGATTCGCTCTACTCCATCGCCAACCGGGTCGAGGACCAGCTCGCCAGCGGCGCCCGCTGGAGGAGGTCGCCCAGGCCCAGTCGCTGCCCATCGCCAAGATCGCCGCGGTGGACAGCAGCGGCAAGGCGCCGGACGGCAAGGACGCAGCCCCGGCCGCCCGAACTTCGCCGCCATGGTGCAGACCGCCTTCCAGCTCGCTTCCGGCGCCACCTCGAACCTGACCGAAGCCCCCAACAACGTCTTCTACGCCGTGCGTGTCGACGGCGTGACGCCGGCCGCGCCAAGCCGCTGGCCGAGGTGCGCGATCAGGCCGTGGCCGGCTGGCAGGACGACAAGCGCGCCAAGCTGGCCGCCGAGAAGGCCCAGGACATCGCCGCCAAGCTGAAGCAGGGCTCGGAGGCCGCAGCGCAGGACGTCGCCAGCCAGTCCGGCGCCAGCTTCGCCATGACCACGCCCTTCACCCGCGACGCCCGTTCGGTCGAGGGGCTGCCGGGCGAACTGGTGCGCAAGCTGTTCGAGGTGAAGCCCGGCGAGACGGCGACCGGCGCCACCGCCGACAGCCAGGTCGTCGCCCGCCTGAAGGAGATCATCCCGGCGGACCCGGCGGCGGCCGACGCCACGCTGGCGACCGTGGAGAGCACCGTCGCCCAGGGCTGGAAAGCGACATCATGGCCCAATTCGGCAACGCACTGCGCAACAGCTACCCGGTCGAGGTTCACCGCAACCGCATCGACCAGTTCTTCGCCAGCGGCAACTAACCACACTCAATCGCCCCACTCAGCCGAGGCCCGTCCCGTGAAGGTTCAGCCGGAATTCGCCGCCTTCCACACCGCTTATGAGGCCGGCAAGCCGCAGGTGGTGTGGACCACGCTGGTCAGCGATCTGGAGACCCCGTCTCCGCCTACATGAAGCTGGCCGACGGGCGCCCCTTCGGCTTCCTCTTCGATCGGCGGAGCGCGGGGCGGGATCGCGGCGCGACCGCTACTCGGTGATCGGCTTCAAACCCGATCTGGTGTGGCGCTGCCGCCGCGACCGGGCGGAGGTCAACCGCAACGCCCTGCACGACCGCGACGCCTATGAGCCCATCGACACCGACCCGCTGGAGTCGCTGCGCGCCCTCATCAACGAGAGCCGCATCGACCTGCCGGACGCCCTGCCGCCGATGGCCGCCGGCCTGTTCGGCTACCTGACCTACGACATGGTCCGGCTGATGGAACGCCTGCCGGACGACAACCCGGACGAGCTAGGGATTCCCGACGCCATCCTGTCGCGGCCGAGCATCGTCGCCATCTTCGACAGCCACACCGATTCGGTGACGCTGGTCACTCCAGTCTGGCCGAAGCCGGGGGTCGACGGCAATGCCGCCTACGGTGACGCCCGCGAGCGTCTGATGGACGCGGTGGCCGACCTGGAGCGCCCCCTGCCCTACCGGCGGGAGCCGCGGACCAAGGACGGGCTGCCGCTCGCCTGGACCTCCAACACGACGCGCGAGGAGTATCACGCGATCGTGGAGCGGGCGAAGGAGTACATCCGGGCCGGCGACATCTTCCAGGTCGTGCCGTCCCAGCGCATCCGCTTCCCCTTCAAGCCGTCGCCGCTGGCGCTGTACCGCACGCTGCGCCGTCTGAACCCGTCGCCCTTCCTGTTCCACTGCGACTTCGGCGAGCTGTCGGTCGTCGGCTCCAGCCCGGAGATCCTGGTGCGCGTGCGCGACGGCAAGGTGACCGTCCGCCCCATCGCCGGCACCCGCAAGCGCGGCGCCACGGCGGCGGAGGACCAGGCGCTGGCCGAGGACCTGCTGAGCGACCCCAAGGAGTTGGCCGAGCATCTGATGCTGCTCGACCTCGGCCGCAACGACGTGGGCCGCGTGGCGCGCACCGGTACCGTCAAGGTGACGCAGAAGATGATCGTGGAGCTGTACAGCCACGTCATGCACATCGTCTCCAACGTCGAGGGTGACCTCGACCCGAAGCACGACGCGCTGGACGCGCTGATCGCCGGCTTCCCGGCCGGCACCGTCTCGGGCGCGCCGAAGGTCCGCGCCATGCAGATCATCGACGAGCTGGAGAAGGCCCGCCGCGGCGTCTACGCCGGCTGCGTGGGTTATTTCGGCGCGTCGGGCGCCATGGACACCTGCATCGCGCTGCGCACCGCCGTTCTGAAGGACGGCATGATGTATGTGCAGGCCGGCGGCGGCGTGGTCGCCGACAGCGATCCGGAGGCCGAGTATCAGGAGACCGTCAACAAGTCGATGGCCCTGATCCGCGCCGCGGAGGAAACCGTCCGCGAGACCTCCGCCCGGTAAGGACCGCATGCCCTTCGATGCGCTGCTGCTGCCGCTGATCATCAAGATCGTGGCGGCGGCCCTGGTCGTCGTCGCCGCCTCGCTGGCAGCGGAGAAGGCCGGCCCCTTCTACGGCGGCATGATCACCGCCCTGCCCGTCTCGACCGGACCGGCCTTCGTGATGCTCGCGATGGAGCATGGCGACGGCTTCGTCGCCGACGCCGCCCTGTCGGGAATGGTCGGGAACGCGACGATCGTCCTCTATCTGGCGCTTCTGGTGCGGATCGCCCCGCTCTGGAGCATGCCGGCGACGGTCATCGCCAGTTCCGTCTTCTGGATCGCCATGGCGTCCACTCTGCGCTCCGCCGTCGTGTGGACGCTGCCGCTGGCGCTGCTGCTGACGCTGGCCTGCTACGGGATCGCCGCCTGGGTGGTCTCCGCCCCGATTCCGGCGGACAAGGTGGTCCGGACAGCGCGATCGCGCTGGTACGACATTCCGGCCCGCGCCGGTCTCGTCGGCCTTCTGGTTGCGACGGTGACCACGCTCAGCCACAGCATCGGCCCGGCGGCCACCGGATCGCCGCCGTGTTCCCCATCGCCCTGACCAGCCTGACGGTGATCCTGCACGGCCGCATGGGCGGCGGCGTGGTCGCCGCGGCGATGCGCAGCGCGCTGCTGACCAACCCCGGCCTCGCCTTGGCGCTGACCACCGCCCATCTGCTGGCCGAACCCGCCGGGCGCACCGTGGCGCTGAGCGTCGCCCTGGTGGTGTCGCTGTCCTGGGCCGGCGTCCTTCTGGTCTGGCGCCTGCGCCGTCCACAGACGGCCTGATCGCGGAAATCGAGTCCGGTTCCCTCCACGGACTTCCTCACCGCTGCCAAGGCGGGTCCGCCTCGGCGACCGCGCCGCCCCTTGTGATGGCGCGCACCATCCCCCCAGCACCTTTGATCCGCGGAACTTGGTCGCCGATGACGCTCAAGCCATCGGCGGATGGCATTTCACGACGATCCGCGCCGGGCCGTCCTGGAGGCAGAGTTCGAGTCGACAAAGGACCAGTCCGATGCCCAACATCGCCTTCAATTTCGCGCAACCCGGCGAAAGCAATGCTTGCGGCGCCTATGCACTGACGGCCGCGCTGATCGCCCTTCCGTCCGTGGCAAGCGTCAATTATCCCATTACGCTGTGCCACAGCACGCCCAGAACGAGAATGCTGACGCCCCCGGTCACCATCAATGGAAACGAGGTCGGTCATGCTCTTGCGGGCAAGATCTACAAGATCACAGGCGATCTCGACATCGCCGGCTCTTTGGGGTCGATGAGCGTCGCCTACGAGGACGGCCCCAATCTGCAGAATTCGCCGTCCGCTCTTGCCTACGTCGCCAAGCAGTTCGGGCTGACCGTCACCGTCAACATCATCAAGGATGCCAACACAAGGGCATCCACCTGCCAGACGATGGCCAGTCTTCTTCTCCAGGATTTCGATGACGAGGTGCGCCGCTGCATGCTGAGCGCCACGGTCAACGGCGAAGGGGGCAACGGCGTACTCAACGGTGTGGACTACGCCGCTCCGAATTCCGATGAAGTGCACCTGCTCTGCGTGATTCAGGGCAAAAGCATGCATTGGCTGACGCGTGGAACGAACGGCTTCTACGATCCCGGCGACGCGACCATCAATGCCTGGACCATCGCCGCCGATGGAACGATGACCGGCGGGGGCTACACCTTCACCGGGATCTGGATCGTCCTGAAATAGGTTCTTTGACCGGCCCGGCTGAATGCGCCTGACGCCTCCTCAGGCTTGGCCGCTGAAATCGAAGCCGGCGCCCTCCACGGCCCTCCTTACCGTCTCCGGGGCAACTCCCCCTCCACGGCCACGGTGCCGGCGTCGAGGTCCACCGTCACGGCGGCCCCCGGCGCCAGTTTGCCGATGGCGTTGGTGACGGAACGGGCGCAGCCGCCGCAGGTCATGCCGCCGACCTTGTAGGTATCAGCCATGGAACTCTCCTCAAGCGGGACCGGCGGTCACCCGCCGGTGTGGTGGGCGCGCACGACGGCGCTGACCGGAACCAGGACGAAGCCGCGTTTCTGCACCTCCGGCATCCAGGAGGCCAGTGCGTCGATTGTCGCATCGTGCGGGTGGCCGATGGCGATGGCGTAGCCCTGCTTGCGCGCCACCTGCTCCGTCTTGGCGAGCTGGCTGCGCACCGCCGACACGGTCATCTCGTTGTCCAGGAAGATGTCGCGCCCGGCGAAGGGCATCTGAAACTCCCGCGCGAGGGTCAGGCCGGCGCTCTTCGCGGTGGTCCGGCTGTCCAGCCACAACAGGCCGCGGCGCGCGATCTCCCCAGCACGGGCGCCATGGCCGCGGAATCGGCGGTGAAGCGGCTGCCCATGTGGTTGTTCACCCCGACATAGCCGTCGAAGCTGTCCAGCGCCGCCTTGGTCCGGCGCAGGATTTCGCCCTTGTCGAGCGACACGCGCAGCGCCTGCGGTCCCGGATCGGCGGAGCCGCTGGGCTCCATGGGGAGATGCAGCATCAGCTCGTGCCCGGCGGCGCGGGCGGCGCGGGCCTGGGCCGGCAGCTCGTGGGCGTAAGGCAGCCACGCCAGCGTCAGCGGCGCCGGCAGCGACACCGTGCGGTTCGAACGCTTGCGGTCCACACCCATGTCGTCGATGACGATGGCGATGGCCGGCTTGCCCGGCGGGGCGCGGAAGGGCAGCGCGTTTTTCTTCCACAGCGGCGATCCGGGCGCCACCTTGGGCGGTCCAGCGGGGCGACGGGAGGCGGCAGCATCGCCACCCCCGGCTTCGGCGTCAGGGCCGGCGGCGGGGGCGGTGCCGGAACCGGAACGGGCGCCGGGGCCTCGCTCACCTGCGGAGTCGGCGCAGGCGCGGGTTCGGGCTCGTGCTGGGCCGGCGGCTCCGGCGGGGAGGGAATTTCCGCGACCTTGGGCGGGGGCGGCTTGACCGGCGTGACGGCAGGCGGAACGGCCGGGGCGATGACCTGCGCTTCCCGCTCCACGACGGCCGTCTCCGGCGCGTCGCGCCCGATGATGAAGCGCGCACCGAGCGCCACCGCGAAGACCGCGATCACGCCGGCCAGCGCCAGCAGGACCGGCGAGACGGCGCGCCCCGATGCCGTCCGTCCGGATGCGGCGGCAGGCGTTTTCGGCGATGGCTTCCGTGCCGCGGCTTTCTGGGGCTTGCGCGGCGTTTTCTTGGCCATGGGAAGGAATCTCGAACCCTGGTTTCCGGTTTGCGCGCAAGGTGGCACCGCCGCTCCGTCGCTGCAACAGCGGAGCGGGGTGGAGGCCTTCACCGGCTGGGACTATGCTGTGACCCGCCATGCCCCGCACCTTGATCCCCCTGATAATCCTCCTGACGATCCTCGTCACCGCCACCGCCGGCCCTGCCCTCGCGAACGAGGTCCGCTGCCCAGCCAGCCTGGCCGTGCAGGCCCAGCCGGAAGCGCCCGGCGGCTGGTCGCCCTACCCGGCGAAGGACCAACACGCCTTCGTCGGCGTCGCTCTGGTCGAGGGCGAGCGGCCGACGCAGATGGCCGCCCCCGCCCCGGCGGCGCTGGAGCCGGACCGCAGCCTCCGGCGGGGCCGCTCGGAAGTCCGGCAATGGGACTTTCCCGCCGCCCGGCGCAACAATGTCTTCCTGATCTGCCGCTATGCCGGGACACAGGCAACGCTGGCCATCGACCTGCCGCGCACGGTGCGCCGCTGCCAGATCACCGAGGAGACCGACGCGCGCGGCATCGTCCTGGACAAGCCCGCGACGGCGCCGCAGTTCCTCTGCCGCTGATTCTCCGCCAAATCGAGGTTCGGACGGGCTGGAAATCCATGGCTTCAGCCGCTAGGGTACCCGCCTTGGAACAAGGCCGGAACGCTATTCCGGGACGATCGGGCCGAAACCGACGGACCGGAAACGACAGGCCGGAAGGATGCCGGGGCGCCCCATGCTGCTGCTCATCGATAATTACGACAGCTTCACCTACAACCTCGTCCATTACCTGGGCGAACTGGGCGCCGAACCGGACGTCCGCCGCAACGACAGCCTGACGGTGGAGGAGGCCATGGCGCTCCGCCCCGAGGGCATCGTGCTGTCGCCCGGCCCCTGCGATCCGGACAAGGCGGGCATCTGCCTGCCGCTGATCGACGCCGCCGCCAAGGCCGGCGTTCCACTGTTGGGCGTGTGCCTGGGCCATCAGGCCATCGGGCAGGCCTTCGGCGGCACCGTGCTGCGCGCGCCGGTGCCGATGCACGGCAAGGTCGACCGCATGTTCCACCAGGGGCGCGGCGTCCTCAAGGACCTGCCCTCGCCCTTCCGGGCCACCCGCTACCATTCGCTGATCGTCGAGCGCGCCACCCTGCCCGCCTGCCTGGAGGTGACCGGCGAGACGGAGGACGGCCTGATCATGGCGCTGTCCCACCGCGAGCTGCCGATCCACGGCGTGCAGTTCCACCCGGAAAGCATCGAGAGCGAGCACGGGCACAAGATCCTGGAGAATTTCCTGAACACCACCCGCCGGCTGGAGACCGCCGCATGAGCACGCCGTCCGCGCCGCACGGCGACCTGACCGACATGAAGGCCATCCTCGCCAAGGTCGCCGCCGGCAACGCCCTGAGCGAGCCGGAAGCCTCGCTGGCCTTCGACATCATCATGTCGGGCAACGCCACCCCGTCGCAGATGGGCGGCTTCCTGATGGCGCTGCGCGTGCGCGGCGAGACGGTGGACGAGATCACCGGGGCCGCCCGCGTCATGCGCGCCAAGGCGATCCCGGTGGAGGCCCCGGACGGCACCATCGACACCTGCGGCACCGGCGGCGACGGGTCGGGCACCTACAACATCTCCACCGCAGCCGCGGTCGTCATCGCCGCCTGCGGCGTGCCGGTGGCCAAGCACGGCAACCGCGCCATGTCGTCCAAGTCGGGCGCCGCCGACGTGCTGGGTGCCCTGGGCGTCAATCTGGACTGCGACATGGGGCTGGTGCGCAAGGCCCTGTGGGACGCGCGCATCGGCTTCCTGATGGCGCCGCGCCACCACCTCGCCATGCGCAACGTCGGCCCGACCCGCGTGGAGCTGGGCACCCGCACCATCTTCAACCTGCTGGGTCCGCTGTCCAACCCGGCCAGCGCCAAGCGCCAGCTTCTCGGCGTCTACGCGAAGCAGTGGGTGGAGCCGCTGGCCCATGTGCTGAAGCGGCTGGGGTCGGAGGCCGCCTGGATCGTCCATGGCTCCGACGGTCTGGACGAGATCACCACGACCGGCCCGACCACCGTCGCCCAACTCAAGGACGGCGAGGTCACGGTGTTCGAGATCGAGCCGGAGCAGGCCGGCATCTTCCGCGCCCGGCCGGAGCTTCTCAAGGGCGGCGACGCCCACGTGAACGCCGAGGCCATCCGCGCGTTGTTCGACGGCGCCCAGGGCGCCTACCGCGACATCGTCCTGCTGAACGCCGCCGCCGCGTTGCATGTGGCGGGCAAGGCCGGCGACCTCAAGGAAGGTGTCGAGCAGGCCCGCCACGCCATCGACAGCGGCGGCGCCCGCGCCGTGCTCCAGCGCCTTGTGTCCATCACGAATTCCTCCATCGCCAACGAACCGGTTGCCGCGCCATGAGCGACGTCCTGACCCGCATCTGCGACGACAAGCGCGCGCTGGTCCAAGCCCGCAAGTCCGCCCGTCCGCTGTCCGCGGTGGAGGAGGACGCCCGCGGCGCCGACCCGGCGCGTGGCTTCATCCGCGCCCTGCGCCGCACGGTGGACGGGGGCCGCTACGGCCTGATCGCCGAGATCAAGAAGGCCAGCCCGTCGAAGGGCCTGATCCGCCCGGACTTTGACCCGCCGTCCCTGGCCCGCGCCTACCGCGAGGGCGGCGCCACCTGCCTGTCGGTGCTGACCGACGAGCCCTATTTCCAGGGCTGCGACGACTATCTGCTGGCCGCCCGCGCCGCGGTGGACCTGCCGGTCCTGCGCAAGGACTTCATGGTCGATCCCTACCAGATCGCCGAATCCCGCGCGCTCGGCGCCGACTGCATCCTGATCATCATGGCCGCGCTGAGCGACGCGCAGGCCGCGGAGATCGAGGACGCCGCCATCGCCTGGGGCCTGGACGTGCTGGTCGAGGTGCACAACCGCGAGGAGCTGGACCGCGCGCTGGCGCTGAAGACCCCGCTTCTCGGCGTGAACAACCGGAACCTGAAGACTCTGGCTGTGGACATCGCCACGACCGAGGAACTGGCGGCCCACGTACCCGCCGACCGGATGCTGGTCGCCGAAAGCGGTCTCTACAGCCCGGCGGACCTGTCGCGCATGGCGGCGGTGGGCGCGCGTTGTTTCCTGGTCGGTGAATCGCTGATGCGGCAGGAGGATGTGACCGCGGCCACCCGCGCCCTTCTCGCCTGACACCAAATAAAAAAGCAATGGGGAGGAGCGACGCCGTGCCGAACGTGACCATTGCCCGTGAAAGCCCGCTCCAGGGCGAGGTGGTTCAGCTCATCGAGGAGTTGGACCGCTATCTGGGCGATTTATACCCGGCGGAGAGCAACCATCTGCTCGACCTGCAATCGCTGGCCAAGCCGGACATCCGTTTCCTGGTCGCCCGGCGTTCGGGAACCGTGGTCGGCTGCGGCGCCATGCGCATCGACACCGAGGGCGGCTATGGCGAGGTCAAGCGGATGTTCGTCCAGCCGACCGCGCGCGGTGGCCAGATCGGTCGGCGCCTTCTGGAACGCATCGAGGACGAGGCCCGCGCCGCAGGCCTGTCCCTGCTGCGGCTGGAGACCGGCGTTTATCAGGACGAGGCCATTGCCCTCTACCGCAAGCAGGGCTTCGCCGACTGCGCCCCGTTCGGCCCCTACGGTCCGGACCCGCTGAGCCTGTTCATGGAGAAACCCCTATGACCGACCAGCCCGCAAGCGGCTTCACCCATTTCGACGCCGAAGGCCGCGCGGTCATGGTGGACGTGTCCGACAAGGCGGATACGGAACGCACGGCGACCGCCCGCGGCTCCGTCCTGATGCAGCCGGAAACGCTGGCGCTCATCCTCCAGGGCGGCGTCAAGAAGGGCGACGTGCTGTCGGTGGCCCGGCTGGCCGGCATCATGGGGGCCAAGCGCACGCCGGACCTGATCCCGCTGTGCCACCCGCTGATGCTGACCTCGGTCAAGGTGGACCTGACCTGCGATCCCGAGCGCAACGCCGTGGACATCACCGCCACCTGCAAGCTCAGGGGCCAGACCGGCGTGGAGATGGAGGCGCTGACCGCCGTGTCAGTTGCGGCGCTGACCGTCTACGACATGTGCAAGGCGGTGGACCGGGGCATGACCATCACCGAGGTCAAGCTGCTGCACAAGGCCGGCGGCAAGAGCGGGGAATGGGGGAGCGCGGTCTGATGCTGCAGGTCGGTGAAGCCCGCGCCCGCATCCTCGCCGCCTTCACCGCCCTACCGGCGGAGACGGTGCCACTGCCCGACGCGCTGGGGCGCGTCCTGGCGGAGCCCGCCGTCGCCCGGCTGACCCAGCCGCCCTTCGCCGCCGCCGCCATGGACGGCTGGGCCGTCCGCGCCGCCGACATCACCCAGGCATCGGGGGAAGCTCCCGTCACCCTGCGCCGCATCGGCGAGTCCGCCGCCGGCCACGCCTTCGCCGGATCGGTCGGAGCGGGCGAGGCCGTGCGCATCTTCACCGGCGCGCCCCTGCCCGCCGGGGCCGACGCCGTGGTGATGCAGGAGGATTGCGAAGATGCCGGGGACCGCGTGCGCGTCGGGCGCGCCGTGCCCAAGGGGCGCTTCATCCGCCCCGCCGGACTGGACTTCACTGCCGGAGAGGAGTTGCTTCCCAAGGGACGGCTGCTCACCGCCCGCGACGTCGCCCTGGCCGCCGCGGCCAACCTGCCCTGGCTGCGCGTCCACCGCCGCCCACGGATCGCCGTGCTCGCCACCGGGGACGAGATCGCCCTCCCCGGCGATCCGCTGGGACCGAGTCAGATCGTCAGCTCCAACGCGCTCGGCCTGTGCGCGTTGGTCGCCAGCCAGGGCGGGCTCGCCCACAATCTCGGCGTGGCCAAGGACGATCCGGAGCATCTCGCCGTAATGGCCGCCGGGGCGGCCGGCTGCGACCTGCTGGTGACCACGGGCGGCGCCTCGCAAGGCGAGCACGACCATGTGCGCGACGTGCTGGGCGGGCTGTCGCTGGACTTCTACCGGGTCGCCATGAAACCCGGCAAACCGTTGATTTTCGGGACGGCGAACGGCGTTCCGCTGCTCGGCCTGCCGGGCAATCCGGTGTCCACCGGGGTGGCCGCCCTGCTGTTCCTGGTGCCAATCCTTCGCCGTCTCCAAGGGTTGCCCGCCGAGAACGCCACGCTCGCGGCGCGGCTCGGCGCGCCGCTGAAGGCCAACGACGACCGCACCGATTTCCTGCGGGCCACCCTGTCCACCGGAGCGGACGGCGAGCCCGTCGCCACCCCCTTCCCGCGCCAGGACAGCGCGATGATGTCCCGGCTGGCCCAGGCCGACGCCCTGATCGTCCGCGAGCCGCAGGCAACCGCCGCCGCCGTGGGCGACCGCGTGACGGTGATCCCGCTGAGTGGCGGTGTCCTGTCGCTTTAATCCGTTCCGCACGGGAAATCCATTTGGGAGTCCTGTCCGTCGATTTGCGATTGATTTCATCCGTAGGGCTTGACGGGGGTTAAGAACCAAACTAGAACAAGATGGAACGTTTTGCTTTTGTTCCATATCTAGTGCGGAACCGGCCGGGAGGCACAAATGCTCACGCGCAAGCAGCATGAATTGCTGCTTTTCATCAACGAGCGGCTCGGACAGGGCGGTGTGTCCCCTTCCTTCGACGAAATGAAGGACGCTCTCAACCTGAAGTCCAAGTCGGGCATCCACCGCCTCATCACGGGGCTGGAGGAGCGCGGCTTCATCCGCCGCCTGCCCCACCGCGCCCGCGCGCTGGAAGTGCTGCGCCTGCCGGAGGGGCTTGAGACCGCCCGCACCCGGCCGCCGCGCGCCAAGTTCCAGCCCAACGTCATCAAGGGCGACTTCAGCTTCGCGGGACGCGAGGCGAACCCGGCGTCCGAATCCGTGCAGCTTCCGCTCTACGGCCGGATCGCCGCGGGCACGCCCATCGAAGCGTTGCGCGACGGTTCCGCCTTCGTGGACGTTCCCGCCGCCATGCTCGGCATGGGCGACCACTACGCGCTGGAAGTCGCTGGCGATTCCATGGTGGAGGCCGGCATCCTCGACCATGACACGGTGGTCATCCAGCGCTGCGACAGCGCGGACAACGGCTCCATCGTCGTAGCCCTGGTGGACGACGCCGAGGTCACGCTGAAGCGCTTGCGCCGCAAGGGCAACACCGTGGCGCTCGAACCGGCCAACGCCGCCTACGAGACCCGCATCTTCGGTGCCGACAGGGTTCGGGTGCAGGGCCGCCTCGTCGGGCTGGTGCGGAAGTACTGACGGCAGGATGCTCCGGGGCGGCGGTTCAGCGCGCCCCGGTCTTTCCGTCGGGCAGCTTTCCCCCCATCGTCCAAGGGCGGTCGCCGCGCTGCCCCCGGACGGTTTCCACCCGGATGCCCTTGTCCGACAGGGTGAGCGTGTGCGCACCCTCCCGCCGCAGTCCCCAACGGTCGATGACCAGCGGCGCCCGACACCCGCGCGACGGGGTTGCGGTCACCACCGCATCGGCCACAGCGCAATCCTCCGGTAAGGCGTCCGGTTGTCGCAGCAGCGCCACCGTCTTCCCCTGCGCACGGTAGAGGCACCCCAAGGCGTCGCAGCGCAGCCGTCTGTCCAGGCTCACCCCGACAAGCGGCCAGACATCCTGCCCGGCTTTTTCTTCCGGCTTCTCCATGCCGTCGCGCCGCCTCCACGTGTTGGCGACCCGCCCGTCGCTGGCGGTCGACAGGCTGAGGATCCCCTCAGCGCCGCGCACGGCCATCAGCGTTCCGTCCTCCGACACCAGAATGTCGGGCCGCGGCGCTACGGCCGGGGCGACCAGCCCGCCAGCCAAGGCCACCAGCCCCAGCCAGCGCCAGCGTCCCGTCCAGATGGCCAGCCACAGCCCGCCCAGCGTGACCGCCGCGATGGCGGCGTCCGGCATGGCCGGCAGAAACGCCGTCGCTCCGGGCAGCGCCGCGGTCCGCTCCGCCGTCTCGATGACCAGCCGGACGCCCCAGTTCATCGCCGCCACCGCCGGCCCCTCCAGCCCGAAGGGCAGCAGCAGGTAGGAGAGCAGGCTGAAGGGCATGATCCACACCGTCGTGATGGGGATCGCCACCATGTTGGACAGTACGCCGTAAAAGGCGACCTGCTGGAAATGATAGAGCCCGTATGGCGTTGTCGCGACGGTCGCCACCACGCTGGAAAAAGCGATGCCGCCCAGAGTCATGGCTCCCCGGCCGAGCCAGCCCATCTCGCGCCGTTGCCGCACCGCCCAGGGCGTGAAGCGTTCGAAGGCAGCGATCAGGGCGACGACCGCCGCAAAGGACATCTGGAAGCTCGGCCCCAGCATCCCCTCCGGGTCGTAGAGGACGGTGACGATGCCAGCGAAAGCGACCAACCGCATGCTGATCGGTGATCGGTCGGCAATGACCGCGCCCATGATGAGGCCGGTCATCAGCACCGACCGCAGCGTCGGCAAGGGCGCCCCCACCAGCAGCGTGTAGAGGATCGCCGACAGGATGCCGGCCAGCGCCGCTATCTTCTTGATTGGCCAGCGCAGCGCCACCCAGGGAACCAGCGCCAGCAGCGCCCGCACCACCCAGAAGACGATCCCCGCGGCAATGCCCACATGCAGGCCGGAAATGGACAGGAGATGCGCCAGGCCGCTGTCGCGGAAGGCGTCCATCATCGGCTCGGGAATCGCCGCGGCGTCGCCGTTCAGCAGGGCGGCGGTGACGCTGGCCTCCGCGGAGTCGGTCACGACGGCGCGCACCCGCTCGGCGATGGCGGCGCGCGCCCGCTCGAAGGCCACGGTCACCCGTCGCCAACCTCCGGGCGGCGGCGCCTCCTGCGCGACGGGGGCGCCCATGACGAAGCCGACCGCACCGAAGCCTTCGAAATAGGCCCGCCGCTGCAGGTCGAACGCCCCTGGCTCCGCCGGGGCGGCCGGCGGGTGGAGCATGGCGCGCAGCCGCACCACCTTCCCGGCCTCCGGCGACGTCAACTTGGCCGGCAGATACAAGCGGACCCGCTCCGGCGTCGCCTCCGGGGCCAGCCGCTCCACCATCGGCTCCCCGACCATCAGCCGCGTGCCGGTGGGCTGCCGTTCGACCGCCAGCACCCGCCCGGTGACCTGCACCGGTCCAAGTTCGCGCGTCAGCATCGGCGCCGCCGCCACCACGCTGTGAAGTTGCGCCGCGGCGAAGCCCAGAGCGACGCTCAACAGCCCCAGCAGCAGAACGACCGGCGCCAGACGCCGCCGCGCCAGCCACAGCAGAGGCAGACAACCGACCGCAGCGCCCGGCCCCAGCCAGAACGGCGGCTCGGCGGGCAGGCCGAAATACAGCGCCACGCCCGCGCCCGTCCCCACTGGCAGCCACAGCGCCCAGCGCTCCCGCTCCGCGGCGAGACATTCCAGAGCCGCCGCGGAAAGGCGCGCGCCGACGCCGCGACGGACAGGACCGGCATCGCCCTCCTCCGCCACCAAACCTTCGTCTGCGCCCTCTTCAACCCCGTGGGCCATACTGTCGCCTATGCGCGCAAGGCAAATGCCTCCGGCGCCGTTAATGTGTTACACCACCGCACCACCGCAGTCGCACCGCAGCAGCCACAGCGCGGCGGCCGCAGCACTGTAGCAGCGCCGAACCTGGAATTGAGCCACCCATGACCGTCGTCACCCGATTCGCCCCGTCGCCCACCGGCTTTCTCCACATCGGCGGTGCCCGCACCGCGCTGTTCAACTGGCTGTACGCCCGCCACCATGGCGGCACGTACCTGTTGCGCATCGAGGACACCGACCGCCAGCGCTCGACGGACGCCGCGGTGGACGCCATCCTTGACGGCCTGTCCTGGCTCGGCCTCGACTGGGACGGCGACGCGGTCAGCCAGTTCGCCCGCAAGGACCGCCACGCCGAGGTGGCGCAGCAGATGCTGGCCGCCGGCCGCGCCTACTACTGCTACGCGAGCCCGGAGGAACTGGAGGAGATGCGCGCCGCCCAGAAGGCGGCCGGCCAGCCGGTGCGCTACGACGGGCGCTGGCGCGACCGCGACCCGTCCGAGGCGCCGGCCGGCGTGAAGCCGGTGATCCGCCTGAAGGCGCCGCAGGAGGGCGAAACGGTCCTGAAGGACCGCGTCCAGGGCGAGGTGACGGTGCAGAACGCCCAGCTCGACGACCTGATCCTGCTGCGCGCCGACGGCACCCCGACCTATCTTCTGGCGGTGGTGGTGGACGACCATGACATGGGCGTGACCCACGTCATCCGCGGCGACGACCACCTGACCAACACCTTCCGCCAGATCCAGATCTACAACGCCATGGGCTGGGACCTGCCGGAATTCGGCCACATCCCGCTGATCCACGGTCCGGACGGCGCCAAGCTGTCGAAGCGCCACGGCGCGCTGGGCGTCGACGCCTACCGCGACATGGGCTACCTGCCGGAGGCGATCCGCAACTACCTGCTGCGGCTCGGCTGGGCGCACGGCGACGACGAGATCATTTCGACCGAGCAGGCCGTGGAGTGGTTCAACCTGGAGGGCATCGGGCGCTCCCCCTCGCGCTTCGACTTCGCCAAGCTGGAGAACCTGAACGCCCACTACATGCGGCAGGCCGACGACGCCCGCCTCGTGGGTCTGGCTACCCCGCGGCTGGAGGCCGAGCTTGGCCGCGCGCTGACCGAGTCGGAGCGCGACCTGCTGACCCGCGCCATGAACGGGCTGAAGCAGCGCGCCCGCACCGTGGTCGATCTCGCCCAGAGCGCCCGCTTCTACCTCGCCGCGCGGCCGCTGGCGATGGACGACAAGGCCGCCGCGCTGCTGGACGAGAAGGGCCGCGGCGTCCTGACCGACCTCGCCGCCCGCTTCGAGGCCGAAGCCGACTTCACCGCCGCCGCCCTGGAAGGGCTGGTCCGCGCCTTCGCCGAGGAGCGGGGCGAAAAGCTGGGCAAGATCGCCCAGCCGCTGCGCGCCGCGCTCACCGGTTCCACCGTGTCGCCGCCCATCTTCGAAGTGGCCGAGATCCTGGGCCGCGCGGAAACGCTGGCCCGGATGAAGGATGCCGCAACTGCAGCACGGGGCTAACTTCCGTGCGTTGATATCCGCCCGGCATAGAACTATGCTGCGCGCATTCGAAAAGGGCGTTAAGCCCCAACCCTAAAGATAAGGACGTGCCGAGATGACCCAAACCGCGGACAAGGCCGATACCTTCACCCTGATCGACAACCGGACTGGCAAGCAGGTCAGCCTGCCCGTGATGAAGGGAAGCACGGGTCCGGACGTGATCGACATCCGCAAGCTCTACGCCGAGACCGGTTGTTTCACCTACGATCCGGGTTTCACTTCGACGGGCAGCTGCGAGTCCAAGATCACCTACATCGACGGTGATGAGGGTGTTCTGCTGCACCGCGGTTACGCCATCGACGACCTTGCCGAGCACGCGACCTTCCCGGAGGTCTGCTTCCTTCTCCTCAACAACCACCTGCCGAACGCCGCCGAGAAGGAAGAGTTCGAGGGCATCCTGCGCGGCCACTCGATGGTCCATGAGCAGCTGACCCGCTTCTACAGCGGCTTCCGCCGCGACGCCCACCCGATGGCGGTTCTCTGCGGCGTCGTCGGCGCGCTGTCGGCCTTCTACCACGACTCGACGGACATCGAGGACCCGGTGCAGCGCAAGATCGCCGCGCACCGCCTGATCGCCAAGATCCCGGCGATCGCCGCGATGGCCTACAAGTACTCGGTCGGCCAGCCGTTCATGTACCCGCGCAACGATCTGTCCTACGCCGAGAACTTCCTCTACATGACCTTCGGCACGCCGTGCGAGCCGTACAAGGTCAACCCGGTCCTGTCCAAGGCCATGGACAAGATCTTCATCCTGCACGCCGACCACGAGCAGAACGCCTCGACCTCGACCGTCCGTCTGGCCGGCTCGTCGGGCGCCAACCCGTTCGCCTGTATCGCCGCCGGCATCGCCTCGCTGTGGGGTCCGGCCCACGGCGGCGCCAATGAGGCCGTGCTGAAGATGCTGGAGGAGATCGGCTCCGTCGATCGCATCCCGGAGATCGTCCGCCGCGCCAAGGACAAGAACGACAACTTCCGCCTGATGGGCTTCGGCCACCGGGTCTACAAGAACTACGACCCGCGCGCCCAGGTCATGCGCAAGACCTGCCATGAGGTCCTGGCCGAGCTGGGAATCAAGGACGAGCCGCTCCTTGACATCGCGATGGAGCTGGAGAAGATCGCCCTTGAGGACCCGTACTTCGTCGAGAAGAAGCTGTACCCGAACGTCGACTTCTACTCGGGCATCATCCTGAAGGCGATGGGCTTCCCGACCAGCATGTTCACCGTGCTGTTCGCCGTGGCGCGCACCGTCGGCTGGATCTCCCAGTGGAAGGAGATGATCGAGGACCCGGTCCAGAAGATCGGCCGTCCGCGTCAGCTCTACACCGGCGCGACCAAGCGGGACTTCATCCCGCTGGCCGAGCGTGGCTAACCGGCCGACAGCACACATCGGGACGGGTGGCTCCGACGGAGCCGCCCGCAGCCCGGCTGCGTTCATCGTTCCGGCGCGGCGGGTCCGTCAGGGCCAGCCGGTCGCGAACGACAACAAGCCGCCGCTGTCGCGGCGGCTTCGCCGCATCGTCCTCTATGCGGTGATTGTGGCGATGATCGCCGCGGTGGTGCTGATCTGACCTCTTAGCCCTGGGTGATCGGGATGTGCGGCCCTTCCGCCGCCACACGCTCCATCCATGCGCGCACCGCCGGATAAGCGGACAAATCGAAACCACCCTCCTCCGCCACATGCGTGTAGGCGTAGAGCGCGATGTCGGCGATGCTGAAGCGATCGCCCACGAAGAAGCGGCGCTCCGCCAGATGCCCCTCCATGACGCCCAGCGCGTCGTAGCCAAGCCGGCGCTTGGTCACCAGCCCCAGCTTGCGCTCCTCCGTCATCTCCACATGGTGGGTGATCCAGAAGCGCACGGTCGCGACGTTCGGTTCGTGGCTGTACTGCTCGAAGAACATCCATTGCAGGACCCGCGCGCGGCCTTCGCGGTCGTCAGGCAGATAGGGCGTGCCTTCCGCCAGATACCACAGGATCGCGTTGGATTCCGGCAGATGGGTGCCGTCCTCCAATTGCAGGGTCGGGATGCGGCCGTTCGGATTCCGGCCCAGGAATTCCGGGGTGCGGGTTTCCGCCCGGTCGATGTCCAACTCGATCCGCTCATAGGGGATGCCGAGCTTGTGCAGCAGAAGCCGGCACTTGTAGCCGTTTCCGGAAGACAGGTTGTCGTAAAGGCGCAGCATGGGGGCGTGTCTCCGCTCCAAATCCATCCGATAGCGGATATAAACACGAAACGGAGTCAGGCGCCAGCGCGGCCCTGCGGACACGGTATGCCGAGCCGCTCCAGCCGCGACCGATCCGCCGCGGCCTCCGCCAGCAGCCAGTGCCGGAAGGCGCGGAGCACGCCGCGCCCCCGCCCTTCGGCCGGGGCGGTCAGCACGTAGCGGTCGCCGCAAGGCACCGCCGGTCCGAAGGGGCAGACGAGCCGTCCCGCTTCCAGCGCCTCCAGCACCAGCGATGGGCGCCCCAGCGCAATCCCCTGCCCAGCCATGGCCGCCTGGATCACCATCACCGATTCCGAGAAGCTCAGGCTGCCCGCTCCATACAGACTTACCCCGCTGCCGGAGCGCCACAGGCTCCAGTCCGGCGACGCCTGATAATGCAGCAGCGTCTGGCGGGACAGGTCGGCCGGACCGGACAGCCGCTCGGCCAGCGACGGCGCACAGACCGGGAACAGCGGCTCTTCCGACAGCAGCGTCCCGTCGGGACCCGGATCGCCGCCGCGCACGTAGCGGATGACCGCCCAGCCCGCCTCGGCCTCCGACGCGCGATCCGTGTTGCCCCCCTCGATGTCCAGCCGCAGGCCCGCCCGGCTATCCAGGAAGCGCCCCAGACGCGGCACCAGCCACAAGGCCGCCCAAGTGCGCGGCGCGGCAATGCGCAGCCGTTCCGGCCCTTGTCCGGCGATGCGGTCCCAACTCTCCTGAACCCGCCCCAGCCCGGCGGTACAGGCCTGCGCGAGATCGCGCCCGGCGTCGGTCAGGTGAAGCCCCTGCGGGGTGCGATCGAACAGACGGACATTCAGCCGCTTCTCCAGATCACCCACCTGTCGGCTGACCGCGCCATGTGTCAGGCCAAGCTCGTCGGCGGCGCGCGTCATGCTGCCGTGGCGGGACGCCGCTTCGAAGGCGGCCAAGGCGGTAAAGGGAAGGCGCGGCATCGGTGGCGTCTCCGGAGGTCGATGTGAGGATTCCTCACACCCATGCCCTGCGAAGTCAATTGTGGACCGGGGGAGCGGCGGGCAGGCTTGGGCGCAGACACCGAACCATCCCGGCACTTCCCATGACCATGACCTTGTCCATCACCGACATCTCCACTCTCGATGACGGCCGCCTGCGCGCGGAACTGGAAGCGCTTCTGGAGGACGCGGTGAACAGCGGCGCTTCGGTGGGCTACCACGCCCCGCTGGCCCCTCACTGGAAGCGGGCCTTCTGGGGCGGCGTGGCCAAGCTGCTGTCGGGCGGCGCGCACCGTCTGCTGATCGCCCGTGGGCCGGAGGGAGAGTTGCTGGGAAGCGTGCAGTTGGCGCTCTGCAGCAAGCCGAACGGCGCGCACCGCGCCGAGGTGCAGAAGCTGCTCGTCTTCACCCGCTACCGCCGGAACGGAGTCGCGCGACGGCTGATGGCGGCGGTGGAGGACACCGCCCGTGGTCTGGAGCGGTCGCTTCTGGTGCTCGACACGCTGAAGGGCGACCGCGGCGAGCCTTTCTACGAGGCGACGGGCTGGCAGCGGGCCGGGCTGATTCCCGGCTACACGGTGGAAGCGGACGGCGCCTTCCATGACACCGTCCTCTTCTACAAAACGCTGTGAGACCGGTTACTTCGTCTCGATCAGCTCGACCTTGTAGCCGTCCGGGTCCTCGATGAAGGCGATCACGGTGGTGCCGTGCTTCATCGGGCCGGGCGGGCGCGGAATTTTGACGCCTTCCTTGGCGAGCTGCTCGCAGGTGGCGTAGATGTCTGGAACGCCCAGCGCGATGTGGCCATAGGCGGTGCCGATGGCGTAGGGCTCGGCCTGGTCCCAGTTGTGGGTCAGCTCCAGGACGGCGGTGTCCTTCTCATCGCCATAGCCGACGAAGGCCAGCGTGAAGCGGCCGCCCTCATAATCGTTGCGGCGCAGCAGCTTCATGCCGAGCAGGCGGGTGTAGAAGTCCAGCGACTTCTCCAGATCATAGACCCGGAGCATCGTGTGCAGCAGGCGGAATTGGCTCATGGTCTCTTCTCCCAAGCGGGTTCTTGCGCTCTTGTCTTATCCGGCCTCGTCTTATGCGGCTGGCCGGCAGAAACCTCCAGCACGACCTGGGCAGCGCGCTCGCTGGGCGGCGTTCCGCCCTGCCCCAGCCAGTGCGCCACCTCCATCACCCCGTCGATCTGCGCCGCGCGGGCGGCCGGATCGTCGAGCAGACGCCCCAGTTCGGACGCCAATCGGTCGGGGCGGCAGTCCTCCTGAAGCAGTTCCGGCACCAGCATGCGGTCGAGCATCAGATTGACCAGATTGACGTATTTGACCCGGATCAGCCGCCGGTACAAGGCCACCGTCACCGGATTGAGGCGGTAGGCGATCACCGTCGGCAGGCGCGCCAACGCCAGTTCCAGCGCCACCGTCCCGGACGCCGCCAGCGCGGCTTCCGCCGCGGCGAAGGCATCGTATTTCGGGCCGTCGCCCTCGACGAGGATGGTGGGCATCGGCCAGCCCGCCACCTCCGCCGCCACGCGGTCACGCACCGTCGCCACGGTCGGCACCACGGCGACCAGTTCCGGATGAGACGGCAGCAAGCGCTCAAGCGTGGCGCGGAAGTCGGGGAGGAGGCGGGACACCTCCCCCTTCCGGCTTCCCGGCAGGACGGCGACGATCCGCGCATCCGGTGCCAGCCCGTGGGTCTCCCGGAAGCGCTGCGCGTCGCCATGCCCGGCGCCGCTCTCCACCACCGAATGGCCGACGAAGGTGCAGGGAAGCCCTTCCTTCTCGAAATAGGGCGGCTCGAAGGGCAGGATAGCCAGCAGATGATCATAGATCGCCGCGTACTTGGCGGCGCGCTTCGGCTTCCAGGCCCAGACGGTGGGCGCCACATAGTGGATGAGCGGAATCTCCGGCGCCTGTGCCTTGACCCGCTTGGACACCCGCACCGTGAAGCCCGGCGAATCGATGCCCACCACCGCGTCGGGCCGCAGCCGCAGGATGTCCGCGACCGTCTGGTCGATGCGGCGCAGCAGGTTCGGCAGATGGGGCAGCAGTTCGAACACGCCGAACAGGGTCAGTTCGCCCATCGGGAACAGGCTCTCCAGCCCCTCCGCGACCATCTTCTCGCCACCGATGCCGGCGAAGCGCACCCGCCCGCCGGTCAGCCGCTTGCAGGCGGCCATCAGCCGCGCGCCCAGCGCGTCGCCGGAGGGCTCCCCGGCGATCAGGAAAATCAGCGGATCGCTCACGACCGGGCCTCCGACGCAACGGTGATGCCGACGACGAAGAGACCCAGCCGGTCGGCAGCCTCGGCCACCGCGGCGCGGTCCACCAGCAGGCTGCCGCCCGCCTCGACGGCAATGCCGCGCAGACCGGCGCGGGCGGCGTTCTCCACGGTCGTCACCCCCATGGTGGGCAGGTCAAGGCGGCGGTCCTGCTGCGGCTTCTTCACCTTGACCAGCACGCCGCCCGCGCCGGGCCGCGCCAGCCCGGCGCAGCGGGCCAGCATGGCGTCGGTGCCCTCGATGGCCTCGACGGCGAGCACGATCCCCTGCTGCACCACGGCGCCCTGTCCGACGTCCAGAGCGCCGAGTGTGCGGGCGACCTCGACCGCGCGGGCGATGTCGCGCTCCGCCTCGCCGTCCGGACGCAGCCGGCCCACCGGCCCAGCCGGGGTCAGAAGCTCGCCCAGGAGTTCGTGCAGACCGACCACGCGGAACCCCTCCCCTTCGAGTTCGCGCGCGACGGAGCGCAGCAACCCATCGTCGCCGAGCGCGCGGGTGCCGACCTTGGCGAGGAACTTGGTGGTGTACCAGTCGGGAAGAAGCTCGGTGAATGACGGCCGGCGCACCGGTCCGGCGAAGACCAGCTCCCCGACCTTTTCCTTCTTCAACCGGTCGATGATGCTGCCGGCGGCGCCGAAGCGGCTCCACAGATGAGGAAGGCCCACGACGGTGGCGGGGTCGGTGTGGCCGTCGAAGGCGACGACGAAGACCTCGCGCCCCTGGCCGCGCACCGCGGCGGCGATGCGGGCCGGCAACGTGCCGCCGCCCGCCAGTATGCCGAGCTTGGGAAGAGGCTGCGACATGGCCGGGACTCTCCCACGGAACAGAACAAGGAAACGGAGCCCGGACGGCTCCTCAGCCCTCGCGCGGCTGGCAGAGCGACCGCGAGGCCCGTGCGAAGGTCAGAACGTCGGCGACCAGCGCCTGCTGCCCCAGGTCGCGCCCGACCTCCTCCATGCGCTCGGCGAAGGTGCCCTCGTTGCCGAACAGCAAGCGATAGGCGGCGCGCAGGGCGTGAATCTCGTCCTTCTGGAAGCCGCGACGCTCCAGCCCGACGAGGTTCAGGCCGGCCAGACGCGCCCGGTCGCCCATGACGAGGCCGTAGGGGATCACGTCCTTCTCCACGCCGGACATGCCGCCGATCATGGCGTGCGAGCCGATGCGGACGAACTGGCGAACCGCCGACAGCCCGCCGATGGTCACGAAATCGCCCAGTTCCACATGGCCGGCCAGCGTGGCGTTGTTCGCCAGGACCGCGTTGTTGCCGACGACGCAGTCGTGGGCGATGTGGACGCCGACCATGAACAGGCCGTTGTCGCCGATCCGCGTGACCATGCCGCCGCCCTCGGTGCCGGGGCTCATGGTGACATGCTCACGGATCTGGTTGTTGCGCCCGATGATCAGTTCGGACGGCTCACCCTTGAACTTCAGGTCCTGCGGGCGGTGGCCGATGGACGCGAACGGATAGACCACCGAGTCCTCGCCGACGCGCGTACGGCCCTCGACCACCACGTGGGAGGTCAGCCGCACGCGGTCGCCCAGTTGGACATCCGGCCCGACCACGCAAAAGGGACCGATGAAAACGCCTTCGCCCAGCCTGGCGGCCGGATCGACGACCGCCGTCGGGTGAATGGAAACGCTCATTTCTCGTCCAGGATCATGGCGGAATAGACGGCTTCGGCGACCAGGACACCGTTGACCTTGGCCTCGCCCTTGAACTTCCACACGTTGGCGCGCTGGCGCTGCTTGGTTACGTGGATGTGGATGGTGTCGCCGGGCGTGACCGGGCGGCGGAAACGCGCCTCGTCCACGGTCATGAAATAGACCAGCTTGCCCTCGGACTCCTTGCCCAGCGTGGCGACCACCAGCACGGCGGAGGTCTGCGCCATCGCCTCGATGATCATCACGCCCGGCATCACCGGTCGCGACGGGAAGTGCCCCTGAAAGAACGGCTCGTTGATGGTGACGTTCTTCACGCCGGTGGCGCTTTCGCCCAGAGTGATGTCGATCACCCGGTCGATCATCAGAATCGGATAGCGATGCGGGATCATTTCCATGATCCGCATGATGTCGAGGTCGGCTATCTTCTTGTTGTCCGCCGTCACATCCATGGTCCGGCCGCCCGCCTTTCAAAATCCACGAGAACGCCCCGCGCCGCGCCTGCGGCGGCCCAGGACGAAGCCCCTTGTGCCCCATTTCCGGGGATTTGGCAATCCCGACGCCGACGGCATTCCGGCTCCCCCCTTTGCGCAAACAAAAAGCCGCCACGCCTCCCTGCGGAAGCGTGGCGGCTCGTTCCGACGCGCCTTACTGCTTGGGAACGGTCAGCGCGACCTGGGGCAGCTTCTTGTTCACCCGCTCCAGCACGACGTCGGTGACGTCGAGCTGGGTGTCGACCAGGACGAACTGCTGGCGGGCGAGGACCAGGTTGGCCCCTCGCTCGCGCGCGACGTCGGCCACGATCTCCACCATGTTCTTGTGGACGACGGCCATCGCCTCGTTCAGAGCGTTTTCCAGGGCGCGCTTGCGGCTCTGCACCGTCTTCTGGACCTCGCCGACCTGCTTCTCGAAGTCGCGGCGCTTGTTGGCCAGCGCGTCCGGAGCCAGCACGGTCTGCTGCTTGCGCAGTTCCTCCTCGGACTTGCGCAGCTTGTCCTCCAGCGAGGCAATTTCCTTCTGGTAGGTCTCGCGCAGCGATTCGAAGGACTTCGAGACGCCCTTGGAGGCGTTCGACTCCTGCATGATCTTCTGCACGTCGACCACGGCGATGACCGGCGCCTTGAGGTTGTCGGTCGGCTTGTCCTGGGCGAAGGACGGCGTCGCCATCGCGACGCCCGCCAACACCGCACCGGCGGCGACCAGCGCCCTGAGCTTGCTGAACTGCATGTTAGAACCTGGTTCCAAAGCTGAAGCGGAAGATCTCTTTCTTGTCGTAATCTTCCTTGAGAATCGGGACCGCAAAGTCAAGGCGGATCGGCCCGAAGGGCGAGCGCCAGGACAAGCCGGTGCCGACCGACAGGCGGACCGATTCGTCGTCGGGGACGAGCGGATCGTTGATGTCGACCTTGCCCAGCGTGCCGACGTCGGTGAAGGCATGGCCCTTCAGCCCGAATTCCTCGGGCAGGCCGACCGGGAAGCTCATTTCGACCGACCCGCGGTAATAGCGGGTGCCGCCCAAGGCGTCGCCGGTGCGCAGGTCGCGCGGGCCGATGCCGGCGGTGTTGAAACCACGCAGCGTGTCACCGCCGATGAAGAAGCGATCGGACAGGGCAATGCCGTCGTCACCGATGCCGACAATGTAGCCGACCTCGCCGGTGGCGCTGACGACCCAGCTGTCGTCGAACAGCGGCAGGTAATAGCCAGCGCCGAGACGGTTGCGCAGGAAGCGGGCGTCGCCACCCAGACCCGCGAGATCGTTCGTCAACCGGATGTAATAGCCTTCGGTCGGGTTCAGGCGGCTGTTACGGCGGTCGTAGGTCAACTCCTGCCCGATCAGCGAGGTCAGGCGCGAACCCTTCTGGTCCTGAATGTACCGGGAGGCCGAGCTGGGAACGCTGGTGATGTCGGTGTTCTGGAGCTGGTAGTAGACGCGCTGGCGCAGGTTCTCCGTCAGCGGATAGCCCATGCGCAGGGCCATGCCGGTGCTCTTCTCGTCGAAGGAGCTTTCGTCCTGGTAATCGCGGGTGATGCGGAACAGGTCGAAACCGGCGGACAGGTCACGGTCCAGGAAATAAGGCTCCGTGAAGGAGACGTCGTATTCCTGGCGGCTGCCCGACACGGTGGCGCCGAAGCGCAGATCCTGGCCGCGGCCCAGCAGGTTGCGCTCACGGATCGAGAAGTCGGCCAGCGGACCGTCCGAGGTCGAGTAGCCGGCGCCGATGGAGATTTCACCGGTGGACTGCTCAGTCACCTCGACGTTCATTACGGTGCGGTCGGGGGCCGAGCCTTCCGCAGTGGTGATGTTGACGCGCTCGAAATAGCCCAGGTCCTTGATGCGCTGCTCGGAGCGGCGCAGCTTGGTCGTGCTGAACGGGTCGCCTTCGGACAGCAGCATCTCGCGCCGGACCACCTTGTCCAGCGTGCGGACGTTGCCGGTCACGTCGATGCGCTCCACAAAGACGCGCGGCCCCTCGACGATGTCGTAGACGATGTCGATGGTCTGGTTCTCGCGGTTGCGCGAGATGCGCGGGCGGACGTCCACGAAGGCGTATTGCAGGTCACCAACGGCGTTGGACAGCTTGGTGATGGTGTTCTCCACCTCCTGCGCGTTGTACCAGTCGCCCTCGCGCGTGCTCAGCACGCTGCGCAGCTGCTCCGGGTCCAACGCCTTCAGGGAGGTGCTGATGTCCATCTTGCCGAACTTGTAGCGCTCGCCCTCGTCCACCGTGAAGGTGATGACGAAGTCCTCGCGGTCAGGCGTCAGCTCCGCCACGGCGGAGACGACGCGGAAGTCGGCGTAGCCTTCCTTGAGGTAGTAGCGGCGCAGCAGGTCGCGGTCGTAGTTCAGGCGGTCCGGATCGTAGTTGTCGTCCGACGTCATGAAGCGCCACCAGGCGCTTTCCCGCGTCTGGATCGCCTCGCGCAGCGTCCCGTCGGAGAACTTCTCATTGCCGATGAAGGTGATGCTGCGCACGCCGGTGCGCACACCCTCGTTGATCTCGAACACCAGATCGACGCGGTTCTGGTCGAGCTGTATGATCTTCGGCTCGACCGTCGCGGCGAAGCGGCCCTGGCGGCGGTAGATGTCCAGGATGCGCTGCACGTCGCTCTGGACACGCGTGCGGGTGTAGACGACGCGGGGACGGAGCTGGATTTCCTTCTCCAGGTTCTCCTTCTCGATGCGCCGGTTCCCCTCGAAGGCGATGCGGTTGATGATCGGGTTTTCCGCCACCTGCACCACCAGCGCATCGCCGTCGCGCTTCAGCACGACGTCGGCGAACAGGCCCGTGTTGAACAGGGCCTTCAGCGACTGGTCGATGCGGTCGGGATCGAAGGGATCGCCGGGCGCCACCGCGAGGTAGGAGCGGACCGTCGTCGGCTCGATGCGCTGAACGCCTTCCACCCGGATGTCCCGGATGGTGCCGCCCGAGAACATCTGCGCCACCAGCGTCCCATCGCCGAACGCGGCGGATTTCGCCGCGCCCGGTTTGGGCGCGCCCGCCTGGGCCCAGGCTGCGTGGGAAAGGGCAAGAGAAACCGTCGTCATGGCGCAACCGGCCATCAGGCCGAACGCCAGAACCCTGCTCGACACCCGCAAAGCTCGCTCCCTGGCTTTGGGGGCATCCCTCAGGAAATGAGCCCCCTAAAGAAATCCACCACGCGAAGCTGAACGAGATCGTTCCACGTGGCGAAAACCATGAGCGTTAATACCAAAGCAAGCCCGATGCGGAAACCGTATTCTTGCGCTTTAGGTCCGAGAGGACGCCCACGGAGTCCTTCAAGGGCGTAGAACATCAGATGGCCGCCGTCAAGCAGCGGAACCGGAAACAAATTGATCATGCCGAGGTTCACGGACAGGAAGGTCATGAACCAGATCAGCGGATACCAGCCGGATTGCGCGACCTCGCCGGACATCTGGGCGATGCGCAGCGGTCCGCCCAGCTCCTCGGTGCCGCGCGAACCCTCGATCATCTGTCCCAGCGCCACGAAGGTGCCGGAGACCATGCCGACGACCTCCCGTCCCGCCTGCCACAGCGCGGTCAGCGGGTCGTGGCGCTTCGTCTCCGCTCCGCCGCGCATGATGCCGAGTTGGCCGATGCGGTGGGTGTTGCCGAGTCGGTCGGTGACCTCGCGCACGTCCGGAGTCGCTGTCAGGTTGACCGAACGCCCGTCGCGCTGCACAACCATCTCCAGCGGCGCTCCCGGCTGCATGGAGACGATCTGCCGGATTTCCTCGAATCGCTGAATGCCGCTGCCGTTGATCGAGACGATCAGGTCGCCGGGCTGCAGCCCGGCGCGCTCCGCGGCGCTGCCCGGCTGCACGCCGCCGACGTCCGGCGGGGTGAAGGACTGGCCGGCGGTGGCGAAGAGGATGGTCAGGGCGACGATGGCGAACAGGAAATTCGCGATGGGTCCCGCCGCCACGATGGCCGCCCGCTGGCCGAGCCGCTTGTGGTGGAAGGAGACCTCCTGCTCCTCGGCGCTCATGCTCTGCGTGTGGGCGCCGGGCGTGCTCGCCGGGTCGGCGTCGCCGAACATCTTCACATAACCGCCGAGAGGGATGGCGCTGAACTTCCAGCGCGTTCCGGAGCGGTCGGTCCAGCCGAACAGCTCAGGCCCGAAACCGATGGAGAAGACCTCGATCCGCACGCCGTTGCGGCGCGCCACGAGGTAGTGACCGAGTTCGTGCACAAACACGAGCACGGTGAGGACCAGCAGAAAAGACAGAAGCGTGGTCCCGAAGCCGCCCATGACGTCCATCACATCCTTTGCATCCCGGAGCGGTTCCTTCGCGGCCCGCGCCCGGAAAAAGACTCAGCGTGCCAGGGCCGCGACCCGGTCGGCCGCCACGCGGCGCGCCTCGGCGTCGGTGTCGCGCACCGCGCCAAGGTCGCGGAGCGGCCGGTGCGGCAGCGTGCCCAACACCCCCTCGACGATCCGTTCGATGTCGAGAAAGCCGATCCGGCGGTCGAGAAACGACTGCACGGCCACCTCGTTGGCGGCACTGAGAATAGTAGGAGCGGCCCCACCGCTTTGCAAGGCGGCCCGGGCGAGCCTCAGGGCCGGGAATCGCTCGGGGTCCGGCGCCTCGAAGGTCAAGGTTGCGGCCTTGACGAGGTCCAGCCGTTCGGCGGGCGTCGGGATGCGCGCCGGCCAGCCGAGCGCGTAGGCGATCGGCGTGCGCATGTCCGGCGTGCCGAGCTGCGCCAGGACCGAGCCGTCCACATACTCGACGAGCGAATGCACGACCGATTGGGGGTGGACCAGGACGTCAATCTTCTCTTCGGGAACGCCGAAGAGGAAATGCGCCTCGATGATCTCCAGCCCCTTGTTCATCATGGTGGCGCTGTCGATGGAGATCTTGGCGCCCATCTCCCAGGTCGGGTGGGCGACCGCCTGCTCGCGCGTCGCCGCCGCCATGAAAGCCCGGTCCCTGGTGCGGAAGGGGCCGCCGGAGGCCGTCAGGATCAGGCGCTGGACGCTGTCCAGCCGGTCGAAGTCGAAGACCTGGTAGATCGCCGAATGCTCGCTGTCCACCGGCAGCAGGTTGGCGCCGTGGCGGCGCACCTCCTCCATCATCAGGGCGCCGGCGCAGACCAGCACCTCCTTGTTGGCGAAGGCGACGCAGGCGCCGCGGCGCACGGCGGCCAGCGTGGGCTCCAGCCCAGCGGCACCGACGATGGCGGCCATCACCCAGTCGGACGGACGCTCGGCGGCCTCGGCCACCGCCTGGGGGCCGGCGGCGGCCTCCACGCCGGTGCCGGCCAGCGCCTCCTTGAGGTCGGCGTAGGCGGCGGGGTCGGCGACCACGGCCAGCTTCGGGCGGAGTTGCCGCGCCTGCTCGGCGAGGAGGGCGACGTTGCGGTTGGCGGTCAGCGCCTCCACCGGGAAGCGCTCCGGATCGCGGGCGACGAGGTCCACCGTCTGCGTGCCGACCGATCCGGTCGAACCGAAGATCGTCACGCGGCGCGGCGCGCTCCCCGCCTCTTCAGCCTTCACAACCATGACCCCGTCACCACCATGCGATTGCCGTGCCGATGGTCGCGTGGAACAGGGCCAGCACCGGGGCCGCGGCGAGCAGCCCGTCGATGCGGTCCAGGATTCCGCCGTGACCAGGAATGAGATGGCCGCTGTCCTTCACGTTGTAACGGCGCTTGACCGCGGATTCGAAGAGGTCGCCCGCTTGCGCCACCACAGCCAGAACGGCGCCCACCGCAAGAGCCAGCAACGGCCGTTGCGCGCCGGCCGCCAGAGCCACCCCCCACCCCACCAGGGCGGAGGAGGCCATGCCGCCGATCAGACCGGCCCATGTCTTCTTCGGGCTGATGCGCGGGGCCAGCTTCGGCCCGCCGATGGTGCGTCCGGCGGCGTAGGCGCCGATGTCGGTCGCCCAGACGCCGAGCATGGTGAAGAGGAACAGGGCGAGGCCGGACTCCGGATCGTCGCGCAGCCACATCAGACCGGCCAGACCGGCCACGATGTAGAGGACGCCGCCTCCGGACAGACCGCGATCCGGCCCGCCCGAGGCCAGCGCGACACCGGCGGTGGCCAGGATGGCGATGACGACGGCCGCCCACGGCCCGGCGGCGATTTGCGCGGCCAGGGCCAGCAGGACGCCGGCCACCGATAACGCGATGGCAGCAGCCTTGCGGCGGCAGGGAACGAGGTTGCTCCACTCCACGGCGGAGGCCACGGCGCCGAGCGCGATCAGGGCGTGGAAAATCCAGCCGCCGGCCCAGACCGCGGCCAGGACAAGCGGAGCCAGAACGAGCGCCGAGATGGCGCGCGTCTTCAGGTCTCCGGATTTAACGGGTGCCGGTGGTTGCGCCGAAGCGACGTTCCCGTCGGTGGAACTCTTCAATCGCCGCCTCCAGGTCACGCTTGGAAAAGTCAGGCCAGAGCGTGTCCACAAAGACCAGCTCGGCATACGCCGCCTGCCACAGCAGAAAGTTGCTGATGCGCTTCTCGCCGCTGGTGCGGACGATCAGGTCGGGGTCCGGGATGTCGGCGGTGAACAGGCGTTCGGACAGCCGGTCCTCGGTGATGTCCGCAGGATCGAGCGTCCCCGCCTTCACCTCTTCGGCCAAGCGCCGAGCCGCCAGCGTGATCTCCTGGCGGGAGCCGTAGCTCAACGCCACCACGAGGGTCAGCCTGCGGTTGTCGCGGGTCAGATTCTCGGCGTTCTCGATCAGGCCGACAATGTCCTTGGACAAGCGGGCCCGGTCGCCGATGACGCGCAGGCGCACGCCGTTTCGGTGGAGGTCGGCAATCTCGCTGCGCAGGTAGAAGCGCAGGAGCTGCATGAGGTCGGACACCTCCTCCTCCGGCCGACGCCAGTTCTCGGACGAGAAGCTGAAGATCGTCAGATAGCCGATCCCCAGGTCGCCCGCGGCTTCGACCGTCCGGCGGACGGCGTCCACGCCCTTTTTATGGCCGGCGGTGCGGGGCAGCCCTCTGGACTTCGCCCAACGCCCGTTGCCGTCCATGATCACGGCCACGTGCGCGGGCGGGCGCAGGGGGCGGCTGTCTTCCGCGTCGCGCATGCCGTCAGACCTGCATGATGTCCTTTTCTTTCGCCGCAAGCGCATCGTCGACCAGCTTGATGTACTGGTCGGTGAGCGCCTGGACCTTCTCGCCGAGCCCCTTGTGCTCGTCCTGCGAGATGTCTCCGGCCTTCTCGGCCTTCTTCAGGCCGTCCATGCCGTCGCGGCGCACGTTGCGCACGGCGACGCGGGCCTGCTCGGCGTACTTGTGGGCGACCTTGGCCAGCTCCTTGCGGCGCTCCTGCGTCAGGTCGGGCAGCGGCACACGGATCGACTGGCCTTCCGTCTGCGGGTTCAGGCCGAGGCCCGAATCGCGGATGCCCTTCTCCACGGCCTTGACCATGCCGCGGTCCCACACCTGCACGACGATCAGGCGCGGCTCCGGCACGCTGACGGTGCCGACCTCCTTGAGGTGCATCCTGGCGCCGTAAGCCTCAATGGTGACGGGCTCAAGCAGGCTGGCGGAGGCGCGGCCGGTGCGCAGACCGCTCAACTCCTTGCGAAACGCCTCAAGCGCTCCTTCCATGCGGCGCTTGAGATCCGATGCATCGGGCGCAGCCACGGGCTCACTCCGTTTCTTCGTTGATGATCGTAAATTTGCCCCGGCCCTGCATCACTTCGGCGAAGGCACCGGGTGTGTGGATCGAGAACACGAGTATGGGGATGTGGCTTTCACGCGCCAGGGAGATCGCGGAAGCGTCCATCACCTGCAGATCGTTCGCCAGGACTTCGAGATAGTTCAGGCGCTCGTAACGCTCGGCGTCCTTCACCTTCTTCGGGTCGGCGGTGTAGACGCCGTCCACCTGCGTGCCCTTCAGCAGGGCATCGCAGCCCATCTCCGACGCGCGCAGAGCGGCGGCGGTGTCGGTGGTGAAGAAGGGGTTGCCGGTGCCGGCGGCGAAGATCACCACGCGGCCTTTCTCCATGTGCCGGATGGCGCGGCGCCGGATGTACGGCTCGCACACAGACGACATGGGAATGGCCGACTGCACGCGGGTCGCGACACCCATCCGCTCCAGAGCGCTCTGCATCGACAGGGCGTTCATCACGGTGGCGAGCATCCCGATGTAGTCGGCGGAAGCGCGCTCCATGCCGCTCGCCGCACCCTTCACGCCGCGGAAGATGTTGCCCCCGCCGATGACCAGGCTGACCTGGACGCCCAGCTGGATCACCGCCTTCACCTCATTGGCGACGCGGTTGACCACCTCCGGGTCGAGGCCGTAGTCGCGCTGACCCATCAACGCCTCGCCCGACACCTTCAGCAGGACTCGTTTGAAGCGGATGCCGTCAGCCGGCTCGGTGGTCCCGGTGGTCTGGGCCATGGGGGGCTTTCTCCCGGTTGGTGTGAAGAGTGCGTGCGGCGGGTCGCCGGGTCCTTACTTCTGGCCGGCGGCGGCGGCGACTTCGGCGGCGAAATCGCTCTCCGCCTTCTCGATGCCCTCGCCCAGCGCGAAGCGGACGAAGCCCGTCACCTTGACCGGGGCGCCGACGTCCTTGGCGGCGTTCTCAACCACCTTGCGGACCTTGGTCTCGCCGTCGATCACGTAGGTCTGCTCCAGCAGCACCACTTCCTCGTAGTACTTGCGGATGCGGCCTTCGAGCATCTTCTCGACGATGTTCTCCGGCTTGCCCGAGGCGCGGGCCTGGTCGGCGAGCACGTTGCGCTCACGCTCCAGGGCGGAGGTGTCGACGTCGGCGATGTCCAGGGCGTCCGGACGGGCGGCGGCGATGTGCATGGCGATCTGCTTGCCCAGATCGTTCAGCTTGGCGGCGTCGCCGGTCGACTCCAGGGCGACCAGAACGCCGATCTTGCCGAGGCCCGGCGCGATGGCCGAGTGAACGTAGGACACGACAACGCCCGCCGGGACCGACAGCTTGGCCGAGCGGCGGATGTTCATGTTCTCGCCGATGGTGGCGATCAGGTTGGTCAGCTCTTCCTGGACCGTGCGGCCGGCGTCCGGATAGGCGGTGCCCTTCAGGCCCTCGACGTCGCCCGAACCGGACAGGACCAGCTCGGCGGCCTTCAGGGAGAAGGCCTGGAACTTGTCGTTGCGCGCGACGAAGTCGGTCTCGGCGTTCACCTCGACGACGGCGCCCGCGGTGCCGGCGGTGGCGACGGCGACCAGACCCTCGGCGGCGACGCGGCCGGACTTCTTGGCGGCGGCGGCGAGGCCCTTCTTGCGCAGCCAGTCAACGGCGCCCTCGAGGTCGCCCTGGGTCTCGGCCAGCGCCTTCTTGCAGTCCATCATGCCCGCGCCGGTCTTCTCGCGCAGTTCCTTGACGAGCGCGGCGGTAATCTCGGCCATGGTTTCGCCCTCTTCCTTCCGAACAGATCCAAGCGGATCGGGTTGATCCAAACAACTCATAAAAAAGGCAGCCGGGCCATAGGTCATAAGGCCCGGCTGCCCCGTATCACCGGGATCAGGCCTGGGCTTGCTCAGCCGGCGCGGCCTCTTCCGCTTCGGCTTCCGGCAGCTGCTCGGCCGGAGCCTCCTCGCTGGAGCCGACGTCGATGCCGGCGGCGCTCATCTCGGCCTGCAGACCGTCGAGCACGGCGCCGTTCACCAGCTCGCAGTACAGGTCGATGGCGCGCAGGGCGTCGTCGTTGCCCGGGATCGGGAAGGCCACGCCGTCCGGATCGGAGTTGCTGTCGATCACCGCGATGACCGGGATGCCGAGCTTGTTGGCTTCCTTGACCGCGATCGACTCCTTGTTGGTGTCGATGATGAAGAGGACGTCCGGCAGGCCGCCCATCTCCTTGATGCCGCCCAGCGCGCGCTCCAGCTTGTCGCGCTCACGGGTCAGCTCGAGGATTTCGCGCTTGGTCAGGCCCGAGGTGTCGCCGCCCAGGCGCTCTTCCATCTCGCGCAGGCGCTTGATCGACTGGGAGATGGTCTTCCAGTTGGTCAGCATGCCGCCGAGCCAGCGGTGGTTGACGTAGTACTGGCCGCACTTCGACGCGGCCTCGGCCACCTTCTCCTGGGCCTGGCGCTTGGTGCCGACGAACAGGACGCGGCCGCCGCCGGCGACGACGTCACGGACGGCCTGCAGGGCGCGGTGCAGCGCCGGGACGGTCTGCTCCAGGTCGATGATGTGCACACCGTTGCGCACGCCGAAGATGTACGTGCCCATCTTCGGGTTCCAGCGGCGGGTGTGGTGACCGAAGTGGACGCCGGCTTCGAGCAGCTGGCGCATGGTGAAAGACGGAATAGCCATTTGGAAAAGTCCTTTTCCGGTTGCTCCGCCGCGGGCACTGTCCGTTTGACAGGACACCGGATCGGGCCATCGGGGTAAAGCCGAGGGACCGCCAGCCCGCGTGAGGTTTTGACGACGGCGCTTACATAGCCCGCCGGAACCGCTTTGGCAACACCGGTTTGGCAATTCGGTCGGGAGCGCGATCCTGTTTTTTCAGCGGCTAACCGCGATCTTGAGCGCTGTGCCAAAGCCGCAGGATCGAAACGGTTTCGTCCTCGCCGATGTCGTAGACGATGACATAGGGACGGACGACGACCAGTTCTCGCGTACCCTCGACCAAGCCCCGGCGACCGCGTCGCGGAAAAACCTGCAGGCTATCTCCCGCCAGAACCAACTCCTGGGCCAAGCGCCGCGCGGCGATCGGATTTTCCTGCGAGATGTATTGCAAAATGCGGACGAGATCAGCACGCGCTGCCGCTCGCCAGACGACCGTCACAGGTCGCGAGTTTCCGGTGGCTCCGCACCGAACTCACCCTCGGCCATCCGCAACAGCCATTCCCGCATCTGCTCGTGCGGCACGCCGCGCCGGTCTGCGCGCGCCTTTGCCACCGCAGCCTTCAGGGCGTCGGATTCCGCGGCTTCATCGTCGATCTGGCGGGCGAGGTTCGGCATGGCTTGAATATGACATCCCGGCACGGCCTTTTCCAGCTGTGCACCCGATTACAGCTCCACCACCTCCACCACGCCCGGCACCGCCTTCAGCGCGGCGCGGCTCTGGTTGGTGATGTTGAAGGAACCGGGAAGCTGGATCTCCACCTCCTTCAACGGGTCGATCTCCACCAGCAGGTGGATCTTTCCCTTGCCGCGGGCCAGCCGCTCCAGCATGCCGCGGATGCTCTCCACCGGACCGCCGTCGCGCACCACCACCTTCAAACCGTCGGAGACCTGGGCGACGGCGTCCTCCAGCGGCTTCACCTCCTGGCAGGTCAGACGGATGTCCTCGCCGTTCATCTGGACGTCCACGGTCATCAGGACCGGGCGTCCGGCCTCCAACAGGTCGCGGTTGGTCGCCAGCACCTCGGAGAAGACCGTCACCTCATAGCCGCCGCTGCCGTCGGACAGTTCCACGAAGGCGAAACGGTTGCCCGACTTCGCCGTCTTCTCCTTGCGGCTGACCACGATGCCGGCGACGCTGCGCCGGGTCGAGCCGCCGCCGGTCACTGCCGTGGCGAGGTCCGCCGAGCGCACCACACGCATGCGGGCCAGCGGACCGGCGAAGGCGTCCAGCGGGTGGGCGGACAGGTAGAAGCCGATGGCGCCGAACTCGTGTTTCAGCTTCTCCAGCGGCTCCCACTCCTTGACCTTGGGCAGGTCCGGCTCCTTCAGGCCTCCGCCAGCGCCGCCGAACAGGTTGCCGATGCCGCTGTCGCGCTCGGCCGCCTCGGCCTGGGCGTAGCGGATCAGCGTCTCCAGCGCCGCGTGCACCTGGGCGCGGTTCGGGTTGATGCCGTCGAAGGCGCCGGCGCAGGTCAGGTTTTCGAGCTGGCGCTTGTTGATGGTCTTCAGGTCGAGGCGGCGGGCGAAGTCGAACAGGCTCCTGTAGGGGCCGTTCTTCCGCCGCTCCTCCACCACCGCCTTCATGGCCGGCAGGCCGACGCCCTTCACCGCGGCCAGCGCGTAGCGCACCGCCTTGGTGCCGTCGGGCAGCGCCTCCACCCCGAAGATGCTGTCGGACTTGTTGATGTCCGGAGTCAGCAGCTTGATCTTCAGCCGCACCAGCTCCTGCCGGAAGACGTTCAGCTTGTCGGTGTTGCCGAGGTCGAGCGTCATCGACGCCGCCATGAACTCCACCGGGTGGTTCGCCTTCAGATAGGCGGTGTGGTAGGCGACCAGGGCATAGGCGGCGGCGTGGCTCTTGTTAAAGCCGTAGCCGGCGAACTTGGCCACCTGATCGAAGATCATGCTGGCCTGATCGGGGTCCACGCCCTTGCCCTTGGCGCCGACGACGAACTTGTCGCGCTCCTTGTCCATCTCCTCCTTGATCTTCTTGCCCATGGCGCGGCGCAGAAGATCGGCGCCGCCCAGCGAATAGCCGGACAGCACCTGGGCGATCTGCATGACCTGCTCCTGGTAGATCATGATCCCGAAGGTCTCCTTCAGGATCGGCTCCAGGGCCGGATTCATGTAGTCGGGCTGCTCTTCCCCGTTCTTCACCTTGATGTATTTGGGGATGTTGTCCATCGGGCCGGGGCGGTAGAGCGACACCAGCGCGATGATGTCCTCCAGCCGGTTCGGCTTCAGCCGGCGCAGCACGTCGCGCATGCCCGAGCTTTCCAACTGGAACACGCCGGTCGATTCGGCGCGCCCCAGGATCTCGTAGCTTCGCGGGTCGTCCAGCGTGACGGTGGTCAGGTCCGGCTTCTCAGGGATCAGGTCCACCGCCGTCTTCAGCACGGTCAGCGTCTTCAGGCCGAGGAAGTCGAACTTCACCAGACCGGCCTGCTCGACGAACTTCATGTTGAACTGGGTGACCGGCATGTCGGAGCGCGGGTCTCGGTACAGCGGCACCAGATCGTGCAGCGGCCGGTCGGCGATCACCACGCCCGCCGCGTGGGTCGAGGCGTGGCGGTACAAACCCTCCAGCTTCAGCGCGATGTTGACGAGGCGCGCCACCGTCTCGTCGCCGTCGCGGGCCTGGCGCAGCATCTCCTCGCTGTCGAGCGCCTGCTGGAGCGTCACCGGGTTGGCCGGGTTGTTCGGCACCAGCTTGCAGATCTTGTCCACCTGCCCGTAGGGCATCTGCAGCACGCGCCCGACGTCGCGCAGAACGGCGCGGGCCTGGAGCTTACCGAAGGTGATGATCTGGGCGACGCGGTCGTAGCCGTACTTGTCCTGGACGTAGCGGATCACCTCTTCGCGGCGGTCCTGGCAGAAGTCCACGTCGAAGTCGGGCATCGACACGCGTTCGGGATTCAGGAAGCGCTCGAACAGCAGGCCGAAGCGCAGCGGGTCCAGATCGGTGATGGTCAGCGCCCAGGCAACGACCGAGCCGGCGCCCGAACCGCGGCCCGGACCCACCGGGATGTCGTGCGTCTTCGCCCACTTGATGAAGTCCGACACGATCAGGAAGTAGCCGGGGAACTTCATCGACACGATGACGTCCAGCTCGAACTCCAGCCGCTCGAAATAGGTCTTGCGGGTCTCCGCGCGCTGCTCCGGCGTCATGTCGGGCGTGTAGACGACGCTGTTCAGCCGCATCTCCAGACCCTCGCGGGACTGGGCGCGCAGCTCCTCCCCCTCGTCGCGGCCGCCCTCGCAGGGGAAGGGCGGCAGGATCGGCTTGATCGGCTTCAGCAGGAAGGAGCAGCGCCGGGCGATGGCGACCGTGTTGTCCACCGCCTCCGGCAGGTCCTTGAACAGGTCCCGCATCTCCTCGGCCGACTTGAAGCGGTGGTCGGGGGTCAGGCGGCGGCGCTCGGTCTGACCGATGTAGGCACCCTCGGCGATGCAGAGCAGCGCGTCGTGCGCCTCGTACATGTCTTCGGTCGCGAAATAGCAATCGTTGGTGGCGACCAGCGGCAGGTCGTGGGCGTAGGCGAGGTCGATCAGCGCCGGCTCGATGGCGTCCTCGATCACCGCGAAATGGTCGCGGTGGCGCTGAAGCTCGACATAGAGCCGGCCGGGGAACAGCCGCTTCAGCCGCTCCAGCACGTCGAGCGCCAGATCCTTCTGCCCCTCGCCCAGCAGCCGCCCGACCGAGCCGCCGGGACCGCCGGTCAGCGCGATCAGCCCGGCGGAATGGCCCTCCAGCGCGTCCAGCGGGATCTGCGGCCCGGCCATCGGATCCGATTCCAGGAAGGCCTTGGACACCAGCTTCATCAGGTTCCGGTAGCCCTCGTCGGTCTGGCAGAGCAGGACGAGTTGGTCGGGGACCGACGCCGCCTTGCCCGGCAGGCCCGGCTTGCCGTTGGCGGGTCCGACTCGGGTGATGCCCAGGACCGTGCCGATGATCGGCTGCACACCCGAATCCGCGGCGGCCAGCGCGAACTCCAGCGCGCCGAACAGGTTGCCGGTGTCGGTCACGGCGACCGCCGGCATCCCCTTCTTCTGGCAGAGCTTGACCAGCTCCTTCACCTTGATGGCGCCCTCGGACAGGGAATAGGCGGAGTGGACGCGCAGGTGGATGAAGTCGGCGTGGGGCATGGCGGAGATGGGCACCGGTTCCAGCGAAGGGGGACGTCTCCCCTAGTCGTCGCGCATCCGGCCCCGCACTGCAAGGGACCAAGCGCGGGCCCGGCCATGCGGCGATGCGCCAACCCTGTCGAGGGTAAGGGAAGATTCCCCGATCATGCGTGTTCGTGCTATCGAAAGAGGCAGAGCCACGATCCGAGAATGACCCGTTCCATGCGCCGCATCCGCTCCAGCGCCGTCCTGGCGGTGCTGGCGGCCACGCTCCTCACGGCTTGCCAGACCACCGGCGCCCCCGCACCGTCCGCGGAGCAGACCCACCGGCCGCCGCCGACCGTTACGCCCGCCTCCCCCCTGTCCGACGCGCCGGGGCGCGTCGTCGCGCAGAACAAGGGCTGGGTCGTGCGGGCGCATCCGGCGACCAAGACCGGCTCGGCCTATTGCTACGCCACGCGGGCGGACGACTCCTCCCCCCTCTCCTTCCGGGCGACGGCGAAGGGGGCGGCCATGCTGGTCAACGCCGACCAGCACGCCCAGGCCGGCAAGGACACGGAAAGCCGCCTGACCGCCATCTTCCCCGACGGCGAGACCATGGCGCTGGAGGCCAGCCCCCTGCCCGACGGCGGCGTGGTGGTGCCGGTCGAGTTGCCGAAGTACGAGGACCTGTTCGAGCCCTTCATGCGGTCGCGCGCGGTGACGCTGCAGCGGGACGGCGGCGGGACGGAGATCGGCGACGTCAATCTCGGCGGCTCCTCCTGGGCGCTGGCCGCGCTGGACGAGTGCCGCATCCTTCACACGGAGAAGTAAAGCACAGCGAGCGATCCCACCCTCCTTGCGTGCTGTTGCGCCGCGTTGACCGCCGCGCCTTGCGGGTCTAGCCTCGGCCCCATGCGCACCGCCCACATCGCTCTGGCCCTTGCCGTCGCGGCAATCTGGGGCTTCAACTTCGTCGCCATCAAGGTCGGCCTCGCGGATTTCCCGCCGATCCTGTTCTGCGCCCTGCGCTTCGCGCTGGCGGCTCTGCCGCTTCTCGTGCTGGGGGTTCGCGGCGGTCCGCCGGTGCCCTGGCGTTTCATCCTGGGCATCGGGATGGTGCTGGGGGTGGTGAAGTTCTCGCTGCTGTTCGTCGGGATGGACATCGGCATGCCGGCGGGACTGTCCTCGCTGGTGCTGCAGTCGCAGGCCTTCTTCACCGCCCTGTTCGCCGCGCTGGTGCTGGGGGAGCGGCCCGGTCCGAAGCAGGTGCTGGGCATGGCGGTGGCCTTCGCCGGGATCGGCCTGATCGCGCTGGAGATGCCGGCGGGCGATTCGCTCCTCGGGCTGGGGCTGGTCGTGGCCGCCGCGGCCACCTGGGGCGTGGCGAACCTGCTGATGAAGCAGGCCAGGGCGCCGGACCTGTTCCGCATGATGCTGTGGGTCAGCGTGGTGCCGCCGATCCCGTTGCTGCTGCTGTCGCTGGGGTTGGAGGGGCCGGACCGGGCGTGGCAGGCCCTGACCCATCTGACGCCGCTGGGCGTCGGGGCGGTGGCTTACATCGCCTTCGGGGCGACGCTGTTCGGCTTTGCCGCCTGGGGCTTCCTGCTGCGCCATTACCCGGCGAGCCTGGTGGCGCCCTTCTCGCTGCTGGTGCCGGTCTTCGGCATGAGTTCAAGCGCGCTGGTCCTGGGGGAGAGCTTCACCCCGCTGAAGATGGCCGGCGCGCTTCTGGTGCTTGCCGGGCTGGCGGTGGCCGTGCTGAAGCTGCCCTCTGCACGGCCCGCCACCCATCGGCCCTGACAAAGGCCTGATCGCTCAGGTCAGGTTCTTCTTGAGGAACTCCACGGACCGGCCCCAGGCGAGGTCCGCCGCCTCCTTGTTGTAGCGCTCCGCCGACGTGTCGTTGTGGAAGGCGTGATTCACGTTGTCGTACATGAAGAGTTCGTAGGACTTGCCGCCCTTTTTCAGGGCCTCCTCGTAGGCCGGCACCTTGGCGTTCACATTGTTGTCCAGCCCAGCATAGTGGAGCTGGAGCGGCGCCTTGATCGTGGTGACCAGCGCCGGGTCGGGCGCCGGGCCGTAGAAGACGACGCCTGCCTTGAGGTCCGGCGCCTTGATGGCCAGCCGGTTTGTCATGCCACCGCCCCAGCAGAAGCCGATGGCCCCCACCTTGGCGTTGGAGTAGCGGTAGGCCATCAGGTCGCTCATCGACGCGATCAGGTTGTTCACCGTCTTGTCGGGGTCGAGCTGGCCGATCATCTCGCGGGCACGGTCGGGGTCCTGCGGGGTGCCGCCCAGCGGGGACAGCAGATCCGGGGCCATGGCGACGAAGCCGGCCACCGCCAGCCGCCGCGTCACGTCCTCGATGTAGGGGTTCAGGCCACGGTTCTCGTGGATCACCACCACCGAGGGCGCCTGCTCCGCCAGCTTCGGGCGGGCCCGGTAGGCCTGAACGTCGCCGGTCGCCCCCTGGAAGGTGACGCGGTCCGTGGCGATTCGGCTGTCGTCCTCCGGAATCTCGGCGGCCAGGGCGTAGTTCGGCTCGATCTGGGAGAGGATCGCCGGAATGGCCGCCGCGCTGCCCGCCAGCACCGCCAGCCGCTCCAGGAAGACGCGGCGCGGCAGCGGCCTGTGGGTGTACTCGTCGTACAGGTCGATGATTTTCTGGTCCATCCCTCACCCTTCCGATCGGTTTTGACCTTAAGCCTGAGCTGGCCAAGCCTGTGCCGGAGTGTGGGGTGCGGAACCGGGACTGACAACTCCCCGAGGATCAGTTTTTAGTGATCAGGCCGGGTTGGACCGATGCTCAACCAAAAGCCCGTCGCTCATTTCCAGCACCCGATCCATGCGGTTCGCAAGCTCCAGGTTGTGGGTGGCGATCAGCGCGCCGACCCGCGCCTGCCGCACGATGGCGGTCAGCATGGCGAACACCCCCTCCGCCGTGTGCGGGTCGAGGTTGCCCGTGGGTTCGTCGGCGATCAGCAGGCCCGGCCCGTTGGCCAGCGCGCGGGCGATGGCGACCCGCTGCTGCTCGCCACCCGACAGGCGGGCTGGACGATGGCCGGCGCGCGGCTCCAGCCCGACCATCCGGAGCAGCTCCAGGGCGCGCTCGCGGGCGGTGCGCTTGGCGACGCCGTTGATCATCTGCGGCAGCACGATGTTCTCCAGCGCGGAGAATTCCGGGAGCAGGTGATGGAACTGGTAGACGAAGCCGACCGAGCGGCGGCGCACCTCCGTCCGCCTCCCGTCGTCCAGGGCGGACACGTCGGTCCCGGCGATCCGCACAGTGCCCGCCGTCGGCCGCTCCAGCAAGCCGGCGATGTGCAGCAGGGTCGATTTGCCGGCGCCCGACGGGCCGACCAGCGCGACCAGCTCGCCCGCATGGACGGTCAGCTCCGCCCCGCGCAGCACATGAAGCTCCGTCCCCGCCTGCTCGAAGGTGCGGACGATCCCCGACAGTTCCAGCATCGGCTCACTCATAGCGCAGGGCCTCCACCGGATCGAGGCGTGCCGCCCGCCAGGACGGGTAGACGGTGGCGGCGAAGGACAGGCCCAGCGCCATGAAGGTGACCTGGATCACCTCCGACCAGTCGATCTTCGCCGGCAATTGCGACAGGAAATAGATCTCGGCGTTGAACAGGTTGGTGCCGGTCAGTGCCTGGATGCCCTGGCGTATCGTCTCGATGTTCAGCGCGAAGGACACGCCCAGGGCCACCCCCACCAGCGTCCCCGCCACCCCCACCGAGGCACCGGACAGGAAGAAGATGCGCATGATCATGCCGCGGGTGGCGCCCATGGTGCGCAGGATGGCGATGTCGCGTCCCTTGTCCTTCACCAGCATGATCAGGCTGGAGATGATGTTGAAGGCGGCCACCGTGATGATCAGCGACAGGATCAGGAACATCACGTTGCGCTCGACCTGGAGCGCCGTGAAGAAGCTGGCGTTGGACTGCTGCCAGTCGACCACCCGCCCCACCCCGGCCACCGCCGACTGGATGGCGTCGCGTGCCGCGCGGATCTGGGTCGGATCGCTGACGAAGACCTCCAGCGAGGTCACCGCCTCGCCCGTGCGGAAGAAGGCCTGGGCCTCCGGCAGAGGCAGGAAGATGAAGCTGTTGTCGTATTCGAACATGCCGACGTCGAACACGGCGCCGATGGTGAAGCTGCGCATCCGCGGCACGGTGCCGAAGGCGGTGACGTTGCCCTGCGGCGCGATCAGGGTCATCTGGTCGCCGACTGCCAGCCCCAGCCGCTGCGCCATGCGGATGCCGATGGCGATGTTGTCCTCTCCGAAGGCCTCCACCGTGCCGCGCACGATGTTGCGCGACAGCGTCGGCCGCACCCGGAAATCCTCCGGCCGCACGCCGCGCACCACCGCGCCGGAAGCGACGCCGCGCACCGAGACCAGCGCCTGGCCCTCCACCGTCGGCGTCACCCCGACCACGCCGGGCACGCCCTGGAGGCGCTGCACCAGCGGGTCGTAATCGGGCAGCGGGCCGCCGCGGACGCTGTAGACGTTCAGGTGGCCGTTCAGGCCGAGCACGCGGCCCAGAAGCTCCGCCCGGAAGCCATTCATCACCGACATCACGATGATCAGCGTCGCCACGCCGAGCGCGATGCCCAGCAGCGAGAATCCCGCGATGACCGAGATGAACCCTTCCTGGCGGCGCGCCCGCAGATAGCGCATCGCGACCATGCGTTCGAAGGCGGAGAAGATCATGCGGCTCCCGATGAGCGAAGGGCGGGCGACGGAGGCCCGGCAAAAGCAAAGGCGGCGGACCGCAACCAGTCCGCCGCCCCGCAACATAAGTGCTTAACCGTGGCAGGAAAAGGGCGACCTTCCAAGGCGCCCGCTCCCCCGCCCCACGGTGTTACGCCGAGAGCTTCTCCAGCGCGCTCTCCACCGACAGCTCCTGCTTCTCGCCGGTGGCGCGGCGCTTCAGCTCGACCACGCCGTTCTTCAGGCCGCGCGGCCCGACGACGAGTTGCCACGGCAGGCCGATCAGGTCCATGTCGGCGAACTTCACGCCCGGGCGCTCGTCGCGGTCGTCGTACAGCACGTCCAGCCCGTTGGCGCGGAGCTTGTAGTACAGCTCCTGGCAGACGCGGTCGGTCTCGGCGTCGCCGACCTTCAGGTTGACGAGCCCGACGTTGAAGGGCGCCACGGCGTCCGGCCAGATGATGCCGTTGTCGTCGTGGCTGGCCTCGATGATGGCGCCCATCAGGCGCGACACGCCGATGCCGTAGGAGCCCATCTCCACCGGAACCGGCTCGCCGCCCGGACCGGCGACGACGGCGTTCATCGGCTTCGAGTACTTGGTTCCGAAGTTGAAGATGTGGCCGACCTCGATGCCGCGCGCGGACACCAGATCCGACTCCGCGACCGGGCAGTTGCCCGGCTCGTGCTTCTCGTCGGTCGCCGCGTAGATCGAGGTGTAGGTGTCGAAGAAAGGCTGCAGGTCCTCGTCGAAGCCCGGCGCGTTCTGCAGCACGTCCAGGGTCAGCCAATCCTTGTGGCAGAAGACGCCGCTCTCGCCGGTCTCGGCCAGGATGATGAACTCGTGGCTCAGGTCGCCGCCGATGGGGCCGGTGTCGGCGCGCATCGGGATGGCCTTCAGCCCCATGCGGGCGAAGGTGCGCAGATAGGCCAGGAACATCTTCTGGTACGAGCGCCGGGCGCTGACCGGGTCGATGTCGAAGCTGTAGGCGTCCTTCATCAGGAACTCGCGCCCGCGCATCACCCCGAAACGGGGGCGGATCTCGTCCCGGAACTTCCACTGGATGTGGTAGAGGTTTAGCGGAAGCTGACGGTAGCTCTTCACGAAGGCACGGAAGATGTCGGTGATCATCTCCTCGTTCGTCGGGCCGAACAGCATCTCGCGGTCGTGGCGGTCGGTGATGCGCAGCATCTCCTTGCCGTAATCGTCGTAGCGTCCGCTTTCCTTCCACAGCTCCGCCGACTGGATGGTCGGCATCAGCAGTTCCTGGGCGCCGGCGGCGTCCTGCTCCTCGCGGACGATCTGCTCGATCTTCTTCAGGACCCGGTGGCCCAGCGGCAGCCAGGCGTAGATGCCGGCGCTGGTCTGGCGGATCATCCCGGCCCGCAGCATCAGGCGGTGCGAGACGATCTGCGCCTCGGTCGGGGTCTCCTTGAGGGTCGGCAGGAAGAAGGTGGACAGCCGCATGGCTCTGCTCTCGGTTTCGAGGGGATTCGTCCGGCGGTACGCCGGGCCGCAACAGGGACAGGGACTTTAGGAAGCCACCGCGCGCTTGTCCATCGTCACGGCGTGCATCCGGGGGTGGACCGGCCTATCGGACGGTGCGGCAATAGGCGTAGACCTCCGCCTCGCTCGGTGCGCCGATGGGCTGGCCGTTGAAGAAGAGCCGGTTGGCGTACCAAGTCAGATAGCCAACCTCGACGCCCGGCGCCGCCCCACCCTGCGGCACCGGGAAGCCCATGCGGCGGGCAAAGTCGATGGTCACCGGGATGTCGAACCGCTCCAGCGGCGGCGCAGCCCCCGCCGAGCCCGGCAGGTCGGCGGGAGCCACCGCCTTGCCATTCACGTCAACGCCCGGCGTGTACTCCACCCCCGCCGCAGGACGATGGGCCGTGAGGAACCGGCATGCGGACAGGTCGACCGGCTGCGCCGCCGCCCCAGTGGAAAGCGTCAGAAAAGCGACGAGAAGGGGAACGGAGCGGCGGATCATGACGGACCTCAGCCTTGGGCGGGTGCGGATTGCTTCATGGACTTCCAGTAGGTAGCGAGATAGGGCATGCCCTTCTCGGCCTCCTCCTGGGTGCGGGCCGACTGCCGGATGTACTTGCCGAGGAAGGGCTTGTTCACGAACTCCATGTCGACAGCCGCCTTCAGCACCAGGAATTCGCCGATCCGGTCCGGCAGGTTGTAATGCCATTTCTGAAGGCAGTCCGAGGTCACCCCCGGCTTGGCCTGATCCTGGCCCGACAGGTAGAATTCCTGGTGATGGTATTGGTTGATCTCCTTCCAGGCCTGGAAGATGCGCGCCGGCTTGACGCGAATCAGCCCCTTCAACACCTTGATGTCGTCATGGAACAGCGGCAGGTAGCCGCGACGCTCCGCCTGCTCGTTCAGCATGGTGTAGAGGCCGGCCATGACATCGCCTTCCGCGCCCTGCTCGCCGGTCTTCCTTTCCGGCTTGTCCGCCTTCCGTCCGAACAGCGAGGCGAAAAAGCCCTTCTTCTTGGCCGGCGCCGACCCGCCGCTGTCCGCCCCCACCTTCCGCTCGTCCCACAGCGCGTCCCAGGCGTAATCCCAGGCGGTGAAGACGGCGTTGGAGCGGTCGTCGAGCACGGTCAGCAGATAGTCGCGCCCGTCCCGCGGCCAATCCACATCGCCGACGATGGCCCGCACCGGACGGCGGCTGAGCAGCACCGGGAAGATCCCGACGCGCACCAGTTCGGCGTAGATTTCCTGAAAGGACGGGGTCAGCGCAAAGGGGAGCTTGGCCGCCGGCTGCTCTTCGGGGGTCAGCAGTTCAAGACTTTTGCGAGTGCGGTCGAGAAGTTCGGTGGTCAGAATGGCCGCGAACTGCTCGAATTTCTCATTGTCACCCGCGGTCATCGGCGCCTCGACATCGTTCTCCCCGCTGACGGTCGCAAGCCCGGCTGCGAATGCCGACGCGCTTGAATCGAAAGTCGGAACGGACGCTTGCCCGCTTCCTGCACAGTGGATCAGCTATAGCCGATAAAGGGTTAATTCATTCTGTACCGAAGCACAACGCTCCGTCCACCTACGAACGAACGTCGGCGGGGAGATCGTGAGCCGACCAGGACGAAAAAAGGACCGCGCGGCGATCGCGGCGCGGCCCGAGGTTTAGGGAGGAATCGCCACCAGGCGTCGGAAAAGAGGGAAGAACCCCTCTCGTCACACAAAGTACATTGAACCCGGCACCACCCTATGACAAGACGGAATTTGGACTAAACCAAGTCGTCAGAAAAGAATTCGCAGATTTCGCCCAAGACCTAGGCGGTTGATTACGTCATAGGCGCTGCTGTGCCCGTTTTATGAGCGTCGTATCCTGCGAACCCCTGCTGAACGGCGATCATCCAGGGAGGATCGAGCGCGGCGACCTCGGACCAGACCGGGCAGCGGGGCTGATGTGCGCCCGGCAGATAGCCGAGGCTCATCAGGAATTCGCCGGTGATCTCGCCGCCGGTGAAGCGGAAGGTGCGCTTGAACAGCCGGACCCACTCCGCTTTGCTCAAGGGGTGGTGGGCGCGCAGCCAGCCGTCGAACGACCCGTGCGTCCCGCGCAGGGCCACGATCCGCCGCGCGTTCTCGATGGCGGCGTCGATCTTCAGCCGGTTGCGGATGATCCCGGGATCGGCGAGAAGCCGTTCCCGCTCCGCCTCGCCATAGGCGGCGACGCGGTCGATGTCGAAGCCGTCGAAGGCGGCGTGAAAGGCCTCGCGCTTCTTCAGGATGGTCAGCCAGGACAGGCCCGCCTGATTGATCTCCATAATCAGCCGCTCGAACAGCACCTGGTCGTCGGCGCTGGGAAACCCGTACTCGGTGTCGTGGTAGGGGCCGTGATGCGCGTGGCCGGGCGCCGCGTCGCAATAGGTCAGGCTCACGCGAAGGCTCCATCCGGGAATGGGATCAGTGCGGCTTGGCCATCTCGCGGAAGGAAATCAGGTCCGACTGCACGATGCCGAAGATGACCAGCCACACCACCGCCGCGACCAGCGTCGTGGCGGCGAATTTCAGGAGGATGCGCGGGCGCTCCGGCGCGCTGCTCGCCATGCCCGGCTCGGGCCGGGCGGGGGTGCGCACGCCCCAGGGCAGCACCGCAAACAGCACCACCCACCAGACGACCACATAGACGCTGATGCCCGTCACCCAGCCCATCGCAGCCTCCCTTCGTCTCAGGCCTGCTCAAGCTCGACCAGGGTCCCGCAGAAGTCCTTGGGGTGCAGGAACAGAACCGGCTTGTCGTGTGCGCCGATCTTCGGCTCGCCGTCGCCCAGAACGCGGGCGCCCTGCGCCTTCATCCGGTCGCGGGCGGCCAGGATGTCGTCCACCTCGTAGCAGATGTGGTGGATGCCACCGGACGGGTTCTTCTCCAGGAAGCCGGCGATCGGCGACTTCTCGCCGAAGGGATGGAGCAGCTCGATCTTCGTGTTGGGCAGGGTGACGAAGACGACGGTGACGCCGTGCGGCGGCAGGTCCACCGGCTGGGACACCGCGGCGCCCAGCGTGTCGCGGTAGAGCGCGGTCGCCGCCGTCAGATCCGGTACGACGATGGCGACGTGGTTCAGCTTCCCGATCATGGGTCCTCCCGAAAGGCGTAAAGTCGGAAACGCTTATACACGGACGAGATGCACGTCCGTCACCGGCTTCTTGCCGTGCGTCGCGTTGAAGCAGCGGCGGACGGCGATCCGGGCGGCGGCGCGCACCTGCTCGTCGTCGGAGCGGGCCGATTTCGGCATCTCGGCGACGGCCTCGCGCACCGCGTCCACCACGTCGAGCAGCATGTCGCGGTCCGCCGAGTCGTCCAGCAACCCCATCACCGCAATCTGCGGCGCGGTCACAAGCTCGCCCTTGCCGTTCATCACCAGCGTGACGACGGCGGCGCCGTTGTGGACCATCCGGTGGCGCGCCCGCATCAGCCCGGTGTCGAGCGGGATCAGCCGCTTGCCGTCCAGCGCCATGCGGCCGGAGCGGACCTGTGCCACCACCCGCGGCGGCGCGTCGGGCGTCAGCCGGATCAGGTCGCCGTTACTGGGGACCAGCGCCTCCGGCACCTGACAGGCGCGGGCCAACTTGGCGTGCTCCAACTGGTGGCGCTGCTCGCCGTGGACCGGCATGGCGATGCGCGGGCGCACCCACTGGTACATGCGGACCAGCTCATCCTGCGCCGGGTGGCCGGACACATGGACCGGCGCCTCGTCGGCGGTGACGATGCGGATGCCCTGCCCGACCAGCAAATTCTGCATGCGGCCGATAGCCCGCTCGTTACCCGGAATCTCGCGGGAGGAAAAGATCACCACGTCGCCGCGCTGGAGCGACACCTGCGGATGGTCGTCCGATGCGATGCGGGCGAGCGCGGAGCGCGGCTCCCCCTGGCTGCCGGTGCAGACCAGCACCAGCTTGTCGCGCGGCACGTAGTTGGCGTCATGCTCGGTCAGAAAGGCCGGCACGTCGGCGAGGTAGCCGTTGGAGCGGGCCGCCTCGTTGATTCGCCACATCGACCGCCCGACCAGCGCGACGTGGCGCCCGTGCGCCGCCGCCGCGTGGGCGATGCTCTCGAGCCGCGCGACGTTGGTGGCGAAGCAGCTCACCGCGACGCGCACGTCGGGAAACTGCCCGATCAGCTCGGTCAGAGTCTTGCGCACGCTTCCTTCCGACCCGGAACTGCCGGGTACCAGAGCGTTGGTGCTGTCGCCGACCAGCGCCAGCACGCCCTCGTCGCCGATGGCGCGCAGCCGCTCCTCGTCGGCCGCCTCCCCCACCAGCGGTTCGGGGTCGAGCTTCCAGTCGCCGGTGTGCAGCACGGTGCCGGCGGCGGTGCGGATCGCCAGGGCGTTCGGCTCGGGGATCGAATGGGTAACCGTCACATACTCGACGGAGAAGGGGCCGACTTCGATGGTGCTGCCCAGCGCCACCTCGTGAACCGGCACCACCCCGGCCAGCCCGCGCTCGTGCAGCTTGGCGCGCAGCACGGCGGCGGTGAAGGGCGTGCAGTAGACGGGCACGCGGAGCTGCGGCCACAGATACTGGATCGCCCCCAGGTGATCCTCGTGCGCGTGCGTCACCACGATGCCCACGAGGTCATGCCGGCGCTCCGCGATGAAGGCGGGGTCCGGCATGATGACGTCCAACCCCGGCATCGTGTCGTCCGCGAAGGAGATGCCGAGATCCACCATCAACCACTTGCCGCGATGGCCGTAGAGGTTGAGGTTCATGCCGATCTCGCCCGAACCGCCCAGCGGCAGGAAGTAGAGCGCGTCGTCCTCGGGAGCGAACAGGTCGCCGTCTCCCTCGACCGGGTGGACGGAGGGAGCGGAGTCGGGTTGGGTCATTGGGCCGTGTTGCGCTTGTGGATCAGGAGGAGGCCGCGCAGCGTGAGTTCGCCGTCGGTGTGTTCGATTACATGGGTTGCCTTGGCGAAAAGCACACCCAGCCCTCCGGTCGCGACGACCGTCATCGGCTCGCCGTACTCCGCCCGGATGCGGTTGACCAGCCCTTCGATCAGGCCGACGTAACCCCAGAAGACGCCGGACTGCATGCACTCGACGGTGTTGGTTCCGATGACGTGGCCCGGCTGCTGGATCTCGACGCGGGGCAGCTTGCTCGCCGCCATCTGGAGCGCCTCCAGCGACAGGTTCAGACCGGGAGCGATGACGCCGCCGCGGTAGTTGCCGTCGCGGTCGACCACGTCGAAGGTCGTCGCGGTTCCGAAGTCGATGACGATCAGCGGCGTCTGGTAGGTGGCCGCCGCCGCGACCGTGTTGACCAGCCGGTCGGCGCCGACCTCATCCGGCCGATCCACGAGCGCGCGGGTGCCGAGATCGACCTCCGGCTGGCCGACCACCAACGGCTCGCAGCCGAAATGGTCCTTGCACAGACGCTTCAGGTTGAAGGTGGCGCCGGGCACCACACTGGCGATGATGGCGCTGTCGATGTCCGCCGGACCCATGCCCTTCAGCGCCATCAGGTGGGTCAGCCAGACCATGTATTCGTCGGCGGTGCGCTTCTTGTCGGTCGCCGTGCGCCACAGGCCGCGCTGTTGGTCGCCCTCATAGATCGCGAACACCACGTTGGTGTTTCCGGCGTCGATGGCGAGCAGCATCTCTCAGGTCTCCACCGCGGGTGGGAAAAACACGTCTCCGGCGGCGATGCGCTGGCGCCCCGCCCCGTCATCCCGATCAAGCAACAGAACGCCGTCGCTGTCCAGATCGGCGAAGGTGCCGGTCAATGTGCGGTCCGGCAGACGGACGACGATGGGCTCGCCCAGACCCCGCGCCCGCTTCAGCCAAGCGGCGCGCACCGGGCCGAAGCCATGCTCCGCCCAGACGCCGTACCAGCGCGCCAATTGCTCCGCATAGATTTCCAGCAGCGCCGCGGGCTGCAGCGCCGCGGGAGCGCCCTCCGCCGCCAGCGACGTGGCCGCGTAGTCCGTTCCGTCGGGAAAATGCCGCAGGTTGATGCCGACGCCGAGCACCAGCCAGGACACCCCTCCCCCGGCAGCAGCCTCCGACTCGAGCAGGATGCCGGAGAGCTTGCGGCCATGCACCAGAACGTCGTTCGGCCATTTGCAGCGCACGCCATCGGGATCGGGAAGGACGGCGGCGGCGGTGTCGGCGATGGCGAGCGCCGCCACGAACGAAATCTGCGCCGCCTCGGCCGGCGGGCGCGAGGGACGCAGAATGGTCGAACTGTAAAGATTGCCTTCCGGCGAGGTCCAGGCCCGGCCGCGACGGCCGCGACCGGAGTCCTGCCGCTTCGCCCAGACGATTGTGCCTTCGGCAGCCCCCGAACGCGCGAAGGCCTTCGCCTCGTCGTTCGTGCTGCCGACGGAGTCGAAGGCCATCACCCGGAAGCCCGGAGGCAAGCGCAAGCGCGCCGCCTCCGCTTCATTGCCTGCCGTCATCCGGCGAACAGCGAGGCCGCCGCCGCCGCCGCGTAGTTCAGGATCGGGGCCGGAACCACGAAGAACAGCAGCGTGAACAGGCCGGTGGCGATCAGGATGCCGGTCATCCCGTCGTCACCGATCTTGTCGAACGCCTCCACCGGCTCATCGAAGTACATGATCTTGATGATGCGCAGGTAGTAGTAGGCGCCCACGACGCTGGTCAGAACGCCGATCACCGCCAGCGTGTAGAGCTGCGCCTCGATGGCGGCGAGGAAGACGTAGAGCTTGCTGAAGAAGCCGGCCATCGGCGGGATGCCCGCCATGGAGAACATGAACACCGCCATCGCGCCCGCCAGCAGCGGGTTGGTGCGCGACAGGCCGGCGAGGTCCTTGATCTCCTCGACCATGCGGCCCTGCTGCTTCATGCACAGGATGACAGCGAAGGTGCCGATGTTCATGACGACGTAGACCGCCATGTAGATCAGTACGCCGCGCACGCCCTCCTGGGTGCCGGACGCGAGTCCGACCAGGGCGTAGCCGACGTGTCCGATGGAGCTGTAGGCCATGAGCCGCTTGATGTTGCTCTGGGTGATCGCCGCGAAGGCGCCGAGCGACATCGAGAGGATCGAGCTGACGATGATGATCTGCTGCCACTGGTGGGCCAGATGACCGAACGGCTCGATCAGCAGGCGGGTGAACAGCGCGATGGCGGCGACCTTCGGGGCGGCGGCGAAGAAGGCCGTGACCGGAGTCGGCGCACCCTCGTAGACGTCCGGCGTCCACATGTGGAACGGAACGGCGGAAATCTTGAAGGCCAGGCCAGCGGCGACGAAGACCAGACCGATGATGACGCCCACCGACGGATGCGCGCCACCGGCGAACAGGGCGGCGATCTTGTCGAAGGAGGTCGTGCCGGCGAAGCCGTAGACCATCGAGGCGCCGTACAGCAGCATGCCCGACGAGAGCGAGCCGAGCACGAAGTACTTCAGGCCCGCTTCCGACGACTTGGCGCTGTCGCGGCGGAAGGCCGCGATGACGTAGAGCGCGAGGCTCTGCGTCTCCAGCCCGACATAGAGGGAGATGAGGTCGTTGGCCGACACCATCATCAACATGCCGAGCGTGGCGAAGAGCATCAGCACCGGGAACTCGAACCGGGCCATCTTCTCGCGCTCGTTGAAGCCGAGCGCGAGGAGAACGGACAGCGAGGCGGCGACAAGGATCAACACCTTCATGAACACGCCGAAGGCGTCCATCACGAAGAGGCCGTTGAAGGTGACGACCCGGCCGGTGCCGTAGCCCATGGACAATATGGCGGCCAGCAGCAGCGCCACCATCGTCATGTAGCCGATGGGGCGCGTGAAGCCGTCGCCGCGGAACACGCCGATCAGCAGCAGGGCCATGCCGGCGCAGGCGAGGAAGATTTCCGGCAGGGCCGGCCAGATGTCGGGAAACACAGCGGTCATGTCGGAACCTCTAGCGCGCGGCGACGGAGACGTCGGCCCCGCCCTGAGCGGCGGCCAGCTTGGTCTGGTAGGTCTGGATCAGCTGCCCGACCGACGCCGAAGTGACGTTCAGGAAGCTGTTCGGGTAGACGCCCATCCACAGCACCACGGCGATCAGCGGCAGGAAGATGGCAACCTCGCGGGTGTTCAGGTCGAACATCGCGCGGACGTCCGCCTTGACCAGCTTGCCGTACACGACGCGGCGGAACAGCCACAGCGCGTAGGCCGGGCCCAGGATCAGGCCGGTGGCGGCCAGGAAGGCGACCCAGGTGTTGTCGCGGAAGGCGCCGAGCAGGACCAGGAACTCGCCGACGAAACCGGAGGTGCCCGGCAGGCCGACCGAGGCCATGGTCATGAACAGGAAGACCACCGCGTACTTCGGCATGTTCTTCACCAGACCGCCGTAGCGGGCGATCTCGCGGGTGTGCAACCGATCATAGACCACGCCGACGCAGAGGAAGAGCGCGCCCGAGACGATGCCGTGCGACAGCATCGTGAAGATCGAGCCCTCGATGCCCTGCTGGTTCAGCGCGAACATGCCGATGGTGACGAAGCCCATGTGGGCGACGGACGAGTAGGCGATCAGCTTCTTCATGTCCTCCTGCGCCAGGGCGACGAGGGAGGTGTAGATCACCGCGACGATCGACAGGGCGTAGACCATAGGGGCGAAATACTCGGTCGCCTCGGGCAGCATCGGGATGTTGAAGCGCAGGAAGCCGTAGCCGCCCATCTTCAGCAGCACGCCGGCCAGGATGACCGACCCGGCGGTCGGCGCCTCGACGTGGGCGTCGGGGAGCCAGGTGTGCACCGGCCACATCGGCACCTTCACCGCGAAGGACGCGAAGAAGGCCAGCCACAGCCAGAGCTGCATGTTGCGCGGGAAGTGGGTCGCCGTGATCGTCGGGATGTCCGTCGTGCCGGCCGCGAAGTACATGGCCAGGATGGCCAGCAGCATCAGGACCGAGCCGAGCAGCGTGTAGAGGAAGAACTTGAACGCCGCGTAGACGCGCCGCGCGCCGCCCCAGACACCGATGATCAGGAACATCGGGATCAGCACGCCCTCGAAGAACATGTAGAAGAGGACGAAATCCAGCGCGCAGAACATCCCCACCATGAGGGTTTCCAGCACGAGGAAGGCGATCATGTATTCCTTCACCCGGGTCTGCACCGCCTCCCAGGAGGAGAGGATGCAGAGCGGCATCAGGAAGGTCGAGAGGATGACGAACAGCATCGAAATGCCGTCCACACCCATGTGGTAGGAGATCCCGAACTCGGGAATCCACGCCGCCTTCTCCACGAGCTGATAGCCCGGGTTGCGCGGGTCGAAGTTGAACCAGATGAACAGCGACAGGACGAAGGTGATGACCGTCGTCCAGAGCGCGACGTAACGGACGTTCCGAACCACATCCGGCGTGTTGCCCCTGCAGAAGAGCAGGATGAGCGCCACACCGGCCAGCGGCAGGAAGGTCGTGAACGACAGGAGCGGCCAGCTAGCCATTGTTCTTGTTCCCCTTCAAACCGCTCAACCGAACACCGAGAGCCAGGCGACCAGCAGCACCACACCGATCACCATCGCGAAGGCGTAGTGATAGACGTAGCCGGACTGGAGGCGGCTGGCGCGCGCCGCGACGTCGCGGGTGGCGGCGGCGATACCATCCGGACCGACACCGTCGATCACGGCGCCGTCGCCGGATTTCCACAGGCCGTAGCCCAGATACTTGGCCGTGCGCACGAACAGGCGGTCGTACAGCTCGTCGAAGTACCACTTGTTGTACAGGAACTGATGCACGCCACGGAACGTGGTGGCGACCTTCTCCGGCAGGCCCGGCATCGCCATGTACATGATGTAGGCGAGCGCGATGCCGATCAGGCCGACGACCAGCGGAGCCAGCTTGACCCAGCCCGGGGTGTGGTGGTGGGCCGCCTCGATGCTGTTGTTGTCCGCCAGCACCAGGATGGTCTTACCCCAGAAATGCTCCATGCTGTGGCCGATGAACAGCTCGTGGAAGCCGAAGCCGGCGAACAGCGCGCCCACCGCCAGCACGCCCAGCGGGATCAGCATGACGATCGGCGATTCATGGGCGTGGTCGAAGACCGACTTCTCCATCCGCGGCTTGCCGTGGAAGGTCATGAACAGCAGACGCCAGGAGTAGAAGGCGGTCAGCAGGGCCGCGGCGATGCCGAGCGCGAAGGCGAACTTGCCGACCGGGCTGGCCGAGGCGAAGGCCGCCTCCAGGATCATGTCCTTGGAGTAGTAGCCGGCGAAGAAGGGCAGACCGGCCAGCGCGAGGTTGCCGATCCACATCACCGCGTAGGTGAAGGGGATCTTCCGCCAGACGCCGCCCATGTTGCGCATGTCCTGCTCATGGTGCAGGGCGTGGATCACCGAGCCGGCGCCGAGGAACAGCAGGGCCTTGAAGAAGGCGTGCGTGAACAGGTGGAACATCGCGGCGCCGTAGGCGGAGACGCCCGCGGCGAAGAACATGTAGCCGAGCTGGCTCATGGTCGAATAGGCGATGACGCGCTTGATGTCGAACTGGGTGAACCCGATGGTCGCCGCGACGAAGGCCGTCAGGGCGCCGACCACGGCCACGATCTCCAGCGCCGTTGGGGCGTATTCGAAGACCGGGGACAGGCGGCAGACCATGAACACGCCGGCGGTCACCATGGTGGCCGCGTGGATGAGCGCCGACACCGGGGTCGGGCCCTCCATGGCGTCCGGCAGCCAGGTGTGCAGGCCGAGCTGGGCCGACTTGCCCATGGCGCCGATGAACAGCAGCAGGCAGGTGATGGTCAGCGCGTCGAAGTTCCAGCTGAGGAAATGCAGCGTCTGGCCGGCCAGCTCCGGCGCCTTGGCGAAGATCGCGTCGAACTGGACGGAGCCCGTCAGCACGAAGATCGCGAAGATGCCGAGCACGAAGCCGAAGTCGCCGACGCGGTTGACCAGGAAGGCCTTGATCGCCGCGTTGTTGGCCGAGGGCTTCTCGTACCAGAAATTGATGAGCAGGTAGGAGGCGAGACCCACGCCTTCCCAGCCGAAGAAGAGCTGCACGAGGTTGTCGGCCGTCACCAGCATGAGCATGGCGAAGGTGAACAGCGACAGATAGCCCATGAAGCGCGGCTTCTGCGGGTCCTCGGCCATGTAGCCGATGGAGTAGAGGTGGACCATCGACGACACGGTGTTGACCACCACCAGCATGACCGCGGTGAGCTGGTCGACGCGCAGCGCCCACGACACGTCCAGGCTACCGCTGCGCATCCAGCTCATCAGCTCGATCGTGCGGGGATGCCCGCCGACGGCGACGTCGAAGAACAGCACCCAGGACAGGATCGCGGAGAGCAGGACGGCACCGGTGGTGACGAACTGCGCGGCGCGGTCGCCCACGGTGGGCGGCCCGGCGACGACATGATGGTCGTCGTGGCCGTCATCGTGATGCTCGTCGTGAGCGTGCGTGTCGTGCGCATGGGCATCATGCGCATGGGCGTCGTGGCCATGACCGTGGTCATGCCCATGATGATCGTGGCCGCCGGCGTGCGCCGGCTCCGCCTTCGGCCCGCCGAACAGGGCGATGGAACCCGCGACGAGGAACGCCAGGAGCGGGAGGAATACGACAAGGACTTCCATGGCGCTGCCTTAGCCCCTCATCAGATTGATGTCTTCGACCCGGATGGATCCGCGGTTGCGGAAGTACACCACCAGGATGGCGAGACCGATGGCCGCCTCGGCGGCGGCGACGGTCAGGATGATCATGGAGAAGACCTGCCCGACCAGATCGTTCAGGAAGACCGAGAACGACACCAGATTCAGGTTCACGGCGAGCAGCATCATCTCGATCGACATCAGGATGATGATGACGTTCTTCCGGTTGAGGAAGATGCCGAGGACGCCGAGCGTGAAGATGATGGCCGAGACCGTCAGATAATGCCCGAGACCGATTTCCATGATCACACGCCCTCCCCGGTCGGCACCTTGCGGATGGCGACCACGTCCTCGCGCCGACGGGCGAGCTGGGAGCCGATGTTCTGCTTCCGGACACCCTCACGCTGACGCAGGGTCAGGACGATGGCGCCGATCATGGCGATCAGCAGCACGATGCCCGACGCCTGGAACAGATAGACGTAGTGGGTGTAGATCAGCTGGCCGAGCTGCTCGGTGTTGGTCGCTCCAGCCATCGCCGCGACCGGAGCCGATGCGGCCTTCTCCGCCGCCGGCGCGATGATCCAGCCGCCGAGCACGGCGGCCAGTTCGGCCAGCAGGATGAGACCGATCAGCCCGCCGATCGGCAGGTACTGGAGCGCGCCCGCCCGCAGCTCGCGGAAGTTGATGTCGAGCATCATCACCACGAACAGGAACAGGACCGCGACCGCGCCCACATAGACGATCACCAGGATCATCGCGATGAACTCGGCCCCGAGCAGCACGCACAGGCCGGCGGCCTGGAAAAAGGCCAGGACCAGATAAAGGACCGAATGAACCGGATTCCGCGCCGAGATGACCATCACACCGGAGGCCACCAGCAGCGCGGCAAAGACGTAGAAGGCGATGCCTTGAACAATCATCGTTATCCCCGTTTCCGCTTACCGCACTGCAACGACTTACCGGTACGGCGCCTCAGCCGCGAGGTTCTGGGCGATTTCCGCTTCCCAGCGGTCGCCGTTCGCCAGCAGCTTCTGCTTGTTGTAGAAAAGCTCTTCACGGTTCTCGGTGGAGAACTCGAAGTTCGGGCCCATCACGATGGCGTCCACCGGGCAAGCCTCCTGGCAATAGCCGCAGTAGATACACTTCGTCATGTCGATGTCGTAGCGCGTGGTGCGGCGGCTGCCGTCCTCACGCGGTTCGGCCTCGATGGTGATGGCCAGGGCCGGACACACCGCCTCGCACAGCTTGCAGGCGATGCAGCGCTCCTCGCCGCCGGGATACCGGCGCAGGACGTGCTCGCCGCGGAAGCGGGGGCTGATGGGGCCCTTTTCGAACGGGTAGTTCAGGGTCACCTTGGGCTTGAACATGTAGCGCAGGGTGAGCCCGAGGCCGCCCAACAGTTCGGTCAGGAACAGGCTGCGCGCCGCACGATCGAGGAACGCCATGGCCTCTTCGTCTCCTTCCTAGCGGGCGCCCCGTTCCAGGTAGCGCCCGCGCTTTCTCTTTGAAACTCGATCCGATGGTCCGTTCAGGCGCCGGTCACTTCGGCAGCCAGCCGAACGTCACCAGCACGCCGGCCGTGAGCACGACCCACAGCAGCGAGAACGGCAGGAATACCTTCCACCCCAGACGCATCAGCTGGTCGTAGCGGTAGCGCGGCATGGTCGCGCGGACCCACACATAGACGAACAGGCAGAAGGCGATCTTCAGGGCGAACCAGATCGGGCCGGGGATCCAGGTGAAGGGCGCGAACGGCAGCGGCGGCAGCCAGCCTCCCAGGAACAGGATGCTGGTCATCGCGCTCATCAGGATCATGTTGGCGTATTCGCCAAGGAAGAAGAGCGCGAAGGGGGCCGAGCTATATTCCACCATGAAGCCGGCTACCAGTTCCGACTCGCCTTCCGGCAGGTCGAAGGGGGACCGGTTGGTTTCCGCCAGCGCCGAGATGAAGAAGATGACGAACATCGGCAGCAGCGGGATGGCGAACCAGATCGTCTCCTGTGCCTCGACGATCTTCGTCAGGTTCAGCGAGCCGACGCAGAGCAGGACGGAGATGATGACGAGGCCCATCGAGACCTCGTAGGACACCATCTGCGCCGCCGAGCGCAGCGCGCCGAGGAAGGCGTAGCGCGAGTTCGATGCCCAGCCGGCCATCACGATGCCGTACACGCCCAGCGACGAGATCGCGAACAGGTACAGGATACCGACGTTGATGTCGGCCAGCACCATGCCGTAGTCGAAGGGAATGACCGCCCAGGCGACCAGCGCCAGGAAGAAGGTCAGCATCGGCGCCAGATAGAACACGAAGCGGTTCGCGCCGACCGGCAGGATCTGCTCCTTCGCGAACAGCTTCAGGCCGTCCGCAAAAGGCTGCAGAAGCCCGAACGGGCCGACGATGTTCGGACCCTGGCGGAGCTGCATGGCGCCCATGATCTTACGCTCGGCGTAGGTCATGAAGGCCACGGCGACCAGGAGCGGCACGACGATCGCCAGGATCTTGAGGACGATGATGATCAGCGGCAGCAGGAAGCCGCTCCAGAACTCAGCCATGGGTACCGGTCCTCTCCTGAGCGCTCTCGGCGGGCTTCACGAACGTCTCGGCGCAACGAGCCATGGTCACCGAGGCGCGGCTGATCGGGTCGGTCATGTAGTAGTTCGCGACCGGCGACTGGAGCGGGGCCGCGTCGAGCGCGCCCTCCGCGCCGAACGGCGCCCAGGCGGCCGGCGTGACGGTGCCGACCGCCGCGAAGACCGGGTTGACCTCGGCCAGACGGCGACGGATCTGCGTCAGGCTGTCGTAGGGCAGCTTGTGGCCGAGCTGTTCCGACAGCGCGCGCAGGATCTTCCAGTCCTCCCGCGCCTCGCCGGGCGGGAATGTGGCGAGTCGCGCCTGCTGCGGACGACCCTCGGTGTTGACGTAGAGGGCGTTCTTCTCGGTGTAGGCGGCACCCGGCAGGATGACGTCGGCGCGGTGGGCGCCCTTGTCGCCGTGGTGGCCCTGGTAGACCACGAAGGCGTTGCCGAGCGCGGCGGTGTCGATCTCGTCGGCGCCCAGCAGGTACACCACGTCGATCTCGCCCTTCCCTGCCCCCTCGACGATGCCGGCGGTGCCTCGACCGCCCTCGCCCGGCAGGAAGCCGATGTCGAGGCCGCCGACGCGGGACGCCGCCGTGTGCAGCACGTTGAAGCCGTTCCAGCCGTCCTGAACCACGTTGAAGGTCTCGGCCAGCTTGCGCACCGCGGCCTGGACGGCGGCGCCGTCCTTGCGGCGGAAGGCGCCGGCACCGAGGATGACCATCGGGTTCTTGGCGCCGCGCAGCACGTCGGCGAAGGCGTGCGTACCGTCGACGAGCTGCTGCAGGGCGTCGGTGCCCGTGCCGAGATGGCTGTACGGGTAGGTCAGCTCGCGGGCCTCGCCGATCACCGCGACCTTCAGGCCACCCATCAGGTAGCGCTTGCGGATGCGGGCGTTGACGATGGTGGCTTCCCAACGCGGGTTGGTGCCGACCAGCAGGATGACGTCCGCCCGCTCGATCCCGGCGATGCCGCTGTTGAACAGGTAGCCCGCGCGGGACGACGTGTCGAACAGGGCGCCGTCCTGGCGGCAGTCGATGTTGGCCGAGCCGAGGCCCGCCATCAGCTCCTTGAGCGCCAGCATCGACTCGGTGTCGGCCAGATCGCCGGCGATCGCGGCGATGCGGTTGCCCGGGACGCCCTTGACCTTGGCGGCGATGGCCTGGAAGGCCTCGGCCCAGGTCGCCGGCTGGAGCTTGCCGTCCTTGCGGACGTAGGGGCGGTCGAGACGCTGGCGCTTCAGCCCGTCATAGGCGAAGCGGGTCTTGTCGGCGATCCACTCCTCGTTGACGTCCTCGTTGACGCGCGGCAGGACGCGCATCACCTCGGGGCCGCGGGTGTCGACGCGGATGTTCGAGCCGACCGCGTCCAGCACGTCAACCGTCTCGGTCTTGCGCAACTCCCACGGACGGGCCGTGAAGGCGTAGGGCTTGGACAGCAGAGCGCCCACCGGACAGACGTCGGCGAGGTTGCCCGACAGCTCCGACCCAATGGCCTTCTCGACGAAGGTGGTGATCTCCATGTGCTCGCCGCGGTTCACCGCGCCGAGGTCGGGAACGCCGGCGATCTCGTTCACGAAGCGGATGCAGCGCGTGCAGTGGATGCAGCGCGTCATCTCGGTCCGGATCAGCGGCCCCATGTACTTGTCCTGGACGGCGCGCTTGTTCTCGCCGTAGCGGCCACGGTCGAAACCGTAGGCCATCGCCTGGTCCTGGAGATCGCACTCGCCGCCCTGATCGCAGATCGGACAGTCCAGCGGGTGGTTGATCAGCAGGAATTCCATGACGCCCTTGCGGGCCTTGTGCACGAGCTCGGTGTTGGTCTTGACGACCATCCCGTCGCCGCAGGGCATGGCGCAGGCGGCCACCGGCTTCGGCGCGCGCTCCATCTCCACGAGGCACATGCGGCAGTTCGCCGGCACGCTCAGACGCTCGTGGTAGCAGAAGCGCGGGATCTCGATGCCCAGCTGTTCGCAGGCCTGCAGGATCGAGGTGCCCGGCTCGACTTCGATCTCGATCCCGTCGATGGTGAGTTTCGGCATTGGAAACCGGGCTCCTTACTCGGCCGCCAAGGACTTGGCGGCGTTGCGGTAGTCGAGGATGCGGCGCTCGACCTCCGGCCGGAAATGCCGGAACAGGCCCTGGATCGGCCAGGCCGCGGCATCGCCGAGCGCGCAGATGGTGTGCCCCTCGATCTGCTTGGTGACCTCCAGCAGCATGTCGATTTCCTCGACGCGCGCGTTGCCGGTCACCATGCGCTGCATGATGCGGTTCATCCAACCGGTGCCCTCGCGGCACGGCGTGCACTGGCCGCAGCTCTCATGGGCGTAGAATTGGGACAGGCGGGCGATGGCTTTCACCACGTCGGTGGACTTGTCCATCACGATCACCGCCGCGGTGCCCAGGCCCGAGCGCACATCGCGCAGGCTGTCGAAGTCCATCAGCACCGTGTCGCAGATCGACTTCGGCAGCAGCGGCACCGACGAACCGCCGGGGATGATCGCCAGCAGGTTATCCCACCCGCCGCGCACGCCGCCGGCGTGCTTCTCGATCAGCTCCTTCAGCGGGATGCCCATCTCCTCTTCCACGTTGCACGGCTTGTTGACGTGCCCGGAGATGCAGAAGAGCTTGGTGCCGGTGTTCTTCGGACGGCCGAGACCGGCGAACCACGCGGCGCCGCGGCGCAGGATGGTCGGAACCACCGCGATGGATTCGACGTTGTTCACCGTGGTCGGGCAGGAATAGAGACCGGCCTGGGCGGGGAACGGCGGCTTGTTGCGCGGCTGGCCCTTCTTGCCCTCGATGGACTCGATGAGCGCCGTCTCCTCGCCGCAGATGTACGCACCCGCGCCGCGGTGGATGTAGATGTCGTAGTCGTAGCCGGTGCCGCAGGCGTTCTTGCCGATCAGCCCCGCCTCGTACGCCTCGTCGATGGCGCGCTGGACGTTGGAGCCCTCGTTGTAGAACTCGCCGCGGATATAGATGTAGCAGGCCGACGCGCCGATGGCGAAACCGGCGATCAGGCAGCCCTCGATCAGCTTGTGCGGATCGTGGCGCAGGATGTCGCGGTCCTTGCAGGTGCCGGGCTCGCCCTCGTCGGCGTTGATGACGAGGTAGACCGGCTTGTCCGTGACGTTCTTCGGCATGAAGGACCACTTCATGCCCGTCGAGAAACCGGCGCCGCCGCGCCCGCGCAGGCCGGACTCCTTGACCTGCTCGATGATCCATTCCTTGCCCTGGGCGATCAGGGCCTTGGTGTTGTCCCAGTCACCACGCTTCCGGGCGGCGTCCAGGCCGAAGCTCTGGTAGCCGTACAGGTTGGTGAAAATGCGGTCCTCGTCGCGAAGCATCGCATCCCCCTCAATCGGCCGTGGTGGTGAAGGCCTTCAGAGTCGTCGGGCCGCCCACCGGTTCGGAGGACTGCCGGCCGATCTGCGAGCCGTGCTTGGGGATCTCGCCGCCCTTGAGAGCGTCGATGATCGTTTCCATGTGTTCCGGGCTGACGTCTTCATAGTAGTCGTCGCCGATCTGGACCACCGGCGCGTTGACGCAGGCGCCCGAGCACTCGACCTCGCGCAGCGTGAACTGGCCGTCCGCGGTGGTCTCGCCGACACCGATACCCAGCTTGCGCTCGCAGGTGTGCACAATGTCGTCCGACCCGCGCAGCCAGCACGGCGTGGTCGTGCAGACCTGGATGACGTGCTTACCGACCGGGGTCTTGTTGTACATCGTGTAGAAGGTCGCGACCTCGTACACGCGGATGCGCGGCATGCCGAGCAGGTCGGCGACGGCGTCCATGGCGACGCGCGGCAGCCAGCCGTCGCTCTGGCGCTGGGCCAGATCGAGCAGCGGCATGCAGGCGCTGGCCTGCTTGCCCGCCGGGTACTTCGCGATGATGGCTTTCGCCCGTTCCAGATTTTCCGGATTGAAGGCGAAGGAGGCCGGCTCCTTGGCCGGGTCGTGAGCCGGGGCGCTCATCGGTCAATTTCTCCGAACACGATGTCCATGGACGCGATGTTGGCCACCGCGTCGGCCAGCATGTGGCCCTTCGACATGAAGTCGAGGCCCTGCAGGTGGGCGAAGCCCGGTGCGCGGATCTTGCAGCGGTACGGCTTGTTCGTGCCGTCCGACACCAGATACACGCCGAATTCGCCCTTCGGCGCCTCGATGGCGGTGTAGGTTTCGCCCGCCGGGACGTGGAAGCCCTCGGTGAAGAGCTTGAAGTGATGGATCAGCGCTTCCATCGACCGCTTCATCTCGCCGCGCGGCGGCGGAGAGACCTTGCGCTCCTCCGCGCGCACCGGACCGTCGGGAAGCTCCTTCAGGCACTGGCGGATCATGCGGTTGGACTGGCGCATCTCCTCCATGCGGACGAGGTAGCGCGCCCAGCAATCGCCGGTCAGGCCGACCGGCACGTCGAAGTCCATGCGGTCGTAGACTTCGTAGGGCTGCGACTTGCGCAGGTCCCAGGCGACGCCCGAGCCGCGCAGCATCGGGCCGGTGAAGCCCCAGTTGAACGCCTCTTCCTTGGTGACGACGCCGATGTCGACGGTCCGCTGCTTGAAAATGCGATTGTTCGTCAGCAGATTGTCAATGTCGTCAACAAACTTCGGGAAGCGCTCCGTGAACTCCCAGATGTCGTCGGTCAGGCCAGCGGGCAAATCCCAGGCGACGCCGCCGGGACGGAAGTAGTTCGCATGCAAGCGCGCACCGCACACACGCTCGTAGAACTCCATGAGGATCTCACGTTCCTCGAAGCCCCACAGCGCCGGCGTGATCGCGCCGACGTCGAGCGCGCCGGTGGTGATCGACAGGATGTGGTTCAGGATGCGCGTGATCTCGGAGAAGAGAACGCGGATGTACTGGGCGCGCAGCGGCGCCTTGATCTGCAGCAGGTTCTCGATGCCGAGCACATAGGCGTGCTCCATGCACATCGGGCTGACGTAGTCGAGGCGGTCGAAATACGGAACGGCCTGCAGGTAGGTCTTGTACTCGATCAGCTTCTCGGTGCCGCGGTGCAGCAGGCCGATGTGCGGGTCGCAGCGCTCGACGACTTCGCCGTTCAGCTCCATCACCAGACGCAACACGCCGTGGGCCGCAGGGTGCTGCGGCCCGAAGTTCATGGTGTAGGGCTTGATCTGGGTCTTGCCGCCGGACTGGCCGGCGGAGGGGTGTGCGGACGTGGCGATGGTCACGGCTTGCTCCCGGTGTCAGGGGCCTGGGCCTTCTCGTCGCCGGGCAGCATCACGTTCGTCATGCCTTCCCAGGGCGACAGGAAGTCGAAGATGCGGAAATCCTGCGTCAGGCGGACGGGTTCGTAGACGACGCGCTTCTGGTCTTCGTCGTAGCGGCACTCGACATAGCCCGTCATCGGGAAGTCTTTGCGCAACGGGTGACCTTCGAAACCGTAGTCGGTCAGGATGCGGCGCAGATCCGGATGGTCGGAGAAGAAGATCCCGAACATGTCCCAGGTTTCACGCTCGAACCAGCCGGCCGCGCTGTACACCGGCACGGCGGAGGCCACCGGGGTATCCTCGTCGGTGGTGACCTTCACGCGGAGGCGCCGATTGTGCTTGTAGCTCAAAAGGATGTAGACGACCTCGAAGCGTTCCTCCCGCTCCGGCCAATCCACAGCGGTGACGTCGAGCAGCTGCTCGAACGAGCAGGTCGGATCGTCGCGCAGGAAGGTGAGCGACTTGATGAGCGAGGGCCGGCGGACGGTCACCATCAGCTCGCCAAGCTTCAGCTCGACCTTCAGGACGTCATCGCCGAGCGTCGCGGCGATATGGTCCCCAAGTTCCTTCAACGCCTGTTCGGACATGGCCAGGACCTGCCTTTTTCTTATTCAGCGAGCGATGCGGTTGCCGCGCCGGATCTTCTTCTGGAGTTGCAGAATGCCGTAGACCAGCGCTTCCGCGGTCGGAGGACAGCCCGGCACGTAAATATCGACCGGAACGATCCGGTCGCAGCCGCGCACCACCGAGTAGGAATAGTGATAGTAGCCGCCGCCGTTGGCGCAGGAGCCCATCGAGATCACCCAGCGCGGTTCCGGCATCTGGTCATAGACCTTGCGCAGCGCGGGGGCCATCTTGTTGGTCAGCGTGCCGGCCACGATCATGCAGTCGGACTGGCGCGGGCTGGGGCGCGGAATGACGCCGAAACGGTCCAGGTCGTACCGGCTCATGTAGGCGTGGATCATCTCCACCGCGCAGCAGGCCAGACCGAAGGTCATCGGCCACAGGGAACCGGTGCGGGCCCAGGCGAGCACGTCCTCGTACTTCGCCGTGATGAAACCCTTTTCCTGGATCTCCTCGGTGACCGCGCGGAGATAGGCGTCCTGTTCCGGTCCGGGCGGAATCGGCGCCAGCTTGGCAGCCTCTACTCCCATTCCAGAGCTCCTTTCTTCCACTCATAGATGAAGCCGATGGTCAGAATCCCAAGGAACACGATCATCGACCAGAAACCGAAGAGGCCGATGTCCCCGAGCGCCACGGCCCACGGAAACAGGAAGGCGACCTCAAGGTCGAAGATGATGAACAGGATGGAGACCAGGTAAAACCGCACGTCGAACTTCGTGCGGGCATCCTCGAACGGCTCGAAGCCGCACTCGTAGGGGGAGAGCTTCTCCGAATCCGGATTCTTCGGGCTGATGACGTAAGACGCGCCAACCATCACCACGGCCAGCGCGATACCGATCAGCAGGAACACCAGGATCGGAAGGTACTCAATGATCAGCGGGTTGGTCACCGCGGTCCTCCCATAAGCCCACGCCACGATCGCCGGTACGGCCGGTAATCGGCCGACGCGCGGTGTCGTGGCTGGAATGCCTTGGATTAGCCCATCAGACGGGGCGGAATATATGACGAGAGCGTGATCAAGGAAAGCGCTTTGAATCGCTTTCGGCCAACGAATCCACTCTGCGGAAATGAGCGGATGTCCTTGGTATTACCAAACTTTTTAAATGACCCTTCTCTCTATCCGGCTTATCGGATATGCGGGTCGAGCTAATCGGATATGGGGACCGCAAGCCTGCCGGTAAAGCCGTGAAGGCTTCGTTTTCTTTGCAAAAAAGAGAATGGAAAGGGAGGGAATGGCGCGAGTGACGGGACTTGAACCCGCGGCCTCCGGCGTGACAGGCCGGCGCTCTAACCAACTGAGCTACACCCGCGCAACGCGGCGATGTGAAATGCGCAAAAACAGGCGTCCATGTCATAGGATCGCAGCGCAGTTTCCGGGGCCACGCCCCGTCGCCGATGGGCGGTTTCTAGCCGCCCGACGCCTGACCTGTCAATCACGAATTTGAAAAGGACGTGCTGGAAGGATCGGGCGCGATGGTGGGCGATGAGGGTTTCGAACCCCCGACCCTCTCGGTGTAAACGAGATGCTCTACCGCTGAGCTAATCGCCCGCGCCGCGTCGTTGACCGGATTGGCGCTCCAGACAACGCAAAGCCGGCCAGCCTGTGCTGACCGGCGCGCACTATGCCCGGAATGCCCTATCCGTTCAAGACGTCATCACTTCAACCCGTCCTTCAAGGTCTTACCCGGCTTGAACTTCGGCTGTTTCGACGCGGGAATGGCAATCTTCTCGCCCGTGCGCGGGTTGCGGCCCTCGCCGGCCGCGCGTTCGGAAACCGCGAAGGTGCCGAAACCGACCAGTCGAACCTCCTCCCCGTTCTTGAGCGAGTCGGCGATGCCGTCGAAAACAGCGTCGACCGCCTTGGTCGCGTCGGTTTTAGACAAACCCACGGCATCGGCGACGTGCGCCACCAGATCATTCTTGTTCACTTACTTCCCCCCATTTCAGTCCGGCAAAGAAAGTGGAAGCAAAGCCACCCAATGACTTCACGCATTCAAACGATAAACGCGACATCGCCCGCCCGTCAATTGCAGACGGGCGGGCGATGCGAAGCTTGGTAGGCCTTTAAAGGCGCTTTAAACGCGGAGCATGATCAATGACGCAGCACCTCGCCGCCGCCGTCGGGCTGCGGCTTGGCGACCGCCGGTTCGACCGCCTCCGGTTCCTTCCACTCGATGGGCTCGAGTTCCCGAACCAGGGCGTTCTTCAGAACATCGTCGACCGTGCTGACCGGGATGATTTCCAGGCCGCGCTTCACGTTGTCCGGAATTTCGGCGAGATCCTTCTCGTTGTCCTTCGGGATCAGCACATGCTTGAGGCCGCCGCGCAGAGCGGCCAGCAGCTTCTCCTTCAGGCCGCCGATGGGCAGCACCCGGCCGCGCAGGGTGATCTCGCCGGTCATCGCCACGTCCTTGCGGACCGCGATGCCGGTCAGGACCGAGACGATCGAGGTGATCATCGCCACACCCGCCGACGGACCGTCCTTCGGGGTGGCGCCTTCGGGCACGTGGACGTGGATGTCCCGCTTCTCGAAGAGCGTCGGCTTGATGCCGAAGGCGGTGGCCCGCGACTTGACGTAGCTTTCCGCCGCTTGGACCGACTCCTTCATGACGTCGCCGAGCTTGCCGGTGGTGGTCACCCGCCCCTTGCCGGGAAGGCTGACCGCCTCGATCGACAGCAGTTCGCCGCCGACTTCCGTCCAGGCCAAGCCGGTGGTGACGCCCACCAGATCCTCAAGCTCCGCCTCACCGAAGTGGAAGCGGCGAACACCGGCATACTTGTCCAGGTTCCGGCGGGTGACCGAGACCTTGGCGCCGGCGGACCCCTTCATCAGGATCTCCTTCACGGCCTTGCGGCAGAGGTTGGCGATCTCGCGCTCCAGGCTACGGACACCGGCCTCCCGCGTGTAATAGCGGATCAGGTCGCGCAGCGCGTCGTCGGAGATGGCAAACTCGCCCTTCTTCAGACCGTTGGCCTCCACCTGCTTCTCGATCAGGTGGCGCTTGGAAATCTCGACCTTTTCGTCCTCGGTGTAGCCGGCAACGCGGATGATCTCCATACGGTCCAGCAGCGGCTGCGGCATGCGCATCGTGTTGGCCGTGCAGACGAACATCACGTCCGAGAGGTCGTAGTCGACCTCAAGGTAATGGTCGTTGAAGGTGCCGTTCTGCTCGGGATCGAGGACCTCCAGCAGGGCCGACGACGGATCGCCGCGCCAATCGGCACCGAGCTTGTCGATCTCGTCCAGCAGGAACAGCGGGTTGGACGACTTTGCCTTCTTCATGCCCTGGATGACCTTGCCGGGCATCGAGCCGATGTAGGTGCGCCGGTGACCGCGGACCTCGGCCTCGTCCCGCACGCCGCCGAGCGACATGCGCACGAAGTTGCGCCCCGTGGACTTGGCGATCGACTTGCCCAGCGAGGTCTTGCCAACGCCGGGGGGGCCGACGAGGCAAAGGATCGGCCCCTTCACCTTGTTCATGCGGTTCTGGACCGCGAGATACTCGAGGATGCGTTCCTTGACCTTCTCCAGGCCGTAATGGTCGGCGTCGAGGATCTTCTGCGCGAGCTTCAGGTCCTTCTTCACCTTGGTACGCTTCTTCCACGGAATGGAGAGCATCCAGTCCAGGTAGTTGCGCACCACCGTCGCCTCGGCCGACATCGGGCTCATGGAGCGCAGCTTCTTCAGCTCGGCCAGGGCTTTGTCGCGGGCTTCCTTGGAGAAGCGGGTCTTGTTGATCTTCTCTTCCAGCTCGGCCGACTCGTCGCGGCCGTCCTCGGTCTCACCGAGTTCCTTCTGGATCGCCTTGAGCTGTTCGTTGAGGTAGTACTCGCGCTGAGTCTTCTCCATCTGCCGCTTGACGCGGTTGCGGATGCGCTTTTCGACCTGCAGGACGCCGATCTCGCCTTCCATGAAGGCATACACCCGCTCCAGACGCTCCGACACCGTGGCGCATTCCAGGAGCTGCTGCTTCTCCGGAATCTTCAGCGCGAGGTGGGAGGCGACGGTGTCCGCCAGCTTCCCCGGTTCCTCGATCTGGTTGATCGAGACCAAAACCTCCGGCGGGATCTTCTTGTTCAGCTTGATGTACTGCTCGAATTGCGAGACGACCGCGCGTCCCAGCGCCTCAAGCTCCTGGCTTTCCCCGACCTTTTCCTCGACGAGGTCGGCGTGGGCCTGGAAGAAATCCTCGTTCTCGGCGAACTTGGTGATGGACGCGCGCTGGCCGCCCTCCACGAGCACCTTCACCGTTCCGTCGGGCAGCTTCAACAGCTGCAACACGGTCCCAACGGTGCCGACGCTGTAGATATCGGCCGGCGTCGGATCGTCCTGCGCGGCATTCTTCTGGGTGACGAGAAGGATCTGTTTGTCGTCCTTCATCACGTCTTCCAGGGCGCGCACGGATTTCTCACGGCCGACGAAAAGAGGCACGATCATGTGGGGGAAAACCACGATGTCGCGGAGCGGCAGGACCGGATAGAGGGCACCACGAGGGATTTCGAACATTGATTGGGCCTCTTTCATTGGGACGCCGTCAGCCCGGGATGGGCCTGGGAAGAGCCCCGCCTCGGGGGATGAGCACAGGGATCGAAAACCGGCACTTTTTCTAACGTGGCACAGCCATAGCCCCCCTTCAAGGGCCAGAACCCCAATTCCGTATGGCGGTGCGACATGCCGGTCCGACCGCTCCGCGGCCCGGCTGGTGCCCTCGATGCCTGCAAAAGCTGGAAACGACAAAGGGCGCCCAAAGGCGCCCTTCCCCGTATCCGATACTGATCGGTCGTGACGAACTCAGGCACCCGGTGCCTGCTGCTCCCCGCGGCGCTCGGCGTGGACGTAAAGCGGCTTGGCGCGCCCTTCGACCACTTCCTTATTGACCAGGATGCTTTCCACCCCCGACAGACCCGGCAGATCGAACATCGGGTCGAGCAGGATCGACTCCATGATCGAACGCAGGCCACGGGCGCCGGTCTTCCGCTGGATCGCCTTATGGGAGATGGTGCGCAGGGCGTCGTCGGAGAATTCCAGACGGACGTCCTCCATCTCGAAGAGGCGCTGGTACTGCTTGACCAGGGCGTTCTTCGGCTTGGTGAGGATCTCGACCAGAGCCGCTTCGTCCAGGTCGGACAGGGTTGCGACCACCGGCAGACGGCCGATGAACTCGGGGATCAGGCCGAATTTCAGCAGATCCTCGGGCTCGACCTCACGCAGGATATCGCCGGTCGAACGCTCGTCCGGACCACGGACGTCGGCGCCGAAGCCGATCGAGGTGCCCTTGCCGCGCTGCGCGATGATCTTGTCCAGACCGGCGAAGGCGCCGCCGCAGATGAACAGGATGTTGCTGGTGTCAACCTGCAGGAACTCCTGCTGCGGGTGCTTGCGGCCACCCTGCGGAGGCACGGAAGCGACGGTGCCTTCCATGATCTTCAGCAGGGCCTGCTGCACGCCCTCGCCCGACACGTCGCGCGTGATCGACGGGTTGTCGGACTTGCGGCTGATCTTGTCGACCTCGTCGATGTAGACGATGCCGCGCTGCGCCCGCTCGACGTTGTAGTCGGCGGCCTGGAGCAGTTTGAGGATGATGTTCTCGACGTCCTCACCGACATAGCCCGCCTCGGTCAGGGTCGTGGCGTCGGCCATCGTGAAGGGAACGTCGATGATCCGGGCGAGCGTCTGGGCGAGCAGCGTCTTGCCGCAGCCCGTGGGGCCGACCAGCAGGATGTTGGACTTCGCCAGTTCGACGTCGTTGTGCTTCGTGCCGTGCGCCAACCGCTTGTAGTGGTTGTGCACCGCAACAGAAAGGACCCGTTTCGCGTGATGCTGGCCGATCACGTAATCGTCCAGTACCGCATGGATGTCGCGCGGGGTCGGCACGCCGTCGCGGGACTTCACGAGGGTCGTCTTGTTCTCCTCGCGAATGATGTCCATGCACAGCTCGACGCATTCATCGCAGATGAACACCGTCGGACCGGCAATCAGCTTGCGGACCTCGTGCTGGCTCTTGCCGCAAAAGGAGCAGTAGAGCGTATTCTTCGAATCGCCGCTGCTGGACTTGCTCATCGGTACTCCGTCATCTCGCGGGGGACTGATCCGTATAACCTGTCAACCGCCTGCGGCGTCCCCCGACGCCGGTCCTTTCAAAGGTTGTCACGGGGAAGGCCCGCGACAAGGTTAACGCATCCGCTCACTCATCCTTCGAACCCGATCCATCGGACCGGTTCCCCATCATTCAACAACAGGGAACCGGCGCAATCAATCATTAGTTCGTGCGTGCCCTCAGGCGGCGCTGCCGTCGCCGACCGAGCCGGGGCGCTTTTCCACGACCTCGTCGATCAGGCCGAACGCCTTGGCTTCCTCAGGAGACATGAACTTGTCGCGCTCCATGGCCGCCTCGATGGTGTCGAGCGACTGGCCGGTGTGCTTGACGTAGATGTCGTTGAGGCGCGAGCGCAGCTTCAGGATCTCCTGGGCCTGGATCTCGATGTCCGAGGCCTGGCCCTGGGCGCCGCCCGACGGCTGGTGGATCATGATCCGGCTGTTCGGCAGCGAGAAGCGCTTGCCCGGCGCGCCGGCGGCGAGCAGAAGCGAACCCATCGAGGCCGCCTGCCCCATGCACACCGTCGACACCTGCGGACGGATGTACTGCATGGTGTCGTAGATGGCGAGGCCGGCCGAGACGTAGCCGCCCGGCGAATTGATGTAGAGCGCGATGTCCTTGCTCGGGTTCTCCGATTCCAGGAACAGCAGCTGCGAGCAGATCAGGCTGGCGACGGCGTCGTTCACGCCACCGATCAAGAAGATGATCCGTTCCTTCAGCAGGCGCGAGTAAATATCGTACGCTCGTTCGCCCCGGTTGGTCTGCTCGATGACCATCGGGACCAGAGCATTCATCTTCGGTTCGAAGTCGTACATGGTGGTCTTCCCTGCTCCCGCAGCTCGGTTAGTCGTCTGAGCAGTCTACATATAGGAATGGAAAGGGGCGACCGGTAGGCCGCCCCTCAACCTTTCTGACGATCAGGCCGCCTCGGCCTCCTCGTCGGGGTCCTTCATCAGCTCTTCGGCGGACACCGGCTTCTCGCTCACCTTGGCCTGGTCCAGGATGTAGTCGACGACCTTGTCCTCGAAGATCGGGGCGCGGAGGTTTTCCAGCGCTTCCCGGTTCTGCTTGAAGAACTCGAAAACCTGACGCTCCTGGCCGGGGAAGCGGCGGGCTTCCGCAATCAGGGCGCGGTTGATCTCGTCCTGGGTCACCTGGATGTCGTTGCGGCGGCCGATTTCCGACAGCAGCAGGCCCAGGCGCACGCGGCGCTCGGCGATGCCACGGTACTCGGTCTTCAGCTCTTCTTCCGGCTTGCCGGCGTCCTCACCGGCGGTGCCGTTCTTCAGCTCCTGCTGAAGGCGCTGCCAGATGCCCTCGAACTCGACGTCCACCATGCCCGGCGGGACTTCGAAGGAGTGCGCCTCGGCCAGCTTGTCGAGGAGCTGGCGCTTGACGCGCAGGCGCGACACGTTGGCGTACTCGCCCTTGATGCGGTCGCCGACGGCCTCGCGCAGCTTCTCCAGGCTCTCCATGCCGAACTCCTTGGCGAGGTCGTCGTTGACCTCGGCCGGGACGTTCTTGCGGAGCTCCTTGACGTCCACCTCGAACACGGTGTCCGCACCCTTCAGGCGGTCGTGCGGGTAGTCGGCCGGGAAGGTGACCTTCACCGTGCGGTGCTCACCAGCCTTGGCGCCGATCAGCTGGTCCTCGAAGCCCGGAACGAACTGGTTGGCGCCCAGCTCCAGCGGGTAGTCCTTGCCATCCATGCCCGGCAGGGCCTCGCCATCGACCGAACCGGCGAAGTCGATCACGGCGATATCGCCCTTCTCGGCCGCGCGGTCCTCGGTGACCGGGGCCTGCACCGAATGGGCGGAGGCCAGACGGGTCAGCGCCTCGTCAACGGCCGAATCCTCGACCGTGGCGACCGGCTTCTCAAGCTCCAGGCCGCTGAGATCGCCCGGCTCGATGTCCGGCAGAAGCTCGACGCCCATGGTGTAGGACAGGTCGCCGCCGTCCTCGTACTTCTCGACGTTGATCTTCGGCTGCATGGCGATGCGCAGGCCGCGCTCGCTCAGCGCCTGGCGCGAGCTGTCGGCGATCGCATCCTCCAGAGCCTCGGCCAGCACGCTGCCGCCGTAGCGCTGCTTGATCACGGCAACCGGCACCTTGCCCGGACGGAAGCCGGGGAGCTGCACCGTCCGGCGCAGCTCTTCGAGCCGGCCCTGCACCTTCTGTTCGATATCCTGGGCGGAAATGACGACCTTGTACTCGCGCTTCAGGCCGTCGGCGCTGGTCTCGGTGATGTTCATCGGAACGAAAGCCTATCTCGTTGTCCGGCCCGGCGGCGCCCGTCCGGGCGGCCCGAAACCGTGTGTTCCCATGCGGTCCAAGCTGTTGCCATGGTGCGGGCGAAGGGACTCGAACCCCCACGACCGAAGTCACCGGAACCTAAATCCGGCGCGTCTACCAGTTCCGCCACGCCCGCAATGGCATAGACAGCCCGCGACGGGTGCGGAACACCCGACGGACTGCCGGCGAAGTCCGCTCTATAGCACAGGGTTCGCGCCGCAAACAGGCAAAATGGGCGCCGTTCCGCACGCCATTGGTGGGTGGCCTGGGAAGCCCCGAGGGAAGCGCCCCGGCGAACGGCAGGCCGCCTCATCCGCCCCCCTTCCCCAGGGACCGGATGGAGGAGGAGGCGTTGACCTTGCCCTCCCCCCGGTACGCCTCGTGGTTGGCGTCGATTTCGCCCAGCTTGTAGCGGTAGTTGATCATCATCCCGCAGGACTGCCGCAACCCCTTGGGCGACCGGTCGCCCAGCCAGTTCAGCCGCTCCATGCGGGCGCCGTTGCTGAGGTGGAAGTGCGCGACCGGATCGAGCGCCCGCGCCGGCGCCGCGCCCGGCCGTTCGCTGCGGCGGTCCGACGCGCGCGCCGTCGTCAGGTAGTGCGCGCACAGCCGCATCAACGGGCCGCGAAGCTGTTTTTGAAGCTCCTCGTCGGTGTGCCAGGAGGGCAGAGCCAGGGCTCCGGCCAGCACCGGGCGCTCGTCCGCGTCGCTGTCCGTCTCCGATTCGCCGTTTCCCGGATGACTGGTCATGGCCTCGGCGATGCGTTCCGCCTCGGGCGGGCTGAGCAGCGAATCGCCGCGCTCGGCCAGTTCCCGGTCCAGCCAGCGGCGGAAACCGGGAATCGGCGACAGGGTGGCGAAGCACTTGATGTTGGGGAATTCCCCGGTCAGCCCGTCCACCACCCGCTTGATGAGGAAGTTGCCGAAGCTGATTCCCGCCAGCCCGACCTGGGCGTTGGAGATGGAATAGAAGATGGCGCTGTCGGCGCTCTTCGGGTCGCAGACCGGGGCGGAGGGGTCGAGCAGCGCCTGGACGTTGTCCGACATGCCCTGGACCAGCGCGACCTCGACGAAGATCAGCGGCTCGTTCGGCATGCGCGGGTGGAAAAAGGCGAAGCAGCGGCGGTCGGAGTCGAGGCGGTCCTTCAGGTCCCGCCAACCGCTGATCTCGTGCACCGCCTCGTACTTGATGAGCTTTTCCAAAAGGGAGGCCGGGCTGTCCCAGGTGATCCGGCGCATCTCCAGGAAGCCGACGTCGAACCAGTTGCGCAGCAGACTCTTGAGATCGTCCTCCAGCGCCTGGAGCAGCGGCTCGCCGCGCGCCATCTCCATCAGCTCGGCGCGCAGGTCCACCAGGAACTTCACCCCTTCCGGCAGGCCGTTGAACTGGGTGAGCAGGCGCAGCCGCGGCGGCTCCAGCGCCCGGCGCAGGGCGCGCTCGGCATGGCCGCGCGACACCGGGTCGCCCGCCGTCTGGAAGGTCGCCATCGCCTGGTCGACGGCAGCGCGGTCCACGTCGAAATCGCGCGCCAGCATCATCAGGAAATTGCGCCGCCCCTGCCCGTCCAGCGCCAGATAAGTGCGGCCGAGCTGCGCCGCCCGCGCCCGCGCCGACACCTCGCCGCCGCGGCCCTCCAGGCAGGCTTCGATCTGTTCCTTCAGCCGCTCCGCGTCTTCCTTGGGCAGATTGGCGCGCGGCGCGGCGCCGACCACCCCGCGGGCGGAGGCGGCGATCTCGCGCCAGCCCGCGCGCAGCGTGTCCAGGGTGCGGTCGAGCAGGCCCGGCGGCGTTCCCACCCCGATGGCGGGGGGCTGGGCTGGGCCGGACGGGCTGGACCGGGTCTCAGCGGATTTGATCTCGGGCGTCTCGCTCATACCCAGAGTCTGGCGTGCGGGCGCGCTCTCGGCAAGCCATAGCTTGAGCCCGGCCTTAAGGGTAAGCCCCCTGTCCAGGCGTATGTATGCCCTGGGGACGCCGGGTCAGCGCGCGCCCGCCTTGAGCCGCCTCAACACCCCCGGCAGCGCGTCCGGCAGATCCTCGGCGATCAGACCCGGTCCGAAGGCGTTCGCCGCCTCGCCGTGCAGCCAGACCGCGGCGCAGGCGGCGTCGAACGCGTCCATCCCCTGGGCGATCAGCCCGAGCGCGATGCCCGCCAGCACATCCCCCGACCCAGCGGTCGCCAGATCGGCCGGAGCGTTGGCGTTGATGACGGCCCGCCCATCCGGTGCCGCGACCACCGTGTCGGCACCCTTCAAAAGGACGACCGCGCCACAGCGCGCCGCCGCGGCACGGGCGCGGGTCAATTTGCCGCCCTCCTGCGCCGCGATATCCGGAAAGACCCGGGCGAATTCGCCTTCGTGCGGGGTCAGCAGACAGCGCCCGTTCAGCCGGTCGAGCAGGTCGGCGGGCGACTCGGCGAAGCTGGTCAGCGCGTCGGCGTCCAGCACGCAGGCCTTGCCGGCGCCCAGGGCGGCCAGGACATGGCCCCGTGTGCCATCCCCGACTCCGGCGCCCGGCCCCAGCAGCACCGCGTTCTTCCGCGGGTCCGCCAGCAGCCTCGCGAAGGCGCCACCGTCCGCCACATCGGTCACGATCAGGCTGGGCGAGCCGGCGGCGTAGACCGGCATCGAGTCGGGCGGACAGGCCACCGTGACCAGCCCCGCCCCGGCGCGCAGAGCCCCTCTTGCCGACAACCGCGCCGCGCCGGTCATCCGCGCCCCGCCCAGCACGACGGCGTGCCCCCGCGCGTATTTGTGCGCGTCGAGCCGCGGCCAGGGGTAGCGTTGTCGCCACAGGTCAGGGCCGTTCACCAGGGTTTGCGGCGCGATGGCGTCCAGCACGCTGTCCGGAATGCCGATGTCGGCGACCACCACCTCCCCGCAGAGGACCCGGCCCGGCAGCAGCAGGTGGCCGGGCTTGCGGCGGAAGAAGGTGACGGTCAGCGCCGCCTGCGGGGCCACCCCCATCACTTGGCCGCTGTCGCCGTGCAGGCCGCTCGGCACGTCCACGGCAACGACGGTGCGCCCTGCCATCGCCTCGACCACCTCCTTCGCCATGCCGTCGAGCGGACGGGCCAGCCCGGCTCCGAACAGCGCGTCGATCACCAGAGGATTGCCTTCCAGCAGCCACGGGTCGGCGGCTTCCACCGGCCCGGTCCAGCGCCCGGCCGCCACCGCCGCGTCGCCGCGCAGGGCGGAGCGCGACCCCAGCAGGGCCAGCCGCACCGGCCAACCCGCTTCGAGAAGAAGACGCGCGATGACGAACCCGTCGCCGCCGTTGTTGCCCGGCCCGCACAGGACGACCGTCGGGTGCGGCGCCCAGCGCTCGCAGACCGCGCGCACAACCGCGGCCCCCGCCGCTTCCATCAGCACAGGCCCCGGCACGCCGCCCGCCATGGTCAGCGCGTCGGCGCGGTACATCTCCGCCACGGAAAGCAGTTCGTCCATCGCCTCCACCCGCCGCAACCCCGCATCACCGTCACCCGGCACAATAAGCACCGCGACGGCCGCAGCATAGCCGGGCACAGGAGGAATGAAAGGAATGGCCTGAATGGCACAGGAATTGGAAGGAAGAACTGGGGCGATGGATGGGACTCGAACCCACGACCGCTCGGACCACAACCGAGAGCTCTACCAACTGAGCTACCACCGCCACCGGGGGACGGAATGAACCGTCCGCAAACACCCCACCCGCCGCACCGATCGATGCAATGCTGACGTGAACTCCTCACGAGGCAAGCGCATCCACCGTCAAGGGGGACTGGGGCGATGGATGGGACTCGAACCCACGACCGCTCGGACCACAACCGAGAGCTCTACCAACTGAGCTACCACCGCCACCGGGGTCGCCTATTTGCCCCAAGGGACGGGTCGGGTCAAGCTCTATTTTCCACCGCATTGATCAATCTGAAAAGCCGGCACTAGCCCCTCCGAAAGGGTGTGGCTGCGCGGATTGCTTGCAGCTTGTGCACAAATATTGTTCACTTCGCCCTATCCGTTGGCAGTTGCGTGCCGCCCGCGGTGGCATCGGCCCGCTGCGGCCCGGCATCCCACGCAGCCGGATCGCAACCCCTCCGATTGGCACGCAACGTGCTTTACTTCGGACCGTCGGCAGAGCCGTGGACGGTGCCTGCCGACGTTGGCACCTCGTACACGAGAGACCCATGAAGAAGATCGAAGCCATCATTAAGCCGTTCAAACTCGACGAAGTGAAGGAAGCCCTTCACGAAGTCGGCATCAAGGGCATCACCGTCACCGAGGCCAAGGGCTTCGGCCGTCAGAAGGGGCACACCGAGCTGTACCGCGGCGCGGAGTATGTGGTCGACTTCCTGCCGAAGGTGAAGATCGAGGTGGTGATGGAGGACTCCCTGGTGGAGCGGGCGATCGAGGCGATCCAGCAGGCCGCCCACACCGGCCGCATCGGCGACGGCAAGATCTTCGTCACCCCCGTGGAAGAAGTTGTCCGCATCCGGACCGGCGAGAAGGGAGGCGACGCGATCTGATCGCGTCCCGAAAACCCGACCACCGGCCACCATGAACCAGCCCCGCCCACAACCGACGCAAAGCCGGCCGACGCAGATCTGGCCGACGCAGACCGTCGCAACCGCGAGCGGAACGATCCGTGCGTGGAAGCCCCACCGGGCGCGACTTTTTGTGCTGTCACGTTGTGCGCTTGGGAAAGGCATGACATAACGTCCGCCGCGAGCGCCGTCACCCGCCCCTCGGTCGGTTTGACGCAGCGGGACCCAAACCTCTTAAGCGTGGAAAAAGAGATATGTCCGACATCAGCAAGGTCTTCGACCTGATCAAGGAACACGACGTCAAGTACGTGGACCTCCGCTTCACCGACCCGCGCGGCAAGCTGCACCACACCGCTCAGCACGTCTCGACCATCGACGAGGACGTGTTCGAGGACGGCATCATGTTCGACGGCTCCTCGATCGCCGGCTGGAAGGCGATCAACGAGTCGGACATGATCCTCCAGCTCGACCCGACCACCGCCGTCATGGACCCGTTCTCGGCCCAGCCGACGCTGAACATCCTCTGCGACGTGTACGAGCCGTCGACCGGCCAGCCCTACGCCCGCTGCCCGCGCGGCATCGCGAAGGCCGCCGAGAAGTACATGGCGTCGGCCGGCATCGGCGACACCGCCTACTTCGGCCCGGAAGCCGAGTTCTTCGTCTTCGACGACGTGAAGTTCAAGGTCGAGATGAACAAGGTGTCCTACGAGTTCGACTCGGAGGAAGGCCCGTACACCTCGGACAAGGACTATGAGGACGGCAACCTGGGCCACCGCCCGGGCGTCAAGGGCGGCTACTTCCCGGTCGCTCCGGTCGACAGCGGCTCGGACCTGCGCGCCGAGATGCTGAGCGTCCTCGCCGAGATGGGCGTGCCGGTCGAGAAGCACCACCACGAGGTGGCCGCTTCGCAGCATGAGCTGGGCATCAAGTTCGACACGCTGGTCCGCACCGGCGACAACATGCAGTACTACAAGTACGTCGTGCACAACGTCGCCCACGCCTACGGCAAGACCGCGACCTTCATGCCGAAGCCCGTCTTCGGCGACAACGGCTCGGGCATGCACATGCACCAGTCGATCTGGAAGGAAGGCCAGCCGCTGTTCGCCGGCAACCAGTACGCCGACCTGTCGGAGCTGGCGCTGTACTACATCGGCGGCATCATCAAGCACGCCAAGGCGCTGAACGCCTTCACCAACCCGACGACCAACTCCTACAAGCGTCTGGTCCCGGGCTACGAGGCTCCGGTTCTGCTGGCCTACTCGGCCCGCAACCGTTCGGCCTCCTGCCGCATCCCGTACGTCGCCTCGCCGAAGGGCAAGCGCGTCGAGGTCCGCTTCCCGGATCCGTCGGCCAACCCGTACCTGGCCTTCGCCGCCCTGCTGATGGCCGGTCTGGACGGCATCCAGAACAAGATCCATCCGGGCGAGGCGATGGACAAGAACCTGTACGACCTGCCGGCCGAAGAGCTGGCCAAGGTTCCGACGGTTTGCGGCTCGCTGCGCGAGGCCCTGGACAGCCTGAAGGCCGACAGCGCCTTCCTGCAGAAGGGCGACGTGTTCACCAAGGACATGATCGAGTCCTACATCGACCTGCGCACCGAGGAGCTGCTGGCCTTCGAGACCATGCCGCACCCGATCGAGTACAAGATGTACTACTCGGTCTGATCCTTCGGACCTCGGTCCGCCGGTTTCCGGTGTCCGCCCCGCCCTCGCGGCGCGGCGGGCACCACCGGAGGACCGAACCGTGGAGCAGAGCACGAAAAAGCCCACCGGCGACACCGCCGGTGGGCTTTTTCGTGTCCGGGACTTGAGGGAAACCTCAGGCGGTGCCGCCGAAGCGCCGCGCCGCCTCGATGGTCAGGCCGGTGCCGACCGAACCGAAGATGTTGCCCTCCACCACGCGGGCGCCGGGCAGCTCGGCCAGGATGGCTGCCCGCACCTGCGGCAGCAGCGTGGAGCCGCCGGTCAGGAACACCGCGTCGATCTCCGCAGGCAGCGTGCCGGCCTCGGCCAGACAGGCGCGCACCCGCCCGCCGATGCGGCCGGCCAGGATCGCCGTCGCCTCGTTCAACTCGACTACCGACACCGGGCGCGTCATGCCGCTGCCGCCCCAATCCAGCAACAGGCCGGCTTCCGGCCCGTCGGACAGGGCGATCTTGGTGCGCTCCACCGCCATGGCCAGGGCATGGCCCAGCCGGTGCTCGACCACGCCGATCAGCCGCTCGATGCGGTCCGGGGTGGCGGAATCGCGCTTCAGGCGCTCCAGGTCGGCCATCGCCTTGGCGGTGTAGAGGAAGTTGATCTTCGACCAGGTCGCCAGATCGAAGAACAGATGCTTGGGGGCCAGCAGACCGGGGCGCTTCATGGCGCTGCCATGGCCCAGCAGCGGCATGGCCGTCGCCAGGGACAGGTCGCGGTCGAAGTCGGTGCCGCCGACGCGGATGCCGTCGTTGGCCAGGATGTCGGCGCTGCGGTCGGCCCGCCCGCGCCGCTCCGGCCCGATGCGGACGATGGAGAAGTCCGACGTGCCGCCGCCGATGTCGGCGATCAGGGCCAGTTCCTCCCGCTCCACCTGCTGCTCGTAGTCGAGCGCGGCGGCGATGGGCTCATATTGGAAGGAAATGCCGCGGAAACCGACGGAGCGGGCGATCTCGCCCAGCGCCTCCTCCGCCGCGGCGTCGCCCGCCGGGTCGCCGTCGACGAAATGCACCGGGCGGCCCAGCACCACATCGGTCAGTTCGCCGCCGAGCGCCGTCTCCGCCCGCTCCTTGACCGCCGCCAGGAAGGTGGCGATGACCGCGCGGAAGGTGATCCGGCCCTTGCGCAGCGCGGTGTCGGCGTCGATCAGGTCGGTGCCCAGCATCGACTTGATGGAGCGCATCAAACGCCCCTCGACGCCCGACGCGTAGGAGTCGATGGCCGCCTGCCCGACCGTCACCGCATCGGCTTCGAAATCGAAGAAGACGGCGCTGGGCAGAGTCGTCCGCGCCCCGTCGAGGGCAAGCAGACCGTAGCCGCTCCCTCCCGTGCCGGCAGCCGCGGACGCCGTCCGCACGCCGAGCGTCGTGTTGGACGTGCCGAAATCGAGGCCGCAAGCCGTCATGGGAACCCCCGCCGTGATGGAAGGGGCGAGGCTATACAGGGGCCGGGCCTGCGGATCAAGACGCGCGACGGAACAGGCCGCGCTTGTCCTTCTTATTCGGCCGGAACGCTGCGGGTGGCCACGATGTGGTTCAGGGTGATGGTCATCACCGCCTCGCCATGCTGGTTCAGCGTGGTGTAGGCCAGCCGGACCGTGCCACGGTCGCCGCGGCGGGACGGGATGGCCTCCACCACCTCGACCCGGACGCGCAGCGTGTCGCCGGGCCGCACCGGGCGCAGCCAGCGCAGTTCGTCGCCGCCCGAGCCGCCCAGGCTGGTGCCGGTGATGGCCCCGGTGTCGCGGAACAGCCGGAAGGTCAGGGACAAGGTGTGGAAGCCGCTGGCGATCAGCCCGCCGAACGGCCCCTCCGCCGCGGCCACCGCGTCCATGTGGAAGGGTTGCGGGTCGAAGCGTTGGGCGAAATCCATGATCTGGCTGTCGGTGACCGTCGCCCCTTCGGTGTCGATCACGTCACCGACGCGGAAATCCTCGAAGTAACGCCCCGCCATGCCCGCTGCCCTCCCGTTCCATTGGTCCTCGTATGGACGGCGCTAAATGTAGATGGCGCCATCCATATAGAGAACCGCTTTCCCGGCGATCTTCACACGGTCGCCGCCCAGTTCACAGGACAGGGAACCGCCGCGGGCCGAGACCTGCCGGGCCTTCAGCCGCTCCTTGCCCAGCCGCCGCGCCCAGTAGGGGATCAGCGTGCAATGGGCGGAGCCGGTCACCGGGTCTTCGGGAATCCCCTGGGCCGGCGCGAAGAAGCGGGAGACGAAGTCCACGCCACCGCTGCCCGGCGCCGTCACGATGACCGCGTAGAAATCCTCCAGCCGGGCCAGGGCGCTCATGTCGGGGGTCAGGCCGCGCACCGTCGCCTCGTCGTCATAGACGACCACGAGGTCGCGCGCCTTCAGCAGCGCCGTCGGCGGTGGCCCGCCCAGCGCGTCGAGCAGGCCGGCCGGCGGACCGGCCAGCGGTTCCGGCGGGCGGCTGGGGAAATCCAGCGTATAGAGGTCGCCGTTGCGGGTGACGCTGAGGGTTCCGACTTCCCGGGTGGCGAAGTCGATGCGCGGGCAGCCCCACTCCAGCATCGTCGCGATGACGAAGGCCGAGGCCAGCGTGGCGTGGCCGCACAGGTCCACCTCGACCGTCGGGGTGAACCAGCGGATCTCGTAACCGTCGCCGCGACGGACGAGGAAGGCGGTTTCCGCCAGGTTGTTTTCCGCCGCGATGGCCTGGAGCGTCGCATCGGGAAGCCAGTCCTCCAGCGGCACGACCGCCGCCGGGTTGCCCGCGAACACCGCGTCCGCGAAGGCATCGACCTGATACAGGGGAAGGCGCACGGTGCCTCCTTAGGGTTTCTCGGTGAACAGGAACGCCTGGGCGTGCCGCTCCATCCCCGCCGCCTCATAGAAGGTGACCGCCTTGGGCGCCGACAGGAGAAGGCAGGTCACGCCCTCCCCCACCGCGGCGCGGGTCCGGCGCATCAGCTCCTTGCCGATGCCGCGCCCCTGACAGGCGCGGTCGACGGCGAGGTCGGACAGGTAGCAGCAGAAGGCGAAATCGGTGACGGACCGGGCGACGCCGACCAATTGCCCGTCCGCGTCGCGGGCGGTGACGATCAAGCCGGCGTTGCGCAGCATCGCCTCCACCCGCGGGCGGTCCGCCACGGGCCGGCGTTCGGCCAGCCCGGAGCGGTGGAGCACGTCGATGAAGGCGTCGGCGGTCAGGTCGGGCTCGACGGCGTAGAGGATCGCATCGGCGCTCATCGCATCAACCCCGCCAGAACGGCTTGCTGACTTCGCTGTCCACGTCGGCGCGGGACACGCCGATGTCCTTCAGCAGATGATCGTCCAGCCGCATCAGCGCCTGCCGCTGCCGCCACCGTTCATAGCCGTTCAGACCGGCCTCCATCACGAACCAGACGGGGCGGATGCCGACGGTGAGGGCGCGCGCGATGACCTTGAAGACGGCCGTGAACGAGGACGATCCGGACGAGCGGGTCGCTTCCGTGGTGCGCATGATGAACCTCCTTCGTCAAAACATTCAGCCCCGAACAATCGAGACAATGGGGATTATGTCGACACAATCGTCCCGGTCAATGTCGTTATTGTCACCATTACATTTCCGATATCGGATGTATCCCGACGGCCACACCCCCCAGTGACGCACACCCCTGAACGAGCCCACCCTCCGGCGACCTCACCGTCCGGGCATGAAAAAGGCCGGCCGCGGAAAGCGGCCGGCCCGGTGTGGCCCCCCTGACTGGCGCCGGAAGGGGTCCCGTTACTCGCGGTTGCCCATGAGTTGGAGGAGCATTTGGAAGAGGTTGATGAAGTTGAGGTAGAGTGAGAGAGCGCCCATGACGGCGAGCTTGGTGTTGCCCTCGTGCCCGTAGCCCTCGGCGTACTCCTCCTTGATGCGCTGGGTGTCGTAGGCGGTCAGGCCTGTGAAGATGACCACGCCGATGACCGAGACGGCGAACTGCAGCGCGCTGGAGCCGACGAAGATGTTGACCAGACTGGCGATGACGATGCCGATCAGGCCCATCATCAGGAACGAGCCCATCTTCGACAGGTCGGCCTTGGTGGTGTAGCCCCACAGGCTCATCGCCGCGAACATCGCCGCGGTGATGAAGAACACCCGCGCCACGCTGGCCCCGGTGAAGACCAGGAAGATCGACGCCATCGACACGCCCATCACCGCGCAGAAGGCCCAGAACAGCCCCTGCAGCGCGCTGGCCGACATCGCGTGGAAGCGGAAGGACAGCACCATGATGAAGGCCAGCGGCGCCAGCATCACCACCCACTTCAGCGGGGTCGTGAAGATCGGAACGTACAGCGCCGGCGTGCTCGCCACGAACAGCGCCACAAGCCCCGTCACGCCCAGGCCGAGCATCATGAAGTTGTAAACCCGCAGCATGTGCTTGCGCAGGCCCTCGTCGAACGCCGCACGGTCCACGCCCGCGGCGCCCGCGCCCCAACGACTCTGGTTGGGATACTGGTCGAACATTGCGAAAACTCCCTCGTTCAAGCCTCTGACCGGCGGGCCTTTGACCGGCAAGCCTCCGACCGGCGGTGGGCACATGGCAGCGGATCGTCCGCGCTTGAGCGGCGGCGGGAAGGGATGGCTGCGCTGTCCATCGAAGAACCCTCCAGATGCGGTTACGCCCGTCGGCGCAAAGGCAGATGAAGAGATCCGACATCGCAGCCCCCACCTCATAACCGATGACTCGGCTGCCAGAGGGGCCCGGACCCTGATTGTCCTAATAATTGGCCGTGTGGCCGCCGCCTTTCAAGATACCCGTCCCTCACAGGTTCCACACGAACGGGAGCTTGGAACACGCCTGGCTGTTCCCATATGGCGGCTTGGGAGCGGCGGGTCCGGGAAGCCGGGGCGCCGCCTCATCCTTCAACAACCACCAGAGCCGGATCAACAAGATGGAGAGTGCCGCGTTGAGCGACCAGCACCACAGACGCCTCGAACGGCGGGTGGATCGCATCCAGGAGAAGCTTCCCGACTCCATGGCGCGGACGCTGGCCTGGCTCCGCGAGCCGCGGGCGACCTGGGTGCGCGTCCCCGCCGGGCTGCTGCTGATTCTCGGCGGCCTGTTCAGCTTCCTGCCCGTGCTGGGCATCTGGATGCTGCCCCTCGGCCTCGTTCTGCTCGCTTACGACGTTCCGTTCCTTCGCCCGCCGATCAACCGCGCGCTGGTGCGCGGCGAACGGCGTTGGAAGGAGTGGAAGCGGCGCCGTCGTGCCGCTTCCTCGTCCTCATGACCATCACGTTGCGTCAGGAATAGGACCCGGTGCGGGCCGGCGTGCGCTCCAGCGGCCCTTCGCCGGGGCTGTAACGCTCTGCGCGCGGACCGGACAGGCGGTCGTGATCCTCGTCCGCCACCATGGCCTTCAGAGGACAATGGCCGCTCATGCCGCGGGCCACCAGGGCGGCGCCGGCCAGCCCCATGATGGCGCCCCGCACGTCGGCGCCGCGGCGCACGCCGCCCGCCGCCATGACGAGGCCGAGGCCGGTGGACACGGCGCGTTCCAGCGGCCCGAGATTCCGTTCGCCCCCGAAGAAGCGGTCGTAGGTGTGTCGGATGGCGTTTTCGGCGCTCATGCCTGCGTTCTCCCGGCTGTGCCCGGCGCGAAAGGGATGCCGAAGCAGCGCCGGGCGGTCCTGACTGCAACGCCCGCCCGGCCATCCGGGTTCCCGGACGCGCAGCGCAACCGGACACGCACAATGGCGACAATGCGGTGACACTTGCCGAAGGATCGGTACAATGTCATCATTGTCCCTATGACAAATTGGGTTCCTGATCTGGAGGGCCGGCAAGGCCCCCGTTACCGCGCAATCGCCGATGCCCTGTCCGATGACATTGCCGGCGGCCGGCTCGCTCCGGGTACACGGCTCCCCACCCACCGCGACCTCGCCTACCGCCTCGGCGTCACCGTCGGCACCATCACTCGCGCCTACACGGAGGCGGAGAAGCGCGGGTTGATCGGCGGCGAGGTCGGGCGCGGTACCTTCGTGCAGGGGCAGCGGCACATGCCCCCCTCCGACCCCTTCAGCTGGACTCCGCGGCCCGAACCCTCGGTTATCAACATGACGGTCGTGACTCCGGAGCACCCGATGTCGGTGCCGATGATGGGCGCCACCCTGGCCGCCATCGGCGCGTCGCCGAATCTTGGGGCGCTGCTGGAATACGCGCCGCACGCCGGCCTACCCGCCCACCGCGCCGCCGGGGCGCAATGGCTCACCCGTCAGCACCGGGCAGCGGCTTCACCCGACACCGTCCTGCTGACCACCGGCGCGCAGAACGCCATGGCGGTGGCGCTGGCCGCGGTGGCGCGTCCCGGCGATGTCGTGCTGACGGAGCGGCTGACCAATTACGGCATGAAGACGCTGAGCGCGGTCGAGGGCTACCATCTGGAGGGCATCGCCATCGACGACCATGGCGTGGTCCCAGACAGTTTCGACAGCGCCTGCCGCCGTCTGGCGCCCAAGGCGCTGTATCTGGTGCCGACCCTGCACAACCCCACCGCCTCCGTCATGCCGCAGGCCCGACGCATGGAGATCGCGGCGATCGCCCGCCGCTACGGGGTGATGCTGGTGGAGGACGACGTGTTCGGCTTCCTGGTGCATGACGTGAAGCCCATCCAGGCCATCGCCCCGGACGTCACCGTCTACGTGAACAGCCTGTCCAAGAGCGTGTCGGCCGGCCTGCGCGTCGGCTACGTCGTCGCTCCGCCGGCCCTGGTGCCGCGGGTCGAGGCGGTCATCCGCGCCCTGCAATACTCCTCCCCGCCCCTGCCGCCGGAGGTCGCGACGCGTTGGATCACCGACGGCAGCGCCGACCGCATCGCCGAAGCCCAGCGCGGGGAAGCCATCGCGCGCCAGCAGATCGCCCGCTCCATCCTGCCTGCCAGCGCCGTCTGCGGACACGCGTCGGCGCAGCATCTCTGGCTGGTCCTGCCCGAGCCCTGGCGGCGCGACGACTTCATCGCCGAGGCGATGCGCCGCGGCGTGAAGGTGACCGGCGGCGACGTGTTCGCCGTGGGCCGGGCCAGCGCGCCCCACGCCGTGCGGCTGGGCCTCTGCCACCCGCACAGCCGGGACGAGCTGGCGCGCGGCCTGCGCACGCTGGCCGACCTGCTCGAGAATCCGCAGACAGCGATGCTGTCGATCGTGTGAGGAGACGGAACGGCCGCGCCCTTACGGGAACGGCCGGACCGTGTGCAGGTGGTTCAACGGGCCGTGGCCGTGCCCGAAACCGGGGGCGGAGCGGATGGCCTCGTCCACATAGGCGCGGGCGCGGGCCACCGAATCGCGCACGCCCAATCCCTGGGCGACGCCGGCGGCGATGGCCGAGGCCAGGGTGCAGCCGGTGCCGTGGGTGTGCGGGGTGTGGATGCGCCGTCCCTCGAACACTTCTTCGCCGTCCTCGGTGAGCAGCAGATCGCACAGCCGCTCGTCCTCCAGATGACCGCCCTTCAGCAGTACGGCCTTCGGCCCAAAGGTGCGGATCATCTCGGCGGCGCGGCGCATATCGTCCAGGTTGCGCACCGGGATGTCGGTCAGAGCTTCCGCCTCCGGCAGGTTGGGAGTGACCAGTTCCGCATGGGGCAGCAGGCGCTTGCGCAGGGTCTGCACAGCGTCCGGCTCCAGCAGGAAATGGCCGCTTTTCGAGACCATCACCGGATCGACGACCAGCGGAACGTTGATGGCCCGCGCCTCATACTCGTCGGCCACCGCCTCGATGACGGCGGCGTTGGCGAGCATGCCGATCTTGATGCTGTCGGCCCCCAGGTCCTCCAGCACCACCTTCATCTGCAGGGCGACGAAGGCCGGGTCAACGGGCAGCACGCCATAGACCCCCGTCGTGTTCTGCGCGGTCAGCGCCGCGATGGCGGTCATGGCAAAGGCGTTCAGCGCGCTGACCGCCTTGATGTCCGCCTGGATGCCGGCACCGCCGCCGGAATCGGACCCGGCGACGATGAGAACACGGCCGTTGATCGGGTGGGCCTGCATCGGGATTGCTTCCGTCTGGTCGTCTGGTTGGAGGGTGGGCCTTAGGAGGCGGTCTCCAGCCGGGCGGCGTCCGTGATGGCGCCGGCAATGTCGGCCACCACCGCGTGCACCAGCCCTTCGTCGTCGCCTTCCGCCATGACGCGGATCACCGGCTCGGTCCCCGACTTGCGGATCAGGATGCGTCCCGACCCGTTCAGCCGCGCCTCGCCGTCGCGGATCGCCGCCTGGACGGAGGCGATCTCCAGCGGCTTCGAACCGGCGGCGAAGCGGACGTTGGTCAGCTTCTGCGGCACCGGGGCGAAGACCTGACAGACCTCGCTGGCCGCCCGGCCGCCGGACTGGATCAGCACCGCCAGGACCTGGAGTGCGGCGATCAGCCCGTCGCCGGTCGTGGAATAGTCGGACAGCACGACGTGCCCCGACTGCTCCCCACCGACGTTGTAGCCGTGCTCGCGCATATGTTCCACCACATAGCGGTCGCCGACCGGGGTACGGACCAGCGCGATGCCCAGCCCCTGGAGGTGCCGTTCCATGCCCAGGTTGGACATCACCGTGGCGACCACGCCGCCGCCCTTCAGCGTCTGCGCCTGTGCCCAGGAGGAGGCGATGAGCGCCATGACCTGATCGCCGTCGACGACGCGCCCGGCCTCGTCGACCATGATCAGGCGGTCGGCGTCGCCGTCCAGCGCAATGCCCAGATGGGCGCCATGGGCCACCACCTGCTCCTGCAGGGTCCGGGTGGCGGTGGCGCCGCAGTCCTTGTTGATGTTCAGGCCGTCCGGGTTGACCCCGACCGGGATCACCTCGGCCCCCAGCTCGTACAGCACCTTCGGGGCAACGCGGTAGGCGGCGCCATTGGCGCAGTCCACGACGATCTTCAGCCCGTCCAGCCGCAGGCCGCGCGGGAAGGTGTTCTTCACATACTCGATGTAGCGGCCCGTCGAATCCTCAAGGCGCGAGGCGCGGCCGAGATCGGCCGAGCCGGCGAGGTCCGGCGCGAAGGGCTGGCCCATGCGCGTCTCGATGGCGATCTCCACCGCGTCCGACAGCTTGTAGCCGTCCGGCCCGAACAGCTTGATGCCGTTGTCCTGATACGGGTTGTGCGAGGCGGAGATCATCACGCCGAGGTCGGCGCGAAGCGAGCGCGTCAGCATGGCGACGGCGGGCGTCGGCAGCGGGCCGAGCAGCACCACGTCCATGCCCATGGAGATGAAGCCCGCGGTCAGCGCCGGCTCCAGAAGATAACCCGACAGACGGGTGTCCTTGCCGATCACCACACGGTGCCGGTGGTCACCCCGGCGGAACTGCAAAGCGGACGCCATCGCGACGCGCAGGGCGGTTTCCGCCGTCATCGGGTCGATGTTGGCGGTGCCACGGATGCCGTCGGTGCCGAACAGGTGTCGCGTCATGAAATCCCTCAGGAATAGGCCAGTCACTGTACCGCAATCGCGGATGTGGTGAGAAGGTCATCGCTTGCCGCGGGGGGCAGGGTCAAGAACCCTTCCGCGCAGACGCCAAAGGGTTACGTGCGCGCTTCGATCACGGCACCCTTGCAGGATGCAGCCCCTCCCAGACGGCGCGCGCCTGGATCGTTTGGGGAACGTCATGCACACGCAGGATCTGCGCGCCCTGGTTCAGCGTTTCCAGCCCCCCGGCCAGCGAACCGGCCAGACGTTCCTTCGGCGGCTCGCTCCGCGACAGCTTGCCGATCAGGGTCTTGCGCGACAGCCCGATCAGCAGGGCGCAGCCCAACCCGTGATAAAGGGCGGTGTGGCGCAGGATGTCGAGATTGTGCTCCACCGTCTTGCCGAAGCCGATCCCGGGATCGATGGCGATGCGCTCCAGCGCCACCCCGGCGGCGAGGCAGGCCTCCACCCGCTCCTCCAGCCAGTCGAAGACGTCGAGCGCCGCGTCCTCATAAACCGGATTCTGCTGCATGGTGCCGGGTTCGCCCCGCATGTGCATGACGACCACGAGGGCCGCCTTTTCCGCCACCAGCGGCAGCGCGCCGGGGTCGCGCAGCCCGGCCACATCGTTGATCAGCGCCGCCCCGGCGTCGAGCGCCGCGCGCATCACCCGCGCGTGCCGCGTGTCCACCGAGACCACGGCGCCCTTGGCCGCGAAGTGGCGGACCACCGGCAGGACACGGGCCTCCTCCTCCTCCGGCGACACGGGGGCGGAGCCGGGTCGGGTGGACTCGCCGCCGACGTCCAGCAGGTCGGCCCCGGCCCCCAGCATCGCTTCGCCGTGGGCGATGGCGGTCCCGGCGTCGAAGAAGTCGCCGCCGTCGGAAAAGCTGTCCGGCGTCACGTTGACAATCGCCATGATGCGCGGGCGACCGAGGTCCAGCCCAGCGAACGGCGCCCGCCCGCGGGTCAGCGCGCCCAGCCGCTTGTCCAGGCTCTGCGCCACGGCGGTGCCGCGCTCCCACCCCCAGGCCATGATCTCGGTCAGCGGTGCAAAGGCCCGCTCGATCCGCGCGCCCTGCCGGACGATCAGTTCGGCGGTGGCGAAGGAAAAGCATCCGCCGGCCAGCGGCACCGCCGCACCGGCGCTCCAGGCGGCGATGGGCAGCAGACCGACCGGCCTCAGATAGACGCGGACGCCGCCCTCCCCCGCCCAGGGCGCGAAGGAGGCGAGCGAGCCGGCGGCGGATTTCGGGGCGGGCTTGGCGATCGGGGTCTTTGCGATCGGGGGCATGGCGACGGTTCGTGCAGCGGAACGGAAGACCGCAGCCTGTCACGGCGGGAAGCCCCGACGCAAGAGACTGCGGTCCACTCTTTCACTCCGAACGCCGTCGCGCTTGGCGTCACGCGCTGGTTATGCGCTCTTGGGCAACGGGGCCAGGGCGGCCAGCATCTGCTTCTTGCGCTCCCCGTAGATGCTGCCGAGTTCCTCGGCGCGCTTGTCGTCGAGCGCCTTCTTGGCCTCCTCGAACAGCTCCTCCTCCTCCTCGTCGAGGTGGTGGCGGGTGATTTCGCCGAGCACCTGGAGCTTCGCCTTCCAGGCCGTGCTGTCGGCGGGCATGGCGTTCAGCTCGTCGAGGAAGCCGTTGATGATGTGGTGCTCGTTCAGTCCCTCGGTGGTTTCCTGCTTGGTGTTCTTCGCCTTGGACAGCGACTGGTAGAAGACGGCCTCCTCGATCTTGCCATGGGCCCACAGCTCGCGCTGCAAGTCCTCGTAGGCGGCGCGCCCGTCGCCGTCCGCTTTCTCGGCCGCGTCGAGCAGGCGGCGGATGGTGTCGTGGTCCTGCTTGATCCGGTCGAAGATGCTGGTCATGGGGCCTGTCCCGTTGTTGCGGTGTCTCGACGGGACTCAACCCTGCTCCGGATATGGTGTTCCCGGTGCCAAACGGGGTCAGCCATGCCGAACCATCCAGTGCAGGCTGAACAGGCTCTGCTCGTCGGTCCAGCTCCGCTCCGTGTGCCAGCCGGCGCGGGCGGCGAGGCGGCGGAAGCCAGGGACGGAGTATTTGTAGGAGTTCTCGGTGTGGATCGTCTCGCCGCGGGCAAAGCGGATGGGATGGCCGGCGATGCGGACGGTCTGGTCGTCCAGGCTGCGCAGATGCATCTCGATCCGCCCGCGCGCGGTGTCGTAGCGGGCGACATGGGCGAAGCGGTCCAGATCGAAGGTGCCGTCCAGCTCGCGGTTGATGCGGGCGAGCAGGTTCATGTTGAAGGCGGCGGTCACACCGCGCGCGTCGTCGTAGGCGGCCTCCAGCACCGCCGGGTCCTTGCGCAGGTCCACCCCGATCAGCAGCCGCGCTCCGGAACCGAGCCGCCGCCCGAGGCCGTTCAGGAAGGTCATCGCCTCGGCGGGCCGGAAATTGCCGATGGTGCTGCCGGGGAAGAAGGCCATCGTCCGCTCCGGTGCGACGCCCCGCGGCAGCGCGAAGCCCCGCACATAATCGGCGGCCACCGGCACCACCGTCACCGCCGGGTAGTCGCCGGCCAGCCGGGCGGCGGCGGCGATCAGATGGTCGCGGCTGATGTCCACCGGCACATACATGGCCGGCGCGTCCAGCGCGTCGAGCAGGATGCGCACCTTCACGCTCGACCCGCTGCCCAGTTCCACCAGGGTGGCGCCGCGCCCGGCGAGAGCGGCGATCTCCTCGGCACGGTCGTGCAGCAGCGCCGTCTCGGTCCGCGTCGGGTAATATTCGTCGAGCGTGCAGATGGCGTCGAACAGGGCCGAGCCTTCGGCGTCGTAGAAGTACTTGCAGGGAAGGCTCTTGTCCGGGCGGGACAGACCCTCCAGCACATCGGACAGGAACACATCGTCCTGCGCCGGCCCCTGTGCCGGATGGGCGCGGGCGGCGGAAATTGCGGTCATCAGGCGTCCTCCGCGAGGCGCACGCCGCTGAACATCCAGCGCTGGTGCGGATAGAAGAAATTCCGGTAGGTGGCGCGGGCATGGCCGTCCGGCGTGGCGCAGCATCCGCCGCGCAACACATACTGGTTGGCCATGAACTTGCCGTTGTATTCGCCGACCGCCCCGGCGGCGGGACGGAAGCCCGGATAGCCGCTGTAGGCGCTGGACGTCCATTCCCAGACATCGCCGAACATTTGGGTGAGGCCATCGCCCGCCACGGCGGCCACCGGGCGCAGCAGGCCGCTGCCCAGCGTGTTGCCGGTTGGGGATAGCCCGATGCCCAGCATGTTGCCGGCGGCGGTTTCCCATTCGGCCTCCGTCGGCAGGCGCTTGCCGGCCCAGCGGGCGAAGGCGTCGGCCTCGTAGAAGCCGACGTGGCAGACCGGGGCGTCCTCGTCCAGCGGATGCTCGCCCAACAGGGTGAACTCCCGCCAGCCGCCATCCTCGCCACGCCGCCAGTAGGCCGGCGCCTCCCACCCCTCCGCGTTGACTGTGGTCCAGCCGTCGGACAGCCAGAGCGCCGGGTTGCGGTAGCCGCCGTCCTCGACGAAGGCCAGCCACTCCCTGTTGGTCACCGCGCGGGAGAACAGGCGGAAGGGGCGCAGCAGCACCTCGTGCCGCGGCCCCTCGTTGTCGAAGGCGAAGCCCTCGCCGCCGTGGCCGACCGCGACGATCCCGCCGTCCACCGCGATCCAGCGCCCCTCATGGGCGGTGCCGCGCAAGGCCGAGCGGAAGGGCCGATAGGCCGGCGCGACCGGGTTGCAGGAGAACAGGTGCAGCAGGTCCATCAGGATCAGTTCCTGATGCTGCTCCTCGTGCGCAAGACCGAGCGTCACCAGCGGGGCCAGCCGCTCGGCGTCGCCACGCTCCAGCAGGGTCAGCATGGCGGCGTCGACATGGTCGCGGAAGGCCGCCACCTCGGCCACGCCGGGCCGCGTCACCAGACCGCGCCGGGGCCGCGGATGGCGGGCGCCGACGGCCTCGTAATAGGAATTGAAGAGGTAGCCGAAGGCCGGATCGAAGGGCCGGTAGCCCGGCAAATTCGGGATCAGCAGAAAGGTTTCGAAGAACCACGTCGTGTGGGCCAGATGCCATTTGACCGGGCTGGCGTCCGGCATGGACTGCACCACCTGATCCTCCGGCGACAGCCCGACGGCCAGTTCCGCCGAGGTGGCGCGCACCCGGCGGAATCGGTCGGCGAGTCCGCCGGCTTTGGCGGCTGTTTTGAGCATGGGCGCTGTGTCCTCCCCGCCTGACAGGTCCCGGTAAAGCTGTGCCGCTTCGCTGACCCGCCAACCCTCCTTTCGGAGTGGCCCGGACGCACCACCCGGCGGCAACGCTCCGCCACACCGCCTGTTCACAGCGGATGACGCACGGATTCCGACAATCGAACGATGGAGGAACGGCACCCATGCAACCGCGGCTTAAACCCATTGACGAGCAGGTGATCATCATCACCGGCGCGTCGAGCGGCATCGGTCTGGTCACCGCCCGCATGGCCGCCCGGCAGGGCGCAAAGGTCGTGCTGGTCGCCCGCGACCGCGACGCGCTCGCCCAGGCGGCCGAGGAGATTCGCGCCGCGGGCGGGGACGCGATCCACTGCGTCGCCGACGTGGCCGACCCCGACGCCCTGCGGCGCGTGGCCGACGCGGCGGTCCGCAGCTATGGCCGGATCGACACCTGGGTGAACAACGCCGGCGTGGCGATCATCGGCAAGCTCCTGGACACCGCCCCGGACGACCACCGCCGCCTGTTCGAGACGAACTACTGGGGCGTGGTCAACGGCTCGCTGGCCGCCATCCCTCACCTGCGGCGGAACGGCGGGGCGCTGATCAACATCGGCAGCGTGCTGTCCGACCGCGCCATCCCGCTTCAGGGCGCCTATGTCGCCACCAAGCACGCCGTGAAGGGCTTCACCGACGCGCTTCGCATGGAGTTGGAGGCGGAGGGCGCGCCCATCTCGGTCAGCCTGATCAAGCCGGCGGCCGTCGACAGCCTCTACGAGGACCACGCCCTGAACCTGATGGAGGTGGAGCCGAACAACCCGCCCCCGGTCTACGCGCCGGAGGTCGTGGCGAAGGCCATCCTGCATTGCGCCCGCCGGCCGATGCGTGACCTTTATGTCGGCGGCGGTGCCAAGCTGTTCGCATTGGCGGAGACCTTCGCGCCGCGGCTCACCGACCGGATCATGGAGCGGACCCTGCCGCGGGTCATCCGCTCCGGCGGGCCGCTCCGCCCGCGCAACGACGCCCTGCACAGCCACGGCGACGACGGACGGGAGCGCGCCGGCCGGCATCGCTTCGTGCGCGAAACCAGCCTCTACACCGAGGCCAGGATGCACCCCTGGATCACCACCGCGGTGGTCGCCGGCTTCGGGATCCTGGCCGGAACGGCGGTGGCGCGCGGTTGGGTGCGGGACAATGACGGGTCGGGCGACGGCGATGCAGCCGGGCTGAACCGCCACCACCGATCGATGCAGCACCATCGCGACCGGATGGACGAGGAGCGCAGCACCATCGGCCACAACGCGAAGCCCGCCTGGCAAGCCGCGGAGGAAGGTGTGGTGACCTTTCCCCGCTGACCGCCGCTACACCGGCTCCCTGGCCATCGGCTCCACCTTCGACGCGGGATGGCCGCGGGCGCCACGCCGCGCCAGGATCGGTTCCAGTTCCTCCGCCAGGACCGGGCGGCTGAACAGATAGCCCTGGAAACTCTCGCATTTGAGACTGCGCAGAAGCTGGAGCTGCGCCTCCGTCTCCACACCCTCGGCGACCACCGACAGGCCCAGGCTGCGGCCCAGCCCAACGATGGCCCGCGGAATGGAATCGCCGGCCCCGTCCTGCTCGAGATCGTGGATGAAGGACCGGTCGATCTTCAGCTTGTCGATCGGGAAGCGGTGCAGGTAGTTGAGCGAGGAGTAGCCAGTGCCGAAATCGTCCAGCGCGATCAGGCACCCACGCTGCTTCAGCGCGCGCAGCGTCGCGATGGCCGACGGAATGTCGTCGATCAGGGTGCCTTCGGTGACCTCGATCTCCAGTTCCCACCCTTGGAGGCCGTTGCGGTCGAGCGCGGCGGCCACCTTGGCGGGAAGCTGGCCGTCGCGGAACTGCTGTGCAGAGACGTTCACGGCGACCGGCACCGCCAGACCGATCTGGTCGCGCCAGCGGCCGATCTGGGCGCACACCTCGTCCAGCACCCAATCGCCGATGGCCTGGATCAGGCCGGTCTCCTCGGCCACCGGCAGGAAACGGTTGGGCATGATGAGGCCGGCTTCCGGGTGGCGCCAGCGCAACAGAGCCTCCACCCCGACCACGAGGTCGTCGGAAATGCGCAGCTGCGGCTGGTAGACGAGGAACAGCTCCCGATTCTGCAGGGCACGGCGCAGCGCCGCCTCCAGATCCAGACGCTCGCGGGACCGCGCGCCCATCTCGCGCGTGACGAAACGGTAGGCGTTCCGCCCGGCGTCCTTGGCGTTGTACATCGCGATGTCGGCGCAGCGGATCAGTCCCTCGGCGTCCTCCGCGTCGTCGGGGAACAGGCTGATGCCGATGCTGGGCGACACCACGAAGTTCCGCCCGCCGATGGCGAAGGGCGCGGCGAGCTGAGCCAGCACCTTGTCCGCCACCGCAGCGGCCTCCGCGGCCTTCTGGATGGTCGGCACGACGATCAGGAACTCGTCGCCGCCCAGCCGACCCACCGTATCGGTCGGCTGCATCCCGCCGTGCAGCCGCCGCGCCACCGACCGCAGCACCTCGTCACCGAAAGAGTGGCCCAGGCTGTCGTTGATCACCTTGAAATGGTCCAGATCGATGAACAGAACGGCGACCTTGCCACCGTCGCGTCGCGCCTGCCGGGCGGCCTGGGCGATGCGGTCGAACAGCAGGACCCGGTTGGGCAGGCCGGTCAGCGGATCGTAATGGGCCAGATAGTGAATGTGCTGCTCGGCCCGTCGCTTGTCGCCGATGTCCTCCACGAAGGCCATGACGAAGGGCGGGTCGCCGGGGGTGGACACCGGCTGGAGGTGAAGGGAGAAATGGCTGTGCCGACCACCGGCCAGAAGCAGCCGGTCGACCTCCAGCCGCACGCTCTCCCCGGCGATGGCGGAGTCGATGGCGGCGATCACCGCCGGGTCCTGAGCGCGCAGCTTCGTGTCGATTCCGATCAGCCCGTCACGCCCCACCCCGACCGCGCGGGCGAAGGCCGGGTTGCAGTCAGTGATCTTGGCGTCCGGACCGATGAGGGCGATGCCCAGCGGCGCCTGATTGAACAGCAGATCCAGTTCCGTCTCGCGACGGCGCAGCGAGGCGGTGATGCGCCGGGCGATCACCAGCGCCCGGTCGCGCGTCGCGGCCAGCGCCCACAGCAGGGCGGACAGGAGAACGCTGAGCGACAGCCCCGTCGCCAGGACCAGCGTCGGCTTCCAGCTGTCCACAGCGTCCTCGAAGCTTGAACGGCTTTCGTACTGGACCGACCAGACGCGGCTGCCCAGTGTGACGTCCCGGCTCGCCGTCAGCAACGGCTGCTCCGACGGCTCCGGGCGGCTGCGGTAGAGCGGAAACTCCCGCCGCCCTTCGAACACCGTCGCGGCGATGTCGTTCATCCGTCCGAACACGGACTCGGCCAGCGGAGCGACGTGGATCGGGGTCATCACCAGCCCAGCGAGGGTGGCCCGCCGCTGCTCCTGCGTGGCGGGGCTCAGCCCGTCGCGGTAGACGGCCTGGAACACGATGAAGGCGGGCGGCGAGGCTTCCCCCTCGTCGAGCCGCAGGGCGACGGCGCGGGTGACCGCCGGCTCGCCGCTGTCCCGCGCCTGCTCCGCGGCGGCGCGACGGACCGGTTCCGACAGCAGGTCGTAGCCGAGCGTGCGCAGGGTGCTTTCGCTGACCGGAGCGGCGTAAAGGGTGACGAGCCGGACCGGACCGGTCGCTTCCGGCCAGATGCGGAAGTTTCGCAGCCCGTCCATCCGGGCTTCCGTCACCAGCTCCGGGCTCGTCCATTGGTCGGCAACCCGTGCGAAGGCGACGGCGGTGATGCCGGGGAAGCGCTCCACGAGGTGCAGCCCGTCCACGAAGCGGTTCCATTCCGCGCGTTTCACCTCCGGATAGGCGGTGAACAGGGCGGCGGCGGAGCGCGTCACCTGAACATAGACCTGGATCTGGTTCTCGAACCGGCGGTGCAGTTCCTCCACCCGCAGGGCGAAGCGGCTGTCAGCGTCCGCGGCGACGCGCTGCCGGGTGTCGTGCCAAGCCAGGGCGGTCAGGAGAAGCGCGGCCAGCAGGGCCAGCAGGGGAAGACGCTTCGGAACAGCCACCGAATCCGTGGCGAACCCGCTGGGCGCCAGGTCGATCGGATCGGGGCTTGAAGACCTCTGCATGGCCGTACCGAAGCTGCCTGTCACGCCGCTGCGGCGCCCTTCGGGGGCGCCCATGCCGCCCGCCGCCCACCCGGAACCCGCCGGAGGAAACGACGCGCGCCGGTAGACCTTAACCAGAATGCAGCCGTGCGAAAAGCGTATAAATATTTCCGCAATCGCCCTTCGCGTGCGGGGACGCTCAAAACTCCTGCAGCACCTTGGGACTGTTCTCCAGAAGCGTCTCGATCATGCCCAGGATCTGCTCAATCTTCGTGCGGGTGGCGTCCAACTCGTCGGCAGTCTTGTCGTCGATGCCCGCTTCCATCAGCATCATGTCGAAGGCGTTCAGCGTTTCCGAAAAGGCCTTCTGCTCCGCCTGAAGCACATCGAAGGCGCCGAGCGAGCTGGTCAGCGCCAAGGGCGGGTCGCTGACGAAGGCGTAACTGATGTCGGTGAAATGGGCGATGGCGGTCAGCTTCTGCCGGATTACCCATTGCGGAAAGTTGGGCGGCAGTTCGTCCCCCGCCTCCTGCAACCGCTCCTGGATGGAGAAGACCAACCCCTGGATGTCCAGGTACGCGTTCCGGATCTCCCGGAAATGGGGAAAGGTCTTGGGCTTGCCGGCGTTGCGAACACGGCCCAGCCGGGCGTTGTCGTCGGTCAGCTTCCGCGCCATCTGGACCACGATGTTCGCCACCTTCCCCATCGCCCCGCCATCCCTTTGTTTCGCGGCCGTCACCAGTCTGCCGTCACCGATCTGCCATCACCGATCTATAGCATGCGCCGCCCGACCGTGGGCAGGCCGATCAGCCTGCCGGCGGCCCCGCCGCCTGCGGCAGGCGGTCGCCCACCCCGCGGAGCAGCGCCTCCCGCGCCGCGTCGTCGGGCGCCGCGTCCAGCGCCCGGTGCAGGTCCAACAGGAAGGCGGCGTAGCGGTTGTGCCAATCCCGCCCGGCGGCCACAGCCTCCGGCTCCAGCCGCGGCGGACCGCCCTGGGCCATGGCAGGCGCCAGTGCCGGGACGGCGGCGGTCAGATCGGCCACCTCGTCCAGCTCGGGCAGACGGATCAGCGCCGGGTCCCAGCCACGGCGGACCAGGGCGTCGCGCAGGCCGGCGCGCGCCTCCTCCTCGCCATGCACCAGGAACAGGCCGCGCCCCACCCCCTGCCGCGCCGCCACCCAGGCCAGCAGGCTGCTGCGGTCGGCGTGGCCGGAATAGACGTCCAGCGACCGGATGCGGGCGCGCACGGCGATCTCCTCGCCATGGATGCGGACGTTCGCCGCCCCCTGCTGCAACAGGTGGCCCAGTGTGCCCGGCGCCTGGTAACCGACCAGCAGGACCGTGTCCTCCGGGCGCCACAGATGGTTCTTCAGGTGATGGCGGATGCGCCCGGCGTCGCACATGCCGCTGGCCGCCATGATGATGGCGCCACCCTTGATCGCGTTGAGTTTCTGGCTTTCCGCGACGGAGCGCACGCGGTGCAGGTTGGGCCGGGCGAAGGGATCGCCGTCGGTGCCGAGATCGGCCAGATGGCGGCGGAACACCCCGGTGACCGCGTCGGCCAACGGCGAGTCGAGGAACACGTCGACCAAGGGGATCTCGCCGCGATCGAACAGCCGGTGGAGGTCGTAGAGAAGCTCCTGCGTGCGCTCGACCGCGAAGGCCGGGATGAGCAGGGTGCCGCCCGCGCCGAGCGCCGCCCGCACCTCGTCGCGCAGCAGGGCCTGCCGCTCGGCCTCGCCCACCTCGACCCGCTCGCGGTTGCCGTAGGTGGTCTCCAGGACCATCCAGTCGGGCCGCGGCGGCCCCTCCGCGTCGGCGTGGAAGGACTTGCCGCCCGGCCCGAGGTCGCCGGAGAACAGAATCGTCTCCACCGTTCCGCCGCGCGTCACCTCCAGCTCCACCGACGCCGAGCCGAGGATGTGCCCGGCCTGCCAGAAGCGGGCGCGGATGCCGGGCAGCACTTTCACCCACTCCCCGTAATCGACCGCGTGCAGGTGGCGGATGGCCGCCTGGGCGTCGGCCTGGGTGTAGATCGGCTCGACCGTCGGGCGCCCGCGCTGGCGGTTGCGGCGGTTCAGACGGTCGACCTCCGTCTCCTGGATGTAGCCGCTGTCGGGCAGCATGTAGGCCAGCAGGTCGGCGGTACCGGCGGTGGTGTGCACCCGCCCCTTGAAGCCCTGGCGGACCAGCTTCGGCAGCAGGCCGGAGTGGTCGATGTGCGCGTGGGTCAGCAAGACCGCTTTCACGGCGGACGGCTTGAAGGGGAAGGGCCGGTAGTTCAGCTCCTTGACCGTCTTGGTGCCCTGGAACAGGCCGCAGTCGATCAGCAGGTCGCCGTCGCCGGTCCGGATGCGGAAGCAGGAACCGGTGACCGTGCCGACGGCGCCGTGGAAGGTGAGGGACAGTGCCATGGCGAAACTCCGCCTTCATGTGCCCTATCCCTCCATCCTGCCTGAAGAAGGGTTACCGGGCCGTCAACAAGGTGCCATTAACAGGGTGCCAGCAGCGCGTCGGCGATCAGCCGGGCGAGCGGCAGGTCGTTGCTGGGGTGCGGAACCCCGTCGCAGGACAGCGGCGTGCCGAGCCCTTCCGCCTCGAAGCGGGCAGCCACCGCGGCGTCGAACAGGGCGTGGACTCCGAACACCCGGACGGAAGCCGCCCCGGCGGCCCGCGCGGCCCGCGCGCAGGAGAAGATCGTCTCGCCGGAGCTTATGACGTCGTCGACGATCACCACGGGCCGTCCGGCCAGCGGTTCGTCGGCGGGCAGCGTCACCGTCACGTCGCGGTCGCCGCGCCGCTCCTTCCGCCCGACCAGGGCGGTGAGGCCGAGCGGCCCGGCCACCGCCCCGACCAACGGGGCGGCCTCCTCGTCCGGGCCGACGATCACGGCGTCGGGCGCGGTCCCGTCACGGCGCAGCCGCTCGGCGATGGCCCCGGCACCGCTGAGGCAGACAGAGGGGCGCCCGACGAACACCTCGTCCAGCGTGTGGGTGCGGTGGAGGTGCGGCTCCACGCAGACGAAGCGGTCGAACAGCCGGCCCAGCCAATCCCCAACGACGGCTTGGCTCACCGGCTCGCCGGGGCGGAACACCGCGTCCTGGCGCATGTAGGCCATGTAGGGGGCGACGAGGCACAGCTCCGTGGCGCCCTGGCGGCGCAGGACGGAGGCGGCCAGCGTCAGTTCCACCAGCTTGTCGTTCGGACGGTCGAGCGAGCGGTAGACCACCGCCCGCTCGACCGGTTCGGGCATACGGACAAGACTTTCCCCATCGGGAAAGCGGTGCAGCTCGGCGATGTGGCAGGGAACGTTCAGAGCCTCGGCCAGACGCCGCGCGCCGTCGGCCGATTCCGGAAATCCGTAGACGCCCGTATAGCGGGCCATGCTGTCCCCTCTTGCGTTGCGCGCCCGGACATGGGCGCCCCGTTCGGCCCGTACTATGCCGCAAGGGCCGCAGCGGGGCGACCACGACCTTAGGCGCAACGTTACCGTGAAGGCGATAGGACGGCAGGGACGGACGCCTGAAAATGACGCCGCGGCGGTCTTCCACTCATTGACCGCAGACGAAGGTATGAGGCAGTTTCCCGCCATGCGCGTGCTCATCGCCGACGATACGGTCCTGATGCGCACCATGCTCTCGGAGCAGGTGGCGTCCTATGGCCATGACGTGATCCTCGCCAGGGACGGCCGGGAAGCGCTGAACCTTGCCCAGGCCGAATCCTTCGACATCGCCATCATCGATTGGGAGATGCCGCGGCTGTCGGGGCTGGAGGTGTGCTGGCTTCTGAAGGCCGATCCACGCACCGCCTACAGCTACCTGATCCTGATGACGTCCCATGACGAACCCTTCTACGAGATGAAGGCGCTGGACGCCGGGGCGGACGACTTCATCCACAAGCCGGTCAACCGCGCCCACCTGAAGGCGCGACTGAAGGCGGGCGGCCGCATCACCGAAATGCACCGGCTGCTGATTGCTCAGGCGCAGACCGACCCGTTGACCGGCGTCGCCAACCGGCGCGCCCTTCTGGAGCGTGCGGATGAGGAGATCCGGCGGGCGCTGCGGTCCCGGCAGCCCCTGTCCCTGCTGATCGCCGACATCGACCATTTCAAGCGCATCAACGACAGCCGCGGCCACGCCGCCGGCGACGCGGCCTTGCAGCGGTTCGTACAGACGCTGGACGGCGCCCTGCGCCCCGGCGACTTGATCGGCCGTTACGGCGGGGAGGAGTTCGTGGTTCTGCTTCCCAACACCGCGCTGACGGATGCGTCGGTCGTGGCGGAACGCTTGCGCCAGCGCGTCGCCGCGCAGGAGATGGGGCCGGATGGCGATTCGTTCCGCATGACCGCCAGCTTCGGCGTCGCCCCTGTGATGCCTGGCGCTCCCAACGGCATCGACGACGCGCTCCGGGTGGCCGACGCCGCGCTCTATCGGGCGAAGGCCGAAGGGCGGAACCGCGTGGTTCCCTCTCCTTAAGCCGTTCACGCCCCGCCCTTCCCGCCCGTCTCCGGCTGCGAAGTCAACGGGATGCGGGGGAACAGGCGATGCGCCATGTCCATGTGGCGTTTCTGGAGGGGACGAAGGTCCTGATCGTCCGGCGGCGCGAGGTCAGCACTTGGTGGGGCCGTGGCCCGGCGGAACCGCGGATCGTCGACGCCGCAGGTCAATGGGCGGTTCCCGGCGGCGGCTACGAGAGCGTCACCAGCCCGCTCGCGGCGCTCCAGCGCCTGTTCCACGATCAGACCGGCCTGGCCTTCCCCGATTGCCGGGCGGCGGAGCCCTGGCGCCCCACCTCGCGGAGCTTCACGCTGTATTTCGTTCCGGTGACCGGGCTGGAGTCGCTGGCGTCCTCCATCACTCTGCGGGTCGCGCAGTCCGCCGTCACGCCCGGGCGCCCGGCAGGCGGCGCCATCGTGAACTGGGAATTGTCCTCGGCCCACGTCGTGCCGCTCGCCAAGGTTGTCGCCCATCTGGGGGTGCGCCAGCCAGTCTCGCACGAGAACCAGCTCGCCATCACCCGGCAAGCGATACGCTCGCCCTCCTCCCAGTCGATCGAGCGCTACGCAACCATGGCCGCGATCATCGCCCTGCAATGAGCCCGCCCCGCTGGTCTCAGCCCTTGCTATCGCCCGGCGGGGTGCGGACAGCGGTGGCCGCGAGATACTGGGCCGCCGTGCGCAGCAGGAACTCCGCCACCGCCATGTCACCCAGGTCGCGGTCCGGGCCGCCCAGCCGGTGGCGGCGATCGGCGTCGATCAGACCGGTGGCGATCACCTGCGCGGTCAGCCACGCCCGCTGCTCCTCATCCGGCACGCCGGCCATGCGCTCCAGCATCTCGTTGCAGGCATGGTCGATCGTCCCCAGGCCGGGCCGGTCGGACGACAGGTAGCTGGTCTCGTTCTGCGGCGCCGGCTCCCCGACGTAGGAGCGGGCAAGCAACGCCGTTTCCAGCGTCAGGCGGAAGGCGGTGCGGCGCGGCCGCCCCTTCCGCCGCAGCCGCAGCGCCATCATGGTGAAGAGCTGGGCCACGGCCTCCACCCGCTCCGCCGGCACCTCGTCGAGGATGTCGACGATCTCGGCGCTGACGGCGTTGCGCGGCGCCTTCTCGCCGGGCCGCACCACCGCGGTGGCGAAGACGGCGATCAGGGTGCGCAGGGCGTCGGCCTGCTCCACGGGAGAGATGCGGCCGATCTGGGCGGGGTCGAACATGGGGGCGCTCCGCTCTGGCTGGGAGGGATCAACAACTCCTCCCAGCAATGTTGGAACGCGAGGGGCGGTCAGGAATCCCCCTCCTTCGGGTCGATGGTCTCCGCCCGTCGGCTGATCAGCTGGTAGAGCCCAAGCCCGAGCACCATGAAGACGATGACCATCAGGAGGATGGCCGGATACACCATGTCGCTCATGTCCGAGGTCCGCGCCTCGAACACCAGCACCAGCCCTTCCAGGCTGGCGGCGATGATGATGGTGGTCAGGAACTTGGTCAGAGTGCGGCGGGCCTCGTCGGCGTGCCGCAACTCACGGTCGTGCTCCAACTCCTCTTCATAGAGATACTTGGCGATCTCGAAGACGGCGATGGCCAGCACGATCATGCCCACGCCGTCCAGCAGCCCGTGAGTCGTCGCCTCGATGTCGAGCAGCAGAAGGCTGTGAAACACCGCATAGGCGGCCACGCCGATGAACACCATGGCGAACAGCATCAACACGCCGGTCGCCAGGAAATAAATGACCTGCGACGCCTTCCGGAATCCGTTCCCCACGATGCGTTTCCCTTTCCGACGCGAGAGCCCGTCCTGCGGCTGTCAACGCATCGTCCCGGCTTTCGGACCGCTTCCTTGCGGGTCACCCCGGAAGGGAAGATGGAACCGGTGGCCCGGCGAGCGTGTTTGAAGTCAGGCAGCACAGGGGATTGTGCCTCCTCGACAGGCTCCGCCGCGCTCCCTGAAGCGGCGGAGCCTTTCTTTTCCAGCCCCTTGCGTTTATGGCTGCGGTGCCGGACCACGCCGATCACGGAACCGCCCCATGCCCGCAACCCTGCTCCCTTCCGCCGAAGCCCTGCACGCCCTGCTGGACCGCTACCTGCGCTGCCCGTCCGAGCCGCTGCGCGGCGAACTGAACGAGGCTTTGACCGCCTTCCAGACGGCCTGGATACCCGCCCGCGCCGGGCAGGACGCCCCGGCGGCGCCCCAGCCCGCCCCTGCCGCGCCCAACCGTGCCCCGGCGAAGCCGAAATTCCCGATCGCCGCCGCCGATCTGGCGGTGCTGGAGCGGATGGCCGAAGGCTGGGTCCCCACCGCGGCGGAGGTTCCCCGCTGGGTCTGGTTCGAGAACCGGGAGCTGGTGACGATGGAGCCCAACCCCGCCGGCAGTGGACCGGAGGTGATGCGCCTCGCCCCCGCCGGTTGGGCGGCGCTGGGCCGCCAGCCGGGCTGAGCGGCGGCCCATAAAAGCGGGCAACAAAAAAGGGAGGCCGAAGCCTCCCCTTTTCTTTCTTGGCGACCGGTTCCGCTTACTTCGGAACCTTGCCCTGCACACCCTCGACGTACCAGTCCATCTTCAGGATCTGCTCGTCGGTGGCCTGCTTGCCCTCGGCGATCACGACCTTGCCGGACTGGTCCTTCACCGGGCCTTGGAAGGAGTGGCGCTTGCCTTCCATGATGTCGGTGCGGGTCTTCTCGGCCGCCGCGACGACATCCGCCGGGAGCGCCGGGTTGTAGGGGGCCAGGAACAGCATGTGGTCCTTGAAGCCGCCCCAGGTGTCCTGCGACTTCCAGGAACCGTCCAGAGCCGCCTTGACGCGGTTCACATAATACTCGCGCCAGTCGTCGACGATGGCGGTCAGGTGCGCCTTCGGGCCGAAGCGGGTCATGTCCGACGACTGGCCGAACACCCACAGGCCACGCTCCTGCGCGACCTGAATGGCCGCCGGGCTGTCAGTATGCAGCGAGATCACGTCGGCGCCCTGGTCGATCAGGGCCTTGGCGGCCTCGGCTTCCTTGCCGGGGTCGTACCAGCTGTTCACCCAGACGACGCGGACCTCGGCCTTCGGGTTCACCTCGCGCATGGCGATGGTGAAGGCGTTGATGCCGCTGACCACCTCGGGGATCGGGAAGGAGCCGATGTAGCCGATGATGTTCGACTTGGTCATCTTGCCGGCGATCTGGCCGATGACCGTGCGGGCCTCGTAGAAGCGCGCGGAATAGGTGGCGACGTTGGCCGAGCGCTTGTAGCCGGTGGCGTGCTCAAACTTCACGTCGGGATGGCGCTGCGCGACCTTCAGCGTCGGGTTCATGAAGCCGAAGGAGGTCGTGAAGATCAGCTTGTGGCCGGAGGAGGCGAGTTGCTCGATCACGCGCTCGGCGTCGGCGCCCTCGGGCACATTCTCGACGAAGGTGGTGGTGACCTTGTCGCCCAGTTCCTTCTCCACGGCCAGACGGCCCTGGTCGTGCTGGTAGCTGTAGCCGTGGTCGCTGATCGGACCTACATAGACGAAGCCGACCTTCATCTTCTCCTGCGCGTCGGCCGCGCCGACGCCCAGCGCCAGCATGGCGGCGCCGGTGGCCAGACCCATAAGGGCCTTGCCCATGGTCCTTCTGTTCACGTGTTTGCTCCCTGATCCAATTGATTGAGCACGAACGTAAGACTTGCAAACATCCCGGAGCCCGTCAGGCGTCGGCCCATCAGGCATCGGGATGGAAAACCTTCCCGAGGCTGGCCGGCGCGTTCAGCCGGATTCGGGCGACATCGCGTGAAATCACCACCAGGACGATGACGGTAGCCAGATAAGGCAGCATCGACAAGAGTTGTGACGGAATGTCAATTCCCAGCCCCTGGACGTGGAGCTGCGCAATGGTCACCCCGCCGAACAGCCAGGCGCCAAGCAGCACACGGCCCGGCTTCCAGGTGGCGAAGACCACCAGCGCCAGCGCGATCCAGCCGCGCCCGGAGGAGATTCCCTCCGCCCACATCGGCGTGTAGTCGAGCGACAGAAAGGCCCCGGCCATGCCGCTCATCGCACCGCCGAACAGCACGGCGAGGAAGCGGATGCGGATGACCTTGTAGCCGAGCGCGTGGGCCGCCGCGTGGTTCTCGCCGACCGCGCGCAGGATCAGCCCCTTGCGCGTCGCGTAGAGGAACCAGTGCACCGCCGGTACCGCCGCCAGCGCCAGATAGACCAGCGCGTCCTGCCCGAACAGCGCCTTGCCGATCACCGGCAGGTCGGTCAGGCCGGGGATGTAGAGTTCCGGCACGTCGGCAATGGGGATGCCGACGAAGCCCTGCCCGATCAGCGCCGACAGGCCGACGCCGAACAGCGTCAGCGCGAGGCCGGTCGCCACCTGGTTGGCGAGCAGGAGCAGGGTCAGCACGCCGAACAGCGCCGCCATGCCCGCCCCCGCCGCCGCCCCGGCGACGAAGCCCAGCGTGGAGCTGCCGGTCTGGACCGCCACGGCGAAGCCGCAGACGGCACCAACCAGCATCATGCCTTCCACACCCAGATTCAGGACGCCGGACTTCTCCACCACCAGCTCGCCCAGCGCGGCGAACAGCAGCGGCGTGGCGGCGGCCAGCATGGCCGCGAGGATCGGGCCGAGAAGAGCCAGTTCGGCGCTCATGCCGCGGCCCTCCCCACCACAGTCCCTGCGGCCCGTTTCGCGCCGAAGCGCACGCGGTAGCGGATCAGCACGTCGGTCGCCAGCAGGAAGAACAGCAGCATGCCCTGGAACACGCCGGTGATGGCCTTGGGCAGTCCGAGCGCGATCTGCGCCGCCTCACCGCCGATGAAGGATAGCGCCATCAGGAAGCCGGCCAGCAGGATGCCCACCGGGTGCAGCCGCCCCAGGAAGGCGACGATGATGGCGGTGTAGCCGTAGCCGGGGGAGATGGTCGGATTCATCTGGCCGATCGGCCCGGCGACCTCGCCCAGACCGGCCAGACCGGCCAGCGCGCCGGACAGCAGCAGCGTCAGCCAGATGATCTTCTTCTGGTTGAAGCCGGCGTAGCCCGCGGCCGTCGGGGTCAGGCCGATGACCTTGATCTGGAAGCCGATGAAGGTGCGCGCCATCAGGAACCAGCCTGCCGCCACCGCCAGCAGGGCGAACAGCGACCCCAGATGCACGCGCGTCCCGGCGACCAGCAGCGGCAGCACCGCGTCGGCCTCGAACAGGCGGGATTCCGGAAAGGCGAAGCCGTCCGGGTCGCGGTAGGGGCCGTGCATCAGGTAGTTCAGCAGATGCAGCGCCACATAGTTCAACATCAGGCTGGTCAGGATCTCGCTGGCGTTGAAGCGCACCCGCAGGAAGGCGGGGATCGCCGCCCACAAGGCGCCGCCGGCCATGCCCGCGACGATCATCAGCGGCAGCAGCCACCAGCCGCCCTCGCCGTAGAAGGCCAGCGCCAGACCGCCCCCAGTGATGGCGCCGAGCGTGAGCTGCCCTTCGGCCCCGATGTTCCAGACGTTGGCGCGGAAGCCGATGGCGAGGCCGATGGCGCAGAGCACCAAGGGGGTCGCCTTCACCGCCAGTTCGCCCAGGCCGCGCAGCGACATCAGCGGCGCGATGAAGAAGGCGTGCAGCGCCTTCACCGGGTCGAAGCCCATCGCCCAGAACAGCAGGAAGCCGCTGACGAGCGTGAGCGCGACCGCCAGCAGCGGCGTGGCGTAGACCATCGCGCGCGACGCCTCGCCGCGGGGTTCGAGACGGAGGAGGGTCATGCCCGCACCTTGCCGAGGATTGCCCCTTCTCCCCTCCGCTCACGCGCAAACAGAGTTTGCGCTGGCGCGGCAGGCGGACCAAAGGTCCGCCGGGAGCGGGGAGAGGGTTGGGGTGAGGGGGTTGCGCAGGGCGCGGCGTTCGGCAAAAGGGCATCCCCCTCACCCTTCCCTCTCCCCAGAGGGGAGAGGGGATAAAGCGTCGGTCCCATCACTCCTCATCCTCGTCGGGCGGGTGGTTGAAGAGGCCGCCCATCAGCAGGCCGATCTCCTCCACACTGGTGTGGTGGGTGGGGCGACTTTCGGACAAATGGCCGTGGAACAGCACGGCGATGCGGTCGCTCAGCACGAACAGCTCGTCCAGGTCCTGGCTGATCACCAGGACGGCCGCACCCGCCCGCGCGAGGTCGATCAGCGCCCGGTGGATCGCCGCCGCAGCACCCGCGTCCACGCCCCAGGTCGGCTGGCCGACCACCAGCAAGCGCGGCTTCTGCAGGATCTCGCGGCCGATGATGAATTTCTGGAGATTGCCGCCCGACAGCGACCGCGCTTCCGCCCGGTGGCCGTGGGTGACCACGTTGAAGGCGCCGATGATCCGCTCGGCGTAGGAGCGGGCGCGCCCGAAATGCACCAGCCCGCTGCGCACCAGCGGCTCGCGGGCGTAGCCGGAGAGCAGCGCGTTCTCCGACAGGCTCAGCTCCGGCACGGCGCCGCGGCCCAGCCGTTCCTCCGGCACGAAGGCAAGGCCGAGCAGGCGCCGCTCGCGCGGGCCGAGATGCCCGGCGGGCCGCCCCTCGATGGCGACCGATGCCGGGTCGGGCACCAGCGCCTCGCCGCTCAGCGCGGCCATCAGCTCCGCCTGCCCGTTGCCGGCGACACCGGCGATGCCCAGGATCTCGCCGGCCCGCACCTCGAACGACACGTCCTTCAGGTTGGTGGCGAAGGGGTTGTCGGAGGTGGTGGAAAGATGCCGCACCTGGAGCTTCGGTGCCCCGGCCTCCCCCTGCGGCAACCGCTCCGGAGTCGACAGCTCGGTGCCGATCATCATCTCGGCGAGGCTGCGCGCCGTCTCCCGGCGTGGGTCGCAGCTTCCGACCACGCGCCCGCCGCGCAGCACCGTGGCGGTGTCGCAGAGCGCGCGGATCTCCTCCAGCTTGTGGCTGATGTAGAGGATCGTGCAGCCCTCCGCCGCCAAACGGCGCAAAGTCTCGAACAGGCGGGTCGCCTCCTGCGGCGTCAGGACCGAGGTCGGCTCGTCCATGATCAGCAGCTTGGGGTCCTGGAGCAGGCAGCGCACGATCTCCACCCGCTGCCGCTCGCCGACCGACAGGTTGTGGACGTGGCGGCGCGGGTCCAGCGACAGGCCGTAACGCTCCGATACCTCGGCGATGCGCGCCGACAGCGCGTCCATCGGACCGGGCTGGTCGAGGCCGAGCGAGATGTTTTCGGCGACCGTCAGCGTGTCGAACAGGGAGAAATGCTGGAACACCATCCCGATGCCCAGCCGGCGCGCGCCCGCCGGATCGGGGATGTGGGTGTCATGCCCGTTCCACAGGATCTGGCCGGCGTCGGCGTGGAGCACGCCGTAGATGATTTTCACCAGCGTCGACTTGCCGGCGCCGTTCTCGCCCAGCAGCGCGTGGATCTCCCCCGGCCGGAGGACGAGATCGACCTGATCGTTTGCCAGACATCCCGGAAAGCGCTTGGTGATGCCGCGCAGTTCGAGCCGGTGCGGAGGGGATGACACGGATGGGGAATCCAAGGAGGCGGACCGGGTAGGAGTGAAGTCGGCAGGGCATTGCCAAAGCCATGCCACTTTCGGAGAGTCTTGCCCGTCAAGGCTGTTCGCCGTCAACAGGGGAAGCGATTGCCCAGCCTGCGGTCATTCGCCCCGTTTCGGGCGCCTGTCGCAGCCCAACAAAGCGGCAGATGACCCAACAATTCAGCAGTTGCTTCGCACACGGACAGATGCCACGCCGCCGCACGGTTGACAAGAGGCCGCCGTCGTCATCAGCTATGGAAAGGGCCGCCACTTCCGGCGGCCTTTGCTTATGGAGCTTTTGGAATGAACCGCAAGTCGATGCTCGGCGATCCGCCACCGATCCGAATCACCCCTCAGGATCTCGGGCGCCTCGACGTCCTTCTCGCCCATCTCAGCCGACCCGCCGGCGTCATCGACTTCCTCCAGCGCGAGGTCGACCGCGCCAATGTCGCGGATTCCCCCGATAGCGGCGGCACGCCCTTCGTCCGGCTCGGCAGCCGGGTCACATTCGCGGACGACCGGGGCACGCGGCACACCGCCACACTCATCACACCGGACGAAGCGACCCGGCGCCAGGACGGCATCTCGATCCTGACCCCGGTGGGCGCCGCCCTGCTCGGCCTGTCCGAGGGGCAATCCATCGCCTACGGCACGCTCGACGGCCGCACCAAGTCGGTGCAGGTCCTGCGGATCGATCCTCCGGCGGCCTGACAGCCCGCCTGACGGTCCATCGACCACGGCTTGCACCGTGGCGCGTCCGCGGAAAAGGCGGACGCGCCATGCAAGGGCATACCTCTCGCCACCCTTGCCTCCCCTGCCCCCTTCGCCCAACTATCGGGGACTTGAACGGGACAATCGGAGCAAGGGCATGACGGCGGAACAGGCGGGCTACGCGATCCTGGAGGACCGGGGCGTCATCGCGGTCGCGGGCGAGGACCGGGCGGCCTTTCTGCAAGGGCTGGTGTCCAACGACGTGCGCCGCGTCGCAGCGGACCGCGCCGTCTACGCCCTGTTCCTGACCCCGCAGGGCAAGTTCCTGCACGACTTCCGCATCGCCGAATCGGACGGCGCCCTTCTGCTCGACCCCGAGACGGAGCGGCGCGAGGAATTCCTGCGCCGCCTGAAGATGTACAAGCTGCGCTCCAAGATCACCCTGGAGGACCGCGCCGGCGCCATGCTGGCCGTCGTCCTGTTCGGCGGCGACGCGCTTGCGCGGCTGGGTTTGCCGGAGGAGGTCGGGGCCGCGATCCCCTTCGCGGGCGGCGTCGCCTTCACCGACCCGCGCCTGCCGGCGCTGGGCGCCCGCGCCTTCCTGCCGCGCGAGGGCGCCGCGGCGGCGCTGGAGGCGGCGGGCTTCGTTCCGCGCAGCGCGGAGGACTACGACCGGCTGCGCCTGTCGCTCGGCGTTCCGGAGGGCAGCCGCGACCTCACTCCGGACAAGGCGCTGCCGCTGGAGAACGATCTGGACGACCTCAACGCCATCTCCTGGGACAAGGGCTGCTACATGGGGCAGGAATTGACCGCCCGCACCAAGTACCGCGCCCTGATCAAGAAGAAGCTGTTCCCGGTGACGCTGGAGGGCCCCCTGCCCGCCCCCGGCACGCCGGTGACGCTGGAGGGCAAGGAGGTCGGCGAGATCCGCAGCGGCCATGGCTCCACGGCGCTTGCCTTGTTGCGACTGGAAGACATCACCCGTGCGGGGCAAGACGGATTGATCTTGACAGCCGGAGAGGCCACAGTCACTCCGGCAAAGCCAGTCTGGGCAAGCTTTTGAGTTCTTCGCGACTTTTATTCCCGAAACTTGCACGGACTAGCCGAAAGATTTTTTCGATTTTCCGCGTGACCATTCCCGCCGAGGCCCTGTTGTCGAACTGCCTTACCGAGACAAACCAAGGCACTCGACAGAAACGCCGAAACACGGAGAGGAGTGAGTTATGCGTAGGGAAATCATCGCGGCTGCGTCCGTCCTGGCGCTGATGACCGGCACGGCGATGGCGCAGACCACGTCACCGACCACCGGCAGCCCCACCACCGGCGCCCCGACCGCGACCGAGATGAACAAGAGCGGCAGCGCCACCACCGGCAGCGCTTCCGGCCTGACCGGCGGCACGCTTGCCAGCGCCGAGAACATGATGGGCAAGAACGTCTACGGCACCGACAACGAGAAGGTCGGCGAGGTCGAGGACATCATCCTCGACAGCAACGGCCAAGCCCGTCAGCTCGTGATCTCCTCGGGCGGCTTCCTCGGCATCGGCGAAAAGCAGATCGCCGTGGACATCGGCAACGCCAACTGGGATGCCCAGCAGGAGCGCGTCCAGCTCTCGGGCATGACCCGCGACCAGGTAAAGGAGATGCCGGAGTTCGAGTACTCCGACACCACCACCTCGCTGAACCGCAACAAGGACAAGGCCGGCGACACGGTGAACGGCGCGGCGAGCCGCTCCTCCACCGGCACCTCCGGCACCATGACCGCCCCGGGCGGAGCCACCGGCACGCCGCCGGCCGCCCCGTCGGGCACCGGCCAATAACTGCCGGTTCGGTCATGAAAAGCCCCCGCGGCCAAGCGTCGCGGGGGCTTTTCCCTGTTTAGGGCCGCATTTACGGGCGCGCGACGTGCCAGACGTTGTTCACGCCGTCACCGGTGGTGTCGCCCGGCTTGCCGTCCTTCGCCCAGCCATAGAGCGGCTTGCCCTTGTAGGCCCACTGCATGGAGCCATCGTCGCGGGTGACGACGGAATAGTCGCCCATCGGCTTGGCACCCGCCGGGGCCATCAGCGGCGGCCAGTTGGTGGCGCACTGACCGTTGCAGGCGGACTTACCCCCTGAATCGCGGTCGAAGACGTACAGCGTCATGCCCTTGCTGTCGGTCAGCACGGGGCCGCCGGACGACTGGCCGGTCTTGGCAGGCATGGCGCCCTGCGCGAAGGCGGACGGTGCCGCGAGGCCGAGCGCCAGCGTGATCGCCGCGGCAGCGGTGAAACGGGTGAAGCGGTGCATGGACGGAACCTCCCTGTCGTATGGGGCGGGCAATCGGACCCGGCCCTCACTGACAGGACGCCCGTCGCGGCGCTTTATTCCGTCCCCACCCGAAGGATGATCAGGCCCGCAGCAGATCGACGAAACGGCGGCAGGCGGCGATGTCAACGCGCAGGGCGGCGCGGCGTTTGGTCGCCTCCGGATCCTCGCCCCAGGCTTCGATCTGGAAGGTCTCGTCGAGCTGCGATACCTCGAACGCCTCCTCGGCGTCGATGCGCCCCTCGACCAGCGCCAAGGCGACGATCAAAGAGCCGCAGGAGCCGGTCGCGGTCTGGAGCGCCGACAGCGTCCAGTCGTCGTAGGCCTCCACCGCGTTGCGCAGGGCGCGCAGCGCCTCGGGCGGCTGCGGCTTGGGCATCAGCCCGGCGTTGACGTGCAGCGGCGCGTCGTAGCGCAGCGTCGCCCAGTCGAGCAGCGGCTGCCAGCGCTGCGCCTGCCGCTCCACCAGGTTCCGGGGATGCTCCGCGCGGTAGCAGAGGAGGTCCGTCTCCGCATAGGCGGCCACGCCGTCGACGATGGCGGCGCGCCCCTTGCCGATCAGGTCCACCGCCGTGCTGGCGAGTTGCATCAGCGGCATGCTGTCCGGGGCAATGTCCTCGGGCTGCGCGTCCCATTCGGCGGCGACGGCCTGGGCCAGCGGCCAGCTCGCGAAGACCAGCGGCGCCTTGGCCGGGCTGCGGATCGGGCGGTTGTCCAGGCGCACCTCGAAGCCGCCGCCGGCGGCCTCGTCGACGGAGGCGGTCTTGTAGAAGCGCTTCATCAGGGTCCTTCGAATGCTCTCTTAACGGTGCAACAGGTCCAGCACGGCGCCGGCCACCTCGCGCCCGCGGTGAACGATGCGGTCGGCCCCGGCGCCCTCCAGCTCGGCCACCGCGTGATAGCCCCAGGAGACGCCGACCGACGCGACCCGCGCGTTGCGGGCCATCTGAATGTCGTAGGTGGTGTCGCCGATCACAACCGTCCGCGCTGCCTCCACCCCGGTTTCGGCCAGGGCGCGGTAGACCATGTCGGGGTGCGGCTTGCCGGGACCGATGTCGCTGGTCTGAAGCGTGACGAAACGGTGCGCCAGCCCGTGGTGGGCCAGCACGGCGTCCAGTCCACGGCGCGACTTGCCGGTCGCCACGCCGAGCAGCACGCCCTCAGCCTCCAGCGCGTCCAGCGTGTCGCGCAGGCCGGGGAACAGCGGCTCTTGCAGGTCGCCGCGGTGGCGCAGCGCCGCGAAGGCGTCCTTGTAGCTTTCCGCGACGGCCACATGGCGCTCGGTATCGAGGTTCGGCAGCAGTTGCGACACCGCCTGCACCAGCGGCAGCCCGACCATGCGGCGCACCTCCAGCGGGTCCGGCTCGCCCAGCCCGTGGGCGGCCCAAGCGGTGGTCATGGCGTCGATGATGGCGAACTGGCTGTCCACCAGCGTGCCGTCGCAATCGAACAGGGCCAGCCGCAGGGGACGGGCATTCTCTGAGCTGCTCACGGGCATCGCCTCCGGGACGCGGGTCGTACCGGACTTATGCGGCTCGCATTGGGAAAGCGCAACTCACTTTGCCGGCTGCGACACCGGGGAGCGCCAATGGAGCAGGTGGACCGCCCCGCCCAGCAGCAGGCCCCAGAAGGCCGAGCCCACCCCGGCGAAGGACAGGCCGGAGGCGGTGACCAGCATGGTGACCAGCGCGGCGGTGCGGTTCGCCTCCACCTGCACGGCGCCCATCAGGGCGGAGCCGAAGGCGCCGACCAGTGCCAGCCCGGCCACCGCCTCGATCAGGATCGGCGGGGAGCGGGTGACCATCACCGCCGTGACCCCGGCCAGCCCTGCGAACAGGATGTAGCCGATGCCGCCGACGAAGGCGGCCTGCCAGCGCCGCGCCGGATTGGGGTCGGCGTCCGGGCTGGCGCAGAGCGCCGCGGTGATCGCCGCGAGGTTGACGGTCGGAGCACCGCCCAGCGCCGTCAGGGCGGAAGCCGCCCCCGTCGCCAGGAAGATCGGACGGGTCGGCGGCGCGTAGTTGTAGGTCGCCAGAACGGCAAGGCCGGGGATGTTCTGCGACGCCATGGTGACGACGAACAGCGGCAGGGCAATGCCGACCATTGCCTCCCAGGTGAACACCGGCTGGACGAAGGTCACGCTCGGCCACAGCGCGCCGAACAGCGCCGCCCCGCCGGCCAAACTGCCGGAGGAGTCCAGCGCCATCGCCCCCAGCGCCACCGCCACCGCGGCGGGCACGGCGTAGAGACGCGCCACCCGCCCCACCACCGCCCAGGTCGCCAGTACCAGCAGCGCCATCCCCGGCGCCTGCGACACCGCCAGGAAGGGGGCCAAGCACAGCTTCAGCAGGATGCCCGCCAGCATGCCGTTGGCCAGTGGCTTCGGAATCGCCGCGATCCAGCGGCCGAGCGGCGACCACAGCCCGGCCAGGACGATCAGCACGCCGGTCACCACGAAAGCCCCCACCGCGGCGGGGAACCCACCCTCCACCGCGCCGGTGGCGGCCAGCAGCGCCATGCCCGGCGTCGTCCAGGCGATGCTGATCGGCTTGCGCCGGTGCAGGCTGAGACCCATCGCCGTCAGCCCCATGGCGAATCCGACCAGGACGAGGCCTGACACCACCTGCTCCGTGCCGGCACCCACCGCGGTCAGGCCATGGATGACCACCGCCACCGAACTGGCGTAGCCGACCAGGGCTGCCAGCAGGCCGGCGCCGAGAGCGCGCAGGGAAAGCCCCGTCGAAAGGCCCGTCGCCGGGACGGTGTCGGAAGAGGACATGGCGCGAAACTCTCCATCGGGGATGCAGAACGATGGGAACGGTGATAGATTGGATCCAATATCCTGGCAAGGGGAGATCACGCATGGCGGTCAACGACGGGCTGTCGCGCCTCGTGGCGCGCGCGCAGCCGCGCCACCGCACCACCACGGAGTTTGTGGAGGCGACGCTGCGCGAGGCGATCCTGACCGGGGTCATCGCGCCGGGCACGCCACTGCGACAGGAGGAGCTGGCGGAAACCTTCGGGGTCAGCCGCATGCCGGTGCGCGAGGCGCTGCGTCAACTGGAGGCGCGGGCGCTGGCCGAGTTCCACCCGCACCGCGGGGCGGTCGTCGCGGAAATCTCGGCGGCGGACGGCGCCGACATCGGGGCGATCCGCATGGCTCTGGAGCCGATGGCGCTGCGCCTGTCGCTGCCCGGCCTGACGGCGGCGGACCTCGATCAGGCGGAAGAGTTGATCGCGGAGATGGACGGGGAGGCCGATCCCGGCCGCATGGGCGAGCTGAACCGGCGCTTCCACATGACGCTTTACGCGCGGGCCGGACGCCCCCGGCTGCTGGCGCTGACGGAGCAGCATCTGCTGGCCGCCGACCGCTACCTGCGCTTCCAGTTCGCGGCGCTGGGCTATCGGCCGCGGTCGCAGGATGAGCACCGAGTGCTCCTGGCGGCGTGCCGGGCGGGGGACGCGGATGCGGCCTGCCGGCTGGTCACCGAGCATGTCGGGCAGGCGGCGGAGCAGCTTACGGCGTTTCTGGAGGGGCGCGAAGCGGGGTAAACCCCCGCCCCTACTCGACCCCCTCGAACGGATCGCCCTTCAGGCTGGCGCTGAAGCCCAGATACTTCCAGGTCGTCAGCATGTGGTCGGGCAGCGGCGCCGTCACGTCGATCATCCGGTTGCCGCCGCGCGGGTGCGGCAGGATCAGGCGGCGGGCGTGCAGGTGCAGCTTCTTCTGGACCTCGGCGCCCGGCAGATAGGCCCCCTGCCCGGCATACTTGCCGTCGCCCAGGATCGGCGTGCCGATGGCGTTCATGTGGACGCGGAGCTGGTGGGTGCGGCCGGTGCGCGGCCACATGGCGACGAAGGCCGCCTGCTTGCCCAGATTCTCCAGCACCGAGTAGTAAGTGACGGCGCGCTTGCCGTCGTCCTCGTCGCCGGCCACCCGCTCGCCCTGCGGCCCGCCTTCCTTGGCCAGCGCGAGGTCGATCTTGCCCTGGTAGGGCTTCGGCACGCCGACCGTGGCGGCCCAGTAGATCTTGCGCACGTCGCGGCCGCGGAACTGCTCCGTCAGCTTGGACGCCGCGAAGGTGTTGCGCGCCAGCAGCAGGACGCCCGAGGTGTCCTTGTCCAGCCGGTGCACCAGCTTCGGCCGCTCCTTCGCGTCGAAGCGCAGGGCGTCCAGCATGGCGTCGAGATGCTTGGTGGTGTTGGTGCCGCCCTGAACGGCCAGCCCGGCCGGCTTGTTCAGCGCGATGACATCGCCGTCCTTGAAGAGAACCAGCGTCTGGAGCGCCGCGATGTCCTTGTCCGACATGGCCGGCTTCTTCGGCGCGGGGGCCGCGGCGGCGCCCTCCGGCTTGGCCCAGTCGGCCAGCGGCGGGATGCGGATGGACTGGCCGGCGGCGAGCCGGGTCGAGGTCTCCGCCCGCTTGCCGTCCACGCGGATCTGGCCGGTGCGCAGCAGCTTCTGCAGATAGCCGTGCCCCACGTCGGGGAAATGGCGCTTGAACCAGCGGTCGAGGCGAACGTCGGCCTCGTCGGACGTCACGGTCCGGGTTTCCACGCTGGGGGTTTTGTTCTCACTCATCAAACGGGCACCGAAACAAGAGAACGCACGACCGCGAGGCCGGCAAAGAAACCCGCGATGGTCAGCACCATCGAGGCCAGGATGTAACCCGCCGCCGCCGGCAGGGCGTTCCGCTCCACCAGCAGCCCGACGTCGAGCGTGAAGGAGGAGAAGGTCGTGAATCCCCCCAGCACCCCGACCATCAGCAGCGCCCGCAGCTCCGGCGACGGCGACCACACCAGCGCGGCCAGCTCCGCCAGCGCGCCCATGGTGAAGCAGCCCACGGCGTTCACGATCAGCGTCCCGTAGGGAAACTGCGTGCCCAGCCAATGGCCGACCGCCGTCATCAGCAGATAGCGCGCCATGGAACCGACGGCACCACCGACGGCGACCGCGGCGAGCGTGGACGGTGATGCGATCACGAAACCTCCGGAACGGACGGGACGACGGGCATCCCGCGCGGATTAGAGCCAGAATTGCGGCGGCTTGTCACGCGCCGGGCGCAGGAACTCCCGCATTCCGGTCGCCCACGCCGAAGATCCAGCCCTCCTGCCGCCGCGCCCGCGCGTCCATGGCCGGTGGACTCCACACCTCCTCCCGCCCTGCCAGCCAGCGCAGCCCCGCCGCGGAGACAAGCGCGTCCGCGTCATGGTCGGTCACCGCTCCGGACAGGCCGGCGGGCGGCGCACCGAGGACGGCGAGCGCGGCGTCGACCGCCGCCCCGTCGCGGATCTTGCGCAGCCCGAAGCCGGCGCGGATGAGGAACAGGCGCGGGTAGATCTCGCAGAAGACGGTGCGCCCCGGCAACGGCGGGTCGAAGGGCCAGACGGCCACCCGGTCCGGCGCCGCCCGCTTCAGGGCGCGCAGCATCCGCATCCCGGCCAGACCGCCCTTCCCCACCTGTTTGGCGCCGATCAGCTTGTAGGGGCTCTGCGGGCTGCCGTAGCCATCGGCGCGGCACACCCGCTCGGTCAGGCGGTGCGGGTCGCGGTACCAGTCCGGCTGCGTCCCGGCGCGCCAGAAATCGGTGCCATAGTCCGGGTGCGCCGCGAAGCTGCCCCCGGCGAAGTCCGGTTCCGCCCCGGCCACCGCCTCCACCCGGTCCCACAGGTCGAAGGCCGTCGCCGCCTCGGGGTTGGGGAAATAGCGCCGGGCCACGTCGAAGGGCAGTGAGAAGGCGCAGTCGATGCCGACCAACGCCGGCCCGCGCTCCAGCCCGTCGAGCAGCCAGTCGAACACGGCGGAGCGCGACCACAGCCGGTCGGCGGGCGCGACGATCCGGGGCGGCCCTTCGGCGCGGCATTCGGCGACGGCGACGCCGGCGTAGCGCTTACCCGCGGCGCCCGACCAGTCGATGGCGATGAAGCGCCCCAAGTCCGGCACCGCGGCGTCCGTCGTCATTCCTGATCGCCCCAATCCAATTTCACGATGCTGAAAACGGAACGTCCGACTGTCAGCGCAGGACCATTGCACTGGAGTATCCCCATGCCCACCCTCAAGATCGCCGGACTGCTCATCGCCGGTTTGCTCTTGTTCGCCGCACCGGCACGGAGCGCTCCCTGCCTGGAAATCCCAAGCGTCCGGCTTTCGGCCGATCCCGACCGCAACATGGCGGAGGGCGGCCGTCTCGCGCGACACATTCTGGGCGCGGTGCCACCGCCCAAGGCCGGGCAGAGCATCGGCACGCCGATGTTTGCCGACCGCCGGGCCTGGGACGCAGCGTGGCAGGCCTTGACCGGCCATCCGGGACAACTGCTGTGCGGCGACGAGATCGGCAGCACCCAATACGGCAAGACGCTGAGCGTTCAGGTCCCCTCGATGCGGTGCGAAGAAACCGACGGCGCCGGGCGCTGCGTTCGCGCGCGGCCCTTCACCAGTGAAACCGTGACCTATGTGTTCGAGGTTTCCGGTCCGCCGGAGGCGCCGGCCTGGATTCTTGGGGTCGCCTATCCGAAGCCGTGAAACGCGGCTACTCGTCCCCTCCCAAGGCCCCGTCTGCGGCCTTGCGCTCACGCAGGCGCGCCCAGTAGTCCTGGCGCTTCTTGATCTCGCGCTCGAAACCTCTTTCGACCGGCTGGTAGAAGGCGCGCCGCGCCATGCCGTCCGGAAAGTAGTTCTGGCCGGAAAAGCCGTCCGCCGTGTCGTGGTCGTACTCGTAACCCTTGCCGTAGCCGATCTGCTTCATCAGCTTGGTCGGGGCGTTCAGGATGTGCTTGGGCGGCATCAGGCTGCCGGTTTCCTTGGCGGCGCGCACCGCGCTCTTGTAGGCGGTGTAGCCGGCGTTCGACTTGGGCGCCGTCCCCAGATAGATGACCAGTTGGGCAATGGCCAGTTCGCCCTCCGGGCTGCCCAGCCGCTCGTAGGCCTCCCAGGCGGCGGTGGCCTGGGCGAGCGCGTTGGGATCGGCCATGCCGATGTCCTCCACCGCGAAACGGGTCAGCCGGCGGGCGATGTAGCGCGGGTCCTCCCCACCCTCCAGCATGCGGGCGTACCAGTAGAGCGCCGCGTCGGTGTCCGAACCGCGCAGCGACTTGTGCAGCGCGCTGATGAGGTTGTAATGCCCCTCCTGCGCCTTGTCGTAGAGCGGGGCGCGGCGCTGGATGGCGGTGGCGAGCGCGTTGTTGTCGAGAAGCGCCCCGTCCTCCGGCACCGGCAGGGCGAACAGCTCCTCGCAGAGGTTCAGGCAGAAGCGCCCGTCGCCGTCGGCCATCGCCTTCAGCGCGGACCGCGCGTCCGGCGTCAGAGGCAGCGGACGGCCCATCTCCGCCTCGGCCCGCGACAGCAGCTTTTCCAGCGCCGCGTCGTCCAGCCGGTTCAGCACGAAGACCTGGGCACGCGACAGCAGCGCCGCGTTCAGCTCGAAGGACGGATTCTCGGTGGTGGCGAAGATTTTTCTACCCCGGAAAAATCGAGTGTGTGATTGATGACCCTAGATTCAGCCTCATGTCATAGTCATCGCATGCTCACTCCCATCTCTTAAAGAGAGGGCCAAGTGACACACCGCCGCGCATCCTCACACAACGCCTCCTGCCCGAGTAGGCTGTGGCTGATCAAAGCCGCCGCTCGGAGCCTGCCCGGCGTGAATCGCGCCCTCGCGGGACTCAGCGGACCGGGGGTGAACGAGCGCCGACGCAGTGTACGCCTCTTCATCGTACGCCTGATACCGACGGCGTGTGAAGGCTTCCTTTGAGGCGAGCCCGATCCACCTGATTTGGCATGGGCAGCAAGGTTCACCTGGTTCATCACCTTGACGCCGATGAGTTGCATCGGCTGTACAAGGCCGCGACGGATGCGACGGAGCGGACGCATCTGCAAATCATCTGGCTGCTGACCAGTGGGCGCTCGGCCCAGTTCGTGGCCGAGGTGACGGGGTACACGCCGCGCTGGGTCAGCGTCATCGTGGGACGCTATAACGAGGCCGGGGTTGCGGGGCTGGGTGACCAGCGCCAGTTCAACCCCGGCGCCAGACCGCTGCTCGACGAAAACCAGCGACAAAGCCTGAGGACTAGCCTGGCCGATCCGCCGCCCGGCCGCGGTTTGTGGACGGGCCACTCGGTCGCCCAGTGGATCGCCGGCATGCTTGGCCGGCTCGTCTCACCCCGGCGCGGCACCGATTATCTGGGCCGGCTCGGCTTCACCCGCCAAATACCGCGCCCCCGCCATGCCGAAGCCGATCCCTTGGCCCAGGAGGTCTTCAAGGCCCGGTTCCGCCGCCGTGTGCAGGCCCTCCAGCAGGAAGACCCGGACACACCCTTGGAGGTGTGGGCGATGGATGAGCATCGCGTCGGGCTGAAGCCGGTGCTCCGCCGAGTGTGGGCGCCGCGCGGCCGCCGGCCGGTGGCGCGCGGCCACCAGCGCTTCGAGTGGATGTATCTCGCGGGCTTCGTACGGCCGAGCACCGGACAGGTGATCTGGTTTCTCGTCGATGGCCTCGATGCGCCCATGTTCGGTGCTATCCTGGACGCCTTTGCCCGCGAGGTCGGGGCCGGGCCCACCAAGCAGGTGCTCATCGTCCTCGATGGCGCGGGCTGGCATGTCGCCGGCTCGCTGGACATCCCGGAGGGCATCACGCTGGAGTTCTTACCCCCGTATTCCCCCGAATTGCAGCCCGCCGAGCATCTCTGGCCACTGACCAACGAGACGATCGCCAACACCTACTTCGAGGATCTCGATGCCCTCGATCAAGCACTCGCCGATCGCTGCTGCGGTCTCGCCGATGATCCCGACCGTATCCGCGCCGCCACATGGTTCCACTGGTGGCCGCAATTCGCATGAATTCCAAGCAATGGAAGCCTTCATGCGCCATCGGTATGACTTCCGCAGCGGAGAGAGCCGATCCGAGCGCGTCGGCTGTCCTCACTGCCATACGCACGGGCCAAGCAGATAACCCGGAGGCTCTTTCCCGAATGTGCGAGGATCTGCTCTGGGGCTTTGACGGCTCAGTCTGCACAGAGAATTATCTCAAAGAAGAAAAACTTACATACCTAGCATTAGAAGCAATTTGAGAAAGGTGCAATATACCATTTGAGAAGCCTCTTTACCTTGCTTTCACTGGGCAGAAAGGTGGGTCGCTCTACATACAAATAGCAGAATTAATTCTTTATCTGCGTGACTACTATCCTCGAGCATTGTTACGAGTGATATCTATTTGGGATGGAGCGCACGCAAAAATAGGAATATTGCTCTTCCTGCGTTCGCTTTGTTCTCCGATCGGATTGGATGCCCAAGCCGTCCATTCTGCATTGGCTGGGCACGGGACGGTTACCGGAAGCCAGCTTCGTCGCGTGTTCTTGGATTGGCGGATTGAGGTTCCGGAGCATCTGGGCTGGCAAGCCGGACTCTTGCTGGAGGCGATGGCCGGAACGCACGGCATTCCCATGGACCTGCCCACATTGGTGTTGAAGAAAAAGAGGAGACCTCTCTCAACCAGGGCCCCCTTCGTATCGCCAACCGGAAACATGAGAGAGCATGTCGAAAAAGTGTTTGGTCGCGGCCTGATGCAACGATTGGAGGCTAACGCGTCCTACTCACAATATGGTCCTCTAAGATTTTTCTATTATCTAGCATCATGCCCCGAGAACTCCGACGCCTACAAAATCCGCCGAGCATTTACGGCAAACCCCGACAATAACGCCTCCGCGCCGGAAGATCGATTTCAATATGGACAGCAGCAATATCTGAATCGCTTCCGGTCGGTGTTTTTTCAGTGGACGAATGACATCGCGGTGGGGAACGCATCTCAGAGGTCCATCGATGGTTGGATCCGTGGTGCCCTTACCTTTTTCCAACAGAACCCGACCTTGGGCGGTGTGCCGGAGGGCTTCTCGTGGCGACAACGGCGTAACACACGCATCGCTCGGCCAGAACTCAGTCTGGGGGAAAGCGAATGGCCCGAACTGGCCGGTTTGAGCGCTCCAGATCGCGAGCGCCGGGCCATCGCTCTGGCCCGCGAAGACTTCCGAAGAGTGTTCGCCGAAGAGGAGCGACGTTACTGGGTGACACGCCGAATCCTGGCGGGCGCGTCGATACCCGGGTGTGAAGAGGCCGAATTTGCTGCGGCGCGGAAACTTCTGCAAAAGCTGGAAGCGGTTGTCCTGGGTCCGGATTGGGCTCACGGGTACAACAATGAGGGACATCGATCGAGGCTTATCGCTTCCTTTCGCGACGATCCAGCCTGGGACATCCGCCTGTGGCGGAAAATTGGACTGTCCATCTCGACAAAAACGAACCGAATCCCTCCAGTCACACTGACAGGGTTGTTTCTGCCCTCGTACAAACTTACCGGATCGGCCATCGGACTTTATGTTTGTGATACCGGATGGAATTTGCAACCGACGCAAGAACTGGCGAGAAACCCGGTTATCTTCAGGACCAAGAGTCACTCGTACTTCGGTGCTGGCAGCTTTGTCACGGCCTATAAGACGCGAGCCGGTCACGAGGTGATCGCCGCCATCGGTGAGGGCGCCGACGCGATCCTTGACGGTTGGCAGGCGTCGTGTGCCATCGAGGCGTTCGCGAGCGTGGCTGCGGCCGACGATCCAAAGCGGACGTTGAGCGGCGTCCTGTGTATGGACGGCGCGGACAGCACAGGGAGACTTCTCGATCGCTATGCCCGAATTAGGGAATCGGCACTGGCCGATTTAGCGCGCCACGGAGTGCCATCCGAGGCGGCGGTGGCGTCATTCTGGTTGATACCATGCACCACAGGGCGCGGCCTGGCAAAGCCGGAAACAATTCACGTCGACACTGAGCACCTGGGCATTCGCAAGGGAATCACCTTACGAAAGATTCGCAAAAGCTACATTCGCATAGCGAACAGCGAACATGGGAAATTGGCGGCCCGTTCTGTGGCGAATCATCATTCGGATGGCACCAACGTCTTGCGCGCGAGCTATTTGAATTCGACGTGGGTCCAGCGCGAACTGGATGCAAGCATCCGACAGTACCAAAATGCGCTGCAATCACTCGGTCTTCGGCTGTTGGACCAACGCGCCGCCGCCGAGGCCCTGGGCCTAACGGAGGCTATGCTCGCAGAGGCGCGTCAACACGCCGAGCGTGCGGGCATCGCCGGAGCCCTAGGCTTGGCGCCGGTCGATCCCGAGGCGGACGCCAGGGGCATGAGGGCGCCATACAGGCGCCTCGCCCTGACCACAGACACCATGCGCGAGATTGCCCTGGCCTATCGCGGGCTGATTCGCGCCCGCGCGACCACGCGGAACATTGCGCACTTCAACCGGGCGCTTCTTCCCCTGCTCGTCGCGGTGCGGGCCATGGGGCGCGTCCTGCAACAGCAGGGAATGATGCGCACCTATCGCGGAGTCGCGCGCGCCGCCGCGCGCGATGTCCGCGACGGCCGCCTCTCCCTGCCTTACTTTGGACCCGGGCAATGACCACACCCGCCCCATCCGTGGCCCCGTCGACTGTCCTCCGGGCACACGCCATTCCGGATGCGCTCGTGGCCACACGCCACGATTCCAGCGACGGCTGGCATCAGGGTTCCGACCGTGATCTGGCTCACAACGTCTGGCGCCTGTGCACCGAGAACCGGGCATTGGTGAGAAACGCTGACGTGGATATCAACTTCGACACGGTGGTCGGCGCGGGAGGCGTCCGTTCGACCGACGCCAGCCATTCCCATGATCTGGTCACCGCCAAAGTGTTGGCTTTGGAGTTGTTAGCCGGCGAGCTTGGAAACCCAAAATCAGCCGGTAATGTGGTGGCGGAGGTGCATACATTCTGGTGGATTGTGCGGTGGCGAAGCAGTTTGGGAATCACATCCCTAAACGCCCTGGGGCGCAAGGACGCCCATGGCGCGTCCACCGGCGATGTTTTATTTCAACAGTATTGCCGCCGGTTTGCCGCCGGCGGCGCGCTCAACCTGATCCCCTTAGCGGATCGTTTCAATCGACTCTCCCGGCAATCCGCCTTGGCCCCCGCCCCGGTTTCCATAGCAGACTATGCGCGTCGCACCGGCGTCGAGGTCGAGTCGGTCGTCGAGCAGTTGGGCATCACCACCGTCATTGCAAAGCGCGTGTCATTCCTGAACGCGTCGGGTTTGCAGGTTCCCGACTCGACCGCCACCGTAACATTGGCGCTCAGGCGGATAGCGTCGGCGGCCAGCATGAAGCTCTTTCTGAGAAGTTGGGACCATCTGGCGCGCTTGTCCCACTCCGGTGCCTTGCCACACGACCCTCTCGGGTTCGAACCATTCGCCCGTGCGTCGGTGGACGACATCGTCGCTGGTCTTGGGGTGCCGCAAGGGGGGCGTACGGGTACGATCGCACCGGAGTTGTGGCTGCGCCTCATCGAAGCGGCGTCCGTGTGGGTGCTGGATTATGCGCCGCCCGTTATGAATGTGGTGCAGGAGATACCCGCGCTCCTTCGAGCGGTCTCCCCCCCACGACATCTGGACGACATCTACAAGCGGGCGCGGCCGGCCATTCAAGCGTTGATTGACCAGCACCCGCTTGGTCCGAGAGCGCCGCGACTCGCTCCGACGTGGAAAACCTCCCCCGGTTCCGCGGAAATGGGCATTTTTCAAGCGCTGCGCTTGGTGGTCGCCGGCTGCATTATCATTATCGGTGCCTTCAGCGCTCGCCGGAAAATCGAGTTGGTGAGCCTTCGGGCCGATTGCGCGCACCAGGACCAAGACGGGCAATGGTGGATCACCTCCTACATCGCCAAGACACTGCGTGACCTTGACGACATTCCGGTTCCGGCCATTGTCGCAAGAGCCATTGATATCTTAACACGCTTGTCGCAATCCACGCGCCGCACATCCGGCGAACAATGGCTCCTGGCGATTGAAGTCAATACGCACGATGGGCGCAGCTTGCCCGTCGGGATGTATCTGGGACGACTGCTAGGCGATTTTGCCGAAGCGCTCGGGATCACAGACGCACCCGGCTCGGGCAGCGGCGCCTGGGCTCCACAGCCACATCAACTGCGCCGCAGCTTCGCAATGTACTATTATTGGGGAAACTATTATGGAAATTTCGACGCCATCAGTCGACATTTGCGTCATTACAACCCGGAGATGACACGCCACTACCTGACCGAGCTGGCCAGGGGACATCTCGTTCGCCTGGCGGACATCCAGCGGGCGGCGACGAAGGCGTACAAAGTGGCCATCGCCCGGGCCGCCGCCCAATCCGCGGCGGAGCGCGTGGATGCCACGACCGATGCGCAGCGCCACCAAGCGGTGGCGACCGAAGCTCGTCTGCTGAAGGGTGCTCTTAAAGAGCGCTACGACAGCTGGGAGGAGGTGCGGCAGGATTTCCTGGTCCAACGCCACCTTCAAGTGTTTGACGGGGACGAGGACCCGATCGGCGGTGGCGCCACCGTCATGCGGCAGGACATCGAGCGCCTCGTTCAGGAAGCGGCGAAGAAAATCCGGTTGGACAAGCCCGACAGCAACCTCAACCCATCTGAGGTCCGGGCGGGGTTCCGTGGCCAGATCCTCAAGGTCGCCGCTTCATTCTACCTTGAGCCGGTGCCTGGAGGGTATGCCCTGTGCCGGTTCCGTCACGGACATACCGGCGACGCCCCGCGGGCGGCGTGCCTGATCAAGAAGCGCGCTCTCGTGGGAATGGCCTCCGACCTGCGCCCCGACTACGCCTACGCGTCCATCCCGACCTGCATGGGGTGCCCGTTGGGCGTTGCCCTGAGTGAGAACAAACGGGAAATCCTGGTCGAGGCCACGGCGGCCGAGAAGGCCAATCAGTTGTTGGGCGAGTTTCTGGACATTGCCCGGACCGTGCGGGCGAGCCGGGCGACACGATGACCGCAAAACGCGCAACCGGTCCACGAACGGCGGAAGCTAAGGCCCGCCTATACTCCGTCCAGCGGTCCGCCGCACTCCGGGACCAGATGGAGCGCAAGGTCACCCTCGTCGAAACGTGGGCGGTCCACGGGGTTCCCGACGACATCCTCCGGGCCGCCTGGGTGCCCGCAAGCGAGGAGGAAATCGCGCGCGCCAAGCTTTCCAAGCGCAAGCCGCAAGGCCAATGGGATGACGTGATCGTTCCTCTTAACGCCCGCGCGTTCAGGGCGTGGAGGGGCCCCAGTGGCGACCTCGGAACGTGGAGCGCCGCACCTGAACGTCGACATCCCGACCTCACCCGGCGCCGGGACGAGGCCCTTGCACGGATCAAACGCCTGCTACGCCCGCCTGGCACAGCCGACCGGCTCGCCGAATTGGAGGCGCTGAACCGCACGCTCAACGACGCGAACGCCGCCCTATCATTGCAGAACGCCCAGCTGCTCTCCGAACTCGACCGGCTTATGGACGATCTGCGGCAGGCACAACAGGCGAAGCCCCAATGATCCGGTTCTGTGGAGCACTCGGGGATGCCGCCGGCGACCAGACCTCCGTGCAAATGCTCCCGGCATTGCGAGGAAACGGCTACGGCACGCCGTTGGCCGTTGCCGACATCAACATGGTCCGGTGCCGGCGCGACGCTGGCGACCGTCCCTGCGCCCTTCTGTCGTCGGGGCTCTACACGTCCGTCATGAAATGCTCGATCATCTGCACGGAAAACCAGTGGTCGCGCGGTTTGGTCAACCGGGCCATCGATCTGATCACCGCGGCCTATCGCTTTTCCGGCCGTGCCGGCGACGCGGCGCACAACGTGTTCGCCCGGATACACGGGCTGGCCACAGCCATGGAGAAGGTCATTGGCGGACTGTGATGCGGCCTTCCCCGAGCGATCGCCTTATCCCACCCGCCTGTATCGTTTGCGGCTGGCTCCAAACGACTTCAAACTGCGGGGGCAAGCGGCGCCGGGGTTTGCCATCCTCCACGAACGGACCGGGGAGGTGTGCATTCCGGTGCATTACCATCTCGCACGAATGTGCCGCACCGGATTCGCCCGGGGATCGATCGTCGAGGAAGCCAAGATCCTCCGCGAATGGTGGGCGGCCCTCGACGTCTTCGGCATAGCTTGGTGGCAGGCCAACGACGACTCTCTGATCCGCTTCTATTCGGATTTGCAGGAGCTCGCGCAGAGCGGCAGGGGCGAACGGCGCGGCGGTTCCGCGACGCGCATCGCGCACAAATGCCAAGTGATTTTCGGGTTTTACAACCTGGTGCCAACCTCGGTTCCTCTCATCCTCCTGCCTTCGGACATTCGGGACAGAATCGCGCGAGGCTGGACGTTCGTCGGGCCGGATCCGGGGCTTAACGGGCGTAGTGGACCGAAATGTCCGTTCACCGAGCGCGGGGGGCAGCCGGCGCCCTCCGATCCCTTCGGCAGGGCCAGAGCACGCAAGCGAAGACTGAAGACATGGGAGTTCGCCCCACCGTCTGGTCGCTCGGTGCGGCGGCCGCGCGGTCATGTCGACGACGATCTGGAGCGAGACATCCTTATGCACCTTCGCAACCGCCCCCCGGACAAAAAGCAGGCTTGGCGGTCGGATGTGCTGGGCGAACGCGACTGGCTGATCGGCCGGGTCATGGCGGAAGCCGGTCTGCGCCGCGCGGAGGTGGCTGGCCTGTCAATAAGCCAAATCCAGGATGCCTTGACGGTCGAAGGTGCTCCTCTCCCGAGAGGACGGTCTTTGCAGAATTGCTCCAAGGCGGAGCGAGACCAGCTGAGACGATGGATCGATGAGGACTTTGCTGGGCGCAAGCAGCGCGAAACCTTTTCCGTCATCGTCACCGGGAAGGGCGCCAAGACCCGGAATGTCCCGTTCCCGCATGACCTGCTTTACGATCTACTGACCTGGTGCATCTGGGGCCATCGGCAAACGATCGTGAACACGTGTCACGGCCGTGATGTGGCCTACTGCGAGCCTGACACCCTGTTTTTGACCCACGACGGACAAGGGCTGATGCCGGAAACGGTTGGAAAATACGTGAAGGCGGCGTTCTCGGCGGCGGGAAGCCCGCTGTCCGGGCACAGGCTGCGAGCCCTGTTCCTGACCCGGCTCGCCCTTCGCCTGTGGACCGAGCATTTCGAAGCGTCCAATTTCCGATGGACGCAGGATGTGGAACAAACGGTTCTCGTTAGGGTGGCTGAGGCGGCGGGCCACACGCTCATTACGACCACAATTGAGCATTACCTCCAACTTGCGCAGCTGGTGTATTGGAGCGCCAACAAGGAATCATTGCGGCTGATCCGGGAACACACGTTGGTGCTCCGAGGCCTGCCGTCCCAGCGAGCCGCTCTGATCATCCAACTGGCCCAGCGGTTTGCTGACCTCGGGGCACTGCACGATCAAGCCTCTTTGCTCGAGGAGGTGGTCAAGGCGATCCTCCAGGATTCGCGCCTCCAGCCACCGGCAACGGTGCGTCCGACGGCCGCACCTCCGCATTTGAGGGCTCTACCGGCACCTGTAAGCCGGGGCAACGGGACGGACAATGTGGTCGCCGCGGTTTCTCGTTCGACGTCGAACGGGCGGCGGGATCCGTGGAACGCCGACGATTGAGAAAGGCCGGCGCCCCGGTCGCGACTGGGTCTATTTGGGTCAAAGACGGACGGTTTCACCGTCCGGGCCGGGGTGGCAGGTGGCGTTCGGGTCCTCACGCCACCGCCCGCTCAACGTACGCCTTGCATCCGGCAAGGTCGTTCCCCGGAAAAAGCCCTTACACCGACAAAGTAGATCGCCAGATCGTCAGGACGCAACCGCGCTTGCCCGCCGCTTGCCCTCCGGCGGCTGGTCGGTTGCTAATGGGCCATGAACACGGGAACGTGGGCCATCTCCAAAATCACGCGGGTAGCGCCGCCGAAGATCATCTGGCGCAACCGGCTCTGCGTGTAAGCGCCCTTGATGATAAGGTCCCCACCCAGCGCGCGGGTTTCCTCCAGAATGGTCTCCCCGGTTCCATGGTGCTGCGGCACGTGACGCGCCTGCGCGACGATCCCCGTCCGGTCCAAGGAACGGACCACGTCGTCGCCGTCCGGGCCATCGACCATGCCGCCCTCCACCGACAGCACGACGACCCGCCGGGCACGCTCCAGAATGGGCCGGGCGAAGGCCAGCGTGCGTGCCGTCTCGGTGCTGCCGTTCCAGGCAATCACAACGGTCTCACCCAACCGCTCCGGCGGCAGCGGCGGCGCCAGCAGCAACGGCCGACCACTCTCGAAAAGCACGGCCTCGATGGTCGTTATGCGGGGTGCCGCCATGCCGCGTGCGGGCTGCCCCAGGACGGTGAGGTCGAACAGGCGGGCGTGGCGGGCCACGAAGGCCTCACCGGGCGGCGTCTCGGCGCGGAAGTGAGCCATCGGCCCTGGGGCACCGGCGCGGCCGTCAACGGGAATGTTCCGCTCGCCCATGACCGTGTTGAACAGCGCGTGGGCTCTTTGCGCCCGGTCCCACTCATCGCGGCGCAGGTCCTCGATGAGCACCGGAACGCCGCTGTCCAGCGGTATGGTTCCCGCAAACTCGCGTCGGACATACAACCCTTCCAGGTAGCTGCTCCATTCCTGGGCCGCCACCGCCGCCATCTGCAGCACCGAGGCCAGCACGTCGCTTTCCTCAAGTGGCACGAGGATGCTTCGCATGGCACCGCCCTCCCGCGCTGCACCGGATGGAAATGACATGGTCCGCCGCACGTTCGCTGGCAACGAGCCGGCGGCTTGGTCGCGATGGAAAATCGTCCATCGGCACCGCTTGTGCGTCCCGCTCCGGACGTCCCCTCGGGCAGCGCATTGTCATCGCCGCCGGATCGAGCGCGGCGGTGCCGCCGTTCAGGATGCTGCGAGGAAAATCAGAACTCACCCATTTTGAACAGACGGCCCTCAGGTCCATCATCGTGCAATCTCAGCACAACCTCCTTTTCAGAGAAATCGATCACTTGGCCCTTATCCGTTCGTGGAAGATCCGAGGCGATGACGGTCATGATGTACTGGGTCTTTTTATTGGCGACTTGTTTTCTGACCACATCAAGGAAAGCAAGCTTTTTACGATCGTCGAGAGACTCGAACATTCCATCGTGATAGACGAAATGAAAGAATGGCATATTCTCATAGACCTTAAGAAGAGCAAGATCAAAGAGTGCACACACCAGCTTTTTGTAGCTAGTCCCCTCTCCCTGGCTTGATGATTTACCCTTCTGTCCGGTCAGGCCAAGGCTGATCTCATACTGAAGGTTGTTGCTGTTGTTGACGTGAAAATAAAATATTCCCTCCCTGTTCAGAACTTGCTGACAGTAATCATTGAAGATCCTGGTGAATTTCTCGTAGATTGGAGTCGGCTTCAACACCATCGCCTTGATCTCGTCGACCACGCGCCCCCGCTCGCGCTCGGCCTCTCGGACCTGTCGGGCAGCATCCGCGACGCTGTCCAGGCGGCTCCGCTGCCCCTCAAGGTAGACGAGTTGCGCCCGTTGCTTGGTCAGCTCCTTCTGGAGCGTCTTGAACTTGTCGATGGTGTCCGTGTTTCGAAGGATCCGGAGCTGCTCCTCCCGGGACGCGTCGAGTGTAGCTTTTCGCTCCTCCGCCGCGCGCATCTGCTCGCTCAGTTGCTTGCGGCGCGCACGGAGCGCGGCGTCCCGCTCGCGCGTCACCTTCTTCTTAAAGCCAACCAGATCTTCATACTGCTTCTTAATCTGATCCGGAAAATACAACTCGGCTTCCTTGAATATGGCCTCGACTTCTTTCAGATCGAATTTATCTTTATGCCCCAGCGAGTTGTCGATCTGCTTGATATCGTATCGGATGTTGTAGATGGTTTCGTTGAGTTCGGCCACCTCCTGCTCCACCGACTCGACAAGCTCCTGCACAATCCGGCGCTCCTGGGCGTCGAACTGGAAGGAGTCCAATTGCCTCTCCAGTTCATCCACTTGCTGGTGAAGGACTGATACCGACGGCGTGTGAAGGCTTCCTTTGAGGCGAGCCCGATCCACCTGATTTGGCATGGGCAGCAAGGTTCACCTGGTTCATCACCTTGACGCCGATGAGCTGCATCGGCTGTACAAGGCCGCGACGGATGCGACGGAGCGGACGCATCTGCAAATCATCTGGCTGCTGACCAGTGGGCGCTCGGCCCAGTTCGTGGCCGAGGTGACGGGGTACACGCCGCGCTGGGTCAGCGTCATCGTGGGACGCTATAACGAGGCCGGGGTTGCGGGGCTGGGTGACCAGCGCCAGTTCAACCCCGGCGCCAGACCGCTGCTCGACGAAAACCAGCGACAAAGCCTGAGGACTAGCCTGGCCGATCCGCCGCCCGGCCGCGGTTTGTGGACGGGCCACTCGGTCGCCCAGTGGATCGCCGGCATGCTTGGCCGGCTCGTCTCACCCCGGCGCGGCACCGATTATCTGGGCCGGCTCGGCTTCACCCGCCAAATACCGCGCCCCCGCCATGCCGAAGCCGATCCCTTGGCCCAGGAGGTCTTCAAGGCCCGGTTCCGCCGCCGTGTGCAGGCCCTCCAGCAGGAAGACCCGGACACACCCTTGGAGGTGTGGGCGATGGATGAGCATCGCGTCGGGCTGAAGCCGGTGCTCCGCCGAGTGTGGGCGCCGCGCGGCCGCCGGCCGGTGGCGCGCGGCCACCAGCGCTTCGAGTGGATGTATCTCGCGGGCTTCGTACGGCCGAGCACCGGACAGGTGATCTGGTTTCTCGTCGATGGCCTCGATGCGCCCATGTTCGGTGCTATCCTGGACGCCTTTGCCCGCGAGGTCGGGGCCGGGCCCACCAAGCAGGTGCTCATCGTCCTCGATGGCGCGGGCTGGCATGTCGCCGGCTCGCTGGACATCCCGGAGAGCATCACGCTGGAGTTCTTACCCCCGTATTCCCCCGAATTGCAGCCCGCCGAGCATCTCTGGCCACTGACCAACGAGACGATCGCCAACACCTACTTCGAGGATCTCGATGCCCTCGATCAAGCACTCGCCGATCGCTGCTGCGGTCTCGCCGATGATCCCGACCGTATCCGCGCCGCCACATGGTTCCACTGGTGGCCGCAATTCGCATGAATTCCAAGCAATGGAAGCCTTCATGCGCCATCGGTATGAAAGCTTTGCGGCCAACTCCGGCAGGTCGTCTTCCTTGAACTGGACCTCGGCTTGAAGGTCCGCCTGCTTCTGCTTCAGCTTCTGGATGGTGTCGTCAAGTTCATATTTTCTCTGGACCGCTCCCCCTTTAAAGCCGAACAAGTGAGCGACAAAGGGCTTCCAGTAGAGGTCGCGGCCGAGCTGGAACTTTTGCAGTTGAAGCTCGTCGCTCCAGTCCTGCTGCGACCTCAGGAAATAGGTGATGGCCTTGCGATAATCATAAGGCTTCAAGACGCGGAGATCGAGCCAAGCGTCGAGGAGAGTCACCGCCTCAACAATGGGAAGATCGGAATGCGCCCATCCGTCGTTCGGCGTGTCGGTGAAATCCTGGTTCGGTTCCCCATGGCGGGCGAGGCTGATCAGATTGGGATCCGATACGCCACGGCGGACCGTCGCGTAGTCTCCGGAATTGAGGGCTATTTCCAGGTAGAACACGAAGTCGGCGAACAGCTCCTGATGCTTCGACAGGAAATGCTCCTGTGACAGTCCTTTCAGCATGAGGAAGTCGATGAGGTGAAGCAGCGTGGTTTTCCCAAGATTATGGGAGTCGCGCTTCTTATCCTGCGGTCGACGCACCTCTCCGATAATAATGTTGATCACATCTGCATTATCCCCGTAGTTGAAATCTATGGGGAAGAAGATGTCTGGCTTGTTGGAATATATGCGTCCAATCTGCATGTCAGTCTGTCTTATATTCTATGGTGTCATTCTTGAGATGGTAATCAGCGCGACCGAGAAGGTAGAGGAGATCCAGGGCCGGAAGGAATGATAATTCTCCATCGGGGCCGACCCGTTTCAGGATGGTGGAACGAAGCTTCTCGAACTCGATCACCCCACGCTTCTGGAGTTCACGGAGCATCAAGCTCGACACCCGCAACACCGATGTATCCAGGTTTAGGTGTTTCCTAGGCGTCAGCATCGGCGGGTACCATGGCGGTTTCTTCGGCAGCGGCTTCCTTGGAACCGATATCACAATTGCAATACATATAGTGGAGCAGGATGGTGATCAGCCGACGTTTCCCCTTCAGCTCGACCTTCTTCTCCTGAATGCGTTCATACATGAATTGGAAAACCTCATCGAACGCGCCAAACTCGTTGCGCTTGATAATAATCTTCTGTTTTATTTCGTCGGCTGAGTCGTGATAAAGCGCCGCAAAATCTTCGTTCCGAGGATTTCCAAGAAACTGGGCCACACGGTCAAAGTGGGGCATCGAGCCTCCCACGATACTCTGCTCGTAATACTCCCTTGTAACGCCATTGATCTTGTTCTTCTCAAGGATCTTGAGCTTCTCAAAGTCAAATGCACTCTGGAAAGAAGAGGCGTCGCCGTCTTTCGTGAATGTATGGAGTGCTCCAATCACCTCAACAAGGTCATCGGGATCAAACCGGAAAGGTGACGGATCATAGCGATTCGGTAGTGTGTCTCGGATGTCAGAATGATCGTCCAACGCAAGATGGAGGCGCTCCACGCCAATGATGTGCGCGGACATAAGCCCAAGCCCGTTCAACTCCTTAATGTACTTTTCGTCAGCGCCGCCCGTGTATTTGCGGTTTGTGAACAGCAGATAATGGTCGCAGATGCCTTCACCGATCAGACGTCGGATTTTTTTGTATTCCTTCTTCAGCATTGGTCCGAAGTCACTGTCTGAGCACGACTTGTTTGGCGCGGCGGCGTGCTTGGCTTGAAGGACGGCGTGTCCGACCAGCGGCTTGGCTGCGCTCGGAAAGGAGTTCGCTGTGCCGAAGAACTTGCCATCCCGGCCACCGTCCTTTCCCGGCGCGAACGGGGACACCCCCTCCCCGAGCCAGCGTGTGCAGACCCGAACGACGAGACGTTCGAATTCGGCATCGTTCAGTTCATGGAGGCGATAATCCCGGCGCATCATAGTGGACGTGCAGCTCGCAAGTGACGCCGGTTTTGGCGCGCAGAAGGTTAGTTCCCTGGCATTCCAGTTGTCCAGAGGGGTCTGCATCCAACGCTGGCTGGTGGTTCGAACCGCACCGGGCTTCGTGAGGTCGGGCAGGCACAGTCGATAGCCAGAGCGGCACCGATTGGCTTGACGTGAGACCCCAAGCGAAGAGCGGGGCCGCACGAGCCGTGGGCTGCGGCGTCTGTCTGTGAACCTGCCGGGGAGAACAAGGCTGTTCCGTCCAATGTCTGGCGGCTTCGTGGGACTGTCTGAAATTTCGTGTACGGGCCATAACTTCGGGACCCAAGGAGGCCCTGTATGGCACGACGCAAACAGCCCAGCATTCCGGACGCGCTGCTTGATCAACTGCTCGCCGGCGCCGATCCGAAGAGTGCCTTTGCCAAGGATGGCCTGCTCGATGAGTTGAAGAAGGCGCTCGCCGAGCGGGCGCTGAACGCCGAGATCGACCATCACCTGGAGAGCGGCGAGCCGGACGGCCGGAGCAACAGCCGCAACGGCTATGGCCGCAAGACGGTGCTCACCGACACCGGCAAGATCGAGATCGCCGTGCCACGTGACCGGCTCGGCACCTTCGACCCGCAGCTCATCGCCAAATACCAGCGCCGCTTTCCGGGCTTCGATGAGAAGATCATCTCGATGTACGCCCGCGGCATGAGCGTGCGGGAGATCCAAGGACACTTGCGCGAACTGTACGGCATCGAAGTCTCCCCCGACCTGGTCAGCGCCGTCACCGACGCCGTGCTGGAGGAGGTTGGCGGCTTGGCAGGAGCGCCCATTGGAGCCGCTCTACCCGCTGGTCTTCTTCGACGCGCTGCGGGTCAAGGTGCGCGACGAGGGCACCGTGCGCAACAAGGCGGTCCACGTCGCGCTCGGCGTCCGGCCCGACGGCACCAAGGAGGTGCTGGGGCTGTGGATCGAGCAGACCGAAGGCGCCAAGTTCTGGCTGCGCGTGATGAGCGAGTTGAAGAACCGGGGCGTGGAGGACGTGCTGATCGCTGTCGTCGATGGCCTCAAGGGCTTTCCCGAGGCGATCACCGCCGTCTTCCCGCAGGCCCAGGTGCAGACCTGCATCGTTCACCTCATTCGCGGGTCCCTGGACTTCGTGTCCTGGAAGGACCGTCGGGCGGTCGCGGCGGCGCTGAAGGAGGTTTACCGGGCCACCGGTGCGGATGCTGGGGAGCGGGCCCTGGAGGCGTTCGCCGCCGGCCCCTGGGGCACCAGGTATCCGGCGATCGCTCTGGCTTGGCGTAACTGGGAGTATCCGGAATTTCGTGCTCGGCGGGGCGGATTGAATATCAGGCGTTCATCGCTTTTGCGAACCGCTCGCCGAAGATGACGGCCATCTGTGCCTTTGCGGCCGTCCATTCCCGCGGCGGCATCTTCCAGTCTTTCTCGGCGCGGTTCAAGACGAGAAACAGGAGCTTCAGCGCGGCCTCGTCATTGGGGAAATGCCCCCGGGCCCGCACCGCTCGGCGCAGCTTCGAGTTCAAGGCCTCGATGGCATTGGTGGTGTAGAGGATACGCCGGACCTCGCGGGGAAAGGCGAAGAAGGAAATGACCTCCTGCCACGCCCGCCGCCACGCCTTGCCGATGGCCGCATACTTTTCCCCCCAGGGGCCGTGTAAAGGCCGTCTTCGAAGGCGGTCAGGGCCACCTCGGCGGCCTTGTCATCGACGGCGTCATAGACCGTCTTCAGCGCGGCGGCGATGGCCTTGCGGTCCTTCCAGAATGCGAACTCCATGCTGTGGCGCAGCAGGTGGACGATGCAGGTCTGGACGATCGTCTCGGGATAGGCGGCGGCGATCGCCTCGGGAAAACCCTTCAGCCCGTCGACCACGGCCAGCAGCATGTCCTCGACGCCCCGGTTCTTCAGTTCGTTCAGCACGCGCAGCCAGAACTTGGCGCCTTCGTTCTGCTCGATCCACAGGCCCAGCACCTCCTTGGCGCCGTCGGCCCGCACGCCGATGGCCACATGGATGGCCTTGTTGCGCACCAGGCCTTCATCCCGGATCTTGACCCGGATGGCATCCAGGAACACCAGCGGGTAGATCGCCTCCAGGGGCCGGTTCTGCCAAGCCGTCACCTCCTCGATCACCGCGTCCGTCACCGTGGAGATCAGGTCGGCCGAGACCTCGATGCCATAGAGTTCCCGTAGATGCCCGGTGATCTCCCGTGTCGACATGCCCCGCGCGTACATGGAGATGATCTTCTCGTCGAAGCCGGGAAACCGCCGCTGGTACTTGGCGATCAGCGCCGGATCGAACGTTCCCGTTCGGTCGCGTGGAATGGCCAGTTCCATCGATCCGCCCTCGGTCAGCACCGTCTTGCGGCCGTAGCCGTTGCGACGGTTGCCGCTCTTGTCACCGGCCAAGTGATGATCCAGCTCCGCCTTCAGCGCCCGCTCCGTCAGCGCTTTCTTCAGCTGGTCGAGCAGGCCGTTCGGATCGAACGCCGTCTTGGCGTCAGTACCAGCCAGCAACTGGTCGAGGATGGCATCCGGGATAACGGGCTCTTTGCGTTGTGCCATGCAGGGGCTCCTTTCGCTTCAGGATAACCCCGCCGAGCACGAAATTCCGGATACTCCCGTCGCCCGCTATGCCGCACAAGGCCAATGCCGCTCGTCGCCATCACATTCCCCGGCCGAAGCGCACCGTGACGAATTGGGCCGAGTACGATGCCGCCCTGCGCCAGCGTGGCAGCCTCACACTCTGGGTCAGCGAGGCGGCGATCGAGCAGTGGAAAGCGGCGCCACGCCGAACGCCGGGTGGTGAACCGCGCCGGGTTTCCCGGAGGCCATTCGGTTTGAGTCACGCCGCCAAGGCGACGCCCTCGGTTTGAGCATAGTAGCGCGCTTCGGCCTCGGCAGGAGGAATGTTGCCGATGGGTTCGAGCAGGCGGCGGTGGTTGAACCAGTCCACCCATTCCAGGGTGGCGAACTCGACGGCTTCCAAGGTGCGCCATGGCCCACGGCGCCGGATCACCTCGGTCTTGTAGAGGCCGTTGATGGTCTCGGCCAAGGCGTTGTCGTAGGAATCGCCGACGCTGCCCACGGAGGGCTCGATGCCGGCGTCGGTGAGACGCTCAGTGTACTTGATGGCCACGTATTGCGATCCGCGGTCCGAGTGGTGGATGAGGCCGCTGCCCTTGGCCGGCCGGCGCTCATGGAGCGCCTGCTCCAGGGCGTCCAGCACGAAGCCGGCGTGGGCGGTGCGCGACACCCGCCAGCCCACGATCCGGCGGGCAAACGTGTCGATGACGAAGGCTACGTAGACGAAGCCCTGCCATGTGGCGACATACGTAAAATCAGCCACCCACAGAGCATTCGGGCGTGGCGCCTGGAATTGGCGGTTTACCCGGTCAGCCGGGCATGGCGACGCGCGATCACTGATCGTGGTCCGCACCGCCTTGCCGCGGATCGCTCCCTTCAGGCCCATGCGCTTCATCAGCCGGGCCACCGTGCAGCGCGCCACGTCAAGGCCTTCCCGCCGCAGCTGCCGCCACACTTTGCGCACTCCATAGACCTGGAAGTTCTCGTCCCAGACCCGTCGGATAGCCAAACCCAGCTCCGCGTCTCTTTGCGAGCGGGCCGGCGCCTTGGCCGGATCGACCCGCCGGGCGGCGTGGGCGTGATAGGTGGACGGGGCGATCGGCAGCACCTTGCAGATCGGCTCGACCCCGTGGACGGCGCGATGCGCGTCGATGAAGGCGATCATTTCCGAAACGGGCGGTCGAGCTCCGCCTGGGCGAAATACGCCGATGCCTTGCGCAGGATTTCGTTCGCTTGGCGCAGTTCCCGGACCTCACGCTCCAGCGCCTTGATCCGCTCCAGTTCGTCCGTCGTCGGACCGGGCCGCTTGCGCTGGTCGCGTTCGGCCTGCCGGACCCAGCCGCGCAGTGTCTCGGGGTTGCAGCCAATCTTCGCCGCGATCGAGCTGATCGCCGCCCACTGCGAGGCGTGCTCGCCTTCGTGCTCGAAGACCATCCGAACCGCGCGTTCGCGGACTTCAGGAGCGTATTTGGGTGATGCCGGTTTCGTCATGATGACCCCAGTCTCTCAAGAAACGGAGCCTCCGGGAAACCTGGCGCGGTTCAGTGGATTACTTCGTGCCGCCGTTGGTGATCCCCGTTCTTCTCCTGCTGGCGGTGCTGCTGTTCGCGTTCATCCATGGCCCCGTGTTCTGACCCGATGCGGCCGTGAAGCATCACGGCGATGGAACACCCGAGCCACGCTCCGCGTCGGCTTTGGCCTCCACGATGCGCTGCAGGAGCATGATCTGCTCCTTTTGCTCATCCAGCCGGGCCAGGACGGCGTTGATCCGCAGGTGATCGAGTTTCTCGTGGAGCCGCATGATCTCCACCTCCGCCTTGAGGTTGACCTCGTAGTCGAGACCGTCGGCGAGCCGGTCCTTCGCCGCCTGACGGTTCTGCGACATCATGATCACGGGGGCCTGGAGGGCCGCGAGCATGGACAGGATCAGGTTCAGGAACACGTAGGGATAAGGATCGAACTGATCGCTGAACCGGACCAGAATGCCGGAATTGACGATCGTCCAAGCGATGATGAGCAGGCCGAACCCGCTCACGAACGCCCAGGAGCCGCCAATCGCCGCAACCCTGTCAGCGAGCCGGTCGCCGAAGGTCAGCTTCTCTTCGAAAGCGTGGCTGACGTTTTGCGCGACGTGGTGGCGTCGGGCGATGTGTGAAATCACTTTCCGCTCGCGCTCGCTGAGCGAATCGTAGCCGGTGTTCAGGAATTCCTCGGCAAGGTGGCGCAGTTCTTCATCCATTGTGCAATCCTTCCATTTTCCACTCGCCAGGCCGGCAACGGCTTGGGACGCCGCATGAAAATATCGGCGGGTGTACGTTTGCGCAGACGCGGGGGACTTCTGACGCATCACATTAGGAGCATGATGATATCTTTTAAGATCGGCGTGATGCCGAAGTATGCGCCCCGGTTCGATTACGATGGCTGGATGGTTGTCAACACCGCCGTTCATGATGGCGAGTTGGTCGACGAGCCTCTGCGACGCGGCCTGTCGTTCGCCGAAGCGGAACGATCGGCCGCCTTCTTCAATCGCCGGTGTGTTCGGCACCCTGCCCATCGCCGGTGTGTTCGGCACCCTGCCCATCGGAATTGCCCATCGGAATTGAGTGAGCACCCGCGGCACCGCGGTGTCCGTCCTCGCCCGAAAGGAGCGCTGACATGAACAAGCCCATCTACGACTTCACCATCGACCGGACCGGCACGGGGTGGATGGTGATCGATCTGTGCAGTGGCAAGGTGGCCTCCGTCAACGGCCGGGCTCAAGATCACCTCAGCCTCAACGAAGCGGACGATCTGGCCGCCCAGCTCAACAGGGCCGAGGGAAATCCGCCTCCGGCACTGGGTTAGGGGCCATGATCCCATGCGGAAACCGGACGTCGAGTTCGTGATGGGACTTGCGGACGGCGGTTGCCCGTCCCTGGACCTCGGAACGCAACCGTCAGGAAGACGCCCGTTTATGGGTTGGGCCAGCGGCGATGAAGCCAGAGCCACTGTTCCGGAGGAGAGCGCGATAAGTGGGGTCATCGCAGAATCTGTTCAAAATCGTACGCTAAGCGGCGACCCTCTGGAACGAAGCGGGAATTCGCCGGAGCGGTCGGAACGCTGCCGAGGAATCCACGTGGTCGTCGGCCCAGACATAGTCTCCGGTGAGCGCGATGTGCTCCCAGCCGAGTGGCGCCACATGTGCCAACAGGTCGGCGGGAATGTCTTCGCCGGCTGCGCGGAGCGCGTCCACGGCGCGACCCAGATAAACGGTGTTCCAGAGCACGATGGCGGCGACCACTAAGTTGAGCCCCGAGGCCCGATGGCTCTGGTTCTCGAACGTCCGGTCGCGCAGTTCGCCCAGACGATGGAAGAAGACGGCCCGCTTGAGCGAATGCTCCGCCTCCCCCTTGTTCAGGCCAGCATGGGAGCGACGGCGGAGGTCCGGGTCCTTCAGCCAGTCCAAGGTTGCCAGTGTGCGTTCGATGCGGCCGACCTCGCGCAACGCTTTGGCGAGCTGGTTCTGCCGCGGGTAGGCCGCGAGGCGGCGCAAGAGGGCGGACGGCGCTGCGGTCCCGGTGCGCACGGACGTGGCCAGCCACAGCAGGTCATCCCAGGATTCCTCGACGAGGTGCAGGCGCACCGGGCCGCCGATCAATGGCGTCAGCAATCCGTAATCGGCCGTGCGGTCAATCACATACAACCGACGCTCCTTGAGATCGCGGACGCGAGGGGCGAAGCGGAACCCCAGAAGATGGCAAAGTCCCGACACATGATCGGTCGCGCCGGCCGTATCGGTGTAGTGCTCGCGGATGGACAGCGCGCTGCCGTGCATCAGAAGGCCGTCCAGCACATGGGCCGCCTCGCCCGCCGTGGCCGAGATCACCTTCGTGTGGAAGGGAGAGAACCGATCTGAGACATGGGTGTAGAACAGCACGCCGGGGTCGTCGCCATAGCGGCCGTTCACGTCGGAGCGCGCCTCGCCACGGCCGCCCGCCCGGAAGAACTGCCCATCCGACGACGAGGTGTCGCCCGGCCCCCAGTGGTGGGCCATCGGGTGGGCGTGGTGGGCGTTCACTACGGTGGCCAGGGCAGCGGCGTAGGTTTTGTCGCGCACATGCCACTCCGCCGCCCAGATCAGCCGGGCATGGTTCAAGCCCCGCGACGCCTCGGCCATGCGCGACAGCCCCAGATTGGTGCCATCCGCCAGCACCGTGCCGAGCACCGCGGCGCGGTCGAAGGCCGGCTCGCCGGTGCGCACATGGGTGAAGCTGCTGGTGAATCCGGTCCAGCGGTCGACCTCGGCCAGGATCTCGGTGATCCGTATGCGCGGCAGGAGCGCGGACAGCCGTTTGGCGAGAGCGCCCGCAGCCTCGGGTACGGCGCGGGACAGCGGCGAAATGGTCAGGCGGCCGTCCTCCAGCGTGACGTCCGGCAATCGGTTGGCTTCAGCCAACGTGGCAACCTCGCGCAACCGGTCGTCCAGGAGCTTCGTCCGCTCCGTGGCATAGTCCGGCCACGACACCGGGATGGGCAAGTCAAGGCTCTCGGTGCTGCGCAGGTCCTCGAACGTTGGCCGGGGCAGCAGAAAGTCGGTGAACCGTCGATAGGCGCGGGCGCCCTCGATCCAGACATCGCCGGCACGCAGCCGTTCGCGCAGATGCGCGAACACGGCCATTTCATAGGCGCGGCGATTGAGGTTCTTACCCTGTGGCAGCACGAGGGGGCGCCAACGGCGCTGGAGAAAGGAGACCGGCGCGTCCTTCGCCAGGGGCGGCCGGCCTTCCGACGCATACAGTGCCTTGATGGCGTCGACCGCCTTGAGCAGCGGATCGGACTTGCGGTACGAGCGGAAGGCAAAGGTTTGCAGGAAGGTCGGGGCAAACCGCCGGGCGGACGCATGCCGCTCCACCACCTCGGGCAGGCTGTTGCCTTCGTCGGCGGTCTCGGCGACGCCGACGGCGTGATCGACGCTCTTCTCATAGGCTTCCCACCCCACGGCCGCCTCGATGGCGGCGAACGGATCGGTCCCGTTTCGTCGGGCGGCGACGAGAGCCCGGCCGCTCACCGCGTGCATCCAGACCAGGCTTTCCTGCTCCTTGGCCCGGTCGGTCAGCCGTTCCGTGCGCTTGCGCTCGGCGCGCCGGAACAGGGCTCCCATCAGCCGGTCGAACATCTCCACGGCGGCGTCGCTGAGCCGGGCCTCCTGCTCGATGACGAAGGCGGTCAGGACGGCAAGACGGCGTTCCGGGCCGAGGCGCGACAGGTGCTGCGCATCCATGATTCCCGCTTCGCCGGCGATGATGGCATAGCGGACTTGATGAATGCGCCGCGCCCGATCCGCTTCGATGCCGATGGCCCGCACCGTTGCCAAGCGCTCCGCCAGACGAACCAGGTTCGCCGCGGAAGGCGCCTCCGACCACTCGCGCAGTTGTGTCAAGCCGGTGCGGCCCTCCGGTTCCGTCACCTTCAGGAGCGCCAGGAGGCGCTCGGCCTGTCGATCCTCCAACCCGCGGATCAGACTGGCATAAGCGGCGGCTCGAGCCCTGGCACGGACGGCGAGGCCGAGGCGCTCCACCACGGTGGCGACCGGCAGCAGGACGCGGCGCGCCCGCAGCTCTTCCACTACAGCCAAGGCGATGGCGTCGCCCCGGCCGGTGCCGCGGGCCACCTCGGATGCCACACGCCACATGGCCCGATAGTCGGCCAAGCCGAAGGGCGACAGCCCGAAGGCCGCTTGCAGTTCGGCCAAATGCTCGCGCCGGGTTTCCTCCCGCCGGGCGTAGTCGACGAACAATGCCGGATCGGCCCCGACCTGTCCGGCGATGTGAGCGAGCATGGCGGTCGGTGGTTCCTCGCCAATTCCCAGTGCCCGTCCAGGATGGCGCAGGTAGGCCAGCTGCATCGCGAAGCCGAGCCGGTTCCAGGGACGGCGCCGGCGACGCACGTGCGCCAGATCGTCCGGCGAGAGGGTGTACAGGCGCGTGATGGCGGTCGGCTCCGACGGTGGATCGAACAGAGCGGCTCGCGTCTGAGGGGATAGAAGCTGGCGGCGGGGCATGGGATGGGCATTGCGCAAACGGCCGTCTGCGCACCGGTCTGGAGGGGAACGGTAGAACAAAGGCTTGCTGGTTGCACAATCCTGTTGCCAAACTCGTATCCAAGGCAACGGGTTTGTGCAAGGACGGTGCGATGCTGCTGGGCTACGCGCGCGTGTCGAAAGCGGAAGGGCAGGACGCCTCGGCCCAGGTGGACGCCCTGCGGGCGGCTGGGTGCATGCGTGTCTTCCAGGAGGCGGGATCGGGCGGCCGCTGGGACCGGCCCGAGTTGCATCGGCTGCTTGACCAGCTGCGTCCCGGCGACGTGGTTGTCGTCTGGAAGCTCGACCGGCTGTCCAGGTCGCTGAAGGACCTGCTGTTGATCCTGGAGCGGATCGAGCAGGCGCAAGCCGGATTCCGCTCGCTCACCGAGGCCGTCGACACCACCGGCCCGGCTGGCCGCATGATAATGCAGATGCTGGGCGCCTTCGCCGAATTCGAGCGCGCCATGATCCGCGAGCGCACCCGGGCGGGATTGGAAGCCGCCAAAAATCAGGGGCGGCGCGGCGGCCGGCGCCCGAAGCTCACGACCGCCCAATGCCGCGAGATCATTGAGATGGTGACATCGGGGAGGAAGTCCGCCGCCGAGGTTTCCCGGCTCTTCGGCGTCCATCCCGCCACGGTCAGCCGCTTGCTCTCCCGAGCCCGCCGCTTAGCGTACGATTTTGAACAGATTCTGCGATGACCCCAGGATGCGGGTTTTCGGCAGATGGTTGGTGAGTGGCAGACCAGCCACGAGGCGCCGTACCTCGTCGAGGCGCTCGATCGCGCGCACCAATTCGTTGGTGCTTTGCAGGGTTGGTCCCGAGCGGAGCCGGTCCATTGGGCTCTGTCGCCCACCCTCCGACACCACCAGCAGGGCGTCGAGCCGCGCTTTCTGCTCGGGCGTGATCCGGGCCGCCAGCAGGCGCCACAGGCGGCTGTTGGCGCGGGAGCGCACCCGCGCGACGGTCCGTTCGAGCACGCTCGCCCCCGGCAGCAGCACCTTGTGCGTTACCAGCCAGGCCGTCGCCTGGTCGAACAGGGCGGTCGGCCGGTCGGTTCCCGTCCAGCACAGCGCGTAGAGCCAACGCAGGAGCCGCCATTGCACGGCGGGCTCAGCGAACTCGCGATAGCCGTAGACGTGTCGGATCTCGGCCGCGTGGTGCCAGCGTGCCTTTCCGTCGCGATACCGACCAAGGCACGCCGGATCGGCGACACCGATTTGTCGCGCCAGGGTGGCGACCACCTCCATCGGCACCTCGGTCGGATCGGCAAGAAAGGTGCCGAGGAAGCGCACCGTGCCGAGTTGCACGGCGAAGCCGAGGCGCATGTAGTCCCATCGGCGGCGCCCGATCATCGCCAGATCGGCGTCGTCGAAATGGAAATGGCGATCGAGCTGTTCCTGGGTCGGAACGCCGTTGAAGCGGCCGTACCGCCGCTCTTGTTCGGGCGTCAGAAAGCTGACCGGCATTCGATGATCACCGAGTCGAGCCGGGGCCGGTCCAGCCGATGCGGGCCAGCGTGTCGATGAGCGTGCTCCGGGGGATGCCGAAGGTACGGCAGACCGCCGCCTTGCTGGCGCCACCATCGAGGGCGGTGAGGACCGCGTCCAGTTTCTCGGGTACAATGGCAAGGGGCCTACCACCATGCCGGCCGCGCCGACGTGCGGCTGCTAGTCCCGCTTGTATTCGTTCGCGGGTCAAGGCACGCTCGTATTGCGCAAGCGCCCCGAAGATATGGAACAGAAGCTCCCCATGCGGCGTGTTGGTGTCCATACCCTCCGTCAGCGACCGGAACGCGACGCCGTTGTCGCGCAGGCTGGTCACGATGTCGAGCAGGTGGGGCAACGAGCGGCCGAGGCGGTCGAGCTTCCACACCACCAGCGTGTCGCCGGGTTTCAGGAAGGCGAGACACGCCTTGAGGCCGGGACGATCATCGCGCGCGCCCGACGCCTTGTCCTCGAACAGGTGGCGGGCATCAACGCCGGCGGCGATCAGGGCATCGCGCTGCAAGGCCGTGCTCTGCCGGTCGCTGTCGGAGGAGACACGCATGTAGCCGGCCAGCATGTACGGAAAACCTCGCTGCGGTGGTTTCCGTGCAGCCTATCATTCCGACAAGGTTTGTCGCACAGAAAAGCCGGGCCAACGAGCCGGTCTGCGGCAAGGCGGGGGAGCCTGTCGGAAAACAGGTGTTTCCCGATGCCTAAGCCACCGCGCTGTGGGCCTCTTTGGGTCCAGTCTTGAAGAGCTGGGCTGATCGTTCGCGTCATTTCTTCACCATCAGTGGTCATTTACCATGGCGCATGCCGCACAGCCGAGGGCGCGCCAGTGGGCCAGGGCACCATCCGGGATGAGATTTGGAACCGGCCGATCTCTGCCGTTCTCGAAAGCCTTGAAACAACCGTCGCCGGGTTGAGCCGGACCGAGGTGGAGGGCCGCCGTCGCCAATACGGTCTCAACCAACCGATGGCCCACCGTCGCCGGCCGTTGTGGCTGCAATTCCTGACCCGTTTCCTCAACCCCCTGGTGCTGATCCTGCTGTTCGCCAGCGGCCTGTCGGCAGCCACCGGCAACGTCACCAGCTTCGTCATCGTCATCGTCATGGTCGTGCTCAGCGTCACGTTGGACTTTGTCCAGGAGGTGCGAGCCGAGAATGCCGTGGAGGCGTTGCGCCGCACCGTCGCCGTGCGCGTCCAGGTCCGCCGGGATGGCGTGGAGGTGTCGGAGCCGGTGGATCAGCTGGTCCCTGGCGACGTGGTGCGTCTGGCCGCCGGCGATCTGGTTCCAGCCGACTGCCGCCTCATCGAAACGCGCGACCTGTTCGTCAACCAGGCCATGCTGACCGGGGAGCCCTACCCGGCGGAGAAGCGCGCCGAGGCACCCGCCGCTCCAGTCCAGGATGCCGGCGAGGCGCTCAACACCGTCTTCATGGGCACCTCGGTGATCAGCGGCAGTGCCATCGCCGTGGTCTGCCGGACCGGCGACGCCACGGCGTTCGGCCAGTTGAGCGGCACCCTGCAGGCGCCCCCGCCGCCCACCGCCTTCGAGCTGGGGATCCGTCAGTTCGGTTTCCTCATCCTGCGCCTGACGATCTTCCTGGTGCTGTTCGTGCTGGCCGTGAACGTGCTGTTCCACCGGCCCTGGCTGGAGTCCCTGATGTTCGCCCTGGCCTTGGCGGTCGGGCTGACGCCGGAACTGCTGCCGATGATCGTCACCGTCACGCTGGCGCGCGGGGCGATGCGGCTGGCGCAGCGCCGGGTCATCGTCAAACGGCTGGCCGCCATGCACAACGTCGGCGCCATGGACGTGCTGTGCACCGACAAGACCGGGACGCTGACCGAGGCGACGATCCGCATGGTCCGCCACTTGGACTTCCGCGGCAAGGAGAGCGAGCGGGTCTTCCGCCTCGCCTACCTGAACAGCCATTTCGAAAGCGGCATCAAGAGCCCGCTGGACGAGGCCATCATCGCTTTCCGCACCCTGGATGTGACCGGCTGGCAAAAGATCGACGAGGTGCCCTTCGACTTCGAGCGGCGGCGCGTCTCGGTTCTCGTCACCGATGGCACCGAGCGGTTGCTGGTGGTCAAGGGGGCGCCGGAAGACGTTCTGCGGCAATCCACCCATTACGAAGGAGAGGGAGGCGTCGAGAAGCCGCTCGACCCGGCGGCGCGGGCCGCGTTGGATGCCCTGTTCCAGAAGCTGGGAGAGGACGGGTTCCGGGTGCTGGCGATCGCCTCCAAGGCGATGGGACCGGAGCATACCTCCGCCGCGCTGGGAGACGAAAGCGAACTGGCCTTCGCCGGCTACGCGGTTTTCCTCGATCCGCCCAAGGCAAGCGCGATGGCGGCGATCCGCGATCTGACCGGGGCCGGGGTGGCTGTCCGCATCCTGACCGGCGACAACGAGCGGGTGACGCGGCACGTCTGTGCCGAACTCGGCCTGCCCGTCACCGGCCTGATCACGGGCGACGATCTGCGGGCAATGAGCGAGGAGGCGTTGCGCGCCCGCCTCCCCAAGGTCAACGTGTTCTGCCGGGTGACGCCGGCGCAGAAGGAACGCGTGCTGCTGGCCTACAAGCGGTCCGGCCGGGTGGTCGGTTTCCTCGGCGACGGGATCAACGACGCCTCGGCCCTCCATGCCGCCGACGTCGGCATCTCGGTGGACAGCGCCGCCGACGTTGCCAAGGAGGCCGCCGGCCTGATCCTGCTCGACCACGATCTGTCGGTGGTGCACGAGGCGGTGATGGAGGGGCGCCGGACGGTGCAGAACGTCACCAAGTACATCCTGATGGGCAGCAGTTCGAATTTCGGCAACATGTTCAGCATGGCGGGAGCCTCGCTGTTCCTGCCCTTCCTGCCGATGCTGCCGACCCAGGTGCTGCTCAACAACCTGCTGTACGATGCGTCGGAGGCCGGCGTTCCGCTCGACAACGTGGAGGCGGAGGCGTTGGCCTTGCCGGTGCAGTGGGATCTGCGGCTGATCCAGCGCTTCATGCTGGTGCTGGGTCCGGTCAGCTCGCTGTTCGATTTCCTGACCTTCTACGCCTTGCTTCACCTCTTCAATGCCGAGGAGGCGCTCTTCCAGACCGGATGGTTCGTGGAGAGCCTGGCCACCCAGGTGCTGGTCATCTTCGTGATCCGCACCCGCCGCAGCCCCTGGCTCAGCCGACCCAATGCGATCCTGGCCGGGCTGACGCTGGGAGCCGCCGCCGTCGGCGCGCTGCTGCCGCTGACACCGCTGGCATCCTTCTTCGGCTTCGTAGCGCCGCCGGCATCCTTCTATCTGTTCCTGGTGGCCGCCGTTGTCACCTATCTGGTCCTTGTGGAGATCATCAAGCGGGTGTTCTTCCGCTATGTCGCTCCACAGCACGGCACGCGAGGCCGAGTCTCATTGCGGCATTGATCGCCTCCTGCCCTCTCCGAGGCGCCTTGCAGGCGCCCCCAACAATCACCAACCGACGATCGACACTCTCAATCGGACTTTTTGTTCCGCTGCTACTCGGAGCCCGAAAAGAGACATCCGGACGCAGTTCGGACGCTGCGGTGCCGGACCGTCGCCGAGGATCGCTTCCAGCAACGGAACCACATCCGCAATCTTCCGGATGGCCCGCCGGTCGGGGGCGGCGGCACCCCGACCCCGTCGGAGGCGCTGTTGGCCGCCCTCGGCTCCTGTCTGTCCGCCGGCATCCACGCCGACGCTGTCGCGCGCCACATCCCGGTGCACCGGCTGGAGCTGGTGGTCGAGGCGGAGATCGACAGCACGGCCGGATGGACCCTTGGCAACGCCGAACCGGGGCCGATCGGCTTCGAGGCGATCCGCGTGACCGTCCATCTGGACGCCGATGCCCCGCGCGACGTGCTGGCCGCTCTGGTCAGGCACGCGACGCTGTGGTCGCCGGTCGCCAACACCCTGCACAACCCCGTTCATCTGGACGTCGCCCTGGCCGACAACGCCCCAGACACGCTTCCGGCCTGAATTTTGGACCTGAATATCGGGCCTTGAACTCCCGGAGCCGTCAGGGGGTGGCCTCGCCGTCGGCAGAGTCGCCCGCCAACGCATTCCGCACGGCCGCCGCGAGGTCCGGCGGAGCGATCGGCTTGTGCAGCAGGGAGAAGCCGCTGCGGCTGGCCTCCCGGATGCGTTCCGGCGAGGTGTCGCCGGTCAGGATGATTCCCGGCATGGCGAGTCCGAAAGCGTCCCTCAGATGCCTGATGGCATCCGCCCCGGTTTCCACACCGGCGAGACGGTAGTCGGCGATGACCAGATCGGGCGGGCGCTGCCGGGTGAACAGCACCAATGCCGCCGCCCGGTCCACCGCGCCGAACACGTCGAACTCATACCGTTCGAGATACTGCCGGATGCTGTCGAGCACCACGGGGTCGTCGTCGATCACCAGCACACGCCGCCCGGCGCCGTCGAGCGGCGGTTCGGTGGCGGCCTCCTCCATCGCTTCGGCGTCGTCGGCGAGGGGAACGACGATTTCGAAGACCGATCCCCGGCCCGGATCCGATCGCACGCCGATCGGGTGGTGGAGCAGAAGGGCGAGGCGGTCCACGATCGACAGGCCGAGGCCAAGCCCCTGGCGGCGGTCGCGGCCGAGATTGCCGACCTGATGGAACTCCTCGAAGATCGCCTTGAGCTGCCCTTCGGGGATTCCCCGCCCGGTGTCCCAGACCTGGATGCGCACCGCGCCGCCGGCACGGCGGCATCCGATGAGGATGCGCCCGCGGTCCGTGTACTTCACGGCGTTGGCGAGGAGGTTCTGGAGGATGCGTCCCAGCAGCTTCGGGTCGCTGCGGACGGTGACGCCGGTGTCGACCGAACGCAGCGTCAGCCCCGCGGCGTCGGCGAGCGGCCCGAACTCCTCGACCAGGCGGCCGATCAGAGTGCGCAGCCGGAACGGCTTCGCCTGGACGTCGACCACGCCGGCGTCCAGGCGCGACACGTGCAGGATCTCCTCCAGCATCAGGTGAAGGGCGGTCAGGGTGTTGCCCAGGCTGGTCAGCAGCCGCGCCGAGGCCGGCGGGAGGTCCTGGCCGGACAGCAGGTGGTGGAACAGCACCGCGGCCTGCACGGGCTGGCGCAGGTCGTGGCTGGCGGCGGCCAGGAAACGGGTCTTGCCGGCGCTCGCCTGCTCCGCCACCGCCTTGGCGGCGTCCAGCGCCTGCCGGGCGCGGTTGCGTCCGGTCACGTCCTCGATGCCCAACAGGATGAGCGGACGCTCCGAACGGTTCAGCGGGCGGGCGTTGATCTCCAGCGCGCGCGGTCCCTCGGCGTCGTGTCCGGCGGAGATCTCCAGCGCTTCGATGGTGGATCCGTCGGCGATCATCGCCTTCAGGCGCCTTTCCAGCGCGGCGTCCCGGAACAGCCCGTCGGCCAACGCGCCCATTGGATGCCCCAGCGTCGCCTCCGGCGTGGTGGCGAACATGCGGTAGTAAGCCTGGCTGGCGGCCGCCACCGTCAGGCCGGCGTCGAGCACCAGCAGCGCCTCCCGCACGGTGTCGACGATGGATTCGGCGAAGTCGCGGGCGGTCCGCACCGCGTCCTGGATGGCCGCCCGCTCCATGGCGAGGCCCAGGATGGTGGCGACGGCCTGCACGAACTCCACGTCGTCGTCGCCGAACCGGTTCGGCTGGCGGCTGTACAGCGCCAGGACGGCCGGCACCGTCGCGCCGTCGCCGCCGAAGGCGACGCCGATGCCGCTGGCGATTCCGGGGGCGGGGGGACCGCCGGACACCCGCCGGTCGGTGGCGAAATCGCCGACGACGAGAGACTGCCTGGACCGCAGGATCCGGCCGAGGTGCGACGAGGGATCGCCCGGCACCTCCCCACCGGGCGCGATCCCGGACGGGTCCCAGCCGCAGCCCTCCAGCATCCGCAACGTCCCTCCCCCCGCCGAGGGGACGAAGATGCCGACGCTGTCGGCGCCGAACGTTTCGGCAATCAGGCTGGAGGCGGCCTGCAGCAGGGCGCCCGTGGCCTCGTCGCCCAACGCCTTGCGGCCCAGGTCGGCGACCAGCTTCTGCTGCCCGACCCGCCCGGCGAGGATGGCGGCGGTGCGCTTCAGCGCCGTGACGTCGCTGAAGGTGATGACCGTCCCCTCGATCCGGTTGTCTTGCGTGCGGTAGGGATGGACCCGGCGCAGCAGCGTGTTGCCGCTCTCGGTCCGCACCTCGCGCTCCAGGGGCGACAAGGTGTCGAGGACCTTGCGGACATCGTCCATCAGATCCGGATCGTTGAAATGGCGCGACACGTCGGTGACCGGCCGCCCGATGTCCGTCGGGATGAGCGAGAACAGGCGCGTCGCCGGGGCCGTGAAGCGCTTGATCCGCAGATCGGGCGACAGGAACAGCGTGGCGATGTCGGTGCTGGTCAGCAGGTTGGTCAGGTCGTTGGTCGCTGATTCCAGCTCGTCGACCTTCTCGTGGAGCTGGCTGTTGAGCGTGCCGAGCTCCTCGTTCAGCGACTGCAGTTCCTCCTTCGAGGTCTCCATCTCCTCGTTGGAGGATTGCAGCTCCTCGTTGATCGACAGGATCTCCTCGTTGGCCACGCGCAGGGCCTCGTTCGACGCCTCCAACTCCAGAATGGTGGCGCTCAGGTCCTCGCGGGTCACCCTCAGCTCGTGTTCGAGCTGCTCGACGACGGAGGCTTCGACGGACGCCTGCAGGTCGTCGGTGGCCCCGCCCCCGGCCAGGGATGCCGGCTCCATCACCGTGTCCCGGACGAAGGTGATCAGCAGCAGGTCCTCCCGCGCCTGCGGCGGGCGGACCGGGGCCACGGTGACGGTGAGCAGGGACAGGACGCCGCCCCGCGTCTGCCGGACCCCCTTGAGCGTCACCCGCTGCCCCGACTCCAGGGCGCGCTTCACGGCGCCGCGCACCTTCAGGCGCAGGTCGCCGCGCATCATGGCCATCAGGTCCTGTGGCATTTCCCCGGTCGGCAGGTCGAGGAAATCGCTGGTCGGGCCGTACAGGTAGAGGATGCGGTGCTGCTGGTCGATCAGCACGGCCGCAGGCGCATAGGCGAGCAGCAGCGCGTGCCGGGTGATCTCGGCCGGGCTGACCCGCGCCGTGACGGGCGGCACCGGGATCGTCCCCACCGGCACGCCGACGGTCCTCGGCAGGGCCGGGCTGTGCCGGCGGCCAGTGCCGAGCTTGCGGTACAGGCGCCATTTCTTGGACAGTGGCGCAAACAGGTCGGTGCGGGGCCCAATGGTCTCGGCCGACCCCAGGAACAGGCCGCCGCCTTCGTCCAGTCCGAAATGAAACAGGTCGAGGGTCGACCGCTGGACCTTCGGGTCGATGTAGATCAGGACATTGCGGCAACTGATCAGGTCGAGATTGGAAAAGGGCGGGTCGCTGATCATGTTCTGAACGGCGAAGGTGACCGTTTCCCGCAGCGTCCGGTTGACCTTGTAGCCGGCATCGACCCGGGTGAAGAAGCGGGCCAGCCGCTCCGCCGAGACATCGACCGCGATGGTTTCCGGGTAGACGCCGGTTCGTGCGACGTCCAGCGCGTGCACGTCGATGTCGGTGCCGAACACCTTGACGTCGCAGGATCGGTTCGCCGCCGCGCAGGCTTCCATCAGAAGCATGGCGATGGAGTAGACCTCCTCGCCGGTGGCGCAGCCGGGGACCCAGACCCGGATCGGCCGGTCGGAGCTGCGGCTTCGCACCAGCGGGCCGAGAATGACCTCGTTGAGGACGTCGAAGGCTTCCGGATCGCGGAAGAAGCGGGTCACGCTGATCAGGATGTCGCGCGACAGCTGCTCGACCTCGCCGGGATGGGTTCCCAGGAACTCGCGGTAGTGGCGCATGCTGTCGATCTGGTGGATGCCCATGCGCCGTTCGATGCGCCGCGCCAGCGTGCGCGTCTTGTAGGCCCGGTAGTCGTGGCGGCTCCGCGCCCGCATCAGTTCGAGAATGTGGTCGAAGTCCTCCCCGTCGGATTGGGGGATTTCGGATCGGGAATCGTCGTCGTCCCCGCCGCCGTCGCGGACGTAGGGCTGGCGGACGTAGCGGAGCAGCGCCTCGGCCATCCGCTCCGGAGGCAGCACGTAATCGGCCAGACCAGTCGCGATCGCGCTGCTCGGCATGCCCTCGAACGCCGCCGTCGCGGGGTCCTGGACGACGACCAGACCGCCGCACTCCTTGATCGCCTTCAACCCGGTCGTGCCGTCGGCCCCCGACCCGGACAGCACGACGCAGATGGCGCCCTGCGCCCATTCGGCGGCCAGGGACCGGAAGAAGACGTCGATCGGCAGCGCGGCCGCTTCGTTCGCCGCCGTGCCGAGGGCGAAGCGTCCCCGTGTCATGGACAGCATGCGGCCCGCCGGGGCGACGTAGATGTGGTCCGCCTCGACCGGCATTCCGTCTTCGGCCGTGCGGACCGGCAACGGCGTGGCCTTCTCCAGCAGATCGACCATCAGCCGTTCGTTGTTCGGCGTGCGGTGCTGAAGGACGACCAGGGCCAGCCCGCTCGCCTCCGGGACGGCCTGCAGCAGGGCGGTGATGGCTTTCAACCCGCCCGCCGACGCGCCGATTCCGACGACGGCGACCGGGCCGCCCGAACGCTTGACTGGCGTGGTTTTCCCAGGACCGGTTTGCGCGTCGTCCTGCCCGGTGAGGTCGCTGGGAGCGGTCATCATGCCCTCAAGTCCGCCGAACGGGCCCCGCGCCCCAAGACCTCGGCATTGTGCGTTTCCGGCGTGCGATTCGAACGACGCATCGATCGGCTGTCGGTATCCAAGCCGGCGGGAGCCGTCGACAAACGGGTTAAAGAGCCGGCATCGCAGAGATAGTAGAATTCAGCGCGTCTTCGCTAGGAAAGTCAACAAGCTTACGTCGTATTTCCGAGGCATCGGTCGACTTTCGTGGGAATTATTTCTCGATCCATGAAGCATTGGCGAGACGTCCAATGGTTGGCAAGATTTCCACGGGAGCGTCCCGCACCGACGTGACGTTTTTTACCCGAACCGGAAGGGCGATCATCGGCCCTGGCCTCGATGGACACTTGGCATGCCGCCGTTGCTCCCAACCGATACGGTGACGCGCCCGCCGCCTTTATATGGTACGCAATCCGCCGTGGACTGTTGTGGCATGACCATCTCCCTTGGTCACATTCCTGGCACGGCCACCGGCTGCATCGCAAGCGCCGCCGGCGGACGGGGCCGTCGCCCGAAACCGGTTCCAGCGAAGCGAGGCCGCCTTTGACCCTTGATCAGGTTCTGGCCGTCACGATCCTCATCGGGCTGGTGACGTTGTTCGTCTGGAACCGGCTGCGCTACGATCTGGCGGCGCTGCTCGGACTTCTCGTCGCGATGGCGGGCGGCGTCGTCCCGCCGGACCGGGCCTTCGCCGGGTTCAGCGATCCGGTGGTGGTGATCGTCGCGTCGGCGCTCGTCGTCAGTGCAGGGGTCGGCAAGTCGGGCGTGATCGGACGGGCCGTCAGGAATCTGGAGCCCCACATGCGGACGACCGGAATGCAGGTGGCGGTTCTGACGGGCAGTGTCGCCGTCCTATCCGCCTTCATGAAGAACATCGGTGCCCTGGCGATCTTTCTGCCGATCGCCATGCAGGTCGCCCGGCGCAGCGGCACCCCGGCCTCCAAGCTCCTCATGCCGATGGCGTTCGGATCGCTGATCGGGGGCCTCGTGACGCTGATCGGCACATCCCCCAACATCCTCGTCTCGCGCGTGCGCGCCGAACTTACCGGCACGCCATTCGCCATGTTCGATTTCGCGACGGTCGGCCTCGGCATCGTGATGATGGGCTTTGCCTTCCTGGTGATCGGCTGGCGGCTGTTGCCGGGCGGACGCCAGGGGGCGAAGCCGGCGGCGGCGGCCTTCAACGTCGATCCCTATCTTTCGGAGGTGCGCCTGCCGGTCACGTCGCCTCTGGTTGGGAAAACGGTGGCCGATCTGGAGGCCCTCGGCGAGGGTGGCGTCAGCGTGATCGCCATCATTCGCGAATTGGAAAGGCGTTACGTCCCCGCGGGGCATTGGACGCTGTTCGCCGACGATATTCTTGTCCTGCAAAGCGACCCACACACTCTGAAGGCGATCATGAGCGACGCGGGCCTGCGTCTCGAAGGGGCCGGCAAGGGGTTGTCCAAAGGACTGCCGGCCAGCGATATCGGTGTGGTCGAGGCCGTCGTGATGACGAACTCGCCTCTGATCGCGCACTCGCCGGCGGAGTTGGGGTTGCGCCAGAGGCACGGCGTGAACCTTCTCGGCATCAGCCGCCACGGCGACCTGATCGCCACGCGCCTCCGCAATCTCCGCTTCCAGGCCGGCGACGTCCTCGTCCTGGCGGGAAGCGTGGACGCCATGCCGGAGACCTTGCGCGGTCTTGGCTGCCTGCCGCTCGTCGACCGGGCGACAGGGCTGGAGCGGCGGCGCCAGGAGTACCTGCCGCTCGTGCTGCTCGCGCTCGCCGTGGGGACGGTTGCGCTCGACCTGATTCCGGTGATGGCGGCCTTCTTTGGGGCCGCGGTGCTGATCGTGCTGTTCGGTGTCCTGACTTTGCGGGAGGCCTATCAGGCGATCGAACTGCCGATCCTGGTCCTGCTCGCCTGTCTGATCCCGATCAGCGACGCGTTCGACCGCACGGGCACGGCGGATCTGGTTGCCGAAGGACTCGCCGTGATCGCCGGGGCCTTGCCTCCGGCCGGGGTGGTCACGCTCGTCCTGGTGACGGCGATGACACTGACGCCTTTCCTCAACAACGCGGCGACGGCACTGATCATGGCACCGATAGCGGTGAGCCTGGCGCAGAGGCTCGGCATGAATCCCGATCCCCTGCTGATGGCCGTGGCCGTCGGTGCCGCCTGTGACTTCCTTACCCCGATCGGGCACCAATGCAACACGCTGGTCATGGGGCCCGGCGGCTACCGCTTCGGTGATTACTGGCGGCTCGGCCTGCCGCTCTCAGTGATCGTCGTCGTCGTCGGGTCCGTTCTCATTCCGCTGGTCTGGCGGTTGAGGTGACGGTGGTGGCATTGCCATCCACCCGGGCCGAAAGGCGCGCTCCAATTCAAACGGTCGTTCAGGAAATGACGCGGCCATGAGCCGCTTCAAGGTGAAACGCGCCCGGTTCGTCGGAAGCTGGTCTGGCCGGATCACACTGGCGTGGCGGCAACCTGGCGGGTCGGCGCGATGTCTTGCTCACTCAGTCTGGCGGGATCACGGGGGCCGTCGCACGATGCTGCGCACCACAAACAAGGCACGGACGCACTCCCGGTCAGGATCATGATCCGATGCGTGGGCTATTTCACCGCCACGCGATGCTCGCGCTCCAGCAACCCTTGCGCCCGCGCGCGGTCCAGCAGGCTCTTGACCGAGGCCGCCGCCCAGGTGCGCCCACCCCGCGGCGTGGTCTCCCGCATCGCCTCCAGTTGGGCGCCGATGGCCCGCAGCGACAGTTTGGGGTTCGCGCGGGCGATGCCGGCGACCAGCACCATGAGCCGGTCATCCCCGCGCACCGACGGCACCTTGTCCAACAGCGCCCGGTCGGCCAGCCCCTCGGCGACGAAGGCGCGGACGGCACGGCGCAGCCGTTCGGCCGTCCAGTGCCGGGCCGGCGGCAGCTTGGCATTGACGGCGCGGGTCACCGCCGCCCAGGAGCGGGACGGCCGGAGACGCCGCACCGTGGGCAGCCACTCCTCCGCCGTGCGGGTCAGCTCTAGCAGGTAGAGCTGGCGCTGCCGGTCGGCGAGGCGCTGCGCGGTCGCTGTGTCGCCCTGCTTCAGCTTGGGATTGCCGCCGACCCGGCCGCGTGCCTTGGCCGCCGCCAGCCCGGACCGCGTGCGTTCGCGGATCAGCGAGCGCTCATACTCGGCCACGGCGCCGAGCATCTGCAGCACCAGCGTGCCGTGCGGGCTGGCGGTGTCGATCGGGCTGGTCAAGCAACGGAAGTGGCAGCCGCGGCCGCGCAGATCCTCGATCACCTCCAGCAGGTGGGCCAGCGAGCGGCCGAGCCGGTCGAGCTTCCAGATGACCAGCGTGTCGCCGCGGGCGATGCGGGCCAGAGCCCGCGCCAGCTCCGGCCGGGCCCGGGACGCGCCTGACGCCTTCTCCTCGAAGATCTCCGTGCAGCCGGCGGCGCGTAGCGCGTCCAGCTGGCCGGCGGTGGTCTGCTCGTCGGTCGAGACACGCGCGTAGCCGATGAGGGCCATACCCCTTCTCCCAAGCCGGAAAAAGACCCCCGGACACCCCTTTTGTAAAGTTATGGAGAACGAGAGTAAACGACCGTTTCAAGGCGCGACAATTTCTTTACAGCGACCACGCGGGCGGTCGCCCCATGATCGGGAGCGTCTCGCGAGGATAGGCGACATGAGCAAGGGCGCCGGCCCGAGGGCCGCGAAACCAGACGACGGGCAGCGAAGGAATGGCCAGGCGATCAGGCTGGGATCGAGCGCCCTGGCGCGCTTGGAGCCGCCGATCTCGGCGGCGGCGGTGCGCTTCTAAACCGATCCACTCTCTTCTAAACGGATCTGGTCTGCAAAATGCCGGCCGATCCGGAGCGGAAGCCGGGGAAAGCCGGCTTCTAAACTGATCTACCCGACAACGACACTAACACTCTGATAACGGGACCATAAAGCCGTTGTCGGGCGGCGCGCGTTGGCGACTCCGAGGTTTCGGTAGCGACCCTGCCGATCTCTAGCATCGCCAGCCTTTTGCGCATTGGCGATCGGTGAAAGTGACCCCGTGCCGGACCATAGGCGGCGAATTCGGACGGAGTGTTGGCCGCCGCGGGATAAGAACGTGACCAAGGCGGTCAGCCGCCGCCCGTCACGCGGCGACCGGCTTCTGACAAAGGGAAGCGGGGGCTGGCGACTTCCGTCGGACGGTGAGGCGCGTTTCCGCGAACCCCATGGCCCTCGCTTCCGAGGGAGACCACCGCCGCCGCCGCTCACCCGCCTTGCCGCGCATCCGTCCTTGGACAGCATCATCGCCCCGCTGGCAGTCGCCGCGGCGATCGTGTCCCCATCTTACTCGATCGCACGGATTGCCGCCGACAGACTGTCCGGGCACCCCAAAGCCACCACCTTGTCCAGCAACGCTTGCTGCGCCTCCTGCCATTCCTGTTCACCGGTGTCGATCGCCCGGTTGATCAAGCGCCAGTTGAACTTGATCCCGGCCTTCTGCAGAAGAAGCCCGACCTCGTACCCATCCCAAGCGGATCGGTCGCAATCCTTAAGCCACTCAAGTGTCTGCCTCCATGCCAATTGAAACTGATCCACCGCCATCATGGTGCTAATCCTGCGCTCCTGTGCGGGTAAACGGGCCCGTCTGCCGCGGGCGATGCCGAGCCAGCCCGTCAGCCCGATGTTTCTTTTCGGGTAGCGGACATAAGCCGAAATCAAGCCCTATGGTCAAGCGTCGTGCCCGAAAGGACAGTTCGGGTCATGACCCACGACCTGAAGCGCATCATCGGCATGCGGGTGCGCGCCCGCCGCGTCGCCCTGAACCTTACGCAGGAACAGGTTGCCGAGGCGATTGCGCGCACCGTCGAAACGGTCTCAAACCTGGAACGGGGCAAAGCGTTTCCGAGTCTGGGCATGTTGGAGCAGATTGGCCGTCTGCTCGATCTGCCGTTGGCCAGCCTGTTTGAAAACGCCGAGACAACGGCGGCCACCTCGCCCTGGCGTGCCGAGATGCGCGCACGCTTGCTCGTTTTAGCGGATAGCCTGGCCGACTCCGACTTGGAGATCGCAGTCCGACAAGTTGAGGTGTTGGCAGACAAGCGTGAGCGGCGGAACTGACGATAAAACACGTTGGCCGGAGCCGCCGCTCACGTTCGTCTCCATGGCAAAACAGCGCGCTGTGGGCGGCAGTCTCTCTGCATGGGGGCTCTGCCCCCATACCCCCGGGGTACTTCGACACCAACCTTGACTTGTTCGAACAACGAGCAAACGATCCGACTCGCGGTACAGGCTGGGGAGCCGATGACCGCCACCAACCTTGACGACCCCCGGCTGCAGAGCCGGGGGCGCCCTGGTGGCCGACGCACCTGAGCGTCTACGTTGCTGCGCGGTTGATCATCATCGTAGGGCGGCGCTCTCAGAGAGAGCGTGTTCATGGTCCACACGATTTCGAGCGCAACACTCCTTTCCATGATGCGCTCGCCGGTTGTCCGCGCAAACAGCAGAGGAACCATTGTTTCGGAGAAGACTCAATCGCCGCCCCGCTTTTCCCGAAGCCGCGCCCAATAGGTCAGGCGTTTTTTAACTTCCCGCTCAAAGCCGCGCTCATTGGGTTGATAGAGTTCCGGACGCTTCGATTTCACGAGTTCTGGTGGGAAGAACTCTTGCCCAGAAAAAGCATCAGGCCAATCGTGATCATACCTATAGCCCTCTTTGAACCCCATTTCTTTCATCATTTTAGTTGGGGCATTGATCAAGTGCTTCGGCGGCGCCAGTGATCCAGACGACGCGGCAAGTTCCAGTGCGGCGTTGAAAGCAAGATAAGCTGCGTTCGATTTCGGTGCTGTAGCGACATAAGCGACCGCCTGTCCCATGAACAAGCGCCCCTCGGGCCATCCGATGCGCTCAAAAGCGTCCCAGGCCGCCATGACCTGTGGCAGCGCCTGGGGATCGGCCATGCCGACATCCTCCGATGCACAGCAGGCCAATCGGCGAAAAATCGTGCTGGGATCTTCGCCACCGGTGATCATCCGCGCCGCGTAGTACATGGCCGCGTCCACGTCCGACCCTCGCAGCGCCTTGTGGAAGCAACTGAGCAGGCCGTAATGCGCGTCTTGCGCCTTGTCGTAGAGAGGGGCACGCTTCTGAAGCGTTGCGCCCATGGCAACGACGTCCAATGGCGTTTGCGGTTGAAGATCGTAAATCTGTTCGATCAAATTTATCAAATACCGGCCATCGCCGTCGGCCATCAAGCGGAGAGCCGCTCTGGCATCTTCGGTGACGGGAAGCGCTCGGCCAACTTCGGATTCGGAGCGCCGAATCAGATGTTCGAGGGCGCCGTCGTCGAATCGGTTCAGTACAAGGACCGTTGCACGAGACAGCAAAGCCCCGACCAACGACATGCTCGGATTTTCTGTGGTTGCGCCGACAAGAATTACGGTTCCGTCCTCGACATAAGGAAGGAGCGCGTCCTGCTGAGCTCTGTTCCAGCGATGGATTTCGTCCACGAACAAAAGCGTTAATGCGCCGACGCTGTGGCGCTCCTTTGCCGACGCTAAGACTTTCCGCAGTTCAGGAATACCAACCATGACCGCGGAAAGGGTCTCATAATGCACATTGACGGCCTCCGCCAACAGTCGGGCAATGGTTGTCTTGCCAACACCCGGCGGCCCCCAAAGGATCATCGATGACAGGCGCTTGGCCGCGACCATCCTGCCGATAGCTCCCTCCGGCCCAAGCAGGTGATCCTGACCAATGACCTCAGCGAGGCGCTTAGGGCGCAATCGCTCCGCGAGCGGCTTGGGAGCTATGGCATCAAGGAGAGACGAGTTCATCAGCGTGTTCTCATCTGTACATCCACTCGAGCGGCGAGGATCGGGCGAGCGAACAACATCCTATCGGTTGCATACTTCACCCTCGCGCGCCCCCGGCAGCAGCTCAATTATGCAAGCGCCAAAAGCCGGGATTTTTCAATCCCGCAAAGCCGACCAGAGTGACGGTGCCGTCCTCCACATAGGGCAGGAAGCCGTCCTGCTGGGAGCGGTTGAAGCGGTGGATCTCGTCAATGAACAGCAGCGTGCCCTGCCCGGCCGCGCGCCGCGCCCTGGCGGCGTCGAACACCTTGCGCAGGTCGGCCACGCCGGAGAAGACGGCCGACAGCGGCTCGAAATGCAGGTCGGTGGACAGCGCCAGCAGCCGCGCGATGGTCGTCTTGCCGCAGCCGGGTGGCCCCCACAGGATCATCGAGGCCAGCCGGCGCGCGGCGACCATGCGGCCCAGCGGCCCGTCGGGCTTCAGCAGATGCTCCTGCCCGACGACCTCGCCCAGGCTGCGCGGGCGCAGCCGGTCGGCCAGCGGGCGGGGCGCGCCCGCCTCGAAAAGGCCGCCGGTGGCTCCGGAGTCGCCGCGCTTGCTCATCGGTAGCCCATGAACCTTGCGGAAACGGTCACTGGTTGGTGGCCGCGCCGCAGCGCTGGTAGCACATGCGCAGCGAATGCTGGCAGTTGTCGCTCGGCGAGAAGATGCCGCCGCGGTCCGGACGGTCGAGCCCGCTCTGCGTGCGCGCGGCGACCGAGTCCATGCAGGAGTTGTTGCTGCGCTCGCACTGGGCGCGGCAGGAGTCGTCGCTGCCGACGCCGCCGTCGAGACGGAGCGACGGGTCCTCGACCCCGCGGGCCGGGCGCGGCGTGGCCGGCGCGCCGGTGGAGGGAGTGGTGGAGGCCGCCGGAGCACCGCCCACGGCGGCGCCGGATGAGCGCCCCGGCGCGTCCGCGCAGGCGGCGAGCGCAACCAGGGCGAGGGCCAGCACCGGCCCCAGAATGAGTTTCGGACGGAACATCTCGGCTTTGACTCCCATTGTTCTTGCGTGACCCCGGACGTTGGCGGATGGTCCCCCGCATGGACCATGCCGCGGGCTCGGCGCCCACTATGCCGGGAACGCAAGCGATAAGGGAATGCCTCAAATGAGTCCCAACAATCCCGGCCCGTCTCCGCGCCGCCGGACATCGACCACCGTCTTCGTGGCGCTGCTGATCGGCGGCCTGCTGCTGCTCGTCGTGCGCATGCTCGCCATGCCCACCGTCAGCGCCGGCGAGGTCGTCCTGCCGCTGCTGGCCGGCATCGGCATGGCGCTGGCCATCGGCGTGATGGTCATGCGCGACCGCCGCGAGCGCAACGCCCTGCCCCCGTCGGAGCGCAACCGCCAGGACCGCGGCATGCCGGATTGATTCCGGCCGGGCTGAATGGGAGTCAAATGCGGGTGACGCGCGGGGCCGGGCCCCGCGCCGCTCACACGAATTTGAAGCTGAGCAATCCGCCGATGATGATAACCAGAAGAACGGTCGTCACCAGCATCAGCCGCTTCTCGATGATGTCGCGCACCTGCGGCCCGTAGAAGTGCAGCAGGATCGCGATCATGTAAAATCGCGAGAATCGCGCGACGATCGAGCACAGGATGAACACCGTCAGGTCGAGGTGCGCGAATCCCGCGGTGATCGTCAGCAATTTGTAGGGTATGGGCGTGATGCCCTTGAGGATCAGGAACCAGGGGCCGAATTCGGCGAACATGTCCTGGAAGCGCTGGAACGACTCCTGCGCGTTGTAGAGGTCGATGATCAACCGTCCGATGCTCTCGAACAGGTAGAATCCGACCGCGTAGCCGAACAGCCCGCCGATCAGCGAGGCCAGTGCGCAGATGTTGGTGTAGCGCCAGAGCTTCTTGGGCTCCGCCAGACACATCGGCACCAGCATGACGTCGGGCGGCAGAGGGAAGAAGGAGCTTTCCGCGAAGGAGACGGCGGACATCCACCAGACGGCGTCCTTGCGGGCGGAGAGCTTGAGAATCCGGTTGTAGAGAGGTTTCAGCATACCGCGCGCGCGGCGCCCTCCCGAAGTGTCGGAACCCGGAAACCGGAAACCCTCCCTCCGGGGATGAACCCGAAGGGAGGGCCGGTCAGTCACCTATATCGTCGTCCGCCACCCGCTGGGCAACGGCGGCGACAAGATTTCACGAAAACTCAACCGCGGGCTCAGCCCTCGGCCTCGACCTCGTCCTTGATCTCCACCGGGCCCGAATCCTGGCCCTTGGCGGCGACGTCGCGGTCGACCAGCTCGATCACGCCCATGGCGGCGGCATCGCCGTAGCGGAAGCCGGCCTTCAGGACGCGGCTGTAGCCACCCTGGCGGTCCTTGTAACGGTCGGCCAGGACGGTGAACAGCTTGGTCACCATCGCGTCGTCGCGCAGCTGCGCGAAGGCGAGACGGCGGTTGGCGAGGCCACCCTTCTTGCCGAGCGTGATCAGACGCTCGACGATCGGGCGCAGATCCTTGGCCTTCGGCAGGGTCGTCTTGATCTGCTCGTGCTTGATCAGGGCGTTCGCCATGTTCGAGAACATGGCCTTGCGGTGGCTGGTGGTCTTGCTGAACTTACGTCCGGAAACGCCGTGACGCATGACGGTCCTCCTTCATGGCGTGGCCCCCCTCGGGGAGCCGGTGGTGAACCCGACCGCCCAGTTTTCGGCTGGTACGGCGCGGGGCGGGCCGGTTGGTGGCCCTGGGAACTCCCCCACCCTTGCCCCCGCTGGGCGGGGAGGCAAGGGTGGGGGTAAAACGTTCGAGACTTAGTACGGCTCTTCCAGACGCTTGGCCAGCTCTTCGATGTTCTCGGGCGGCCAGTTCGGGATTTCCATACCGAGGTGCAGACCCATCTGGGCCAGCACTTCCTTGATCTCGTTCAGCGACTTGCGGCCGAAGTTCGGCGTGCGGAGCATCTCCGCCTCGGTCTTCTGCACCAGATCGCCGATGTAGACGATGTTGTCGTTCTTGAGGCAGTTGGCCGAACGGACCGACAGCTCCAGCTCGTCCACCTTGCGGAGCAGGTTCTTGTTGAACGGAACCTCCTCGTGCTTCTCCTCGGCGACCGCGTGGGTCGGTTCCTCGAAGTTGATGAACAGCTGCAGCTGGTCCTGGAGGATGCGGGCGGCGAGCGCCACCGCGTCGTCCGGCTTCACGGCGCCGTTGGTCTCGACGACCATCGACAGGCGGTCATAGTCGGTGACCTGCCCGACGCGGGCGTTGTCGACCTTGTAGGAGATCTTGCGGACCGGCGAGAACAGCGCGTCGACCGGGATCAGGCCGATCGGGGCGTCTTCCGGACGGTTCTGGCTGGCCGGGACGTAGCCCTTGCCGGTCTCGACCGTCAGTTCCATGTTCAGGCGCGCGCCGTTGTCCAGCGTGCAGATCACGAGGTCCGGGTCCATCACCTGGATGTCCGCACCGGTCTCGATCATGCCGGCCTTCACCTCGCCGGGGCCTTCGGCGCGCAGGCGCATGCGCTTCGGGCCGTCACCGCCCATGCGCAGACCCATCGACTTGATGTTGAGGACGATGTCGGTCACGTCCTCGCGCACGCCGGGGATCGAGGAGAACTCGTGCAGCACGCCGTCGATGTGGATCGCCGTGACGGCCGCACCCTGCAGCGAGGAGAGCAGCACGCGGCGCAGCGCGTTGCCGAGCGTCAGACCGAAGCCACGCTCCAGCGGCTCGGCCACGACGGTCGCCACGCGGTCGGCGTCGTCACCGGGCTGGATGTCCAGCTTGTTCGGCTTGATCAGTTCCTGCCAGTTCTTCTGAAGAGCCACGGTATTACCTCATGCCATCGGGGTGGACACACGTCCGCGGAGACCGGCCGTTCCCATCCGATGGCGCCGCGATGGCTGCGGCGCCTGTCCCGGAACGGCGGGTCCCCGCGGGTGCGGAGTAGCGATGCTTCTTAGACGCGACGCTTCTTCGGCGGACGGACGCCGTTGTGCGGGATCGGCGTGACGTCGCGGATCGAGGTGATCTGGAAGCCGATCGACTGCAGAGCGCGCAGCGCCGACTCACGGCCCGAACCCGGCCCCTTCACCTCGACCTCGAGGGTCTTCATGCCGTGCTCCTGGGCCTTGCGGCCCGCGTCCTCGGCGGCGACCTGAGCGGCGTAGGGGGTCGACTTGCGCGAACCCTTGAAGCCCATCGTGCCCGACGACGACCAGGCGATGGTGTTGCCCTGCGCGTCGGTGATGGTGATCATCGTGTTGTTGAAGGAGGCGTTCACGTGAGCGACGCCGGCGGTGATGTTCTTGCGCTCGCGACGACGAAGACGCTGCGAAGCGGCTGAGGGCTTGGCCATGGTCCGTGCGTCCTCTTACTTCTTCTTGCCGGCGATCGGCTTGGCCGGACCCTTGCGGGTGCGGGCGTTCGTGTGGGTGCGCTGGCCGCGGACCGGCAGGCCCTTGCGGTGACGCAGGCCACGGTAGCAGGCCATGTCCATCAGACGCTTGATGTTCATGGCGACCGAACGGCGCAGGTCGCCCTCGACGCGGTAGTCGGCGTCGATGGTCTCGCGGATCTTGAGGATCTCGTCGTCCGTGAGCTGGTTCACACGGCGCTCCGTCGGGATCTCCAGCTTCGTGCAGATTTCCTTGGCCTTGAAGGGGCCGATGCCATGAATGTAGGTCAACGCAATCTCCACGCGCTTCTGCGCGGGGATGTTGACGCCAGCGATACGCGCCACGCCTGCTCTCCTCGATATCTCAACGGCAGCCCTCATGGGCCGCCTACACACCGATTGATCCCCGATCCGGACGCCGGGGCCCGAAGGCCCGGAGGCAAAACACGGATACGGGACGCACAATGTCTCCCGCCGGGCCGGTTGGGCCGCGGGAGGGTGCGACTATAGAAAAAGCCGGAAATCTGTCAAGGCCGTTCTGCGGCGTTACCGTGCTTTTCCCAGGGCCCGACCATTGTGGGGAGGCGGACCGCGGTTGACAAGCCGGACGGCAGAACTTGAGATGAACGGCCCGCCCCGAACGGAACACCCCGAACGGAACATATCAGAAGGCAGACCCATGACCCGCAAAGGCATCCCCTTCCGGCGCTTCCGCCTGACCAAGATCGTCGCCACGCTGGGGCCGGCCACCGCGACGCCGGAGATGATCCGCGCGCTGTTCGAGGCGGGCGTGGACGTCTTCCGCCTCAATTTCAGCCACGGCACGCACGAGGACCACGGCCAGCGCCTCGCCACGCTGCGCGCGCTGGAGGCGGAACTGGATCATCCCATCGCGGTGATGGCCGACCTCCAAGGACCGAAACTGCGGCTGGGCACCTTCGCCGACGGCCCCATCACCGTCGAGCCGGGGCACCGCATCCGCCTCGACCTCTCCACCAAGCCGGGCGACGCGACCCGTGTCGGCCTCCCCCACCCGGAAATTTTCGCCGCGCTTGAGCCGGAAGCCGAGCTGCTGGTGGACGACGGCAAGGTCCGCCTGCGCGTCGTCGATTGCAGCCCCGACCACGCCGACTGCGTCGTGCTATCCGGCAGCCGCCTGTCCGACCGCAAGGGCGTGAACGTTCCGGGCGTCGTCCTGCCGCTGACGCCACTCACTCCGAAGGATCACGAGGATCTGGCCTTCGCGCTCGACCAGGGGGTGGACTGGGTGGCGCTGTCCTTCGTGCAGCGGCCGGAGGACGTGGCCGAGGCGCGCAAGCTGGTCGCCGGGCGGGCCGCCCTGCTGTCGAAGATGGAGAAACCGCAGGCCATCCAGCATCTGGAGCGCATCGTCGAACTGTCGGACGGCGTCATGGTCGCCCGCGGCGACCTCGGCGTCGAGATGCCGGCGGAGGACGTGCCGAGCATCCAGAAGCGGATCATCCGCGAGTCGCGCAAGGCCGGCAAGCCGGTGATCGTCGCCACCCAGATGCTCGAGTCGATGATCGGCGCCCCCGCCCCGACCCGCGCCGAGGCGTCGGACGTGGCGACCGCGGTCTATGACGGGGCCGACGCGGTGATGCTGTCGGCGGAGACCGCGGCGGGCACCTACCCCATCGAGGCGGTGTCGATGATGGACCGCATCGCCCGCCGGGTCGAGCAGGACCCGCTCTACCGCACCATCACCGACGCCCAGCACCCGGACCCGCAGCAGACCTCGACCGACGCCGTCACCGCGGCGGCGCGGCAGGTCGCCCACACCATCCAGGCCGCGGCCATCGTCACCTACACCACCAGCGGCTCGACCACGCTGCGCGCCGCCCGCGAGCGGCCGGAGGTGCCGATCATGTGCCTGACCTCCAACCTGGAAACGGCGCGGCGGCTCCAGCTCGCCTACGGGGTGCACAGCGTGCATTCCGCCGACGTCGCCGACTTCAACGAGATGGTCCAGAAGGCCGCCCGCTGCGCCTACGAGGACGGGCTGGCGGTGGAGGGGCAGCGGTTGGTCATCACCGCCGGCGTTCCCTTCGGCACCCCCGGCAACACCAACATCCTGCGCATCGCCTGGGTGGATGCGCAGTAAGGGGAAAGCCGTCAGGCCGGCGGACGCTCCGCCGGCGCGACGCGGGGAAAGCGCAGGGTGAAGGCCGCGCCGCGGCCCGGCGCGCTGTCGAGCGCGATGCGGCCCCTCAGCCGGCGGGTGGCGATGTTGTAGACGATGTTCAGCCCCAGCCCGCTGCCGCCCGTGCCGCGGCTGGTTGTGAAGAAGGGCTCGAACACCTTGCCATGGAGTTCGGACGGGATGCCGCGCCCGTCGTCGGCATAGATCAGCTCCACCTCGTCGCCCCCCACCGCGCGCGCAGTCACGCGCAGCGTCCCGTGCTGGCCCGGGGCGTAGCCGTGGATGATCGAGTTCATCACGAGGTTTGTCAGCACCTGGCTGAGCGCGCCCGGATAGCCGTCGATCAGCAGATCCGCCGGGCAATCCACCTCCACGCCGTGGGCCGCCCGCTTGATGCGGACGCCCAGGCTGCGCAGCACCTCGTCGATGTAGTCGCGCAGATCGAAGACGCGGCGCTCCTCGCTCGCCTGATCGACGGCGATCTGCTTGAAACTCTGGATGAGCTGGGCGGCGCGGTCGATGTTCAGCAGCATCAGGTGCGCCGCCTCCCCCGCCATGTCGAGGAAATCGGCGAAGTCGGGCCGGCGCAGCGTTCCCGCCTCGAAATCGCGCCGGATGACCCGGGTCCGTTCCGCCATCAGCGAGGCGCCGGTCAGGGCGATGCCGATGGGGGTGTTGATTTCATGCGCCACCCCCGCCACCAGCGACCCCAGCGCCGCCATCTTCTCGGACTGGATCAGATGGGCCTGCGCCTCCTTCAAGTCATGGAGCGCGCGTTCGGCCTCCTCCCGCGCGGCGTGGGCGCGCTCCTCCGCATGGACGCGGTCCGACACGTCGGTGTGCGAACCGACGATGCGGAACAGCTCGCCGTCCGGACCAAGAACGCGGATGGCGCGGCTCAGCATATGAACCACGGTGCCGCGCTTGTGGCGAAAGCGTAGGATGAACTGGCATTCGCCCATCGCGCCGTTGATCAGGTCGCGGGCCATCCGGGCCGACAACTCGCGATCCTCGGGCAGGATCAGCTCGGTCCAGCGGGCGGCGGTGTTGACCATCTCGTCCTCGCCGTAGCCGAGCATTCCCCACCAGTAGGGCGACAGCCACAAATCCCCCGTGCGCACGTCCCATTGCCAGATCCCCTCGCGCGCCGCCCGGATCGCCAGTTCGAACAGCTCCCGGCTGGCGATGATCTCCCGCTCGGCGTTCCGCCGCTCGGTCACGTCGGTATAGGTGACGACGAATCCGCCGTCGGGCAGAGGCCGGATCAGGCATTCCAGCACATGACCGTCGGAACGGGTGCACTCCCAGGACCGCTCGTCCGGGGCGGTGCGGGCGGGAAGCGGCACCTCGAGGGCCGCGGACGGGCCGGTCCCGGACCCGGTCAGGGCGTCGGGGCACACGCTCACCGGCCCAAAGGCCACCCCCTGCCCAACCCGCCGGGCAATGGCCGCGTAGGGCGTGTGATAGCTCAGGAATTCCGGCTCCACCCCCAGCAACTCCGTGACACGCCCGTTCCAGGCGACCAGCCGAAGCCCCCGGTCGAAGGCCATCACACCCTGGCCTAGCCCGTTCAGGACCGCCCGGCTCTGGTCCCACTGGGCTTCGAGCGCCTGTTCGGTGCGCTTGCGGGCGGAGATGTCGCTGATGCAGGCGAGCATGGCCTCCTCGCCCCGGAAACGGAACCGCCGGGCGGAGACCATCGCCCAGAGGTCGCTGCCGTCGGGCCGGCACAGCCGGGTCTCGAAGCCGTCCACGCCGCCCGCACCGTCGCGCAGGGCGACGAGGAGCCGGTCCCGCTCCGCCGGTTCGGTGTAGTAGGCCTTGGCGAAGCTGCGCCCGACCACGTCGTCGAGCGGCACCCCGAACAGCAAGCCGGCGGGCTGGTTGACCGCCATCACCAAGCCGTCCGACAGCCGGGTCACCACCAGGGGAACGGCGATGGCCTGCATGATCGCCCGCTCCGCCTCGCCGGCCCGGTCGCCCAGCAGGTCTTCCAGGCCGAAGAAGCCGGTATCCTCCTGCGGGGCGCCGCCATCACCGGCAAGGGTCAACACCAATTCGCCGCCCTCGCCCTCCGCCGGAATCAGGAGTCCGCGTCCTTCACCCGGCGCAGCCGCAAGCGCCACCGTCTCTCCGGCACGCAACCGGTCCGCCACCGCGGCAGCGTCCCCACGCAACGGAAGCGCCCCCAGAAGGGCGTCGAGGCTGTCCCCCGGACAACCGCCCAGCGACGCCCGGAACACGGCGTTGGCCCAGATCAGGCGCCCGTCGGCATCGAAGCGGGCAAGGCCGGCAGCGGCCATCCGCGAACACTCCCCTTCATTCCCAAAGATGACGCCCGCCGGATGAGACTGGTCAGGCGTTCCGAGTCCATCCGCTGCGAATTCATACAAAATGAATCTACACCAGTTTATCGCGGCTGCACCATGGCGCCTCCCGCATTCCTGTATGCGCACCCATGTTCTAGCCTCCGCCACCCCCCGGCCCGGAAGGACCGACCGCCGCATGTCCGAGTTTGCCGCCTACGGCGGGCTGTTCCTGACCGCGTTCCTGGCCGCAACCATCTTTCCGGCCCAGTCGGAAATCCTGCTGGTCGGCATGCACGCCACCGGCAACTACGACCATCTGGCGCTTCTGCTGTTCGCCACGACGGGCAACGTGCTGGGGTCCGTGGTCAACTGGGCGCTCGGGCGCTACCTGATGCATTTCCAGGACCGCCGCTGGTTCCCGGTTCCCGCCTCCATGGTGGCGCGGGCCACCCGCTGGTACCAACGCTTCGGGGTCTGGTCGCTGCTGCTGGCCTGGATGCCCTTCATCGGCGATCCGCTGACTCTGGTGGCCGGCATCCTGCGGGTGGACATCCGGGCTTTCCTGCTGCTGGTCACCGCGGGCAAGGCGGCCCGCTACGCGGTGCTGGTCCTGGCCGTGTGAGCGTCCTACATTCACCCCATGGACGACCAGACCGCCCTTGTGGAGGACGCACCCGTCTGCGCCTCCCCCCTGCGGCGCCGGCTGTGGCTGGCGCTGGGCTACGCCGCGGTCGGGCTGGGCATCGCGGGCACCGTGCTGCCGCTCCTGCCGACCACCCCGTTCCTTCTGCTGGCCGCCGGGGCCTTCGCCAAGAGCAGCCCCGCCCTGCGCGACCGGCTGTACCGCGACCCGCGCTTCGGCCCGCTGCTGCGCGACTGGCAGTCCGAGGGGGCGATCCCCCGCAAGGCGAAGGCGGCGGCGCTGATCGGCATGAGCGTGAGCTGGGCGATCGTGGTGCTGACCGCCAGCCGCCCGCTGGTTCCCATCCTGGCCGGCACCTGCATGGCGGCGGTGGCCGTCTACATCGTCACCCGCCCCTCCCCATCCACTCCGGCAGCGGAGGATGCGGCACTCGACAGTGCGGTGGCGGCGGAGGACGGAAACGTTTCCGCATTGCGAAACGAAGCTTGAGCCAATCGGCCGATGGACGTATTACAGCCGGCAATCCCGGCCGGTCACCAGCGCCGCTGAAAAATCCTTATTATCCATAGGGATTTTTCAAATCCGTTCTCGTCTTGATCCCGATCAAGAGGCGCTCGGGTCCTGTCCGCTATTGTCCGGTCTTGCGTCCCTATCCGGAGCCAAGGCAGACGATATGCCAGACGGAAGCGCTGTCACGCCGGCGAAAATCCAGTTCTTCGAAAGCCAGAAGAAGATCCACCCGAAGGCCGTCTCCGGACGCTACCGGCGCTGGAAGACCATCCTGACCTGGGTGCTTCTGGCGGTCTTCTTCATCGCCCCCTGGATTCGCTGGGAACGCGGCCCCGACGCGCCGGCCCAGGCGGTGCTGTTCGACCTGACGACGCCGCGCTTCTTCATCTTCTGGATCGAGATCTGGCCGCAGGAGATCTATTACCTCACCGGCGTGCTGATCGTGGCCGCGCTGGGGCTGTTCCTGGCGACGGCGCTGGCCGGGCGCGTGTGGTGCGGCTTCACCTGCCCGCAGACGGTGTGGACCGACCTGTTCGTCTGGATCGAGCGCGCCTTCGAAGGCGACCGGGCGGAGCGCATCCGCCTGGACAAGGCGCCCTGGACCGCGAAGAAGGTCCTGCGCAAGACCGGCAAGCACGCCGGCTGGCTGGCGCTGTCCGTCATCACCGGCTTCGGCTTCGTCGCCTTCTTCACCGACGCGCCGCGCTTGGCCGTCGATCTGCTGACCTTCAACGCGACCTATGAGGCGGCGGGCTTCTTCGCCCTGTTCGCGGGCATGACCTACGTCATGGCCGGCTGGACGCGCGAGCAGATGTGCTACTACATGTGCCCGTGGCCGCGCATCCAGACCGCCATGCTGGATGAGCACAGCCTTGTCGTCACCTACGACACGCTGCGCGGCGACACCCGCGGCCCGAAGCGCAAGTCGCAGAGCTGGGACGAGCGCCGGACCAAGGGCTTCGGCGACTGCATCGACTGCGGCCAGTGCGTGCAGGTCTGCCCGGTCGGCGTCGACATCCGCACCGGCGAGCAGGCGGACTGCATCAATTGCGGCCTGTGCGCCGACGCCTGCGACAACATCATGGTGTCGCAGGAGTTGCCAAAGGGGCTGATCCGCTTCGACAGCCTGGCCGCCCAGGACACCCGCGCCCAGGGCAAGACCTACCAGTGGCGGCTGATCCGCCCGCGCACCATCGTCTACGGCCTGCTGATGCTGGTGATCACCGGCGCCATGGCCTGGAGCTACGCGCTGCGCCCGCGGCTGGACATCGCCGTGCAGCGCGACCGCGCTCCGCTGTTCGTCACGCTGCAGGACGGCACCATCCGCAACGCCTACACCTTCAAGGTCTCCAACAAGACCCGCCAGGACCGCTCCTACACGCTGGCTGCCGCCGGCATCGCCGGCGCCGAGGTGAAGGTGGTGGGCGAGCGCGACGAGGACAGCGGCAGCGCGGTCAGCCACATTTCCGCCTCCCCGGACAGCGTGGCGACCTACCGCGTCTACGTCACGGTGCCGCGCGAGTCCGTGCCGGACGCTTCCACCCCGGTCACCTTCCAGCTGACCGACACCAACAACGGCGACCGGGACAGCTACAAGAGCGTGTTCCTCGCGCCGGGCAGCAAGTAAGCCTGCCGGACATTCCATAAGGACCGCCGCCCATGACCTCCGCAAAGCCCGCCCGCATCGGCATCGTCACCGTGTCCGACCGGGCCAGCCAGGGCATCTACGAGGACAAGGGCGGCCCGGCCATCCGGGAGGAGCTGACGCGCATCGTCGCCTCCCCCTGGGAGCCGGTGGCCCGCGTCATCCCCGACGACCGCGAGGGCATCGCCGCCACCCTGATCGAGCTGGCCGACCGGGAGCGTTGCGACCTGATCGTCACCACCGGCGGCACCGGCCCTGCCCCGCGCGACGTGACGCCGGAGGCGACGGAGCAGGTTTGCGAAAAGATGATGCCCGGCTTCGGGGAGCTGATGCGGTCGGTCAGCCTGACCGTGGTGCCGACCGCCATCCTGTCGCGCCAGACCGCCGGAATCCGCGGCGGCAGCCTGATCGTGAACCTTCCGGGCAAGCCTTCGGCCATTCACGACTGCCTGATGGCGGTCTTCCCGGCAATTCCGTATTGCCTCGATCTGATCGGCGCGGCGCGCATCGACACTGACCCATTGGTCTGCAAGGCATTCCGCCCGAAGTCCTGAGCTTTTGCCTATACCCTTTTTGCGCGTGCGGAGAGGAATACCATACGCATGGCCATGTTGCCTTGCGGGAACCCGTGCTCACCTTTTTCGTTCGAGGGGAGCGGGGTCCCCGATCAAGGTGAGCCAGCCATGCTGTTTGATTTCGAGCCTTCGGGCATCAACGACACCTATCTGCGCCTGACCCGGCGCGGTGTTTCCTGCATTGTCGCTCCGGCCGGGGCGTGGAACGGGTTGCTTCGGGTCAACTACATCGTCGCCGGGTCGCCCGGCGGCGCCGATCCGCACATGATCTACCGCTGCCTGGACATCGGATGGGATGACGGGCGCTTCTGCTGGAAGGGCCGCGCCGCCCCGGTGATGACCACCTCGGCCATGGTGGACATCCTTCAGGAACGCGGGCTCGTCACCAGCGGCGAGGCCGAGCGGCTTCTCTTCGGCATCAACAGCCCGGCGTCGGGCGGGTCGTCGGACGAGGCGCTGATCGCCCGCGCCATGCTTCTGGGCTGCACCTTCTCGCCGATCTACGAGGACGCGCCGCTGAGCAGCGGCCCGCCGCGCGTGGGCGGTTTCGCCCTGCGCACCCTGGCCGATCCCGGCGCTTTCGTGCTGACCGCCCGCGACGGCCTTCCCGTGCTGGACGCGCCCGCCCGCGACGCGCTGAAACGCCTGATGGCCGAAAACGGCATCACGGTCTGACCGCGGCTTTTTCTCCGCGGCTTTTTCTCCAACGTGCCAGATTTTGGTTTGGAGGGTTTCTGTTTGACGGCGGTCAAAGAAGGGTGACCGCCCCCGGCGCAGTGTGACGGCATGACCGATGCCTCCAACGCGCGGGGAACGCCATGACCAGTTCCGTTGCCGACCAGCCGGACCGCCCTCCGGTCCCCCTGATTTTCGCTTATGGGTTCCGGCCCTTCTTCCTGCTCTCCGGCCTTGCCGCGCCCGTCCTGCTGGCCGCCTGGATCGCCGTGCTGGCGACCGGATCCTGGCCGGACGGCGCCGTCCCGGCGGCCTCCTGGCACGCGCACGAGATGCTGTTCGCCTTCGTGGTCGCCGCGGTGGCCGGCTTCCTGTTGACCGCGGTGCCGAGTTGGACGGGGACCAAGGCGCTGTCCGGCCTACCGCTCGCCGGTCTAACGGCGCTGTGGCTGGCCGGGCGGGTGGCGCTGCTGCCCTTCATCGGCGTGCCGCTGCCGGTTGCGGCCATCCTCGACCTCGCCTTCCTGCCGGCGCTCGGCATCGCGCTGGCCGGGCCGCTGGTGGCGGCGGGCAAGATCCGCAACACCGCCTTCCTCGCGCTGCTGGGCCTGCTGACCGTTGCCAACCTGCTGTTCCATCTGGACTGGCTGGGCGTGCTGTCCGGCGGCACCGCGCTGGGTGAGACGCTGGCCATCGGTATCGTGCTGATGATGATCGCGGTGATCGGCGGGCGCATCGTCCCGGCCTTCACCCGCAACGCCCTGCGGCTGCGCGGGCTGGACGGCACCGTCGTCTCCCGCCCCTGGGTGGAGAAGGTGACGCTCGTCTCGACCCTGCTGATGATACCCGCCGACCTCGCTCTGCCGGGCAGCGCCGTCGCCGGTCTGCTGGCGCTCGTCGCGGCGCTCGCCCACGCCCTGCGGCTGACGGGTTGGCAGCCGGCGAAGACGCTCGACCAGCCGATCCTGTGGGTGCTGCATCTCGGCTACGCCTGGGTGCCGGCGGCGCTGGCGCTGAAGGCCGCGCATCTTCTGGGGGCGGGCGTGGAAAGCTCCGCCTGGGTCCATGCCCTGACGGCGGGGGCCTTCGCCACGATGATCCTGGCCGTCATGACGCGGGCCACGCTCGGCCACACCGGGCGAATGCTGGTGGTGACCCGCCCGACCGTGGCCGGCTACATCCTGCTGACCGCCGCAGCACTGCTGCGGGTGCTGGCCCCCGAACTGCCGGGCGGCCTCTACTGGACCGCCCTGGAGGGCGCGGGCGCAGCCTGGATCGCGGCCTTCGCCTGCTACCTTTACGTCTACGCCCCCATCCTGCTCGCCCCGCGGGCCGACGGCCGCCCCGGCTGAGGTCCACCGGGCTGAAGAAGGCCCATGGCGCGTGGGCTGCGTTTCCCGATGAGGCTGGTGGCGAAGCGGCGCTGGAGGTCTTCCGGATCACGGAAGATCTCCGCGCAGCCGGCCTTGCGCAGATCCTGCTCCGCGAAGCCGCCGCACAGAACACCCACCACGGTCAGCCCGGCCCGGCCCGCGGCCTTGGCGTCCCAGGGGCTGTCGCCGACCACCACGGCCTCCGCCGCCGGTAGGCCCAGCCTTTCCAAAGCCGCTTCGAAGATGTCCGGATGCGGCTTCGACCGCTCCGCGTCGTCGGACGAGGTTTCCACGTCCACCAAGTCCTCGATCTCCGCCGCGCGCTTGTAGCGCTCCAGTTCGTCCCCCTTGGCGGAGGAGGCGAGCGCAATGCGCAGACCCTCGGCGTGGAGATGCTGGAACAGGCCGCGCACCCGGCGGAAGCCGCGGACCTTCGGCATGTATTTGCGGGCGAACAGCTCGTGCCGAAAATGGTCCAGCTCGTCCTCGATACGGTCCAGATCCTTCTCCGGCACGAAGACCGGCATCAGCTGGTCCCCACCCTTGCCGATCTGGGAGCGCACCGCGTCGAACTCCGCGTGGTAGCCGAAATGCCGGATCGCCTCCACCCAGGCGTGGGCGTGCAGATCCACCGAGTCGACCAATGTGCCGTCCACGTCGAAAATGACGGCCCTCAGAACGCCGCTCATCGCCGCCTCCTCACCATGGGTTGCCCGTGTCTTTGGGGGTATTCCTTCTCGAACAGGTGGCGCGGTCCGGCGTTCCTCGGCGCGGTGTGCGGTGCGATAGAATTTGTCACATGGACCCGTCATAGCTGTGATCCGTTCACCCCCTACACAGATTGGGAAGAACGGACATGCCCAAGACGTTGAAGAGCTACGCCGCCCTCTTCGGTCGCGCCCGCTACGCCGTAAAGCGTTTCAGCCGCCGCCGCGCCCGCCGCGTGCCGATGGAACATCTCGACCTCGGCCTGTTCCAGAGCGACATCCGGCTGTAGCCCCCTCTTAAGGATAGGCCCCACCGACCGGAGGCGCTCCCTTCGCGCCCCGCGATCACGCTCCGCCATAGGACTGCCCCTCCGTCCTAGGCGGGCAAGCTGAATGTTTCCGCCAGAACCGTCGCGCTATCGTCGCGCGGTCCATCCAGCGGAGCCTCAGCCCCCATGACCGCAAGTTTCGAGTCCGCAAGTTTCGAGTCCGCCAGTTTCGAGGAACAGTATTTCTCCGGCGCCGCCCTCTACGGCGACGACTTCGACGCAGCCCGGATCGCCGACTGGTACGGGGTCGATGCGCGGGACCCGGCGGAGGACTTCGCGCGCACGGCGCCCGACCGGCCCAGCTACCGCTACGAATACCACGCGCTGAATCACCGCCACGCCTTCCGCTTCCTGGCCGGGCGGCGCTTCCGGCAGGCGCTGGCCTTCGGCTGCGCCGCGGGGGACGACGTGGCGCCGATCGCCAGGCAGGTGGACCGCTTCCTGGCCGTGGAGCCCATCGAGCGCTTCTGGCGGACCGACATCGCCGGTACCCCCGCCGAGTACCGCCGCCCCACGCTGGGCGGGCGCATCGACTGCGCGGACGGGGCGAACGACCTGACCGTCTGCTTGCACACGCTGCACCACATCCCGAACGCCGGCGCCCTGCTGGCCGAGTTCGCCCGCGTCACCGCCCCCGGCGGTCTGTTCATCCTGCGCGAGCCGATCAGCACCATGGGCGACTGGCGGCGGCCCCGCCGCGGCCTGACCGCGAACGAGCGCGGCTTCCCCGTCCAGTGGCTGGAGGAGCGCTTCGCCCGGCTGGGCTTCACGGTGCGGCAGCGCCGCTTCTGCTCCTTCCCGCTGACCGAACGGCTGGGGCCGCTGATGGGCGTTTCCCTGCCCTACGGCAACCCGCTGCTGGTGCGGCTGGACGAGGCGGCCTGCGCGCTGACGCGGTGGAACATCGCCTACCACCGCGACTCGGTCCGCAAGAAGTTCGCCCCCGGCGCCGTCTATTACGTGCTGGAGCGCAACGTCGTCACGACGACAACGCCAAAGCGTCCGTGAAGGTCGCCGCGTCGACGTTGCCGCCGCTCAGCACCACGGCGACGGTGCGGCCCGCCGCCGGCAGCTTGCCCGTCAGCACGGCGGCCAGCCCGACCGCCCCGCCCGGCTCGACCACCAGCTTCAGCACGGTGAAGGCGTAGGCCATGGCGGCCTTCACCTCGGCGTCGGTGACGGCGAGGCTGCCGGACAGCAGGTCCTTCATCATCGGGAAGGTCAGGGCACCCGGCGTCGGGGTCAGCAGCGCGTCGCAGATGGAGCGCTGCCCGGCGGCGTTCTCCACCCGCTCCCCGGCGGCCAGCGAGCGCGCCACGTCGTCGAAGCCCGCCGGCTCCGCCGCCCACAGGCGGGCGTCGGGGAAGGTGTGGCGGACCGCCGTCGCGACCCCGGACATCAGCCCCCCGCCGCTGCACGGCGCGATCACGTCATCGGGAACCGCGCCGATGGCCTGCGCCTGGGCGGCGATCTCCAGTCCCACCGTGCCCTGCCCGGCCATGATCTGCGGGTGGTCGTAGGGCGGCACGGTGGCCGCACCCCGCTCCTCCGCGATGGCCGTGGCGATGCCTTCGCGGCTTTCGGTCCAGCGGTCATAGAGCACCACCTCGGCGCCGTAGCCGCGGGTGTTGGCGATCTTCAAAGCCGGGGCATCGCTGGGCATGACGATGACCGCCGGCATGCCGAGCAGCGCCGCCGCCGCCGCGACGCCCTGGGCGTGGTTGCCCGACGACCAGGCGACCACCCCGCCCCGGCGCTCCTCCGGCGTCAGTTGGGACAGGCGGTTGAAGGCGCCGCGGAACTTGAAGGAGCCGCTGCGCTGAAGAACCTCCGGCTTCAACAGCACGCGCCCGCCGACCCGCTCGTTCAGCAGGGCGTTCTCCAGCAGCGGCGTGCGCACGGCGAAGCCGTCCAACCGCGCCGCGGCCTCCACGATGTCCTGGTGGCCGATGGCAAAGGAATTCGACGCGGGCATGGCTCAGCGGCCTCCGGAGACGTTGAGAAGGGCGCCGGTCACGTAGGACGCGGCGTCGGACAGCAGCCACAGCACGGTTTCGGCCACCTCGTCCGCCGTCCCGGCGCGCCCGGCGGGCGGGATCAGGGCGGGGTTGTCGAGCCGGTTGCCGATGCCGGGGATGATCTGGATGTCGGTGTCGATCAGGCCGGGCCGCACGCAGTTCACGCGGATGCCCTCCTTCGCGACCTCGCGGGCGAGGCCGACGGTGAGGCTGTCCACCGCGCCCTTGCTGGCCGCGTAGCCCACATACTCGTTGGGAGACCCCAGCACGGCGGCGATGGAGCCGACGTTGACAATGCTTCCCCCCTTCCCGCCGTGGCGGGTGGACATGCGACGCACCGCCTCCCGCACGCAGAGGACCGCGCCGGTCACGTTGATGTCCAGCATGCGGCGCAGGTCGTCCGGGGCGGCCTCGTCGAGCCTCCCGTAGGGGCCGATGATGCCGGCGTTGTTGACCAGCCCGGCGGTGGGGCCGAAGCGGTCCTCCGCGGCGTCGAACAGGGCGCGGATATCGTCTTCGCGGGCGGCATCGCCCCGCACCGCCTGGGCGTGCCCGCCGGCCTCGCGGATCGCCGCCAACGTGGCCTCGGCCGCCGCCGCGTTGCCGATGTAGGAGAAGGTGACGGCGTAGCCGCGTTGCGCGGCCATGCGGGCGACCGCCGCCCCGATGCCCCGGCCGCCGCCGGTGACGACCAGGGAGTTCTGTGTCGATGACATGATGCGTCAGCCCTCCTGATGGTTGCCGGCCAGCCGGTCGAAAATCCGGGCGAGCGCGCCGTCGCCCTCGCGTCCCAGCCCGACCGCGGCGGCCATGGTGAAGAGTTGCAGGGCGGAGGCGGCCAGCGGGGTCGGCACGGCCAGCCTCCGCGCGGCGTCCATCACATGGCCCAGGTCCGCCCCGACGATGCCCAGCGGCCGTTGCGACGGGATGTGGAAGGGACCAGCGGCGAGGATCTCGGCCAGCCGCTGTGGGTCGACCCCGGCGCGGACACCGAAGGCCGTGGCCTCCGCCACCGCGGCGGCGTGGATTCCGGTCAGCATCTGCTCCACGGCCTTCACGGCGGAGCCCTGCCCGTGCTCCGTGCCGACGCGGTGGAGCGTGCCCGACGCGGCGGCGATCAGGTCTTCGGCCCGCGCGAAGGCGTCCTCGGGGCCGGAGGCCATCACCACCATGCGGCCCTCCGCTGCCCGCACCGGGCCGCCTCCGACCGGCGCGTCCAGCATCAGCAGGTCCCGCTCGGCGAGACGGCGCCCGACGGCGGCGGCCATGTCCGGCGGGACGCTGGTGGACAGGATGACCACGCCACCCTTCGCCAGGGTGCCGGCCACGCCCTCGGCGCCGAACAGCACCTCTTCCGCCTGCTCCGCCGTGGCGACCAGGACGATGACGCGGTCCACCCGGCGCCCGACATCGGCGGGCGAGCCCGCGGCCTCCCCGCCATGGGTGACGAGGCTCATGCATTTGGCGGCGTCGAGGTCGCAGCCGACGACCCGGAAGCCGGCGCGGAGCAGCGACAACGCCACCCCCATGCCCATGGAGCCGAGCCCGACGACGCCCGCGCTGCGGGCCGGTTCCAACGCGTCGCTCATCATCCCCCCTGCGGCTTCGCCCGCCTCTCATGGCCCTCAGCCGAGGCCGTTGCGTCGGAGTGTCGGGGGTGGGACGGGGACCGTCAAGCCGTTGTGCGCTTCCGCGACGGACGGGCCGGCGCTCAGCCGACCTGCGCGTGCGGAGCCGCCAAGTGGGCGATGCCCTCCAGATAGCGCCCACCGTCGTAGAGCAGCCCCAGCGGTCGGTAGCGCTCCAGCTTGTCCGTGCCGGTCAGGTGCAGCAGATCGATCGGCGTGTGGGGGTAGACGGGCGAACGCCACAGCCCGTCCGCTCCGCGCACGGGCACGGCCATGCTGCACATCCAGTTGGCCGTCGCCGGCAGCAGCAGCGTGGTCCGCACTTGGAACATCACGATGTTCAGGACGATCTGCTCGCACAGGAAGTGGAAGGTGGTCCGCGTCGCGTCGCGCAGGCTGTCGCGAAACAGGTCCCAATGGGGCGCGTCATGGTGAAGCCCGTAGAAGCCCAGATTGTAATAGGGCAGCGAACCGGCCAGCGCGGCGACCTCCTCCCCGAAGAAGCGGGTGATGAGCTTGGTGCGCTCCGCCACGGCATGGGCGTTGGCGGTGTGCGACGCCAGGAAAGGATAAGCCGCGTCGGCCTCGGGGACGATCACGGCGCGCCCGCCGCGCACGCCCTCGACGGCGGCGTCCAGCGCGGCGGAATTCTGAACCCAGACGTCGGCGTCCAAATGCAGGTAGCACTGGAAACCGGGGAAATAGTCGCGCAGGAACGGGCGGCAGAGCATCGCCTTCCAGAAGGGGATCTGCCGGTCCAGTTGGGTTACGAGCTGCGGGTGCGGCCAGACCACCAGATCGTCCCGCACCGGCGCGATGCGGTCGCAGAGCGGCGCCACATGATCGCGTTGCGCGGCGGTAAGCCCGACATCGATCAGGCAGACCCGGTAGCGCCGGCGGTCCAGCGGGCGCAGCGACAGCAGAAGCCCGACCAGAAGCTCGAACACACCATGATCGGCGCAGACCACGACAGCGGTCTCGGCCTCGAACGGCAAGGTTTCCATGGAACGCGCCGACGTCAGTTGCACCCGGCGCACCATAGCGATGGCGGTGCGCGAAGACCAGAACCGGAACGCCAAACATCAGGGCGCCAAAGTCACGCCCTGATCCGCTTCGGCACGCGCAACAGCACCCACAACACCAGAAGATGCGCGCCCATCCAGGCCAGCGCCGCCGCAGGCATCAGCAGGTCCGGCGCCGTGCTGGCCGCGGCGACGCGCAGCGCGGCGGACAGGCCGACCAGAGCGATGGCGGCGGTGGCGGGCCGGGAGAAGTCCGGCGGCAGCGCCTCCCGCTGCAGGGTCGCGCGCACCATCATGGAGGCGGCCAGCGTGCCGAGCGCGCCCGCCCCGATCACGTGCCAGCCCGCCCCGCCGGTCAGCGGGGCCAGCCGCTCGACACCCAGGAACAGCCAGCCGAGCCCGAGCCAGCCATAGCCCAGATGCAGGCTCCACAGGTCCGGCCGCTTCAGCACGGCGCCCGTCCGCCAGCGCGCCAGACGCGCCCAGGCGGTCACCCCGGCCAGCGCCGCGCCCGCCGCCCCGATCCAGGCCAGCGGGCCGGACGGGAACCCGGCGGCCACGGTCAGGGCGGCCAGCACCGCCCCGGCGACGCCGGCCCATTCCAGGCGCGGCTGCACCCGCTCGACCAGCGTCCCGCCCTGCTTGCGCACCTCCCCCGCCGTGGCCGACGGGATGATGCGCCCGCCCATCACCAGCATCAGAATGCCGACGAGATGAAGCGCAAACAGCGCGCCCGTCCGCCCGCCGTCACCGCCCCACCAGACCAGCGCCTCGGCCAACGCGAAGGCGCCGATCACCGGGCCGAACAGCATGTTGTGGCCGCTCTTGGCGGCGCGCAGGAAGGGCACGCCAGCGATCACGAAGAGCGCCACCGGATAGGCCAGCGCCAGCGGTGCCGCGACCTCCGGCGGCAGGCCGCCCAGCACCGCCAACCGCCCGGCCAGCCACGCGGCGAAGGCGACGGCCAGCGCCATCCCGGACGGGCGCGTCAGCAGGAAGCCGCCGACCACCGCCAGCGCGTAGCCCATCAGCATCTCGTGCGCGTGCAGCGCCGGGGTCCAGCCGATGCCGAGCCAGCCGAAATAGCCGGCCACCCACAGCGGCACGCTGAGCGCCCCGTAAAGGGCGGCGGCGGGGAAGAACAGGCGGTGCCCCCAGGGACGTTGCGGGGGCGGTGGGACGAAGGCGCTCATGCCGCGACGACGGCGGAAGCGGCGTCAGAAACCACGGCGGTGGGCCGCAGATGCTCCTCGCCCCAGGCCTTCAGCGCCAGGATGATCGGCTCCAGGCTCCGCCCGCGCGGCGACAGGCTGTATTCGACACGCGGCGGCACCTCCGCATAGACGGTGCGGACCAGCAGCCCGTCCGCTTCCAGCTCGCGGAGCTGGGTGGTCAGCATGCGCTGGGTGACGTTCGGCACGCGGCGGCGGATTTCGTTGAAGCGCAGCGTGCCGTCCAGCAGATGGTAAAGGATCAGCCCTTTCCACTTCCCGCCGATGAGAGCGAGCACGCCCTCCACCGGGCAGCCCGGCGAGCAGTCCAGATTGGCGTGGGGAACGCGGGCCATGACGGTATCCTTTTCGACACTATGTGCGTTTTATGTGCATTCTTGCGCGTCGGTGCTGCAAGGCGCAAGTCTGTCGGCAGAGCACAACACGCCGCAACAAGCACGCAACAAGAAGTACAAGGACTTGAGGCCATGCGCGCCGTCGCCTTCACCCAATCCCTGCCCATCGACGCCCCCGACGCCCTGATCGACGTCGAGCGCCCCCCCCCCGAGCCCCGGGGCCGCGACCTGCTGGTCGAGATCAAGGCCGTCTCGGTCAACCCCGTGGACACCAAGGTCCGCCGCAACATGCCGCCCGCACCGGGCGCCATGAAGGTGCTGGGCTGGGACGCCGCCGGTGTCGTGGTCGCCGCCGGGCCGCAGGCCACGCTGTTCAAGCCGGGCGACGCCGTCTTCTACGCCGGGGCCATCGACCGCGACGGCACCAACGCCGAATTCCATCTGGTGGACGAGCGCATCGTCGGGCCGAAGCCGGCCAGCCTCGACTTCGCCCAGGCCGCCGCCCTGCCGCTGACCAGCATCACCGCGTGGGAGGCGATGTTCGACCGGCTGGACGTGCGGCGTCCGGTGCCGGGGGCGGCCAACGCCATCCTGATCGTCGGCGGGGCCGGCGGCGTCGGCTCCATCGCCATCCAGCTCGCCCGGCAGCTGACCGACCTGACGGTCATCGCCACCGCCTCCCGCAAGGAGACGCAGGCTTGGTGCCGTGACCTGGGCGCCCATCACGTCATCGACCACCGCAAGCCGCTGGCCGCCCAGGTGGAGGCGCTGGGCATCGGCGCCCCCGCCTTCGTCTTCTCGACCAACGACACCGGCGCCCATCTGCCGGAGATCGCCGCCCTGATCGCCCCGCAGGGCCGCGTCGCGCTGATCGACGATCCGGCGGGGTTGGACGTCATGGTGCTGAAGCGTAAGAGCGTGTCGCTGCATTGGGAGTTCATGTTCACCCGGCCGGTGTTCGGCACCGCCGACATCGCCGCCCAGCACGCGCTGCTCAGCGAGCTGTCGCGCCTCGTCGACGCCGGCACCGTCCGCACGACGCTGGCCGAGACGTTCGGCATCATCAACGCCGCCAATCTGACGCGCGCCCACGCCCTGCTCGAAAGCGGGCGGGCCAAGGGCAAGATCGTGCTGGCCGGCTTCTGATCCGCGCCTTGCCTTTTGGGCGGGGGACGGTCAGTCTCCCGCTCAAAAGGACGCGGAGCGGAGGAGCGCGCATGGCCGGGGTGAGATGGCTCGGAGGCCGAAAGAGGGCCGGAGAGACCGGTGCGTCTTGGATGGCGCCATGACCCGCCTGCGCATCCGCATCGACTTCGACACCGGCGGCTCGGTCGGGCCGGGTAAGATCATGCTGCTGGAGCGGATCCGGGACACCGGCTCCATCTCCGCGGCGGCGCGGACGCTGAACATGTCCTACCGCCGTGCCTGGCTGCTGGTCGACGACCTCAACCGCATCTTCGCCGAACCGGTGGTCTCCGCCGCGGTGGGCGGCAAGCATGGCGGCGGGACCGCGCTGACCGCCTTCGGCGAACGGGTGATCGAGCATTACCGCGCGGTCGAGCGCGACGCCTTCGCCGCCGCCACCTCCCGGCTGGAGGCGCTGGAGGGGATGCTCAACGCCGGGTATGGCGCGGGAAGCGACCCGGCGGACGACGGGAGCTTCTCCGGCGATCCGGGGCTGAAGCCCGGCTGCAAGCCGGCCTGACGGTTCCTCCGGACGGCGAGAGGGCCGGAACGGCGAGAGGGGTTGGGGCGACGGAGGAGCCGTGGTATGGGAAGGCGGATTTTCCACCACCCTTCCCTGCACCGTTCACGCCAAGGATGTCCGCCATGCGCCCGGTCAAGATCGCCCCGTCCATCCTCTCCGCCGATTTCGCCCGGCTGGGCGAGGAAGTGCGCGCCATCGATGCGGCGGGCGCCGACTACATCCACATCGACGTGATGGACGGCCATTTCGTTCCCAACATCACCATCGGCCCGGCGGTGGTGAAGGCGCTGCGCCCGCACACGGCGAAGCCCTTCGACGTGCATCTGATGATCTCCCCGGTGGACCCCTACATCGCCGCCTTCGCGGACGCCGGCGCCGACATCATCACCGTCCATCCGGAGGCCGGCGCGCACGTCCACCGCACCATCCAGCTCATCAAGTCGCTGGGCAAGAAGGCCGGCCTGTCGCTGAACCCGGCCACCCCGCTGGAGGCCGTCGACTATCTGCTGGAAGACCTCGATCTCGTCCTGGTCATGACGGTCAACCCCGGCTTCGGCGGGCAGAGCTTCATCGCCAGCCAGCTTCCCAAGATCCATGAGCTGCGCCGCCGCATCGACGCGCTGGGCAAGCCCATCGACCTCCAGGTGGACGGCGGCATCAACGGCGAGACCGCCCGCATCGCCATCGAGGCGGGCGCCGACGTTCTGGTCGCCGGAACCGCCACCTTCACCGGCGGGCCGGACCGCTACGCCGCCAACATCCGCGCTCTCCGGAGCTGATCTCCGGCCCACCCCTCTCCCTCCCGGCCATGCTCCAGGTGGGTTTATCCGCAAGAGGGTCCTCCTTCGGGCAGAACCAAACGCCGTTCTGGGCGTTATGGCTGCGTGGGATCGAGGACATCGATACTGGAGGGAGAGAGGTTATGGGTATTCTGTGGACGATCATCATCGGCTTCCTGGCCGGCATCGTCGCCAAGTTCCTGATGCCGGGCCGTGATCCGGGCGGCTTCATCATCACCACGCTGCTCGGCATCGCGGGTGCCTTCGTCGCCACCTATCTGGGCGAGGCCGTGGGCTGGTACCGGGCGGGCGAAGGGGCCGGCTTCATCGGCGCCATCGTCGGCGCCATCATCATCCTGGCCATCTACCGCATGATCGCCGGGCGCCGGACCACCGTCTGAGACTGCGGCACACCACACCGCACACGCAAAGGGCGGCCCGACGGGGCCGCCCTTTCGCTTTTCCATCCGGACTGCAGATCACCGGACCGCAGTTGTTACGCCAGGGCCACCGGGCTCGGCATGAAGACCGCGCGGGAGATCGCCGCCTGGATCGCCTCGTTGGTGAAGGGCTTGCGGACGATCTGGCCGAGATGGCGGGCGTCCGCCTCCTCCAAGTCGCCGTCGAAGGCCGTGACAAAAATGGTCCGCATGGCGCGCTTCTGGCGCAGCCGGCGGGCGACCTCGACCCCGCTGCCGCCATCGGCCAGCCGGACGTCGAGCAGGGCCAGCGTCGGCTTCTCGGCCTCCAGCAGTTCCAGGGCCTCCTGCTCGTTGTTGGCGGTGCCGCAGACGACGTGGCCCATGTCGGTGACCAGCGAGCCGATCTCCATCGCCAGGATCGGGTTGTCCTCGACCACCAGGACCCGCTGGGTCAGGGCGTTGCGCACCTTGTCGCGGGCGACGGTCAGCCGGTCCTGACCCTCCGGCGCGGGGATCTGCAGCACCTGGGCGGCTTCGGGAACCGTCAGCCCCTCCAGCGTGATCAGCAGATACATGCGCCGCTCGCCTTCCGGCAGGGACGCCAGCGCCCGTTCGATGGGGTGCGGCGACGGGGTCGGCAGCCCGTCCCCGTCCTCGTCGAACAGCAGATTCAGCAGGGCATAGAGCGGCACCCGCGCCCCGGCTTCCAGTCCGAAGCGGGACGGGGCCATCACGGCGACCTCGACGCAGCGCGTCACGAGATCGTCACCGCGTTCGGTCGCTCCGGTCAGCGCGCGCGCGTAGCGGCGCAGGTAGGGGAGATGATCGTAAAGCTGGCGTGCGTAGACTCGCATGACCCGTTCTTCCGCGCCGGTGGGTGGGTCCTTCCGGCCTTCGGCACCGAGGGGCGCTGGCCGGTCGGCTTGATTCATAACTTGTTAACACTCTGAAACACTATCACGCCCCCCAAGGAGGGCGAACCGAAAAAAAGGCCGAGTCCCCCTTCCCCCGTTGGCAGAGGCCACATGGCCGAACCGCATCGCTGGGCCTACCGCGCCTGCTCCCGCTGTTGGCGGGACCGCCATTGCCAGGGCTTCTCCACCTGCCCCGCCCACAGGCCGAGCCGGCGGCTCTGCGCGAAGGCCTCGCTGGAGGCGTAGGCCGGCGACAGGCTGCGGTAGGCGAAGGCCCAGCCGCGCGCCACCATGGCCGCCCCCAGATCGACGCCGAGAACCCGGCATTCGCCCAGTTGCTGGCCGTTGCGGTCGCGTTCGGCGATGGTGCAGGTCACCTCCTGGTCCTTGATCAGGCTGGCCAGCACCGCGGTGGCGATGCGGAAGCAGTCCAGCTCATGCCCGTAACGGTTCCGGCATTTCTGCCCGACGTCGGGGGCGTCGATCCCCATGAGGCGAACCGGTGCACCCTTGATGGAAAGCATATCGCCCTCCATGGCGACACCCTGTCCTTTTAACGTTTCATTGGGGGTGTTGGCGACCTTGCCTTTGGTCGTCCCTCCCTGGGCATACACCGTATCGGTTGAGCCGATGAGAAGAATTGCCACCAAAGAAGCGAGCCACTCAGAACAGGGTCGGCGCGTCATCGGGCGGTGCATCGTCCAAGGGAGCCGCGCACGCCTCGTCGTCGTTGCGCACGTTGTTGACGCGCGGTCCCACCGGATGGGCCTCCAGCAGCGCGTCGGGCGCCGGCTTCAGAAGCCCCTCCAGCATCGGCAGCGGGGCGGCGGGGTCCAGCCACAGGTCCCAGCTCGTCTCGTCGAGGATCACCGGCATGCGCTCGTGCAGCGGCTTCAGCACCGCGTTCGCCGTGGTGGTGACGATGGTCAGCGTCTCCAAGGGCTCCGCAGGGGCCGGGCCGCCCTTCGGGCCGTTCCAGCGCTCCCACAGGCCGGCGAAGGCGAAGGGCGCGCGGTCGCGGCGGCGGATGGCGTAGCCCTGCTTGCGCTTGCCCTCGGCCTTCCACTCATAGAAACCGTCCACGGGAACCAGGCAGCGCCGCTTGCGGAACGCCTCCCGGAAGGATGGCTTCTCGGCCAGCGTCTCCCCGCGCGCGTTGATCAGCCGCGCCCCGATGGACGGGTCGTCCGCCCAGAAGGGCACGAGGCCCCAGCGCAGGGTCACCAGATGGCGCCCATCCTCCTCCCGCCGCACGGCGGGCACCGGCTGGGTGGGGGCCACGTTCCAGCGGGGCTGGAGGTTCGGCAGTTCGGGGAAGCCGAACAGCCGCTGAACCTCCGCGGCCGGCGTGGCGAGTATCATGCGTCCGCACATGGCCTAAGAATAGGTGGCCCGGAGCCCCCACGCCACCGCCGGCTTATGCCCAACCGAGGGTTTTCGCCGGCCAAGGCTCCGCCTATCTTCTCCGGGTGTTTCTCCACGCGACAGGCCCGCGCAACAGGAAAGACCCCGCCCCATGATGAAGTTCGGCATCGGCCAGCCGGTCCCCCGCACCGAAGACGCGCGCCTGCTGACCGGCGGCGGGCGCTACACCGACGACGTGTCGCTTCCCGGCCAGACCTACGCGGTCTTCGTGCGCTCCCCCCACGCCCACGCCGACATCCGCGGGATCGACGCGGCGGAGGCGGCGGCGCAGCCGGGGGTGCTCGGCGTCTTCACAGTCGCCGACCTGGAGGCGGACGGCGTCCAGCCGATTCCCTGCGCCGCGGCGCTGACCCAGCGCGACGGCTCGCCCTACGTCGCCCCGCCCCGCCCGGCGCTGGCCAAGGGACGCGTGCGTCACGTCGGCGATCCGGTCGCCGTGGTGGTGGCCGAAACGCTGGATGCCGCCCGCGACGCTGCGGAGCTGGTGATGGTCGATTACGACGACCGGCCCGCCATCGCCGGCACGGCGGAGGCTCTGGAAGCGGGCCGCCCGCAGGTGTGGGACGAGGCGCCGGGCAACCTCTGCTTCGACTGGGAGCAGGGCGAGGAAGAGGCGGTGGAGTCGGCGATTGCCAAGGCCGCCCGCGTGGTGGAGTTGGAGATCGTCAACAACCGCGTCGTCGCCAACCCGATGGAGGGCCGCGCTTGCCTCGCCGCGGTGGAGGCGGAGACCGGCCGGCTGGTCATTTACGTCACCAGCCAGGGCGTGCACGGGCTGCGCAAGCAGTTCGCCCAACTGTTCGGCCTGCCGGAGGAGAAATTCCGCGTCATCACCACCGACGTTGGCGGCGGCTTCGGCATGAAGCTGTTCAACTACCCGGAATACATGGTTTGCCTGTTCGCCGCGCGCCGCCTGAACCGGCCGGTGAAGTGGGCGGCGGAGCGGACGGAGGGCTTCCTCAGCGACGACCACGGGCGCGACCATGTCAGCCGCGCCCGGCTGGCGCTGGACGGCGACGGGCGCTTCCTCGGGCTGCGGGTGGACACCGTCGCCAACCTGGGGGCCTACCTGTCGAACTACGGCCCCTTCATCCCGACCGACGCCGGGTCGGCGATGCTCGTCGGCTCCTACACCACGCCGGCGGTTTATGTGCGGGTCAAGGGCGTCTTCACCAACACTCAGCCGGTGGATGCCTACCGCGGCGCCGGTCGTCCGGAGGCGGCCTATCTGCTGGAGCGGCTGATCGACCATGCCGGGCGCGTCACCGGCCTCGGCCCGGCGGAGATCCGGCGGCGCAACTTCATCCCGCCCGCCGCCATGCCCTACGCCACCCCGATGGGCCAGACCTACGACACCGGCGAGTTCGAGCAGAATCTGCGCGACGGGCTGGAGCTGTCCGACCACGCCGGCCTGCCCGCCCGCAAGGCGGCGGCGAAGGCGCGCGGGAAGCTGCGCGGGGCCGGGATCGCCACTTACATCGAGGCCTGCGCGGGCGGCGGCGCGGAGCAGGCGACGGTGCAGGTCAACGGCGACGGGCGCATCGTCCTGATGATCGGCACCCAGACCAACGGCCAGGGCCACGAGACCGCCTACAAGCAGATCATCGCCGACCGGCTGGGCGTCCCGCCGGAGGATGTGGAGGTCGTGCAGGGCGACACCGACCGCGTGTCCTGGGGGGCCGGCACCGGCGGTTCCCGCTCCGTCCCGGTGGGCGGGGCGGCCCTGGCCGAGGGGGCGGCACGCGTGGTGACCAAGGCGACCGAGGTCGCCGCCGATCTGCTGGAGACCGCCGCGGTGGACGTTGAGTTCGTCGAGGGCCGCTTCAGCGTCGTCGGCACCGACCGCAGCGTCTCCTTCAAGGAGGTGGCCGCCAAAGCCGCCGCGCAAGGCCCCATCGCCTTCACCGAGGTGGCCCGCTGGACCCCGCCGGCCAACACCTTCCCCAACGGCTGCCATGTGGCGGAGGTCGAGGTCGATCCCGACACCGGGGTGGTCGAGGTCGTCGGCTACACCGTCGTCGACGATTTCGGCACGGTGGTGAACCCGCTGCTGGTCATGGGTCAGGTCCATGGCGGCGTCGCCCAGGGCATCGGGCAGGCGCTTCAGGAGCGGGTGGTCTTCGACCCGGACAGCGGCCAGCTGCTCAGCGGCTCCTTCATGGACTACCAGATGCCGCGCGCGGTGGATGTGCCGGACATCCGCATCAAGCTGAATTGCGTGCCCAGCACCACCAACGCGCTGGGCATGAAGGGCGCCGGCGAGGCCGGGGCCATCGGCGCACCGCCCGCGGTCATCAACGCCCTGGTGGACGCGCTCTCCGACTATGGAATCGAGCACATCGACATGCCGGCGACCCCGCTGTCCGTATGGACCACGATCCAAACGCATAGTAAAGCCGCTGCGGAATGACGAAGAACGGAGTAACGACGTCATAGGCCCTATTTCCAGACCCGATGTCACACCTTGCGTTGAACAAATTTGAGTCAATATAGATGCTATAATGAATTAACATAGAATCACCCCACGAAAGAAACGGGCATGACGGCGGAGCGGATCAGGGTCGGCGGGTGCGGCGGGCAATGCACCGAGGGTTTGGGGTTCGATTTCACCATGGCTTTCCAGCCGATCGTCGATGTCGGCGGCGGCGGGCGTCCGTGGGCGCACGAGGCGCTGGTGCGTGGCCTTGACGGTCAGGGGGCCGGCTGGGTGCTGGGTCAGGTGACCGATGCCAACCGCTACGCCTTCGACCAGGCCTGTCGGGTCAAGGCCATCGAGCTGGCCGCCAGCCTCGGCATGGACCAGCAACCCGACACCCGGCTGTCGATCAACTTCCTGCCCAACGCCGTCTATCAGCCCGAAGCCTGCATCCGCGCCACGCTCGCCGCCGCCAAGCGTACCGGCTTCCCGCCGGAGCGCATCATCTTCGAGGTGACGGAGAATGAGCGGGTCGTCGACGGCGCCCATCTGAAGTCGATCTTCACCGAATACAAGCGCCAGGGCTTCCACACCGCCATCGACGATTTCGGGTCCGGCTACTCCGGCCTGAACCTGCTCGCCGAGTTCCAGCCGGACATCATCAAGCTGGACATGGAACTGACACGCTCGATCGACACCGACCGCACCCGCCGCAGCATCGTCGGCGCGATCCTCACCGTGTGCCGCGATCTCGGCATCACCCCGGTGGCCGAGGGCATCGAAACGCCCGGCGAGGCAAAGGCGCTGCGCGATCTGGGGATCACGCTGATGCAGGGCTATCTGTTCGCCCGCCCGGCGGTGGAACGGCTGGTGTCACCCGCCATGGATTTCGAACCGGCGGTGGCCTGAGAACAGTGGCCGATCACAGCATCCGCGGGCGGCGCACCGCCCGCGGCCGGGGGGCGGCGTAACGCCCCCGTTGCTCGGTCGCGAGGGTCAGCGCCTCGTGCGCGATCAGGCGGCGATAGTCGCGGTCCACCCGCGAGAACATGGCAAAGGCGAACTTCACCGTGTCGGGGGTCGGGCTTGTGGCCGCCTCGCGGAGCGCGTTGCGCAGCATGCGCAACTCCAGCACGCCTTTGACGCAGATGCGCTCGACCGCCTGAGCCAGGATGTCGATCGAACACAGGGACGCCTCGTCGTCGAGTCGGTACTGCACCCGTCCCCCACAAGGAAGAACCGTCACGGACCGGCGCGGTTCTAGCTTGGGTTGGGCGGGAACGCCAGCGTTTCGGTGGGTTGGTGGTGTAGGGGGGCTCTACGCGCCCCCTTCCCGTCACCGCCCCGGCGGACGGATGCGCCAGATCGCCGCCGGGTTCTGCTGCGGATCGAGCCAGACATGCTGGAACTTGCCGATCCAGGTGAAGCGCTGGCCGGTGAACAGATCCTCCACCTGGACATGGGCGCCGTCGTCCAGCCCCAGTTCCCACAACGGAACCTCGATGGTGCCGCCATGGCCGTTGTGCGGGTCGAGGTTCACCGCGATCAGGATGACGTTGTCCTTGCTCTCCGTCATCTTGCCGAAGAGCAGGATGTTGTCGTCGTAGGCGTTGTAGAACTTCAGGTTCGTGAACTTATGGAGCGCCGGGTTCTCCGCGCGGATCTTGTTCAGCCGCGTGACGTAGTCGACGATGTTGCCGGGCTTGTTCCAATCCCAATGCCGGATCTCGTATTTTTCGGAGTGGTTGTACTCCTCCTTGCCCGGATAGGGGTCGGCCTCGCAGACGAAATACGGGGCGTAGAGACCGTAGACGCCCGACAAGGTGCCGGCCAGCACGGCGCGCATCATGTGGGCGGGCCGCCCGCCATGGACCAGGATCGGCGGCAGGATGTCCGGCGTGTTGGCGAAGAAGTTGGGCTGCATGTAGTCCTTGGACTCGCCCTGGGTCAGCTCCGTCAGATACTCGGTCAGTTCCGCCTTGGTGTTGCGCCATGTGAAGTAGCTGTAGGACTGGGTGAAGCCGATCTTCGCAAGCCGCCGCATCAGCTTGGGCCGGGTGAAGGCCTCGGCCAGGAACAGCGCGTCGGGGAAGCGGTCCTGCACCTCGCGGATCATCCATTCCCAGAAGGGGAAGGGCTTGGTGTGCGGGTTGTCGACGCGGAAGATGCGCACCCCCTCGTCGCACCAGAACAGCACGACGTCGCGCAGCGCATACCACAGGTCCGGATAGGCCTCGCGGTAGAAGCTGACGTTGACGATGTCCTGGTACTTCTTCGGCGGGTTCTCGGCGTAGCGGATCGTGCCGTCGGGGCGCCAGTAGAACCATTGCGGATGCGACTTGATCCAGGGATGGTCGGGGGAGCACTGGACGGCGAAGTCCAGAGCGATCTCGATGCCGTGCCGCCGCGCCTCCTTGACCAGACGGCGGAAGCCGTCGAAGTCGCCGATCATCGGGTCGATGTCGGCGTGCCCGCCCTCCGTCGCGCCGATGGCGTAGGGTACGCCGGGATCGTTCGGGCCGGGGTTCAGCGTGTTGTTGCGTCCCTTGCGGAAGCTGCGCCCGATCGGGTGGATCGGCGGGAAGTACAGCACGTCGAAGCCCATGCCCCGGATGAAGGGCAGCATGGTCGACACGTCGTCAAAGGTACCGGGCCGCGACGGGTCCGGCGAGGCCGAGCGCGGGAAGATCTCGAACCACGCGGAGTAGCGGGCCGCGGTGCGGTCCACATAGACCTCCAGGTCGCAGCCGTAGCGGGACAGATATTGCCGCTCGCCATACTTCGCCATGGCGTGGCGCGGTTCGTCCGACAGGGCGTAGGCGATCAGCTCCGGCCCATGGAGGCTGGTCATCCGCTCCACCACCCGCTCCAGCGCGGCGCGGCCCTCTCCTTCATTCTGCCCGACCGCGTGCTCGACGAAGCGGCGGCCTTCGATCAGTTCCAGGCTCACGTCCATCCCGACGTCGTGCTTCTTCTTGAAGTCGGCGCGCCAGCTCTCCCAGACGTCGCGCCACGCCAGGATGCTGTATTGGTAGCGCGTGTTGCGGGTCAGCGGCAGCTTGCCCACCCAGCGGTCGTTGTCGACGAAGGTCATGGGCACCTCGCGCCATTCCTCCTCGTCGACCGGGCGGTAGGTGACGGCGGCGCCGAGGACGAAGGTGCCGTCGGTGTAGATGTCCGCCCACACCTCCATCACGTCGCCGACCACCCGCTTCACCGGGAAACGACCGCCGTCCAACTCCGGATAGACGTTTTCGATGGTGACGCGGCGGGAGGCCAGCTCGTCCATCCAGGCGCGGGTGCCGGCGTCATGCTCCGCCCCGCGCTCTCCCAGATGGTTCAGCTCGATGGGGCGGCTCTGCGCCGGGCGGGCGCGGAAGACGCGCATCTCCAGCGGGCGCAGGCGCAGATCGCGGCCCGGCTCGAAGGGCAGCGGCTCGGCCTCAGGGGTCACGTCCTCGAAATCGGCGAAACCGCCACCGCTGCTGGCCAGCAGCGGGCCGGGGTCGATGGCGTGCGGCTGGTTCTCGTCCGGGTTGATGAGCAGGACGTTGCAACCCTCTCCGCTCCCGTTGGCCCAGCCGCTGGTGTCGCGGATCAGCCCGATCACCGGATTGTGGGGAGAGGTGACGCGCCGCTGCGGCCCTTCGACGTTCAGCGCCGGGCTGTCCGCCTTCATGGCATTGACCGCCCCGATGAAGCCGGTCAGGTCGAGCTTCGGGTCCTCCCAATCGTCCGGCGTGGTGCTCACCACGTCCAGCTTGCGGGTGAAGCCGTACTCGTACCCCACCGGCATCATCACGCCGGTCGAGAAGGAGGCGGCGAACAGGTAGTGCATCTTCAACTGGGCGGCCAGCCGCTCTGTGTCCTGGCTGCCGACCTCGGCCGCCAGACGGTCGGTGTCGTGGCTTTCCGGGAAGGCGATGGAGGGGGCGATCCAGCGGAACTCGTCATACTGGTCGAGCAGCCAGTCGGACTTGAAGTCCCACCATTTGGCGCTGTTGAACAGGAAGTCGAAACCCGCCCCGCACAGGTCGCGCACCTGCTCCACCGTGCAACCCAGCGTCTCGGCGAAGAACTTCACCTCCGGATCGGCCGCGCGGGAGCGGTCGATCAGCGTCTTCCACACCTCCGCCGGGATCTGGTAGGCGGCGTCGCAGCGGAAGCCCTTCACGCCCAGCCCGATGCAATGGCGCAGGTACCGCGTCCAATAGTCGGTCAGCCCCGCCCGCACATCGGCCCGCTCATAATCGAGCATGGCGAGGTCGCCCCAGATGGTGACCCGCGACGGGTCCACCGGGTCGACGGCCCGCGGGCTGTAAAGGTCGCCGTTGGCGTCGCGCCGGTACCAGTCCGGATGCTCGCCGACCAGGATCGCGTCCTTGGCCGTGTGGTTGATGACGAGGTCGAGCATCACCGACTGGCCGTGCCGCCCCGCCTCGGCGATGAAGCCGCGCAGCAGCTCGTCCGGATGCTCCGGCGCGCCGCCCTGGATGCGGTCGTGCAGCCGGTAATAATCCTTCACGGCGTAGAGGCTGCCGGAGAAGCCCGGGTAATGGATCGGATTCAGGAACAGCCAGTCGAAGCCCATCCCCTGGATGCGGGGCAGATGCCCGGCCCAGTCGCGCATCGGGCCGACGAGCGTGGGAAACAGGTTGTAGATGCGCGGTCCGGCGGTGGCCATCGGGGAATTCCTCCTGGTCGGCAGCGGCACGCCAGCCGGTCGCCGCTGGTTGACAAGCGTGGCGCCTCCCGTGGATCGTCCAGAAGACCGTCACCGGCCGAAAGACCATCACCGGAAGGACCATCGCGAGGTTGCAACGCGCGCCCTGCGGGGCGCACGCGCTCAACCCCTGCGAAGCGCGAAGGTTCCGAAATCTGAAACTTGGGCCAGACATTTCGAAAGGTGCGTGCATGGGCAACGGAAACGGCAAGATTCGTCTCGACAAGCTCGATATGACGGCGGAGGGCATCGGCAGCAAGGACGACTACGAACGCCGCCTCGCCAAACTCCAGAAGGACCTGCTGCACATCCAGCAGACCTACTGGCACGAGAAGCGCCGCGCCATCCTGGTGTTCGAGGGTTGGGACGCCGCCGGCAAGGGCGGCTGCATCCGCCGCCTGACCGAACCGCTCGACCCCCGCGGCTTCCACGTCTGGCCGATCGGCGCCCCGACGGCGGACGAGCAGGGCAAGCACTACCTCTACCGCTTCTGGACCAAGCTGCCCGCCCCCGGCACCTTCGCCATCTTCGACCGCTCCTGGTACGGCCGCGTGCTGGTGGAGCGGGTGGAGGGCTTCGCCGACAAGGAGCAGTGGAAGCGCGCCTACGACGAGATCAACCAGTTCGAAAAGATGCTGACCGACGACGGGGTCCGCATCATCAAGATCTTCATGCACATCACGCCCGACGAGCAGCTCAACCGCTTCCGCGAGCGGCTGAGCAACCCCTACAAGCGCTGGAAGCTGACCGAGGAGGATCTGCGCAACCGCGCCCGCTGGGACGACTACAGCAAGGCCATCGAGGCGATGTTCGAGAAGACCTCGACCGAGACGGCGCCCTGGCAGGCGGTTCCCGCCAACTCGAAATGGCACGCCCGCCTGAAGGTGATGGAGATCGTGACGGAGGCGCTGAGCCGCGGCGTCAACGTCGCGCCGCCGCCCATCGACCTGACCGTCGCCCGGATCGCCGCGGAGGTTCTGGGCGTGCATCTGACCTTCGACGGCAACGGGAAGGACTGAAAACAGGCCCCTGCCCCCGGTCACTTCGTCGCGGTGGGCGCGCAGGCGGTTGCCTGACGCGCTGGCATCTCCTAGCGTTGGTTGGCGGGTAAAACAATAAGCAGGGTGCGTTCGATGGACGAGGTCAAGACGGGTGCCGGGGCCGGGGCGGAGGAAAAGCCGCGGAAGAAGCGCAAGGCGCTGAAGCTGAAGGACCTCGGCCTCGGGGTGCCGGCCACCGGCGGCGAGGTGCTGCGCGACGCCAAGGAGGTCGCGGCCATCGAGTCCCACTGGCGCGAGCTGGGCGGCGGCAAGCCGTCGAAGGGCGGCAAGAAGGTCAAGTACATCGACGAACTGGCCCGGCTGCAGTTCGAGCTGATCAAGCTGCAGGAATGGGTGCGGGTCAACGGCCTGAAGGTCTGCGTGCTGTTCGAGGGGCGCGACGCCGCCGGCAAGGGCGGCGTCATCAAGCGCATCACCGAGAGCCTCAACCCCCGCGTCTGCCGGATCGTGGCGCTCGGCACGCCGACCGAGAAGGAGCGCGGGCAATGGTACTTCCAGCGCTACGTGGCGCAGCTTCCCGCCAAGGGTGAAATCGTCCTGTTCGACCGCAGCTGGTACAACCGCGCCGGCGTCGAGCATGTCATGGGCTTCTGCACCGACGCGGAGTACCAGGAGTTCCTGCGCGCCTGCCCGCTGTTCGAGGAGATGCTGGTCCAGTCGGGCATCATCCTGATCAAGTATTGGTTCTCGGTCAGCGACGAGGAGCAGGAGAAGCGCTTCACCGAGCGGATGCGCAACCCGATCAAGCGCTGGAAGCTCAGCCCGATGGACCTCGAATCGCGCAAGCACTGGGTCGAGTACTCCAAGGCCAAGGACGCCATGCTGGAGCACACCGACAAGAAGCTGACACCCTGGTACATTGTCGACGCCGACGACAAGAAGAAGGCCCGGCTGAACTGCATCCACCATCTGCTGCAGCAGATCCCCTACCAGGACATTGCCCCGGTCGAGCTGGATCTGCCGCCGCGGCAGAGCGACGACGGCTACAAGCGGCCGAAGAAGTCGAAGCAGAACTGGGTGCCGGAGGTGTACTGACCGCCGCCCCAAGGCACAGTGGTCAGTCCCGCCCGTAGAGGCTGCGTTCGCCCAGCTCCTCGCCGCGCTGCCGCTCCAGCTCCTGGCTGTAGCGGCGCAGGGCGTAAGCCTCGGTGACGTAGCCGACGATCCGGCGGTCGGTGGGCGACGTCACGACCGGCAGGGCCTCCACCTCGGCGCTGCAGAAGCGCTGGAGCACGCTGCGCACGTCGTCGCCCGGCCGCAGGAAGTCGTCGGCGTGCTTGGCCAGCTCGCCCACCGGCGTCTTCGCGTCCTCGTCACCGAGCGACGGGTCGTGCACGGCGCCCATGTCGATGATGCCGGCGTAGGAGCCGTCCGGCTCCACCGCGAAGACGGTCTTGGCGGCGCCCAGCGGGTGCAAGCGGCGCAGCGTGTCCAGGGTCTGGGTGGTCAGGATCGTCTTCACGTCGCCGCGCATCAGCCGCATCGCCGTCAGCTCCGACACCCAGCCGACGTCGTAGGCGCCGCGGATCGGCACGCCGCGCAGGTGGAAGCGCCACGTCGCGAAGGAGTAGCCGAAGGCCTGCCGGACCACGGTGGTCGACACCACCACGCCGATCAGCACGCCGGACGCCGCCCAGAAGTCCTGCGTCGCCTCCAGCACCAGAAGCACCATGGTGACCGGCGCGCCGATGATGCCCGCCGCCACCGCACCCATTCCGGCCAGCACCAGCAGCATCCGGTCGAGCCCCAGCCCCGGCACCAGCAGCTCGACCACCCCATAGGCCAGGCCACCGAACAACCCGCCGAGAAGCAGCGAGGCGCTGAACAGACCGCCGCGGAACCCGGAACCGAGTGACAGGGCCGACGCGACGATCTTGGCGACCAGCAGGACCGCCATGGCCTCCAGCCCGCGGGCCAATTGCGACGGGTCGGCGCCGGGTCCGGCGCCCAGCACCTGCGGCACCGCCAGAGCCAGCGCGCCCAGGGCGAGGCCGCCCAGCGCCGGGCGCCCCCAGACGGGGATGGGCAAGGCGCGGAAGCCCCGCTCGGCCACCGTCACCGCCTGCATGGCGAGGATGCTGAGCCAGCCCGCCAGGAAGCCGAGGACCCCGCAGGCGACATAGTCCCAGCCCTCCACCGCCACCGGGCGGCCGAAGAACAGGGCCGGGGACGGGTCGGTCAGCCAATGGGCCACCGCCACCGCGGCGACCGAGGCTGCCCCGATCGGGGCCAGCGTGGCGATGGTGTAGCCGCCCATGACCAGCTCGAAAGCGTAGAAGGCGCCAGCCAGCGGCGCGCCATAGGCGGCGGAAATGGCCGCCGCCGCCCCGCAGCCGACCAGCGTGCGCAGGTCCGCCCGCCGCAGACGGAGCTTCTGCCCGAGCGTCGAAGCGATGCCCGCCCCCGCCTGGGTGTAGGCCGCCTCCATCCCCACCGACGCACCGGAGCCGTTGGACAGCAGGGTCGCGAGCGTCAGGCGCAGGCTGTCGATCAGGGACATCTTGCCGCCGTAGAGCGCGTTCGCCTCGACGGGGTCGACGATGTCGTTGGAGCGCCAGCGCCGCACCAGCTTCACCATCACGCCGAGCAACAGGCCGCCGACTGCGGGGACCAGCAGGGTCCGCCAGGGGTCGGCCAGCGCGGCCTCGCCCAGATCCTGCCCATGCTCCACCGAGAAGACGAAGGACTGCGTCCAGACCACGGCCTCGTGCAGCAGGGCCACGGCCAGCCCGACCCCGGCGCCGATGGCCCCGGCGAGCATCAGCACGCCCAGGACGCTGTCGCGCAGGCTCCGCCGTGTCAGCACCCTGAGGAACCGCCGGCCGGGGTTTCGTGCTCTGGTCAGGGCGCCGGCCGCTTCCCCCGCGGCGCCCCGGATTCCCGTCATGTCATCCGGCATGCCGGTCAATGTGTGCCCTGCCTCCGCGCCGTCAACCGCGCGGCGCGGCCCTAACCCTTTAGGGCTTGCCCGTCTGGGCCGCAGCCGGAGAGGCGCCGGACGGCTGAGCCGAAGGCTGGGCGGCGGGCGGGTTGACGGCGAGGCGGCGCAGCACCTCCGCCAGATTGTCGCGCACCTTGTCGGCCAGCCCGATGTCGGCCTCCTGCGCCTCGTGGAACAGGATGGTGAACAGGCGGCCGGGCGACAGGAAGAAGGTCAACGAGACGTGCATCTTGCCCTCCTTCAGCGCGCAATCGACCGAGCCGGTGCGCAGCATCAGGCCGGGCAGGTCCTCGACGGCGCTCAGCGACGCGGTCGGCGTGCCGCCCTCGCAGCGCTTCTTCATCGCGTCGACATAGCCGGCGGACAGATCCTCCAGCTTGGACCCTTCTTCCACCATCCGCTCGCGGATGCCGCCGACGATCGGGCCGATGCGCCAAGCCATGTCGGCGGGACGCTCGCCCTTCGGCACGTTTTCCAGCGACACGCGCTTGACGTCGCGCACGCCGGCCGCCTTCAGCAGGTCGGCCAGCCCTTCCGGCAGTTCGTCGGGGCGGGTCGCGACCTTCTTGGTGCGGGTGTCGATGGGCGGAACGGCGCCGGCCTTGTCCACGCAGGTCTTCAGGTCGGTGAGCACCTTCTTGGTGCCCTTCAGCGCGAAGGCCATGCGGTCGGCGTCGGAGGCGAAGACCACCTCCTTGCCGTTCATCAGGGCGGTGTAAAGCTCCTCGTCCTTGCCGTTGGGGATGACCAGCATGTCCGGCTTGGGCGCCAGCGCGCGCCGTTCGCGCGTCAGCTTGCCATCCACCACGACCTTGACCTTCCACTGCTCGCCGTTCGGCAACTCGGCGCCTGGGATGCCCATGCCCAGGTTGACCTCGCCCTTGACGTTGCGCGCGATCATCAGGACATGGCCGGTGTCGAAGCGGCCCTCGATGGCGCAATAGGCGAACTTGCCATCCCGGTCGCGCGACGGGCCGCCTTCCCAGCCGTCCTCAAGCTCGGCCGGTCCGGTCTTTTCATTCGGATCGGCGGCGGCCGGAGCCGACGGCGCCGAAGGAGCGACGGTGCGGGGCGTCGGCGCGGGTCCGGAGGACGGTGCCGGGTAATACATGGTCGGCGGGTTCACGGGGACCAGCTCCGCCACCTGCGCCCCATCGGCGTGGACGGCGGCGGCGCCCAGCAGAAGAAGGGAGGAGAGTGCAGCAGCGACGGCTTTGTCCAGCATGGCAGAGGTAATCCTTACGGGCGGTGCGACGCCGGAAGCTAGCCCCGCCGTTTGGGATCGGCAAGCGCAAGACGAGAAAGTCACGACAAAGATCCCGGCCTGTTGCCGCAATGCCGAATTGCGTCCGGCGCCACCCTCCGCACTGAAATCAGCCGCCTAGAAAGGCGTCCCGCAGCGCGTCGGCCGGAAGGGTTTCCACCGGCCCGTCATGCACCGCCCGGCCGAGCCGTAGCAGGACAACGCGCCCGGCGGCGGACATGGCGCGGGCGGCGCTCTGCTCGGCGACCAGAACCGCCGTTCCGGTCGCGGCAATGGCGCGGACGGCGGCGAAGACCTCCCCCGCCAGCTTGGGCGACAGGCCGAGCGACGGCTCGTCGAGCAGCAGGACCCGCGGGCGGCCCATCAGCGCGCGGCCCACCGCCAGCATCTGCTGCTGCCCGCCGGACAGACGCCACGCCCGTTCCTCCGCCTTGCCCTCCAGCGCTGGGAACAGGGCGAAGGCGCGCTCCAGGTCGCGGGCGCGCTCGGCCCGGCCCAGCCGGCTCGCCACCTCCAGATTGTCGCGCACGCTCATGCCGGGGAAAACGCGCCGCCCCTCCGGCACATAACCCAGCCCGCGACGCACCCGCCGTTCCGGGGCGAGGGTGCAGATCTCCTCCCCAGCCAGCCAGACACGCCCGCCCGTCGCCGGGACGAGGCCCAGGATGGCCTTGAGCAGCGTCGACTTGCCCGCCCCGTTAGCGCCCAGCAAGGCCACGGCCTCCCCCGCCGCCACGGACAGCGACAGCCGGTCCACCGCCACCGCCCCGCCATAGCCGGCGGTCAGCCCTTCGACATGCAGCAGGGGTGCATTCATCACGCCCCCTCCCCCAGATAGGCGGCGATCACGGCAGGATCGTTCCGCACGCCCTCCGGCGGGCCGGCGTAGAGCGGGCCCCCCTGGTCCAGGCACAACACATGACCGGCGAGGGGCAGCAGGAAGCCCATGTCGTGCTCCACCACCAGAAGCGCGGTGCCGGTGGCGGCGATGGCGCGCAGGTGACCGGCCAGTTCCGCCTTCTCCCCGTCGGTCAGCCCCGCCGCCGGTTCGTCGAGCAGCAGGACGGCAGGCTGGCGGGCGAGCGCGCGGGCCAGTTCCACCCGGCGGCGCAGCGCCGCAGGCAAGCCGGCGCAGGGCTTGGCGGCGAGGTCCGCAGCACCCAGCCGCTCCAGCGCCCACAGGGCATGGGCCTCGGCCTGGGCGATCGAGCCGTCACGCTCCAGCCGCGCCGCGGCCACGGCGGCCAGGACGCTGGCGCCCTCCGGCAGGCTGACCGCCTGGAAGGTGCGGGCGATCCCGGCGCGGGCGATGCGGTCGGGCCGCTTTCCAGCGAGATCCGTCCCGCCCAGCAGCACCCGCCCGCCGTCCGGCGTCTCAAGGCCGGAGATCAGATTGACCAGCGTCGTCTTGCCGGAGCCGTTGGGGCCGATCAGCCCGGTGATGGTCCCGGCCTCCAGCGTCAGCGACACGCCGTCCACCGCCCGCACCCCTCCGAAGCCCTTGGTCAACCCGTCCACCCGCAGCAAAGGCCCATTCGGAATGGCCATTTCCGGCGGAGCTTTGGGCTTCGGCAAGAGCACTGGGCGGGCCGGGAACAGCCGATCGAGCAGGCCGGTCAACCCATGCGGGGCCAGCACGATGGTGGCGAGCAGCGCCACCCCATAGACGATCAGATAGCTGCGCTCCAGGAAGCGGAACCACTCCGGCAGGTGGAGCAGCAGCACCGCTCCCAGGATCGCCCCGGCCACCCGCCCGCGCCCGCCGACCACGGCGATGGTGAGGACGGAGACCATGACGGGGAACTCCAACACTTCCGGCGAGACGACGCGCTGGGTGTGCACCGCCAGGGCGCCTGCCGCCCCGGCATAGACGGCGCTCAGCGCGAAGGCGGCCAACCGCAGCCCGCCGACGTCCAGACCCAGCGCTCCCGCCGCCAGCGGGTCGTCGCGAACCAGAGTCAGCGCCCGTCCCCAGCGCCCTCGCACCAGCCTCCAGGCGAGCAGCCCGCCCAGCGCCACGAAGCCCCAGACCACCGCCGCCAGCGGCAGCCCGCGCGGCACCGCCCAGCCGAACAGGACGATGCCCGGCACGCCCGGCAGCCCGTTGGCGCCGCCGGTCAGGGCGGGGCTGTTGACCGCCAGCAGATGGACGACCTGCGCGATGCCCAGCGTCGCCAGCGCGAAGTAATGGGATTCCAGCCGCAGCACCGGCAGCCCGACCAGCAGGGCCAGCAGCAGCGGCACCAGAAGAGACACCGGGAAGGTCGCGGCGAAGCCCCACCCCCACTGGCTGCCCAAGATGCCGGTGGCGTAGGCCCCGATCCCGAAAAAGGCGCCGTGGGCCAGCGAAAGCGCACCGCCAAGTCCGAAGACGATCTGGAACCCGATAGCGGCCAGCGCGTACACCCCCGCCACCGTCAGCACGCGCAGCCCGTACGGCGACGCGTACAGCAGCGCGTACGCCACCAGCACCGCGACCCCAATCACCTCCCCCGCCCAGCGGGGGAGGGTCAGGGTGGGGGCAAGCGCCCACACCTTATGCACGATCCTACGCACGGCGCCGCGCCGCCTCACCGAACAGCCCCTGCGGACGGGCGACCAGGATGACCAGCAGCGTCGCGTAGAGCAGCCCCAGCGCCACCGGATAGGACAGAACCGACGACACCCCCACCTCGAACAGCGCGATCAGCAGCGCGCCGGCCACCGCGCCGGGGACGGAACCCCAGCCGCCGATGGTCACGGCGATGTAGGCCTTGAGGATCAGGTCGCCGCCCGCCGTCGGCGTGACGAAGTAGCGGTTGGCAAGCAGCAGCCCCGCCGCCCCGGCGAAGGCGGTGCCCAGCGCGAAGGTGATCAGGATCATCGCCGTCACCGGCACGCCGCAGGCCCGCGCCATCTCCGGGTCCTGCGCCGTAGCGCGCAGGCGGCGGCCGAGCTGGGTCCGCCCGAACAGCCACTGCTGCCCGGCGATGAGCAGAGCGGCAACGGCGATGATGGCCAGCGACTGCTCCGCCACCACCAGCCCGCCGAGGTCGAGCGTTCCCCCGCTCAGCAGCGGCGGTGCCGCCCGTGGTTCCGGCCCGAACAGGACGGAGGCGCCGTTTTGCAGGATGATCCCCGCCGCGATGGTGCTGATGAAGACCGCCACCGGCGGGCGGCGGCGCAGCGGCAGATAGGCCGCAGCCGCCAGCAGCAGCCCCAGCCCGGCCATCAGCACCAGCACCACCGGCAGCAGAAGCAGTCCGGGCAGCGGCAGATAACCCGGCAGATGCGGCGCCAGCGCCACGCCGAGCAGCCCGCCGGCCATCACTAGATCGCCCTGCGCGAAATTCACCGCCGCGGTGGCGTTCAGCACCAGCACGAAGCCCAGCGCGACCAGCGCGTAGGCCGCACCCAGGGCGAGGCCGTTGACGAGAAGCTGCAGGGTGATCAAGGCCCGCTCACTTCACCATGCCGGACACCACGCCGGTCAGGTTGTCGTAGCGCTTGGCGATCGCCGGCACGCGCGAGGCGCCGTCGTAGCAGACGATCACGGCGGAATGCGCCATGTTGCCCTTGCCGTCTGACCGGTAGGTCATGGCGAGTCCCTGGTGGGTACCGGCGGACAGGGCCTTGCGCACCGCTTCCGCGCTGTCAGCACCGCCCTGCACCGCCGCCAGCACCATGCGGATGCCATCATATTGGCCGAGCGCGAAGGCATCCGGCTCCGCGTTGAAGGCGGCGCGGTAGGCGGTGGTGAAGGCCTCCACCTCCGGGCTGCCGCCGGAGATCGGCGAGGCCGCCGTCTCGGCGCAAACGCCCTTCAACTCGGCCGGTTCCAGAAGCGCCGCGGTGCTCGGCTGGTGCATGGCGGAGCCGGCGACGATCGGCACCGCCACCCCGTTGGCCGCCGCCTGCCGGATGAACAGGGCGGTCGGGCCGGAATGGAGGTGCAGCACCAGCACGTCGGGCTTGGCGGCCAGCGCCTTAGTCAGGACCGGCAGCAGATCCTTGGCGGCGGGGTCCACCCCCTCCTCGAACACCGGCTCGACGCCGAGCTTCTTGAAAGCCTGCTCCAGATGGGCCTTGCCGCTCTGTCCGTAGGCGGTCGTCTGATAGATCACCGCCGGGCGCTTCCTGCCCAGCTCCTCCGTCACGTAGCGGGCGTGGGCCTCCTTGGTCACGGCGTCGCCGGGGAAGAAGCGGAAGACCCAGGGGTTGCCCTGCTCGGTGATGCTCGCCGTGCCCGACACGGTGACCAGCGGAATGCCGTAATCCTGGGCCAGCGGCAGCATCGCCAGCATCTGCGTGCCCAGCATGCTGGCCGCCACCGCCGTGACCTTGCCGCCCGCCGCGCGCTCCAACGCCGTGACCGCGGCCTCCGGCGAGGTGCCGGTGTCGATCACCTCCGACCGCACCGCCACTCCCGCGGGCGCGTCCTTCAGCGCCAGGACGGCGCCGTTGCGCTGGCTCGTGCCTTCCAGCGACAGGAAGCCGGTCAGCGGCACCAGCACAGGGACCGAGGCCTCGCCCGCCAGCACCGTCCCCGACAGGAGCGACGCCGAGACGGCGGTTGCCGAGAGAATGGAAAGGAAGCGCCGCATGGATGTGTCTCCTCCTGCCCGGCGAAGAACCGCGCGAGGACGAGGAGGCCAGGGGTATAGCGGCGGCACAGCCTCGAACGCTTGGCTCCCTTCGCTGGCATGACCCAGATCAGGTTCGATGGGTGTGGTCTCAGCCCGCCTTGCGGCAGGCACCCCAGCCGTTCGTGTGCACAGTGTGAGCCCGGCGCCCGGCTGTCAAGCGGCAGCCCGGCGCCTTTTCACAATTTGGCAACGGAACAGACACCGGAGAGTCGCGTTTCCCGTGGTTCCTTCCACCGCCCCCGGCCCGCGCCGGACCGTCGCCCCAACCGGAAAGTCGCCACGAAGCATGCGGCCCATCCCGTCGCACAGCACCGTCACCTTGCACCCCTTCGCCACGGCACAGGGCGGATACGGGCTGCGCGCCATCCTGTCGGGGCGGGTCGACCACGCGGCCCTGCCCGGCCTGACGCCCCTGCTCCGCCGCGTTGCGGACGCACAGGCCCTGACGCTGCGCGTCGATCTGGGACGGGTGGAGTTCCTCGATTCCTGCGGCATCGGCATTCTGCTGGCGCTCCGCAATGCGGTGCTCGACCGCGGCGGCGCCATCGCCTTCGAGAATCATCCGCCGCGCATCCGGCGCGTGCTGGAACGCAGCCGGATCATCGCGCTGACCGCCCCGCCGCTTTCCCCGGATGATTGCTTGGCTCTTCCCGCCGCCGCCTGACCCGTCAGTCGCTGCGGCGCAGCGTTTCCCGATAGAGGATGTAGAGCCCGCTGGCGATGATGATCCCCGCCCCGGCCAGCACGGTGGGGGTCGGCACGTCGCCGAAGACCAGGAAACCAAGCAGGGTCGCCCAGATCATCCCCGTATACTCGAAGGGCGCCACCACCGCGGCGCGACCCAGGCGGAAGGCCTGGGTCATCAGCACCTGCGCCGCCCCGCCCAGTGTGCCGACCAGAAGCATCAGCCCGAGGTCGAACCCGCCCGGCTGCACCCAGTCAGGGATCGCCGCCACACCGCTCACCACCGTGGTGGTCAGCAGCAGATAGACGACGATGGCCGTGTTGCTCTCCGTCCGCGACAGGCCGCGCACCGCGATCATCGCCAGCGCGTAGAAGAAGGCCGCGGCCACGCCGACAAAAATCGGCAGGAGCGGCGCATCGGCCTCCGGGCGGGCCATCACCACCACGCCGCCGAACCCGACCAGCACCGCCGCCCAGCGCCGCCAGCCCACCGGCTCGCCGAGCAGCGGCATCGACAGCGCCGTGATGAACAGCGGCCCGGCGAAGCTCAGCACATAGACTTCGGCCAGCGGCAGATGCTTGAAGGCGTAGAAGAAACAGCCCATCGACAGCAGCCCGGCCAGCGAGCGGAAGACATGGGCGACCGGGCGCCGCGTGCGCATCCCGCCCCAGCCGCCGCGCGCCACCGAAATGCCGCCGACCAGCACCACCGCCACCACCGACCGCGCGAACATGAGCTGCGCCACCGGGTAGCCGCTGCTCAAGTATTTGATGAGCGTGTCCATGCCCGCGAACAGGAAGATGGCCAGCAGGAAGCAGCCGATGGCGTGGCGTGTGTCGTCACTGGCGGCGGCGGGAAGAGCGGCGGCTTGGGTCATGATTGCACAGTATCTGAGCAACCATGATGCTGCCCAATGCCGCAACCGCAGGTCTGGCCCGCGCGGCGCCGCCCGGAGGGGTGCCGGCGTTTCACGCTTCGTGAATCGACGTTCGGGCGTTTGGCGAAGCGAACCCGGCCTTTCGCGGATCGGCGCTGGCCCCGGCCGATGCGGTGGACAGTCTGGCGGGCGTCACCACCGCAAAGGTCCGCCATGCTCCTGTCCAAGCCGATCTCCCAATCGATCCGCGTCCTCGTCGGCTTCTCGCCCTGGATCGTCTTCGGCGCTCTGCAGCCGACGGGCCATGCGGCGGCCGCGCTGGCGGCGCTGCTGCTCAGCCTGACGCTCTGCGCCTATGATTGGCGTGCCGGATCGCCGAAGGCGCCGGAACTGGTCGCCGCCGTCTTCTTCGCCGTGCTGCTCCTCATCGGACCGCTGGAGCGTATGGGGATGACCGTCCATCTCGCCCTCGCCGGCATGGCCTTCGCCTCGCTCGCGCTGGGCCGTCCCTTCACCCTGCCCTACGCCCGTGAGACGACACCGCCCGGCCTGTGGCACCTGCCGCAGTTCGTCGCCGTCAACAAGGCGGTCACCGCGCTGTGGGGCGTGGGCTTCCTGGCCGGCGCCGCCGGCTTCGCCGTCGCGACGGAGGTCGGCGTCGTCACCTCCGCCCTCGCCACGTTGGCCGGCATTCTGGGGAATCGCCACTTGCCGGACTGGCTGGTCAACCGGGCCGTCGCCCGCCGTCTGGCCGAACGGGAGCCTCACCCCTGGCCCGCGCCCGCCGTCCTCGGACAAAAGGACGGTGTCGTCGTTGTCGGCGCCGGCATCGGCGGGCTGACCGCGGCGGCCCTGCTGGCGGAGGCCGGGGTTCGCGTCACCGTCCTGGAGGCGCACGACCGCCCGGGCGGCTATTGCTCCTCCTGGGACCGCAAAGTGCATCTGCGCGACGGGACAGTGGGGCGTTTCACCTTTGACGCCGGGGTGCACGACATCAGTGGCACCCGCCCGGATGGCCCGGTCGGGCATCTGCTGCGCACGGTAGGCGTGGCGGACCGCGTGTGCTGGCACCCAGTAACCCGCGGCGTCGTCCGGGACGGCGCCCTTCAGCCGCTGCCCGGCGACGCTGCGGGGCTGGCCGCCCTGATCGCGCGGGAGCATCCCGGCAGCGCCGCCGGAGCCGCCGCCTTTCTGGAGGAGATGCGCGGGGTGTACCGCGACCTCTACCGCGGCTGCGCCGAAACCGGCCTGCCCCACATCCCGCGCGACGTCGCGGCGATGCGCGCCTACCCGCTCGAGTGCCCGCAGGCCTTCCACTGGCAGGACCGCGGCTTTCTGGAGATGCTGGAGCATTACGTGCCCGACGCCGGAGCCCGCGCCCTGCTGTCCAGCCTGACCGGCTACCTGTCGGACCGGCCGGAGCGGCTGGGCGCCACCCAGATGGCGCCGATCTTCGGCTATGTCTTCGACGGCGGCGCCTATCCGGAAGGCGGATCGCAGCGGCTGGCCGACGCTCTGGTCGAGGCGATCCGCGCGAACGGCGGCGAGGTCCGGCTGCGCATCCCCGTCCGCCGCATCCTGGTCAAAAACGGCCGGGCCGCCGGGGTCGAAATCATGGACGGGGAGCGCATCGCCGCCGCCGCGGTGATCTCCAACGCCGACGCCCGGCGGACCCTGCTGGAGCTGGTGGGGGAGGAGCATCTGCCCGCCGATTGCGTGGAGCGATGCCGGGCGTTGCGTCCCACGACCTCCGCCTTCCTGGTCACGCTGGCGCTGGACATCCGCCCGGACCTGCCGGCCATGACGTTTCTGACGGATGCCGGGATGGCGCTGGCCCTGCCCTCTGCCCATGACGCCACCCTGGCGCCGCCGGGTTGCGCGGCGCTGACGCTGATGCGGCTGGACCCGGCGGGCGACGCCTGGGACCGCTCCACCCCCGACTACCGCGCGCGGAAGATGCGGGAGGGCGACGCGATGATCGCCGCGGCCGCCGTCGTGATCCCGGATCTGGAGCGCCACATCCTGCACCGGCAAGAGGCCAGCGCCGCCACCTTCGCCCGCTACGCCCACACCACGGAGGGGGCGATCTACGGCACCGATCCGGCGCTTCCCGCCAAGTCGCTGGTGCCCGGCCTGCTGCTGGCCGGCGGTGGGGTCTTCCCCGGTCCGGGGGTCGAGGCCTGCGTCATCTCTGGCCGCCTTGCCGCGGAGGCTCTGGTCGGGCCGGTGCGGGCGCGGCAGGCCGAGAACGGACGCCGCGCCGCGTAAAGCCGCCCCCTACAGCCGGATGCGGTCGGCGATCAGCGGCCCGGCCGGCGGAGCGCTGTCGGCCACGGTGAAGGCGCGGCGGAGCAGCGCCGCCGCGTCCTCCGCCTGCGCCGCGCTGCGGGCGTGGACGACGGCGAGCGGACGCTCCGCCGGCCCCACCGAAGCGCCCAGCCCGGCGACGTCGGCCAGCCCGACGGCGAAGTCGATGGGATCGGTCGTCTTGGTCCGCCCACCGCCCAGGGCCACCACGGCGATGCCGACCGCCCGCACATCGATGGCCGCCACCACGCCCGCCCGCTCGGCGAAGACCGGCTGGACGACGGGGGCGGCGTCCAGATAGCGGTCCGGTGCGTCCAGCAGGTCCGCCGGGCCGCCCAGCGCGTGGACCATGCGGGCGAAGCGCTCGGCGGCCTGCCCGCTCGCCATCGCCTGGTCGAAGCGGGCGCGGCCGGCGGCGGCGTCGGGGACCAGCCCGGCCAGCACCAGCAGCTCGGCGGCCTGGGCCGCAGTGACCTCGTAAAGCCGGGAGTCGGCCATGCCGCCGCGCAGGATGTCGATGCACTCCCGCATTTCCAGCGCGTTGCCGGCGGTCAGGCCCAGCACCTCGTTCATGTCGGTCAGCAGAGCGACGGTGGGCAGCCCGGCGCCCTCGGCCACGGTGACGAGGCTGTCGGCCAGCTCACGCGCCTTGGCGATGTCGGGCAGGAAGGCGCCAGAGCCGAACTTAACGTCCATCACCAGCGCGTCCAGCCCGGCCGCCAGCTTCTTCGACAGGATCGAGGAGGTCAGCAGGTCGATGGTCTCCACCGTCGCCGTCACGTCGCGGATGGCGTAGAGCCGGCGGTCGGCGGGGGCGATGTCGTCGGTGGCGCCGATCACCGCGCAGCCGACCTCCTTCACCACCCGCTCCAGCGTCGCCCGGTCGGGCTTGGCGCGGTAGCCGGGGATGCTCTCGAACTTGTCGAGCGTGCCGCCGGTGTGGCCCAGACCGCGCCCCGATACCATCGGCACGAAGCCGCCGCAGGCGGCCAGCGCCGGGGCGAGGATCAGGCTGACCTTGTCGCCGACGCCGCCGGTCGAATGCTTGTCGACCACCGGACCGGGCAGGTCCAGATGGTCCCAGCGCATCACCGTCCCGGAATCCCGCATGGCCAGCGTCAGGGCCACCCGCTCCTCCAGCGTCATGCCGCGGAAGAAGACGGCCATGGCGAAGGCCGCCGCCTGCCCTTCGGTGACGGAGCCGTCGGTGATGCCGCGCACGAAGGCGCCGATCTCCGCCGCGTCCAGGCGTGCGCCGTCGCGCTTCTTGCGAATCAGTTCCTGGGGAAGCATCCGTGCGTCCGTTCCGTGGTCTGGTCTGTCGCGCGGATCAATAGCCGGCGGTGGCCGGCTGGGCAACCGCCCCACCGCCCTTGCCGTCTTTGCCGTCCTTGCCCTCACCCTTGCCGCCGCCATGGCCGGCGGTGGCGAGCAGCGAGTCCAGCAGCGCCGACGCGCCGAAGCGGAAGGTCTCCGGCTTGGCCCATCCCTTGCCCTGGATCGCGGTGGCGAGCGCCAGGAAGGCCGCCGCCCCATCGGCGTCGCGGATGCCGCCCGCCGCCTTGAAGCCCACCGGCTTGCCCGACTCGTGGATGACGTGCAGCAGCAGCGCCGCCGCCTCCAGCGTCGCCGCCGGCTGTACCTTGCCGGTGGAGGTCTTCAGGAAATCCGCCCCGGCGGCAATGGAGTCGCGGGCGGCCCAGGCCAGCAGCTCCGGGTCGGGGAAGCAGCCGGACTCCAGGATCACCTTCATCGTCACGTCGCTCCCGCAGGCCTCGCGGCAGGCGCGGATCACGTTCATCGGCTGGGTGCGGGCGCCGTCGATGAACGCGCGGTAGGGAAGCACCACGTCGATCTCGTTCGCGCCGTCCTTGATGGCCGCCTTGGTCTCCGCCGCCACCGTCGCCGCGTCGGCTTCCCCCGAGGGAAAGTTGACGACGGTGGCGATCTTCACGCCGCTGCCCTTCAGCGCCTTGCGCGCGGTCTTGGCGAAGCGCGGCCAGACGCACACCGCGGCGACCTTGCCGGCGGGGGTAACGGCGCGCTTGCACAGCGCCTCCACCGTCTGGTCGGTGTCGTCGTCGTTCAGGCTGGTCAGGTCGAGCAGGCCGATGGCGCGGCCGGCCCCCTTGGCGTCGGCCTTGACGGCGGCCGCGGTGTCGAGCGCCCGTTGCAGATCGGCGGGAAGTTTCATGACCGGCGTCCTTCGTCTACGTTCAGCCCGTCGAGAAAGCCGGTCAGCAGCCGCTCCAGGTCGGAGGCGGCAGCCGAGGCGGCGCGCAGGGTCTGGTCATGGTCCACCGGCCCGTCGCCGAGTCCCACCCCCAGGTTGGTGATGACCGCGCAGCCCACGACCCGAAGGCCGCAATGCCGCGCGACGATGCATTCGGGCACCGTGGACATGCCGACCGCGTCCGCCCCCAGGACCTTCAACATCCGGACCTCGGCCGGCGTCTCGAAGGAGGGGCCGGGATAGGCGGCGTACACGCCCTCGACCAGATCGATGTTCAGCTCCAGCGCCCGGCGCCGCATCAGCGCGCGCAGGGCCGGGTCCCAGGCGTCGGTCATGCTGGGAAAGCGCGGGCCGAAGCTGTCCTCGTTGGGGCCGGTCAGCGGGTTGGCGCCCAGCATGTTGATGTGGTCGGAAATCGCCATCAGCCGTCCCGGCCCGACCTCCACCCGCAGCGAGCCGGCGGCGCAGGTCAGCACCAGCGTGTCGCAGCCAGCCAGCTTCAGCGCACGGACCGCCGTCTTCAGCGCGTCGAAGCCATTGCCCTCGTAGGCGTGGACGCGCCCCTGCATGCAGGCAACGGGCTGCCCGCCGAGATGGCCCAGCACCAGCCGGCCCATATGCCCCTCCACGCTGGGCAGCGGGAAGCCGGGCAGGTCGCCGTAGGGCATGACGGTCGCCCCCTCGATCCGGTCGGCGACCCCGCCCAGGCCGGAGCCGAGCACGATCCCCACCCGCGGGCGGAAGCCGGGGACCCGGTGCAGGATTTCCGCGGCGGCGCGTGCGGCGGTCATGGCGGTCTGTTCCCCTTAGAAGTCGAGATTGTCGGGGCCGAAGGAGTGCGGCAGCAACTCGTCCAACCGAAACGTTTGGCGAGGCCCTTCCGGTCCACAGACATGAATCGGCGTGTCGGGTTTGGCAAACTCGCGCAGGCGCTGGCGGCAGCCGCCGCAGGGCGTGCACAGCCGGCCGTCGCCGGTCTGGCCGCCCATCACGACGATCGCCCGGATGCTTCGGTCCCCGGCCAGGATCATCGCCCCGATGGCCGAGGCCTCGGCGCACTGCCCCTGCGGGTAGGCGGCGTTCTCCACATTCGCCCCGGCGTGGATGCGCCCGGATTCGCCCAAAATGGCCGCACCGACCGAAAAATGAGAATAGGGCGCGTAGGCCTGCGCCATCGCGTCGCGGGCAGCAGCAATCAGGGAATCGGCGATCAGGGAATCCTGCGGGTCGCTCATCACCGCTCCTTCACGTAGGGGACGCCGCTGGCCTTGGGCGCCACCGCCCGGCCGACGAAGCCGGCGAGCAGAAGCACGGTCAGCACATAGGGCAGCATCTGGATGAACTGCACCGGGATCACCCCCACCACCGGCAGCGGCACGCCCTGCAGGCGGACCTGCACCGCGTCGGTGAAGGCGAACAGCAGGCAGGCGAACAGCGTCGGCCAGGGCCGCCACTTTCCGAAGATCAGCGCGGCCAGCGCCAGATAGCCCTTGCCCGCCGTCATGTCGCGCACGAAGCCGGCGCCGTGGGCGGTGGACAGATAGGCGCCGGCGATGCCGGTCAGCACCCCGGTGATGATCACCGCCTGATAGCGCAGCCGCGTGACCGACAGGCCCGCCGTGTCGACCGCCGACGGGTTCTCCCCAACCGCGCGCAGCCGCAGCCCGAAGCGCGAGCGGGTGAACACCCAGTGGGTCGCCACCACCAACAGGACGGTCAGCCAGATCAGCACGTTGGCGTCGTCGATCAGCTCCCGGTAGACGGGACCGAGGACCGGAATCCCGGACAGCGCCTCCACACCCGGCAGATGGACCTGCGGCAGCCGCGCCTCTCCCGGCAGCAGCGGGGTCTGGCCACCCTGGCGGAACCAGGCGTAGGCCAGGGTCGGCGCCAGCCCGGCGACCAGGATGTTGATCGCCATGCCCGACACCACCTGGTTGCCCTTGTGGGTGATGCAGGCGAAGCCGTGGACCAGCGCCAGCGCCACCGAGGCCGCGACGGCGGCGCCCAAGCCCAGCCAGGGGCTGCCGGTGGACGACGCAATGGCGGCAGCGAAGAAGGCGCCGGCCAGCATCTTGCCCTCCAGCCCGATGTCCACCACCCCCGCCCGCTCGCTGTAGAGCGCCGCGAAGGCGGCGAGCACCAACGGGGTCGCCACGCGGACGGTGGCGTCGGCCAGCAGCAGGACGACGAGCAGGGCGTCATCCATGCGCCGCCCCTCCGCCGCGGCGGCGGAACAGCGCCTCGACCCGCGGCTTGAACAGGTTTTCCAGCGCCCCGGCGAAGAGGATGACGAGGCCCTGGATGACCATCACCAGCTCCCGGTTCACGGTGGGGTATTCGAAGGACACCTGCCCGCCCCCCTGCGCCAGCACGCCGAACAGCAGCGCCGCCAGGATGATCCCCACCGGATGGTTGCGCCCCATCAGCGCCACGGCGATGCCGACGAAGCCCACCCCGCCGGTGAAGTTCAGCAGGATGCGGTGCTGCACCCCCATGATCTCGTTCACGCCGACGAAGCCGGCAAGCGCCCCGGAGATCGCCATGGCGAGGATGATGTTCCGCGCCGGGGAGATGCCGGCGTAGACCGCCGCGCGCTCGTTCCGCCCGACGGTGCGGATCTCGTAGCCCCAGCGGGTCCGCCACAGGAACAGGTAAAACAGCCCGCAACAGGCCAGCGCCCACAGGAAGGACAGGTTCAGCGGCGAGGCCGGGATGGCGACGCCGATCCAGCCGAGCGCCCGGTCCATGGTCGGCAGCCAGACACCCGGATCGAACTCCCGCGTTTCCGGCGACTGCGATCCGGGGCGGATCAGCACGTCCACCAGCAGATAGGTCATGATCGCGGCGGCGATGAAGTTGAACATGATCGTCGTGATGACGATGTGGCTGCCGCGCTTGGCCTGGAGCCAGCCGGGAACCGCTGCCCACACCGCTCCGAACAGCGCCGACACGGCCATCGCGCCGAGCGCCGCCACCGGCCAGGGCCAGCCGGTCAGCGCCAGCCCGACCAGCCCGGCCCCCAGCCCGCCGAGATAGGCCTGCCCTTCCCCGCCAATGTTGAACAGCCCGCAATGGAAGGCGATGGCGACCGCCAGCCCGGTGAAGATGTAGCTGGTCGTGTAGTAGAGGGTGTAGCCGATGGCCTCGGGATAGCCGACCGCCTCGGTCACCAGCAGCGCCAGCACGTCCAGCGGATTCTCCCCGATCACCAGGATGACCAGCCCGGACAGGACGAGGGCGGCCAGCAGGTTCAGCAGCGGCAGAAGCGCGTAGCCGACCCAGCCGGGAACCTCGCCCGGCCGGCCGAAGCCCCGGCCCGTCACCCCCTGCGCCGCGTCCTGCGCCATCCCGGCTCCATCCGTGGTCACGCCCGTTCACAAGCCGGACGGCTCGAACGTCCCTGCCCACAGGAAAGTGCCCCGCGCACGGGGCCAGCGCAAGCGGGAGCGTTCGGGGTCAACCTTACGCTGCTTCCGCCACCCCGGCCATCATCAGGCCGAGACGCCGCTCGTCCGCCTCGTCCGGGGCGACCTCGCCCACCAAATGGCCGTCGAACATCACCAGGATGCGGTCGGACAGGGCGCGAATCTCGTCCAGCTCCACCGATACCAGCAGAATCGCCTTGCCCTGGTCGCGCAGCGCCACCAGACGGCGGTGGATGAACTCGATGGCGCCGATGTCCACGCCGCGGGTGGGCTGGCCGACCAGCAGCAGGTCAGGGTTCCGTTCCATTTCGCGGGCCAGCACGATCTTCTGCTGGTTGCCGCCGGAGAAGTTGGCGGCGGGCAGGCGCGGGTCGCGCGGACGCACGTCGTAGGCGTCCATCTCCGCCGCGCAGCGGTCGAACAAAGCGCGGCGGTCCATCAGGAGCCGCCCGTTGAAGGCCGGATCGCCCTGATGGCCGAGGATCGCGCACTCCTGCGCCTCGAAACCGGTGACGAGGCCGACCCGCTGCCGATCCTCCGGCACATGGCCGACGCCGAGCGCCCGCAGCCCCCGCGCGGTGAAGCGGTCGGGCTTGTCGGCCAGTTCCACCCCGCGCAGGCGGACGGAGCCGCCCGCCGGCGGGCGCATGCCGGCCAGCGCCTCCAGCAGTTCGGACTGGCCGTTGCCGGAGACACCGGCGATGCCGACGATCTCCCCGGCGCGCACGGTCAGGCCGACACCCTTCACCCGCTCCACCCCGGCGCCGTCGCGCACGCGCAGGCCGGAGACCTCCAGCACCGCCGAGCCGGGCGTGGCCGGCGCCTTCTCCACCCGCAGCAGCACCTTGCGCCCGACCATCAGCACCGCCAACGCCTCGCGGCTGGTGTCGGCGGTGGCGACGTTCGCCACCACCTGCCCGCGGCGCATGACCGTCACGTTGTCGGTCAGCTCCATGATCTCGCGCAGCTTGTGGGTGATGATGACGACCGTCTTCCCCTGCTCGCGCAGCGCGCGGAGGATGCGGAAGAGGTGGTCGGTCTCCTGCGGGGTGAGGACGCCGGTCGGCTCGTCGAGGATCAGGATGTCGGCGCCGCGGTAGAGCGCCTTCAGGATTTCCACCCGCTGCTGCGCCCCCACCGGCAGCTCGCCGACCGGGCGGTCGAGGTCCACCTCCAGCCCGTAGTCACGGGCGAGCCGGGTCAACTCCGTCCGGGCCCGCGCCATCCCGGCGGCCAAGGTGACGCCGCCCTCCGCCCCCAGTAGGACATTCTCCAGCACGGTGAAGGGATCGACGAGCATGAAATGCTGGTGGACCATGCCGATCCCGGCGGCCAGAGCGTCGCGCGGGCTGCGCACCGCCACCGGGCGGCCGTCCACCAGGATCGTACCCCCGTCGGCGGGAAGATAGCCGTAGACGATGCTCATAATCGTCGATTTGCCAGCGCCGTTTTCGCCGATCACGCCGTGGATGGTGCCCTTCGGCACGGCCAGCGACACGTCGCGGTTGGCGTGGTTGGCGCCGAACCACTTGTTGACGCCACGGGTTTCGAGGGCGGGAGGGTGTTGGGGCATGGGGATCTTCTATGGAGAGGTTCTCGCCCCCACCCTCCCCGCTTCGCGGGTCCCCTCCCCCCCCCGCTGGGCGGGAGAGGGCCGATTTCCCTCCCCGCCCAGCGGGTGAGGGTCAGGGTGGGGGCAACGGTCGACGACGCAGAAAATCAGCTCACGGCTGATACGGCTTCACCACCAGCTCACCCGCGATGATCTTCCGCTTGGCGTCCTCGACGGCCTTCTCCATCTCTGCCGTGACAAGCTTGCGGTTGCTCTCGTCGAGCGCGTAGCCGACGCCCTCCTCCTTCAGCCCGACGACGCGGTGGCCCGCCGTCCAGCTGCCGTCCTTGGCCGACTTCATGCAGTCGTAGACGGTCACGTCCACCCGCTTGACCATCGAGGTCAGGATCTTGCCCGGGTGAATCCAGTTCTGGTTGCTGTCCACCCCGACCCCCAGCTTGCCGGCGTCCGCCGCGGCCTGGAGAACGCCCAGCCCGGTCGCCCCGGCCGCCGCGAAGACCACGTCGGCGCCGCGCCCGAACTGGCTCTTGGCCAGCTCCGCCCCGCGGGTGGGGTCGTTCCAGGCGGCGGGGGTGGTGCCGGTCATGTTGGTGAAGACCTCGCCGTCCGCCTTCACATGTTTCACGCCCTGCTCGTAGCCGGTCAGGAAGTTGCGGATCAACGGGATGTCCATGCCCCCGATGAAGCCGACCTTGCCGCTCTGCGAGGCCATCGCCGCCAGCATGCCGACGAGGAAGGAGCCCTCATGCTCCTTGAAGGTCACCGACTGCACGTTGGGCAGGTCCAGCTTGTCGTCGACCAGGCAGAACTTGGTGTTGGGATACTCCCGCGACACCTTGTCCACGGCGGCGGACTGGGAGAAGCCGACCGCCGTGATGACGGTGGCGCCGCGCCGCGCCATGTTGCGCAACGCCTGCTCGCGCTGGCCCTCGCTGGTGACCTCGAACTCGCGGTAGACGATCCCGGTCTCCTTCTTGAAGCGCTCCGCCCCGTTGTAGGCCGCCTCGTTGAAGGACTTGTCGAACTTGCCGCCCTGGTCGAACACCACCGCCGGCATGAACTCGTCCGCCGCCAGGGCCGGGCCCGCGGCGGGAACGGTCGCCGCCGTCAGCGACAGGGCCAGGATGGTCAGAATGCGCGTCATCGTCATCGTTCCGCTTCCCCGTTCCGGTTCGCCCGCTTGCCGGGTCGTGGCGGCCAGGATAGCGGCTCCTCCCGCCCGGTGACAGGGGGCACATGGCGTGGGGAATTCCGCCGCAGGTCACAGCCCGTATGGGACCTCCTCCCGCAACGCCGGTTGACGGAAGGGCGGTGGCCCGCTATCACGCCCGCCATTGCCCGAAGGAGGGTCTCGGAGGAGGGAATCGCAGATTGGACGAGGTGATCGGCGTGCATGGTCTGGTGGTGCTGCTGCAGGGCATCGTCCTTGGAATCGCCATCGCCGCCCCCGTCGGTCCCATTGGCCTGCTCTGCATCCGCCGCACGCTCCAGCACGGGCCGCTGATGGGCTTCTTCACCGGCTTCGGCGCCGCCGTGGCCGACACCATCTACGGCGCCATCGCGGCCTTCGGCGTGTCCGCCGCGCTGGATTTCCTGCAAGGGCACGAGATCGCCTTCCAGCTCGTCGGCGGCATCTTCCTGATCGTCGTCGCCATCCGCACCTTCCGCCAGAAGCCGGAGGACGAGGAGCGCGAGGCCGCCAGCGCGCCCGACACGCCGTCCTTCCTCGGCGGCTTCATGACCGGCCTGTCGCTGACCCTGACCAATCCGGCGACCATCATGGCCTTCATCGCCATCTTCGCCGGCTTCGGTCTAGGCGGCAATCTGGGTCGGGTGGACGCTTCCACACTGGTGGCCGGGGTCTTCATCGGCGCGTCCTTGTGGTGGTTCACCCTGTCCATGGGCGTCGCCGCCGTGCGCCACCGCATCTCCGACCGCGGGCTGACCCGGCTGAACCATTGCACGGGGGTGGCGCTGGCGGCCTTCGGCATTTGGGCGCTCGGCATGGCCGTCACCGGCATGGCCGGCTGGGCCATGGGCTGACCCTTGTGGGCTGAGTTCTAGGGGCTGAGCGGGGCTCCCGCCACCGGCGGATCGCCGTCCGGGCCGCGCGACGACCTCTGGGCGCGGCGGATGCCCTGGAAATGGCTGATAAGCCGGTACAGGTACAGCCCGACCAGGACCACCAGCAGCCCCACGGTGAAATAGCCAACGAGGCTGTGCGCGAAGGGCCAGCGGGACAGCATGTAGCCGGTCCAGGCGAGCAGAAGGGTCCACAGGATCGACCCGGCCCCGGAATAGAGGCAGTAGAGCGGGATCGACATCCGGCAGGCCCCCGCCGGGATCGAGATCAGCGTCCGCACGCCCGGCACCGGCTGGGTCAGGAAGACGGCGATGCCGCCATGCTTTCCAAACCACTCCGTGCTTCGTCGGACCTTCTTGGGGTGGATCGTCAGCCAGTGGCCGTAGCGTTTTAAAAAGGCTTCCAGCCGGTCGCGTCCCATCAGCCGACTGGGCAGGAACCAGACCAGCTGCCCGGCCAGCGAGCCCAACCCACCGGCCAGGGCGACGCCGAGTAGATTGTACTCGCCCTGCGCCGCCGCGATGCCAGCCAATGGAATAACCGACTCGGCCGGAACTGGCGGAATCACCCGCGCCAGGACCAGGAGCAGGAAGATGCCCACATAATTCATCGTGTGCATCACATCCACCAGCCAATTGGTCAGCCCGTCCGCCATTTCAGCCCATCCAATCTTTTGTCTTTCTGGAACAGGGTTCAGCGGCAGACGGTTCCTGGCCCGTCAATGGGGCGAAAGAGAGGGTTACCACCTTTTCCTTTCCTGCTTGACCGACATCAAAGCGCAGACGCCCTGAATTTTATAAGAATCACTTCCATACCTGCCCCCTTGCAGGCCCCGTCCTGCGCGGGGTCACCCGGGCTTTTATGGCGGAATTTCCAAATGCAGCTTGGCAATCTGAAGATTTCCACCAAGATCCTCTCCATCATCGTTTTCCTGGCTGCGATCTGCGCAGGCATCACCGCCACATCGATCGCCGGTCTGGACGCGCTGAGCCGCGCTACCGACGAAATCCAGTTGGCCGGCGAAGAAATGAAGTTGGGCGCGCGCATCAACCGGATGGTTGTCGAACTGAACCGCGACGAGTACCGGCTGGCTGCCAATCCCGGCGATCTGGAGCAGGTTCTCCCGTCCATCGGCAAGACGCGCGAGGCCGTGAGCGGGCTGCTTGCCAAGGTCAAGGGAACCAGCGACGCGGAGCAGAGCCGTATGCTGTCCTCGTTCGAGAGCGCCCTGGCGCTCTATTACAAGGAACTTGAAGACACGATCGCCGTTGCTCGCCGGATCAGGGGCGGCAGCGATCTGACCCAAAATCAGCGCGACATCCTGGCGTCGGTGGATGCAAGCGCGACCGCCGCGCGGGCACTTCAGAGTCTGACCATCGCCTACACCAGCTACACCGACGAAAAGGCGTCGCGGCTGTCGCAGGATGCGTCCGCCCTGGCGGAATCCCGGTCGGTTCAGCTCGTCACCGCCGCCGCCATCGGCATCCTGGCAGGGCTTCTGCTCGGCTGGACGGTGTCCCAGTTCGGCATCGTCCGACCCGTGAAAGCCATCGTCGCCTGCCTGCGCGGCCTTGCCGACGGCAACCTGGATACCTTGCTGTACGGCACCGGACGCAAGGACGAGGTCGGGGAGATCGCCGCCACAGCGGAGGTGTTCAAGACCAACCTGATCCGCAACCGCGCGATGGAGCGCGAGGCCAAGGAGGCCGCAGCCAGTTCCCAGGCGGAGAAGCGGGCGGCGATGCTCGACCTTGCGGGCCGGTTCGAAGCGCGGGTGGGGGTCATCGTCAACGACGTCGGCGGCGCCGCGACGGAGCTTCAGGCCACCGCCTCCCAGCTCTCCGCCGCGGTCGAGGAAGTCAGCGCCCAGTGCGGCGCCGTGGCCAGTGCGTCGGAAGAGGCCAGCGCCAACGTGCAGACCGTCGCCGCGGCGTCGGAGGAAATGTCCGCCTCCATTCACGAGCTGGCAGAGCGCGTGTCCCGCGCCGCCGCCCGCTCCAAGGCTGCGGCGGAGGGAGCCGATCTGGCGCAGACCCAGCTCGATTCCCTGTCCGGAGCCATCGAGCAGGTGGACCAGATCGTCGCCGCCATCAACTCCGTCGCCTCCCAGACCAACCTGCTGGCTCTGAACGCGACCATCGAGGCCGCCCGCGCGGGCGAGGCCGGCAAGGGCTTCGCCGTGGTGGCGAGCGAGGTCAAAAACCTGGCCAACCAGACCCACGCGATGACGGAGCAGATCGGCAACCAGATCGCCGCGGTGAAGAGCGCCTCCAACAGGACGGTGGACGCCATGCGCGCGATCATCACCCAGGTCGAGGACATCGACCGTTCCACCGCGGAGATGGCCGCCTCCGTCGAGCAGCAGAGCGCGGCGACGGGCGAGATCAGCCGCAACGCCCAGCAAGCGGCCAACGGCACCGCGGAAGTGTCCCGCAATGTCGTCGGCATCCAGCAGGCGGAGGCGGAGACGAGCGCCGCCACCCACAGCGTGAAGGGAGCCGCCGACCAGTTGGCCGAACGTGCGGTCGGCCTGAAGCGCGAGGTGGACCAGTTCCTGGCCGAGGTGCGCGCGGCATAGACAGCCGCGCGTTCGGAACGCCCCTCAGCCCCGGGTGTCGCCCGGCGGCGGGGGCGGCGGAGCGCTCTCCGCAACGGTGGCGCGGCCCGGATCGCGCTTCTGGCATTCCAGAAGGATGTCGCGCGCGATCGGCGCCGCCGCGGTGGACCCGCCGCCGCCGTGCTCAACGAACACCGCGCAGGCGTAGCGCGGGGAGCTGACCGGCGCGTAGGAGATGAACAGCGCGTGGTCGCGCTCCCGCCAGGGCAGGTCCTCGTTCTTCTTCACGCCGGTGCTGCGCTCCGCCATGGTGATGCGGCGGACCTGGGCGGAGCCGGTCTTGCCGGCCATCTCATAGCCGGGCTCGGTGATGCGCGACTTGTAGGCGGTGCCGTTCGGCGCGTTGGTCACTTCGTAGAGGCCACGCAGGACGAGGTCGAGGTTCTCCTTCTTCACCCCGATCGGCGGCCAGCTCGTCTGCTCGCCCGACAACGCCTTGATCTGCTTGGTCAGGTGAGGCTTCACCGCGAAGCCGCCGTTGGCCAGCCGCGCGGTCATGGCGACGAGCTGCATCGGTGTGGACAGCACGTAGCCCTGCCCGATCGCCGCGATCAGCGTCTCGCCCTGCGCCCAGGGCTTTCCCAAGGCGCCCTTCTTCCAGTCGATGGACGGGATCAGGCCCGGCCGCTCGTGGGGCAGGTCCAGCCCGGTCAACTGTCCCATGTCGAAGCGGTTGGCCATCTCGGCGATGCGGTCGATGCCGATGCGCCGCGACACGTCGTAGAACCACACGTCGCAGGAATGGCGCAGCGCGCCGACCACGTCCACCGTGCCGTGCCCGCCCTTCTTCCAGCAGTGGAAGCGGTGGTCGCCGAGGTCCATGTGGCCCGGACAGAACACCGAGTGGTTGCGGCTGATCAACCCGGACTCCAACGCCGCCAGGGCCACCACCGGCTTGAAGGTCGAGCCCGGCGGGTATTGCCCGGCCACGGCCTTGTTGTTCAGCGGAGTTGCCTGGTTGGACAGCAGTTCCTCCCACAGCTCGGCACTGATGCCCATGGTGAACTGGTTGGGGTCGTAGCTGGGGTGGGAACACAGGGCGTAGATGCCGCCGGTGTGCACGTCCATCACCACACAGGAGGCGCTGACCTCCTGCGCCAGCCGCTGCTGCACGAATTTCTGAAGGCCGATGTCGATGGTCAGCTGGACCTCGCGGCCCGGCTGCCCCTCGTCGCGCGACAGCTCGCGGATGACGCGCCCGACCGCGTTGACCTCAAGCTGGCTGGTCCCCGCCGTGCCGCGCAGCGCCTTCTCGTGATACTTCTCCATCCCGGCCTTGCCGATGCGGAAGCCGGGCAGCGACAGCACAGGGTCGCCGTTCAGCTCCGCCTCCGACACGGCGCCGACATAGCCCAGGATGTGCGCAGTCGCCTCCGCCTCCGGGTAGTGGCGGATCTCGCCGACCTCGATGGCGACGCCCGGCAGGTCCGGCGTGTTCATCTCGATGGTGGCGACCTGTTCCCAGGTCAGGTTCTCACGCACGGTGACCGGCACGAAGCGGCGCTTGCGGTGCAGCTCGCGCATCACGCGGCGGCGGTCGCCGTCGGTCAGCGGGACGATCTTGGAGATCTTGTCCAGCGTATCCTGGATGTTGCGCGTGCGCTCCGACACCACGACGACGCGGTAGTTCTGCTGGTTCACCGCCAGCGGTGCGCCGAACCGGTCGACGATGGTGCCGCGCGACGGGGCGACCAGCCGGAGGCTGATGCGGTTCTCCTCCGCCAGCATGGTGAAGCGCGCGGATTCCACCACCTGCAGGTAATAGAGCCGCCCGACCAGAGCGGACAGACCGGCGAGCTTCAGCCCGCCCAGCACGGCGGCGCGGCGGGTCAGCAGGCGGTAGCGGTCGGTGTCGCGGTCCATCGCAGTCAAAGGCTCACATCCCCTGCCAGATCATCCCTGCCGGCTATCCCTGCCCATCATCCCTGAAGAAACGCGCGGTGCACGCGGATCAGCATCCAGGCGATGGCCGGGAAGAAGGCCATGGTCAGCAGCGCCTGGAACAGCGCCGGCCGGAACGGCAGCACCGTCGCCTGGAGCGCCGAAAAGGCCAGCCATTGAGTGCAGGCCACGCCCATCATGACCAGCCCGAAGCCGAACCACATCAGGGCGAAGGTGCTCGACGCCAGCACACGCCGCTGGCTGGACACCGCCCAATGGACCAGCACCAGCACCAGCGCGTTCACCCCCAGCGGCCCGCCGGTCAGCAGGTCCTGCAGCAAGCCGATCAGGAAGGCGGTGCCCGGCCCCATCAGGTCGGGCCGGTGGATCGCCCAATAATAGACGGCGATGGCGGTCAGGAAAGGCGCCACCGACGCATAGCCGGGCAGCGGCACCGGAATCATCCCGGCCAGCGCCAGCATGACCGTCACCGCGAACGGGGCGAGATTCCGTCCCGTCTTGTCCAACCGCTGCCACAAGGTCAGCGTCATTTCGACTCGGACGACGGTTCCGCCTCGCTTCCCGGCAGGCTGAACTCGACCAGCTGCAGGTGCTCGACCCGCGACAGATCGACGTTCGGCTGCACCCGGACGCCACGTTCACCGGCCGAGGACACCACGCCCACCGGCAGGCCCGGCGGGAACTGCCCGCCGTGACCGGAGGTGACCACCCGCTCGCCAACCTGCACCGGCGCTTCCGGCGGCAGGTAGAGGAGCCGGGTCTGGTCGGAATTGTCGCCCGCCATCACCGCCCGCTGGCGCGAGCGCTCCAGAACCACGGGGATGCGCGTGTTGATGTCGGTCAGCAGGAGGACGCGGGCCGACCATTCCCCGACCTCGATCACCCGGCCGACCAGCCCGCTGCCGGCGATGGCCGCCTGCCCCTTGCGCACCCCGTCGCGGCGGCCGGCGGTGACCACCAGCGTGCGCAGGAAGGAGCTGCCCGGAGCGGCGATGACCCGCGCCGTGATGAAGGAGGACGACGGTTCTGGCGTCGCCTTGAGAAGGGAACGCAGGCTGATGTTCTCCGCCTCCAGCCGCAGCGCGGCCTGCTTCCACTGCAGCAGCCGCGCGTTCTCCGCTTTCAGCCGCTGGTTCTCTTCGAAGGCGTTCTGCACTTCGACCACCGACTCCACGACATGGGCGGCGGTGGCGGCGGGGCGGGAGATCGCGTCGAGGATCGGGGCGAAGGCGTCGGTCACCCTGGCGCGCGCGCTGTCCACCGACAGCGCGTCGATCCGGCCCACCATCATCAGGGCGACGGAGGCGAGCACCAGCAACAGGAAGGAGAAGCGCTGGGCGAGCGCCCGCAAGGGGGCGGCGAGGCGCACGACGGAACCGGAATTGCGAGGCTTCACAGGATCATCCCGTCCAGGTACGCGATCCGCCCCCGGCTACGCCGGCGAATGGACGTACCACCGGGGGAACCCAAGCGAGCAATACACCAATCAGTAGGCGCTGACCAAGACGTTTCGCAGCGTCTTCATCTCTTCCAGCGCCCGCCCGGTGCCCAGCGCGACGCAGGACAGCGGGTCGTCGGCGATCGACACCGGCAGGCCGGTGGCGTGGCGCAGGACGAAGTCCAGGTTGCCCAGCAGGGCGCCGCCGCCGGTCAGCACGATGCCCTTGTCCACGATGTCCGCGGCCAGTTCCGGCGCCGTGTGCTCAAGCGCGACCTTCACCGCCTCGACGATGGCCGACACCGGTTCCGCCAGGGACTCGGCGATCTGCCGCTCGGAGATGATGAGTTCCTTGGGCACGCCGTTCATCAGGTCGCGGCCCTTGATCTCCAGGATGCGGCCCTCGCCGTCTTCCGGCGGGCAGGCCGACCCGATTTCCTTCTTGATCCGCTCCGCCGAGCCTTCGCCGACCAGCAGATTGTGGGTGCGGCGGATGTAGCCGATGATGGCCTCGTCCATCTTGTCGCCGCCCACGCGGACGGAGCGGGAATAGACGATGCCGCCCAGCGACAGCACGGCCACCTCGGTGGTGCCGCCGCCGATGTCCACGACCATGGAACCGGTCGGCTCCGTCACCGGGAGTCCGGCACCGATCGCGGCGGCCATCGGCTCCTCGATCAGGAAGACGCGGCGGGCGCCGGCGGCCTCCGCCGATTCCTGGATCGCGCGGCGCTCCACGGCGGTGGAGCCCGACGGCACGCAGATGATGACCTGCGGGCTGGCGAAGCTGCGCCGGTTGTGCACCTTGCGGATGAAGTGCTTGATCATCTCCTCGGCGACTTCGAAGTCGGCGATGACGCCGTCGCGGAGGGGGCGGATGGCCTGGATGTTGCCGGGCGTGCGGCCCAGCATCATCTTCGCCTCGTCGCCGACGGCCAGCACCTGCTTCTTGCCGCGGACGTTGGCGATGGCCACGACCGAGGGTTCGTTCAGAACGATGCCACGGCCCTTGACATAGACCAGGGTGTTGGCCGTCCCCAAATCGATCGCCATGTCGGCGGAAAGCACGCCGAGGAGTTTGGAAAGCATGGACCCGACTAACTCTTCAATGCGGTTGAGACGGCCTTGCCGGCGATGTGCCCGCTCCGGTGCGGAGGGCCACGCCCGCCAACGGTTCCATAGACGAATGCCCCTTCGCGCTCAAGCGGAGAGTGCAACCGGCACGCCTTGCCGAGCCCTGTTGCCGGCGCCCGTGGGGCGGTCGCCGGCGCCGGTCCGGCGCTCTGGTCGATGGGAGGCGGTCCTTGAGGCAAGGCCGGTCCCGGCGGAATGTCCAGTCCCCGAAGTGCTGGCGGAACGCCGTCCTCCGGTGCCCGCCACACTGCCGCGTCAGGGTTAATTTTCCGTCAACAGGAGGCGGAAACCTCCAGCGTCCGGCCAAACCGCCCCGCTCGCGGCGGGGGTATCCTTAGGCTGATTCCCAACCCGCCGCAACGGCTTTGTGTCGGGTTTGAAACCGCTCCGGCACCCTGGTGCCGGCCCTCTCCGGCGGCCTCAATGATGGTCGGATTTCGCCGTGGTCGCAGCCTTGCCGTGCGCTCCGTGATGGCTCCCTTCCAACCGGTCCATCAGGGCCAGCAGGACGCCCGACACCACGAAGGTCATGTGGACGATGACCATCCACATCAGGTTTTCCTTGCTGGTGTTGTCGATGTTCATGAAGCTCTTCAGCAGGTGGATGCCAGAGATCGCCACGATGGAGGCGATCAGCTTCAGCTTCAGCCCGCCGAAGTCGACCTTGCCCATCCATTCCGGACGGTCCTTGTGGTCGGCCACGTCGATCTTCGACACGAAGTTCTCGTATCCCGAAAAGATCACCATCAGCAGCAGGTTGCCGGCCAGCGACAGGTCGATCAGGGTCAGCACGGCCAGCAGCACGTCCTTTTCCTGCATCTCCAGCACATGCGGGACGATGTGGAAGATCTCCTGGGTGAACTTCGCCAGCAGGAGCACCAGCGACACGACGAGCCCCAGATAGAAGGGGGCGAGCAGCCAGCGGCTTGCGAAGATGATCTGTTCGAAACGGCGTTCGATCATGACGGTCGGCGTCCGTGCTTGGTCATAAGGGGTAGGAGGCCGGACTCTTGCCATTTCGCACATGCGAAATCAACCGTTCCCATGCCGCGTCCGCCACACGGGATTGTTGGAAGAAAGCTGGTTCGCGACGCCACGAAACGGTAACGTCCCGGCCGTCCGCCGCACCGATAAGGCCCGCCCCCATGAAGAACCCCGCCCCGCACATCGTCACCGCGTTCGAAGACGCCATGAAGCGGCTGAAGGCCAGCATCGTGCAGATGGCTGGGGCGGCGGAAACCCAGCTCGACGGCGCGTTGACCTGCCTGACCCAGCGCAACCCGGAGCAGGCCCGCGCCATCGTGGAGTCCGACGCGCGCCTCGACAGCTACGAGCACGAGATCGAGGCGAACTGCATGCGCATGCTGGTGCTTCGCCAGCCGGTGGCCGACGACCTGCGCGAGGTGATCGCCGCCCTGAAGATCGCCGGCAACCTGGAGCGGGTGGGTGACCACGCAGCCAACACCGCCCGCCGCGCCGTCGCCGTGGCGGAGTTCCCCGAGTCCCCGGCGATGAGCACCCTGCCCAACCTGGGCCGCCTGGTGCGCCAGCGCCTGACCACCGCGGTGGACGCCTATGTGGACGGCGACGTCGAGCTGGCGCTGCGCGTCTGGCGCACAGACGACGAGGTGGACGCGCTTTACACCAGCCTGTGCGAGAGCATCAACCTGTCGGCGGCCCGCCTGCCGGAGATGTTCACCGCCCACATGCACCTGCTGTTCATCGCCAAGAGCCTGGAGCGCATCGGCGACCACGCGACCAACATTGCGGAGGTGGTGCATTTCGTGCACACCGGCCGGCCGCTGCTCGACGAGCGGCCCAAGGCGGACCGGTCGCGGGGGGATGTGTGAGGCTTCCCAGGCGGTTGCACTTGCCCCTACCCTGGCCCTCCCCCGCTGCGCAGGGGAGGGAATTCGGCTCCTCCGCCTGCGAAGCGGGGGGAGGCTAGGAGGGGGGCAAACCAATGCAGAACTCTCCAAAAACGAAAAAGCGCGCCTCACGGCGCGCTTTCCCGTTTCTCGATCCAGGAACCGATCAGTTCTTGGACTTGTCGACCAGACGGCGCTCGGCGATCCAGGGCATCATGGCGCGCAGCTTCTCGCCGACCTGCTCGATCGAATGCTCGGCGTTGCGGCGGCGGGTCGCCTTGAAGGACGGCTGGCCGGCCTTGCACTCCAGCATCCAGTCGCGGACGAAGCGGCCGGTCTGGATGTCCTCCAGAACGCGCTTCATCTCGGCCTTGGTCTCCGGGGTGATGATGCGCGGGCCGGTCTTGTAGTCGCCGTATTCGGCGGTGTTGGAGATCGAGTAGCGCATGTTGGCCATGCCGCCCTCATACATGAGGTCGACGATCAGCTTCACCTCGTGCAGGCACTCGAAATAGGCCATCTCCGGGGCGTAGCCGGCCTCGGTCAGCGTCTCGTAGCCGGCCTTGATCAGCTCGGTCAGGCCGCCGCAGAGCACGGCCTGCTCGCCGAACAGGTCGGTCTCGCACTCTTCCTTGAAGGTCGTCTCGATGATGCCGGCGCGGCCGCCGCCGATGGCCGAGGCGTAGGACAGGGCGATGTCCAGCCCGTTGCCCGAGGCGTTCTGGTGCACGGCCACGAGGCAGGGCACGCCGCCGCCGCGCTGGTACTCGCCGCGGACGGTGTGGCCGGGGCCCTTCGGCGCGATCATGAACACGTCGAGGTCGGCACGCGGCTCGATCAGGTTGAAGTGCACGTTCAGGCCGTGCGCGAAGGCCAGGGCGGCGCCTTCCTTCAGGTTCTTGGCGAGGTCGTCACGGTACAGGTCGGCCTGCAGCTCGTCGGGGGTGAGGATCATCACCACGTCGGCCCAGGCGGCGGCCTCGCCCGGAGCCATGACCGTGAAGCCGGCGGCCTCAGCCTTCTTGATGGTGGCCGAACCCGGGCGGAGGGCGATGCGCACGTCCTTCACACCGCTGTCACGCAGGTTGTTGGCGTGGGCGTGGCCCTGGCTGCCGTAGCCGACGATGACGACCTTCTTCCCCTTGATCAGGTTCACGTCGGCATCACGATCATAATAGACGCGCATGGTGATCTTCCTTGGATTTTTCGATCTGGTGGTGCGAGTTTTGCGCAGCGGAATTACTCCACCGGCGAAAGGGCCGCGTCAAGCACAAGACTGTTCGGCAGACCTGCAAAAGGACGGCGGGCTGGGTCGTCTCCCTGTCATGGGTAGCCTCATAGCCCGCCGGTAAGGGCCGGGATCAGAACCCGGTGGCTCCCTTCGACATGGCGACGACGCCGGTGCGGCTGGCCTCGACGAGGCCGAGCTGGGCCATCAGCCCGACGAAGTCGTCGACCTCCGCCGTCGTGCCGGTCAGTTCGAACACGAAGGAGGTCAGGGTGGCGTCCACGACCTTCGCCTTGAAGATGTCGGCCAGGCGCAGCGCCTCGATGCGGCGTTCGCCGGTGCCGGCGACCTTGACCAGCGCCAACTCGCGCTCCACCGACGGCCCCTCGTCCGTCAGGTCGTGCACCTTGTGCACCGGCACGAGCCGGTCGAGCTGGGCCTTGATCTGCTCCACCACCATGCGGGTGCCGGAGGTGACCAGGGTGATGCGCGACAGGTGGTCGGCGTTGTTCACCTCCGCCACCGTCAGGCTTTCGATGTTGTAGCCGCGGCCCGAGAACAGGCCGATGACGCGGGCCAGCACGCCCGGCTCGTTGTCCACCAGCACGGCGATGGTGTGCTTCTCGATCTTCTCTTCCACGATCCGTACTCCGCCAGAGGGCCTTCAACCGTTCGTCTTGGTCGCCGCGATCAGACCAGCACCATGCCGTCTTCCGGCGTGGCGTCGGACGGGCTGTCCTCCGGACCGAACAGGATTTCGTTGTGGGCCTTGCCGCCGGGGATCATCGGGAAGCAGTTCTCCTTCGGGTCCACGGCGATGTCGATGATGCAGGGGCGGTCGGTGACGGCCAGCATCTTCTCGATGACCTCGTCCACCTCGGCCACCGTGGTCGCGCGCAGGCCGACGCAGCCCCAGCTTTCCGCCAGCTTCACGAAGTCGGGCAGCGCCTCGGAGTAGCTGTTGGAGTAGCGGGAGCCGTGCAGCAGCTCCTGCCACTGGCGCACCATGCCCATGTACTTGTTGTTCAGGATGAAGATCTTGACCGGGGCGCGGTACTGCACCGCCGTGCCGATCTCCTGCATGTTCATCAGGAAGGACGCCTCGCCCGACACGTCCACCACGATGGCGTCCGGATGGGCGAGCTGCGCGCCGATCGCCGCCGGCAGGCCGTAGCCCATGGTGCCCAGGCCGCCGGAGGTCATCCAGCGATTCGGCTCGTCGAAGGGCAGGAACTGGGCGGCCCACATCTGGTGCTGGCCGACCTCGGTCGTCACATAGTGGTTCTTGCCGCGCAGCGCCTCGCGCAGCCGCTCCAGCGCGTACTGCGGCTTGATGACCGCCTCGGTGCGGTTGTAGTTCAGGCAGTTGCGGGCTCGCCAGCCCTCGACCTGACCCCACCACTCCTTCAGGGCGGTCTGGTCGGCACGCTTCTGGCGGGCCTTCCAGATACGGATCATGTCCTCCAGAACGGCGCCGGCGTCACCGACGATGGGGATGTCCACCGCGACGTTCTTGTTGATCGAGCTGGGGTCGATGTCGACGTGGATCTTCTTCGAGCCCGGCGCGAATTCCGACAGCTTGCCAGTCACGCGGTCGTCGAAGCGGGCGCCGATGTTGATCATGACGTCGCAGTTGTACATGGCGAGGTTCGCCTCGTACGTGCCGTGCATGCCCAACATGCCCAGCCACTGCGGGTCCGACGCCGGGAAGGCGCCCAGCCCCATCAGGGTCGATGTGATCGGGAAGCCGGTCATCTTCACGAACTGGGTCAGCAGCTTGGCCGCGATCGGGCCGGCGTTCACCACGCCGCCGCCGGTGTAGAAGATCGGACGCTTGGCGGTGGCGATCAGCTCGATGGCCTCCTCCACGCGGGCGATCTCGGGCTTCACCTGCGGGCGGTAGGTCTTGTGCTTCACCTCGGTCGGCGGGACGTAGGTGCCGTCGGCGAACTGCACGTCCTTCGGGATGTCGACCAGCACCGGGCCGGGACGGCCGCTGCGCGCCACGTAGAAGGCCTCGTGCATGGTGCGGGCCAGCTGGTTGACGTCCTTCACCAGGTAATTGTGCTTGGTGCAGGGGCGCGTGATGCCGGTGGTGTCGGCCTCCTGGAAGGCGTCGTTGCCGATCAGGTGGGTCGGCACCTGCCCGGACAGGCAGACCAGCGGAATGCTGTCGCACAGCGCGTCCAGCAGGCCCGTCACGGCGTTGGTGGCGCCGGGGCCGGAGGTCACCAGCACGCAGCCCACCTTGCCGGTGGAGCGGGCGTAACCTTCCGCGGCGTGCACAGCGGCCTGCTCATGCCGGACGAGGATGTGCTTGATGTCGTTCTGCTGGAAGATGGCGTCGTAGATCGGAAGTACCGCGCCGCCCGGATAACCGAAGATGATGTCTACGCCCTGATCCTTCAGGGCCTTGATGACGATCTGCGCGCCGGTCAGCTTCTGTTCGGGCATAGCTCACGACCTTCCAATGGGGGCCCCTCTTTTCTCGGGCGGCCCTGTTCCTTCTCAAACCCCGGCGATGGCCTGCTGGGAAAACAAGGGGTTATCCCCAAAGGCGAAGGCCGGGACCGGCAAACTAGACAATCCGTCCGTCTTTGGTCAACCCATTTTGCGAATGATCGAAAAGATTTTTTGCCGCAGTTTTTCCAAATATTTCGCAAGCTGGAAAGACCGCCCTCCCCGCAAAGCCGCCCGCAAACGCGAACGGCCTGCCCCGCGGGTGCGGAGGCAGGCCGTTGCGCAAAGACTGGCGGGGTTACGCCGCGACGGTCTGAAGCAGACCGCAGAGGCGGCGGATGCCTTCGCGGATGCGCTCCGGGTTGTTGTTGGAGAAGCTGAGGCGCAGCGTGTTCTTGCCCGATCGGTCGGCGTGAAAGGCCGAGCCGGGGACGAAGGCGACGTTGGCGTCCTTGATGGCGCGGGCCAGCAAGTCCACTCCGTCGGTGCCCTCCGGCAGCTCGATCCAGACGAACATGCCGCCTTCCGGCTTGGTCCAGGTCACCCCGGCCGGGGCGAACTCGTCCAGCGCGGTCAACATGGCGTCGCGGCGCTCCTTGTAGGCGGCGCGCAGGCGGCGGATGTGGCTGTCGAAGTTCTGCGACACCACATCGTGCAGCACGATCTGGTTGATGGTGCTGGTGTGCAGGTCTCCGGCCTGCTTCATCAGGACCAGCCGGTTGATGACCTCGGCCGGGCCGTTGATCCAGCCCACGCGCAGGGCCGGCACCATCGTCTTGGAGAAGGAGCCGCAGAACAGCACGTTGGTGATCTTGCCGCCGTTGCGGGCGGCGTCCAGCGCGACGATCGACGGGATCGGCTCGCCCTCGTAGCGCAGCTCGGTGTAGGCCGCGTCCTCGACGATCGGCACGCCGTGCTTGGCACAGAGGTCCAGCAACGCCTCGCGGCGGGCCAGCGAGATCGTCGTGCCGTTGGGGTTCTGGAAGTCGGGGACGAGGTAGAAGAACTTCGGCTTCTGCTCCAGCGCCGCCTCAACCGCGGCGAGGTCCGGCCCCTCGGCGTCGCCGGGGACGGAAAGATACTGCGGCTCGTAGGGCGAGAAGGCCTGGAGCGCGCCGAGATAGGTCGGGCGGGTCACCAGGATCTTCTCGCCCGGACCGATCAGCAGCTTGCCGACGAACTCCAGCGCCTGCTGCGACCCGCTGGTCACCAGCACCTCGTCCAGCCCGGCCTGGATGCCGCGACGGCCCATGTAAGAGCAGATCCACTCGCGCAACGGCGTGAAGCCCTCGCTGATGGTGTACTGAAGCGCGCCGCCGGCCCCGCTGTTGGACTGGAAGATCTTCTCATAGGCGCGGGCGATGGCCGCGGTCGGGAAGAAATCGGGGTCCGGGATGCCCCCGGCGAAGGAGATGATTTCCGGCCGTTCGAGCAGCTTCAGCAGCTCCCGGATTTCCGAAGCTCCCATACCGGCGACGCGACCGGCAAACACGTTTCCCCAATCGACCGTCACTTTCAATCCTCCTGAGGGTCAACGACGCAACGTCGTTTCAAGATAGGTCAGTATTGCTTCACTAAGTGGTCTTGTGTAGAGCGAATTGATCGTATGGCAGCCATGCAGCGCGGAGGCCGGAGGCCGCGCCGCGAGCTGGTGGCGGAACCAGGTGACCTGCCGCTTCGCGTAGCGGCGCGTCGATTGCTGAGCCAGCGCAATGGCTTCGTCGAGCGTCAGCGCACCGCGCAGGCAGTCGCGCAGCTCCGGCACGCCCAACGCCTTCATCGCCGGCAGATCGGGTTCGAGGCCGAGCGCGTCCAGACGCCGCACCTCCTCCAGCGCCCCCTGCCCCATCATCACTCGGAAACGGCGGTCGCAATTGGCGTAGAGCGCGTCGCGCGGCGGGTCGATCACCAGCACGGAGAACAGCAGACCCTCCGGCGCGCCCTCGGCCCGCTGGGTCTGCCAGTGGGAGAGCGGATGGCCAGTGGCCTCCAGCACTTCCCAGGCACGGGTCAGGCGGGTGGTGTCGCCAGGGTTCAGCTTGGCCGAGGCCGGGTCGCGGCCCACCAGCTCCGCGCGGAACGCCTCGCCGCCCAGCTCCTGGAGCCGGGCGTGGGCGGCCTTGCGGACCTCGTCCGGGACGGCGGGAACGGCGCTCAAGCCCTCCATCAGCGTGCGCAGGTAGAGGCCGGTGCCGCCTACGACGATGGGCAGCCGTCCGGCGGCGTGAGCGGCGGCGATCTCGGCCAGCGCCATGTCGCGCCAGCGCGCGGCGGACCCGCGCTCCGCCGCCGGCAGCACGCCGTAGAGCCGGTGGGGCGCCTGCGCCAGATCCTCCGCCCCCGGACGGGCGGTCAGCACGTCCAGCTCGGCGTAGAGCTGCATGCTGTCGGCGTTGATGACCGTGCCGTTGCGCGCCAGGGCGATGTCGAGCGCCATGCCCGACTTGCCCGACGCCGTCGGGCCGCCGATCACCACCACATGCCGGTGCTGCACATCCCGGTTGCGCGGGCTGTCCTCTGCCATGTCGCCTTGCCTGACGTTCCTCCGGCTACAGCGTATGGCAGGGGAAGGCTCGGCTTGGCAAGGACGACCGGTGCGGGGCCTCAGCGAACCCTGATCGTCCCGGTCATGCCGAAGCTGCTGTGCAGCGGTTCGTGGCAGGCCAGGTCATAGGTGCCGGCCTGGATCGGGATGAAGTCCACCACGTCGGTCTGGCCGGCGGGGATTTCCAGATTCACCAGGGCCGGCGTCTCGACGGCGCCTTGCGCGGTGGTGACCCGGCGCACCGCGATGGCCTTGAAGAAGCCTTCGGAAGTGAAGGTGTGCGCGACGCTCCCGCGGTTCTCCAGCATCAGGCGGTAGGGCGTTCCCCGCTCGAAGACCAGACGGTCGGGCTGGAACCGGAACTCGTCCAACTGCACGGTCACGGGGCGGGCCTGCGCCCAATCCACCGCCGAGACACGCCCTGCCACGTCGCCGACATAGCCGGGCGGCGGGCGCTGCGCCAGATCAGTCCTGGTGCCGCATCCGGCCAACAGCAAGGTGAAAGCGAGAATGGACGGGGTAAGAAGGGTGGCAGGCCGCTGGATCATGGACGAACCCTCCCGCGATTTGAGCGGAAACACGGCGGGAGGCTTCCGGGTCCCCGGCGCGGAATGTCTATGACGCTTGGCGGAGTGGGTTGGCGCAAACTCCCGGCTGTGCTAGGGAGCGCGCGCGCCCTTTCCCCACGGCTCTTCCAGGATCGCCCGCCATGAGCGCTGTCGTTACGCTGATCGCCGCCGCCTCCGCCGTTCTCGACGAGCAGGCCGTGCAGGCCGCCCGCGCGTCCCTGACCGCGCTGGGGGCCGACACCGCCAAGCCGGACTGGCTGGCGCCGGACCGCGCCTGCGACATTGCCGAGGAAGGGCTGGTCCCCGAGCAGGCCGAAGCCGCCGTGCGCCGCGCTCTGGCCAATCTTGCTCAAGACGGCCTCGCCATCGACGTCATCGCCCAGAAGCCGGGCAACCGGAAAAAGCGCCTGCTGGTTGCCGACATGGAATCCACGATCATCGAGCAGGAGATGCTGGACGAGTTGGGCGATTACGTCGGGCTGAAGGACCACATCGCCGCGATCACCGCCCGCGCCATGAACGGCGAGATCGACTTCAAGGGCGCGGTGCGCGAGCGGGTCGCCCTGCTGAAGGGCCTGAACGAGAGCGTCGTCGACGAGGTGTGGCAGCGCGCCACGCTGATGCCGGGTGCCAGGACACTGGTCTCCACCATGCGCGCCAACGGGGCGACCTGCGTGCTGGTCTCCGGCGGCTTCCGCTGCTTCACGGAGCGGGTGCGCCAGTGGGTCGGCTTCGACGACGACCGCGGCAACGTGCTGGAGGTGGTCAACGGCGTCATGACCGGCGCGGTGGTCGAGCCGATCCTCGACAAGGATAGCAAGCTGGAGGCCCTGCTCGCCTACGCCGGGGAGCGCCACGTCCCGAGCGTCGAGACCATGGCCGTCGGCGACGGCGCCAACGACCTGCCGATGCTGCTGGCCGCCGGGCTTGGCGTCGCCTACCACGCCAAGCCGACGGTGGCCGCCCAGGCCCGCGCCCGCGTGGACCATGGCGACCTGACCGCCCTGCTGTTCGCCCAGGGCTACCGGATCGGGGAGTTCGTGGAGGGCTGACCGCCCAGCCTTTACGGGCACGCCTCCGCAACCTCACAAAGCGAAAGGGCACCGGCGGTCTCCCGCCGGTGCCCTTTTCCTTTCGGGATAGCCCCCGGATCAGCCCTGGCTGAGCGGGATGGCGACGAAGCGCAGGTCGCCGTGACGGTCCACCAGCAGCAGGATGGACTTTTTGCCCTGCTCCTTGGCCTTCTGGATCTTGGACGTCACGTCCTCCGGCTTGCGGACCTCCTCCTGGCCGACCTCGATGATGACGTCGCCGGCGCGGATGCCCTTCTCCGACGCGGTGGAGTTGCCGGCCACCTCGGTCACCACGACGCCCTTCAGCTCGGGCTTGATCTCGAACTGCTGGCGCAGCTCGGGCGTGATGTTGGTCAGCTTCAGGCCCAGCGTCTCGGTCGGCTTCTGGGCCGGGGCCTGCTGAGGCTGGCGGCGCTGCTCCTCCGGATTGGCGGCGAGAAGGCCCGATTCCTCGGCGGCCTCAAGCTCGCCCACCTTCACCTGAAGCTGCTGCGACTTGCCCTTGCGCCACACCTCGATCGGGACGGCCTTGTCGATCGGCGTCTCGGCGACGACGCGCGGCAGGCGGCGCATCTCGTTGATTTCCTTGCCATCGAACTTGGTCACCACGTCGCCCGCCTGGATGCCGGCCTTGGCCGCCGGGCCGTTCGGGGTGATCGAGGCGACCAGCGCGCCCTTGTGGCCCTGCAGGCCCAGGCTCTCGGCGATCTCCGGGGTCACGCCCTGGATGCGCACGCCCAGCCAGCCGCGCCGCGTCTTGCCGTACTCGCGGAGCTGCGCGACCACCTGCTTGGCGAGGTTGGACGGGATGGCGAAGCCGATGCCGACCGAACCACCCGACGGCGAGAAGATCGCCGTGTTGATGCCGATGACCTCGCCGTTCAGGTTGAACATCGGGCCGCCGGAGTTGCCGCGGTTGATCGAGGCGTCGGTCTGCAGGAAATCGTCGTAGGGGCCGGCGTTGATGTCGCGCTGGCGGGCCGAGATGATGCCGGCGGTGACCGAGCCGCCCAGGCCGAACGGGTTGCCGATGGCCAGCACCCAGTCGCCCACGCGCATGGCGTCCGAATCGCCGAAGGGCACGGCGACCAGCGGGTGGTTGGTGGTGATCTTCAGCAGGGCGACGTCGGTCTTCGGGTCCTTGCCGATCAGCTCCGCCTTGATGTTGGTGTCGTCCTGCAGGATGACGGTGATCTCGTCGGCGTCCTGGATGACGTGGTTGTTGGTGACCACGTAACCGTTCTTGGCGTCGATGATGAAGCCGGACCCGAGCGAGGTGGACTTGCGCGGCTGCTGCGGCTGGTCCTGCTGCTGACGGTCGAAGAAGTCGCGGAAGAACTCCTCGAACGGCGAGCCCGGCGGGAACTGCGGCATCTCGGGACGGGCGCCCTGCTGGCGCTGCGCCACCGCCTGGCTGGTGGAGATGTTGACCACGGCGGGCAGCAGCTTTTCCGACAGGTCGGCGAAGCTGGTCGGCGCCGGGCGCGACTGGGCCATGGCGGGGGTGCCGACGGCGGCGGACAGCCCCAACAGGAGAGCGGCGATCAGCGGCACGACGCGCAGACGGCGGCCGGATTCGGCGCGGTGGATGGGGTGGTTCGGGTTCAACTCAGCTCTCCCTGCCGGACATCCGGCACCTTCTTGTTCCAATCGGCCATCTGTTCCAATCGGCCCGCGGCTTCATGCGAATTGCGGTCCGAGGGGGCGCTTCACCGATCCGTGAGCCGGATGTAATCCCCGCGCGTCACTGCTTCAAGCAAAGGCGCACGGGTCCCATCCGCCACGGAGGACGCGCGAGTATAGAAGTCGGAGTATGGCCGGAAAATGGCGGCGCGGTCCAGCGACGCGCGCGCGGCAAAAGGGTGTCAGGCGCCCCGCAGAAGCCAGACGAATCCGACGCCGGCCATCGCCGTCACCAGCCCGACGGTGCGCAGCCGGTTCTCCGGCATCGTCAGCGCTTCGACGATCAGCCGCCGCATCGCAGACGGGAACAGCGCGTAGAGCACGCCTTCGATCACCAGGACCAGGGCCAGCGCGGTGAGGAAATCCGTCATCGGTCGGGCGGCATTTCAGAGGAGGATTTCAGGACGGAAAGACAAAATTGGGGTGGGAGAACGGGAGCCCCCACCCCAGCCCCTCCCCCGGGACAAGGGGGAAGGGGAAGCGAGCGCGACGACTTACTGCTGCTGGGCGGTCGCCGGAGCCGGGGCCCGCTGCAGCGCCGGGCCGCTGCCCGAAGCCGGAGCCGGCTGGCCGTTGCCGCCGCCGGTGATGTCGCCGAAGTAGCGGAAGAACTCGCCGGTCGGGGACAGCACCATGGTGGTGTCGTCCTTGTTCAGCGACTTCCGGTAGGCTTCGAGCGTCCGGTAGAAGCTGTAGAACTGCGGGTCCTGCGACGTCGCCTCGGCGATCATCTTCAGCGCCTGGTTGTCGCCTTCACCGCGCAGGATCTGCGAATCGCGCTGCGCTTCGGCCAGGATGACGGTGCGCTCGCGATCCGCGCGGGAGCGGATCTGCTGCGACTGCTCCTGACCCTGGGCGCGGGCCTCCGCGGCTTCGCGTTCACGCTCCGACCGCATGCGGGCGAAGATCGACTGGCTGGTCTCCTCCGGCAGGTCGGCGCGGCGGATGCGGACATCGACGATCTCGATGCCGAAGCGCTTCGCCTCGTCGTTCACCTGCCCGCGGATGTCGTTCATCACGCGCGGACGTTCGTCCGACAGGATGGCGAGCAGCGTCACGCTGCCGAGAACGCGGCGGAGCGCCGAGTTCACGATGGCGTTCATCCGCGTCTCGGCCACCGCCTCGTTGCCGGCGGTCTGGTAGAAGCGCAGCGGGTCCAGAATGCGGTAACGCGCGAAGGCGTCCACGTCCAGGCGCTTCTGGTCGGCCAGGATGACCTGCTCCACCGGCGGGTCGAGATCGAGCACGCGACGGTCGAGGATGCGGACTTCCTGGATGAAGGGGATCTTGGCCTTCAGGCCGGGTTCGCGGATGACGCGCATCGGCTCGCCGAATTGGAGGACGAGCGCCTGCTGCGCCTCGTTCACCGTGAACAGCGAGGCCGAGGCGAGCACGCCCGCGGCGAGGATGCCGATGCCGGCGACCAACAATGTGCGGTTCATGGCATCCCTCCTCAACGGGCCGGCTGCTGGCCGGCGGGCCGCGCCGGGGCAGGCTGAAGCTGGTTGAGCGGCAGGTAGGGAACCACGCCCTGGGCACCCTGCGCGTTGCCGTCGATGATGACCTTGTTGGCGCCGCTCAGGATCTCTTCCATGGTCTCCAGATACATGCGCTTGGCGGTCACGTCCTTGGCGGTCGAGTAGGCGTCGAACACCTTGCGGAAGCGGTCGGCGTCACCCTGGGCCAGGTTCACGACCTGCTCACGGTAGGCGGAAGCCTCCTGGATCAGCCGTTCCGCATCGCCTCGGGCGCGCGGGATCACGTCGTTCCGGTAGGCCTCGGCCTCGTTGCGGGCGCGCTCGCGGTCGGCGCGGGCGCGCTGCACGTCGTTGAAGGCGTCGATGACGGGCGACGGCGGGTCGGCCTTCTGCAACTGCACCTGCGTCACCTCGATGCCGCCCTCATAGTCGTCCAGCATGGCCTGGAGGAGCTGGCGGGTGGAGGTTTCGATCTGCTGGCGGGCCTCGGTCAGGGCCGGCTGCAGGTCGGTGCGGCCGATGACCTCGCGCATCGCGCTTTCCGCCGCCTTCTTCACGGTGGCCTCGGGGTCGCGGATCTTGAACAGATACTCGCCTGCGTCCTTGATGACCCAGAAGACGGTGAAGTCGATGTCGATGATGTTCTCGTCACCAGTCAGCATCAGCGACTCGTCGGGAACGTCGCGATCACCCCGACGCCCGTCGCCGGCCGAGCGGTAGCCGACCTCGATCCGGTTGACGCGCGTCACCTTGGGCATCAGCACCGTTTCGATGGGCGACGGCAGGTGGTAGCGCAGACCGGGCTGTTCGGTGCGCACCCACTGGCCGAAGCGCAGAACAACGCCCTGCTCGTCCGCCTCGACGCGGTAGATGCCGCTGGCCAGCCAGACCACGGCCAGCAGGCCGACGACAAGCGCGATGCCCCGGCCGCTGCCGACGCCGCCCGGCATCACCCGCTTCAGGCGGTCCTGGCCGCGGCGCAGCAGATCCTCCAGGTCCGGCGGCTGCGGCCCTCCGCCGCCACCACCACCGCCGCCTCCACCGCCACCCGGCGGACGGCCCCACGGATTCTGACCGCCACCACCCGGCGGAGGACCCCAGGGGCCGCCACCGCCGCCCCCTCCTGATTGCTCCACGGCATTCCGTTCGTTCCCCTTCGCGCTCTCTCAATTCTTGGGACGGAAATTCCGGAAAACAAATCGTTTCCGGACCGTCCGATCCCTTTACCATTATTGTCCGCCGGCCCTATAGTGCCCATCCCATTCGGGGAAGGATTTCACCGACGGATATCCGCCAATATCGGGAAGGAAGCGGAGTTTTCAACCATGGCGCAGGTCAGCGAAGCTCAAGTCCTTGAAGCTCTGAGGACGGTTGTCGATCCGGAACGGGGCAAGGACGTCGTCAGCCTCGGCATGCTTTCCGGCCTTGTCGTGCGTGACGGGCACGTCGCCTTTTCGATCGAAGTGGACCCCAAGCGCGGCGCCCAGGCCGAGCCGGTGCGCCACGCCGCCGAGAAAGCGGTGGAGGCCCTGCCGGGCGTTCTGTCGGTCACCGCAGTCTTGACGGCGCACCGCCCCGCCGGTCAGGGCGCCGCCCCGCAGCAGGGCCACGGGCACGATCACGGGCATTCCCATGGCGGGCATGGCCACTCCCACGGCGGCCACACCCATGGGCAGCCTGCGGAGCAGAAGCCGCTGGTGCCGGGCGTGAAGGCGATCGTCGCCGTCGCATCGGGCAAGGGCGGCGTCGGCAAGTCCACCACGGCCAGCAACCTCGCCCTCGCCATGGCGGCGAACGGGTTGAAGGTCGGGCTTCTGGACGCCGACATCTACGGCCCGTCCATGCCGCGCATGCTGGGCATCTCCGGCCGGCCGACCAGCCGCGACGGCAAAATCCTGGAGCCGATGGAGAACTACGGCATCAAGGTGATGTCGATGGGCTTCCTGGTCGCCGAGGACACGCCGATGATCTGGCGCGGCCCGATGGTGATGAGCGCGCTCCAGCAGATGCTGCGCGACGTGAACTGGGGCACGCTCGACGTTCTGGTGGTGGACATGCCGCCGGGCACCGGCGACGCCCAGCTCACCATGGCACAGCAGGTGCCGCTGGCCGGGGCGATCATCGTCTCGACCCCGCAGGACATCGCCCTGCTGGACGCCCGCAAGGGGCTGAACATGTTCCGCCGCGTGGACGTGCCCGTCCTCGGCATCATCGAGAACATGAGCTATTTCTGCTGTCCCAACTGCGGCCACCGCACGGACATCTTCAGCCACGGCGGCGCCCGCAAGGAAGCCACGGACCTCGGCATGGAGTTCCTCGGCGAGGTCCCGCTGCACCTCGACATCCGCGAGACCTCCGACCAAGGCCAGCCCATCGTGGTGTCGCAGCCCGAGTCGGAGCACGCGAAGGTGTACCGCGGAATTGCCAAGCGCGTGTGGGAGAAGATCGCCGGCGAGCAGGGCCCGGCGCGGACCGCGCCGCGGATCGTGGTGTCGTAAGGCGTCATTCCCCCCACCCTCCCCTGCGTCAGCGGGGAGGGTTAGGGTGGGGGCAAAGCCTTTAGGGGACGGGGCCGATGCCGGATTTCGTGACGTTGGTGGTGCTGCTGGCCGCCGTGGTCCTGGCGGTGCCGGTGGCCAAGCGGATCGGCTTCGGCGGGCCGCTCGGCTATCTCGCGGCGGGGCTGGCCATCGGGCCGGGCGGGCTCGGGCTGGTGACGGACGTCGAGGCGATCCGGCACGTCTCCGAACTCGGCGTTATCATGCTGCTGTTCCTGATCGGGCTGGAGTTGCGCCCTGCCCGCCTCTGGGTGATGCGACGATCGGTCCTGGGGCTCGGCGGCGCGCAGGTCGCGGTGACCGCCGTCGTGATCGCCGCCGCCACCATTTTCCTGCTGGGATTCACCCCCGCCGCCGCCGCGGTGACCGGATTCGGCCTCTCGCTGTCCTCCACCGCCATGGTGCTGCCCATGCTGGCGGAGCGGGAACTGCTGACCACCAACGCTGGGCGCAGCGCCTTCTCGATCCTGCTGTTCCAGGACCTCGCGATCATCCCCGCCGTGGCGCTGCTGCCCCTGCTCGGCCATGGCGCCGGGGAGGTGCCGGACGCCGGAACGGCGTGGCTGGCCGTGCTGAAGGCCGGCGGAGCGGTCGCGGTGATCCTAGCCGGCGGGCGCTACCTGCTGCGCCCGGTGCTGCGCATCGTGGACGGCGCCCGGACGCCGGAGATCTTCACCGCCACCGCCCTGCTGATCGTGCTGGGCACCGCGCTGTTCGCCGCCTGGGCGGGGCTGTCCATGTCGCTCGGCGCCTTCATGGCCGGGGTGCTGCTGTCCGATTCGGAATACCGGCACGAGGTGCAGGCGGACATCGCACCGTTCGAAGGGCTGCTGCTCGGCCTGTTCTTCGTGTCGGTGGGCATGGGGGCCGATGTCGCGGCGCTGATGGCCGAGCCGGTGCGCTACCTGTCGCTGGCGCTCGGGCTGATGGCCTTGAAGGCGGCGGCCTTGTTCGGGCTGGCCCGCCTGTCCGGCCTGCGTCCGGGCGGCTCGACGCGGCTGTCCACCGTGCTGAGCCAGGGCGGCGAGTTCGGCTTCGTGCTGTTCGGGCTGGCCGTCGGCGTCGGGGCGATGACCGGGGGGCAGGCGGCGACGGCCATGCTGGTGGTCACGCTGTCGATGATCGCCACCCCCTTCGTCTTCGCGGCGGAGGAGCGCTGGCTGGCGCCGCGCCTGATCGTGAAGCCCGTCCGCCCCTACGACACCATCGCGCCGGACGGCGAGCCGCCGGTGCTGATCTGCGGCTTCGGCCGGGTCGGGCAGATCGTCGGCCGCGTCCTGCGGCTGCGCGGCATCCCCTTCACGGCGCTGGAGCAGAGCGCCGAGCAGGTCGACGTCGTGCGGCGATTCGGCAACAAGGTCTATTACGGCGACCCGTCGCGGCTCGACCTGCTGCGCGCCGCCGGGGCGGACAAGGCCAAGGTGCTGGTGGTGGCGCTGGAGGACATGGAGCAGTCGCTGCGCGTGGTGGAACTGGCGACGCGCCATTTCCCCCACCTCGTCATCCACGCCCGCGCCCGCAACCGCCGCCACGCCCATTTCCTGATGGACCGCGGGGTCACGCATTTCGTGCGCGAGACCTACGATTCGAGCCTGCGGCTGACCGGCGGCGTTCTGGAATCGCTGGGCCTGCCGCCGGAGGAGACCCGCCACACGCTGGACACCTTCCGCGAGCATGACGAGCGCACGCTGATCCGGCAGCACGCCGTGCACCACGACGAGAACCGCCTGATCCAGACCTCCCGCCAAGCCGCCGCCGAGCTTCAGGCCCTCTTCGAGGCCGACCGCGAGGAACCGGAGAAGGAGCGCGACCGCAAGACCGTCTGACGCTCCTCTCGCAAGCTTACCCGATCAGCAGGCTGTCGTCGGTGATGTCCTCGCCGCCGCGCTGCTTGGCGAACAGCGCCAGCAGGTGCGGCACGTCCAGACCGGCGCGCTGCTCGCCGGACACGTCGAGCACGATCCGGCCCTCGTGCAGCATCACCGTGCGGTCGCCGTAGTCCAGCGCCTGCCGCATGGAGTGGGTGACCATCAGCGTGGTCAGCCGGTTCTCCTCGACGATGCGGCGGGTCAGGCCGAGCACGAACTCCGCCGTTCCGGGGTCGAGCGCCGCCGTGTGCTCGTCGAGCAGCAGGATCTTCGACCCGGCGAGCGTCGCCATCAGCAGGCTGACCGCCTGCCGCTGCCCGCCGGACAGCAGGCCCATGCGGTCGTGCAGCCGGTTCTCCAACCCCAGCCCCAGCTCCGCGATGCGCTCGCGGAAATGCCGGCGGCGGTCGCCGCGCAGGGCGAAGCCCAGGCCGCGGCGCCGCCCGCGGGCGGCGGCCAGCGCCATGTTCTCCTCGATGGTCAGCGCGGTGCAGCTTCCGACCATCGGGTCCTGGAAGACGCGGGCGACCAGCGAGGCGCGCTTCGGCGTCGCCCAGCGGGTGACGTCCACCCCGTCGATGGCGATGCGCCCCTCCTCGGCGATCACGTCGCCGGCCAGCGCGCCCAGGAAGGTGGACTTGCCGGCGCCGTTGGAGCCGATGACGGTGACGAACTGCCCTTCCGGGATCGTCAGGTCGACGCCGCGCAGGGCGTGCTTTTCCAGCGGGGTGCCGCGCCCGAAGGTGACGTGGATGCCGTTGACCGTGATCATCGGACGGCCTCCCTCTTCTTCGACGCGGCTTTCAGCCGCATCCGCGGCAGGATCAGCGCCACCGCGACCAGGACGGCGGTGACGAGGTTGAGGTCGGAGGCCTGGAGCCCGATGGCGTCCGCCGATAGGGCCAGTTGGACCGCCAGCCGGTACAGGATGGAGCCGACGACGCAGCCGACCAGCGCCCACAGCATCGCGCGGGCCGGCAGCACCGTCTCGCCGACGATCACCGCGGCCAGACCGACCACGATGGTGCCGATGCCGGTGGTCACGTCGGCGAAACCGTTGGTCTGGGCGAACAGCGCGCCGGCCAGGGCGCAGAGGCCGTTCGACAGGGCCATGCCGGCGTAGATGTGGAAGTCCGTCTGCACCCCCTGCGCGCGGGCCATCCGGGCGTTGACGCCGGTCGCCCGCATGGCGAGGCCGAACTCGCTGTTCAGGAAGCGGGCCAGCAGCAGGACGATCACCATGACCACGACCAGCACGACGAGCGGCCGCACCACATGGTCGGGCAGCCCCAGCCCATAGAAGGGCGTCAGCACCGTGTCCTGCATCAGAAGCGCCACGTTCGGGCGGCCCATCACGCGCAGGTTCACCGAGAACAGCGCGATCATGGTCAGGATGCTGGCCAGCAGGTGCAGGATCTTGAAGCGGACGTTCAGAGTCGCCGTGACCAGCCCGGCCATCGAGCCGGCCAGGGCCGCGACGAGGCTGGCGATCCACGGGTTGACCCCGGCGACCAGCAGCGTGGCGCAGACCGCCGCGCCCAGCGGGAAGCTGCCGTCCACCGTCAGGTCCGGGAAATCGAGCACCCGGAAGGACAGGTACACGCCAAGGGCGACCAGCGCGTACACCAGCCCGATCTCGACGGCCCCGAAGAAGGCGATTTCACTCATGATTGGTCCTTGGCGAGCGTCGCGTCGGGCCCCCCTCCCGGCCTCCCCGCTTTCGCAGGGGGAGGAGAAAGCCCTCCCCCTGCAAAGCGGGGAGGGTTGGGTGGGGGCCCGTCTCAACCACTCCCCCTCAACGAAACAACTTACTGCCCGACCACCTTGGTCGCGCGCTGGGTCACCGCCTCGGGAATGGTCACGCCCATCGCCGCCGCGGATTTCGGATTCACGAACAGGTCGGTGCCCTTGGCGAAGGTCACCGGAACGTCGCCCGGCTTCTCGCCCTTCAGGATGCGGACCACGGCCTCGCCGGTCTGGCGGCCGACCTGCCGGTAGTCGAAGCCGATGGAGGCCACCGTGCCGCGCGCCACGCTGTCGGTGTCGGCAGAGAAGACCGGCAGCTTGGCCTGCTGGCCCACCGCGACGACGCTCTCCAGCGCCGAGACGACCGTGTTGTCCAGCGGCACGTAGATCGCATCGGCCTTGCCGACGAGGCTGCGGGCGGCGGGCTGGGCGTCGGCGGACTTGGTGGCGGTCGCCTCGACCACGGTCAGCCCGGCCTTCTGCGCCTCGTCCTTCAGCGCCTTGACCAGCGAGACGGAGTTCGGCTCGCCGGCGTTGTAGAGAACGCCCAGACGCTTGACGGACGGCACGATCTCGCGGATCAGCGCGACATGCTCGGCCACCGGGGCCATGTCCGACACGCCGGTGACGTTGGCCCCCGGCTTGTCCAGGCTGCGGACGAGCTGCGCGCCGACCGGGTCGGTCACCGCGGTGAAGACCACCGGAATGTCGCGGGTCGAGGCGACGACGGCCTGGGCGGAGGGGGTGGAGATCGGAACGATCACGTCCGGACGGGCGCCGGTGAACTGGCGCGCGATCTGCGCGGCGGTGGCGGGGTTGCCCTGGGCGCTCTGATACTCGACCTTCAGGGTGTCACCCGGCGTGTAGCCCGCGGCCTTCAGCGCCTCGACCACGCCGTCGCGCGTGGCGTCGAGCGCCGGATGCTCGACGATGGCGGTGATGGCGACGGTCTTGGTCTGGGCGAAGGCGGCGGCGCTGGTCAGCGCGACGGCCGCCGTGGCGGCGGCGAAAAACAGGCGGGTGATCGTCATGGCTCCAGGCTCCCGGAGAGGGTTTGTGCATCCCGTAGACGCCCAGGGGCCGGTCCGTCAACTGCCGGAGCAGGAATCCGATGAGCGAAGACCCACGCGACGCCCGACTCCAAGCCCGACTCCAAGCCTTGGAATCCGCCATCGCCGACATCGAGGCGGAGGCCCGCGCCGCCGCCCACGCCCTGTGCGCCCATGAGCTTCAGATGCGGCTGGAGAACATCGCCCGCCGCGTGGAGGCCCTGCGCGCGGCGCAACCCCGGGGTGCGGGCGACGGAACGGCGTGACGATCGGTCGCTCCCTCCCCATATGAGGCCCTTCGGGGAGCGGAACGCAGGGGTACGGTCATGACGGCGGAAGACAGGGCGGCGGTCGGAGCGGAAGACGGGACGCGGTCGAAGACGACGGCGGCGCTGCGCGGGCTGATGGGGCAATGCCCGGCCTGCGGACGCGGGCGCCTGCTGCGGAACTACCTGAAGCCGGTCGACCATTGTACCCATTGCGGCGAGGCGTTCGGCCATCTGCGCGCCGACGACGCCCCGCCCTGGATGACCATCCTGATCGTCGGCCACATCATCATCCCGGCCGTCCTGTCGGTCGAGCAAAGCTACGAGCCGGCGACCTGGGTGCATCTCACCATCTGGCCGTTGCTGACGCTGCTGCTGACCGGCCTGCTGCTGCCGCGCTGCAAGGGCGTGGTGCTGGGGCTGCTGTGGAGCACCGGCGCGCCGGGGTCCGAGCGCGCCTGAGCCTCAATCGAAGCTGGCTCAATCGAAACTGAGGGCGAAGCTCGCCCGCCCCTGCCCGGCCTGGAAGCGCTGCCACATCACGCCGAAGGCGGCCTCCAGCGCGCGGGTGAAGCGCACGCCGTCCAGCGCCGGGGAGGCCGCCAGCCGATCCCGCAGCCCGCCGCGCAGAGCCGCCAGCCCTGCCGGATCGGCGACCAGCGCCGCCGCCTTGGCGACGTAGCCGTCCGGCCCGTCGGCCACCAAATCGGACAGGCCCGCCGAGGCGAGGTGCGTCACCGAATGGCGGGCGCAGAAGCGGTCGCCGCCCAGCGTCACCACCGGCACGCCCATCCACAGCGCCTCCAGGGTCGTCAGCCCGCCGGAATAGGGGAAGGGGTCCAGCGCCACGTCGACCTCCCCGTAGCCGGCCAGGAAGTCCCGGTGCGGCGCCCCGCCCCGCAGATCCACCCGCGCCGGGTCGAGCCCGGCCCGCTCGAACAGCGTCAGGGTGCGCGCCGCGGTGCCGGCGTCGTCCAGGCCCGGCGTGCGCAGCAGCAGCCGGGAGCCGGGAACGGCGCCCAACACGCGCGCCCACAGCGCCGCGACCTCCGCGTTCAGCTTGGGCAGAGCGTTGAAGGACCCGAAGGTGGCGTGACCGCGCGTCGCCATCGGCAGCGGAGCCACGGCCGGCGCGTCCTCGGGCGGCGCCCAGGGGACGTAGGCGTCGGGCATGCGCACGATGCCCTCGATGCACCAGCCGTCCGATCCCGGCGGGCTCTGCCGCGAATCGGAAATCAGATAGTCCATGGCCGGCAGGCCGGTGGTGCCGACATAGCCCGCCCAGGTCGCCTGCACTGGCGCCGCGCGCCGCGCGAAGACCGGCAGGCGGTTGCCGAAGGTCTGCCCGGCCAGATCGACCAGGATGTGGATGCCGTCCGCCTGGATGCGCCGGGCCAGAGCCTCATCGTCCATGCCGGTGGTCCAGACCCAGTGGTCGGCGTGGGCCATCAGCCGCTCGGTCTTCCAGTCCGGGTTGGCGGTGTTGGCGTAGCACACGACCTCGAAGGCCGTGCGGTCGTGATTCGCCAGCACCGGCTCGAGGAAGAAGCCCACGGGGTGTGCGCGGAAGTCCGGCGAGACATAGCCGATGCGGATCTTCGGCGCCGGAGCGGCCACCGCGGGCGCCGGACGGTCGGGATAGCGGGCCCCCCAGTCCGCGTGGGCCTGGGCGATGGCCGGCATGGCCAGCCCCGGCACGAACTGCATCAGGTAGAGGCGCGAGGCGTGCAGCGAATCGACGTTGCCATGCTGCGCCACCACGGCTTCGATTTCCGCCAGGGCCTCCGCCGCCCGCCCCTGCATGGCGAGCACGCGGGTGGCGCGGTTCGCCCGCACCTCTGCCCGGCCTGGCGCCAGCGCGAGCGCCGCCCCATAGGCGTCGTCGGCCTCGCCCAGCCGGTTCATCTCGGCCAGCGCGTTGCCGAGGTTGTAAGGGTGCGCCCAGTTGGCCGGATCGAGCCGCCCGGCCCTCTCATAGAGCGTCACCGCCTCCGCCCGCCGCGCCTGGGCGCGCAGCAGCACGCCGAGATTGGCGACGGCGGCCAGCGTCTTCGGGTTCAGCGCGATGGCGCGGCGGAAGAAGGCCTCCGCGCGCGCCGAATCGCCGGCCCGGCGCACCGCCTCCGCCATGGTGAGCAGCCCGTCCATCGCCATCTCCAGCGACGGATCGAGGTTCAGCGCCCCGGCATAGGCGTTGGCCGCCCCGGCGACGTCGCCCAGGCTTTCCATCACCAGCCCGTAGTTGGCCCACCAGACGGCAACCGAGGGATAGGCGGCAATGGCCCGCCCGATCAGGTCCAAGGCCTCGTCGAACCGCCCGGCCTGCGCCGCGACGAGGCCCTGGCGGTGCAATCCATCGGCCTCGTGCGGCGTCATCGGGGGCGGCGTCATGACGGTTGGTCCTTACACAGTTGGAGCGGGCGTTACTCGGCGCGGCCGAGTTGGTCCATCAGTTCGCGCCATTCGCGCTTGGACAGGCCACTGGCCTCCTGGGTCACGGCCTCTCCGGAGAGCAGGCGCTTCACGACCTCCAGCCCGGTCTTCGACATGTGGGTGCCGCCCAGCCGGTACTCGCTGAAGGCGTCGAACACGGCAGGGACCCAGCGTTTCACCACATCCAGCATGGCCTCCGCATAGACGCGGATCTCGTACTGGGCGTGCGGGTCGGCGCGCAGGCTGAGGAAATGCAGAAGGTTGTGGAGATCGACCTTCCAGTACCACTGGGTGTAGTAGTTCAGCGTCAGGTTCATGCGCGCCAATTCGCGCGCCAGTCCCTGGCGACCTTCCTCGATGGTGGTGCCGTCCTCGCGCTGGTTCAGCATCTCCTCGTAGTGCGCATAGACCGCCTCCGAATCGTCGCGCAGCAGCTTCATCACCGCCGCCGCCTCGTCGCCCTGGAGAACGTCGCCGCGGCCCTGCCGGTTGACAACGGCCTGGGCGCCCAGGTTCTCGGGTGTCGGGATGTAGAACTCGCGGTCGAGGATGGAGTAGCGCGCGGAGTATTCGTTGACGTTCGCCGTGCGGTGCCGAATCCACTGGCGGGCGACGAAGATCGGCAGCTTGACGTGGAACTTGATCTCGCACATCTCGAACGGCGTCGAGTGGCGATGGCGCATCAGATACTTGATGAGACCGGCGTCCTCGGTGACCTTCTTGGTGCCCTTGCCGTAGGACACGCGCGCCGCCTGGACGACGGCCGAATCGTCGCCCATGTAGTCGACGACGCGCACGAAGCCGTGGTCCAGGACCTCCAGCGGCTCATAGAGGATCTCCTCCAGAGCCGGAACGGTGGCGCGGCGGGTGGTGGCGGTGACGGCGCGCAGGCGGTCGATCTCGGCGCGCTGCTCGGGCGTGATCGGCATGGGTACTCCGGGGACTGAAATTCGGGCGGCACTCTACGTCCGCGAACCCGGACAGTCACCCCTTTGCAAGAGCCTCCGGTCAGAATCCGCGGCACCCCCTTTCCATCTTCGGGCGAAGGGCCTATATTGGGTCCGTCGGCAGCAGCCGACTATGGCGATAAACGCCTTGCGGAATAAGCGTTGTGGACCCGGGGGCGGTACCCGGCGCCTCCACCAAACAAACCACCGGTCTCTCGGGCGTTGCCGTAGGGAGCGGGTTCGTTGGGGGCGAAATAGGATCGACACGCGTGGTAAAGGCATGGTCTTCGCCCGGCATGGTTCCGCCGTTATCGGGCCATTGCAATAGTTGCCAACGACAACGTTGCTCCGGTCGCCGTTGCCGCCTAACGGCGGTGACTGACCGAAATCAATCCCCGATGGGTAGCACCTGAGGGTGGGGCCGTGGGCCGCCTAGCAACAGAAGGCCCACACTTACCCGTCTGGCGTTAAGGACCCGCCCAAGAATGCCGAGAGAGCAGTTGCGTTATGACCGCATGGTCGAGGCCGCCTTGCGTGGTGTCGTCCGTGACGCGCTCCGCCAGGTGACGGACCGCGGGCTCCCCGGCGATCATCACTTCTACCTGACCTTCCGGACGGGTTACGCGGGCGTCGACATCCCCGAATATCTGTCGTCCCAGTATCCCAACGAGATGACCATCGTCATCCAGTACCAGTTCTATGGGCTGGAGGCGCTGGATGATCATTTCGAGGTGACGCTGAGCTTCAACAACGTGCATGAGCGGCTGGTCATTCCCTACGCCGCCATCACCACCTTCGCCGATCCGTCGGAGAATTTCGCCCTCCAGTTCCAGCCCGTGGAGCCCGCCGAATCGGCGGAAATCGCCACCATCCCCGCGCGCGAGACGCCGGAGAAGAAGGCTGCGGACGGGGCGAAGCCGTCCATCGCGAAGCTCGCCAAAGCCGACGCGGCCAAGGCCGACGCCGGCAAGCCCGACTCCGACCGTTCCGGCGAGGAGCCGAAGCGCGGCGAGGTCGTGGCGCTCGACGCCTTCCGCAAAAAATAGGCTTTCACCAACAGGCTCCCCAGCATGGCCACGGTCAGCGAACTCGTCCGTTTCCTGTGCGAGTCGCTGACGCCCTTGGGGGCCATCACCGCCCGCCGCATGTTCGGCGGTTACGCGGTCTATTGCGACGGCGTCGTCTTCGCCCTGGTCGCCCGCAACATCCTATATTTCAAGACCGACGATGGCAACCGGCCGGAGTACGAGGCGCTGGGCCTGCGCCCCTTCAAGCCCTTCGACGACAAGCCGACGGTCCTGCCCTACTTCCCTCCGCCCGACTCGGCGCTGGACGACCCGGACGAGCTTTTGTTCTGGGCCCGCCCGGCCCTGGCAGCGGCGATCCGCACCGCCGCCGTCATAAAACCGTCCCGCAAGAAAGCTGTCCTTAAGAAGGCCCGGGCCTGAGCCGTCAGATGTTCTCCGCCATGTGGGCGGAGGCGGTGTCCACCGGAGCGGCGCCGGCACGCTGGCGGATCTGACGGGCGAAGCGCGCGGGACTCGGCAGATGGCTGAGGAGACGCCCGGCGCGGCCCATGGCCGACATCGCCTTGCCCATGCTCATGACGTCGCCAAGCCGGCGGTCCACGAAGGCCCAGGTCTCGGCATGCCCCTCCGACCGGTCGTCCAGCCAGTAGAAGGTCGCGGAGCTGAGCACCGCGGCCAGCGTGGCGCGTTTGGTGTAGTGATTGAAGTCGGTGGCGGTGTCGCCTGCCGCGAACCACATGGCGTCCACCGTGCGGTAGAGCATGGTCAGGCCCATGCCGAGATTCTGCGGCATGGCGAGATAGGCGAGCAGGCGGCGCTTGGCCTCCATATGCGGTTCCAGCACCTCGAAATGGGTGCGGATGGCGAGCGCGATCTTCTCGCCCACCCTCATCTCGTCGAGCGGGTGCTTGTCCAGCTCGGCCAGCATGCGGCGGTCGGTCCAGGCGCCGAAATGCTCGGCCAGCTCCGGCACGCCGCCGGGGAAGGCGCGATGCATGGTCGCCGTGTCGTAGCCGGCCATTTGGGCGCCGTCGCGCAGCGCCTGGAGGCTCCAGCCGTCAAACACGATATTGGGAAGCGTGGACAGCAGGATGTCGTCCCGCACCGCGTCCATATCCAGCGCAGCGTCCATATCAGTCTCTCCCCTCCTGCTGTTCCAGCGCCTCGGTCACGTGATGCGCCTCGTCGGTGAAGGCCAGATAGCGCAGATCGGTCATCCGGTCGATGTAAAGCACGCCGTCCAGGTGATCGCACTCGTGCTGGATGACACGGGCGTGGAACCCCGCCGCCTCGCGCTCGATGGATTCGCCGTCCAGCCCGACTCCGCGGTAGCGGATGCGCGCGAATCGCGGAACGACGCCGCGCAGCTCAGGAATCGACAGGCAGCCCTCCATCCCGTGCTCCATCCCACCGTCCAGCGGCTCGATCACCGGGTTGATGAGGACGGTCGGCTCCACCGACTCGCCACCGGAACGCATGGCGGGAACGCGGAACACGATCATGCGCAGCGATTCGTGCACCTGCGGGGCCGCCAGCCCGACTCCGGGCGCGTCCAGCATGGTGTCGATCATGTCGGAAGCCAGCCGCCGGATCTCCGGGGCCGTCGGGTCGGGCACCAGGTCTGCGACCTTGCGCAGCACCGGGTGCCCCATGCGGGCGATCTTCAACAGGGCCATGCCCTATTATCTGGGCGGCGCGGGCCACCGGGCAACCGTTTTGCCCACGCATTGTCGCAGCGGAACACGCAGGGTTGGAAGACTCCGCTTCACAGGCGGCCCCGTCCGTGCTACATAAAGGTCCACACAAGGGGTGCGCCCGAAAGCGCATGCCTGTCGCATGCCTGTTTGTTGCTTCATGGCAACTCGGCTCACTTGATAAAGGTGACGGTTAACGTGCAAGTTCTGGTCCGAGACAACAACGTCGATCAGGCCCTCCGCGCGCTGAAGAAGAAGATGCAGCGCGAGGGCATTTTCCGGGAAATGAAGCTGCGCCGGAACTACGAGAAGCCCTCGGAGAAGCGCGCGCGTGAGAAGGCTGAGGCGGTGCGTCGCACCCGCAAGCTGCTCCGCAAGCGTATGGAGCGCGAGGGCTATTAATCCTCAGGCGCGTTTCGCGCCGGATTGACAGGCGTGCTTCGGCACGCCGGGCATCCATGCGCGTTCGCGCGCTTGCCCCTCTTGTGTCTTGCACCTGCCGCCCCGCGTCTGCGCGTGGGCGGTTTTGGTGCATCTGCGGTCCGCTTCGCCGCACAAGAACGCCTGCCAAAAGAATATTTGCCAAGAAAAGAATGGGGAGGGTCGCCAATGAGCGCATCCAAGGACACTCCGCGCGTTTCCGTGCCGGCGCTGCGCGCGCGCAAGGGCGGGGAGCCGATCGTCTGCCTGACCGCCTACACGACTCCGGTCGCCCGCCTGCTGGACCCGCACGTCGACCTGCTGCTGGTCGGCGACTCGCTGGGCATGGTCGTCTACGGCTTCGACAGCACGCTTCCCGTCACGCTCGACATGATGATCGCCCATGGCGCCGCCGTGGTGCGCGGCTCGCGCCACGCCTGCGTGGTCGTCGACCTGCCCTTCGGCAGCTACCAGGAGAGCCCGCAGGTGGCCTTCCGCAACGCCGCCCGCGTCATGGCGGAGAGCGGCGCCCAGGCGGTGAAGGTGGAAGGCGGGCTGGAGATGGCCGAGACGGTGGCCTACCTGACCACCCGCGGCGTGCCGGTGATGGGCCATGTCGGCCTGCTGCCGCAGTCGGTCAACGCGCTCGGCGGCTACAAGGCGGTGGGCCGCGATCCGGAAGCGGCGGAGCGCATCCGCGCCGACGCCCGTGCCATCGCCGAGGCCGGCGCCTTCTCCCTGGTCATCGAAGGCACGATGGAGTCGCTGGCCCGCCAGATCACCGAGGATGTGACCATCCCCACCATCGGCATCGGCGCCTCCCCCGCCTGCGACGGGCAGGTCCTGGTGTCGGACGACATGTTCGGCCTGTTCGGCGAGTTCCAGCCCAAGTTCGTGAAGCGCTACGCCCAGCTCGGCACCGCCATCGGCGAAGCCGCCGCGACCTACGCCACCGAGGTGAAGGCCCGCAACTTCCCCGGTCCGGAGCACTGCTTCGGCATCAAGAAGGCGTAGGGCCCCCTCCCCTCTCCAAAAGAAAGAAGCCGTGCGCCCTCGCACGGCTTTTTTCTTGTTTCGGAGAGTGTCAGGCTCCGTCCACCACGATCATCCGGAAGTCGGCCGCGTCCTTCCGGGCCTCGCGCGCTTCGCGGTACTCGGGGCTGTCGTAGAAGGCCTTGGCGGTGGCGTAGTCCGGGAACTCCAGGATGACCACGCGGTTGGGCTGCCAGCCGCCTTCCAGCTCCTCCGCCTGCCCGCCGCGGGCGATGAACCGCCCGCCATTCCTGGCGACCGCATTGGGGGTCAGCTTCTTGTAGTTTTCATAGGCCTCGGGATTCGTCACGTTCACGTCGGCGATGATGTAGGCGGGCATGGCGTCCTCTCTCCGTTTCTTGTGATGGCAAAAAGAACCCCCGGAGCGCGCCGGCCCCGGGGGTTCATCTTACGCCACACCGGTAAGGGTGCGGGTTACTCCATCGACTTCACGACCTCTTCGGTGACCTTCTTGGCGTCACCGAACAGCATCATGGTGTTGGGGCGGAAGAACAGCTCGTTCTCGACGCCGGCGTAGCCGGCGGCCATGCCGCGCTTGATGAAGAACACCGTCTTGGCCTTCTCGACGTCGAGGATCGGCATGCCGTAGATCGGCGACTGCGGATCGGTCTTGGCCGCCGGGTTGGTCACGTCGTTGGCGCCGATCACGAAGGCCACGTCCGCCGTGCCGAAGTCGCGGTTGATGTCCTCCAGCTCGAACACCTCGTCGTAGGGCACGTTGGCCTCGGCCAGCAGCACGTTCATGTGCCCGGGCATGCGCCCCGCCACCGGATGGATGGCGTACTTGACCTCGACGCCTTCCTTCTTCAGCAGGTCGGCCATCTCGCGCAGCGCGTGCTGGGCCTGGGCCACCGCCATGCCGTAGCCGGGGACGATGATCACCGACTGGGCGTTCTTCATGATGTAGGCCGCGTCCTCCGGCGAGCCGGCCTTGACCGTGCCGCGCTCGCCGCCGCCGGCCGCCGCCGACGCCGCCCCGCTGTCGCCGCCGAAGCCGCCCAGGATGACGTTGAAGATCGAGCGGTTCATGCCCTTGCACATGATGTAGGACAGAATGGCGCCCGACGAGCCGACCAGCGCGCCCGTGACGATCAGCAGGTTGTTCTGCAGCGTGAAGCCGATGCCCGCCGCCGCCCAGCCCGAGTAGCTGTTCAGCATCGAGATCACCACCGGCATGTCCGCGCCACCGATCGGCAGGATCAGCAACAGGCCGAGCGCCAGCGACACGGCGACGATCAGCCACATCGGGGCATCGGCGTTGCTCTGCACCAGCCAGACGATGAGGAGGATGGTGAGGATGCCGAGGCCGGCGTTGAGATGGTGCTGGAAGGGGAAGACCAGCGGCTTGCCGGTGACCAGACCCTGGAGCTTGGCAAACGCGACGATCGAGCCGGTGAAGGTGATGGCGCCGATGGCGGTGCCCAGCGCCATCTCGACCAGCGAGCCCTTGGCGATGGCGCCGGGCACGCCGATGCCGTAGGCCTCGGGCGAGTAGAAGGCCGACAGCGCCACGAACACCGCGGCCAGACCGACCAGCGAGTGGAAGGCGGCGACGAGCTGCGGCAGGGCGGTCATCTCGATCTTCTTGGCGATGACGTAGCCGATGCCGCCGCCGATGGCGATGCCGAGCACGATCATCCAGTAGGACTGGACGATGGGCAGGGCCAGCGTGGTCAGCACGGCGATGGTCATGCCGGCCATGCCGAAGAAGTTGCCCTGGCGGGAGGTCTCCGGGCTGGACAGGCCGCGCAGGGCCATGATGAAGCAGACCGAGGCGACCAGATAGAGAAGGGCGGACAGGGTTTCCATGGTTACTTGCCCTTCTTCTTGAACATCGACAGCATGCGCTGGGTGACCAGGAAGCCGCCGAAGATGTTGACGCTGGCCAGGATGACCGCGAGGAAGCCCATGATCTTGGAGAAGCCGAAGCCGGCCGGGCCGGCGGCGATCAGGGCGCCGACGATGATCACCGAGGACACCGCGTTGGTCACCGCCATCAGCGGCGAGTGCAGCGCCGGCGTCACCCGCCACACCACGTAGTAGCCGACGAAGCAGGCCAGCACGAACACCGTCAGGCCGGTGATGAAGAAGTTGCCGTGGCTCGCCGCGTCCGCGACGGGAGCGGCGTGGCCGAGCGCGGCGGCCTGGGCGGCGAGCGCGTCGATCTGCTGGCTGGCCGCGGCGAGCTGGGCCTTCAGCTCAGCGACGCGGTTGGACAATTGAGTCTGATCCATGTGTCTCTCCCTAATTCCGTCCGGCCTTTAGACCGTCTGGCCGGCGAAGGCGGGATGGACGACCTGCCCATCGCGGGTGAGCGCGATGGCCTTCACGATCTCGTCGTCCCAGTTGAGCGTGACGCCCTTCTCCTTGTCGTGCAGCGACTGCAGCAGAGCGAGCAGGTTCTTGGCGTAGAGCAGCGAGGCGCTCTCGGCGATGCGGCTGGGGTAGTTGGCGTGGCCGACGATCTTCACCCCGTTGTCGGTGACGACGACCTTGCCCAGCTCCGAGCCCTCGACGTTGCCGCCCTGCTCCACCGCCAGATCGATCAGCACCGAGCCCGGCTTCATCGACGCCACATGCTCGCGCGTCACCAGGATCGGCGCCTTGCGTCCGGGGATCAGCGCCGTGGTGATGACGATGTCCTGCTTCTTGATGTGCTCGGCCACCAGCGCCGCCTGCTGGCGCTTGTAGTCGTCCGACATCTCCTTGGCGTAGCCGCCCGACGTCTCGGCCTGTTTGAACTCCTCGTTCTCGACCGCGACGAAGCTGCCGCCAAGGCTCTGCACCTGCTCCTTGACCGCCGGGCGCACGTCGGTCGCCGAGACGATGGCGCCCAGCCGCTTGGCCGTGGCGATGGCCTGCAGCCCGGCGACGCCGACACCCATGATGAAGGCGCGGGCCGGCGGCACCGTGCCCGCCGCGGTCATCATCATCGGATAGGCCCGGCCATACTCGCTGGCGGCATCGACCACCGCCTTGTAGCCGGCGAGGTTGGCCTGGGAGGACAGCACGTCCATGACCTGGGCGCGGGTGATGCGCGGCATGAACTCCATGGCGAAGGCGTTCACCCCGGCCGCGGCGTAGGCCGCCACGTGGTCGCGGCTGTTGTAGGGGTTGAGGATGGCGAACAGCAGAGCGCCGCGCTTGATCAGCGCCAGCTCGTCGAGGTACCCTTCCCCGGCCAGCAGCGGGCGCTGCACCTTCAGCACGATGTCGGCGTCGGCCAGCGCCGACGCGGCGTCCGGCGCGATCTCCGCGCCCGCGTCCTGATAGACCCGGTCCGGCAGGTTCGAGCCCAGTCCGGCGCCGGTCTCCACGACCACTTCCAGGCTGAGGGCTTTGAGTTTCTTGACCGTCTCCGGAGAAGCCGCGACGCGATTCTCGCCCGCGCGCCGCTCCCTGGGTATGGCGATTTTCATGGTTCTTTATCTCCCCTGCCGCAAGTGGCCGATTTGCGTGCAATCGGCCTAGACCGTCGGCATCAATGCCGGATTTATGTGACTTTGTGAAGCTCAAGAGCGTCGATGGTATTACCAGCGGTGATGGGTGCGGCGCAACAGCCCGAAGAGGCTTGGCACGCCCGCGTGCAACGGAAAGTGCAAGGTCGCCGCTTTCGCACGCTCCCGCCATCGGTCTTTCGCATCAGGCGTCCTCCGAGGCGGCGGTCGTCGCCACGGACGCATCCCACTATCCGGGCACACCCGGCCGAGGCGTTGCTGCGGTTTGCCGCGCCCTGTGGCATCCGCGCCGACGACGCCGGGAGTCGCTTGCCATCGACAGCGACCGCCGATATCGTCCGCGCCGGATTCCCCGGAAGCACCCAATTTGAGGTTACCCTTATCATGTCCGACGTCGGCGGCATTGCGGCGGATCGCCTGAAATCCTTCGTGGAGCGCATCGAGCGCCTGGAAGAAGAGAAGCGCGGCCTGCAGGAGGACATCAAGGAGGTCTACTCCGAGGCCAAGGGCACCGGTTTCGACACCAAGATCATCCGCCAGATCATCCGGCTGCGCAAAATGGACAAGGCCGATCGCCAGGAGCAGGAAGCCATCCTGGAACTCTACAAGGAAGCGCTGGGGATGGTGGAGTAACCACCCCCGCCCCCTTCCTCACGCCGCCGCGTCCGCGAGGGCGCCGGCGGCCAGCCGGTCCATCACGTTGCCCAGCAGGGCGAGACCGGCCCCACCGTCGAGCGACAGGATCGACTCGGGGTGGAACTGCACGGCGGCGAGCGGAAGCCGCCGGTGCTCGACCGCCATCACCAGACCGTCGGCGGTTTCCGCGGTCACCGTGAGGTCCGCCGGCAGCCGGTCGCGCCGCGCCACCAGCGAGTGGTAGCGCCCGACCGTCAGCCGCTCCGGAAGGCCGGCGAACAGCGCGCCGCCCAGCACACAGACCTCCGTCGCCTTGCCGTGGACCGGCTCCGGCAAAACGTCCAGAGCACCGCCGAAGCGCTCCACCATCCCCTGCAAGCCCAGGCAGACGCCGAACACCGGCAGGCCGAGCGCCAGCGCCGCGTCGATGGTGCCGGCCACGTCGAAATCCGCCGGGCGCCCCGGACCGGGGGACAGCACGACCAGATCCGGCCTCCGCTCCGCCAGCGTCGCCCGCGCGTGGCCGTGACGCAGCGTCGTCACCGATGCGCCGGTCTGGCGCAGATAGTCGGCCAGCGTGTGGACGAAGCTGTCATCGTGATCCACCAGCAGCACCCGCCGGCCCCGCCCGCCGCGGGGAGCCGCCGGAAGAGCGGACACCGCACCTGCCGTCGTCCCGCGGATGGCGTCGCGGAAGGCGGCGGCCTTCAGGCGGCACTCCGCGTCCTCCGCGTCCGGGTCGCTGTCGGACAGCAAGGTCGCCCCGGCCCGCACATAGGCGACGCCCTCGGCCATGCGGATGGTGCGCAGGGTCAGGCCGGTGTCCATCCCGCCGTCGAAGCCCAGCCGGCCGAAGGCCCCGCCATACCAGCGCCGCGGCGATTGCTCCGTGTCCTCCAGGAACTGCATGGCCCAGCGCTTGGGCGCCCCGGTCACCGTCACCGCCCAGGTGTGGGTGAGGAAGGCGTCCAGCGCATCCAGGCCGGGCCGCAGCCGCCCCTCCACATGGTCCACCGTGTGGATCAGGCGGGAGTACAGCTCGATCATCCGCCGCCCGATCACCCGGACGGACCCCGGCTCGCACACCCGCGCCTTGTCGTTGCGGTCCACGTCGGTGCACATGGTCAGTTCCGCCGCGTCCTTGGCCGAGGTCAGCAGGCGGAGGATCTGGGAGGAGTCGCCCAACGCGTCGGCCCCGCGCGCCACGGTGCCGGAGATCGGGCAGGTCTCCACACGCCCGCCGGCCACCCGCACATACATCTCCGGACTGGCGGCGACGAGGAACTCGCCCCGCCCGAGATTGACAAAGGCCTCGTAGGGCGCCGGATTGGCGGCGCGCAGCCGGCGGAACACCGCCGAGGGCGCGTCGGCGCAGGGCTCGGCGAAGGTCTGGCCGGGCACCACCTCGAACAGGTCGCCGCGGCGGAAGGCGGCCTTGGCGGTCTCGACGACGCGCTGATACGCGCCGGGCGCGTGGTCGCAGCCGGCCTCGGTGTTGGTGTCCGGGCGGTACGGGTGGTCGCGCCCGGCGCGCTCCAGCCCTTCCGTACTCCCCGCCGCCGTGGCGAACTCATACTCGACGAGCCGCGCGAGTCCTGCGATGGGGTCCAGAGCGACGAGCCGGTCCGGCAGGTAGAGCACCAGATCGCGCTGGTCGTCGGGCCGCTCCAGCCGCAGGCGGATCGGCTCGAACTGGAAGGCGAGGTCGTAGGCGAAGGCGCCGTAGAGCCCGAGCAGCGGGTCGTCGGGGGCGGCGAACAGCTCCAGCACCGCACGCAGGACCGAGAAGACGGAGGGCTGGCGGCTCCGCTCCTCCTCCGGGAAGGGGTGCTGGGGTTTGCGGACCAGCGCGGTGACCCGCGACGGCGCCTCCTCCAGCCCGGCCAGCGCCTCCAGGCCGCGCAGGGCCTCGGCGATGGCCGGCAGCAGCACGCGGCCCCGCGCGTTCAGCGCGTCGATGCGCAGCGTCCGCCCGCGCGCCGTGACGGCCAGCGGCGGGTCGGTGAAGCCCAGCGCGTGGCGGCGGTAGCGGCCCGGCGCCTCCACACCGCTGGACAACAGCAAGCCGCGGCGGCGGTCCAGCGCGTCGATCACCGGATCGAGGGCGTTCCGCGGGTCGAGTGTCGTGGCCCGCCGGGTCACGGTCACGCCACCGCGCGTCCGGAAACGCAGCGGTTCGAGGAGGTTGGGCGAAGCGAGGAGATCGGCGGGATACATGGCGGGGACTCCGATGGTCGATCCGTGGATGGACGGACACCCGGAGTTCCCTTGCTCGACACCTGTGATTCCCTGGTCAGGAAAAAGGCCGCCCGGAAGCTCCGGGCGGCCTTTCGATGGTGTGCGCGCTCACGCGCGTCGGCTGGCCGGCCCGGTTAGACGGGCCACCACCAACGACACGACAGGGAGGGCGCAGCGAAAATCATGACACCGAGTTCGCCACAGGGATGCGGGCCTGTCAAGCCCCCTTGCCCAGCCCGGTCGGGTCGGCGGGCGCGTACCACGCGCGCCGTTCCCCCACCGCCTGCCGCAGCGCCGTCACCGCGGCGGACAGCACCGTGGCGGCGATGACCGCGGCGACCAGATGATCCGGCCAGCCCTGCCCCATCGTCCAGGCGCCCGCCGCCGCCATCATCACCGCGGCGTTGGTCAGCACGCCGTTGCGGGCGCACAGCCAGACCGCGCGCAGCGTCAATCCGCCGCGCCGTCCGGCGAACAGCAGGACCGCCACCGACAGGGTCGCCCCCATCCCGAGAAGTGCGACGAGGCTCATGACCGGCGCGTCGGGAACCGTGCCGGCATAGGCGCTCCACGCCGTGGCGGCCACCACCCCCAGCCCGAGGACGGTCAGCGTCAGCCCTCTCGCCAGCGTGGCCCAGCCGCGGGACTCCAGCCCCCGCCCCATCATCCACAGGCCGACGCCATGGGTCAGCGCGGCCGCCAGGAAATCCAGCGCGCTCGCCCGCAGGGCCATGGACTGCGTCTCCAGCCCCGCGGCCAGGGCGACGGCGGCCATCAGCCCGTTGACGATCAGCGCCATGCGCAGGGTGCGACGGTAGTCGGCCTGCCGTCCGCTGTTTGAACGACCGCCGCTCCCACAGGAGCCTCCACAGCAATTGCCCGCCATCCCGTCACCCTCCGCCCGCTCCACGCGCTCCGTTCCTCATGGAAAGCTAATGTACCCACTCCGGCCCGTCCATAGGGCAGGCCGTCATTCCGCCCATTCCGGGTCGCTGGTGAAAACGATGGTGAGCCAGCGGTCCGGACCTTCGCCGCCGAGGGCAGCACCGACCTCGTCGCGGATCCTGTCCCACTCCTCCAGCCTGCGCGGCGGCCAGCCGATCGGGGCGATGAAGAACAGCTCGATCTGCCGCCCCCGGCCCACCCGCGCGACATAGGCGCGGTAGGAGGCGAAGCCATGGCGCCGCACGGTGTCCGACGCGACGGCATCGACGTGCCGCTTGAGGTCGGCGGGTGTGACCAGCAGGACATCGGCCAGCGCCTGCCGCATCGTGCCGACTGGGATCGGAATGACCACCAGACAGACCAGGGCCAGCACCGCCGGGTCGATGTAGGGCGACATCCACTGAAGCCGGGTGCCCTCGATCAGGTATCCGAAGACGAAGGCGACGAGCAGCGCCGCGGTGAGCGCCGCTGCCATGACCCAGGACTTCGCGTCGAGCGCCAAAAAGTCGGAATGGACCGTCCGGTTCGCCCGCGTCGCGAAGACCGCCATGCCGGCGGCCACGAGAAGGGTCACCGCCGCGTAGACGATCGCATGGTCGAAGGCCAGATCGCGGCCCCCCGTCATCAGGCTGCCCACGGCGTTGATGAGCGCGTAGATCGCCGCTCCCATCAGCAGCGTTGCATTCAGCCCGAGGACCATGGGTTCGAGGTGCCAGAATCCCATGGTGAAACGCTCGGCCAGCTTGCCCCGGCGCGGGCCGACACTGGTCGAGGCGGCGATCAGGTTCGACACCAACAGCGTCACCATCGTCATGCTGGCGTCCACCAGCGAATAGATGCCGTCGAAGACGATGGCGAAGGAACCCGACAGCAAGCCGAACAGGATGCCGGCCCCCGCCAGCAGCACCGTGACGGCGATGGACAGGCGAAGAACCTTCTGCTCGGTGGTCATGCGCGCTCTCCCTTTTCCCCCGCAACTCAGCGGTTGCCATGCATTCATGCATAGCGGCCCCATCGAGGCGGCAAAACCGATTTTCCAATCCGGACCGCCAAGCCCTTGCCGGAACCGCCGGCCGCTCCAGGCTCATTCCGAATCGGACCCCGCCGATTCGCCAACCCCAAAGAGGGAGGGTGGACATGACCGTCGTTTCCGAGGTTTTGAACCGCAAAGGCCATAACGTCGCATCGATCCTGCCGTCCGAGTCCATCCGGACCGCCGCCCGCACGCTGACCGACCGGCGCATCGGCGCCCTGGTGGTGTGCGACCGCCGGGGCCGGCTGGCCGGCATCCTGTCGGAGCGCGACATCGTCCGCGCCGTGGCGATGCATGGCGCCGACGCGCTGGATATGCCGGTGGAGGATCTGATGACCCGTCAGGTCAAGACCTGCCGGCCGGAGGACACGATCAAGGACCTGATGCAGATGATGACCCTGCGCCGCCACCGCCATGTGCCGGTCTGCAACGAGGCGGGCGATCTCGCCGGCGTGATCTCCATCGGTGATGCCGTGAAGGCCCGGTTGGACGAGCAGGCCCACGAGGTGGCCGTCCTGAAGGATCTCGCGCTGGTCCGCTAGAGGCACCCCGGACCTTGATCAAGTTCCCGGACGGGGGAGCCGAAGACCAAGCGCACTCCATGAGGCGAAAAGGCTCCCCCGGTCGTGCGCCGATTGGCGCTAACACGTCTCCGTGTCCTGAAATCCCAGGGCGGCGTTCGGATATTCGGTAACGCTCCGTTCCCGAACCTTCGGACCCGACATGCCCCGCCGCTACCCGACCCATCTGAAAATCCTGGTCGTCGAGAACAACCCGCTGCTGCTGCGGGCGCTGCGGGACATGCTGGAGCATTGGGGGGGCGGCCAGGTCGCCCCCGCCGCCAACGGGCAGGAGGCGATGGAGCTGCTGCGCCGGGAACCCTACGATCTGATGGTCACCGACTGGGTGATGGAGCCGGTGGGTGGCGGCCAACTCGTCCGCTGGGTGCGCGGCGCGGCCAGCTGCCTCAGCCCCGATCTGCCGATCATCGTGCTGACCGCCAACGCCGACGTCGCCACCGTGCGCGCTGCTTGGGACGCCGGGGCGGACACCGTGCTCGCCAAGCCGGCCTCCGCCGCCACCATCGCCCGGCGGATCGAAACCGTGCTGAACAACCCACGCCGGGGCGGTCGCTCCCAAGCCGAGGCGGCCACGGCAAAGCCGACGAACAACAACGCGCCGCCGCATTCCCGCCCAGCGCCGGCCCGCCCGGCGATCTCTGCCGGTCCCACCCCCCGTCTGCCGCCTCCGCCGCCCCGCCTGTCCGGGCCGTCCACGACGGGAACGGGTCCGCTGCGCTCGACCGATCCGAAGATGGTCCGCCTAGTGCTGGCGCTCGACCGGATGGAAAGGGCGCTGGCCTGCCCCGACGCGCTGGGCACGCGGCTGCGCCACGCGGTGTCCGACCTGCAGCTGGCCGCCGCCGGCAACGCCGCGGCCACCGCCATCGTCGCGTCTCTGTCCACCTGCGTCACCTGGGTGGAGCATGACGGAGAGAGCTTCCAGGAAGCGGTGCAAGCCCACATGGACGCGCTGCGTTGGACCATCAGCATCGGCGGCGGAGCGGACTCCTCCGCCGCCCTGCGGGTGATGATCGGCGCCCTGCGCGCCATGGTGCGCAGCCTCAGCCTACGCGACGGCAACGGCCCCAATCTGTGGCCGGACGGCGCCTTCGGCGCGTCGGACCATGGGGGCGAAGCGGGGCATTCCCCCCTGCCACCCGCCTGAAGACTTCCCATATCGGGTAAGAGGGCCACCACCCTAACCCTCCCCTGCGTTAGCGGGGGAGGGTTAGGGTGGTGGCAAGGGTGACGCACCCATGGACGCGAGCGGGAATGTCCCGCCGAAGGGCGATTCCCGCCCGTCCGTTTCACAGCGCTGCGAGCGCCGGACCGTTCCTTGCTTTTTGCGGAAGGAGGCCCCGCGCCGGTTGCCGAATAAGACAGCCTTCGTTACCTTTTTGCTTGTCGAACAAACACAACAAGCGGCGCGGCGAACGCGCCCCGAACAGCGCTTTTCAGGGCGCCACAAAGGGGATGGAACAATGGCTCTCGCAACCGTGACCCTTGACGACAAGTACGCGCTTGAACAAGGGCGCGTGTACCTGACGGGAACCCAGGCGCTGGTGCGCCTTCCGATGATGCAGCGCCAGCGCGATCTTGCCGCCGGGCTGAACACCGCCTGTTTCATTTCGGGTTACCGTGGGTCTCCATTGGGCGGCTTCGACCAGAATTTGTGGAACGCGCGCAAGTTCCTGGAGAAGAACCACATCCAATTCCAGCCCGGCGTGAACGAGGAGCTGGGCGCCACCGCTGTCTGGGGCAGCCAGCAGGTCGGCATGTTCCCCGGCGCCAAGTACGACGGCGTCTATTCCATGTGGTACGGCAAGGGTCCGGGCGTCGACCGGTCGGGCGACGTGTTCAAGCACGCCAATGCCGCCGGCACGTCGCGCAACGGCGGCGTGCTGGTTCTGACGGGCGACGACCACAACGCCAAGTCCTCCACCTTCCCGCACCAGTCCGAACACGCCTTCATGCACGCGATGATCCCCGTGCTGAACCCGTCGGGCGTGCAGGAGATCCTGGATTACGGCCTGATCGGCTGGGCGATGAGCCGCTGGTCCGGCTGCTGGATCGCCATGAAGACGATCGCCGAGACGGTGGATACCTCGGCCTCGGTGTACATCGACCCGCATCGCGTCAGCCCGATCGTCCCCGCCGACTTCCCGATGCCGCCGGGCGGCCTGAACATTCGCTGGCCCGACCCGCCGCTGGAGCAGGAATACCGGCTGATGAAGCACAAGCTGTACGCCGCCCTGGCGTTCGCGCGTGCCAACCGGCTGGACAAGGTGATGGTGTCCTCCCCCCGTCCACGCTTCGGCATCGTCACGACCGGCAAGAGCTATCTGGACGTCCGGCAGGCCTTCGACGAGCTGGGCATCACCGAGGAGATGGCCGCCGACTGGGGCCTTACCGTCTACAAGGTCGGCATGCCCTGGCCGCTGGAACGCGACGGCGTGCGTCACTTCGCCGAGGGGCTCGACGAGATCGTCGTGGTCGAGGAGAAGCGCGCCGTCATCGAGAACCAGCTCAAGGAGCAGCTCTACAACTGGCATCCCGACGTCCGCCCGAAGGTGGTCGGCAAGTTCGACGAGCATGGCGAGTGGATTCTCCCCTCCGCTGGCGAACTCTCCCCCGCGCAGATCGCCGTGGTCATCGGGCGTCGGCTGGAGCGCTTCGTCGACAACGAGAACCTGAAGCGCCGCGTCGCTTTCCTGGATGCGCAGGAGAAGCAGAAGGCCCATCAGGCCCGCGTCATCCGCAAGCCGACCTTCTGCTCCGGCTGCCCGCACAACACCTCCACCCATGTGCCGGAGGGCAGCCGGGCGCTGGGCGGCATCGGCTGCCACTACATGGCGACCTGGCTCGACCGCAAGACCGACACCTTCACCCAGATGGGCGGCGAGGGCGTGCCCTGGGTCGGCCAGGCCCCCTTCACCGAGGAGAAGCACATCTTCGCCAACCTCGGCGACGGCACCTACTACCACTCCGGCATCCTGGCCATCCGGCAGGCCATCGCGGCGAAGGCCAACATCACCTACAAGATCCTGTTCAACGACGCCGTAGCGATGACCGGCGGCCAGCCGGTGGATGGCACGCTGACCGTCCAGTCGCTCGCCAACCAGCTCCGCGCCGAGGGTGTGGGCCGCATCGTCGTCGTCTCCGACGAGCCGGAGAAGTACGGCATCGGCGACGGCCTGCCGCAATACACCAGCGTCGAGCACCGCGACGACTTGGAGCGCGTGCAGAAGGAGATGCGCGAGGTGTCCGGCGTCAGCGTCCTGATCTACGACCAGACCTGCGCCACCGAGAAGCGTCGCCGCCGCAAGCGCGGCCGGATGGTCGACCCGGCCAAGCGCGTGATCATCAACGAGCTGGTCTGCGAGGGCTGCGGCGACTGTTCCGCCAAGTCCTCCTGCGTGTCGGTGGTGCCGCTGGAGACCGAGTTCGGGCGCAAGCGCCAGATCGACCAGTCGAGCTGCAACAAGGACTATTCCTGCACCAAGGGCTTCTGCCCCAGCTTCGTGACGGTGGAGGGCGGGCAGCTCCGCAAGCCGAAACCGGCCGCGGCCAAGGCCGGGGCCGAGCCGTCCGACCTGCGCACCCCCACCCTGCCCGCGCTCGACCGGCCCTGGGGCATCTACGTCACCGGCGTCGGCGGCACCGGCGTGGTGACCATCGGCGCCCTGCTCGGCATGGCCGCCCACATCGAGGGCAAGGGCGTCGGCGTGCTCGATATGACCGGCCTCGCCCAGAAGGGTGGTGCTGTGACCAGCCACATCCGCATCGCCGCCACGCCGGAGGACATCCATTCCGTCCGCATCGCGGCGGGCGGGGCCGACGCGGTGGTGGGCTGCGACCTGATCGTCGCCGGGGCGGGCGACGCCCTGTCGAAGATGGCGCACGGCCACACCCGCGCGGTCATCAACACCCACGACACCATCACCGTGGACTTCCTGAAGAAGCCGGACTTCACCGTGCCGGTCCACGATCTGGTGGCCGACATCCGCAAGGCCTGCGGCGAGGGGGCGGTGAACGCCTTCGACGCGACCAAGCTGGCGACCGCGCTGATGGGCGACAGCATCGCCACCAACCCCTTCCTGATGGGCTACGCGTGGCAGAAGGGGCTGATCCCGATCACCGCCGAAGCCATCCTCAAGGCCATCGAACTGAACGGCGTGGCCGTGAAAATGAACACCGACGCCTTCAACTGGGGCCGCCGCGCCGCCGTCGATCTGGCCGCCGTGGAGGCCGCCGCCAACCCGCCGCAGGAGCAGGCCGCGGCCCACGACCTGTTCATCCTCGACCAGCGCCGCCCGTCCGCCAGCCTGGACGAGGCCATCGCCCGCCGCACCGCCTTCCTGACCGACTATCAGGATGCGGCCTACGCCAGCCGATACCACGCGCTGGTCGACTGGACGCGGCGCGTCGAGGGCCAGAAGATTCCCGGCTCCACCGCCCTGACCGAGGCCGTGGCCAAGGGCTACTTCAAGCTGCTCGCCTACAAGGACGAGTATGAGGTGGCCCGACTCTACACCGACACCGGTTTCGTCGAGCAGGTCGGGCGGATGTTCGAGGGCGACTACAAGCTGGTCTTCCACATGGCCCCGCCGGTGATGGGCGAGACCGGCGAGGACGGCGGCGAGCCGAAGAAGAAGCGCTTCGGCCCGTGGATGCTGAAGGCCCTGCGCCTGCTCGCCAAAGGCAAGCGCCTGCGCGGCAGCCCGTTGGACCCGTTCGGCTGGCTGGCCGAGCGCCGCATGGAGCGCCGCCTGATCGCGGAGTACGAGGCGATCATGGGCGAAATCCTGCACGGCCTGACCCGCGACAACCACGCCACGGCGGTGGAGATCGCCCGCCTGCCGCAGGAAATGCGCGGCTACGGCCCGGTGAAGGCCCGCAACGTCGAGGCGGCCAAGGCGAAGGAGGCCACCCTGCTCGACGGCTTCCGCCAGCCCGCCGCCCCGCAGCCGATGGCGGCGGAGTGACCGACCGGACCGGGTACGGGAGGCGGCTTGCCTCCCGTACCCTCATCGCGGCTGCAGGACGCCGATCTCCGCCAATGCCGCGCGGTTGCGGGTGACGGCGGCAGCCAGATGGCGCAAATGCTGCTGCTGAAGGGCCGGATTGGCGAAGGTGCGCAGATAGCCCTTCAGCACATGCTCCCCAAAGTTCAGCGCGAGGTCGGCGTCCAGGTGATGCCCCTTCCGGGAGGTGGCGTGGACGACCATCGTCGGATGCCCGTCGAGCACGAAGCCATGGCGGTCCCGGGGGTCCGGCATCGTCACATCGGCCAGAGGCGCGTCGTAGACCTGCCACAGGCGCGCGTCGAGCACCTCCACGCAGGCGGGATCGGGCAGAACCAGCGCGTTCAGCACATTCTGTTCCCACAGCGCGTGCTGCGGCACGCCCCGGCAGGTCACCGCCCATTCCGCCAGCAACCCGCGCGACACCCACAGCATCAGCGCCGACATCAGGTACGGCGAGTCCGGGTCGATCCCGCGGTCCCGCAACAGGCGTTCCGCCGGCGTGACGTAATGGCCGCCACTGTGCAGTTCGTCCATCATCCCGCCGAAGGTCATGCGGTCCACCGTGTCGGTGGTGGCGAGCGCCTTGCCGGAACGCCGGAGATCATCCGCCAGCCGCTCGGCCGCGGCGAGGTCGAGGGCCCCCACCATCATGTCGGCGTCCAGCCACAGCAGGCTGTCCCACGCCTCACCCGCGCAATAGTCCGACAGGTGCCCCTTGCACAGGTAGGGATGCGCGTCCGCCGGCAGGATTTTCGGGCGGTCGAGCAGCAGGCCAGCGGCGCGCAGATACGCGCGCTGCCCGTCGGTCAGACCGAAATCGCAGACGCGCACCCGCTCCAGCGGAAAACGCCCGCTCAGCCCCTCCAGGAAGGCCAGCGTGGTGATGAAGTAGCGCGCGTTGGCGCCGGTCACGCACAATGTGCTCATGGTCGATCCTGCAAGGGTCCACTCAGCGCCGCCAAATCGCGGCGCAGCCGTTCCACCGGCTCCGTCCAGTCGCCGAACACGGACTGGCGGTAGAGGCGCGCCGTCGGGTACCAGGGCGAATCCACCCGTCCGCACATCCAGCGCCACTCCGCCCCCTGGTCGAGCAGCACCGCCACCGGTTTCCCAAGCGCTCCGGCGAGGTGGGCCACGGCGGTGCAGGGGCTGATCACGATGTCCAGCGCCTGGATCGCCGCGGCGGTGTCCGCGAAATCGCGAAGCTCCGTCCCCAGGTCGAGGAACGGGCCGAGCGGGGTGTGGCGCTCAAGGTCCGCACGGCCGTTGACGACCTGGAGCAGGACGGTCGTCACGCCGGAGACGCCGGTCAGCGGCAGCACCGCCTCAAGCCCCGGCGAGCGCTGGCGATGGTAGGGAAAGGCGACCGAGCCGTGCCAGACCAGCCCCGCCTTCACACCCCGCAACTCGGCCAGCCGGTCCGCCCAACGCCGCGCTGCCGCATCGGGCGCCCGCAGATAGGGAACGGCGGCGGGCACGCTGTCCAGATCGGTGCCCATCCGGTGGATCAGGCTCATGATGGGGATTTGGACGTCGTGGGCTGGCGGCGGTCCATCGAGACCGGACAGGTCATCCACCAGTTCCGACGCGCGGAAGAGGGCGAGCAAACCTTCCGGCCCGTGGAAGACCACGCGCATCCCCTGGGCTCGCAGCAGCGGGGCGTAGCGGATGAACTGGATGGCATCGCCATAACCGCGGTCGGCGTGGATCAGCAGCGTCCGGCCCGGCTGAATCCGACCGTCCCAGACCGGCCGGCTGTAGGACCGCGACGGCAGGAAGGCCGGCAGGCTCAGCCGCGCCTCGTAATCCGCCGCTCCGTCGCGCAGGCGCCCGGTGAGCATCCGCAGCGTCCCCCGCCCCGCCCGCGCCGTGTCCATCCCCGGTGACAGGCGCAAGGCGCGGTCGAAGGCGGCCTCGGCCAGGACGACCGCGTGCCGTCCCAGCCCGGCGAAGCCCAGGTTGGCCCAGTGCTCGGCCGTGGACGGGTCGAGCGTGACGGCCCGGCGCAGCGCAGTGCGCGCCTCGTCCTGCCGCCACGCCGCCAGCAGCGCCGCACCCGCCGCACCCCAGGCGGCGGCCGTGCCGCGCAGCACCGCCAGCCGGACAAAGGCGTCGGCCGCCGCGTCCGGCCGCTCCACCTTGCCCAGCGCCTCCGCCATGTTGTTCTGGCTGCGGGTGTGGCCGGGGGCCAGGACCAGAGCGAGCCGGTACAGCACCGCCGCCGCGGCGATATCGCGCGTGCCCAGCCGCAGGTCGCCAAGGTCGCAGGCAAGATCGGGCGACAGCACACCGCGGCGCACGGCGCCGGCCAGCAGGGCCGCCGCCCGGTCCGCCCGCCCCTGGCGCTTCAGGCATTCCGCCTGGCTGCGCGCGTAGGCGGGGTTCTCCGGCGCGCAGACGGCGGCCCGGCGGAAGCGCGCCTCGCCTCCCGCAGGATCGCCCGCGGAGACGGCCAGCACGCCCAGGACGTTCCAGGCTTCGCCGTGGCCGGGGACCAGCGCCAACGCACGGACAACCCGGCGCTCTGCCCCCGCTCGGTCGCCCCGCTGGAGCGCGGCGGCGCCCGCGCGGAGAAACTCCATCGCGTCGGTCACGCGGCCTCCTGGGATGATGATCGAATCATGATGGGCGTCATCATGGCGGCAGGTCCAGCGCGTTCAAAGCCTCCGCCCAGACCCCGGCGGCGCGGATGGGGTGGAGGTGGTGATCGCCGGGATTCGGGCTGCGGAACGCCTCGGCGACCAGCCCGGTGTCCGGGTCGGTGATGCGCGGGGTGATGTCAACGAAGGGCAACCTGCGCGCGTCCGCCTCGTCGCGCAGGCGGGCGTTGTAGCGGTGGGTCAGTTCGGTGCGCTGGCGCAGGGTGGCGGTGACCTCGTGCCGGGCGCGCGCGACCTTGCCCCGGGTTTCGCCGTCCCGGATGGTCGGCAGCACCGCCCCGGTCAGCACCAGCGTGGGATAGCCGCCCTCCAGCAGATCGTCCACGAAGGTGGCGCAGGCGACCACCGACTCCTCCAACTGCCGCTCGACGCAGTCGCCGTGCCTCTGCGCCCGCCACCAGATGACGAAGCCGCAATCGACCTCGCCGAGTTGGATCACCGGAATGGCGTTCGGATCGGCGGGCAGCAAGGCGTCCTTGAAGAGAGTGACCGCGTGGGTCTGGCTTTCCGGGTTGCGCAGGCCGATCGAGGTCGCCCCGGGAACCAGCAGACAGCGCGCCGGCCGGTCGAGCAAGCGAATCGTCGCGGCGATCTCGAAGGATTGCACATGGCTGTCGCCGATGAAGAACCAGTCCCGCATGCCTCACGACCCACGCCACCACCGGCGCATTGTGGGGCGGCGGCTGGGTGGGAGTAAACCGGGAAACGAAGAGAGGGAAGCCTATTTCAACTCATTGACTTCAGAAGCCACACCGCCCTTTTGCGGGAAGCGCGAGGGGCGGCGGTCGCCCCTCGCAAAGCGCGCCCTTTCCTGCCTCAGCTGTCCTTCGGCTTGTGCGTGTCGCTGATCGGCTGGACGCCGGCGGGCGGCTGGTCCTGCTGTTGCTGGGGCTGCTGCTCCTGCTGCGGCTGCGGGTTCTGCTGGTCCTGCTGTTGCGGCTCGGGGCGGCGCGGACCGGCCTTGACGTCGTTGTAGACGGCCTCGGCGACGCGCAGCAGGTCCTCCTTGGACATCCGCCCGGCCAGCGCGTAGGCCAGCGGGCCTTCGACCCAGTAGATGGTCGCCACGTCGCCGTTCTGCGAGAAGCCGAACTTCGCCGGGTTGCCGGAGCGCGGGGCGCCGACAAACAGGGTGACGCGCTTGTTCGCCTCGTTCACGTACATGTACTGGGCGCCGGCCCCCAGCTCGGTGGGCAGCGACCGCCCGCCGATCAGCCGCAGACCGACCTTGCCCAGGTCCGGGCCGAAGACGTCGCGCCCGACGCGCTTGGACAGCCAGCTGTTCAGCTCGTCCTGGTTGTCGGCGCCGAGCTCGACCTGGAAGCGCTCGTCGGAGGTGTAGAAGCGGTGGGCCTGGGTGGCCTCCTCGGCGAAGGTCTGGAGGGTCTGGCGCTGCTGGACGACCGGCGACTGGTCCACCGCGCCGCGGCCCAGCCAGCCGCCGCCGGCCCCGCCGACGATCAGCATCACCGCCGCAGCCATGCGCACCCAGGAGCGGGCGTGCCAGGGGGCGGCGTTGTCGTTGCCGGGCATGCGCCCGCGCAGCTTGCCCGTCAGTTCCTCGACCGGGCCGCTGGCCGGCTCGCGCAGCACAGGGTCGAAGAGTTCGTGCAGCAGCGCGGCCTGGGCGCGGTAATCCTCCGCCCGGCGGGCGGCATCCGGGTCGTCCGCCAGCCATCGCTCCACGAAGAGCCGGCGTTCCGGAGCCAGTTGCCCATCCACGTAGGCGTGCAGTTCGTCGTCCGTTACGCAATGCGCGTTCATCACTTCACCCGCCTGAGGGCCACCGAGCCCTCGTTCGCCAGCTTCGCCCTGACCGCCTCGCGCGCCCGCGAGAGGCGCGACATGACGGTCCCGATCGGAACGCCGAGCGTCTCGGCGACCTCTTCGTATTTCAGGCCCTCCAGCGCGACGAGGAGCAGCACCTTGCGCTGTTCCTCCGGCAGGTCGTCGAGCGCGCGCATCATCTCGCGCAACTCCACACGTTCCTCCTGCCGGGCCGGCGTCACCAGCTTCGACTCGACGCTGTCCACATCGACCTCGTCGGGCCGCGACGCTTTGGAGCGGACCTGATTGACATGGACGTTGTGCAGGATGGTGAAAAGCCACGCCCGCAGGTTCGTCCCCGCCTTGAAGGTGTCGGCGCGGGCCACCGCACGCGTCAACGCCTCCTGCACCAGATCCTCGGCATCCGAACGGTTGCGCAGCAACGCGCGCGCGTAGCGGCGCAGCGACGCAATGTGGACTTCCAGCTCGACCCCGAACGTGCTCAACCGCGCACCCGATTGTTGCCTCGAAGGCTCCACGGACCGCCGGGTGGCGGATCATGGCACTCCTTCAGGTAGGAACGGGTGGCGCGGCCTCCCAGGGCCGAGCCCCATTCAGGACCCGGTACGCCAGGATGAACGCCCCCCGCTCATCGTTTATTCCAGACTTTGATGCCCGTGCAGCAAAAATTCGGCAAAATCGAGGCGGGGGGTTGCGGTCAGCTGCGAACAAAGCGCCGCGGCAGGGCCAAGCCGGCCCACACACCGACCAGGACGGTCAGGCCAAACACCCAGCCTGACAGGGCGCCAGCCATGGTGCCGGACAGCAGCGTGCCGACCGTGCAGCCCAGCCCGGTCATGCTGCCCCAGCCGAGCAGAAGCCCACCGCCGAGGCCGCGTGCGGCGTCCCTCAGCGTCGGGCGGCGCGGGGTGAACTGGCCGGCTGCCAGCGACGCCGCGAAGCCTCCGGCGACCAAACCGGCGACCAGTAGCCCGTTCGGCGTCAGCCAGCTGTCGCCCGGCACGGTGGCGCAGCCGGCGAAGCCGTCCAGTCCCTCCAGCCGCAGGGGTACCAGCCCGGCCTCGCTGCCCAATTGGCGGGCGGCGGTGCCGATGGCGGAGGTGACCCCCAGCGGCTTGAGCCGCAGGATCACCAGGAAGCCGATCAGCCCGACGCCCAGCCCGCCGATCCAATAGGGCCAGCGCCCGTCGAACCAGGAGCGCAGCAGGTCCGGTAGGGTGTGCGGAGGCTCGCGGGCGGGCGCTTCGGAGGCGGAGGCCGCGCGGAAACGCCAGAGCAGGGCCGCAAGGCCGCCAAGCGCCAGGATCTGCACCGCCAGCGACCCGCCATAGCCCAGATGATGGGGCAGCCAGACCACCGGGGCGGTGATGATCGTGGACAGGTAGAGGTCGTTCCAGGTGAGGAAGCCGAGCAGGAAGCCGCCCGCCGCCCCGACCAGAGCGAAGGGGGAGACCGGCGAGCCCTCGCCCAGCCGGTAGAGATGGGCGCTGATGCAGGAGCCCGACACCGCCATCCCCAGCCCGAAGGCCAGACCGGCCAGCGCCAGAACCCAGCTCACCGGACCGATGTGGGCGTCGGGCGGCAAGCGCGGGGCGACCGGGTTCGGCACCCAGGCTCCGAAGACGACGTGATAGCCGACCGTCCCCACCGCCAGGGCGAGCAGAATCGCCAGCAGGCCGCGCGGGTCGCGGCGGTCGATGAAGTCGCGGGCGTGGCAGAGGAAGCAGAAGCGCGTCCGTTGCAGAAGCGCGCCGAACGCCGCGCCCAGCGTCAGCGCGAAGGCCATCGACGGACCGCCGCCGGGCTGCGCGGCCAGCGCGTAGGCCGCCGCCACGACCGCACCGGCCAGCAGCAGGGGAAGCAGAACCCGCCCGGCCAGCGCGGTGGCGCTGGAAGCCGGGGCGAGAGCTGCGTGAAGCGTCGGGGAAGCCCGCAAGGCGGGCTCCCCGTTGCGGGTCCGGATCGTCATGCGACGGGTATCAGTCGGCCATCCATCCATGGCCACCCGTCACTTGGCCGCCCAGACCGTACCGGCCGGGTTGTCCACCGGGACCCCCACGGCGTTGCCGTATTCGGTCCAGGACCCGTCGTAGTTCTTCACCTGATAGCCCAGCAGCTTGGACAGGGCGAACCAGGTGTGGCTCGACCGCTCGCCAATGCGGCAATAGGTGATGACCGGCTTGGAGCCGTCGATGCCGACCGAGGCGTAGAGCGCCTTCAGTTCCGCCACCGACTTGAAGGTGCCGTCGGCCTCGTTCACCGCCTTGCCCCAGGGAACGTTCGCCGCACCCGGAATATGGCCTGCGCGGATCGACAGCTCCTGGATGCCCTGCGGGGCGAAGACCTTGCCCTGGTATTCGTCGGGGGAGCGGATGTCCACCAGCTTGGCGTCGCTCTTGCCGTCGGCAACGGCGACCACGTCGGTCAGGCGGGCGCGCAGGCCGGCGTTCACCTTGGAGACGGTGTAGTTGCTGGGCTTCACCTCCGCCGGCTTGCTGGACAGGGCGCGGTTCTCCGCCTCCCACTTCTTACGACCGCCGTCCAGCAGCTTTACATTGTCAACGCCGTAGATGTCGAACACCCAGGCGCCCCAGGCCGCGAACCAGTTGTTGGTGTCGCCGTAGAGGACGATGGTGCTGTCCTTCTCCACCCCGGCCTTGGAGAGCAGGGCCTGGAACTGCTCCTTGCCCACGATGTCGCGGCGGACGGTGTCGTTCAGGTCGGTGTGCCAGGAGAAATTCACGCTGCCGGGGATGTGACCGCGCTCGTAGACGCCGGGGTTCACGCTGACCTCGATGACCTTCACCTTCGGGTCACCGAGGTTCTTTTCCAGCCAGTCGGTGGTGACCAGGGGCCCGTCCGTGGCGGCGGCCATGGCGGATCCGGAAATCGTCGTCGCCAGCAGGACGCCGAAGGCGGCGGCGAAATGGCGCTTGGCCAAGCGGATTTTGGAGGGCGGCAGCGTGTTCATCGTATCTCCTGGTTCGTCAGCGGTGCGGAAGCGGATCGGTGAAGCGAGAGACTGGCGCGCCAGATTGAGCGGCAATCGCTGTGTTATTATGTCTATTAATCTACATGGTAAGTAGATTTACGGCAAGCGTGAGCCGCCGGCCGGCGAGAGAAAGAACGTTTCCGCAAAAACTTGCGGCAAATTGCCACCGTGCGCGGATGAATCGGCGACTCCGGCGCGCGGCTTGGCAAGAATGGGCGCACTGCGTCATAAGGGCGGAGCCATGGCACGCCATCACGACACCATCGAGATCCTGGTCACCGCCCGCCACCTGGAGGCGCAGGGCATCCGTCCGACCGCGCGCATGGTCCGGCTGGCGCTGGGCGGCGGAAGCAACGCCGCCATCGCCCAGGCGCTGGCCACGACGGAGCTGACCCCGCTGGAGGAACTGATCCGGCGGCGGCGCGATCAACTTGATCTGGAATTGACCGAGGCCCGTCATGCGCTGGCGGCGTTGGAGGCGGAACAGGCGCGGCTCGACGAGTTGGCCGAATCCCTGTCCACCCTGGACAAGGCTTAGCGGAAAAAGAAAACCCCTCCCCCGGGCAGTGCCGGGCAAGGGGTTTCGGACGCCGCGCCGGTTGCAGGCGGAAGCGGTCAGCCCGCCTGATGCGTCTTGGCGTAGCCCAGCGACTGCAGCGCCTCGGCGATTTCCGGCAGGATGCCCGGATCGTCGATGGTCGCCGGAGTCTTGTAGTCCTGGTTGTCCGCAATCTTCTGCATGGTCCCGCGCAGGATCTTGCCGGAGCGGGTCTTCGGCAGGCGTTCCACCACTACGGCGCGCTTGAAGTCGGCGACCGGGCCGATCTGCTCGCGCACCAACTGGACCACCTCCTTGACGATCTCCTCGTGCGGGCGGGTCACGCCGGCCTTCAGGCAGAGGAAGCCCAGTGGCACCTGCCCCTTCAGGTCGTCGGCCACGCCGATCACCGCGCATTCCGCCACGTCCTTGTGGCTGGCCAGAACCTCCTCCATGCCGCCGGTGGACAGACGGTGACCAGCGACGTTGATGATGTCGTCGGTGCGGGCCATGATGTAGACGTAGCCGTCGTCGTCGATGAAGCCCGCGTCACCGGTCTGGTAATAGCCGGGGTAATCGGACAGGTACGACTTCCTGTAGCGGTCGTCGGCGTTCCACAGCGTCGGCAGCGTGCCCGGAGGCAGCGGCAGCTTCACGCAGATGGCGCCGATGTCGCCGCGCGGCACTTCCTTGTTCTCGGCGTTCAGGATCTGCACGTCCCAGCCCGGCATCGGGCGGGTGGCGGAGCCGTACTTGATCGGGAAGAGATGCACGCCCAGCGGGTTGCCGGAGATCGCCCAGCCGGTTTCGGTCTGCCACCAGTGATCGATGACCGGAACGTTCAGATTGTCCTCGGCCCAATGCAGCGTGTCGGGGTCCGACCGCTCGCCGGCCAGGAACAGGGCGCGGAAGTGCGACAGGTCGTACTTCTTCAGCAGTTCGGCGTTGGGGTCCTCGCGCTTGATGGCGCGGAAGGCGGTCGGGGCGGTGAACAGCGTGCCGATCCTGTGCTGCTCGATCACCCGCCAGAAGGTGCCGGCGTCCGGCGTGCCCACCGGCTTGCCCTCGAAGACCACCGTGGTGCAGCCGTGCAGCAGCGGGCCGTAGACGATGTAGGAGTGGCCGACCACCCAGCCCACGTCCGACGCCGCCCAGTACACCTCGCCCGGCTCGACGTTGTAGATGTTCTTCATCGTCCACTTCAGCGCCACGGCGTGGCCGCCGTTGTCGCGGATGACGCCCTTCGGCTGGCCCGTGGTGCCCGAGGTGTAGAGGATGTAGAGCGGGTCGGTCGCGGCAACCGGCACGCACTCCGCCGGCTCGGCCTTGGCGACGGCCTCCGCCCAATTCACGTCGCGGCCTTCGATCAGGGTCGCGGTTTCCTGCGGGCGCTGGAAGACGATGACGCTGGACGGCTTGTGCTCCGCCTGCTCGATGGCGGCGTCGAGCATCGGCTTGTACTTGACGACGCGGTTCGGCTCGATGCCGCAGGAGGCCGAGACGATGGCCTTCGGCCGGGAGTCGTTGATGCGGGTCGCCAGCTCGTGCGGGGCGAAGCCGCCGAACACCACCGAATGCACCGCGCCGAGACGCGCGCAGGCCAGCATGGCGACCAGCGACTGCGGAATCATCGGCATGTAGAGGATGACGCGGTCGCCCTTCTCCACGCCCTGGGCGCGCAGCGCGCCGGCGAAGCGGGCGACCTGATCCTGGAGTTCGGCGTAGGTGATGGTCTGCACGGTCTTGGTGACCGGGCTGTCGTAGATGATCGCCGCCTGGGCGCCGCGTCCGGCCTCCACATGGCGGTCGACGGCGTTGTAACAGGTGTTCAGGACGCCGCCGGTGAACCAGCGGTAGAAGGGCGCGTTGCTGTCGTCCAGCACCTTGTCCCAGCGCTTGATCCAGGTGATGTCTTCCGCCGCCTCGCCCCAAAATCCATCGGGATCGGACAGGGAACGGGCGTGGATCTGGTTGTAGCGATCGGCCGAGCTTTGGCTCATGGGGGGCGTCCCTTATATTTTGTTTGGTTCGCGTTTCTCCGCAGCCGCGCAATGAACGTTCACGCAGCGGCCCCAATCTGCGTCAGATCTGCATCGTTTGGCAAACGGCATTCCGGAAGGTGCGGCGGGCTGTCGCACCACTTTGGTGAGTGCCGAACCCGCCCGCCGCCCTTCCGGCGGGTGTTACTGCTCCAGTTGCAGGAAGCCGGCGGCCAGCGCCGCGCCGCAGAAGCCGATATCCTCGATGTAGGTCTTCGTCTCCGACACCCGCACCCGCCCGCAGGGGCGTTGCGGGTTGTGGGTATCGATGGGCATGACGTGGCCGACGTCCTTCAGCAGCACCGTCTCCACCCACAGGGCGTTGGTGCCCGCCGGGGCGTAGCCCTGCCGCACGGCGCGCTCCGGCCAGGAGGGCTCCTGACCGATGACCACCGGAGCGTCGGTCTTCAAACCATGGAAGGCCGTCCACTGGTTGGTCAGGTAGAGGGCGTTCTGCGGGTCCACGGTGCAGTCGGCCGTCCCCTGGACGATCAGCACGCGCGGACGCCCGGCGGGGTGCTGGGCGCGCTGGACCGCCTTCGTCCATTCGCGGCTGTCGTAGCCGCCGGAGCGCGCCTTCACCTCGGCGCAGCCGCGCGACACGGAGATGCCGCAGAGCGACGCGGCCGACTGCATGCTCTGCGCACACATCACCGGCACGCCCGCGAACAGCGCTCCGCCCGCGAAGACCTGCGGGAAGTCGGCCAGCAGGGTCGCCGCCATGCCCGCCCCCGCCGACAGGCCGGTGACATAGACACGCCCGTCCTCGATTCGGGGACCGTCGCGGTCAAGCCCCTTGCCCGCGCGCACCGCGTCGACCATGGAGACGATAGCCCCCGCTTCCCGTGGGACACCGCCCTTCAGCGGACTGATCAGGCGGTCGGCGAAATTGAAGCAGCCGAGCGGGTTGCCATAGCGGGAGGCCCCTCCGACCATGGCAAAGGCGTTGTGCTGCTGCTCCGGCAGCAGGACGATAAGGCCGTAGCGGTCAGCTATGTCCATCCATCCGGAATCCGTGAAGAAAGACGACGCATCCTGCTCGCAGCCGTGAAGAAGGACCAGAAGCGGAGCCTTGCCCCGCACCCGCGCGCCCACGGATACGTAAACGCTCGCCTTGAGCGCACTGCCCTGGGCGTTGAAGGCATCACCCGGCAGTTCGTCCCAACGATACTGACGCGGTGACAGCGCCGAGGCATGCCCCGACAAAAGGGTCGATAGCCCGATGATCGCCACTGCCAGCGACACGCGCAGCCATGCTCCTAGCGCCATAATGCTCTCTCCGTTTCTCCGTAAGGACCGATGATGCCGCCTGTCACGATTGCGGACAAGGCAGCATATAAAGCAATGATGACTTATCAGACAGCCAATCTCCGCGCCAATTAGAACAATCATACTGCGGTATGTTATTCGACAATCCCTCGGTCACTCTTGGCTTACTCTTCACTAAGAGTGGATGCACATCCGAGCGAAAATCGACCGGCGCGGATATCGGCATCGCATCCAGTTATTGCTGGCCATTGTTGCTGGCCTAACCAGCGCCGGAGCGCTATGCATGTCCCCATGAGCAGCGACCCGCCCGTCTTCGGCATCCGCCCGATCCTGACCGTCGTCCACACCAACGGCGAGCGGCTGATCGTAGCCCGGCTGACCAGTCTCGGCGGGTCCAGCCAGTCCAACCGCTTCGTCCTGCGCCGCGCCGACTTCCGCGCGCCGTGGGAGCAGCCGGACAAGGGCTATTTCGGCTATGCGGAGGTCGCCCGCGCGCTGGACGCCAACGGCTGGCGCGGCTGCGCCATCGAGGCGATGCCGACCACCGACCTGGAGGAGCGGCGGACCCGCCAGCTCGCCCGCAAGAAGCTGCACCTGCAATGCGTGGAGGCGGCGATCCGACGCGCGCAGGAAAGCCAAGCTCCCTGAGCGGGCGCCGCAGCGCAGCCTTCCCCCGAACCCGCGCGGCGCTTATATCCCGTTCCAAGCACAGAACGGCCAAAGCCCAGAACGGAGGGACAGATGACCCGCAGCGCCACCCGGCACCCGATTGGCGATTTCCTTGGCGCTCCCCAGACCACCATGCTCGACACCGCCCTGGCCGCCACGGGGGACGGGCCTGACCTCGGCGCCCTGCCCTCCTGGGACCTGACGGACCTCTACCCGGGCATGGAGTCGGCGGAACTGAAGGCCGACCTGGAGCGGATGGAGCGCGCATCCAAGGACTTCTACGAGAAGTACGCGACCAAGCTGGCCGGTCTGGACGGCAACGCCTTCGCCGCCGCCATCCGCGAGTACGAGCGCATCGACGAGGTGCTGTCGCGGGTGATGTCCTACGCCGGGCTGGTCTACAACGGCAACATGACCGACCCGACCATCGCCAAGTTCTACCAGTCGGCACAGGAGCGGGTGAACGGCATCTCAACCCACCTCGTCTTCTTCACGCTGGAGATCAACCGGCTGGAGGACAAGGTGCTGGACGCCAAGCTGACGGCGTCGAAGGACCTCGCCCGCTACGCCCCCTGGCTGCGCGACGTCCGCCTGTTCCGTGAGCACCAACTCTCCGACGAGGTCGAACGGCTGCTCCATGAGAAGCACGTGGTCGGGCGCGCCGCCTGGAACCGCCTGTTCGACGAGACCATCGCCAGTTTGCGCTTCCCCATCGGCGGGAAGGAGCTGACCTGCGCCGAGGCGCTGAACCGCCTGTCCGACCGCCGTCAGGAGGTCCGCAAGGAGGCCGGGACGGTGATCGGCCGGGTGATGGGCGACAACATCCGCCTGTTCGCTCTGGTGACCAACACGCTGGCCAAGGACAAGGAGATCGACGACACGTGGCGCAACTACAAGGCGCCGACCTCGGCCCGCAACCTGTCCAACCGCGTCGAGGACGAGGTGGTGGACGCGCTGGCCGCGGCGGTGAAGGACGCCTACCCGGCGCTGTCCCACCGCTACTACGCGATGAAGGCCAAGTGGTTCGGCCAGGACCATCTGGATTACTGGGACCGCAACGCGCCGCTGCCCGACGACACCGACCGCAGCATCCGCTGGGACGAGGCGCGCGATCTGGTCCTGGGCGCCTACGGCCGCTTCTCGCCGGATCTGGCGGCGTTGGGCAAGCGCTTCTTCGACAACGCCTGGATCGACGCGCCGGTGCGCCCCGGCAAGGCGCCGGGCGCCTTCGCCCACCCCACGGTGCCCAGCGTCCACCCCTATCTGCTGGTCAACTACCAGGGCAAGACGCGCGACGTGATGACGCTCGCGCATGAGCTGGGCCACGGCGTGCACCAGATCCTGGCCGGCGGTCAGGGGCATCTGCTGTCCGACACGCCGCTGACCCTGGCCGAGACCGCGTCGGTGTTCGGCGAGATGCTGACCTTCCGCGCCCTGCTCGACCGCGAGACCGACCCGAAGCGCCGCAAGATCATGCTGGCCTCGAAGGTCGAGGACATGCTGAACACGGTGGTCCGCCAGATCGCCTTCTTCGACTTCGAGCGCCGCGTCCACACCGAGCGCCGCGAGGGCGAGCTGACCGCCGAGCGGCTGGGCGAGATCTGGATGGCGGTGCAGACCGAAAGCCTCGGCCCGGCGCTGCGCTTCGACGAGGGCTACCGGAACTACTGGTCCTACATCCCGCACTTCATCCACTCGCCCTTCTACGTCTACGCCTACGCGTTCGGCGACTGTCTCGTGAACTCGCTCTACGCGGTCTACCAGGAGTCGGAGAAGGGCTTCGCGGAGAAGTATCTGGCGATGCTGTCGGCGGGCGGCACGCTGCGCCACCAGGAGCTTCTGGCTCCCTTCGGGCTGGACGCCAGCGACCCGGCCTTCTGGCAGAAGGGGCTGAACGTCATCCGCGGCTTTGTTGATGAGCTGGAAAATCAGCCCTGACGGGAGTTTCCCACCGGGTTTTCTTGACGGACGTCAAGAATCCCTAATTGCAGGATGGGTATGGTGCCTCCAACGATCCCTTCGGAGAGCACCATGCCCACCCTCTCGATCCCCGCCTGGAGCCCGTCCCTGGAAGTCGGCAACGCCATCATCGACGCCGACCACAAGGAAACCATCGAGCTTCTGGCCGAGGCCGCCAAGGCGTCGGACGCCGACCTGCCCGCCCATTTCACCGCCTTCGCCCAGCACCTCCGCGACCATCTGGCCCGCGAGGAGGAGCTGATGCACCAGTACGGCTTCCCGCCGACGCCCATCCACGTCCACGAGCACAACCGCGTCCGCCTGGAGTTGGAAGGGATTGCCAAGCGCATGGCCGCCGGCAATCTGGCCTTGGTCCGCGGTTATCTGACCGAGGTCGTGCCGGAGTGGTTCATCAACCACAAGAACACCATGGACAGCGCCACCGCCGCCTGGATCCGCAGCCAGGGCGGCTGATCCACCGCCCTCCACCGTCGAAGCCGCGCGAACACCGAATTGAGGGGTGGCTCCGTCCGGAAGAACACCGGATGGAGTCCTTTCCCGAATGGCCTGTGCAGGGGTGAAACTTTACCCTTGTTGCGCCAATCCGCTCCGGATATTCGCGAAAATTGCTGCATTGACGTGGGAGGTGCTTGATGGGCGATTTCACGCTTCGCACCGCCGACCGGCGGGATGCGACCCTTTCCGAGGACACCGTCAACGATCTTGCCGTCCGTCTGCGCGGCCCGCTGCTGACCCCGCAGTCGCCGGGCTATGACGAGGCCCGGACGATCTGGAACGCCATGATCGACCGCCGGCCCGGCCTGATCGCCCGCTGCGCCGGCGCCGCCGACGTCATGCAGGCGGTACGCTTTGCGCGGGAGAACGGGCTGCTGGTCTCCGTGCGCGGCGGCGGCCACAACATCGCCGGCAATTCCCTGTGCGACGGTGGCCTGCTGATCGACCTCGGCGCCCTGCGCTTCGTCCATGTCGACCCCATCAGCCGGACGGCGCGGGTGGCGCCCGGCGCCACGCTGGGCGATCTCGACCGGGAGACGCAGGCTTTCGGGCTGGCCGTGCCGGTCGGCATCAACTCCACCACCGGCATCGCCGGGCTGACGCTGGGCGGCGGATTCGGCTGGCTGACCCGCAAATACGGGCTGACGGTTGACAATCTGCTGTCCGCCGACGTCGTCACCGCCGATGGGAAGTTCCTGCGCGCCAGCGCCGACGAGAATCCCGACCTCTTCTGGGCCATCCGCGGCGGCGGCGGCAATTTCGGCATCGTCACCTCCTTCACCTTCCGCCTGCATCCCGTGGGCCCGATGGTGTTCGCCGGGCTGGTCGTCCATCCCTTCGCCGGGGCCGGCGATCTGATGCGCCGCTACCGCGACTCCACGGCATCCCTGCCGGACGAGGCCACCGCCTGGATGGTGCTGCGCAAGGCACCCCCCCTGCCCTTCCTGCCACCGGATGTGCATGGCAAGGAGGTGGTGGTCATGCCCGTCATCTGCGCCGGAGACGACGAGGCGGCGGCCCGCAAGGCGCTGGAACCGGTGCTGTCGCTGGGCACGCCGATTGGGGAGCATGTCGGCCTCATGCCCTACGCGGCGTGGCAGGCGGCCTTCGACCCGCTCCTGGTGCCGGGCGCGCGGAACTATTGGAAATCGCAGAACTTCACCGGGCTGGAGGACGGGCTGATCGATGCGCTGATTGAGGAAGCCGGAAGGCTGCCCTCCGACCAGTGCGAGATCTTCGTCGGCCTGCTGGGGGCTGCGGCCAACCGCGTGCCGGCGGACGCCACCGCCTATCCGCACCGCGACGCCCTCTTCGTCATGAACGTGCACGCGCGCTGGAACACCCCTCCGGAGGACAGCGCCTGTATCCAATGGGCGCGCGGCGTCTCCGACCGGACCGCCCGCTACGCCACCGGTGGGGTCTATGTGAACTTCGTCACCGACGACGAACAGCGCGTCCAGGCCGCCTACGGGCCGAACTACGAACGCCTGCGGGCGCTGAAGGCAAAATACGACCCCGGCAACCTCTTCTGCGTGAACCAGAACATCGCGCCGGGCGGATGACGGCGCCGGTGCGTTCCGGTTTCGTCCAGCCTGGGACTCGCCTTTCGGCCCCGCCGCACCCACCTATTCGGCATGCCGAACACGGATGAGAACAGGCTTGGCGGCCGGATCGCGCGGTATGCGCGGGTCGGGACCGCCGTAGGGGGCCTTGCGGCCCGTTTCGCCGGAGAACGGGTGCTGGGCATCCCCCTGGAGCGGGATCGCCACGCCGCCGAACTGCGCGCCGCGCTGGGCGGGCTGAAGGGACCGCTGATGAAGGTGGCGCAACTGCTGTCCACCATCCCTGACGCCCTGCCCCGCGAGTATGTGCAGGAGCTGTCCCAGCTCCAGGCCGACGCGCCGTCGATGGGCTGGCCCTTCGTCAAGCGCCGCATGGCGAGCGAGCTTGGCCCCGCTTGGCACAAGCGCTTCCGGCACTTCGAACAGACAGCGGCGGCGGCGGCCTCGCTGGGGCAGGTGCACCGGGCCGTGGGACTGGATGGGCAGAACCTCGCCTGCAAGCTCCAGTATCCGGACATGGCCTCCGCCGTTGAGGCGGACCTGCGCCAGCTCGGCCTGATCTTCGCCATCTTCGAGCGCACCGACAGCGCCATTTCCACCAAGCAGATCCAGGCGGAGATTGGCGCGCGGCTGCGCGAGGAGCTGGATTACGAGCGCGAGGCCAAGCACGCCCGCCTCTACCGCGCCATGCTGGCCGACACGCCCGGCGTCCATGTGCCGGCGGTGGTGCCCGACCTGTCCACCCGGCGCCTGCTGACCCTGGAATGGGTGGAGGGCCGCAAGATCCTTGACTTCGTCAAGGACCAGCCGGACGCCCGCGACGAGCTGGCGATGAACATGTTCCGGGCTTGGTACGTGCCCTTCTACGGCTACGGCATCATCCACGGCGACCCGCATCTGGGGAACTACACGGTGCGGCCCGACCGCTCCATCAACCTGCTGGATTTCGGCTGCATCCGCGTCTTCCCGGCGCGCTTCGTGAAGGGGGTGATCGACCTCTACGACGCGTTGCAGACCGGCAACCAGGACAAGGCGGTGGAGGCCTACCGCACCTGGGGCTTCGGCAACCCGACCAAGGAGCTGGTGGACGTTCTGAACATCTGGGCGCGCTTCGTCTACGCCCCGATCATGGACGACCGCAGCCGCCGCATCGAGGAGACCAACTCCGGCCACTATGGCCGCGAGACCGCCGCCAAGGTCCATGCGGAGCTGCGCCGCGTCGGCGGGGTGGAGGTGCCGCGGGAATTCGTCTTCATGGACCGCGCGGCTATAGGTCTGGGCTCCGTCTTCCTGCATCTCCAGGCGGAGGTGAACTGGTACCGGCTGTTCCAGGAGATGATCCAGGGCTTCGACGTGGACGTCCTGCACGCCCGCCAGACCGCCGCCCTGACCGCACAGGCCCTCCCTTTGCCCGAATAAGCGCCGACTCGTAATGCTTCCCCCGTCCCACCGCTTTGGTCTATACGAGCGGCTCCCATGAAGACCGCCGATTTCGACTTCGACCTTCCGCCGGACCGCATCGCCGAGCATCCGGCCAAGCCGCGTGACGCCGCCCGTCTGCTCGACGTGGCGGAGCGTCTGCACGACCGCGTCGTGCGCGACCTGCCCGCCCTGCTGGAGCCGGGCGACCTGATGGTCGTCAACGACACCCGCGTCATCCCCGCCCGGCTGGACGGCCGGCGCGGCGAGGTGCGGGTGGAGATCACCCTCCACAAGCGCGAGGGCGAGCGGGAGTGGGCGACCTTCGCCCGCCCCGGCAAGCGGCTGAAGCCCGGCGACGTGATCGCCATCGCCGAGGACTTCGCCGCCGAGGTGGTCGCCAAGGACGGGATGGAGGTGCGCCTGCGCTTCTCCAAGGGCGGGCCGGAGCTGATGGAGGCGCTGCACCGCCACGGCCGGATGCCCCTGCCCCCCTACATCCGGCGCGAGGCGGACGAGCAGGACGCGGCGGACTACCAGACCGTCTTCGCTGCGCGGGAGGGCGCCGTGGCCGCCCCGACCGCCGGTCTGCACTTCACGCCGGAGCTTCTGGCGGCGCTCGACGCGCGCGGCGTCCGCCGCGTGCCGGTGACGCTGCATGTCGGGGCCGGCACCTTCCTGCCGGTCAAGGTGGACGACATCGCCGAGCACCGCATGCACAGCGAGTGGGGCGAAATCTCCGCGGAGACCGCCGAGGCCATCAACGCCACCCGCGCCGCGGGCGGGCGGATCGTGTCGGTCGGCACCACGGCGCTGCGCATCCTGGAGACGGCGGGGCTGGACGACCGCAGCATCCGGGCCTTCAGTGGCGACACCGACATCTTCATCACCCCCGGCTACCGCTTCAAGATCGTGGACCTTCTGGTGACCAACTTCCACCTGCCCCGCTCCACCCTGTTCATGCTGGTCTGCGCCTTCGCGGGCATGGACACGATGAAGGCGGCCTACGCGCACGCCATCGGCCAGAACTATCGTTTCTTCAGCTACGGCGACGCGTCGCTGCTCCGGAGGGTGTGATGACCGGGATCGGGTTCGAGCTTCTGAAGACTGACGGGCGCGCTCGGCGCGGGCGGGTCTCCACCGCGCACGGCGTCATCAACACGCCGGCCTTCATGCCCGTGGGCACCGCCGCCACCGTCAAGGCGATGACCAGCGACGCCGTGAAGTCCACCGGCGCGGAAATCCTGCTGGGCAACACCTATCACCTGATGCTGCGCCCCACGGCGGAGCGCGTCGGGCAGTTGGGCGGCCTGCACCGCTTCATGAACTGGGACAAGCCGATCCTGACGGATAGCGGCGGCTTCCAGGTCATGTCCCTGTCGGACCTGCGCACCATGACCGAGGAGGGGGTGACATTCAAATCCCACCTCGACGGCAGCAAGCACCATCTGACGCCGGAACGCTCGATTCAGATCCAGCATCTCCTGGACAGCAACATCACCATGTGCCTGGACGAGTGCACCCCCTTCCCGGCGACGGAGGCGCAGGCGGCCTCGTCCATGCGCCTGTCGATGCGCTGGGCCAAGCGCAGCAAGGACGCCTTCGTCGAGCGGCCCGGCTACGGTCTGTTCGGCATCGTGCAGGGCGGCGTCTACGCGGACCTGCGGGCCGAGAGCGTGGCGGCTCTGTCGGACATCGGCTTCGACGGCTACGCCATCGGCGGGCTGGCCGTCGGCGAGGGCCAGGAGACGATGTTCACCGTGCTCGACTTCACCGAGCCGCTAATGGTCAAGGAGCGCCCGCGCTACCTGATGGGCGTCGGCCGCCCCAGCGACCTGATCGGCGCGGTGCGGCGCGGCGTCGACATGTTCGACTGCGTGATGCCCACCCGCTCGGGCCGCACCGGTCAGGCCTTCGTGCGGCGCGGCACCATCAACATCCGCAACGCCCGCCACGCCCACGACGAGCGCCCGCTGGACGAGGAGTGCGGCTGCCCCGCGTGCCGCAACCACAGCCGTGCCTATCTGCATCACCTGTTCAAGGCGGGCGAGATGCTGGGGCCGATGCTGCTCACCTGGCACAACCTGCATTATTACCAAGACCTGATGGCCGAGCTTCGGCAGGCCATCGAGGACGGCCGCTTCGAAGAGGTCGCGAGCGCGCTGGAGGCCCGCCTGAACGAGGGCGACGTCCCGGCCACCGAAGACCCGCTGGCCCACCTGAAGGTGAAGCCGGCGAAACCCGCGAAGAAGGAATCCGCGGATGTCTGAAAACATCTACGCCGGCCTGACCCAACTCGGCGGCGCCACCGTCCAGCCGAAGACGCCGGACGAGGCGGTGCTGGAGCGCGTGCCGAACCCGAACCCCGGTGACCACTACGTCGTGCGCTTCACCGCGCCGGAATTCACCTCGCTCTGCCCGATCACCGGCCAGCCGGACTTCGCCCATCTGGTCATCGACTATGTGCCGGGCGAGTGGCTGGTGGAGTCGAAGTCGCTCAAGCTGTTCCTGACCAGCTTCCGCAATCATGGCGCCTTTCACGAGGCCTGCACCGTCGGCATCGGCAAGCGTCTGGCGGACGAGCTGAAGCCGGTGTGGCTGCGCATCGGCGGCTACTGGTACCCGCGCGGCGGCATCCCCATCGACGTGTTCTACGCCACCGGCGAACCGCCGAAAGGCGTGTGGATTCCGTCGCAGGACGTCCAGACCTACCGCGGCCGCGGCTGATCCGGGGGTGAACCCCTCCTAAATCCCCTCTCCCCTCTGGGGAGAGGGCTAAGCGATCAAGCCATCACCATGTCCGACTCACCCACCTCCACCCGTGAAACGATCCGCGACCGCGCCCTGTCGCTGGGCTTCGACGCGGTCGGCTTCGCGCGGGCGGAGCTGGGCGAGGAGGCCAAGGCGCGGCTGGCCGAATTCCTGAGCCAGGGCCGGCACGGCGACATGGGCTGGATGGAGGACAAGGCCGACCGCCGCGTCCATCCCCAGTCCCTGTGGCCGGAGGCGCGCACCGTCATCGCGCTCGGCACCAGCTACGCCCCGGCGGAGGACCCTCGCGCCCTGCTGGCGCATCCCGACCGCGGCATCGTGTCGGTCTACGCGAGGAACCGAGACTACCACGACCTCATCAAGGGCCGACTGAAGACTCTGGGCCAATGGATCGCCCACCGTTTCAAGGCCGAGCTGAAGGTCTTCGTCGACACCGCCCCGGTGATGGAGAAGCCGCTGGCCGAGAAGGCCGGGCTGGGCTGGCAGGGCAAGCACACCAACCTCGTGTCGCGCTCCCACGGCTCCTGGCTGTTCCTGGGCGAGGTCTACACGACGCTGGAGCTGCCGCCGGACCCGCCGGGGGTGGACCGCTGCGGCCAGTGCCGACGCTGCCTGGACGCCTGCCCCACCGCCGCCTTCCCCGCGCCCAACCAGTTGGACGCGCGGCGCTGCATCTCCTACCTGACCATCGAGCACAAGGGTCCGATCCCGGAGGAGTTGCGCCCGCTGATGGGCAACCGCATCTACGGCTGCGATGACTGTCTGGCCGCCTGCCCGTGGAACAAGTTCGCCCAGCGCTCGCGCGAGGCGGCTTTCCTGCCGCGGGCGGAACTGACGGCGCCGCGGCTGGCCGATCTGGCGCAGTTGGACGACGCGGGCTTCCGGCAGGTCTTCAGCGGCTCGCCCATCAAGCGGATCGGCCGCGACCGCTTCGTGCGCAACGTTCTGGTGGCTCTGGGCAACAGCGGCGACGCCCGCCACGCCGCAGCAGCCGAACGGGCGGCCGAACGCCTCTTGGAAGACCCAAGCGAGGTGGTGCGGGACGCCGCGGTTTGGGCGTTGGCCCGGCTCAGGGCCGCGCAGAGCCCTTCAGGCTGAGCCAGAGCAGGCCACCGGGCAGCGACGACAGGGTGACCGACAGCCCGATCATCAGCGACAGGGCCAGCGCGTCGGTGGCGTCGAGGCCGTAGAGCGCGAAGCCGGCAACGAAAGCCCCCTCCCGCACGCCCCAGCCGTTCAGCGAGATGGGCAGCGCCGCCGCGAAGATCGTCATCGGCACGACGGCCAGCGCGTCCAGAACCCGCAAGGGAATGCCCAGCGCATGGGCGTAGGCGATCACCGCGAAGACGGTGCAGGCGTGGACCGCCGCGCTGTGCAGCAGCCCGGCCAGCGCCGCCCGGCTGACCAGCGCCGAGCGCAGACGCGCGACCTGCACCTGCACCGCCCGGACCGGTGGGCGCAGCAGGACGCCCGGCAGCGGAAGACGGTCCGCCTGGAGCCCAACGACCATGGCGATGGCGAGCAGCGCCACCGCCACCGGTCCGGCCCAGGCGACCGAGGGCGGGGCCGTCGCCACGAGGTGCGGCAGGCCGAGGAACAGAAGCAGGATGCAGCCGACCAGGGCCAGAAGCCGGTCCAGCACCAGGGCCAGCACCACGGCGGTGGAAGACGCCCCGCCCCGGTAAGTCAGCCAGCCGCGCACCACGTCGCCGCCCAGCGCCCCCGGCAGCACCTGCCCGAAGAACAGGCCGGTGAACATCAGCCGCATCGCCAGCGCGTGCGAGACCCGTTCGCCCGCGGCGCGCAGGGCGTCGCGCCAGCGTTCCCCGGCACAGACCACGGCGAGCAGCTTCGCCGCGAAGCCGGCCGCCAGCCAGACGGGGTCCGCTCCGGTGACGCGCGCCAGCAAGGCCGTCCAGTCGGCGTTGACACCCAGCACGCCGAGAACCGCCAGGGTCACCCCCAGTTTGGCGAGCAGCATCAGACGCCCGCCCGGCTTTCCGGCAGGCGGGGTGACCGCATCGGCGGGCATGGCGCTGGCGTCCTGCCTGCTCAAATCCTTATGGCTTCCGCAACATGATCGGCGGCACTCTATCGGTTCGGCGGCAGAGCATCCATCGCCGCCAGCACGCCGGCCACGTCCATGTCGGCGAAGGCGGGGCGGTGATGGACGACCATGCGCGGCCCGTTGGCGTGGATCGGGACGGAGGCGTCGCAGAAAAGGCCCAGGATGGGGCACCCCACGGCCGCGACCAGATGCGTGGGGCCGGTGTCGTTGCCCACCGTCGCCCAGGCCCGACGGGCCAGCCCGGCAATCTCGGGCACGCTGGTGCGGCTGGTCAGGTCCACCGCCTGCGGACAGGCGGCGGTGATGGCCCGCGCGAGGTCCGCCTCGATGGCCGTGCCCAGCACGACCGGCGTGATCCCGCGGGCCGCCAGCGCGCGCGCCAGTTCACCGTAGCGCTCGATCGGCCAGCGCTTGTCGGGCCGCCCGGGGGAGGAACCGGGAATCAGCAGCGCGTAGGGCGCGGCGATGCCGAAACCGCCGGTGTCGGCGTCGAGCCAGGACAGGTCCGGCACCGCGTCCGGCACGATGCCGAAGGGCGCCAACTGCCGGGTGTAGCGCTCGATCACCGGCACCTTGCGGCGGCCCGGATAGTGATCGCGGTGCGAGGCGCCCCAGGCCGTGCCCGACCATTCCGGCCAGGGACCGGGGGCAAGCAGCCAGAAGTAGCGGTCAGTGCGCCGCTGCGCCTGGAGGTCGTAGACCCGGTCGAAACGCCCGGCGCGCAGCAGGCGGCGGACGCGCCGATAGGCCCCGAGCGACCGCTCCCGCGGGTCCTCCAGAACCTCGTCGAACAGGCCGCTGAGGCGGGCGAGCGGAGCCAGGGACGGCAGGGTCAGCAGCGCCAGATGGTCGGCGGCGTGGTGCCGCCGGATGGCCGAGAAGGCGGTCTGGGCCAGGAAGAAGTCGCCGAAGGCCCCCAGCTTGATGACCAGGACGCGGCGGCGACCGTTGCCGTGCGCGCCCGTCATTCGCCCCCCGCCGGGGTGCGCGCGGCCAGCCGGAGCATCAGGCCGGCCGCCAGCATGCCGCCCATCCACCACGCCTGCCAGATGCCGTAGGCCGTGCTCGCCATCGCCAGTGCCGACGCGAAGAGGGCCAGCGCGAAGGGTTGCAGCCGCCGTTCCAGCCGCCCGGTGCCGAGCAGCAGGAGCAAGGCCGCCGCCAGAGCCAGCGCGGCGCCGAAGGCGCCAAGCTCCAGCCAGACCTGCAGGAAGGCGTTGTGGGGGTGCAGCGGCAGCAGGCTGTCGGTCAGCGTGCCGAAGCGGGACACCGCCCCTTCCGGCTCCAGCGCGCGCGAGGCGTCGATGCCCTGCCCGAAGAAGGGCGTCTCCAGCGCTCGACTGGCGGCCATGCCCCAGATCTCCACCCGGTGCTGGGCCGACCGGAACAGCCAGTCGGCACCGTCCAGGTTCAACACGCGGTCCAACAGCAGCACCAGCGGCAGCACGAAGGCGAAGGCCACCCCCAACACCGCCGCCAGCGCCCCGCGGACGAGCCGCGGCGACCAGACGGCGAGCGCGAAGGCCACCCCGCCGACGGCAATGCCCAGCATGGCCGACCGGCTGGTCAGCAACAGGCAGGCCGCGGCGAAGACTGTGGGAAGTGCGACGGCCAGCCCCCGCCGCCCGGCCCGGTCGAGCGCCATCGCCGCCGGCCAGACCATCAGGCAGAGCAGGACCGCCGTGCGCTTGGGCACGTTGGTCTCGGCGATCTCGACACCCGCCGGCACATGGTTCCACCAGCGGTGCAGCGGAAAATCCAACGCGGCTTCCACGGCGAACAGCAGGACGCCGACGAACACGCCCAACAGGAACAGGCCGGTCAACCGCCGTGCCTCCACCCCCGGCAGGGAGGACATCCACGCCCCGCCGGCCAGCGCGCCGAGGCCGATGTAGCCGATCTCCACCACCGTCAGGCCGGAGCGCGGCGATGGGCTCCACAGGATGGAGAGGGAGGCCAGAGCCAGGAAGGCCAGAACCACCGCCGTGCCGGGCATCGCCCGTTGCAGCCGCCCCAGGGCGCCGCGGCGGACCAGGCCGGCCAGCCCGACCAGCGCGATCAGGATGGCCCAGACCGGCAAACCGCGCGGCGCCATGGCGGCCAGCGGGCCGAGCGCCGCCACCGCCACGCCGGCCAGACCCGCCAGAATCGCGTCGGGTATCCCCCGGGCGGAGTCGCGCTGTGACAAGGGGAAAGCCATAAGTTCTCGCGTCCGTGAGGCACGGCGCGGCTTAACAGATGCCCCGTGCGAAAGCAACGGGAACGGGCCGGGGGATTTTTCGGCCCCGGCCCGCGGTCCCACGATGAAAGGCAAACCCCGCCAGACGGCTCAGGCGGTCCGCACCTTGTTGAGGAAGCCCTGCACCTCGGAGCGCAGATGATCGGCCTGACGGGCCAGAGTGCGGCTGGCGCTCAGCACCGCGTCGGCGGCGCCGCCGGTCTTGGTGGCGGCGTTGGTCACCTCGGCGATGTGATGCATCACCTCCTGCGTGCCTTCGGCGGCCTGATTGACGTTCTGGGCGATCTCGCGGGTGGCGAGCCCCTGCTGCTCCATGGCGCGGGCGATCTCGGTGACCGTGCTGCTGATCGTGCCGACCGCGTCGGAGATGGTGCGGATGGCGCCCACCGCCCCGCCCGTCGCCGCCTGCATCTGCGCCACCTGGCTGGAGATCTCCTCGGTCGCCTTGGCGGTCTGGCCGGCAAGGTTCTTGACCTCCGTCGCCACCACGGCGAAACCCTTTCCGGCCTCCCCGGCCCGCGCCGCCTCGATGGTCGCGTTCAGGGCCAGCAGGTTGGTCTGCTCGGCGATCTCGCCGATCAGGTCCACCACCTGACCGATGCGTTGCGCCGCCTCGGCCAGACCTTCGACGATGCCGTTGGTCTCCGTCGCCTTGGCCGCCGCCCCCACCGCCACCTGCGAGCTGCTGTTGAGCTGGCGGGAAATCTCGGCGATGGAGGAGGACAGTTCCTCCGCCGCCGCCGCGACGGTCTGCACGTTGCTGGACGCCTGCTCCGACGCCGCGGCGACGGCGCTCGACTTGGCGGTGGTCAGGGCGGCGTCCGACGACATCTCCTGCGCGTCGCGGCCGAGGTTGCCGGCGGACTCGGTCAACGACAGGACGACGCCCGACACAGCCTGTTCGAAGCCGTTGGCGAACTCGTTCATGGTGCGGCGGCGGTCGGCGTCGATCTGCCGGCGCATCTCCTCCCGCTCCCCTTCCATGCGCTGCATCTCCAGGGCGTTCTCCTTGAAGACGCTGAGTGCCTCGGCCATGGCGCGCAGCTCGTCCTTGCGGTCGCCGGCGGGAATGTCGACCGTCAGGTCGCCTTCGGCCAGCCGGCCCATCGCCTTGGTCATGGCGTGCATCGGGTGGGTGATGGCACGGTCGATGATCCAGGCCATCACCATGCCCAGCGCCAGCGCCACGGCGGCGCCGATGATGATGATCAGCTCCGCCCCGCTGCGCCCGTTCTCGCGGTCATCGCGCTGGATGGAGACGAGACGGGCCACCTGCTCGCTGACGTCGCCCGCGGCCTTGGCCATGGTCTTGGAGGCGGTGCGCTGGTTCTCGCTGGTGGTGACGAGGGCGGCGAACTCCCGATCAAAGGCCTGGGCGGCCTCGGTGATGGCGGCGATCAGCGCTCGGCCTTCCGAATCGACAAGCACGGCCCCGGCCTGGGTGGCGAGCCCCAGCGTCTCCTTGACCGCGCCATGCACCCGGGCGCGGGCATCCTCCCCGTTCATCAGGATGAAATCGCGCTGCCCCAGCATCGCGGACTGCGCGCCCTGGATCAGGCGCATGGCGATGCCGCGCAGCTGGACGGCCTCGTTCACCTCGCTCTGGGCGAAGTTCGCGGCCTCCTGGAGCGCGCTGGAGACCATCGACTGGTTCTCCTGCATCTCGTGGGCGAGATTCTGGATCTCAAGGGCGTGGCGATCCAGCGCCTGGATGCGGCCGCTGGCCGGTTCGCCGGCGCCTTCGGCGCGGGTCTGGTCGAACACCATGCGGTAGGCGCCGGCGATGGTGACGATCCGCTGGGCCAATTCCTCGTCGTTGGTGCCGAGAAGATCCTTCTCGATGGCTTCGGCGTTGGCCAGCAGCGCCGCGATGGCCTCCCCGGCGGCGGCCATCGTCGCCGGATTGCGGGTGTGCGCGAAGTCGGACTGCAGGCGGCGCGCCTCCAGCACCATCTCGATCAGCCGGTCGGCGCGGTCGGAGGTGTCGCGGCTCTGCCGCACGGCGTGCTCCGCGTCCTTCAGGCTGACCATGTTCTGGTCGTAGCGGTCGGATTGCTGCTTGCCGATCTTCTCCGCGATCTCCCGCAGGGCCTGGGCGCGTGTCTCCATGCTCTGGGTGCGGGCGCGGGCCTCCGCGTCCTGGGCGACAAAGTTGGCGAAGGCGCTGCGATAGCCGGCGATGCCCGCCAGGATCTCGTCGACCAGCCGGATGCTGCCGGCGTCCTCAAGCGCGGACCGCGTGCCCTGCGCTTCGTCGCGCAGCCGGTCCAGCATGCCAGGCACATTGTCGGCGGCCTTGGAGTCGCGCTCGGTGACGAAGCGGGCTTCCTCGATCCGCACGGTTTTCAGCCGGGCGTCCAGTTCGGCGGTGTGGGCCGCCAGATCGACACGCCCGGCGTAGGTGCGCAGGCTGTTCCAGCCAACGAACGCCACCGCGACCGTCATCAGAAGGACCGCCGCAAAACCGAGCGCAATCCGCGTTCCAATCGTCATGAAATCGGGCTCCCCCGGATCGTACGGCCTTATGCTTTGGCCGTCGTCATGCCTTTGTCGCTAAGGGATACATCAGAAAGGGTTAATTTCTGGTTTGATAAACGCAACTGGTATCACCGCTTCAGAACCGGTCCGGCATCCACGGCGCCGGCCCCGAGAAAAGCAGCGCCGCCAGCGCCATCGCGTCTTCGCCGCCACGCAGAAGGCCAACCTGGCGGAGAATCTGCGGGCCTTTGTGGCCACTGTAGAGGGCGGACAAGGCCGCGATGGACAGGGAAAGCCCCGCTCCGGCCGCTTTTCCGCCGCCGCCCGTCTTCTCCGGAACCCGGTCCACGACGGCCTTTCCATCGGACAGGCGCAACCGGAAAGTGCCGGAATTCTCCGGAATCACCGCATCGGAAACGTCCAGCACCAACTCGCCGGCAACCCCAGGTGGATAGCCGCGGGCTTCCAAGGCGCGGCGAAGATCAAGAATGCGCAACAGCCATTCGTCGCGAGCGTCGGCACGCGGACCGGCGTCCGGCGCCATCAGGACCAGGGGGTCGTCGGGCCCGCCGCGCCAGGAGACGCGGTCGACCTGCGCCCGGTAGCCGGCCAGGAAACCTTGCGCCAGCCGCACTGAACGCGGGCTGAGCAGGCACAGATCCGCAACCACCAGCTTCCGGTCCGACGGCGGCGCGACCGCCACGTATCCCTCCGCCCCTCTCGGACCACCCAAAGTGTAAACGTCGGACGGAGCACCGTCCGGACAGAGGGCGAAGCTCCACAGGCCTTCATTGCGCTCCACCAGTCCGTTGGCGGTGGTGAGCAGGCTGCGGCGTAGCGCCGCAAGCTCGCTGGCGTCGCTCGCGTCGGTCCGGCGGATCCACCCGTCCCCCGGCGGCGGCCCGGCGGACAGGGCGCCCGGCGGCGCGCTCCAGTCGAAGGACACCCCACCCCGCCCGAAGCCCAGGCGGGTGTAGACCGGTAGGGTCGCTGGGTAGAGCACCGACAGTGCGGCGCCCCCGGCACGCGCCTCCTCCAGCAAACCGCGCATCAGCACGGTGCCGTAGCCGCGCCCGCGCTGCGCCGGATCGACCGCCACCGCCGCCACGCCGCAGGACGGCACCGGGCGCCCGCCGAACCACTGGTCCATCGGCCAGACGGCGGCGCAGGCAACGAGCTGCCCGGCGCGACCCGCCTCCGGTCCGGCGCGCAGGCCCCGCATCACGCCCGGCCCGAACAGCTCCACCGACCGGTCGAAATACTCACGGGGAATGCCGAAACCCTGGCGAACCAGGGCCGTGGCGTCCGTCCTTTCCTCGGGCAGAAGGGGGCCGAAGCCCCCGGTCACAGCGGTCACACCTTCGCTCCGTTCAGCGCGCGGGCCTGATCGCGCAGCACGTATTTCTGGATCTTGCCGGTCGAGGTCTTCGGCAGGGCGGTGAAGACGACGGTGCGCGGGCACTTGAAGTGGGCCAGATGCTCGCGGCAATAGGCGATCACCTCGGCCTCGGTCAGTTGCTTGCCCTCCTTCACGGTGACGAAGGCGCAGGGCGTCTCGCCCCATTTCTCGTCCGGGCGGGCGACCACGGCGGCCTCGACGATGTCCGGATGCTTGTAGAGGACCGATTCGACCTCGATGGTCGAGATGTTCTCGCCGCCGGAGATGATGATGTCCTTGGAGCGGTCCTTCAGCTCGATGTAGCCGTCCGGATGCCAGACGCCGAGATCGCCGGTGTGGAACCAGCCGCCGGAGAAGGCCTCCTGCGTGGCCCGCGGGTTCTTCAGATAGCCCTTCATGACGGTGTTGCCGCGCATGAAGATCTCGCCCATCGTCACGCCGTCCTTGCGAGTCGGCTGGAGCGTGTTGGGGTCGGCGACCATCAGCCCTTCCAGCGTGGCGTAGTTCACGCCCTGCCGCGCCTTCAGCGCCGCGCGCTCCTCCAGCGGCAGGTCGTTCCAGTGCTCGTGCCAAGCGCAGATGGTGACCGGGCCGTAGACCTCGGTCAGGCCGTAGACGTGGGTGACGTCGAAGCCCAGCCGCTCGATCTTCTCGATCACCGCGGCGGGCGGGGCGGCACCGGCGGTCATCATCTTCACGCCGGTCGGGATCTCCCGCTTCTGGTCCTCCGGCGCGTTGACGATCAGGCCCATGATGATGGGCGCGCCGCACATATGGGTGACGCCGAGGTCGGCCAGCGCGTCGTAGATGCCCTTGGCGGTGATGGTGCGGACGCAGACGTTGGTGCCGGCCATGGCGGTGACCGTCCAGGGGAAGCACCAGCCGTTGCAGTGGAACATCGGCAGAGTCCACAGATACACGGGATGGTGCGGCATCGCCCAGGTCAGCACGTTGCCCATGGCGTTCAGGTAGGCGCCGCGGTGGTGGTAGACGACGCCCTTGGGATTGCCGGTGGTGCCGCTGGTGTAGTTCAGCGCGATGGCCTGCCACTCGTCGGCCGGCATCGGCCATTCATAGGCCGGGTCGCCGGTTTCCAGGAACTGCTCGTAGGTCTGCTCGCCGATCAGCTCGCCGCCCTTGGCCTGCGGGTCGTCGATGTCGATGACGATGGGGCGGCGCTTCGGCTCCAGCATGTGGACGGCCTTGGAGATGACGCCGGAGAACTCCCGGTCGGTCAGCAGGACCTTCGCCTCGCCATGCTCCAGGATGAAGGCCAGCGCCTCGGCGTCCAGGCGGATGTTCAGGGCGTTCAGCACCGCGCCGGTCATTGGCACGCCGAAATGCGCCTCGAAGGATTCCGGGGTGTTGGGGGCCATGACCGCGACCGTGTCGCCCAGCCCGATGCCGCGCTTGGCCAAGGCCGAGGCGAGGCGCACGCAGCGTTCGTAGGTCTCCGCCCAGGTGCGGCGGACCGGGCCGTGGATCACGGCGATGCGCTGGGGATAGACGGCGGCGGTGCGGCGTAGGAACGAGAGCGGCGACAGCGGCACCGTGTTGGCGGCGTTCTGGTCGAGGTCGGTCTCGTAGGGGTTGTGCCGGGCGTCAGTCACGGGGGGCCTCCCTGATGCGTCTCTGTTCAAGAACTCGTTGGGAAGAGTCTTGCCAGAGAATCCAGAGGCTTGGAAGAGGGGTGGCCCGGCGATGCGCGGTCATGCCGCGCTGCGGCATCCTGCCCGGTTGACCGGCTCGGTTGCCGGACGGTCAGCCCTTGCGGATGGCTTCGACCCGTCCGCCGGTGATGGCGACGAGTTGCGCAGGGGTCAGGCGGAAGACCGCGTTGGGGGTACCGGCGGCGGCCCAAATGGCGTCAAGGCCCATCAGGTCGGCGTCGATTAGGACCAGCGGCGGCACGGCATGGCCGATGGGCGGAATCCCGCCGATAGCGAAGCCGGTGGACTCGCGGACGAAGTCTGGATCGGCCCGCTCGATCGTCTCGCCGATCAGCCGGCCGACCGCCTTCTCGTCCACCCGGTTGGCCCCGCTGGCCACCACCAGCACCGGCCGGCCGCTCTCTTTCGTACGGAAGATCAGGGATTTGGCGATCTGCGCCACGGCGCAGCCGACGGCGTTCGCGGCATCCTCCGACGTGCGGGTGCTGCCCTCATGCTCGACCACGCTGTGGCCGTGGCCGAAACCGTCCAGCAAATCCTGGACCCGTTGGGCGGAGGGGCTGAGGGCCGCCATGACGCCTTACTTCGCCAGTTCGCGGGAACGGTTCGCGGCGGCAGCCACGGCGCGGTCGAACAGCGGCTGCATGCCGTCCCCGGCCATCAGCACGTCGAGCGCCGCCTGGGTGGTGCCGTTGGGGCTGGTCACGGCCTTGCGCAGGTCTGCGGCGGCGATCGGGGACTGGTGGAGCAGTTCGCCCGCCCCCGCAACGGTGGCCCGCGCCAGACGCATGGCAAGCTCGGCGGGCAAACCGGCGGCCTCGCCGGCCTTCGCCATCGCCTCGACCATCAGGAAGACGTAGGCCGGGCCGCTGCCCGAGACGGCGGTCACCGGATCGAGAAGCGACTCGTCCTCCACCCAGGCCACGTCGCCGACCGCGCGCAGCAGCGCATCGCACAGCGACTTCTGCGCCTCGGTCACCACCGGGTTGCCGACGGCGACGGTCATGCCGCGGCCGATGGCGGCGGGCGTGTTGGGCATGGAGCGGACGATGGCCGCCCCCTCCCCCAGCACCGCTTCGAAGGAGGCGATCGTCTTGCCGGCGGCGACGGACAGGAACACCGTGCCGGGGCGGACCAACGCCCGGTAGGCCGGAAGGACCGAGTCCATCACCTGCGGCTTCACCGCAAGAACCACCACGTCCGGCGCGAAGCCGGCGGGCAAGGCGTCCGCGCCGCTGGCCAGCACGACCGCGGGGTTGCACCGCAGGGACTCCGGCAGGCCGGACGGTTCGATGACGGCGACGCTGGACGCAATGCCGGCCTTCAGCCAGCCGTCGAGCATCGCGCCGCCCATCTTGCCGCAGCCGGCCAGCAGCAACGTGCAACCCTGCGCCTTCCCTTGCGCCATGACGGTCACGCCTCCCCGGCGGTGTCGAGGATGGCGGCCGACACCGCCTCCGACGCCGACTTGCCGCCCCAGATCACGAACTGGAAGGCAGGGTAGAAGCGCTCGCACTCCGACAGGGCGATCTCGACGAGGTCCTCCAGCTGCTCCACCGTCGCGCCGCGCGAGCCGCGCAGCAGCATGGTCTGGCGGAACATCGGGGTGTGCTCCTCGGCGCAGACATCGAAATGGCCGAGCCACATGCGCGCGTTGACCTCCGCCAACAGGTCGTTGACCGAGGAGCGGCGGGCCGCCGGGACCTTCATGTCGAACTGGCAGGAGAACTGCATCGCGCTGACGTCGGACTGCCAGACGAAATAGAGGCGGTAATCGCCCCAGCGCCCGCCGATCTCGACGATCAGCTCGTCCTCGCCGGCCCGCTCGAAGGGCCATTCGTTGGCGGTGACGATCTCCTCGACGATGTCCAGGGGATTGTGCGCGGATGAGGGGGTGTCGACGGCAACAGCCGACATGTCGGCGTCCTCCTGTAAAGGCGCGGTGGACGGAACCGCCCCGGGGCGGATCCGCCTTCGCGCAAGAAGGGGAAGCCCCGAGATGTTGTGGCTGGCAGACGGATGAATACCACCCAATGCACCGTGCCAAAAGGGTCTGGCCGGCGCAACTGGTTTTCGGCGGTGCATCCGTGAAGGTTCGGAGACGTAGGCGGTGGTCCGGATCAGACCGGCCCGGTGCCCCCTCCGGCGATGGGGCCGACGGCGGGAGCGGAAGCGCCCGTTGCCGGCTTCGGATCGTGTTCGGCCTTGAGCGTCGCGACCGTGGCCTCCAGCGCGGCGAGCCGCTCGGCCATGGCCTCCTGCTCCTCGCGGGCTTTGGCGGCCATGGCGCGGACGGCCTCGTACTCCTCGCGGCTCACCACGTCCATCCGCGACAGAACGCGCTCGAACTGCTGGCGCATCTGCGCCTCAGCTTCCTCGCGCAGGGACGACAGCGCGCCAAGCGCGCCACCCGCAACGCGGGCCAGATCGTCCAGAATCTTATTGTCCACCTGCATCGACTCAAAATCCGCTTCTTGTCTGCCGCATTATGGGACCCGCCCCACGGAACTTCAACGGGCTTGGACGCAAAGCATCACGGGGCTTGGACGCAAAGCGTCACGCGCGTCCACACTCTCAACGCCTCAGCCCGTCGATCAGCCCCTTCAACAGCGCGTCCGGCTTCGGGGCATTGCCGCCGCCGGGAATCGGCAGATCCTTCGGCACCACCCTGTTGAGCAGCCCCTCGGCGGCGCGGCGGGCGAAATACTCCTGCACCTCCTGCATTTCGAAGGAGCGGGTGGGCTTGTCGAGGGCGCCGGTCATGCGAACGGTCAGCGGGGGCAGCGCCTGCTCGGACTGCACGGTCAGGCGGACGCGCATGTCGATGGTCTGCGCCGGAAGGTTGACCTGCCCCACCGCCACCGCCTCGCCCAGGTCGGAGGTCAGGCGCGTGTCCTCGGTGCGCGCCACGCCCTTGTCGATGGCGAAGCTGCCGTCCAGCCGGGCGAAGCGGGTCTCCCCGCCCTGAAGCCCGCCCATCACGGCGCCCAGCAGCTCCTGCGGACGCTCCAGCTTGGTCAGCCGGTCGCGCAGGGCGCCGAGGTCGAAGCCTCGCAGCAGACCGTCACGGGCGTTGATCCGGCCCTGGCCGGCCAGCGCCTTGAGCATGGCGTCGCCGCCGGCCCCGCTGGTCGTCAAATTGGCCTCGGCGTCGAGCACGCCCCCGGCGATCTCCAGCGCTCCGCCGCCCAGGCCGCCGCCCACCGCCTCGGCCAGCTTGGCCTTGGACAGGGTGATGGTGGCCTCGGCGGTCGGCGTCTGATTGCCCGGAGCGGCGAGCCGCCCGGTGGCGCCGAGCTGGCCACCCATCAGGGTGCCGTCGAACCGCTCCACCGTCAGCACGCCGTTGGTCACGGTGGCGCGCAGGGCCGGATTCTCGATCCGCGTGCCGCCCTTGACGAGAGCGGATGAGGTCAGCGCGAAACGCCCGTCGAAGCGGCGCAGCCCGCTGAAATCCCCCGTCGCGGCGGGGGGCGCGCCCGGCGACGCCACGGCCGCCGGAGAAGTGGCGCCGGCAGGGCGGGCCGCGGCGGCGGGAAGCGCCGCCAGCCGGTCCAGCTCCAGGTCGCCGGTCTGCAGGTCGGCTTCCACCCGCGGCTTGCTGCCGTTCAGGTCGGCGCTGGCCTTGCCCTTGACGGTGACGCCGGCCAGCACGCCCTGGATGTTGCCCAACGTGAAGGCTTTCCGCGTCCCCGCCAGCTCCGTGTAGAGGTCCATCGGGCCGTAGGAACCGGACACTGCGCCGCCGGAAGACGGGTTATCGGTGAACAGGCTGGCCAGCCGGGCCAGCTCCGGATGCTTGGCGCGCAGCTTCAGATCGACGGACGGGTTCTTCTCGACGTTCAGCACCGTGCCGCCCGCCTCCAGCGAGCCTTCGGCCGCCTCAGCCCCCAGCTCGACCGCCAGACGCTCGGCGTCGCCCGACAGGCGGACCTGCGCCTTCACCGCTCCCAGCCGCTCCGGCGCGGGGGCGCCCTCCGGCCAGGGAACGGCGCGGGCCACGCCTTCCAGGCTGGCGGCCTCGGCGTTCAGCGTCAGATGGGCGCCGCGCAGCGGCTCCAGCCCGGCGATCTGCCCGTCCAGGCGGAGCTTCACCCCGGCGGCGTCCTGCACCGTCGCCTCCTTGATGGACAGGGCTCCGCCCGCGGCGGTGGCGTCGAGCCGAAGCCCCTGGACCGGCGTGTTGCGCACGGTCAGTTGCCCGACCGACAATTCCAGGTTCGCGTCCACGCCGGCCAGCAGCCGGGCCGGTGTCATCGAGGAGCGCCCGTTGCGCGCGGGGGCCTGGGTGGCACCATTGGCGGAAGCGGGAGCCGCGGCGTTGCCACTGCCCACGCCATTGGTGGCAGGGGTGGCCTGGGGCGCCGCATCGCCGCCCGGTTGGGGCAGATAGGCGTCGAGGTTCAGCCGGTCGAGGTCGAGCCGCGCGCCGAAGGCGGGCCGCCCGCGGTCCACATAGGCGACGGCGCCGGTCAGGCGGCTGGCGTCCACCCGCAGGTCCAGCCCGTTCACGTCCAGCCGCCCCGGCCGCCCCTGCAACTGCGCGGCGACCGAGGCCCGGCGCAGCCGGTCTGCCGGAACGGCGCGGACGTCCACACGCAGCCATTCCAGCACAGCGCGCAGGTTGTCGGCGTTCGCCTCCATCCGCAGATTGACGTTCGGCTGGCCGTTGGCCGCCGCCAGTTCCCCCGCCGCCACGATGTCGGAGCCGCCGGGCAGCAGCGCGCTGACACGGTCGATGTTCAATGTGCCGCCGGTCAGGCTGGCCTCCACCCGCCCCTGGCGGATGACGCCGCCGTTGTAAGTGATGCCGTCCACCGCGAGGTCGAGCTTGGCGTCCAGCGTGTCCGGCAGGGCGAAGCCGCCGGGCGGGGTCGTGCTGCCGGTCGGGGCTGGGGCGCTGCCGGATGGAGCGCTGGGCGGCGCGCTTTTGGCCGTGTTCCCATTGCGGGCGGCAGGCTGGGCGCCGGCGTCCGAACCACCGCCGGCGCCCGCGCGGTCCAGCCAGGCGTCGAGATCGAGCCGGTTCAGGGCCAGCGTCAGTTCCGCCCTGGCCGGCGTTCCGCTGCGCAGGGTCGCCGTGCCGGTGGCGCGCGTGTCGCCGAGCTGCGCCTCCAGATTCGTGAAGCTCGCCGCGGTCGGGGACGCTTCGACCGCCGTACGGATGCCGAAGGACTGGGCGAGCAACGCGTTCGCCTTCTTGTCCTCGCCCGCGGCAGAGCCTTTGCGGACCAGGGCCAGCGCGCGGGACAGGTCGCTTCCTTCGACGCGCAGATCGCCCTGGGCGCGCGAGCCGCCGCTGCCCGGCGGGTTGGTGACGATTCCGGCGAAGCGCAGCGTGGCGTCGGTATCGGCCATCGACAGCGCCGCCCGGACCTGGACGGCGGCGCCGTCGATCAGGCGGCTGACGAACATCTCGCCGCGCAGCGGCACGCCGCGCGCCCGGAAACCGCCCTGCCCCTGGAACGGCCCAGTGAAGCTGCCCGCAACGATCCGCGCGTCGATCTGGTCGATCACCTCCGATTGACCGGTCCGGGCGTCGCGATACTGGATGGTGCCGTTCTGCACCGTCACCTGATCGAAGCTGACCGCCGAGGCCAGCCCATCGCCCGATCCGCCCGGCCCGCTGCCCGCCGCACGGCCGGCGTCGGCGCCCGAGAGATCCCAATTGAAGCGCCCGTCGGGCAGTGTCTCGAACAGGAAGGTCGGGTCGATCAGCTTGATGCTCTGCACCTGGATGTGACCGCCGAGCAGCGGGCCGAGGGCCACGCGGACGTCCAGTTCCTTCAGGCGGGCCATGTCCTCCTCGGACCCGCCGGGCGCGTTGGCCAGCCGCGCGTCGCGCACCGTCAGCGCCGGGGCCGGCAGCAGGGACAGGCCGATGTCGCCCCTCAGTTCCACCTTGCGGCCCGTGGCGGCGGACACCTTGTCCGCGATCTGGGCCTTGTAGGCGTTCCAGTCGACCACGCTCGGCACGATCAGCACCGCTGCCACCAGCAGGCCAAATAGAATCAGCGCCGCGATCAGGAGTTTTTTCACCGGTTGCCCCGCCTTCCCCACCGTTCGGCTGTTAAGTCGCCGTATTCCTGCCACAAGATGTCCGCCACAAGCCGCGGGAACCGCTGGCGCCCGCTCCGGTCTTCCGGGTGGCACGGGGTTCCGCTAAACTATCGTCCCGAAAGAAAACAAGCAATTTGGGCATTCCAACGGCCGAGTTGTCCAAAAGACGATATGTCCCGCCCTCAGGAGACGCGCCCCATGGCCGATGTCGTGAACCTGAACCGCTTCCGGAAGATGCGCCAGAAGGAAGAGCGTGAAAAAACCGCCGAGGAGAACCGTGTCCGCTTCGGGCGCACCAAGGCCGAGAAGCTGCGCGATCGTCAGGACGCCGAGCGCCGCAAGGCGGATCTCGACGGCAAGAAGGTCGACGGCGAAAAGACCGGCGGCGAAAAGACCGGCGGCGAACAGGCTGGCGGCGAACAGGCTGGCGAGTGACCGCCAAGCCCATGCTTTGGTATCGCTTTTGTGACAATTAGGTATTCAAACAATTCGTCCATAAGACAATCTGGAACGCAGCCGACCGCTTTGCTACACTCCCCCCTCACGAGAGGCGCAATGGGCAAAGGGGAGGACCATCAACATGGTCGACATGTCGTCTCACCGCGGTGCGTCCCAATTCCATCGGCCGGTCCGGCGCAAAGAACCCTCCGAATTCCACAAGCCGGCATCCTATCTTCCGCGAATCCGCAGCGTCGACGTCGACCGCCCCTGGGTGTGGCTGAGCGCCGGCTGGCGCGACATGTGCGCCAGCCCCATGATCAGCGCCGCCTATGGCCTGCTGGCGGTGCTGTCCAGCCTCGCGCTGGTGGCCGTGCTGTCGATGCAGGACATGCAGTATCTGGTCCTGCCGATGGCGGCGGGGTTCATGCTGCTGGGGCCGGTCTTCGCCGTCGGCCTCTACGAGACCAGCCGCCTGCTGGAGCGCGGGGAGACGCCGACCCTGATGAAGGTCGTCGGGGCCTACCGCCGCAACGGCGTGCAGATCGCCGGGATCGGGCTGGCGCTGATGCTGGCCATGCTGGCCTGGATCCGCATCGCCTTCCTGCTGTTCGCGCTGTTCTTCGCGACCGAGCCGCCGGCCTTCGACCAGCTCGTCGACCGCATTTTCTTCTCGGCCCAGACGATCCCGTTCCTGCTGACCGGGACCATCGTCGGCGGCGTCATCGCCACGGCGGTCTTCGCCATCAGCGTGGTGTCGATCCCGATGCTGCTGGACCGCGAGACGGACAGCTTCACCGCCATGGCGACCAGCGTCGCGGTGCTGCGCGAGAATCTGCGGACCATGGCTGGCTGGGCTTTCCTGATCGTGCTGTTCACCGCGGCGGGGATGGTCACCGGCTTCCTGGGGCTGGCGCTGGCCCTGCCGCTGATCGGCCACGCCTCCTGGCACTGCTACCGCGATCTGGTCGGCGCGGACTGAGATTTCACGGAGCGACGCCCCTCTCCCATCCCGGGCGAGGGGCTTTTTCCGTTCGTCAGGACGGCTTCTTAAAGAAGGCTTCGGCGGCGTTCTTCTGCGCCTCCTTTGCGGCGATGGCGGCGCGGGCGCGGGCAATCTCAGCCTCCAGCCCGGCGATGTAGTCCTTCAGCTCCGCCACGCCCAGCGCGGTCAGGTCCTTCAGCGCCGGCTTGGCCTTGCGCGGCTCCAGATCGTCGATGTCCATTGGGCTGCTCCTCCCGCATTCGCGCATCCCTGCCCCGCACCGTCCGCTTCCCGCACGTCGGAAAGGCCGGCGGGGCGTGCTTGTCAGCGCCGGTGCGGAATTCTAACTTTGGACGCCTGCGGACACAAACGGCCCGGCCGCCCGGAGTGGCGACAGCCGGATTGGCGGACACCGCGTCAACGAGGAATGGGGGAAGACACCATGGGCATCGCCCTGCCGGACAGCATGACCTGCGTCGAGATTTCGCAACCCGGCGGTCCGGAGGTCCTGCGCACCGTGCAGCGTCCCGCCCCGGTGCCCGGCCCCGGCGAGGTGCTGGTGGCGGTGGAGGCGGCGGGCGTCAACCGTCCGGACATGCTGCAGCGCCAGGGCCGCTACGACCCGCCGCCGGGCGCCTCCGACCTGCCCGGCCTGGAGATCGCCGGGCGCGTCGTCGCCATCGGCGAGGGCGTCACGGAGTGGGCCGCCGACGACGCGGTCTGCGCCCTGATCGCCGGCGGCGGCTATGCCCAGTATTGCGTGGTCCCGGCGCCACAGCTCCTGCCCGTGCCGAAGGGCTATGGCATGGTCGAGGCCGCCGCCGTGCCGGAGACCTTCTTCACCGTCTGGACCAACGTGTTCGAGCGCGGCGCGCTGAAGCCCGGCGAGACGCTGCTGGTCCATGGCGGCTCCAGCGGCATCGGCACCACGGCCATCCAGCTCGCCAAGGCCTTCGGGGCCAAGGTCTTCACCACCGCCGGCAGCGCCGAGAAGTGCCGTGCCTGCGAGGAGCTGGGCGCCGACCGCGCCATCGACTACAAGACCGAGGACTTTGCCGCCGTCATCCAGAAGGAGACCGGCGGGCGCGGCGTCGACGTGGTGCTGGACATGGTCGGCGGCGACTACATCGCCCGCGACATCGGCATCATGGCCCCCGACGGGCGGCACGTCTCCATCGCCTTCCTCCAGGGGCCGAAGGTCTCCATCAACATGTTCCCGGTGATGACCAAGCGCCTGACCCTCACCGGCTCCACCCTGCGCGCCCGCTCGGTCGAGGAGAAGGGCCGCATCGCCGCCGCCCTGCGCGAGAAGGTCTGGCCGCTCCTGGAAGGCGGCACGGTCAAGCCGGTGATCCACAAGGTCTTCACGCTGGAGCAGGCGGCCGAGGCGCACGCCCTGATGGAATCCAGCGCACACATCGGCAAGATCGTCATGACGGTTGGCGGCTGACCGTCGCCGCACCGGCGATCCATTGGATTGCGAAGGGAATTCCCCGGTTTCACAGCCGGGAATTCCCTTTCAAGTAATTTTTTCGCTTCATTCTTGTTCCCGGACAGCTGGGTGGGCTTGCTAAAGCGCGCCAAGACGGTTAGCAGAGGGATCGGTGTCCGGGTTTTCCCGGCCGCCTGCCCGAGCACGCTTACATCGACCGGTTCCGGCCCTATATGGAGGGCGAAGCTCGGGACCATCCGGTAAAGTATGGCCGATCGCGCCACCCGCCAGCGGGTGCGGTCGGGTTGGAGTTGTCAGGAGGGACGATGGCACTGCCCTTGATGCCGAAAGCGACGGCCGTCTGGCTGGTCGAGAACACATCCTTGACCTTCGAGCAGATCGCCGCCTTCTGCGGCCTGCATTCCCTGGAGGTCCAGGCCATCGCCGATGGCGAGGTGGCGGTCGGCATGGTCGGGCTGGACCCGGTGGCCAATGGTCAGTTGACCAAGGGCGAGATCGAACGCTGCGAGCGCAACCAGGATCTGCGCCTGAAGCTGCTGGTCCCCGACCTGCCGCTGCCGGCGGCGCGGTCCAAGGGGCCGCGCTACACCCCGATCACCAAGCGCGGCGACAAGCCGGACGCCATCGCCTGGCTGCTGAAGCACCATCCGGAGCTGTCGGACGCCCAGCTCTGCCGTCTGATCGGCACGACCAAGCCGACCATCGCGGCGGTCCGCGACCGCACGCACTGGAACGCCCCGAACATCAAGCCGCGCAACCCGGTGCTGCTCGGCCTGTGCACCCAGCGCGAGCTGGAGGAGTCCCTGGCCCTGGCCGTCCGCCGCGGCGGCGTCCCTCTGTCGCAGGAGGAGCGCGAGGCCCAGGACGGCGAGGACGGCTACGGCGACGAGTCGCCCTATTCAGAGCGGGAAGAGGCGCGCTGACGCCGCCTTACCGGCCCCTCTCCCCCGGCGGGAGGGGGGCTTTTTGCTTTTAAGCGCCGGGTGCGGCCCGTCCCTCCGCCCCCGGCGCCGGCCCCGTGAAGAGGTCCATAGGACCGCGCTCTGGACGACGCCCGGCCCGCGCGCTACTTCTTCGGCATGACTGCACCCTCCCGTCTTGTCGTCGGCATCAGCGGAGCCTCGGGCGTGATCCTGGGCATCCGGCTGCTGTCCGTGCTGCGCCGGATCGGCGTCGAATCGCACCTCGTCGTCAGCCGCTCCGCCGAGGTCACCCTGGCCCATGAAACGGACATGAAGGTGGCGGAGCTGCGCGCTCTGGCCGACGTGTCCTACGCCGCCGCCGACATCGGCGCGGCCATCGCCAGCGGCAGCTTCCGCGCCATGGGCATGATCGTCGCCCCCTGCTCCGTCCGCACGATGAGCGAGATCGCCACGGGCGTGACCTCCACCCTGCTGACCCGCGCCGCCGACGTCACGCTGAAGGAGCGCCGCCCGCTGGTGCTGATGGTGCGCGAGACGCCGCTTCATCTGGGGCACCTGCGCACCATGACCCAACTGGCTGAGATGGGCGCGGTGATCGCTCCGCCGGTCCCCGCCTTCTACAGCCGCCCGCAGACCATCGACGATCTGGTGGACCATGCCGTCGGGCGGGCGCTGGACCTGTTCGGGCTGGACGCGGGCATCGTCCGCCGCTGGGGCGAGCCGGCGCCTGCGGAGGTTCTGGAAACATGACCCGGCCTGGGCTATACCGCATCCGCTAAATCCCGACCGAAGAGGGGTATCAGAACGATGCCACACACCCGCGACCAGGACGTTCCGATTCGTCAGCTTCTCGCCGGGATGAAAGGTTTCCGCGCCCGCTACTACGAGCGCCGGCCCGACAGCATGCGCCAGCTCGTCGAGGAGGGGCAGAAGCCCAAGATCCTGATGATCGGCTGCTCCGACAGCCGCGTCGATCCGGCGCTGCTCACCCAGGCGGAGCCGGGCGAGATGTTCGTCGTCCGCAACGTCGCCAACCTCGTCCCGCCCTACCAGCCGGACGGCAGCTACCACGGCACCTCGGCGGCCATCGAATACGCGGTGCGGGTGCTTCAGGTCAGCCACGTCATCGTGCTGGGCCACGCCCTGTGCGGCGGCATCCAGGGGCTGATCCGCCTGCGCAAGGGCGAGCCGGACCAGAACGACTTCGTGTCGCCCTGGGTGTCCATCGCCAGCGCGGCGCTCGATCCCTACATCCCGCCCGCCCAGGGAGACACCGACGAGGAACGGCGCAAGGCCGAGTTCGAGCGCCTTCAGCAGAAGCCCGACGTGATCGAGCGCGCCGCCGTCCGCACGTCGGTGGACAATCTGATGACCTTCCCCTTCGTCCGCGAGCGGGTGGAGGCCGGGACACTGGAACTGCACGGCTGGTGGTTCGACCTGGACAGCGGCGACCTGTGGGCCATCAACTCCCAGACCAAGATGTTCGAACCGGTCGATTGAGACCGGTGAGGGGGCCGGCGGGTGGGCGAAAGCTGCCCAGCGCAGGGTGAGGAGCCGCCTCCGCCGGGAAATTTCTGCCCATCCCTTGGTTTCCGCGGCCTGAACAAATCCCTCCCCCGCCACGGGAGAGGGTTGTTTCAGCGGCTCCCCGCTTTCTGGCACGACGGTTGCAGTTCTCTGCGCGGCGCGTTCCAACGGACGTGCGTCGATGGGAATGAGGCGGCCGGACCATGGGCATCACCACGATCTTCAACAATGGCGTTCTCGGGCTGACGGCGCAGAACCGCGCCCTGGGCACCATTTCGAACAACATCGCGAACGCCTCCACGTCCGGCTTCAAGGCGTCGGAGACGCAGTTCTCCGACTTCGTGCTGAGCGACCGCACCGGCAACAAGGACCCCGGCAACGGTGTGCGCGCTTTCGAGCGGTTGGACCACAGCGGCGGCACCGTCACACAGACCGGCGTCACCACCAACGCGGCCATCGTCGGCAACGGCTTCTTCCTCGTCCAGGACCTGGATGCTCAGACCGGCACAACCGCGACCACCGCCCGGACAAGCGACGATTCGGTCTTCCTGACGCGGTCCGGCGACTTCTCCCCCGACAAGGAGGGCCGTCTGGTGAACGGCGCCGGCAAGGCGCTGATGGGCTTCAAGCTCGACCCCGCCAGCGGCTCCGGCTCCTTTGGCAGCCTCAGCAGCATGACTCCGGTCTCGCTGAGCGGGCTGCAGGACTACCGTGAAGCCTCGACCCAGGCGTCGCTGAACCTCAACCTGCCCTACGACCAGCAGCCGGTGACCGGTCAGATCACCACGGCGAACACCACCGGCGTCGTTCTGAACATGGTGGACAAGAACGGCGCCGATGGGGCGATGGCCCTGCGCTTCCTAAAGACCGGGCAGGCGGACGACGGCACCTCGACCTGGCAGGTCTTCAACGCCGGAGTCGTCGGCGCCGACGGCAAACCGGTGGGCAACGGCAACGTGAACGACCCCACCACTTGGCAATCGCTCGGCACGCTGAACTTCGCCCGCAACGGCACGCTGACCGGCGGGCCAACCGGGAGCCCGGCGACCCTGACCCTGAACCCCGGCGGCGACTTCGCCCAGACGACGCTGGATCTCGGCTCCTATGGGAAGATGACCAACTCCGTCACCACCATCGCCGGCATGGATCTGGGAATCGTCCAGGGCAACAACGGCATCCGCGCCGGCACCTATCAAGGAGCGGAGCTGACCGAGGACGGCTTCGTCGCCGCCAACTTCCAGGGCGGAAAGCAGCGCTACATCTACCGCATCCCCGACGCGACGGTGATCAACCCGACCGATCTGGAAAGCGTGTCCGGCACCATGTTCCGGACCAGCGCCAATTCGGGCGCCATCCGCCTGAACTCCTTCGGCAACCTGACCAACGAGACCGGCACCAGCGCGCTGAAGACCGTCGGGGCGTCGCTGAGCACGGCCAGCGTCGAGGGCTCCAACGTCAAGATCGAGGAGCAGTTCACCACGCTGATCCAGGCGCAGCGCACCTACTCCGCCGCCTCCAAGCTGGTGTCCACCGCCGATGAGATGACCCAGGCGACGATCACTCTCAAGTCGTAAGAGCCGCGGCACGCAGCGCGTCGGCGACGCGCCCGGCTACCTCCGTCCAGTTGCCGACGCGCGTCTGGCGGAACAGGCGGGCGGTGGGATACCAGGGGCTGTCCTCCCGCCCCAGCAGCCAGCGCCAATCCGGCGACAGGGGCAGCACCACCCAGACCGGCACCCCCAGCGCCCCGGCCAGATGGGCTGGCCCGGTGCAGGAGGAGATCACGAGGTCGAGGTTGGCCATGATCGCCGCGGTGTCGGAGAAATCGGCGATGTCCGGCCCGAGGTCGGTGAAGGAAGGCGGCATGTCCACCCCTTCCAGATCCTCCCGCCCCGGCCCCTTCTGCAACCCGAAGAAACGCACGCCCGGCACGTCCAGCACCGGCCGCAGCCCCGCCAGCCGGGGCGAGCGCAGCGCGTCGCCGGGAAAGCGCGGGTTGCCCGCCCAGACCAGCCCGACCCGCAGCCCCGCCCCGTCCGCCAACCGCTTGCTCCAGGCAACGGCGCGTTGCGGGTCGGGGCGCAGATAGGGCACGGCGGCGGGCAGGTCGTCCAGCTTGGTCCCGAAGGCGCGCGGCAGGCTCATCAGCGGGCATTCCAGATCGAAGTCCGGCAACGGGTGGCCGCGGGCGATCAGCCGCTCCACCCCCGGCAGACCGGACAGCACGCTCATCAAGGGCGGCTGCACCTCCAGGATCACCCGCGCCCCGCGCTCCGCCACCAGCGGGACGTAGCGGACGAACTGCAGGGTGTCGCCCAACCCCTGCTCGGCATAGAGCAAAATGGTGCGCCCGGCGATGTCGCCGCCGCTCCAGGTGGGCTGCACGAAGCGGCGCCACGGCGGTTCCGCCCGCGCGTCGTGGCGGCGCCAGTCGAACTCCGGCCAGCCGCCCTCACAGTCCCCGGCCAGCAGCCGGGCGAAGCCGCGGTTCCAGCGCATCCCGGCGTCACCGGGACGCGCCTCCAGCACCCGATCGAAGTCGGCAAGAGCCTCCACCGGTCGGGCCATGGCGAGCAGCGCACCACCGCGCGCTGCGCACAAAGACGGGCCGGAGAAACCGCATCCCTCCGCCGCGGCGAAGGCCGCCAGCGCCTCGTCGAAGCGGCCCTGCCCGGCCAGCAGCGACCCGAGATTTCCCCAGGCCGCGCCATAGCCGGGGGCGAGGTCCAGCGCCGCGCGGTAGGCAGCCTCCGCCTCGTCCCAGCGCTTCTGCGCGGCACAGGCGGAGCCGAGCATCATCCGGGCCGCCGGCGATTCCGGCGCCAGCGCGGCGGCGCGGCGAGCCGCGCGCTCCGCCGCCGCCGCCCGCCCTCCAGCCAAGGCCGTTTCGGCGAGATTCACCAGGGCGTCCGCCGAGGCCGGGAGCAGGGCCAAGGCCCTTTGCGCCGAACAGGTGGCCTCCGGCACGCGGTTCAAATCGCGCAGAGCGGCGGCCCTGCTGGTGTGGGCGTCGGCAAGCTGCGGGTCCAGCCGCAAGGCGCGGGCGTAGCCGGCCTCCGCCGCCGCCGCGTCGCCCATGGTCTGACGCGCGCCGGCAAGGTTGGAGTGACCGCCTGCCGAGTCGGGACGCAGCGCCAGCGACCGGCGCAGCAGCCGCGCCCCGTCCGCCGGGCGGCCCGTCTGCGCGTGCAGCACGCCCAGGAGCTGCGCAGCGTCGGGTTGTTCGGGGTCGGCCTCCAGAATCCGCCCGTAGAGCGTCGCCGCCTCGGCCAGACGGCCCGACTGGTGATGGTCGATGGCGGCCAGAAGGGCCTCGATGATCGTCGCCATGGGACGTGCCTGATGGTGGAAGGGGTACCGGAAGCCGAAGGAATGGACAGGCCCGCTGACGGATTGGTCACAAGTCCTGCCGTTCCCGCAACCCACCCACGAGAAGCCCCGCGTTGCATTTCACTTTTGCAAAACTTATTCTGCACCCCATGCGCTGGATCATACCGGGGTATTCAGCGCGAGGACCGGTTCCCGCTTATGAAAAGCATTCCGTCGATGACAAGCACCTTGAACGTCTGTGCCCTTGCCCTGACCTGCGCCCTCGTCCCGGCGATCCTGAACACGGCGCCTGCCGCGGCCAACGAGAAACCCGCCGGCGGCGGATGCCCGTGGGCGCAGGACGTCAAGCTGGACCTCAACGGCAAGACCCTCACACTGAACCAGGAGGCCTTCTCCGCGAAGGGGGAGCCGCTGGACCTCGAGGGCTATCAGATATTCCCGCTGCTCGACCAGTTGAAACTGCGCATCCTCGGCCCGCGCGGGCAGGAATGGGAAGCCGGACTGACCCGCCTGTCCGGCGGCAAGCGCTGCCAGGCCTTCTACGTCGGCAAGCCCTTCCAGGTCTCCGACGAGACGGGCGACCGCAACAGCCTCATCCTGGTCCGCTGATTCCCGCCTTCATCCTCGCCTGGAAGCGGTCGCGCCCGATCCGGTAGAGGACGTGCCGCTTCAAGCGGTGGCCGTCGGGAACCCGCGGGTGGTCGAAGTCGCCCGCCGCATCGCGCTCCATTCCCAGCCGCTCCATGACCCGCCGCGACCGCCGGTTCTCCGGCACGGTGAAGGCCACGATCCCGTCGAGCCCGACGCTGCCGAAGCCGTAGGCCAGCGCCAGCCCGGCGGCCTCGGTCGCCAGCCCCTGCCCCCAATGGTCCGGGTCGAGCCGCCATCCCACCTCCACGGCGGGGGCGAAAGGCGCTTCCCACGTCACCCGGGCCAAGCCGACGAAGCCGATGAAGGGGCTGTGCCCGGGCCGCTCCACCGCCCAGAAGCCAAAGCCGTGCCGGTCGAAATGCTCGCCGATGCGCTGGATCACCGCGTCGCTGGCCGCCCGGTCGGGAAGCGGCAGCAAATGCTCCATCACCGCGGGATTCTGTGACAGCGCGTGAAAAGCGTCGCCATCCCCGTCCCGCCAGGGCCGCAGGATCAGCCGGGGCGAGGTTAGGATAGCGGGAGTCGTCATCGCACCGGTTCCGTCAGGGCTCGGGCGGCGTGTCGAGCGCCGCCAGCAGCGCCATCAGCGCCGGGTCCCCCTCCGGCACCAGCCGGTAAAGGTTGGTCGCGGCCAGAGCGACGCCGCCCCCCGCCGCGGGGGTGAGTCCGGACAGGGCAAAGAGGCGGTCCTGCTGGACGCGCTCCGCCTCCAGCTCCGCCGCTTTCAGGCGCTTGTAGAGGGCGTCGTCCTCCCCCTTTGCCCGGCGGCGGACGGCGCGCAGCGGGCGAACCACCTCGTCCCGCCAGGGAGCGACCGCGGAGTCGATCCGCGCCAGCTCGTCCGCCGGAAGGTCGGCGCTGCAGGCCATGCCCGCCCAGGCGGCGAACAGCAGAAGGTTCACGTCCTGGCCGAGCCGGTCCTGAATGTCGAGGCAGGCGGCGGGCACGCCCGGCCGTCCGTAGACGGCGAGCGAGAAGTCCCAGAGCGGGTTTTCCGACATCGCCGTGCCTGCCTCCCCACAAGCCTCCGCTCAGTCGCCCAGGCTGATGCCCAAGCCGCGGGCGGTCTTGACCATGGCGCCGTCCAGCTCCACGCAGGCGTACTTGGCGATGGCCTCGGTGATCGGCACGTCGATGACGCCGCGGTCCGACCAGGCGACCATGCGGTCGAACTTGCCCTCGGCGATCAGATCCACGGCGTGCACGCCGAAGGCCGAGGCGACCAGACGGTCGCGCGGGCTGGGCATGCTGCCGCGCTGGACGTGGCCCAGGACGGTGACGCGGGTCTCCGCCCCCGTCGCCTCGGCGATCTTCTCGCCGATGTAGTCGCCGATGCCGCCGTAGCGCTTCTGGCCGCCCTGGAACAGCTTCTGCACGCCCGTGCCGTCCACGGTCTTCACCGCCTCCGACACCACGACCAGGGCGAAGTTGCGGCCGGTCGAGCGCACCTGCTTGATCTTCTGGGCGATCTTCTCGATGGAATAGGCGATCTCGGGGATCAGCACCACATCGGCGCCGCCGGCGATGCCCGCGGCCAGGGCGATGTGGCCGGCGTCGCGGCCCATCACCTCCAGCACCATGACGCGGGCGTGGCTGGCCGCGGTCGGCTGGAGCCGGTCGAGCGCCTCGACCGCCACACCGACGGCGGTGTCGTAGCCGACCGACACCTCGGTCAGGCCGAGATCGTTGTCGATGGTCTTGGGGATGCCGACCATCTGGAAGCCGCCCTTGTCGGCCAGTTTCTTCAGGATGGCGAAGCTGCCGTCGCCGCCGATGCCGATCAGGGCGTCCAGCCCCAGTTCGCGGTAGCCGCCGATGATCTCGTCCGACCGGTCCTTCTGCGTGCCGTCGGCCATCGGGTAGGCGAAGGGGTCGCCGCGGTTGGTCGTGCCGAGGATCGTGCCGCCCATGCGCATCATGTTGCCGTCGACCTGCGGCAGGTCGAGCACCTGATACTGCACCGGACGCTGCAGCAACCCTTGGGTGCCTTCCTTGATGCCCAGGACCTGCCAGCCGTAGGTCAGGACGGCCCGGTGGACCACCGCGCGGATGACCGCGTTCAGCCCGGCGCAGTCGCCGCCGCTGGTGAGAATGCCGATGCGCTTGCCTGCTGTCATGGAGACTGTCCCGTGTCGTCTGGAACCGCTGCGAAAGGTAGTCATACCAGAACGTTGCTCCACCGCAATGGTTCTGGTCCTCCGAGTATATTACATTCCGGCGACCGGATTATAACCCTGCGAAGAATGCGTGGTTTCGCACTGCCGTTGCGGCGGAAATCTGGTATAGTCCCCGCCGCTCAGCCAGCGGGCCCCGCGCGTATGAACGAACAAGAGATGCTGAAGGAAAAACTGGCCACGCTTCGCAGCGAGCATCGCGACCTCGACGACGTGATCGCCCGACTGCACGAACGTGCGCCGTTCGACCAGCTTCAGATGCAACGTCTGAAGAAGCGCAAACTCGCGCTCAAGGACCAGATCATGGTCCTGGAAAGTCGCATGCTGCCCGACATCATCGCCTGAGGCGGCTTTTCGGCGGGGAACATGGCCCGGCGTCGCGCGTCGCGCTGGACTCCGCGCGCGCGCTTTCTATAATGCGCCGCTTTCCGGACCTAGAGGAAAGCGCGCGCCGTGTCCGCATCCATCGCCGCCACCACCGACCGCAAGCCGCTGGTCGGCATCATCATGGGCAGCCAGTCGGACTGGACCACCATGAAGCACGCCGCCGAGACGCTGACCGCGCTCGGCGTCCCGCACGAGGTCCGGATCGTCTCCGCCCACCGCACCCCGCAGCGCCTCGTCGACTACGCCACCACCGCCCGCGACCGCGGCCTTAAGGTGGTCATCGCCGGGGCCGGCGGCGCCGCCCACCTGCCGGGCATGGCCGCCTCGATGACACCCCTGCCCGTCTTCGGCGTCCCGGTGGAAAGCCACGCGCTGAAGGGCATGGACAGCCTGCTGTCGATCGTCCAGATGCCCGGTGGCGTTCCGGTGGGCACGCTGGCCATCGGCAAGGCCGGCGCGATCAACGCGGCCCTGCTCGCCGGTTCGGTCATCGCCCTGATGGACCCGGCCGTCGCCGAGGCGCTGGACGCCTGGCGCGCCCGCCAGACCGCCGCCGTCGCCGAAGCCCCCGTCGACGAGCCTGCCTGAACCATGGCCCACCGCATCCTTCCGCCCGGCTCGACCATCGGCATGCTTGGCGACGGCCAGCTTGGCCGCATGACCGCGCTCGCCGCCGCCCGTCTGGGCTACAAGACGCACGTCTACGCGCCGGGATCGGAGGGCAGCCCCGGCGCCCAGGTCGCGGCGGCCGTCACTTCCGCCGGCTGGGACGACCTCGACGCGCTGGAGGCCTTCGCCCGCTCCGTCGACGTGGTGACGCTGGAGTGGGAGAACGTCCCGGTCGGCGTGGTCGAGCATCTCGGCCGCTTCACCCCCGTCCATCCCGGCGGCAGGGTGCTGTCGGTCGCCCAGGACCGGGTGGAGGAAAAGTCCTTCGTCAACGCGCTGGGCATCGGCACCGCCCCCTGGCGCGCCGCCCGCAGCGCCGACGAGGTGGCGACGGCGGTGGCGGAGATCGGCCCGCGCTGCATCCTGAAATCCACCCGCCTCGGCTATGACGGCAAGGGGCAGGCGCGCATCGAGCCGGGCAGCGACCCGGCGGAGGCCTGGGCGGCCATCGGCTCCGACGCCGGCATCGTGGAGGGCTTCGTCTCCTTCACCTGCGAGGTGTCGGTGATCGTCGCCCGCGGGCTCGACGGCAACATGGCCGCCTACCCCGCCGTGGAGAACCGGCACAAGGACGGCATCCTCGACAAGACCATCGCCCCGGCCCGTGTTGCGGCGGAGACGGCGGCCGAGGCCGAGCGGGTCGCCCGCCGCCTCACCGAGGCGCTGGACCTCGTCGGCGTGCTCGCGGTGGAGATGTTCGTGACGCCGGACGGCGGCGTGCTGGTCAACGAGATGGCGCCGCGCCCGCACAACTCCGGCCACTGGACCATGGACGCCTGCCATTCCTGCCAGTTCGAGCAGCTTGTCCGCGCCGTCTGCGGCCTGCCGCTCGGCTCGGTGGAGCGGGTGGCCGACGCCGAGATGGAGAACCTGATCGGCGCCGACGCGGACCGCTGGCCGGCGCTGATGGCCGAGCCGGGCGCCCGCCTTCACCTCTACGGCAAGGCGGAATCCCGTCCCGGCCGCAAGATGGGTCATGTGACCCGGCTCCATCCCCGCTCCTGACCCTTCCGGTCGATTCTCCGCTTTCGATCGTTGCAGCGGGCCGTTTCCTGTTCGGAAGCGGCCCGCCGTCGTTTTTTTCTCGCGCCGGGTGCGATAATCCAACGCGGCTCACAACCACATTTTTCTTTAAATCATTGAAAATTCTAAGTTTCGAACTTTCCTTCGGAATGGCGAGGCAAATCTTGCCGCTTTTTTCAGAACGGGAACGCGGCTAGTCTCCATTCAATGAATGACGCAATTCGATAAACTTTTTCTCAATTTCGGGCTATTGCCGATGCAGCTTGCGCATGACTCGATCAGACGCCCGGTGCCGCAGACCAACGCGCAGGTCCGTCGCCCGTCGCACCGCGAGCGTGACCGCTTCGTCGGCTTCGCCTTCGCCGCTGCGGATTTGCTGATCGAGACGGATGCGCGGGGAAACATCCTGTTCTGCGCGGGCGCGCGCTGCCGCCTGACCGAAGGCGACGTGGCGGGTCTGGTCGGCAGCAGCCTGCTCGACGTCGTGGCGCCGAACGACCGCAAGTACGTCAATGTCCTGTTCAAGCGCATCCAGGACAAGGGCCGCATCAAGCCGGCCCGCGTCGTCTTCCAGGGCTGCGACGGCAACCGCTTCCCGGCGCTGCTCGGCGGCTGCCGGCTCGACTCCTGCCCCGGGTCGCTGTTCCTGACCGTCCTTCTGGCCTCCGGCCCGCGCAACACGAACGAGGCGCTGGCCGCGGCGGGGCAGCTTCTGGACGGCAACGCCTTCAGCCACATCCTGGAGGACCGCATCATCAAGGCGCGGGAGAAGGGGCTGGACAACGCCCTGACCCTGCTGCTGATCGACGGCCTGCAATCGATGGTCGACGCCCTGCCCGAAGGGGCGGCGAGCGAGGTGATGCAGGGGATCGAGGCCTATCTGCGGGCGATCTCCGCCAACGGCGACAGCGCCGGGCAACTGGCCACCGACCGTTACGGCGTCGTCCACGCGTCCGACATCGACGGTCAGGAGGTGCAGGCCCACATCACCCAGATCATCCAGAGCGCCGGCGGAGAGTTGCCCGGCGGCATCCGCACCTGGTCGCTGGACGTGTCGGACGAGCGGCTGGATCCCGCCGATGCGGCGCGCGCGCTGGTCTACACGGTGCAGGCCTTCGCGTCGGCCCAGGGCGGCGAGTTCACCATCTCCAGCCTGGAGGACGGCGCCAAGCGCATGCTGTCCGACGCGGTGGACCGCATCGGCCGGCTGCGCGCGACCATCGAGAAGCGCGACTTCTTCGTCGTCTACCAGCCCATCGTCGACATCGGGACCCGGACCGTCCATCATCTCGAAGCGCTGACGCGGGTGGAGGGCACGCTGTCACCGGTGGACTTCATCACCTTCGCTGAGGATGTCGGGCTGATTTACGACTTCGACCTGCTGCTGACGCAGTCGGTGCTGGACACCATGCACGCCCACCGCAAGGAGCCGACCCTGCCGGACGTGGCGATCAACCTGTCCGCCAAGACGTTGATGAGCCCGATCTTCCTGCGCCAGTTCCTGGCGGTGACCGAGCCCTATGGCGAGCTGGCCCGCAAGCTGCTGATCGAGGTGACCGAGACCGTCGTCGTCACCGACATCGCCAAACTGAACGACGTCCTGCAGAAGCTCCGCGCCGCCGGATTCCGCATCTGCCTGGACGATGTCGGGGCCGGATCGACCTCCTTCCAGTCGCTCTACGGGATACAGGCCGACTTCGCCAAGATCGACGGTCACTTCGTCCGCGGCGCCGTGAACAACGGGCGGGACATGGCCATGCTGCGGTCCATGGTGGACGTGTGCCGCCAGTTGGGACTCGGGCTGATCGGGGAGCAGGTGGAGGGACCGGAACACGCGCAACTCCTGACGGAGCTGGGGGTGTCGCTGGCCCAGGGCTACCTCTACAGCCGCCCGTCCCGCGATTTCGCCTATTTCGCGAAGGACTGGGCGAAGATGGCCGGCACGGGCGGCAAGGTCCTCAGGAAGGGCTGACGCGCAACGGGAACCGGCCACTCCCGCCCATCGTCGGGCCGGCATCAGGCCAGCTCGTGCGCCGCATCGATGCAGTGGCGTGCCTGGGCGAGAAGCTCGCGGTTGCGGTCCATGAACTCCTTGGCGGCACCGCAGGCCCCTGGATGCAGCCGGACTTCCGCCAGAAGCCGTTCCGCCTCGTCCAGCGAATTCAAGACCGATACCGCTGTGTCGATGTCCATGGCCGATCCCCTCAACATGGCGTGCTGCAGCGCACGCGTCCATCAGGCGGCTATGACAAAAGCATTAATTTGCGCTGCAGCGTATTGGCCATAACGTCGCAGATTTAGAACATTTTAACATATTTATCGCCAAAAACGTGCATCATCGCCGCTCGCGTCTCTCCAGCGCATCCACCTGTACGCGGATGACCTTCTCCGTCGCGGAGAAGCCCTGCCGACGGGTCAGGACGACGATGACCGCCGCAGTGGACACCATGAAGAACCAGGGGCCGAGCATCCAGGCCAGCGCCGCCATGGCGAAGTAATAGGCGCGCATGCCACCGTTCAGCGCCTTGACGGCCAGCGTCATGGCGGCGGCGATGCTGTCCGCCATGGCCGTCTTCTCTTCCGCCGGCACCGGGGGCAGCGGGGCGGAGCCGATCAGGGCACAGCAGTAATTGTACTGGCGCAGCGCCCAGGTGAATTTGAAGAAGCCGAAGGTGAAGATCGCCACGAGCAGCAGCATCTTCAGCTCGAAGAACTCGCGCGTGGTCTGCACCGTGAAGGACAGCGTGCCGACCAGCTTGTGGGCGTTCTCCACCGCGCCGAAGGCGCCGACCAGACCGGCCAGCACCAGCATGTTCGTGCTGGCGAAGAAGGTGCAGCTCTGCATCGTGTGGCCGACGAGCTGCGAATCCATGATGCGGTTGTCGCGCTCCAGCATCCGCTCCATCCAATGGCGGCGCACCTTCTTCAGATGCTGGTTCACGACCATGCGTCCGCCCAGCATGTGGTCCTGGATCAGCGTGAAGCCCGCCCAGCAGGCGAGGAACCACAGAATGGCGATAGTGTCGAGGAGGGTGATGTCGGGCGTCACGGGCGGACACTCTGGCGCGAGGGGAAGGGGTCGGTCCGGCGCAAGGGTGTAGCCGTCCCCCCGCCGCCTGTCCAGGGGCGCTCCCGGCGGGGGCAGCCCCCCTCCCCCCGCCCCTGCACCGCGTTCAGCACATGGACCCGGATCGCGCTCGACAGGTTGCCGCTGCGGGTCGAATCGATCTCCTCGATCAGCGCGTTGACCGACATCCCCCGCGCCTGCGCGAGCCCCTTCAGCGCCTCCCAGAATTCCTCTTCCAGGGAGACGCTGGTCGGGTGCCCGGCGATGAGGACGGAGCGCTTCTTCATGGACGGCGCATGGCCCCGGTCACCGGGGCTTCACCATGGTTTCCGGCTTGACCCACTGATCGAACTGCTCCTCGGTCAGCAGGCCCAGCGCCACGCCGGCCTGTTTCAGGGTCGTTCCCTCCTTGTGGGCCTTCTTGGCAATCTTCGCCGCGTTGTCGTAGCCGATGTGCGGGTTCAGCGCGGTGACCAGCATCAGGCTCTCGTTCAGCAACTGGCCGATGCGCTCGCGGTTCGCCTCGATGCCGACCACGGCGTTGTCGGTGAAGCTGTTGCAGGCGTCGGCCAGCAGCCGGATCGACTGGAGGACGTTGTAGGCGATCACCGGCTTGAAGACGTTCAGCTCGAAATGGCCGGTGGCGCCGGCGATGCTGACGGTGGTCTGGTTTCCCATCACCTGGGCACAGACCATGGTCATCGCTTCCGACTGGGTGGGGTTCACCTTGCCGGGCATGATCGAGGAGCCGGGCTCGTTCTCCGGCAGGGCGATCTCCCCGATGCCGCAGCGCGGGCCGGAGCCGAGCAGGCGGATGTCGTTGGCGATCTTCATCAGCGACACCGCCAGCGTGTTCAGGCTGCCGTGCGCGTCCACCAGCGCGTCGTGGGTGGCCAGCGCCTCGAACTTGTTCTCGGCTGTGACGAAGGGCAGCCCGGTGATGGAGGCCACCTCCTCGGCGAAGGCTTCGGCGAAGCCGGTCTTGGCGTTCAGCCCGGTGCCCACCGCCGTGCCGCCCTGGGCCAGCCGGTAGAGCTGCGGCAGCGACGCCTTCACCCGCTCGATCCCGTAGGCGATCTGGGCGGCGTAGCCGGAGAACTCCTGCCCCAGGGTCAGCGGCGTGGCGTCCTGGAGGTGGGTGCGCCCGATCTTCACGATGTCGGCGAACTCCGCCGCCTTCGCCGCCAGCGCCGCGTGCAGGTGCTCCAGCGCCGGCAGAAGCTCGTGGTGAATCTGCTCGGCCGCGGCGATGTGCATGGCGGTGGGAAAGCTGTCGTTGGACGACTGCCCCATGTTGACGTGGTCGTTGGGGTGGACCGGCTTCTTCGAGCCCATCTCGCCGCCCAGAGCCTCGATGGCGCGGTTTGAGATGACCTCGTTCGCATTCATGTTGCTCTGGGTGCCGGAGCCGGTCTGCCAGACCACCAGCGGGAAATGATCGGCGAGCGTGCCATCGATCACCTCCTCCGCCGCCTCGACGATGGCGCGGCCCAGCCGGGGGTCGAGCACCTCCAGCGCCATGTTGGCGAGCGCTGACGCCTTCTTCTGGATGCCGAGCGCGCGCACCAGCGCTGGCGGCATGCGCTCCCCGCCGATGCGGAAGTTGCGCAGCGAGCGCTGCGTCTGGGCGCCCCAGTAACGGTCGGCGGCAACCTCGATCGGTCCGAAGCTGTCGGTCTCGGTGCGCATCCCGGTCTTGCCGGTCATGGTCATGTCCTCGTCGGTTCGAACATCGTTCCGGTCAGCGCATTTTTTCCCGAATCGCCGGCCGGGCAAGGGGAATCAACGCGGAATCCCCTTTGGGCAAGGGTCCGGCCGAATTTGTTCTTGTTGCGTTCCGTTTCCTGCGTTACCGTTTCGGCGTGACCGACCCTGCCGCCCCCATCCCGCCCCCATCCCGCTGCCCCTCTCCAGCCCTGGGAGATCTGAATGAGCGAGTTCGCCATGGACCATGTCCGCGCCTTCATCGCCAAGACCCGCGTCGCCGAGATGACGGCGAAGGGCTGGCGTGTGGTCGGCCCCGGCGAGGAAGGCTCCCTGCTGATGGAAGGGCCGCAGCTTGGCGGCGCGCCGGTGCGCCTGTCGGCCTTGGTCAACGACCTGTTCGACGATCTGGTCGCCCAGGCCTTGGAACGCGCCGACCGCATGGACCGCGCCGCGGGCCGGCTGCCGCGCGCCGCGTAAGGAGCTAAGCCTGGCGCACCGGGCCTCGCAAAGGATGTACTCCGCCCGGCGGGACGGCCTGTTAACGCCCCGCCGTGGCGGCTTAAGGCTTGCGGACGCCGCCGTTAAGGCTCCGCTTCCCTCCCGCCTATGCCGGTCCGGTCGCTACGACCTTCGACGGAAGTCCTTGAAAAGTCTCACAGGCTCAGAAAAGCGTCCGCTTGTTTAAAGAAAAGTGGTAATCCTTACGGGTAAAATCTCCCTATATTTGTCGGTTGCGGGATTACCCCTCAAGACACCAGCCCCGCAGAGCCCCCGTTAGTAAGTCGTTAACCGGGACATGGCCAAATAGAGACATCACGAACACACAAGACAAAACGGAGTTTTAAAATGCTGATCGCCACCACCACCGAACAGATTACCTCGTCCTCTCGCGTTCACATCGCCCTGGTCGATGAGTTCATCCAGCTGGCGCTGAACCGGATCGACGGCCAGAACGACCCCTTTGTCCGCGAAAGCCTCGCCGACCTGCTGTCCACCCTGCGCGAGGAGCGGTCCGGCTACCTGGACCTGCTGAACGCTGCGATGCCGGCCAAGGCCGCCTGAGGGTCCCGCAGGACCAAGGCCTAAGTACCGCGTGGTGGCGATGAGGTCGGGGCCATGAACACGCCCCGACCGTCAGCCCACCGGAACAGAACAGCGCTTTCGTTCCCTCAAACCTCATCCGCCTGCGCGGCCAGTGCCGCGATCGCATCGCCGGTGAGACGGTAGGGAAGCCACTCCTCCATTTGTTTGAAGCCGATGCGCAGATAGAAATCGCGCGCCGGGTTCCAGTGCAGCACATTCAGGTCGACACGGCGGCAGCCCCGCTCGTCCGCCAGTTTCGCCACCGTCGCCAGCAGCTTGCGGCCCACGCCATAGCGCCGCGCTTCCGGGGTGACGTAGAGATCCTCCACGAACAGGCCGGCCCGCCCTTCCCAGGTGGAATAGCTGCGGAAGCACAGCGCGAAGCCGACGGGCTCCCCGTCCAGTTCGGCGATCAGCGCCTCGAACACCGGACGCTCCCCCCAGCCGTCGCGCCGGAAGTCCGCCTCGCTCGCCTTCACGGCGTGGGGTTCGTTTTCGAACACGGCGAGTTCCCGGACGAAGCGGAGGATGGTCGGGCAATCGGCCTCGATGGCCGGACGGACGGTCACGGTGGGCATGGCAACTCCAGGTCTCACGATGGCGCGACGATAGCCGCGCCGGCCATACGGCAACAACCGCTTTGCCATCGCCCCTGGGCGGGCCTAGGCTGCGCGCCATGCGGGACATTCAGACCATCGGCGGCTTTTCCATCCGCGAAGCCCGGCCCGGCGAGCGCCACGCCCTGATGGCCCTGGTCGCGCGGATCGACGCGGAAAGCGATTTCCTGCTGCGCGAGCCCGGCGAGAGGCCCTTCTGGGCACGCGACCTCGCCGCCTTCCAGGCGTCCGGCAACTCCACCATCTTCGTCGCCGAGGCCGCCGGCAATCATCCCGCGGACCTTGTCGGCTATCTCAGCGCCCATGGCGGGCGGTTCCGCCGCAACCGCGGCGCGGTGACCCTGGCGGTCGGGGTGCGGCGCGACTGGAACGGGCGCGGCGTCGCCACCGCGCTGTTCGGCGCGGCGGAAACCTGGGCGCGGCGGACCGGCGCGCACCGGCTGGAACTCACCGTGGCCGAGAGCAACAGCCGCGCCCTGTCCCTTTACGAACGGCTCGGCTTTCTCGACGAGGGGCTGATGCGCGACGTCCTTCGCGTCAACGGCGCGTGGCGCAGCGAGCGGCTGATGGGCAAGATCATCGGGGCGGACGGAATTCCCGAATGGTCCGCTCCGGCGCCAGACCCGACCGTCGTGGCGCCACGCCAAGCGCGGATCGGACGGCTGGAGATCCGCCCCGCCCTGCCGGCGGACGCCGCCGCCTACCTCGCCTACGACCACGCGGTGCGGAGCGAAACCCACTTCCTGATGCGCAGCGCCGCCGAATCCCTGCCGGACGTCGCGGCGGCCCGGCGCTTCCTCGCCGAACAGAGGATCGGCGACCGGACGGCCACCCTGCTGGCGATCGCGGACGGGACCATCGCCGGGTCGCTGTCGCTGTGGACCGGCGCCTACGCCCGCACCGCGCACGAGGCCAGTCTGGGGCTGGCGGTGCGCCGGGACTTCTGGGCGCTGGGCGTCGGCGGACGCCTGATCGCCGCGGCCGACCTCTGGGTGCGGGCGCGGCGGCTGCACCGGCTGTCGCTCTGGGTGTTCGGCCACAACGGCCGCGCCCGGCGCTTCTACGCCAAGCACGGCTTCCAGGAGGAGGCGGTGGCCCGCCGCCACAGCCTGATCGACGGGCGGCTGGCCGACCAGCTGTCAATGGCCAAGCTCTATGGAGCCAATCCGTAAAGGAAGGGGCGCTACGCCACCCCCGCCGCTGCCGCCGTCCCTCCCGCGACCAGCTCCTCGAAGCGCGCCAGATAACGTTCCGTCATGCCGTCCAGCGAGTAGCGGGCGCGGGCGACGGCGCGGCAGGCGTCGGGGTCCAAGCCCTCGCAGTGCTCGATGGCGCGGGCCATCTCCTCGGCGTCCTTGACCAGGAAGCCGGTGACGCCCGGTTCCACGAGGTCGGCCAGGACTCCGGTCGGGAAGGCCACCACCGGGGTGCCGCAGGCCAGCGCCTCCAGCGCCGCGACGGGGGTCGGCTCCGACATCAGGCTGGGCGCCAGCAGGCAGCGCGCCGCCCCCAGCATCCAGCGCTTGCGCCCGAAGCCGATCCGCCCGAGGAAGCGGCGCTTGGGGTCCAGCCGGGGCCGGATCTCCTCCTGAAGGTAGCGCTGCTCCTCCGCGCCGCGGGACAGGCCGCCGCAGAGAAGAAGCTGCATGTCGATCTGCCGCGCCGCGTCCAGCGCGATGTGGAAGCCCATCTCCGGCTCGATGTCGCCCAGGCAGACGGCGAAGCGGCGCTTCGGCACCCGGATGTGCAGGCGGTCCACCGCCACCCCGATCTCCAGCGGCGGCAGGAACGTCAGCCCCGGCGAGGCTCCGCGCACCTGCGCGGCGGACACCGGCTGGAGGTGCAGCTTCGCCCGCCGCGACGCCAGGGCCTCCGGCCGGTAGCGGTCCAGCGGCTCGTAGAGCGTCGCCAGGACTGGCACATCCTGCGGCGGCAGCAGGGCTTCGAAGTCCCGGACATGGAGGTGGACGAGGTCGGGTGCGTGGTCCTCCACCGCTCCGGCGACCACGGTGGCGACGCGCCTCAGAACGGCCGCCTGCGCCCGCTCGTCCGGCACCTGCCCATGCGCCCCGCCATGGACGCGCGCCAGCGGGATGTGCGTCCCGGCCACCGCCGAATCCTCCGGCGCGATGACGATCGAGCGGTGCCCGGCGCGGACCAGGGCGGCGTCGATGGCGCCGGCCACCTGCTCCGCCGTGCCTTCGTTTTCCGGATCGGCGCCGATCGGGGCAAAGGGCGACGCCACGGTGAGAATGGTCAATGCCATCGCAGCGCCTCCAGGAAAGGAAGGCCTGAAGGGGCGCCGACGCTCGGGTGACGTTCTCCTGCCGGGCTGTTCCTACGCTTCACCGCTTCGTTCATCCCATGTCCCTGTGGTGTTATTCATTGGAACTTATTGTCTGACGCACGCCCTTCTTTCTCTCCGACATCTTGGCGGCCCGGAGAACAGCCGGAATCGGGACAGTCCTGCCGCGATAGCTCCCTCTTTGTTTTCTACGAAAAAGGGCTTCCGGTAACCGGGGTATTGGAAGTGGATCGACTCGCGAAAGGGATAGCCGTCCTGCACCGGGTTGCCGACCTCGGAACCGGGAACCCGACCGGACGGCCAGAGCGCCCAGGGCGGCTTACTTCCAAGAGAGGCAAGCCGGGCAACCGGGGAACGTCGGATCAATCATCGCCGCCCCCCTTGATGTCGAGAATGGAGCGCAACTCCCGCACGCGCCGTTCCGCCGTGTGTTCCTCCAGAACGCGCGACCGCGCGCGCTGGGCCAGCGTGGAAAGATGGCCGCGCGGCAGCATCAACGCCGTGGTCACGTCGTCGGTCTCCCGCGCGACCAGGATGTCGCGCCCCGGCTCGAAGAAGGCGCCGATCCCCTCCCATTCGTCGGAGATCACCGGAACGCCGCAGGCCGCCGCCTCGAACAGCCGGACGGACGGGCACCAGCCCATCGCCTTCAGGGACCGGCGCGTCACGTTCAGCGTCAGGGTGGAGGAGCAGAAGAAGGCCGCGTGCTCCGCCGGAGGCAGATGCCGGACGCGCTGGATGTTGGCCCCCCAGGACGCGTCGTCCGGATAGCCGCCGCCGGCCAGGACGAAGCGCCGCCGTCCCAGCCGCCGGGCCGGCTCAATGAACAGCGCTTCCAGCGCCGCCTTCCGGTCCTCGACCCAGGCGCCGAGATGGCAGAGGTCGCCGAGATAGCGCCGCACCGGATCGGCGGGACGGTGCAGGTCCGGGTCGACCCAGGCGTAGAGCGGCGCCACGAACCGTGCGCCCAATTGCGTCTTCAGCGCCTCCAGCGCCTGCCCGCCGGTGCTGCTCAGCACGGTGTCGAATCCGCCCAGCCCTTCCGGCGGCAGATAGGCCGGCCGCTCCCCCGTTTCGGAGCGGGACAGGGTGATGTGCGTGTCGAGGTCGTAATAGACGGTGCGCTGCGCCTTCGACCCCAGCACGAGGTGGGAGGCCGCCGCACCGTCCACACAACCGGAGGTCACCATCGCCACGTCCGCCTCGTCGGCGTGACGCTGCGCCACCGCCGCCACATCCTCCCAGCGGTCGTAGAGCAGAAGCTCCCCGCCGGAGATGTCCCACAGGTCGCGGTGCTCCGCCCGTTCGGGCGTGTCGCGCTCCAGGAAGACGACGCGGTTGCCCCGCCGCGCGAGGGCCTTGACCAGCCCCCGCCATAGGGTGGCGTGCCCATTGCCCCAGGAGGAGCTGATGGATTGTCCGAAGATGATGATTTTCATGATGTTGGCGCCATGCCTCCGCCCCCGGGCCTCCATCCCGATGGCCCTTCCGGAACAACGTGCCCCGTCCGATCGTGTTCCGGCCGCCGGAACCGCGCGGAGGGGGTGCCCCAAGGATCCGCCGTCGCGGCCGGCAGCCCGGTTCCCCCGCCGGCACTGCAAGCTTTGCGTGTCGATTGCAAAAACGACCCAACGATGAACAAATTTGTATAAAAATGTCGTTTAACCACCTAAGCGGGATATGAGATAGTAAGTTCGTGAAAAAATAAAATCATTCACTTGTGTGACAACCGGTCGTCAAAGTTCAAAAAACAATCCCAACGCGAAGGACACATCATGCGCAAGGCTCTTTTCACCGCCGTGCTTGCGATGGCAAGCGGGATGGCTCTGTTCAGCACCCCCGCCGCCGCCTGCAACGACGAGGCGTACATCGGCACCATCTGCACCTTCGCGTTCGACTGGTGCCCCCGCAATTATATCCCGGCCGATGGCCGGACGCTGGCGGTCCGCGAGTACCAAGCGCTGTTCTCCCTGGTCGGCTACCGTTACGGCGGCAACAACGCGGACATCTTCGGCATCCCCGACCTGCGCGGCCGCGCCGCCATCGGCACCGGGACCGGCCCCGGCCCCGGCCTGACGAACATCGCCATCGGCGCCAAGGTTGGCCAGCAGGAGCTTCTGCTGTCGGCGGCCCAGGTTCCGCTGCAGCCGCACACCCACACCGCCACCTTCACCGGCACGGGCGGCGGGTCGGGCGGCTCGACCACCGTTCCCTTCACCGGCACCGTCAGCCTTCCCGTCACCACCGGCGGCAGCCCGGTGTCGGCCCCGACCTCGGGCACCGTCTATCTCGGTGACACCTCGATCAACGACGGCGGCGCCGGCTTCACCATGAACGGGCCGTACAACACCAGCGGCCCGGCCCCCAGCACGGCCGCCAGCGTCGCCGGCACGGCCAGCGGCACCGTCACGGTTCCCAACACTGGCATCACCGGCGGCACCGTGGCGGTCGCGCCCGCGTCGGCCGGCGCCACCCAGAAGGTGTCCACCCAGTCCCCGGCGATCGGACAGACCGTCTGCATCGTGGCCAACGGCCTGTACCCGAACCGTCCGTAACAGGTTGCGGCCACAAAAGCCCCCCTCTCAACGCTGAGGACACATCATGCGCAAGACTCTTCTCTCCGCCGCCTTTGCGATGACCAGCGGCCTGGCTCTGTTCAGCACGCCCGCCGCCGCCTGCAACGTGGAACCGTACATCGGCACCATCTGCACCTACGCGTTCGACTGGTGCCCGCAGGGCTATGTCATCGCCGACGGCCGGACGCTGACGGTCCGCGAAAACCAGGCGCTGTTCGCTCTGATCGGCTACCGCTACGGCGGCAACAACGCGGACCTCTTCGCCGTCCCCGATCTGCGCGGCCGCGCCGCCATCGGGTCCGGCACCGGCCCCGGGCTGGCGAACATCGCCATCGGCGCCAAGGTCGGCCAGCAGGAGCTTCTGCTGTCGGCGGCCCAGGTTCCGCTGCAGCCGCACACCCACACCGCCACCTTCACCGGCACGGGCGGCGGGTCGGGCGGCTCGACCACCGTTCCCTTCACCGGCACCGTCAGCCTTCCCGTCACCACCGGCGGCAGCCCGGTGTCGGCCCCGACCTCGGGCACCGTCTATCTCGGCGACACCTCGATCAACGACGGCGGCGCCGGCTTCACCGTGAACGGGCCGTACAACACCAGCGGCCCGGCCCCCAGCACGGCCGCCAGCGTCGCCGGCACGGCCAGCGGCACCGTCACGGTTCCCAACACCGGCATCACCGGCGGCACCGTGGCGGTCGCGCCCGCGTCGGCCGGCGCCACCCAGAAGGTGTCCACCCAGTCCCCGGCGATTGGACAGACCGTCTGCATTGCAACCCAGGGCCTGTACCCGAACCGTCCGTAACACCGTTGCGGGTGGCCTCGTCCCACGGGATGGGGCCGCCCGTCGGTGCGCTCACCAGTAGGTCATGGCGTCGGCGTAGAGGCCGCGCAGGTCTTCCTCCGTCACCGGGCGGGGGGCGATGGTCAGCAGCCGTTGCTGCGCCATCGCGCCGCGCACCAGATCCGGAATGTCAGCCGCGCCGTAGCCGAGCGCCGACAGGCCGTTGGGCAGATGGGTGGCGCGCATCATGGCGATCAGCCGGGCGGCCAGTATGGCGCCGCCGTCCGCCGGGGACACGTCGCGGACCTCCGCCCCCAGCGCCTCGGCGGCGCGGAGATGGCGCTCGGGCTCGGCGGAACCGGTGAAGCGGAAGGCGGCCGGCGCGTTCAGCACCACCGAGATGCCGTGCGGCACCATCGGGGCGGCCTTCTCGTAGCCGCGCGCGGTGAAGCGGTGGTTCATCCCGGCAACGGAGTAGGACATGGCGTGCGGGATGTGCACCCCCGCGTTGCCGAAGGCCAGTCCGGCCAGTGTTGCCGCGAACATCAGGGCGTCGCGCGCCTCCTCGTCCGCCGGGTCGTTGACGGCGCGCTCCAGATACTGTCCGCCGAGCCGGATCGCCTGGAGGCTGCCGATGTCCGACCAGGGATTGGCGCCCTGGTAGGGCGGCCGCGGGTTGGCCGCGTCGGGCTTCGGGCGGGAGCGGTAGGAGCGCGCGGTATGGCTCTCGATGGCGTGGGTCAGCACGTCGAAGCCGGTGGAGGCGATGACGCCCGGTGGCAGGCTGTCGATGGTCGCCGGGTCGACCAGCGCCAGATTCGGGCGCAGATAGCGGGAGGATATCCCGGTCTTCACCCGCATCTCCACATGGTCGAAGATGGCGACGCCGGTCGTCTCGCTGCCGGTGCCGCAGGTCGTCGGGCAGGCGATGTGCGGCTTGACCGGACCCGGCACCGGCCGCCCCTCGCCCAGCGGCTTGTTGACGTAGGCGAGGAAGTCCGCCGGGTGGGTGGCGTAGAGGTTGGCCGCCTTGGCCGTGTCGATGACCGACCCGCCGCCGACCGAGACATAGCCGTCGAACCGGCCGTCGCGGGCGAAGTCCGCCGCCTCCAGGAAAGACGCGCTGGTCGGCTCCACCGCGCAGCGGTCGTAGACGGCGACGTCCAGCCCGGCCGCCTTCAGCGAGTCCAGCGCCGCCGCGAAGGGCGCGATTTCGGCCACATGGGGGTCGGTGAACAAGGCCACCCGGCGCATGCCCATGGCCTTGGCGTCGTTCCCCGCCTCTGTCAGCATGCCGCGGCCGAACTTCATCGACGCGGCCTCCACCGTGAAGCCGCTGTCGCCGTTCGGCAGGATGGGATGGGCGATGGAACTGGTCATGGCTGCGGGCCTCCCTGGCTTGGCTTTTCTGCGGCTTGGCTTTTCTGCGTTCGTTGCCATCATCGGAGCGCGAGAGGGGGGCGGATGTCAACCCGACCGTTCGCTCAGGCGATTGTTTGCCCTCCCTGCGGTGCGGTGCCCTGGAGCCGGCGGTAGAGATAGCCGACGCCGATCAGGCTCAGCCCCAGCCCGAGGAAGGAGGCGACGCGGTAGAGCCCGCCCAGCTCGGCCATGTCGCTGAGGAAAACCTTGGCGACCACCGCCAGGATCAGCGCCATCGCGGCGTGGCGCAGCCAGCCCAGCCGGTACCGCAGGGCGGCGACCAGCATCAGCACCGCCGCCACCAGGAAGCCGACGGAATAGCCGTACCATTCGGCGTCCGGCAGGTCCGGGCCGGAGAGGACCGGTCCCTGGAAGGCGTGTCGGATCTCCAGCGCCAGATTGGTGCCGAGCAGCGCCAGAGGCAGCAGCGCGACCCACGGGCGCAGCCGGGCCGGCAGCGGCTCCACCCACAGGAACAGCAGTCCGAGCAGGGCCGGAAGCCCATAGGCAAGCAGCAGCGTGTTCGCCACCGGCCACGCGCCCACCGCCTCGTCGCTCCACAGCGGGTTCAGGGCAACGAGATGCAGCGCCGCCGCCTGAAGCGCCGCCAGCCCGGCCAGGATGCGCCGCCCCCACACCGCCACGGGCCGCGTGCGCCAGCGCCGCCCCGTCGCCAGCAGCAGGGCCAGCGCCAGCCAGACCAGCGTGTGCAGCGCCACCTCGCGCAGCGTGTCGGGCGGCTCGTCCAGCGTGCCGCGGGTCAGCGCCTGGATGCCGAGCGACAGCAGCAGCGTGACGAAGGCCAGCCCGCCGGCCTCCAGCAGCGCGACCACCCCGTCATCGCCCCTGCCGTCCGGGGCGGAGCGCAGCCAATGGGCGGCCAGGAAGAAGCCCGCCGCCGGCAGGCCGTAGCCGTAGACGATCCAGCCGAGCCCATCCTCCCCATACTCAAGCACCGACGGATTCAGCGCCAACCGGACCAGGACGGCGCCCGCCACCAGCAGGATCACCGCGCGCAGCGAGCGCAGCCCCATCCGCCGCTCCAGCCACGCCAGCACCGGCACCTGGGCGGCCAGCGCCACGGTCAGCCAGGCCTCGCGCAGCATCATGACCGCGCCGAGGCTGAGCGCTCCGGCGGCCCCAGCGGCGAAGGCGGCGAGCCCAAGACCGACGCCCGGCTGGTGGCGGTGGCGGGCCAGCGGGCCGGTTCCGGCGACCAGCAGCGCCGCCAGCGCGAGGCTCGCCACCGGCCACAGCGTGTCGGCCTGCGGCGGGTCCAGCCGCCAGTAGGCGAGCGCCAGAAGCACCACCGGCATCCAGGCCGCCAGCGACGACCACAGCGCCGCCCGCGTCGACCGCCACAGGGCGATGAAGCCGCACATCCCGTACAGCAGGGCAAAGCCGCCCACCGCCCACAGGAACCGCCCGGACTGGAACGGCAGCCCCGCGCCCGGCGACGGCACGATGGGGTGGCCATCCGCGGTGACGGCGGGCGGCGGCAGGGGCCAGCGCGGCACCGTCCAGCCGGCGAAGGCCAGCAGAACCGCCAGAGCGCCGATCCAGGCGACGCCAGCGATCCGCTCGATCCGCCGTCCCGCCGCGACGCAGAGCAGCCCGAACAGGGCGAGCATCACCAGCGACCCGCTGCGGTGGCCGTCCACGGTGACGAGCATCGCCATCAGCAGCCCCAGCACCGCCACCGCCGCCACGGCCAGACGGTCAGCGCGCGGACGGCCCTTCCAGCGCAGCATGTCGAACAGGGTGGTGCGCGGCATCGCCTCGACCGGCCCGGCCAGCAGGGCGGGCATCAGGAACAGCCCGGCGGTCAGCAGCAGGTAGATCCCGACCGGCAGGGCGTCGCCGGGGTTCCAGCCGCCGACGTACCAGACCGGCACCCAGCCCGCCGCCCCGACCAGCGTGCCCAGCCCCAGCCAGCGCCAGCCGCGCCACAGCACCACCGTCATCCCGGCGCCCGACAGGGCCAGCAGATAGGCGAACAACCCCCAGGCCGATCCCCCGATGGACGAAACCAGCAGCGGCGTCGCGAAGCCGCCGAGCAATCCCAGCGCCGCGATGTAGGGTCCCTGGAGCAGCGACAGCGCCATCCCCAGCGCCGCCAACCCGCCGAGCAGCGCGAAGGCCAGCGGCGGGGCGAACAGGTCGTAGAGCACATAGCCGCCATAGACGCTGGCGAAACCCGTGAACAGTCCCGCCGCGGTCAGGGCCGGCGGCACCGGATCGCGCCCACCCGGCTCCGCCCCTCCGCCGCGCTGCCGCAGCCATTCGCCACCGACCATCAGCGCCGCGGCGGAAAGCAGGCCGAGCGCCACGCGCACGCTGGGGCCGAGCCAGCCCTGCTCCACCGACATCTTGATGAAGAAGGCCGCCGCCAGAGCGACCGTCGCCCCGCCCAGCCAGATCAGCCAGCGCCCGGCCAGAGCGTCCTCCAGCCGGCTCCACACCGACAGCGGGGGTGGCGAGGGTTCCGGGGGCGGTTGGATCGGCGGTGGCTCCGGCGGAACCTCCGCCATGGCGGCGGTGGCCGCGGCGGGAGCATCGACCGGCGCGGCCTCGACCGTCACCGGCCCCTGCACCCGCTCCAGCGCCTGCCGCAGCCGGGCGATCTCGCGTTCCTGCGCCGTCAGCCGGCGGTTGAACCGGTGGGCGACGATGGCCCCGATCAGCACCAGAAGAATGACGTCCATACCCGACCGCCCCGGCTGCGCTTGCGTTCGCGCAACGATAGCGGTCAGGCGCCGGGCTTGTCTCTCTGACCTGTGGAGGCACCCAAACGGCTCATCAGCGTCAGCGCGTCGTCAACCGCGTGGAAGTCGGCGGTGTTGTCGAAGACGCACCAGACCGGCCGCTCCCGCGCCTCGTCGCGGAAGCGCCGGGCCAGCCGGTCCAGCGCGTCCAGCGGGTAGGCGCTGCGGTACATCACCGGCGAGCCGTGCAGCCGCCAGTAGCGGAAGCCATCCCAGCCCGCCGGCTCCGCCGCCGCGGGCACCGGAGCCGGATCGGCGGCGGCGCAGGCCACGGCATGGTCGACCAGCAGCCGGTCCGGTTCCGCCGCGAACCAACTCGGGTGGCGCGGCTCGCAGACGACGAGGCCGGCGAAACGCTCGCGCAGGGTCGCGAAGAAAGGACCGGCCACCGCCGGCTCGAAGCGCAGCGTCGGCGGCAGTTGCACCAGCAGCGGCCCCAGCCGGTCGCCGAGATGCCCGACCTCGTACAGGTAATGCTCCAGCGCGGCGGCGCAGTCCTTCAAGCGCTGCTCGTGCGTGATGGCGCGCGGCAGCTTGACCGCGAAGCGGAAGTCCGGCGGCGCCGAGGCCGCCCAGCGCTCCCAGGTTTCCGGCTTGTGCGGGCGGTAGAAGCGGCTGTTGACCTCCACCATTGGGAAGACGCGGGCGTAGCGCTCCAGATGCGTGCCCTCCGCCGGGAAGGCCGGGGCGGAGGGTTTCGGGATGCTCCAGCCGGCGCAGCCGATGCGGATGGCGTTGATGGTCCCTTCGGCCAAGCCTCTGCTCTCCATGGGCGCGTGGGTTGCCGCCTTAGAACAGCGTCGGCTGCCGCTCGTCCCGCATTGGAACGCCACCGGCGTGGTCGGCATCCGCGATCAGCCGGGCCATCTCCCGACGCGCCTTCTCCGCCTCGTAGCCGCCGCGATAGCGCCCGATGAAGCCCTTCCGGCAGGCCCGGCTGAAGCGCTGCGACGCGGTTTCCCAATCGTCGCCGGGGCGCAGCCAGCTCACATAGGTGGTGCCGGTCCGCGGGTCGGTGCGCAGGTAGCGGCCATGCCCCTTCGGACCCCGCACCCACTGGCCGGGATTCAGGCGCAGAGCCCCCCGCGCCAGCAGCAGGGACACCTGCGGGGTGAGTTCGATGGTCGGAAAATACGGCATGGCGAACCCTCTCGGCGGCGCGCCGGGGGGCGGGCCGCGAACGTCTCGTCTCTGGTTTCGGAATGCTCTGGATATGGGGATTTCTGCCCGTTTGTTCAAGTTTTGTTCACGGTCAAGTCCAGGCTGTCTGGGCGCCGCGTCACTCCGTCGGATGACAAAATCCGACACGGATTTCACGGACTCGGACACGGATTTCACGGATTTCTGAAAACCCGCAAGCACACCGCTGGTCGAGCCGAGTGACTCCGTGAAATCCGGTTTGATCCGTGCAATCCGTGTCGATTCTTGCCCACCTTCCCCGCGCGTGGCGGATGAGCGTTGCTTCCGGCACCGGAACTTGTCCGTTGAGTGAAAGGGCCGTCCGTCCTAGGCTCCCGCACAGCCTTTCCCTGTTGGTCACGAGAGCGCATGCGCCCCCTGCTGTCCCTTCCCGTCCGCCTCCTGCTCGCCACCACGATCCTGGCCGGCTGCCAGACGACGGGCGCCCCGCCCGTGTCGGCCACCACCACGTCCGGAACCGCGAAGGCGACGGCCGCCGCCCCGGCCAGCGTGGCCCCGGCCCAGCCCGCCGTCAGCTTCGCCGACTGGCTGAAGTCCCTGCGCGCCGAGGCGCTCGGCCAGGGCATCCGCGCCCAAACCTTCGACCGCGCCTTCGCCAACGTGAAGCTGTCGGACCGGGTGGTCGAGCTGGATTCCTCCCAGCCGGAGTTCAACCGCCAGCCCTGGCAGTATCTGGACAGCGCGGTCAACGACCGCCGCATCCAGGCCGGGCGCCAGCGCATCCAGGACAACGGCGCGCTGCTGCGCCGCATCAGCCAGCGCTCCGGCGTCCCGGCAGAGATCCTCGTGGCCTTCTGGGGCGTGGAGACCGACTTCGGCAACTTCACCGGCGGCTTCTCCGTCGTCGACGCGCTGACCACGCTGGCCTATGAAGGCCGCCGCGCCAGCTATTTCCGGACGGAGCTGCTGGCCGCCCTGCGCATCCTCGACAGCGGCGACATCCCGCCGGAGCGGATGAGCGGCTCCTGGGCCGGCGCCATGGGCCAGACCCAGTTCATGCCGACCATCTTCCTCAAGCACGCCACCGACGAGGACGGCGACGGGCGGCGCGACATCTGGGGCAGCCTGCCCGACGTCTTCGCCTCCACCGCCAAGTTCGTGCAGGCCAACGGCTGGCGCACCGGGGAGCGCTGGGGCGAGGAGGTCACCCTGCCCGCCGGCTTCCCCTACGAGCAGGCCGAGTACAACATCTCCAAGCCGGTGTCCGAATGGCGCCGCCTCGGCGTGCGACCGGTCAACGGCGGCGAGCTGAGCGGCGGCGAGGAGGAGCGGGCCGCCGTCCTGATGCTCGCCGGCGCGCAGGGGCCGGCCTTCCTGGTCCGGGAGAATTTCCGGGCGATCATGAAGTACAACCCCTCGACCAGCTACGCGCTGGCGGTGGCGCTGCTGTCAGACCGTCTCGCCGGCCGCTCCGGCGTGCAGGGAAGCTGGCCGCGCCACGAACCGGCGCTGAGCCGCGACGAGCGGATCGAGCTTCAGGAGCGGCTGGCCTCGCTGGGCATGGAACCAGGAACGGCGGACGGCATCGTCGGCGCCAACACCCGCAACGCCGTGCGCCGCTTCCAGCAGTCGATCGGCGCCGTGCCGGACGGCTTCGCCACCAAGACCCTGCTGGAACGGCTGCGCCAGTCCGCCGCTCCCGTCCCGGCGGCGGGCTGACGGCCCGCCATGCTGGCGGCGGCGAAGGGCTGGGCGCGGCGGATCAAGCGCGACGTGATCGCGCTCTATCTGGCGGCGCGCGACCCGCGGACGCCGTGGTACGCCCGTGTGGCCGCCGCCGCGGTGGCGGCCTACGCGCTCAGCCCCATCGACCTGATCCCCGACTTCGTGCCGGTCCTGGGCTATCTGGACGACCTGCTGATCGTGCCGCTCGGCATCCTGCTGGTCATCCGCCTGATCCCGGCGGCGGTTCTGGAGGAACACCGCGCCACCGCCGCCCGGCTGGCCACCCGGCCGGTCAGCTACGCCGCCGCCGCGCTGATGGTCGGAATCTGGCTGGTCGCCGCCGTCGCCCTGTTCCGGTGGCTCGAACCCTACATCGCGGGCTGGCTGGGGTAGTCGCGCGGGCGCCTGGCCCTCACTCGCCCAGCAGATGCAACGCCAGGGTCCGCTCGTGGGGCCGGCGGCGGTGCTCGAACAGGTAGATCCCCTGCCAGGTGCCCAGCGCCATCCGCCCCTCCAGCACGGGGATGGACAGCTGCACCGTGGTCAGGGCGCTGCGGATGTGGGCGGGCATGTCGTCCGGCCCTTCCAGAATGTGGTCGTAAAGCTCGGGGCCTTCCGGCACCAGCCGCTTGAAGAAGCGCTCCAGGTCGCCGCGCACGCTCGGGTCGGCGTTCTCCTGGATGACCAGAGAGGCCGAGGTGTGCCGGCAGAAGACCGTCAGCAGACCGGTCTCCATGCCCTGGGCGGCGACCCAGCGGGCCACCGGCTCGGTCACCTCGACCAGACCCTGGCCGCGGGTTTGGGTGGTCAGCGTCGTGACGGCCTGCCGCATGTTTGTCGCCCTCCGTGCTCGATTGCGCGTCTTGGAAGCGGGTCATCCATACACCAAATCGCTTGGCGTTCCCGACCAACAACAGGTGATCCATGGAACTGAACGGCCAGTACCGGATTCCGGCGGCGCGCGAGCGGGTCTTCACCGCGCTCTGCGATCCCGCCGTGCTGCAACGCTGCATCCCGGTGCTGGAGGAAATGGACCGGCTGTCGCCCACCGAATACACCGCGCGTGTGCGCGCCACGGTCGGGCCGCTGAACGCGCGCTTCGCCGGCAACGTCCGGGTAGCGCCGGAGGACGCGCCGCGCTTCTACATCCTCTACGCCGAGGGCAAGGGCGGCCTCGCCGGAGCGGTCAAGGGCGAGGCCCGCATCACGCTGGAGGAGGTGGACGGCCACACCCACCTGTCCTTCACCCTCGCGGCGGCGCTGGGCGGGGCCGTCGGCCGGCTGGCGGTCAAGCTGGTCAAGGCCAAGGCCGACCGCGTCATCGACGGCTTTTTCGAGCGCTTCACGGCCGAGGTCCTGAACGGCTGAGGCGGATGCCGGACAGGCCTCGACAACGCACCCGCAAAAAAACCACTTCGCAGTTGCGGGAATTTGATCCACCATCATGGTCATGACCGAACAACCCCCCGATGCGGGAGTTCGCCGAACATGATTGCCGACACCGTGATTGCCCATATCGCCGATCCGGCCCTGGCCCTCTCCATCCATTCACCCGCCGATGCACTGGACAGCCTTCCGGACGGCCCAGCCCTCGACCGGCTGCTGTTCACCCGCATCCTCGGGTTGGCCGCGCAGCATTCCGGCGGCGTCACGGCGTCCCTGGGACTGCCCCGCGGCGCGCTGGCCGAGCTGATCCGGCGGCACGCGGCGGGCTTTGCCCATCTCCTCTCCACCCTGCCTGACGACAGCGGCGAGGACGCCATCGAGGAGGAGGATCTGCGGGCCTTCCTGCTCGACCACCGCGCCGCCGGGACCGTCGAGGAGGAATGGCTGGCCGCCATCGTCGCCCGCCGCACGCTGGGGCCGAATCACCTTTGGCAAGACATGGGCTTCGCCAACCGGCGGGAACTGAACGCCATGTTCCGCCGGCACTTTCCGTCGCTGGTCGCGCTGAACAGCGGCGACATGAAGTGGAAGAAGTTCTTCTACCGGCAGCTCTGCGAGCGCGAGGGGCTGATGCTCTGCAAATCCCCGAACTGCGAGGTGTGCGACGACTTCAGCGCCTGCTTCAGCGCGGAGGACGGCGACCCGCTGAGCACCCTGGCCCGCGTGGCCCGCGGCGAGGGGGCCTGAACGAAGGGGCGTCAACAAAGATGCGCTGCCGGTGAAGAAAGCCGCTTGACCGGAGCGTCGTCACCCGTTAGATAACGCCACCCGCCAGACGGAAGGCCAAGCAAGGCCCGATGAACGGCAGGTCTCCGATGGTCGCGTCAAGCATCAGCGGAAGGGTGGCCGAGTGGTTAAAGGCAGCAGACTGTAAATCTGCCCGCGTAAGCGTACGCTGGTTCAAATCCAGCCCCTTCCACCATCTGACGCGGCCGGTTCATGACAGGTTCATGGCCGGTCGTTTCCTTTTCCAGACAACGCTGAACTGTTGCCGCACCCGCGCGCCATATCAACGTGGCTGCGCTCCCAGATCCTCGAAGATCAGGCCCTTGTCGGTGCGGGTGAAGCGACCCTTGCCGTTCACCGTCATCACTGTGGCACCCGGCTGCGGCGCAAAGGTCGCCGCGTAATAGCAATCATACTGCTTGTCGTCCGGCTTCGGGGCGCCGTTCCGGTATTTGGTATCGACGCAGCCCTGCTTGCGGAAGCCCTCGAAACCGCGGAAGCCGCCCTGCCCCTGGCCGTCCAGTGCCCGCCTGGTGTGCGTTTCCACCAGCTTGCGCATGTCGGACTCGCCCGGCTCCCCCGAACAGGCGACCAGCGGCAGCACCGCCAGACCGCACAGCACCGCACGCCGCACCACGCCCCCCATCCTCTTCCTCACTTGCCGGCCAGCAGACGGTCCACCCGCTCCTTCAAGGCACCGAAGGACGGCGGCTTCACGACGAAGCCGTTGACACCCAGGGACATGGCCTTCTTCACGATTTCGGATTCCGTGTGGTTGGTCAGGAAGACCACCGGCGTGCGGCGGTTCCGCACCTCCGCGCTGGCCCGCAACTCGGCCAGGAACTGGAGGCCGGACACCGGCTTCATGTCGATGTCGCAGACGATCACGTCCGGGGTGGCGCGGATGCACTCCCGCATGCCGGTCTCCCCGTTGTCGGCCTCGGCGATCGAGCGGAAGCCGATCTGCGAGAGGATCTGCATGATGGTCCGGCGCACGAAGGGCTGATCTTCGATGACCAGAATGCTGTACTGCCCGTAATCGACCGGCTTCCTGTCCATCGCGGCACCCTCCTTCGCCCGAGCCCGGGAACTGGCCAGGGAGCTGGTCAAAGAACTGGCCAAGAACCGGCGGACCCAGCCCATGGTCGTACAGCCGAACACTGATAATGCGACTCCGCTGAACGAGCAACCAAAGGACGGTTACAACTTTTAAAGAATGGCGGATTTCCGGCAGCATGGAACGGCAAAGGGCCGCGCGGAACCGCACGGCCCTTGGTTATCCGCATGAATCGAAGGCACCTCCGGTGATCGCCCGACCCTACCGCCGGCTGGGACCCTGCAACCCCAGGAGGGAGGAAATGACGCCGGCGACGAACCGGCGCTCTGGGTGCAGTTCATGCACCGCCACCGCGCGCCCGGCAAAGGACAGGGCCGCTTTCGCCATGCCCGCCGGGTCCGGGCAAACCTCGCCGTCGATGCGGAAGCGCGTGACGGTCTTGGTCAGCTCGTGCATCGCCGTCAATGGCGGGATGCACATCAGGAAACGGGCGCTGGCGACCGGCGTGAAGCCGCAGCGCTCGAACATGGTCTGCACGGTCACCGGGACACCGTCCGGCCCTTCGGTCCCAACCTGATAGCGGAGCAAGCGCTGCGCCCGCTCCTCCACCGCCTCGGACCAGCCGGCGGTGGCCGTAATCATAGGGTTGATCAAACCTGCCTCCAAATGCACCAGCCACGGGCCGCGCAGGCGCCAGGGACGTTAGATCGTTCGCCAAGCGAACAAGGTCAAGAAACATCCCGTATGATGGAAACCTGCATCCGTTTGCTTACAAAGCAATTGGTGTGCCAGCGAAGGGCGGCTGCGTCGCAGGGCCGCCCCTTCCCTTCGCCGGGTTCCTGCATCGCTTTGAAACTCCATCTGGTCAGCCTGTGGCGTCCGTATCGGCGCCGGAACGGCGCCACGGGATTCAACAGCGCAGCGACCGTTCCGGTGCCGCAGGCTGGGCTCCCCGCGCAACCAGGACATGTCGTATATGCGACAATCTGCCGCCCTTTTGGGCACAGCGTGTCGCTGCTCCGCAACCGACAGCCTGGAAGCGATGATCGGGACCCTTGCACGCGCGCGAATCGTTATGTCCGCGAAAACAATTCCTGTTCTGCGCTGTTGTGACCTGAAGCATGCGAATTCAAGAGCCGGAAGTTGTTGTGCGGCGGTGAGCGGGGGCCATCGTGGAGACATATATGCCGAAACATGCGGACTCGGATGAACCGGACAGGGGTGGATCAACCACCGGCAAGGCGTTGCGGGACAGCCTGGAAGCGCTGAACCGCAACCTTGCCGAGGGGGTCCGGACCGCGGATCGTCTGCAGCGCGACGCAAGCCGTCTAGTCGAGGAAAGCGCGCGTCTGGCCGCCGAACTGGTCGAGCAGCGCCGCGAGATGGGGCGGCTCCGCGACCGGCTTCACCGCGCCGAAGACCGCCGCACCGCTCGGGAGGAGGAACTGCGCCGTGCCCATGAGACGGCGGAGCGCGCCGACCGGGCCAAGGCGCGCTTTCTGACCGCCGCAAGCCACGACCTGCGCCAGCCGATCCAGGCGGCGGCGCTCTATGCCCACATTCTGCGTGGCGCCGTCGGCTCCAACCCCTCGGCCAGAGAGGCAGCGGATCTGCTCCAGGCCTCCATCGACAGCCTGAGCGGTATGCTGAGCGGCCTTCTGGACCTTGCCCGGCTGGAAGCCGGCGCGGTGGACGTCGTGGTCACGGAATTCAGACCCGACGCGCTGATGCGCCGTCTGGCCCAGGAGTTCCGGGAGAGCGCAACGACCGAGGGGACGAGCCTGCACGTCCACCCCTGCGGCGTGGCGGTGCGGACCGACCCGCGGTTGCTGGAACGGATACTGACCCATCTGCTGTCCAACGCCATCCGTCACGGGGGGGGAAACGGACGACGTGTTCTTCTGGGCTGCCGACGTCGCCCCGATGCGCTGGAATTTCAGGTGTGGGACGACGGACAGGGCATTCCCCCCGACGCCCGCGCCGCCATCTTCGAGGAGTTCCACCAGCTCGACAACCCGGAGCGCAGCGCGGCCAAGGGCTTCGGCCTCGGCCTGCCGCTGGTGGCCCGCATGGCGCGGCTGCTCGGCCTGACGCTGGACATGCGGTCGCAGGTCGGGCGGGGCACGGTCTTCACGGTGACCGTTCCGCGCGCTGTCCTCTCCCCCGAACCCGACCGCCGCCTGACCGCTGCCGCGCGCGCCATGGCCGTCGCCGCCACCAGCGCGGCGGTGACGGCATCGCCAACGGACCGGATGAAGGGCCGGCGGGTGCTGCTGGTGGAGGACGACGAGCGGGTACGCCATGCCATGACCATGCTGCTGAAACGCTGGGGCGTCCAGGTGACGGCCGTCGGCTCGGCGGAGGAGTTGGCTGCCCGCCTGCCCCGGATGCGCAACCGCCCCAATGTGGTGCTGGCCGACCATCGCCTGCCCGGCGGCCAGACCGGCCGCAAGGTGGCCGAGCTTGTACGGAGCCGCTGGGATGTGCCGGTGGTCATCATCACCGGCGACACGGCGCCGGAGCGGCTGCGCGAGGCGCGCTCCATCGGTTGCCGCCTGCTGCACAAGCCGGTGGAGCCCGGCGACCTCGCCGCCACGCTGGGCGACGTCATGGACCCGTGACTGTCGGGAGCTGCGGGACCGGACCCGCAACTCCTGCCGGCAACCATAGCCCTGGAGCGGAAACAGGCGCCCCTGGGACGTGTCCATTCATCACGAGGATTTCCCAAATCCTCTCGGCAAATGCAGCAAATGGCTTGGTGCCTCCGTGCGCAGGAGGAGGAAAATCTGACCGTGGATGATTGGCCGCCTCCCCTATCACCGATGCACCTCAGCGACATGCGATCAGCAGCAAACAGGGCGCAGTGCTTGCTGACACAATTTCCTACTTCGCTACTTTTCTAGCGTTATGTTCTTTGACGCACAGAACATGACAATAAAATCACTACTGTTTCGCGTCGCAACTTCCACGATTTTAATAATTTGCAATGCATTAATACGCCGTACATTGCAATATATTGCAATTTTAAACACAGGGGCGATCATGAATTCTTGATAATGGTTCGGCTGAGACGCCGGAGCCGGAGCGCATTCCAGAAAAGAAGGCGGGTGCCGGGGCCTCAGGGTTCCGGCACCCGTCGTTTCCGTTTCCAGGTAGCCATACGTTGGGATGCCAGCCGCAAGCTGTGAGGGCGGTCTCCGGAAACGCAGGCCCGTTCAAGCGCGGAGCTTGGCACAACCTTGGTGAGAACTTGTTGAGACGCGCCCCGCAGGTTATCCTGCAATTCCGCGCAGCCATCGCTCCACCACCTTCACTCGCTGGACCGCCGCCTTCGTCCCGAGGCGAGTCCGCCCACTCCCAGCATCCGTTCAAGGACGTCTCCCAAAGTGGACATTCCTCGAATATTCACCATCAGTGAAAGCGCCCACCGCATTCACAACCCGATCACACCGGAAAAGCTCGCCACGCTCGGCGCGGCGCTGCGGTTGGAGTCCGGAGCCCGGGTGCTCGATCTCGGCAGCGGTTCGGGGGAGATGCTGTGCAGCTGGGCACGCGATCATGGCATCGTCGGCACTGGCATCGACATGAGCCGGTTGTTCACCGAGCACGCGAAGCTCCGTGCCGTCGAACTCGGGGTCGCCGATCGTGTCACGTTCATCCATGGCGATGCCGCCGGATACGTTTCCGACGAGAAAGTCGATGTGGCCGCCTGCGTCGGTGCCACCTGGATTGCCGGTGGTGTCGTCGGCACGGTCGAGCTTCTGGCCCGCAGCCTGCGCGCCGGAGGGATCATCCTCGTCGGCGAGCCCTACTGGAGGCGGATGCCGCCGACGGAGGAGATTGCCAAGGGGTGCCTCGCCAACGCCATCGCCGATTTCCTCACGCTCCCGGAGCTTCTCGCATCCTTCGGCCGCCTTGCCTGCGACGTCGTCGAGATGGTTCTGGCCGACCAGGACGGCTGGGATCGCTACGAGGCGGCCAAATGGCTGACCATGCGCCGCTGGCTGGACGCCAATCCCGGCGATGACTTCGCGAAGGAGGTTCGCGCCAAACTGACTTCGGAACCGGTGCGCTACGCCACCCACACGCGGGACCATCTGGGTTGGGGCGTTTTCGCGCTGATGCCGCGGTAACGCCTCGACTCACCCCAGACGTGACGCTCTCGGCGACACACCGTTCCGCGCCCGCAGATGGTCGATGAGGACGCGCAGCCGCGGTGGCACCGTCCGGCGGCTTGGATAGTAGAGGTGGAAGCCGGCGAAGGGCGGGCAGAACGCCTCCAGGACGGCCACCAGCGCGCCTCGCTCCAGATGGGGCCGGAAGGTCTCCTCCATGCCGCAGGTAAGCCCGGCGCCGGCCAGGGCCAACCGGACCATCATCCCCATGTCGTTGGTCGCGACACGCGGATTCACCGCGATGTCGAAGTCGCGGCCGTCCTCGGTGAACTCCCAGCGGTAGGGCGCCACGTCCGGCGCAGGACGCCAGCCGATGCAGCGGTGGGCGAGCAGGTCACGCGGATGGGCGGGCCGTCCCTCCCGCTCCAGATAGGCCGGTGAGGCTACCACCAGTTGCCGCTGCGGCGCGGAGACCGGGACCGCGATCATGTCCTGCTCAATGGCCTCGCCCAGCCGGACACCCGCATCGAAACCCGCCGCGACGATGTCGAACTCCTCGTCGGTCACCAGGATGTCGATGCCGACCGACGGGTAGGCGGCCAGAAAGCCAGCCAGCGCCTCCCCCTCCAGGATGCTTTCCGCGATGGACGAGACGGCCAGCCGCAGCGTCCCGCCGGGCTCCCCATGCGCCGAGGCGATGACCTCCAGCGCCGTGCCGATTTCCGCCAGCGCCGGCCGCGTCGCGGCGAACAGATGCGCGCCCGCGTCGGTCAGCCGGACGCTGCGCGTCGTCCTCTGGAGAAGCGGCACGCCGATGCGGTCCTCCAGCCGGCGGACCGCTTGGCTGACAGCGGAGCGGGTGACACCCAGGCGCTCGGACGCCCGGCGGAAATTGAGCGTCTCGGCCACCGCCAGAAACGCCGCCATGCCTTCGAAGGGGTCGCTCATTGGTTAGAGAAGCTAACCAGCTCGTTCACGATTGGCAACTCGAACTATCGGCAGCCGAATCATAGCTTTTCTCCGTCACCGCAACGATCGACGGAAGGGAGCACGACATGACCGCGATCACCGACAAGACGATCCTCATCACCGGCGCGTCCAGCGGCATCGGCGAGGGCACCGCCCGCGTCCTCGGCGCCGCCGGGGCGAAGCTGGTGCTCGGCGCCCGCCGGACGGACCGGCTGAAATCCCTGGCCGCCGACATCCGGGCCGCGGGCGGGACCGCCGAGGTCCGCGCGCTGGACGTGACGAGCCGCGAGGACATGGCGGCCTTCGCCGCCTTCGCGCAGGAGCGGTTCGGGCGCATCGACGTGCTGGTCAACAACGCCGGGGTCATGCCGCTGTCCCCCATGGCCTCGCTGAAGGTCGAGGAATGGGACTGCATGATCGACGTGAACATCCGCGGCGTCCTCTACGGCATCGCCGCGGTGCTGCCGGTCATGAACGGCCAGGGCTTCGGCCAGATCATCAACATCGCCTCCATCGGGGCACTCGCCGTCTCGCCGACCGCCGCCGTCTACTGCGCGACGAAATACGCGGTGCGGGCCATTTCCGACGGGCTGCGCCAGGAGAACGAGCGGCTGCGCGTCACCTGCGTCTGCCCCGGCGTCGTGGAATCGGAGCTGGCCCACACCATCACCGACCCGGAGGCCGAAGAGCTGATGCGCAGCTACCGCGCCGTCTCCATCAAGCCGGACGCCATCGGGCGGGCCATCCTGCACGCCATCGAGCAGCCGGACGACGTGGACACCAACGAGATCGTGGTCCGTCCCACAGCCAGCCACTGAGCCCACCATTGAGGAGGCCAAGCATGACCCACGGCACCGACACCCTCACCCGTCCCCCCGCCCGCCTGCGCACCCTCGTCGCGGCGGGTCTGCTCGCCACGGTTCCGGCGATGCCAGCCGCCGCCCTGACGACCGAGGAACGCGCCAAGCGCGGCGGCGAGGTAGTCCGCAGCCTGAACAACGGCCAGCCCCAGCCCACCCTGGAGCGGATGCGCGAGGAGTTCCCCTTCCTGGCGGAGGCCACCGAGGCCTACGCGCTGGGCGACGTCTGGTCGCGGCCAGGGCTGGACACGCGAACCCGCCAGTTGGCGGCGGTCGCCGCCTTCGCCGCCATCGGCGAGACGGCCTTCATGAAGATCCACGCCGGCTATGCGCTCAACGCCGGCGTCTCCGAGGACGAGCTGAAGGAGATCATATACATGGTGACGGTCCCGGCGGGCTTCCCCCGCGCGATCTCCGCCGCACGCACCCTGTCGGAGCTGTTCGCCGAGCGCCGCCCGTCGGCGCAAGGAGGCACGCCATGACGCGCGCGTTCGCCCGGACCGCCACCCTGACCGCCGCCCTGCTCGCCTCCGGCGCCGAGGCCCTGCCCGACCGCAAGGCACTGGCCCAGACCGCCGACCGACCTGAAGTGCAGCAAGCGGATCACCCCTATGTCGGCCTGTGGGTGACCGAGGATGGCCGTGTCCGCCACGAGCTTCTCCCCAACAACCGCTACGTCGAGGCGCGGGGCAACCGGGAGAAGGCGTACCAGGGCCGCTATCGGGTCACCGGCGACCACATCGACTATTGGGACGACACCGGCTTCACCGCCGACGGCGACTTCATCGACGGGGTGCTGCGCCATGGCGGGATGATCCTGCACCGGCGGCGCTGACCGCAGCGCTTTTTCTCTCCTGTTCAAAACTGTGAAGTGGACAACAGTGCCGGATGCCCGATCCGGGAAGAATGGCTGTGCAAGGGCGAGGTCTTCAAAGCGAACCGGCAAGAAGAAAGCCGAATGAAGCACCTCCCCCTGCATGGCACAATCCCCTGATCCGAAGGAAACGCATCAATGGCAAACGTCTATGGCACCAACAACGCCGACTATCTCGACATGATCAAGTACGGCGTCAGCAATGACTACGTGCAGGGTTACGACGGCAACGACACCATCCTCGGCTGGTCCGGCAACGACACGCTGGACGGCTGGAACGGCAACGACGTGCTCTACGGCGAGTCGGGCAACGACCTGCTGATGGGCTATTACGGCACCGACACGCTCTACGGCGGCAGCGGCAACGACCAGCTCTATGGCGAGAGCGGGTACGACAAGCTCTACGGCGGCGACGGCGACGACACGCTGAGCGGCGGCGACACTTTCGACGACCTCTACGGCGGCATGGGCAAGGACCAGATGACCGGCGGGGCCGGGGCCGACTGGTTCTTCTTCGAGACGAAGGACAGCGGCGACATCTACGCCGGCAACGCCGACACCATCACCGACTTCAAGGACGAGGACCAGATCTGGCTGAAGGGCAGCTACAGCTACGCCGGCACGACCAGCGCGCCCGCCGACGGCCAATACAGCATCTGGCAGAAGGACGGCAATTACGTCGTCACGTGGAACGCGGCGAACGACACCGGCTATCACGACCTGATCGTGAAGGGCGACAACCCGATGGGCGACATCTCCTTCTACTGATCCGCCTGACCGAGGTCCCGGGCGCGCCGTCCTTCCCGGCGCGCCCCTTTCCCTTCTCCGGACGACAGGAGCGCCCCTCCCATGGCCGCACGGGAATCCCGCCGCAGCCCATCCGCCGGCCCCTCCGACCACCCGCCGGCCCTGTGCGCGATCCGCCGGCGCATCGCCACCGGCCTCGCCGCCGCCGCCGGGTTCAGCGTCTTTCTCGCCCTCATCCAGCTGGCGATGCCGCTCTACACGATGCAGGTCTACGACCGCGTGCTGGGCAGCCGCAGCGTGGAGACTTTGGTGGCCCTGTCGCTGCTGGCGCTGGGCTGCTTTGCCGTGTTCGGGCTGGTCGAGGCGATCCGCGGACGGCTGACCCAGGCCATGGGACATCTGGCGGCGCGCAGCCTGACCATGGACGCGCTGGAGGCGTCTATGGGCGGCCTGCTGCGAGGCGGCGCCAGCCGCCCGGCCCAGGCGCTGCGCGACCTCAACGAACTGCGCCAGTTCCTGTCCGGGCCGAGCCTCACGGCACCGCTCGACGCCGCGCTCAGCCTCGTCTTCCTGCTTTTCCTGACGCTGATCCACCCGCTCTACGGCCTCGTCTGCGGTGGAAGCATCCTCTGTCTGGTCGGGGTGAGCCTGCTCGGCCGGATGCTGACCATGCCGGGCGCCGCGGAAGCCAACCGCGCCCTGTGCCGCCACGGCGCCGAGGTCGAAGCGGCATCGCACGGCGTGGAGGCCGTCGCCGCCATGGGCATGATGGGCAACCTGCGCCGCCGCTGGCAGGCGATTGAGGACGATCATCTGCGGCTGGTCAACCAGACCGCGGCACGGGCGCAGTCCGTCGCCTCGCTCGCCAAGGTCTGCCGGATGACCGCCCAAGTGGCGATCCTCGCCGCCGGCACGATGCTGGTGCTGGACCGGCAGGTATCACCGGGCAGCATGCTGGCCGCCTCCATCCTGATGGGCCGCGCGCTGGCGCCCTTCGAGCAGCTGATCGACTCCTGGCGCAACTGGTCCTCGGCCCGCGAGAGCCTGCGCCGCCTGCGCGGCCTGTTCACGGCGGACGCGGCTCCCACGCCGGGCGCCCCCCTGCCCCGCCCCAGCGGTTCCCTGCTACTAGACCGCGTGACCTACGTTCCGCCGGGGTCGGACCGTCCGACGCTCCGCGGCCTCTCCTTCTCGGTGGAGCCGGGCGAGGCGGTGGGCATCGTCGGCCCCTCGGCGGCGGGCAAGTCCACGCTGGCCCGGCTGCTGGTCGGCGTGCTGGAGCCGACCCAGGGCGGCGTCTATCTCGACGGCCACAATGTGTGGCGCTGGCACCGCGACGACTGCGGGCGGCATGTCGGCTATCTGCCGCAGGGCGTCGGCCTGCTCGGCGACACCGTGGAGGACGCCATCGCCCGGCTGGGCGAGCCCGACCCTGCGTTGGTCACCGCGGCGGCGCGGCGGGCCGGCGTGCACGAGATGATCGGCCGCCTCCCCGACGGTTACCGGACGGCGATCGGCGAAGGCGGCGCCCTGCTTTCCGGCGGGCAGAGGCAGCGCATCGCACTCGCCCGCGCCCTCTACGGCGATCCCCGCCTGCTCGTTCTCGACGAGCCCAACGCGAACCTGGACCAAGCCGGCGAGGCGGCGCTGCTGCGCGCCATCGCCGAGGCCAAGGCCGGCGGCGCCGCGGTGGTGGTGATCGCCCACCGCCGCTGCGTCCTCGACGCGGTGGACCGCATCGTCGTGCTGCGCGACGGCATGATCGACCAGACCGCGACGCGGGCCGAGATGGTCCGGCGGCTGGGTACCGCCACCCCGCAGCCGGTCGCCGCTGCCGCCACCCCCTGATTGGAGAGTTCACGATGACCACGACCGAAACGCTGCTGGGCCGAAGCGCCATTCCTGCGAAACCGCGCCGCGCCGAGCCCTCCATCGGCGGAGCGGTGCGGGCGGGCTGCGCGGTGATTGCCCTGGCGCTGGGCGCCGGGCTCGGCTGGGGCTTCCTGGCCCCGCTGGACAGCGCCGCCCACGCGCCGGGCACGGTGGTGGTGGACGGCAACCGCAAGACCATCCAGCATCTGGAGGGCGGCATCGTCGCCGAGCTGGCGGTGCGCGACGGCGACCCGGTGGCCGCAGGCCAGACCCTGCTCCGCCTGGAAGGGACGCAAAGCCGCGCCACCCTGGAGGAGCTGTCCACCGAACAGGCCGCCGCCCTGGTCCGCATGGCCCGCCTGCGCGCCGAATACGCCGGGCAGCGCGCTTTCTCCGTACCGGCGGAGCTGGTGGATGGAAGCGCCGCCGCCCGGCGCGCCCTGGCCGTGCAGCAGCAACTGTTCGCCTCCCGCTGGACCCGCCATGACGGCGACATGGCTGTGCTGCGCGAACAGCGCCTGCAGGCCGAGCGCGAGGTGACCGCTCACCGCGCCCAGGAGCGCGCGGCGGCGGAGCAGATCGTCTTCATCGAGGAGGAGTTGGCCGGCGTGCTCGACCTCTTCAACAAGGGGCTGGAGCGCAAGCTGCGGGTTCTGTCGTTGAAGCGGGCCATGGCCGACCTGGCCGGCACCCGCGATCAATCCCACGCTCGCGCCCTGCTGGCCGAGCAGGCGGTGACGGTCGCCGACACCCAGCTCCATGCCAAGGAGACGGCCCGTCGGTCCGACATCGCCGCCGAGATGGAGGAGGCGCAGAACGCCCTGGACCAGACCGCCGCCCGCCTGAAGGCCGCCCGCGACGCGGTGGAACGCACGGAAATCCGCGCCCCGGTCCCGGGCCGCGTGGTCGGACTGACCGTCTTCACCGTGGGCGGCGTGGTGAAGCCGGGCGAGCCGCTGATGGACATTGTCCCCGACAGCGGCCTGCCGACCATCGAGGCGCGCATCGACCCGCTGGACATCGACGTGGTGAAGGCCGGCCAGACCGCGCAGGTCCGCCTCAGCGCCTTCAAGCCCCGCCGCACGCCATCGATCGACGCCACCGTCGTCGACGTCTCCGCCGACCGCCTTACCGACCCGACGACCCACGCCCCCTACTTCGTGGCCCGCATCCGCCCCGTGCCCGGCGCGCTGGAGCGCATCGGCTCGGCAGCCCTGCATCCGGGCATGCCAGCCGACGTGCTGATCGCGACCGGACAGCGCCGAGCCATCGACTATGTGCTGGCGCCGTTGCAGGACGCCATGGCCCACGCGCTGACGGAGGATTGAGAGGAAGCGCGCCTACCCCACGTCGGCCAAAGAAAAAGCCCGCCAAGTCGAAGACTTGACGGGCTTTCGTGATGGTAGCAGCGGAGGGATTTGAACCCCCGACCAAGGGATTATGATTCCCCTGCTCTACCACTGAGCTACGCTGCCATCGTGCTTACCATCATCTCCCGGCGCGGTCCGTTTCGGTGTTGGCCGCCGCGGTTCGTGCCGGGGCCGCTTATGTATTCCAGGGGGGCCGAGGTGTCAACGCTGAAATTTCACTTTTTGCGAAGTTTTCGTCAGGCCCCCGTTCCGGCAATCCAGCCGCCGCCAAGCACCCGGTCGTCCTGGTAGACGACGCAGGCTTGGCCGGGCGCCACGCCGTATTGCGGCTCGTGCAGTTCGGCCTGCGCGGTGCCGTCCGCACCCAGCCGCCACACCGCCGGGGCCGGCGGCTGGGCGGAGCGGAGCTTCACCTCGACCTCCAGCCCCTCGCCGGGGGCAAGGGCGGGGCCGAGCCAGTTGACCTCGCGGATCGTCACCACGCTGCGCGCCAGCTCGCGGCGCGGGCCGACGACGACGCGGCGCTGGCCGGGCTCCAGGCGCACGACGAACAGCGGCTCTTCCTCGCCCCGGATACCGCCGATGCCCAATCCCTTGCGCTGGCCCACCGTGTAGTGGACCACGCCGCGGTGGCGGCCCAGGACGCGCCCGTCGACGTGGACGATGTCGCCGGGCTCGACCGAGCCGGGGCGCAGCTTGGCCACCACGTCGGCGTAGGAGCCGTTGGGGACAAAGCAGATGTCCTGGCTGTCCGGCTTGGCCGCCACCTCCAGCCCGTGGCGCTCGGCCAGGGCGCGGGTCTCCGGCTTCGTCAGGCCGCCCAGCGGGAAGCGCAGGAACTCCAGCTGCTCGCGCGTCGTGGCGAACAGAAAGTAGCTCTGGTCGCGTCCGGGATCGATGGCGCGGTGCAGTTCCGCTCCCGCCGCCCCCTGGACGCGGCGCACGTAATGGCCGGTCGCCAGGGCGTCGGCGCCGAGGTCGCGGGCGGTGTTCAGCAGGTCGCGGAACTTGACCCGCTGGTTGCAGCGCACGCAGGGGATCGGCGTCTCGCCGCGCAGATAGGTGTCGGCGAAGTCGTCGATCACGTCCTGGGAGAACTTGCCCTCGTAATCCAGCACATAATGCGGGATGCCGATGCGATCGGCCACTTGGCGGGCGTCGTAGATGTCCTGCCCGGCGCAGCAGGCGCCCGGCTTCTGCAGGGCGATGCCGTGGTCGTAGAGTTGCAGCGTGATGCCGACCACGTCGTAGCCCTCCTCCCGCAGAACGGCGGCGGTGACGGAGGAATCGACGCCGCCGGACATGGCGACGACCACGCGGGTGTCCTGGGGACGCTTGGCGATGCCGAGGGAGTTGGCGTAGGAGATCATGGCGCCCTATATGGGCTGGTTCCAAAAAAATTCACCACCGGAGAACCGGGGGCACCGCGCCCGCGAGCGGGCTGGCGCACCGGTTCCCCGGTGGCGGGTGCAGACCGCGGCGTCCCCGGAAGGCGCCGCGGCGGTACGTCAGCGCATGGCGTTGTTGGTGCCGCCGGGAAGGCGCACGGCCAGACCGTCCAGTTCCTCGCTGATGATGATCTGGCAGCCCAGGCGCGAGGTCTTGGTCAGGCCGAAGGCGAGGTCGAGCATATCCTCCTCGTCCTCCGAGGCCTCGTTCAGCACGTCGAACCACTCCGGCTCCACGATGACGTGGCAGGTCGAGCAGGCGAGCGAGCCCTCGCAGGCGCCTTCCAGGTCCAGGCCATGCTTGTGCGCGACCTCGAGCACGGACAGGCCGAGCGGGGCGTCCACCTCGTGGCGGGTGCCGTTCGGCTCGATGAAGGTCATCTTGGGCATTGGGGTGCTCTCCTGAACAAAGGCGTCGGTGTGCGGTGGCGATGGTTAGGGTGATTTCGGGGCAAGGCCGGAACGCCGCGTCCGGGATTCGGCCGCCAGCACCTCCAACCGCTCCAGCCGCGCGAGGATGCGCGCGGCGTTGTCGGTCTGCCCGTTGCGGAAGGCAATGGCAAGATACTTGATGCAACTTTCCATGCGCTGCCCGATGTCCTGCGCCAGCCGGTCCACCGCGGCGACGTCCGGGGCGCCGTTCAGCCGGTCCGCCAGTGCCGTCACCTCCTCGTCCTCCTCCGCGGTCAACGCGGCGGCGGGGGAGTTCAACAGGTCCAGCAGATAGCGGGCGCGGCGCACCGGGTCGCGCAGCGTCTCATAGGCTTCGCCCAGCGCGTCGGCCTGGGCGCGGGCGTTGGCCTGCTGCCGCGCGCCGCGCGCCGCGAAGCGCTCGGGGTCCATGGCGCGGGAGAAACCGGCGTGCTGGCGGGCCAGCGCCTCCGGCTCGATGTCGAAGCGGCGCTCCAGACCCAGCCGGGTGAAATGGTCGAGTGGGCGCGGCGCCTGCACCGCCCCGCAGGAATGGCAGAACATCGCGCGCGCCGCGACCGAACGGCCGCACAGCCAGCACGGCTCCAGATCGCCGTCGATGGTTCCGGCGATGCCCTTGGGAGACTCTCCCATGGGAAAGCGCGGCGGGCCGGAATCGGATGTGGTCATGCTTGCCGTCCGTTGAAACGCTGCACAGGTCGACCGCGAGGCCGGCGGGTCGCCGCCTTCCCTTTGGCCGGGTGATACCCAGAAGCGGGGCGCCGCGCAACCTTACACGGCCCGCGGCAGGAGGTGGAGGTCATGGAGAAGGCGATTACGCCGCAGGGGCACGCGCCAGCCTTGCCGCCATCGCGGCGTAGGCGGCGGCGAAACGCTCCACCGCCGCGCCGTCGCTGTCCCAGCCTAGGCTGACCCGGATGGCGCAGGCGGCATCCCCGGCGCTCTCGCCCATGGCCGCCAGGACGTGGGACGGCTTCACCTTGCCGCTGGAGCAGGCCGACCCGGCGCTGACCGCCACCCCGGCGAGGTCCAGCGCCATCACCTGCGTCTCCCCCGCCACGCCGCGCAGCAGCAGGTTGCTGGTGTTGCCGACCCGCGCCGCGCCGGCCCCCATCACCCGCGCGGCCGGAACGGCGGCGAGCGCCAGCGCCTCCAGCGCGTCGCGCAGGGCGGTCAGGCGGGCGCTGTCGGGAAGCTCCTCCCGTGCGAGGCGGGCGGCGGCGCCGAAGCCGGCGATGCCGACGACGTTCTCGGTGCCGGCGCGGCGGCGCTTTTCCTGCCCGCCGCCGCGGATCAGCGCCTCCGGCTCCAGCCCGTCGGCGAGGATCAGCGCGCCCACACCGGCGGGGCCGCCAATCTTGTGGGCCGACAGGGTCAGCAGGTCGGCACCAAGCGCCCCGAGGTCGAGAGGCAACCGCCCGGCGGCCTGAACGGCGTCACAGTGGAGCAGCGCGCCATGGGTGCGGGCGATCCGCGCCGCCTCGGCCACCGGCTGGATCACGCCGGTCTCGTTGTTGGCGAGCATCAGGGAGATCAGCGCCGGGCCGTTCACCTCGGCGAGCCGGCGGTCGAGCGCGGCGAGGTCGGCGACGCCGTGGCGATCCACCGGAACGCGGGCAGCGCCGGGAACCGCCTCCAGCACCGAATCATGCTCGATGGCGGAGGTGACCACCGCCCGGCCCGGAAAGCCGCGCAGCGCCAGATTGTTGGCTTCCGTCCCGCTGCCGGTGAAAAAGACCTGGGCGGGCCGCACCCCGGCCAGGGCGGCGACCTGGGCACGCGCCTCCTCCACCGCGCGGCGAGCCTTGCGGCCGAAGCCGTGCACCGACGACGGATTGCCGGCGAGATCCATGGCCTGGATCATCGCCGACTTCACCGCCGGCTTCAGAGGCGCCGAGGCGTTGTGGTCGAGATAGACGCGGGTCATCGGAACGAAGGGCCGGAGGGCGCTCCCTTACTCCGCCCCTTACTCCGCTGCAACCGCAGCACCCTCGTCCGCCGGCTGCGGGCCGCGGATGGTCAGGCTGCTGGTGCCGATGATCCGCCGCTCCACCACGTCGGCCACGGTGACCGAGCTGAGATACATGTGGATCTGGTTGCCCAGCTCCTCCCACAGGTCGTGGGTCAGGCAGCGCGAGCGGTTGGTCCGGCAGCCCTGCGGCGTGCCGTTGGCGCAACGGGTCGTGCGGATCGGCTCGTCCACCGCCAGGATGATGTCGGACACGCGGGTCGCGTCCGCCGGATGGGCCAGCAGGTAACCGCCGCCGGGGCCGCGCACGCTCTTGACCAGACCGCCCTTGCGCAGCTTGGCGAACAGCTGCTCCAGATAGGAGAGCGAAATCTCCTGCCGGTCGGCGATGTCGGCAAGGGCGACGGGGCTCCCCTGGCTGGTGGCAGCAAGATCGACCATAGCCATGACGGCATAGCGTCCCTTGGTGCTGAGTCTCATTTTACCCTCCTTACCCTTCCTTCACCCCGGCCCGACCGTTCAGCGGATCGACGCCAAGCCTCGTGTTTGTGTTTGGTTCAACAGGACGCCGCCGGACCGCTGTCCACGGACACCGGCTCGCGCACCCCATTGTCGGTCCGGGCGCTCCCGTTGGGAACGCCTGATGTTTCGTATACGGATGAATTATGCGCGTCGCCGCGCTCCGATTCCAGTTCCTCGACGCGCCGGCGCAGGGTTGACACCTGATCGAGCAGGCCGTTCAACGCGCGTGCCACCGGATCGGGGATGTCGCCGCAGGGCGTGCCGTAGGGCATGAACTTCTGCGTCTCGACGCGGTCGCGGGTCACCACCGCCTTGGCCGGGATGCCGACCACCGCGATGCCCGGCGCCACGTCCGCCACCACCACGGCGTTGGCCCCGACGCGGGCGTCGCGCCCGATGGTGATGGCACCCAGCACCTTGGCCCCCGCGCCGACGATCACGCCGCTTTCCAGCGTGGGGTGGCGCTTGCCCTGGTTCAGCGAGGTGCCACCCAGCGTAACCCCATGATAGAGCATCACGTCGTCGCCGATCTCGGCGGTCTCGCCGATGACGACGCCCATGCCGTGGTCGATGAAGAAGCGGCGCCCGATGGTCGCCCCCGGATGGATCTCGATTCCGGTCAGGGCGCGGGCGATCTGCGAGACGGCTCGGGCCATCAGGTGCCAGCGACGGTCCCAGCAATAGCGCGCGACGCGGTGCAGGACGATGGCGTGGAAGCCCGGATAGCACAACGCGACCTCGGCCCGTGACCGCGCGGCCGGGTCGCGGGCCATGATACCGTCGATCTCTTCGCGAAGATGCTTGAACACCGGAACACCCGCCGTGGTATAGTCCGCCCTCTTGCTGGAAGAGGTGATCTTTCGCAAGAGCCCTCGACCCGTGCCTCGCCGGTCGCGCGGGTTGCCCAGGAAGGACGCATCGACGCATATATGATGACCAAGCAAAACGGTCAAGAATTGTGTGCGAAAAATCCATGCTTGTCCATGGGCAACCACGTCCGCTTGCCGTGGCGTCCGCTCACCGCTCCGCCGGTGGTCCGGATCACCTTATATTCGCGTCAGGATCGCCGTTCCCATGCCTGAAGTGATGATCAACGGTCCGGCCGGACGTCTGGAAGGGCGCTACACACACGGCACGATCCCCAACGCGCCGATGGCCTTGCTGCTGCATCCGCACCCGCATCACAACGGGACCATGAACAACAAGGTGGTCTTCACCCTGTTCCAGTCCTTCACGAAGCGCGGCTACTCCGCCCTGCGCTTCAATTTCCGCGGGGTTGGCCGCAGCCAGGGCACCTACGACAAGGGCGAAGGGGAACTGGCCGACGCGGCGGCAGCGCTGGACTGGCTGCAGACCCACAACCCCAACGCCCCGGTCTGCTGGATCGCCGGGGTCTCCTTCGGGGCGTGGATCGGCATGCAGCTTCTGATGCGCCGCCCGGAGATCGACGGCTTCGTGTCCGTCTCGCCGCCGGCCAACCTGTTCGACTTCTCCTTCCTGGCGCCCTGCCCGTCCTCCGGCCTGATCATCCACGGCGACAAGGACGAGTTGGTTCCGGGGGCGGCGGTGAACAAGCTGGTGACCAAACTGTCGCACCAGAAGGACATCCGCATCGACCACCGCGTGGTCCCCGGCGCCAACCATTTCTTCGCCAACCGCAGCGACGATTTGGCTGTGCAAGTGGACGACTATCTGGACCGCGCGATGGGCAACCCCGTCGCCGCCGTGGCGGAGTGACCGGAAAATGACCGTCGCGAGGACCTTTCGCCTCACCATCCTCGCCGGCCTCGCGGCGCTCCTGCTGTCCGGCTGCAGCAACGCCCAAATCGCCAGCACCTTCGGGAACTGGTGCAAGCACGCCGACAACTGCACCGACAACAGCCGCCCGCGCCCGTAACTTCCGGCGTCACACCGGGTGGAAGCGCCCGCCGGTCATCGGCCGGGGCACGCCGGTCGTGGCCGGCAGGCTGAGCGGCAGGCCCTTGCGGCTGCGCACCGCCAGATAGGCGAAGGCTTCGGCCTCCAGCGCGTCGCCGTTCCAGCGCACCGCCTCCACCGGATCGACCGGCACGCCCAGCCGGTCGGCCAGCATGCCCATCAGCGTCGCGTTGTGCCGCCCGCCGCCGCAGACCAGCCAACGCACCGGCGCCTCCGGCAGATGCGGGACGATGCGGGCGACCGACGCGGCGGTGAAGGCGGTCAGGGTCGCCGCCCCATCCTCCAAGGACAAGCCACGGACAGGCGCCGGGTCGAAGGCGTCGCGGTCCAGCGACTTCGGCGCCGGCAGGTCAAAATAGGGATGGGCGAGCAGCGCCGCCAAGGCGCCCTCATCCACGTTGCCCCGCGCCGCCAGCGCCCCGCCGGAATCGTAGCGGGCGCCCTGGCCGGACAGGACCCAGTCATCGACCAGCGCGTTGCCCGGCCCGGTGTCGCAGGCGATGACCGCGTCTTCACCCGCGCCGATCCAGGTGACGTTGGCGACGCCGCCGATGTTCAGCACGGCCAGCGGGCGCGGCAGGGCGTCGGCCAGCGCACGGTGGAACAGCGGCACCAGCGGGGCGCCCTGCCCGCCCGCCGCCACGTCCGCCGTGCGGAAGTCGTTGACCACGGCGATGCCGGTCGCCCGCGCCAGCCGCGCGCCGTCGCCGATCTGCCAAGTGCGGCGCTGCGCCGGGTCGTGGAAAATCGTCTGGCCGTGGAAGCCGATCAGGTCCACCGCGGCCGCTTCCGTCCCGGCCTCGGCCAGCAGGCGGCGCACGGCGTCGGCGTGGGCGTCGGTCAGGGCGCGCTCGACCGCCTCCACCGGTCCCTTGCCGCCGAGACAGGAGCGCAGCTCGGCGCGGAAGCCGTCCTCGTAGGGGATGGTGACGAAGGCCAGCGGCTCCACCCGGCGCTCGCCGTCGGTGCGGACCAGCGCTGCGTCGATCCCGTCCATGGAGGTGCCGCTCATCAGCCCGACGACCGTCTGCATTCCTTACCCCAATCCCATGTCGAGTCAGCCCCGAGAATTGTGGGGCCGCGCGTTCCATGCTAACAGACGCGACCCTGGACCCTACCACGACAGCCGGATCGCGGCCATGACGACGCTGACATCGGATTTCCTCCGCACGCTGCAGGAACGCGGCTTCATCCACCAGTGCACCGACCTCGCCGGGCTCGACGAGCGCGCGGCGAAGGGGCCGATCATCGCCTACATCGGCTTCGACTGCACAGCGGACAGCCTGCATGTGGGCAGCCTGCTGCCGATCATGATGCTGCGCTGGCTGCAGAAGACCGGCCACAAGCCGATCGTCCTGATGGGCGGCGGGACGACCAAGATCGGCGATCCCTCCGGCAAGGACGAGGCGCGCCAGCTCCTCACCGACGAGGCCATCAACGCCAACATGGCGGGCATCAAGCGCATCTTCGGACGCTACCTGTCCTTTGGCGACGGTCCGACCGACGCGGTGATGGTCAACAACGCGGACTGGCTGGACGAGCTGAAATACATCCCGCTGCTGCGCGACATCGGCCGGCACTTCACGATCAACCGCATGATGACCTTCGAATCGGTCAAGCTGCGGCTGGATCGCGAGCAGCCGCTGACCTTCCTGGAATTCAACTACATGATTCTCCAGGCCTACGATTTCGTGGAGCTGTTCCGTCGCGAGAAATGCATGCTCCAGATGGGCGGGTCGGACCAGTGGGGCAACATCATCAACGGCGTCGAGCTGGGCCGCCGCACCGACGGGGCGGAGCTGTTCGGCCTGACCACCCCGCTGCTGACCACCGCGTCGGGCGCCAAGATGGGCAAGACCGCTGCGGGCGCGGTGTGGTTGACCGCCGACAAGCTCAGCGCCTATGATTTCTGGCAGTACTGGCGCAACACCGAAGACGCCGACGTCGGCCGCTTCCTGCGCCTCTACACCGAACTGCCGATGGACGAGGTGGCGCGGCTGGAGGCTCTCGAAGGCGCCGGCATCAACGAGGCCAAGAAGATCCTCGCCCACGAGGTGACCAGGCTCGCCCACGGCGAGGAGGCCGCCCTGGAGGCCGCCGAGACCGCCCGCCGCACCTTCGAGCAGGGCGCCGCCGCCGAGGGCCTGCCGACCATCGACGTGCCCCGCGCCGAGCTTGAGGCCGGCGTCGCGGTGGTGGACCTGTTGGTCTCCGCCGGGCTGGCCGCGTCGAAGGGCGAGGCGCGCCGCCTCATCAAGGGCGCCGGCGCGAAGATGAACGACGCCGCCATCCCCGACGAGGCCGCCAAGGCCACCGCCGCCGATCTGAACGCCGACGGCGTCATCAAGCTGAGCGCCGGCAAGAAGCGTCACGCGCTGGTCAAGGCAGTGTGAGGCAACACTGAGTCTCCCTGATGTCCCCCTCTCCCCTCCGCTCACGCGCAAACGAAGTTTGCGCTGACGCGACAGGTGGACCTTCGGTCCGCCGAAAGCGGGGAGATGGTTAGGGTGAGGGGGATGCGCGTGGCGGAACGTCCGGCACAAGCGCAACCCTCTCACCCGCCCGCTTCGCGGGCACCCTCTCCCCAGAGGGGCGAGGGATGAACAATCCCGCTTACTTCACGAAGGTTCCCGGCGAGGGCGCTTCCTTGCCGTCGCCCCCCTCGCCCAGGAAAAACAGATTGCGCAGGAAGCCCGGCGCCAGCATGGCGAGCGGGTTCACCGTCACGTCCGGGTCGGCCAGCGGACCACGGACGTGCCAGGTGGCGCTGAAGATGCCCTGCCCCTCGCCGCCGCTCAGCGCGTCGCCCAGCAGCGGAATCTGACCGATCAGGCGATTCAGCCCGTAGATGGGCACGATGGTGCCGCGCAGGTTGGCGGTGTCGGTCTCGATGTCCACCTCCCCCGACAGGGTCAGGCCGAGCGCGGAGCCGGAGGTGCGCAGGTCCTTGACGGTCAGCAGGCGCCCGTCCTTGCGGTAGTCGCTGACCGCCCGCCCGAAGCGGATGCCCTTGCCACCGCCCATCAGCTCGGCGAAGCCGGAGGGGGAAATGGAGTTCAGGATGCGGGCCAGGACCGGCGCATCGACCAGCGCGTAGTCGGTCAGCTCCATCCGGCCTTCGATGGCGGCGTCGGCCCGCGGCTCCACCGTGCGGCCGGTGATCGCCAAAACACCGCCTTGCACCCGGTCGTTGATGTCGAGCGCGCGGAAGGTCGCGCCGGCGTCGCTGGCCGAGATGGCCACGTCATAGAATCCCTGGGCGCCCGGCAGATAGCGCAGGGACACCGCCCCGTCGCGCCCCGCCTTCGCCGTCACGTCGAGCGCCGTCCAGGACAGGCGGTCGCGCCTGATCCGCCCGGCCACGTCGGACAGATGGCGGCCGTCCCCGAAGACGACGCGGTTCAGCTTCAGGTCGAAGTCGAGCGGCAGCGGTTTCTCGTCGGCCGGCCCCTGCTTCTTGCCGCCGGGCGGGTCGGCCTTGCCGGCCAGGACGCGGGCGTCCAGGCTCTGGCCCGTGATGGTCCCGGAGTAGCCGCTCTTGCCGCCGTCATGCACCGTCACGTCGGCCTTCAGGTCGGTCTGGCCGACGGACATCTGGCTGACCGCCACCTTGGTGACCGCCATGGTCTGCGGCGCGAGATCGACGACCGCCTGGGCGCGCAGCCCCCCGGCATCGACCGACAGGCCGGTGATGCGGGTCACCCGGTCCTTCTGGAACTCCAGCGCCAGCTTGCCGGTGCCCGGCACACCGGGCTTCTTCTCCCAGCCCAGCTCGTCGATGCGCAGGTGGGTCTTTTCCAGGTTAAGCCCGGCGGTCAGGCCGAAGCGGCGGCGCTGGTCCACGGTGAACAGCACATCCGCCCCAAGCGGCCCTTCCACATGCTCGGCTAGGTCGATGCCGTGGCTGCGCAGGTCCTGGGCGTCCACATCGCCCTTCACGGCGATGCGGGTGCGCGGCCCCTTGGCGGTGGAGGTGAACTGCTCCTTCCAGTCGATGGTGACAGGGATGCCGTCCAGCTTGGTGTTGCCCTTCACCGTCATGGCGTTCATATCGAGCGCCAGCGTCAGGTCGCCCTCGGTCGCGGTCAGCCCGGCGGCCACCTTCTCCACCCCGACGCCGCGCAGCTTTGCCACGACGTCCAGGTTCAACTGCTCGACCTTCAGGTCGACCAGCAGCGGGAACTGGAAGTGAAGCTGCGCGTCGGCCTGCCCCTGGGTGCGCTTGGGATCGAGGTCGAGGCGGCTGGGATAGCCCAGGGGCGGGCTGTCCAGAACGGTCAGGATGGTGCGCACCGGCCCGCGGACCGGGACACGGATGTCCATGGTCTCCTTGCCGGTGTCCAGACCGCCGATGACGATGGTGCCCTCACCGAGCTGGACGTCGTCGATGCGGCCGCCCTTGGTGTGGATGGTGAAAGTCTTGCCATCCGTGGACACCTCCGCCGCCAAGCCGGTGACCTTGGGCAGCGGGTGGAAGTAATCCACCGTCATGTCCTCGGCCTTGATGCCGGCCTGGAAATGCGTCACGTCGAATGCCGCGAGGTCGGACAGCGGCCCACTGGCCCGGACGGTCGCCGTCGCCTCCGGCACGACGCCGTGCGACAGGTTTTGGGTCACCCATTCCCGTGGGTTCTTCCCCACCCCCAGCGGCCACAGCCGGGGCAGTTCGTCCGCCGGCACCCGCTTGGCCGTCACGGCGGCTTCCACCGACAGGCGGGCGTCCGGCGTGCCGAGTTGGGCGATGGCCGCCTGCGCCGTCCCCTCCACGGTCGGCCCACCGAGATCGATGGCCAGCCGCTCCACATCCAGTTTGCCCGAGGAGCGGTCGCCGGCCACCGTCAGGGCGGCGGAGGCGATGGGCATCGGCTCCGGGAACAGGTCCGGTCGAACGACATGCCCGGCGCCGGCCTTCAACTCCGCCCGCCCGCTGCGCGGCTGCCCGTCGGGATCCAGCTCGACGCTGGCCGTGCCGGATAGGGGAAGCTGCGCCGCGGCGAGCGGTGCCAGCGCCGGGGCGAGCCCGGCCAGTGTGGCGGGCACCAGTCCGTCGAGCCGCGCGGCGACCGACGCGCCCTTGTCGGGAACCTGCGTGCCGTCGAGGTCGAGCGAGGCCCGCTTGCCATCCGACGTCAGGTCGAGCCGCAAGCTGCCGCTGCGCTGCCCGCCCCGCTCCCGCAGGTCACCCCGCCCGGCCATCACCATCCCGTCGAGCGCAAGGTCCAGCCGCTCCAGCTCCGCCCGCCGGCCCGGCACGTCCAGCCCGCCGCGCAGCCGCACCCGGTCAATGCGGTAGGGGTCGGGCCGCAGCGCGGGCAGGCTGACCTCTCCGGCACCGCCCTGCAGGTCGAAGCTGAAGCGCACCGGCTCGAACCGCGAATCCAGAGTCGCGTCGATGCGCCCGCCCAGCGGCACGGTCACCGCCGACAGCGGCGCCAGCAGCGGGCCGATCTTGGCCAGCGCCGCCGGCTGCAAGCCGTCGAAGCGGGTGGACAGCGCGGTTTCCGCGTCGGCCATGCGATGGACGCCCGATGCCTCCACCGCCGCCGTCCGCCCGTCCAGGTCGAGCAGCAGCTGCGCCCCGCCGACGATCTCGGTCCCGTCGCGGGTCAGCACGATGTCGGCGCGGTTGGCGTGCCAGGACAGGCCCAGCATGCGGTTCGTCACCGTCAGGTCGGCGCCGATGATGGACAACCGCCGCAGCAGGCCCAGCGGGCGGGCGATGTCCGGAGGCTGCATCAGGGTGGAGACGATCTCCCCCGCGAAGTCGGGGCCGTCCTCCGGCTCGTCCTTCTCCGGCTCGCCGGGAGACGGGATCGAGCGCACGTCGAAATCCAGGCTGCCATCAGCCCGGCGCACCACCTGGAGGCGCGGCCGCACGAGGTCGAGCCGGGTCGGCGACAGCTTGCCTTGGAACAGCGCGCGCACGGAAAAGCCGACGCCCAGTTCCGGCACCGCCGCAAGCTCGTCGCCCTCGGCGTTGACCGCGTGCACGTCGATGGCCCGCAGGTCCAGCCGGGTCAGCCCGTCGCTCTCCTCCTCATCCACCCAGGACAGGACGAGCTGGCCGACATCGACCCGGTAGCGGCCCTGCGGGTCGCTCAGCGCCCGCTCCACATAGGGGGTCAGCGGGTCGAGAGCGACCGGCCCCTGGGCCAGCCGCCAAGCGAACAGCCCGCCGGCCGCGCCGACGACCACCACCACGCCCGCGGTGGTCCAGGCGAGAAGCTTCGCGGTTCGCCGGATCAAGGACAGTGTCCCGGCGGCGACGCCCGCAGATTGTCACGGCGCGGATTGTCACGGTTGACCGGAAGGGCCGGACCGCGCACCCTCCTGCTCAGTTCTTGTGCAGGGATAGCCGCGACCATGACCACCACGCTGCCGAAACCCTTCGACACCGCCCTTGCCGGACGCGGCCTGGAGCGCTGGAGCGCCGAGGCGGCGAACGCCGCGGACAACACCGGTGGCGACGCCCTGCGCGCCTGGGCCGAGGCGTACGCCGATTCGACCGAGGGCCGGGCGCTGATCGACGCGGTGTGCGGCAACAGCCCGTATCTCGGCCAGATCCTGACGCGCGAGCTGCCCTTCGTCCGCGAGATGGTGACGCAGGGGTACGACGCCGCCTTCGCGACGCTGCTGCGCCGGCTGGAGGCGGACTGCGCGGAGGAGCGCAACATCGACCGGCTGATGACCGCCCTGCGCATCGCCAAGCGGCGGGCGGCGCTGCTGATCGCCATCGCCGACATCACCGGCGCGTGGGAGCTGGAGGCCGTCACCGGCGCGCTGTCCGACATCGCCGAGACGTCGGTCCGGATGGCGGCAAACCACCTGCTGCGCCGCGCCGCGGAGGCGGGCACGCTGACGCTGCCGGAACCGCAGCGGCCATGGGTCGGGTCGGGCCTGATCGTGCTTGGCATGGGCAAACTTGGTGCGCGCGAGCTCAACTATTCCAGCGATATCGACCTGATCGTCCTGTACGACGACGCCGTCGTTCAAACGCCCCAGCCGGACAACCTCGCCCGCACGTTCATTCGTATCGCGCGCGATCTTGTCCGCATTATGGATGAACGGACCAAGGACGGCTACGTCTTCCGTACAGATCTGCGGCTGCGCCCCGATCCCGGGGCCACGCCGCTCGCGGTGTCCGTCTCGGCGGCCGAAATTTATTACGGCAGCGTCGGGCAGAACTGGGAGCGCGCGGCCATGATCAAGGCCCGCCCCATCGCCGGCGATCCGGAAGCGGGGGCGCATTTCCTGCGTTTCCTCGAACCGTTCGTGTGGCGGCGCCACCTCGACTTCGCGGCCATCCAGGACATCCATTCCATCAAGCGTCAGATCAACGCCCACAAGGGCCATCGTGAAGTGACGGTGAACGGCCACGACATCAAGGTCGGCCGTGGCGGAATCCGCGAGATCGAGTTCTTCGCCCAGACCCAGCAGCTCATTTTCGGCGGGCGCGACATCCGCGTGCGCATCGCCCCCACCCTGCTGGCGAACAAGGCGCTGTGCGCGGTCGGCCGCGTGCCGGAGGCGGCGGTGGAGGAACTGGAGGAGGCCTACCGCTTCCTGCGCCGGGTCGAGCACCGCATCCAGATGACCGACGACCGCCAGACCCACCAGATCCCGGCGGACGACGAGGGCGTGGCGCATCTGGCGACCTTCCTCGGCTACGAGCGGGTGGAGGATTTCCGCACCGACCTGCTGGCCCAACTCGGCCGGGTGGAGGACCGCTACGCCGAGCTGTTCGAGGAGGCGCCGTCGCTGTCCGGCCCCGGCAACCTCGTCTTCACCGGCACCGACGACGACCCCGGCACGGTGAAAACGCTGGCCGGCATGGGCTACCGCGACCCCAGCCGGGTCATCGCCGTGGTCTCCACCTGGCACCGGGGGCGCTACCGCTCCACCCGCTCGGGCCGCGCGCGGGAGCTGCTGACCGAGCTGGTGCCGGCCATGCTGAACGAGCTGGCCAAGACCCCCGCCCCGGACGACGCGCTGGTCAAGTTCGACAGCTTCCTGGAGCGGCTGCCGGCGGGGGTCGGGCTGTTCTCGCTGTTCATCGCCAACCCCTGGCTGCTCGCCCTGGTCGCGGAGATCATGGGCACGGCGCCGCAACTGGCCGAGACGCTGTCGCGCAACCCATCGCTGCTCGACGCCGTGCTGTCGCCCGACTTCTTCGACCCGCTGCCCGACGCGGCGGGGCTGACGCCGGAGTACCAGCGCTTCATCGCCGGGGCGCACAACTTCGAGGACGTGCTGACCCTGTCGCGACGCTGGACCAACGACCAGCGCTTCCGCGCCGGGGCGCACATCCTCCGCGGCATCACCGACGGCGACCGCTGCGGCCCCTTCCTCGCCGATCTGGCCGACGTGGTGGTGCCGGAGCTGGCCGCCCGCGTCGAGGAGGAGTTCGCCGCCCGCCACGGCCGCATCCCCGGCGGCGCCTGGGTGGTGGTGGCGATGGGCAAGCTGGGCAGCCGGCAGCTCACCATCACCTCCGACATCGACCTGATCGTGGTCTACGAGGTGCCGCCGGGAACCCGCCAGTCGGACGGGACCAAGCCGCTGGCGCCCAACGAGTATTACATCAAGCTGACGCAGCGCCTGACCAACGCCATCACCGCCCCGATGGCCGACGGGCGGCTGTACGAGGTGGACATGCGGCTGCGCCCGTCGGGCAACGCCGGGCCGCTCGCCACCGCGCTGGACGCCTTCACCGCCTATCAGGCCAAGGAGGCCTGGACGTGGGAGCACATGGCCCTGACCCGCGCCCGCGTCATCGGCGGCGATCCGGCGCTGGGCCGCAAGGTCGAGTCGGCGATCCGCGGCGTGCTGACCGGCCCGCGCGATCCGGCCAAGGTGCTGCGGGACGTCGCTGACATGCGCCGCCGCATCGACAAGGAGTTCGGCACCACCAACCCGTGGAACGTCAAATACGCCCGCGGTGGCCTCATCGACATCGAGTTCACGGCCCAATATCTCCAGCTCCGCCACGGGCACGCGCATCCGGACATCCTGTCCATCGCCACCAGCCGCGCGCTGCTCAACGCCGCCGGAGCCGGTCTGCTGGCGCCAGAGGTGGCGGAGGAGCTGGTGGCGACGCTGAAGCTGTGGCGCCGGGTGCAGGGCTTCCTGCGACTGACTACCGACGGCGTGCTCGATCCGCGGCAGGTGTCGCCCACCCTGCGGGAGGGACTCTCACGCGCTGCCTTCCCAGAAGAGGAGCCGGCGGTTGACTTCGCCGCGCTCGACAGCAGAATCCGGGACATCGCCGCCCGCGCCCATCGCCATTTCGTGGCGCTGGTCGAGGAGCCGGCGTCAAGGCTGCCTCCCCCAGAGACCAACGAAGAAGCCAAACTCCCATGAGCGAAGCCAACAACGCCAGCGAAGCCACCAACGCCGCCCCGATCGAGGTCGGCACCCCGGCCCCGGACTTCACCATGCCGACCGACGGCGGCGGCAGCGTCACGCTGTCCGCCCTGCGGGGCAAGCCGGTGATCCTGTACTTCTATCCGAAGGACGACACCTCCGGCTGCACGTCGGAGGCTTGCGGCTTCCGCGACCAGCTTCCGGACTTCAGCGGGCTCGACGCCGTCATCATCGGCGTGTCCAAGGACAGCGTGGCCAGCCACGACAAGTTCAAGGCGAAGTACGAGCTGCCCTTCACGCTGGCCTCCGACAAGGAGACGGGCGTCGCCGAAGCCTACGGCGTGTGGGTCGAGAAGAGCATGTACGGCCGCAAATACATGGGTCTGGAGCGCGCGACCTTCCTGATCGACAAGGACGGCATCGTCCGCAACGTCTGGCGCAAGGTGAAGGTCACCGGCCATGTGGCGGCGGTGCTGAAGGCGTTGCAGGCGCTGTAATGGTGTCCCCTCTCCCCTCAGGGAGAGGATTAGGGTGAGGGGGTTGCGCGTGTCGGCACACTCGGCACGAGTGCCGTTCCCCCTCACGCCGCCCGGCGCAGGATCTCCTCGGCCAGCGCCTGCATCTCCGCCGCCGCCTGGGTCTTGCGCGCCGCCTCGGTCACCGACAGGCCGGACAGCAGGGTCCCGGCGTAGGCGGTGCGGTTGCCGATCTGCGACTCCGCGATGTCCACGGCCGGCGGGTTCACCAGCTCACGCACCCGCGCGATCAGCTCGTCGGCGATGCGGGCGCGCGGCGGCACGCGGTTCAGCACCAGCAGCAGCCGGCGCTTCTCCTGCGCGGCGAGGTCCAGGGTGGGCTGCACCGCCCACAGGTCCATCGGGCTGGGCTGCACCGGGGCGATGACGAGGCTGGCGGCGCGCACGGCGATGCGCGCCTCCGTCTGGGCATGGGGCGGGCTGTCGATCAGCACGATGTCGTGGTCGCGGGCCAGCTTCTCCACCTCGGTCTGGGTGCGCCAGCCGGTGATCTGGACATGGGTGAAGCCGGGTTCCCCGCCCGTGGCCTCCGCCCGCACCGCGTGCCAGCGGGTCAGGCTGCCCTGCGGGTCGATGTCCACCGTGGCGACCGACCGCCCAAGCTGCATCCAGGCAATGGCGAGGTGAGCCACCAGAGTGGTCTTTCCGGCCCCGCCCTTCTGCTGAGCCACGGTGAAGACCTTGCCCGTCATGCCCACACCCATCATTTGGTTGTTTATCGCGCACACCCGTCATAAGGCTTGGACAGAGCCGGCGCAACCGCGCGAATTGACTTCATCCTCCCACGCTTTACAAATCGCCCCGTGACCGACAAGCATCCCGACATCATCCCCGCCACGCCCGCCGGCCTCGCCCGCGCCGGCGAGGCTTTGCGCAGCGGCGAGCTGGTCGCCTTCCCGACCGAGACCGTCTACGGCCTCGGCGGCGACGCCACCGACGACCGGGCCGTGGCCGCGATCTTCGCCGCCAAGGGCCGCCCGCAGTTCAACCCGCTGATCGCCCATGTGCCGGACCTGGAGGCGGCCGAGGCCATCGCCGTGCTCGACGAGCGCGCGGTGGAGCTGGCCCACCAGTTCTGGCCCGGCCCGCTGACCCTGGTCCTGCCCCGCCGGGCCGAGGCCGGGCTGTCGCTGCTGGTGTCCGCCGGACTGGACAGCGTGGCGGTGCGCGTGCCCGCCCACCCGGTGGCGCAGGCCCTGCTGAAGGCCGCCGGCAAGCCGATCGCCGCGCCCAGCGCCAACCGCTCCGGCGCGGTCAGTCCGACCGCCCCCCACCACGTCATCGAGAGCCTGGGCGACCGGGTGAGCATGGTGGTGGCCGGCGGCAAGTGCCAGGTCGGAGTGGAGTCCACCGTCCTCGACCTGACCGGCGAGACGCCCGTGCTGCTGCGCCCCGGCGCCGTGCTGCGCGAGGAAATCGAGCGGTTGATCGGCCCCATCCAGCTTTCCGCCGGCAACCCGGACGCCCCGAAGTCGCCCGGCCAGCTGGAAAGCCACTACGCCCCCAACGTCCCGGTGCGGCTGAACGCCACAAGCGCCGAGGAGGACGAGGCGTTCCTGACCTTCGGCCCCGACCGCTTCATCCGCGGCGGCAAGGCCCGCCTGAACCTGAGCCTCCAGGGCGACCTGAACGAGGCGGCGGCGAACCTGTTCGCCCATCTCCGCGCGCTCGACCAGGAGGGGGCCCGCGCCATCGCGGTGATGCCGATCCCGGATGAGGGGCTGGGTGTCGCCATCAACGACCGGCTGCGGCGGGCCGCCGCCCCGCGGGGGTGATGGATCGGGCGTAGTGGAAAAACGGACGGCGAGGCGATAAGAGTCTCGCAACGAGCCCTCACCCTCCCGCTTCGCGGGTCCCTCCCTCCCTCGCTGTCGCAGGGGAGGGACAGAAAGCCCCCTCCCCTGCGACAGCGGGGGGGGGTCGGGAGGGGGGCGAGGCGCCCTCCAGCCCCCGGACCCTCCGCCCATGGCCGCCGCCAGCCCTGCCGCCAGCCCTGACGCCGCCAGCCTCGCCGCCGCCCTCGACCGGATCCGCGCCATCGTCGGCCCGAACGGCCTTCTCACCGCGCCGGAGGACATGGCCCCCTACCTGTCGGAATGGCGCGGGCGCTTCAAAGGCAACAGCCCGGCGGTGGTCCGCCCGGCCAGCACCGAGGAGGTTGCGGCGGTGGTGACGATCTGCGCGGAGGCCGGCATCCCGGTCGTCCCGCAGGGTGGCAACACCAGCCTCGTCGGCGGCTCCATCCCCTACGAGGAAGGGCGCGAAATTGTCATCAGCCTGTCGCGGATGAACAAAATCCGCGGCATCGACACGCTGAACTACACCATGACGGTGGAGGCCGGCGTCGTGCTGAAGACCGCGCAGGAGGCCGCGAAGGACAAGGACCGCCTGCTGCCGATGAGCCTGGGGGCGGAGGGCACCTGCCAGATCGGCGGCCTGATCTCCACCAACGCCGGCGGCATCAACGTGCTGCGCTACGGCAACATGCGCGATCTCGTGCTTGGTCTTGAGGTCGTGCTGGCCGACGGTCGCGTCTGGAACGGCCTGCGGTCCTTGCGCAAGAACAACACCGGTTACGACCTGAAGCACCTGTTCATCGGGGCGGAGGGCACGCTGGGCATCGTCACCGCCGCGGTGCTGAAGCTCTACCCGCGCCCGCGCCAGGCGGAGACGGCCTTCATCGCCGTGCCCAGCCCCGCCGCCGCCATCGAACTGCTGGCCCGCCTGCGCGAGGCGTCGGGCGACGCTGTCGCCGCCTTCGAGTTGATGTCGCGCCGCTGCCTGGAATTCGCGCTCAAGCACGTCGCCGGCACCATCGACCCGCTGTCGGAGCCGTCGCCCTGGTACGTGCTGACCGAGCTGACCGCCGGCACCCAGTCCGACGCCTTCCGCGAGACGGTCGAGGCGGCGCTGGGCGAGGCCTTTGAGGCGGAGCTTGCCACCGACGCCACCATCGCCCAGTCGGAAACCCAGGCCAACCAGCTCTGGTTCATCCGCGAGGCCATCGTCGAGGCGCAGAAGTTCGAGGGCGGCTCGATCAAGAACGACGTGTCGGTCCCGGTGTCGCGCGTCGCCGAGTTCATCGAGCGCGCCGAGGCCGCCGTGGCCGCGGCCTGCCCCGGCATCCGCCCGACCCCCTTCGGCCATGTCGGGGACGGCAACATCCACTTCAACCTCAGCCAGCCGGAGGGCGCCGACACCGCCGCCTATCTCGCCCGCTGGGACGAGATCTGCCACGTCGTGAACGAGGTCATCTTCGACTTGGACGGTTCCATCTCCGCCGAGCACGGTGTGGGCCGCTTCAAGAAGGACGAGATGCCGGTCATCAAGAGCCCGGTCGAGTTCGACATGCTGCGCGCCATGAAGGCGGCGCTCGACCCCAAGGGCCTGCTGAACCCCGGCAAGATGCTGCCGTAAGGGCCTCACCCGAAAGAGGGCCCCTGCCCGCCCCGTGCGACCTTTCGCGGTTCCGACCTGTTCTTAGGAGTCGGTCGGTAACCGCGGAACGGAGGCGGCGATGCTGCTGGCGATGTCGGCGTGGATGCGCCTGATGCTGGGCGAGGCCGAGACGGCGCCGGTGCCCGGCACGTCCGTGGCCGGAGCCCTGCCTCCGGAGCGGGAGCGCGTCCGGCAGGCGGTGCATGAAGCTGTGACCGCCCACCCGCTGCATCGCGATCTGGTGCACACCCACCGGCTGGGCGGATGCCAGTATTACGCTTTCGCCGGGGCGATGCTGCTGGAGGCTCTGGGCCACGGCCGGGCCGAGGTCGCGCTGGGCCGCGTGGCCTTCCGCAAGTCCGAAGCCCATGGCCGGGGGCGCTGGCTCGGCTACCCGGCGACGCCCGCCGACGTCCGCCCGCCCGATCCGGCGCAGCAGCGGCAGCAAACGGAGTCCTTCCCCTTCCACGCCTGGATTCACCTGAGCGGCCCGGGCGGACGGCGGACCCTCATCGACTTCGACCTGACCAACGTGCTGCGGGAGGTGCGGTGGCGCGAGCCGCGCCATGCGGCGGGCCTGAGCCGTCGGCCCCCCGCCTTCTGGGGAAGCGCCGCGGCGGCGCACCGGGCGGGCCTGCGGTTCGAGCCGCACCGCCGGCTGACCGCCGACGCACTGCTGCCCGGCGACCGCCGGGTCTTCGCGGCCATAGCGGCGGAAGCCCGCAATCGCCTCAGGGGCGTGTAGCCCGGCGGTCAGCCGCTCACGCCGCCTTGCTCACCTCCGCTCCAGCCGCAGTCCCGGCTGACGTCCCCGCCACCGTCCCCTGCCCGACCACCTTGGACAGGCCCAGCCCGAGGCCCAGCCCCGTGTGCTCGTTCTGATCCGTACGGACCGGCTGGTCGCGCATGCGGCGGTTGTCCTTGTCCTCGCCGTCCGGACGGCGGCCGCGGGCGGGCCTGCCGGAGATGCTGTCCACCTCGTCCGGCGTCTCCAGGGCGTTCAGCGCCAGCACATGGTAGATCGACAGCGGCGTGCCATTCAGCGCTTTCTGCGGCATGCTGGGCACCTGGGTGGTAAAGCCGTCCGGCATGTCCTGGCGGCGCACCCGGTCGATGGCGGTCTGGGCCGGCGCGAAGTCGGCGTTGGGCGATTCCGCGAACTTCGTCGCGAAGCGGTCGTAAATGTCCTTCAGCGACTTGGCCCGGCCGGTGTCCTTGTCGAAGAACACCGCCTTGTTGGACGAGGCGGCGTCGGGGAACAGCTCCTTGGCGGCGCGGTTGGGGTTGTCCTGCATGGCGTTCAGGAACTTCGAGGCCCCGCCCGCCCCCAGGAAATGCGCCATGTAGAGTTCGGTGGAGCCGACCTTCCCTTTGATCGTGTCCTCCAGATACTCCTTGTTGTCGCGGGTGTATTCCGCGGCCATCAGGGCCGAGGCGTTAGGGTCCTTGCGCAGGTCCAGGATCTCGCGCTTCAGGTCGGGATCGGTGACGTAGGGGCGCCCGTCGCCACGCGTCTGGATCGCGTTGGCGTATTTGGCGTAGCCGTGGTCCGCCCCATGGTCGCGCATCGTCGCCAGCCATGTGCTGTCGATGAACTGGTAGAGCCCGGTCGCCGACGAGGAGGAGGACTTCACGTCCGTCCGGTACCCGCTCTCCACGGCAGCTTTTTCCATGAGGTAGGAAAAATCGACCCCGGTCTTGGCGCTGGCGTTGCGGACCGCCGCCTCGACAGTCTCCGGCCCGCGGGTGGTCTTCGCGGCCTGGACGGCGGATTCGGCCTGACGGGCAAGGGTGGCGGCGATGGTCATGGGAGGAACCCCTGTGAGCGGTGCTGCCCTACTCCTGCAACCGTGATGCCAAGTCTGGCGCCCTCTCCTGCGTCGCAGCCGCGCTGTTCGCACCGCAACCCAGATGCCAATATTCATGCCCGACGGCGAGGCTCGCCATGCACCATTCGGTACGGTATGGTGACGCGCACGTAAACCGCCCAAGACGCGTTCACGGACCATCGGGCACGCGCAATCGGGCACGCACAATCGGGTCACGGGAGGCCGCTCCATCCATGATTCCCTACACCGCTCCGGTCGATGACCTCCGCTTTGTCCTGAACGAGGTGGTCGGCCTCGAAACGGTCGCCGCGCTGCCGAACTGCGATTCGGCGGCCCCCGATCTGGTCGACGCCGTGCTGGAGGAAGCCGGCAAGTTCGCCTCCGGCGTTCTCGCCCCACTGAACCGGGTCGGCGACAAGGAAGGCTCGGTGCTGGAGAACGGCGTGGTCCGCACGCCGACCGGCTGGAAGGACGCCTACAGCCAGTTCACCGAGAGCGGCTGGAACAGCCTGCCTTTCGAGCCGGAGTATGGCGGGCAGGGCCTGCCCTGGACCGTCGCCTTCGCGGTGAACGAGATGTGGCAGGCGGCCAACCTGTCCTTCGGCCTGTGCCCCCTGCTGACCCAGGGCGCCGTCGATCTGCTGACCGAGCACGCCAGCGCGGAGCAGAAGGCGCTCTACCTGCCGAAGATGATCGCCGGCGAGTGGAACGGCACGATGAACCTGACGGAGCCGCAGGCCGGCTCCGACCTCGCCGCCGTGCGCACCCGCGCGGTGCGGGCGGAGGACGGGACCTACCGCATCACCGGCCAGAAGATCTTCATCACCTACGGCGAGCATGACCTGACGGACAACATCGTCCATCTGGTGCTGGCCCGCCTGCCCGACGCGCCTCCGGGCATCAAGGGCATCAGCCTGTTCATCGTGCCGAAGTTCCTGCCCAACGCGGACGGCACGCCGGGCGCGCGCAACGACCTGCGCTGCGCCAGCCTGGAGCACAAGCTGGGCATCATGGCCAGTCCCACCGCCGTGATGGCCTTCGGCGACGACGGCGGCGCCATCGGCTTCCTGGTCGGCCAGGAGAATCGCGGCATCGAATACATGTTCACCATGATGAACAACGCCCGCCTCGGCGTCGGCATCCAGGGCGTAGCGATCGCCGAGCGCGCCTACCAGCAGGCCCGCGACTACGCCAAGGGCCGCGTGCAGAGCAAGGATCTGGCCGACCCGAAGGGCTCCGGCGTCGCCATCATCCGCCACCCGGACGTGCGCCGGATGCTGCTGGACATGCGCGCCAAGACGGAGGCCGCCCGCGCGCTGGCGCTCTACGCCGGCACCCAGCTCGACGTCTCCCGCCACCACGAGGACGCCGCGGTGCGCGCCGCCGCAACCGCCCGCGTGGACATCCTGACCCCCATCGTGAAGGCGTGGAGCACCGACATCGGCTGCGACGTCGCCTCGACCGGCGTGCAGATCCACGGCGGCATGGGCTTCATCGAGGAGACCGGCGCCGCCCAGCATTACCGCGACGCCCGCATCACCCCGATCTACGAGGGCACCAACGGCATCCACGCCAACGACCTGACCTTCCGCAAGACCGGCCGCGACGGCGGCGAGTCGGCCCGGACCTTCATTGCCGAGATGCGGGCCACGGTGGCGGAGCTGGAGAGCATCCCCGGCGACGACATGGAGGCGATCCGCACCAACCTGTCCGCCGGTCTGGACGCGCTGGAGCAGGCGGTGGCCTGGGTGGTGAAGACCCAGGCCGACGGCGACCTGCGCGCCGCCGCGGCGGGGGCCGTGAACTATCTGAAGCTGTGGGGCACGGTGGCCGGCGGCTGGATGCTCGCCCGCTCCGCCGCAAAGGCGCTGGAGGGGCTGCGCCAGCCCGGCGCCAACGCGCCCTTCCTGGAGGCGAAGCTGGTCACCGCGCGCTTCTACGCCGAGCAGATCCTGGCCCAGGGGCCGGGCCTGCTGCTGCCGATCCTGACCGCCCATCGCACGGTCATGGCGCTGAGCGAGGATCAGTTCTAAGCAAGCACACGCCCCATCGCTGTGGCGTTTTAGTCACAGCCAGCTGAAACGCGGCCGGCGCCCCACGCCGGCCGCAACCTTTGCGGTTGGTCCGCGTTCCCCGTTCGATCGAGACGTCTCAAGGGGAAACGCCGCATGCGCACCGCCGCCCTTCTCGCCCTCGCCCTCGCTGTTGCCGGAGCCTCCGCCGCCACCGCCCAGACCATGGATGGTCGGGTTAACTCCCCCTTCCATGTCGGCGCGCAGGCCAGCACGCTGGGTCTGGGGCTGGAGGCCGGCTACCGGGTGAATCCGATGTTCGGGCTGCGGCTGGGCGGCAACATGTTCACATTCAGCACCGACCGCAGCATCTCCGGCGTCGATTACGACCTGGACGTGAAGCTGCGTAGCTTCGGCGCGGTGCTGGATGTCTATCCGGTCGCCGGCACCGGCTTCCGCATCAGCGGCGGCGCGCGGATCAACTACAACAAGGCCGACCTGACGGGCACCCTGTCCGGCCCGCGCAGCTTCGGCGGGGTGGTGGTCACGCCGCAGCAGGCCGGGCAGCTCGACGGCGAGGCCAAGTTCGACCGCTTCGCCCCCTATGCCGGCATCGGCTACAACGGCACGGTGTTCAGCCCAAACTTCAGCGTCGGCGTGGATCTCGGCGTGCTGTTCCAGGGCAAGCCGCGGGTCAGCCTGAGCGCGCCGGGCGTGGCGACCACGCCGGCCATCGCCGCCGTGCTGGAGGACCAGCGCCGCGAGGTCGAGGATTCGATCCGCGCCGCGCGCTTCTGGCCGGTGGTCGCCATCACCGCCGCCTACCGCTTTTGAGGAAGGCTCCCCTTTTGATGGAGGACGGGCACCAAACGCCCCCGTGAACCGTTACGCCTCCATGGATCAATTGTGGAGGCTATTCCATGGCTCGTCGTAACGGGATTCGCACCGCCGTCCTTGCCCTTCCGCTCCTGGCCCTGCCTTTGCTGGCCGCCTGCGACGACCAGCAGTCGGCGGAGAAGACCGGCCAGGAGATCGGGCGCGCGGTGGACCAGACCGCGGAGCGCGTGGGCGAGGCCGCCAAGGGCATCGGCTCCGAGGCCGGCCGCATGATGCAGGACGCCGGCGCGGCCATTCAGCAGAAGGCCCGCGACGCCAAGGACGACATCAACCGGGAGACCGCCCCCGAGAAACCCTGAGCGAAGCCCAGGGGCGCCTTACGCCTCAGCCGGCCCGCGCAGCGTCCGCCACGCGCAGATCGCGGCGTAATAGGCGCTGCTGGCCAGCCAGACGTACCAGACGGCGTCGGGACGGTCCGGATACAGGACCACCAACGCCGCGCTGGAGGCCAGCCACGCGCCGCTGACCAGAAGATTCAGGCGCATCCAGCGGCGTACCCGGAAGGGATGCAGGAACTTGACCGTCGTGAAGGTCAGCAGGCCGAGAACCAGCACCACCGAGGTGTTGATCCACGGGTCAAGCGCCAGAATCCACAAATAGAGCGCGACCACGTTCCAGATCGCCGGAAAGCCGACGAAGTAGTTGTCGCCGCTCTTCATCCCGGTGTTCGAGAAGCAGTAGAGCGACGTCATCATGATGAAGGCGGCCAGCGCGACGCCCAGCCCGTCCGGCAGCAGGCCGAAGCGGTACATGAAGACCGCCGGAACGACGACGTAGGTCAGATAATCGATCACGAGGTCCAGCGCCGACCCGTCGATGCCCGGCAGCACCTCCTTCACCGAGGCGCGGCGGGCCAGCGTGCCGTCCACCCCGTCGACGACCAGAGCCAGCCCCAGCCAGCCGAGGCACGCCTTGGCCTCGCCGTTGACCGCGGCGAGGAGCGCCAGCAACCCCAGCACCACGCCGCTGCCCGTGAAGGCATGCACCCCCCAGGCCGACAGACGCCGCCCGATCCCGTACCCGCTGTCGCTCTCGTCCTTGAACCCGCTGTCCACTGAGCGCCTCATCGTCCCGTTGGCGCCAACCTAGCCATACGGCGCGAAAAGTCCAAGCGGGTCGGTGGTCCCTCTTCCAGCCTACTCCGCAGCGTGCACCGCAGCACCCCGCGCCTGGGCAGGACCGGCGAAGGCCGGGCTGTCCCTCAGCGCGTCGGGCTTCGGGCCGCCGGTCGCCCAGTCCAGCAACTCGACCGTGTGGACGATGGGCAGCCCGGTCCCGGTGGCGATCTGGGTGATGCAACCGAGATTGCCGGCGGCGATGGCGGCGGCCTTCGTGCTCTCGATGTTGCGGACCTTGCGGTCGCGCAACTGAACGGCGATCTCCGGCTGGAGCATGTTGTAGGTGCCGGCGGAGCCGCAGCAGAGATGCGCTTCCGGGATCTCCTTCACCTCGAAACCAGCGCCGCGCAGCAGAGTCCGCGGCGGATCCTTGATGCGCTGGCCGTGCTGCATGGAACAGGCAGAGTGGTAGGCGATGGCCTGCCCCGTCTCGATCACCGGGGCGGTCAGACCGATCTCCGCCAGGAACTCCGTCACGTCGCGGGCGATGGCCGCCACGCGCAGCGCCTTGGGCGCGTATTCCGCGTCCTCGCGGAACTGGAAGGCGTAGTCCTTCACCGTGGTGCCGCAGCCCGAGGTGTTGACGATGATGGCGTCCAGCCCCTCCCCGTCCATCTCCGCGATCCAGGCGTCGATGGTCTTCTTCGCTGCGGCGTCGCTGAGGTCGGTCTTGCCCATGTGGTGAGTCAGGGCGCCGCAACAGTCGGCCCCCTTGGCCACCACGACCTCGACCCCCTGGCGGTTCAGCAGGCGGATGGTCGCCTCGTTGATCTGCGGAGCCAGCACCTGCTGGGCGCAGCCGACCAGCAGGGCGGCGCGCTTGCGGCGCGGCCCGACCGCCGGATGGCTGCCCGGACGGTCGCAGTGGCTCGGTCCCGGCACCGACTTCGGGGCCAGCGCCAGCAGCGCGCCCAGCCGACCCGGCAGAAGCCCGGCGAAGGGCTTGCCGAACCAGGCGGCGATCAGGGCCAGACGGAACAGCCGTGGGTTGGGCAGCACGCGGGCCAGCAGGTCACGGATGGCCCGGTCGGCGGGCGGGCGGGCGTGGGTCGCCTCGATATGGGCGCGGGCGTGATCGACCAGATGCATGTAGTTGACGCCCGATGGGCAGGTCGTCATGCAGGACAGACAGGAGAGGCAGCGGTCGACGTGCTTCACCTGATGCTCGGTGGGTGGCCCGCCCTTCTCCAGCATGTCCTTGATCTGGTAGATGCGGCCGCGCGGGCTGTCCAGCTCGTCACCCAGCAGGACATAGGTCGGGCAGGTCGCCGTGCAGAAGCCGCAATGGACGCACTTGCGCAGGATCGCTTCCGAGTCCCGGTAGTCGGCGTTGGCGAGCTGGGTGAGCGTGAAGTTGGTCTGCATGGATGCCTTACACTCCCGCGTGCATGCGGCCAGGGTTCAGGATGCCGCAGGGGTCGAAGCTCTCCTTCACCCGGCGGCTCAGCGCCATCACCGGGTCGGGCAGCGGGTGGAACACCTCCGTCGTGGTCCGCACGTCCTCGGGCGCGCGCACCAGAGTCGCATGGCCGGCGGTGCCCAGCGCGCCGCGGATCGCGGAGGCGGCATCGGGCGTCGGCGCCACCGCCGCCCAGATCAGCCCGCCGCCCCAGTCGAAGTACAGTTCCGCGTCCAGCGCCCAACGGATCGACTCCGCCACGCGTGGCCCTTCAGAGGGCTGGACGGAGATTTTCCAGATGTGGCGGGAGTCGTCGCCCCCACCCCGGCCCTCCCCCACTGACGCAGGGGAGGTAGCGAGGCAAAAGAACGCCACGTCCCTGACTTCCTTCCACACCGCCCGCGACTCGTCCCGGTCCAGGACGGCGTCGGCGCCAAGCTCCTCCTTCAGTGCGGCGACGCGGGCGGTGACGGACGGGCCGAAGCCCTCCACCCGCACCAGCGTGACCGCCCCGCCCGCCCCGGCGACCGTTCTCACATGGGACCGCGCCGCCACCGCGGCCGGCAGATGGGCGGCGCCGGACACGTCGTAGGGGCTCTGCAGCGCCGCGGTCAGCGCCGCCACGGCCCCGGCGTCCTCGTGCCCGGCCAGCAGAAGCGTCCGCACGTCTTCTGGCGCCGGCAGCACCTTCACCGTCAGTTCGGTCAGGACGGTCAGCGTGCCGAAGGACCCGGCCATCAGCTTGGGCACGTCGTAGCCGGTGACGTTCTTCACCACCTTGCCGCCGCCCTTGTAGAGGTCGCCGCGCCCGTTCACCCCCTCGATGCCCAGCGTGTGGTCGCGGGCGGAGCCGGCGCAGATGCGCCGCGGCCCGGCCAACCCGCTGGCGACCACCCCACCCAGCGTCCCCTGCCCCTCCGGCCGTCCGAACAGCGGCCCGAGGTCCTGCGGCTCGAAGGCGAGCTGCTGCCGGCGCTCCGCCAGCATCGGCAGGATCTCGGCCATCGGCGTGCCGGCCCTCGCGGTCAGCACCAGTTCCTCCGCCTCGTAGGCGACGACCCCGGACAGGCCGGAGAGGTCGAGGGTGTAGGCGGTCTGGATCGGGCGCCCGAGGCCGCGCTTGGAGCCCGAACCGGCGACATCCAGGGGCGTCCCTTCCGATAAGGCCCAGCGCACCGCGTCGGCGGCCTGGGCCGCCGTGTCGGGCTTGACGGTGGTCACGGTCATGCGGATGGCCTCAGAATCGGGGAATATCGGGGAAGCGCAGTTCCCCCTTGTGGATGTGCACACGGCCCAGCTCGGCGCAGCGGTGCAGCTTGGGGAAGACCTTGCCGGGGTTCAGCAGCCCGTCGGGGTCGAAGGCGCATTTGATGCGCTGCTGCTGGTCGAGATCGACCTCGTCGAACTGGTCGGTCATCAGGTCGCGCTTCTCCACCCCCACGCCATGCTCGCCGGTCAGCACGCCGCCGACCTCGACGCACAGGCGCAGAATGTCGTTGCCGAAGGCCTCAGCCCGCTCCAGTTCGCCCGGCTTGTTGGCGTCGTAGAGGATCAGCGGATGCAGGTTGCCGTCCCCGGCATGGAAGACGTTGGCGACCCGCAGGGCGTAGCGGTCGGACATCTCCTGCATGCGGTGCAGCACCAGGGGCAGCGCCTTGCGCGGGATGGTGCCGTCCATGCAGTAGTAGTCGGGGCTGATGCGCCCCACCGCCGGGAAGGCCGCCTTGCGCCCCGCCCAGAAGGACAGCCGCTCCTCCTCCGAGGTCGAGACTCGGGAGTAGCAGCAGCCCTTGGACCGCGCGATCTCCGCCACCCGGTCGATCAGGTGGTCGACCTCCGCCGCCGGGCCGTCCAGCTCGACGATCAGCAGGGCCTCGACGTCCAGCGGGTAGCCGGCGTGGACGAAATCCTCCGCCGCGTGGATGGCCGGCTTGTCCATCATCTCCATGCCGCCGGGGATGATGCCCGCGGCGATGATGGCGGCCACGCAGTCGCCGCCCTGCTCGCTGGTCGGGAAGCCGATCAGCACGGCGCGGGCGGTGGCCGGCTTCTTCAGGATGCGCACCGTGACCTCGGTCACCACCCCCAGCAGCCCTTCGGAGCCGGTAACGACGCCCATCAGGTCGTAGCCGCCGGCGTCGAGATGCTTGCCGCCCAGCCGCAGGATGGTGCCGTCCATCAGCACCATCTCCAGCCCCAGCACGTTGTTGGTGGTCAGCCCGTATTTCAGGCAATGCACCCCGCCGGAATTCTCGGCAATGTTGCCGCCGATGGTGCAGGCGATCTGGCTGGAGGGGTCGGGCGCGTAATAGAAGGCCTCATGCGCCACCGCGTTGGAGATGCCGAGGTTGGTCACCCCAGGCTGGGTCACCACGCAGCGGTTGGCGAAATCGATGTCGAGGATGCGGTTGAACTTGCCCATCCCCAGGAGCACGCCGTCGGCCAGCGGCAGCGCGCCACCAGACAGGGAGGTGCCGGCGCCGCGCGGCACCACCTTCACCCCCATCTCCTTGCAGGTCCGGAGCACCCGGCTCACCTGCTCCGTCGTGCTGGGGAGCACCACGACCATGGGAAGCTGGCGGTAGGCGGTCAGCCCGTCGCATTCATAAGCGCGCAGTTCGCTTTCGTCGACGATCACCCCCTCGCCGGGCACGATGGCCCGCAGCGCTGCGATGATCTCGCGGCGGCGCGCGATGACGCCGTCGTCGGGCGCGGGCATCCGCATGGCCGGCCGTCCTCCCCCGTGATTCGCACCGGTTGGTTCCGGATGCATTCCGTAACCAGTGGTATCATTGCCGGCGGGAAGGACACAAGCCGGTGAGGGATCGGCCAATGGGCGAACCGATCCCCCAAAACGCAAGAGCCGCGCCCGAAAGGCGCGGCTCTTGCGAGAAACCTCTGCTCGTCGGCCGGGCGGACCCGGCCGCCGGTCTCAGCCCTGGCGGGCCTTGAAGCGCGGGTTCTGCTTGTTGATGACGTAGACGCGGCCCTTGCGGCGGATCACGCGGCAGGCCTTGTGGCGCGTCTTCATCGACTTGAGAGAGTTAACGATCTTCATAGTTCTTCATCCTGGTCGGTCGGCGGCTCGATCGAAGGCGCGCACCATAGTGCGGCGCACCCCCGCTGTCAACGGCCCCCGTCGCGGTTGCGTTTCCCGCCGGACGCGGCCGTTTCGACGCTACTCCGCCGGTTTCAGCGCGTAGAAACGGCACACCTTCATGCCCGCCTCGATGGCGGACACGCGGCGGACCCACAGCTCCACCTCGTCCATCACGGCGAGCTTGGTTTCGTGATCCAGATGATGGCGCTCCAGATGCTCGACCAGCCCCTGGATGGCGCTCACGATCAGGCCGCGGTGGGTGTCGGTGATGTCCTCGGCGATTCGCAGGTCCAGGTTCCGCTGGGCGAAGGCGGCGGCCATCTGGTCCTTGGACCACAGATGCGGCTGCATCGGCTCCTTGTCGCACCAGACCTGGACAGCCCTGGCCCCGGCCAGCGCCGGTTCGATCACATAATCGGTCATCAGCAGATGGCCGCGCGGCTTCAGCGCCAGTTCCATCCCGTCGAACAGCTGGTCCTTGCCGCGGACGGAGAACATCCCCTCCTTGTAGACGATGGCGTCCACGCGCTTGGGATAGCTGAAATTCTCCGGGTCGTAGGTTTCGATCGGAGCCTTCTTCTCCAGCCCCTCCTTGAAGGAGCGGATCATCCCCTCCTTCGCCAGGATCTCCGCGGCCTCCAGCCCGGTGACCCAGCAGCCGTACTTGCTCGCCATGGTGCGGCTGGTGCCGCCCAGTCCGGCGGACAGGTCCAGCACGCTCATCGCCGGATTGAGTCCCAGCGGCTTCACCAGATAGGGGATGTGGTCGTGGCCGCCCGGCGTGTTGAAGCCCTCACCCCACAGCTTCTCCGCCACCTCGATTCGCGTGGCGCTCCACAGCGGCTTGCCCCAGCGGTTCATGCCGGGGCCATGGCCGCGGGCGGCGGGCTGGGCCGGAGCGGCGCCAGCCTGCGGCTTGCCGTCCTCCTCGCCGCCCCGGCCCTTCAGGGCGGAGAGGTCGTACCCCTCCCACCAAGCGTGAAGGCGGGTCTTGAGCGTGATGCGGGGAGCGCCCGCGTGATCGTGTCCGCTGTTATCGCTCATCGCCTTCGCGCCTGCCCCGTTGCCTGGACCGCCGGACGAATTCATTCCGACTTTCACAGTATCCGGGCGCTCCGCTCGTGCAAGCGCAAAATCCTGCGTCACATTACCGTAACGCCTTCTCCGCGCGCGGATCGTCCATGGCGGCGACCCGCGTCCCGGCGGCGCGCAGCACCGGCGTGCAAGCGGGCGGCATGTTGACGTAGCGCGGCTGCGGCTTGCCGTTGTGCCTCTCCACCACCGGATAGACGGAGCCGAGCCAGGACGCGACCTCGTCGCCGCAGCCGTCGCCATCGGGAATGTCGCGCTGGTCCTCGCACTGCGGGCTTCCAGCCGGGCAGCCCAGGCGGATGTGCATGTGCCCGTCATGGCCGTGCCAGGGCCGCAGCTTGCGCAGGAAGGCGCGGTCCGGCCAGGAATGGCGGCACATGGCGAATTTGATCGCCGGGTTGACGAAGATGCGGGTCACCCGCGGATCGCTGGCGGCGATGCGGACAAGCTGGGCCTGCCGCTCCGACCAGTCCTCGGTGACGCGGACGCGCCCGTAATCGACGTACTTGATCTCGGCCAGGCTTTCCCGCGCGTTGCGCCCCATCGGCGGATGGTCGAGCCGCAGCCAGACGTCGGCGTCGAGCCCGATCTGGTGGCTGGCGTGGCCGAAGCTCATCGGTCCGCCGCGCGCCTGCCCCATGTCGCCGATCAGCGCGGTCCCCAACCCGGCCGCCGCGACCTTCCGCCCGAAGCCCTTCAGATAGTCGATCAGTTCCGGATGGCCGTAGTAGCGTTGGCGGGACATGCGGATCACCTGATAGCCGGTGCCCTCCCCCGGCAGGGCCTGCGCCCCCGTGATGCAGCCCGCGGCGTAGCCGCCGATGGACTGGGCCGGTCCCAGGGCGGGACCGCTCACCTGACTCCAGGCGATGGAATTGGGAGCCGGTGGTGCTGGCTTCTTCTTCTTGGGCGATCCGGCCTCGGCCGGTCCGGCGAGAGCGGCGGCGATCAAGCCGGCTGCGACCAAGGCCACCGCAAGAATCCCGATCGTCGGGCCAATCGCCAAGCGCCCCATCATCTTCCCCCACGGACCGCCAATCGGGAAAGATTAGAGCCAATGTTTCTTAACGAAACGTGAGGCTCACGCTCATGTCACAGCCGATTTCGACTTGCCGACAAGAGTGTAGGGCAACGCCCGGCTCCCCTTTACTGCTCAGTCCAAGGTCTGCCGGTAGCGTTTCAGCGCGACCACCGTGACCACCGCCAGGAAGAGCAGCAGCGCCGCCACCTCCCCCGCGATCTCCGCCGGACCGTTGCCTTTCAGGAGGATGCCGCGGACGATGCGCAGGAAATGGGTCAGCGGCAGGACCTCCCCCACCGCCTGCGCCCAGCCGGGCATGCCGCGGAAGGGAAACATGAAGCCGGACAGCAGCATCGACGGCAGAAAGAAGAAGAAGGACATCTGCATCGCCTGGAGCTGGTTCTTCGCCACGGTGGAGAAGGTGAAGCCCACCGCCAGATTGGCGGCGATGAACAGCACCAGCACGGCGGACAGCAAGGCCAGACTGCCGATGATGGGCACGCCGAAGAGAAGCCGGGCGGCCAGGACGATGATGACGACCTGGATGTAGCCGACCAGGATGAAGGGCACGATCTTGCCCAGCATCACCTCGAACGGGCGGACCGGCATCGCCAGCAGATTCTCCATCGTCCCGCGCTCACGCTCGCGGGTGACGGCCAGCGCGGTCATCATCACCATGGTCATGGTCAGAACGACGCCCATCAGGCCGGGCACCACGTTGTACTGGGTGATGCCCTCCGGGTTGTAGCGGCGGTGGACCCGCAGCTCGACCGGGTCGGGGGTGGAGCGCAGATGGGCGAGCGGCCCGGTCAGGTCGGGATCCAGCGCCTGCCGCGCGAGGGTGGACAGGGCGGACAGCGCGTTGCTGGTCGCCGCCGGGTCGGTCGCGTCGGCCTCGACCAGCAGCACGGGCCGCTCGCCCCGCTGCAGGTCGCGGGCGAAGCCGGCGGGAATGGTGACGGCGAACTGCACCCGCCCTTCCGCCAGCAGACGATCCAGCTCCGCCGGGCTGCCGGCGCCGCGGGTCACGTCGAAATAGCCGGAATTCACCATGGCCGACACCAGCGTGCGCGCGAATGGGCTGGAGTCGGCGGCGTGGACGGCGGTCGGCAGGCTTTTGGGGTCGGAGTTGATGGCGAAGCCGAACAGCACGAGCTGGAGCACGGGCACCCCCACCATCATGGCGAAGGTCAGCCGGTCGCGCCGCATCTGGATGAACTCCTTCACCATCACTGCGACGAAACGCGCGAAGGAAAACCGCGCCATGACGCCCCTCCCCAGCCGTGCATTTCAAAATAGAAACACAACCTTCACTTCAATGCCGCAGCGGGCAACTTGACCCCCATTGACATATCGAAATTGCTTGAAGCACCGTCCAAATGGATTAACTCGTATGCGGGAAACATACCATGACATCTATTCTTGCCAAGGGCGCCGCCGCCGTCGCCGCCCTGTTCCTGTTTCATGGCGCCGCCATGGCCGGGCAACAGGACTTCACCATCGCGAACGAGACGGGCTACGCGCTGAAGCACATCTACGTCAGCGAGTCCGCCAACGAGAAGTGGGACGAAGACATCCTCGGCCGTGACGTCCTCGACGACGGCGAGGAGTTCGAACTGAGCTTCAGCAAGGCCGAGAAGACCTGCAAGTGGGACATGAAGGTCATCTACGACGACGGTGAGTCGGCGGTCTGGCAGAATCTGAACCTCTGCAAGATCTCCAAGCTGACGCTGCGCTGGAACAAGAACACAGGCGTGACCTCCGCGTCGATCGAATGACCACGCGCCGTCCCCGCACCGTCTTTCGCAAGGCTGTGGGGACGGCCTGACTTTGCCCGCCGGCGGCGCGGTCATGCGAAATTGTCCGTGCTGCGGTTCATCAGATGGATGAACACGTCCTCCAGCGTTGGCTCCGTCCGCCGCACCATCAGGCCCGAGTCGGCGGCCCAGGGGCGCAACGCCTCCGCAAGGTCCGCACCGTCACCACCGCTGACATGCAGCCGGGCGCCGAAGGCGGCGACCATCTCGACACCCGGACGGTCGCGCAGCGCCGCCGCGACGCGCCCGAGGTCCGCCCCGCCCGCCCCCCGCGCGCCGACCTCGTAGGTGACCAGACCCGAGTTGGCGATCACCTCCTCCACGCTGCCCTGGGTCATCAACCGGCCGTAGGCGAGGTAGGCGATGGCGTGGCAGCGCTCCGCCTCGTCCATGTAATGGGTGCTGACCAGCACGGTCAGCCCGTCGTCGGCCAGCCGGTGGATCTCGTCCCAGAAATCCCGCCGCGCCTTGGGATCGACCCCAGCGGTCGGCTCGTCGAGGAGAAGCAGCTTCGGCTCGTGAAGGATGCAGGCGGCCAGCGCCAAACGCTGCTTCCAGCCGCCCGACAGCGCCCCCGCCAGCTGCGCCCGCCGGTTGCCCAGCCCCAGCCGCTCCAGCGCCGCGGCGACCTTCCGCCGCCGGTCCGGCAGTCCATACATGCGGGCGACGAAATCCAGATTCTCGGCGATGCTCAGATCCTCCCAGAAGCTGAACTTCTGGGTCATATAGCCGACCTGCCGCTTGATGGCGGCGCTCTGGCGGCGGATGTCGAGCCCGAGGCAGGTCCCCTCCCCGGCGTCGGGGGTCAGCAGCCCGCAGAGCATGCGGATGGTCGTCGTCTTGCCCGACCCGTTCGGCCCCAGGAAGCCGTAGATCTGCCCACGCGCCACCCGGATGGAGAAGCCGTCCACCACCGTCTTGGCGCCGAAGCGCTTGACCAGACCGCGCACGTCGATGGCAGCGTCTCCGGTCATGGCGGCAGTTCCACGTCCACCGGCAGACCGGGGTTGAGCGTCGCACCGTCCTCCAGCCGCGCTTCCACGCGGAAGACCAGCTTCTCGCGGCTGCCGACGCTGTAGATCACCGGCGGGGTGTATTCCGCCCGCGGCGCCACATAGGTCACACGCGCCGTCAGGCCGGGCGGGCAGCCGTCGCAGCGCACCGTCACCCGGTCTCCTGGACGTACGCGGGCCATCAGCGGCTCCGGAACGAAGACCACCAGCTTCCGCTTCTCCGGCGGCAGCAGCGAGACCACCGGGGCGCCCGCCGGCACCCATTCGCCGGGGTTGAACAGCGTGTCCTCGACCAGCGCCGCCTCGGGCGCCGGCGGAGCCAACTCGGCGAGCCGCTTGTCCGCCTGGGCCAGCGCCGCCTCGGCCTGAGCCACGGCGTCCTCGGCTGCACGGATCTGGTCGGGGCGGGCCGGCAGGTTGGAGACGGCCAATTGCGCGGTCAGCTCCTCCAGCCGCGCCCGGTCGCCGTCGCGGCTGGCGCGGGCGGCATCCAGCCGGTCGTCGGAACTGACCTTGCGCGCCACCAGCGTCTGTTGCCGCGCCAGTTCCGCTTCGGAATAGCGCAGCGCCGCCTCGGCCTGCGCGCGCTGGGCGGCGACCACCGCCAGCTCGTCGGGGCGCCGGCCCGTCCGCAGGTCGGCCAGTTGCGCCCGCGCCTGCCCCAGCGCGGCGGCCAGCCGGTCGCGCTCCGCCCGCGCGCTGGTGCGGTCGAGCGCGAAGAGAGGCGCGCCCGCCTCAACCCGCCCGCCGCGCGTCACCGCCAGCGTGTCGAGCGTCCCGGCCACCGGGGCGGCGATGCGCAGATACTCCCCCTCGGCGTAGCCGTGGGCCAGCGGCACGGCGTCCCCGCCGCCCAGACCGAGGACAGCCAGGGCCGCCGCCAGCGTTTCGGCGATCCAGCTCATGACGGCGCCCCTCCCTCCGGGGCGAGCGTCCGGCGCAGCGCGTCGAGATGGGCGGCCAGCAGCGCCGCGACGTCCGGCGGGCGGCCCTCCAGCGCCTCGAAGGAGGAGCGCCACAGCGCGCTCATCAGCATCGGCGCGACGATCAGCCGGACGGTCGACTCGACGTCCACCGGGCGGAACTCCCCGCGCGCGACGCCGCGCTCCAGCACCGCCGTCAGCAGGGCGAAGGCGCGGCGAATCACCTCGTCGTAATAGAAGCGGGCGAGATCGGGGAAATTGCCGGCCTCCGCGATGACCAGCTTGGGGATGGCGCCGGCGCGGGATTTCAGGATGCGCGTCGCGAAGAGGGTCAGCAGCGTCTCCAGCACGGCGAAGCTCGGCCCCTGTGCCCCGGCCAGCAGACGCTCGGCCATGTCCAGGTTGGGCAGGATGGCCTCGCGGACCACCGCCTTGAACAGCTCCTCCTTGTTCGGGAAGTAGAGGTAGAGCGTGCCCTTGCTGACCCCGGCCTGCGCCGCGACATCCTCCAGCCGGGCCGCCGCGAAGCCGCGCTCGCCGAAGACGGTCAGGGCGGCGTCGACGATCTCCCGGGGGCGCGCCTCCTTGCGGCGGCGCCAGCGCGGAACGGCGGGATCATCCTCCGGCATGCCGTCCTCCAGGGTGGAGAAAATATTACTGACCAGTCAGTTATTAGCTGTTTGACAGTAGAAATTCCAGTTTTCTCAAGGGTTGCGCCGTTCTGCCGCAGCCATAAGTCATTGTGCGCCGCAGCAACTGATATGCAAAAGGGCTTGCCTTTCGACCGAGAGTTTCCGAAACTTTCGACAGTCCGCAGCGCGAACGGCTTGTCACGGAAGCACGCGCGGCGGGCGCACCGGTGGTCAAAGGCGCCGATCAGCAACGAGCGCACACCCCACCCCGGGAGGAACGGTTCAAGGCGCCGTGCCGGGATCGCATCGACGAGCGCGCTGGTGCGCGGCGTCCGGAGTCCCGGTTGAGCAGGGGGTGTCGATCATGCCGGGTGCAATGCGCCAGTCCACGTCGAACCTGGAGCTGCTGACCATCTATGAGGTCAGCAAGATCCTCGGTTCCTCTCTCGACCTCCAGCAGACCCTGCGCGAGGTGCTTCGTGCGCTGGCCTACCAGCTGCAGATGCACCGCGGGCGCGTCTATCTGGTGGGCGAGGACAATGTGCTGCGTCTCGTGGCCGCGAACGGCCTGTCGAACGAGGCCGCGGCGCAGATCGAATTCCGCGACGGGGAAGGCATCACCGGCCGCATCCTGAAGACCGGCATGCCCGCCGTCGTCCCCAATCTGGCGGAGGAACCGCTGTTCCTCAACCGCACCGGCGGGCGCGACGACCTGGACGAGCAGGTGGCCTCGCTGGTCGGCGTGCCGATCAAGGCGGCGGGTGTGGTCGTCGGCGTGCTGACCATCGACCGCATTTCCGACGAGGGGCCTCAGGGCCATTTCGGCAGCGACGTTCGCTTCCTGACCATGGTCGCCAACCTGATCGGCCAGACCGTGCGGCTGCACCGCACCGTGGCCGAGGAGCGCCGCTTCATGATGCGGGAGACCTTCCGCATGCAGAAGGAGCTGCGGCCCATCGCCGCCCCGATCAACGACGTGGTCTGCACCAGCCCCAACATGCTGGAGGTGATGGCCCAGGTCCACCGGGTGGCGCCCTTCAAGTCCACCGTGCTGATCCGCGGCGAGAGCGGCACCGGCAAGGAGCTGATCGCGCGGGCGATCCACAACATGTCGCCGCGCAAGGACGCCCCCTTCATCCGCGTGAACTGCGCCGCCCTACCGGAATCTCTGCTGGAATCGGAGCTGTTCGGCCACGAGAAGGGCGCCTTCACCGGCGCGCAGAAGGACCACAAGGGCCGGTTCGAGCTGGCGTCGGGCGGCACGCTGTTCCTCGACGAGATCGGCGACATCTCGCCCAACTTCCAGGCCAAGCTGCTGCGCGTGCTGCAGGAGCAGGAGTTCGAGCGGGTCGGCGGGTCCAAGACCATCAAGACCGACGTACGGCTGATCTGCGCCACCAACCTGAACCTGGAGGAGGCGGTCGGCCACGGCAAGTTCCGCGCCGACCTGTATTTCCGCATCAACGTGGTGACGATCCATCTGCCGCCGCTGCGCGAACGGCGCCAGGACATCGGCCCGCTGGCCCGCCATTTCGTGGCGAAGTTCGCCAAGGACAACGGCATGACCCTTGTCATGGAGGACGAGGCGCTGGAGGTGCTGAACCGCTGCACGTGGCCCGGCAACGTGCGCGAGCTGGAGAACTGCATCGAGCGCGCGGCCACCCAGTCGCGCGACGGCATCATCCGCACTGAATCCCTGTCCTGCAGCCTGAACCTCTGCAACTCCTCGGTGCTGTTCCAGTACCGCACGCTGGGCGCGTCGGTTGGCGGCCTCGCCCCGTCCATGGGGCCGGGGGCCGTCAACCGTGTTCCTCCGGGACGTCCCGGCGGTCCGGCGGCGGCCAACGCGCCGAAGACCCCGGCCATGCCGGCCCCGGTGCCGGAACCGGTGGGTGCCGGCGGCGGCGCGTGGCCGGCCTGCGCGTCGGGCTGTTCCGCCGGCCCGTCGCCGGTCTGCGGCGCCGCCCAGCCGGTGGTTCCGGTTCCCCTGATCCCGCTGCCCCTGCCGGAGCCGAGCGCCCCCGCCGCCGCGGCTCCCGCACCCGCATCGGCTGCCAATGCCGCTCCGCCGCCCGCCGCCGAGGTGCCGCTCGACGAGCCGGAGTCGGGATCGCTGCGCGACCGCCTGCTCTGGGCGATGGAGCGCACCGGCTGGGTGCAGGCCAAGGCCGCCCGCCTTCTCGGCATGACCACCCGTCAGGTGAGCTACGCCCTGCGCAAGTACAACATCGAGATCAAGCGCTTCTGAGGGGTACCGAGCCGCCCGGCGCTTTTCTCCCCGGAGGAACGAAGGGCATCCGGCTGCACAACCGGGACAGGTGACCGGGTGTGTGTTAACCTCCCGGCACTCTCCCCGGTTGCCGCAGATTCATGGAAAAGCCCCTTGCGCTCCTCTTCGTGGACATCGCCGACAGCACGCTGCTCTATGAACTGGCGGGCGACCGCAAGGCGGCGGCGCTGACCCAGCGGGTGCTGGAGGACCTGCGCCGGATCGTCGGGGAGAACGACGGCACGGTGGTGAAGAGCCTGGGCGACGGGCTTCTCGCCTGCTTCCCCATGAGCGACGGCGCCACCCGCGCCGCGCTCGCCATGATGGAGCGGCAGGCGGATTTCGGGCTTCGCCTGCGCGCCGGGCTGCATTTCGGCCCGGTGATCGCCGGCCCCGGCGACCTCTACGGCGACGCCTGCAACGTCGCCGCCCGGCTTGAATCCATCGCCCGCCCCGGCGAGATCCTGGCGACCGACGATCTGGTCGACCGCCTCTCCTCGCCGCTGCACAAGCGGACCCGCCTTCTGAACAGCGTCGCGGTGAAGGGAAAGGCGGCCCCTGTCCGCGTCCACCAGATCCGCGACGGCAACGCCCCGGCGGAGGCCGAGGACAACGCCACCGTCGCCCTGAGCACATCGGTTCCCGGCCACGGGCGCGGCCTGCCGTCCCTCCGCCTGTTCGGGCGCGGCGCCGAGGTGACGCTGACTCCCCTGCTGCCGCGCGTCACGGTCGGGCGTGACGAGGGCTGCGGCCTGCGCATCCCCTCCCGCCGCACCTCGCGCCAGCACGCGGTGATCGACCTCAGCCGTGGCGGCTTCCTGCTGACCGACCATTCGACCAACGGCACCTTCATCCGCACAGGGGAGTCCCCCTCCCTGCTGCTGCGCCGCGATTCGACGAAACTGACCGGCAGCGGGCTGATCGGGTTCGGGGGAGAACCGCTGCGGCCCGGGGAGGACCATGTCCTGACCTTCCAAGTGGGAAGCGCATGACGACGCCCCCATGTCGGGTCCCCGACAGGCGGCGTGTTTGTCGGCCATTGTTGGGCTTTGTCCGCCTTTGTCGGATTGCTGACATGTCCCACAGGCCAGACAAAACCGCTTAACTCACTGAAACTCCACACTTCACCCGGTTGGCCCCGAACTTGCTTTTAATGACCCGACCAAGGGCGCCGACGGCGCGGCTGGGAAGGGAGTGGACGATGGCCAACGTTATTTCGCTCGACAGCATCCTGGGCGTGGGTGAGCTGAAATCCCCCGCCGAGGCGCCGCCCGCCGCCGCTTCCGGCTGCGCGTCGTCCTCCTGCGGGTCGTCGGACGGCCCCGCCGACATGTCCCCGGAGGTGTGGGAGAAGGTGAAGAACCATCCCTGCTACTCCGAGGAGGCGCATCACTATTTCGCCCGCATGCACGTCGCGGTGGCGCCGGCCTGCAACATCCAGTGCAACTACTGCAACCGAAAATACGACTGCTCGAACGAGAGCCGGCCGGGCGTGGTCTCCGAGAAGCTGACCCCCGATCAGGCGCTCCGCAAGATTCTGGCTGTCGCCAAGGAGATCCCGCAGCTCTCCGTCATCGGTATCGCCGGCCCCGGCGACAGCTTGGCGGCGGGCGGCAGGAACACCTTCAAGACCTTCGAGATGCTGGCGAAGAAGGCGCCGGACCTCAAGCTCTGCCTGTCCACCAACGGCCTGGCCCTGCCCGACCATGTGGACACCATCGCGAACTACAACATCGACCACGTCACGATCACCATCAACATGGTCGATCCCGAGGTCGGGCTGCACATCTACCCCTGGATCTTCCACGACCACAAGCGCTGGACCGGCCTGGACGCCGCCAAGATCCTGCACGAGCGGCAGATGCTCGGGCTGGAGATGCTGACCTCGCGCGGCATCCTGGTGAAGGTGAACTCCGTCATGATCCCGGGGATCAACGACGAACACCTGATGGACGTGAACAAGGCCGTGAAGGCGCGCGGCGCCTTCCTGCACAACATCATGCCGCTGATCTCCGACCCGGCGCACGGCACGCATTTCGGCCTGACCGGCCAGCGCGGCCCGACCGCGCAGGAGCTGAAGGTCCTGCAGGACCAGTGCGAGGGCGGCGCCAAGCTGATGCGCCACTGCCGCCAGTGCCGCGCCGACGCGGTCGGCCTGCTGGGCGAGGACCGCGGTTCCGAATTCACCATCGACCAGATCGATGCGATGGGCGAGGTGGAATACGACCAGGAAGCCGCCCGCACCTACCGCGAGCATGTCGAGGGCGAGCGCGCCGGTCGCCACGCCGCCAAGGCCGCAGCACAGGCCGACGTCGCCGAGACGGTCGGCACCGAGGTGCAGCCGATCCTGATCGCCGTCGCCACCAAGGGCGGCGAGCGCATCAACGAGCATTTCGGCCACGCCAAGGAATTCCAGATCTACGAGGTCGGTCCGAAGGGCGCCAAGTTCGTCGGCCACCGCCGCGTCGACCAGTATTGCGAAGGCGGTTCGGGCGACGAGGACGCGCTCGGCGGTGTGCTGTCGGCGATCAACGACTGCACCGCCGTCTTCGTCGCCAAGATCGGCGGCTGCCCGTCGCAGAACCTCAAGGACGCGGGCATCGAGCCGGTTGACCGCTTCGCCTTCGAATACATCGAGGAGTCGGCATTGACCTACTTCAAGGACTACGCCGAGCGCCTCGGCCAAGGTGCGATCAACGCCCGCGAGGGGCAGGACGCGGTGATCCGCACCGGCGCCTTCACCGCCCTGCGCGCCTGACACCCGAACACCCGATCCACCCCACGGACTTACCCGGCGGCCCACCGCAACAGCCGCCACCACACCCAAGGAGAGTGTCATGGCTTACAAGATCAAGGCTTCCGACTGCACCGCCTGCGGCGCCTGCGAGGCCGAGTGCCCGAACAACGCCATCAGCTTCAAGAAGGGCGCCTACGCCATCAACGCGGACCTGTGCACCGAGTGCAAGGGCCAGTTCTCCAGCCCGCAGTGCGCCTCGGTCTGCCCGGCCGACTGCTGCGTCCCGGCCTGATCGCCCGCAACCCCTCTCCCGTCCCATCACGGGAGAGGGTGTCCATGGAGCGCACCGCCATGCTGGACGAGGTGGATGAAGGCTGGCTCAACCGCCGTTACTACGGCGGCGACCTGCCGCCCGAGGCGGAGCGGTTCCTGCATCTCGCCGCCGCCAGCCACGCCGACGCCGAGGCGGCGCAGCGCTACCTCGCCCGCGCCGCCGAGCTGGCGCCGGGCCACCGGCTGGTCGATCTCGGCCATTACAAGTTCCACTTCTACAAGGCGAACCTGGACACCGCCCTGCTCTACGGCGAGCGGATGCTCGGCCACGCCATGGCCGCCATCGGCCTGAACCACAGCGACTGGCGCATGGTCGGCCAGGATTCTTCCAAATCATTGGGAGCGGACTTCGCGGGTCTGGAACCGGCCCCGCGCCTGTTTCTGTTCGCCCTGACCGCGGTCGGCTACCTGCATCTGCGCCTGGGCCGTCTGGCCGAAGGGCGCGAGGCCCTGAACAAGGTCCGGGAGCTGGACCCGAAGGACCGCTTCGGAACCACCCGCCTGCTCGCCGCCGCCGATCGTTTCGAAGCCGGCCCGGAGGACGATGCATGAGCGACGACATCGACAAGGCGCTGGATTGGCTGGGCAACCCCGTCGATTGCGACGGCTGCGCCTTCCGCGACCGTCTCGCCGAGGGGCGCTGCGAACCGCTGCGCGCCTGCGTGCACGACCGCTACGCCAAGCGCATCCAGCGCTTCTTCCAATGGAACGACGATCTGGCGGGCGAGCATCTCGACCATCCCTATTTCGAGGTCCGCGCCAACGCCGCCCGCTTCGCGCCGATCTTCATCGTGCCGCGGCTGATGGACGACCCCGACGAGACGGTGCGCGCCGCCGTCGCCCGCCGCCTGCCGCGCCGCCTGCTGCTGAAGATGCGCGGCGACCCCGACCGCGAGGTGCGCATCGCCGTCGCCTCCCGGCTGGAAGACGCCGACCTCTCGCCGCTGATGCGCGACCCCGACTATTCAGTGCGCCTGCGCGTCGCCCGCCGCGTGCCGGAGGGCATGCTGCCGGCGATGATGCACGACGAGGACCCCGAAATCCGGCTGGAGGTCGCCAACCGCATCGGGCTGGAGTGGCTGATGAGCATGGCCTGGGACGACAGCGCCCGCGTGCGCATGGTCGTCGCCCGCCGCCTGCCGCCGGAAAAGCTGGCAGCCCTGATCCGCGACACCGACTGGTGCGTGCGCTTCGTCGTTGCCAGCCGCCTGCCGCCCGAAGACCTCGCCCCGCTGACCGAAGACCCGGTGGACGACGTCCGCACCGTGGCGCAGAAGCGCCGCGCCGGACTGCCCGCCACCGGCGACCTGATCCCCGACTGACCGGCCCCCCGACTGACCGGAACAAGGAGCACCGAATGCGCGAGCGCGCCCGCGATCCGAACGAACCGATCGAACTGGAAGACCGCCCCGCCTTCGAGGAGGGCCAGAAGGTCCGCGCCCTTCGCGACGTGCGCAACGACGGCACCTATCCCGGACGCCCGATGGGCGACTTCCTGATCCGCACCGGGGACATCGGCTATGTGAAGTCGATCGGCACCTACCTGCAGATGTATTACATATACGGCGTCGATTTTTACGAGAAGCGCATCATCGTCGGCATGCGCGCCAAGGAACTCGAACTGGTCGACGCCCGCTGCAACGACCCGCAATGACCGTCTTGCCCAAGGAGCACGCGATGAGCGACGCCGTCACCGAAGCGAAGAAGCCCGGCTTCATCCCGCCCCGCGAACCGCTCTACGACTGGGGTCTGGCGGTCACCGCCGCGGTGGACCTCCACAACGACGGCAGCCACCCCAACGCCGAGGACGGCGCGCTGCTGGCTCCCAAGGGCACGCCCGGCACCATCGTGCGCATCGGCCACGCCGAGGGCACACAGATCCCCGTCTATCTGGTGGAGTTCCCGGCCGGCGTCGTCGTCGGCTGCCTGGAGGAGGAGATCGCCCCCGCCGACGGCCGCCGCCGCGGCGTTCCCGGCGTGATGGACTGACCGCCCCCTCCGTGCCACGGCCTGCGATGGACCCATGATCTATCTCGACAACAACGCGACGACCCCGCTGGCGCCCGAGGTGCGGGAGGCGATGCTGCCGCACCTGTCCGGGGAGTTCGGCAACCCCTCCAGCCCGCACGCCGCCGGCATGGCGGCCAAACGGGCGGTGGGCGAGGCGCGCGCCCGGGTGGCGGCGCTGGTCGGCGCGAAGGCGGCGGACATCCTCTTCACCGCCAGCGCGACGGAGGCCAACCACACGGCCCTGCTCGGCACGCTGCGCGCCGTCGCGGCGGAGCGTCCGGAGCGCCGCCACCTCGTCACCACGGCGATCGAGCATCCCTCGACCCTGATGCTGGCGAATGATCTGGAACGGCAGGGCTGGCGGGTCAGCGTCCTGCCGGTGGACGGCACCGGCACCATCGCGCTCGCCGACCTGCGCGATGCGGTGACGCCCGACACGGCGTTGGTCTCCGTCATGTGGGCCAACAACGAGACCGGGGCGATCCAACCGGTCGCCGCCGCCGCCGACATCGCCCAGGCGCGCGGCGCCCTGTTCCACACCGACGCGGTGCAGGCCGCCGGGCGGCTGCCGATCAAGGTCGACGCGGTGAACGCCGACCTGCTGACCCTGTCCGCCCACAAGATGCATGGGCCGAAGGGCATCGGCGCCCTCTACATCCGCAAGGGCGTGCCCTTCGCCCCGCTGATCCACGGCCATCAGGAGCGCCACCGCCGCGGCGGGACGGAGAATGTGCCGGCCATCGTCGGCTTCGGCGCCGCCGCCGACCGCGCCGCCGCGATGGTCGCAGAGGCCGGCGGGCTGGCGATCCTGCGCGACCGGCTGGAGCGCGGCGTGCTCGCCGCCTGGCCGGGCAGCCGGGTCAACGGCGAGGGGGCGACCCGCCTGCCCAACACCAGCAACATCCGCTTCGCCGACCCGCAGGGCCGACCGCTGGACGCGGAGGAGCTGCTGATGCGGCTCGACCGCGCCTGCATCGCCGTCTCCATGGGGGCGGCCTGCGCGTCCGGCGGCAACGAGCCGAGCCACGTCCTGACCGCCATGGGCCTGAGCCCGGCGGAGGCCGCGGCCAGCCTACGCTTCTCCCTCAGCCGCTGCACCACGGCGGAGGAGGTGGAATCGGTCCTCAACGAGTTTCCCGCGCTCTACGCGCGGATCGCGGCCTGACCAAACGACAGTTAAAAACACGACGACTGGAGAGTGACATGAAGGTGATGGTGCGCAAGGCCGGTGAGCAATACACGATCTACGTCGCCAAGAAGGACCTGGAGGAGCCCATCACCGAAATGGAGAAGCCGGGCCTGTGGGGCGGCTGGGTCAAGGTCGCCAACGGCTGGACGCTGGACCTGCCGGAGATGCCGGCGGACACCCGCCTGCCCATCACCGTCGAGGCCAAGAAGCGCGGCGCGGAGTGACCGCCATGGCCCTGTCCCCGGAACGGATCGACGCCATCGCCGCCCTGGCCGGTAAGCTCTTCGCGGACGGCACCCGCCTCGACAGCGTCGTCCGCGCCGTGCGCGAGGCGAACCCGGACCTGTCCAACGTCACCGGGGCGCACGCCGCGGTGATGGCGGAGGACGCCTTCCGGGAAGAGCCCGGCTTCAACCTCTACCTCGTCGACGGCACCAACCATTGCTGGCTCATCACCAACAAGCCGGAGACGGCGACCGGTGTGGTGATCGCGCAACGGGACGAGGACGACTGAACAAGGATCGCGGAATGACGATGCCCCTGGACAACTCAGCCGAAGATGACGACAGCGAACTCGGCGACTACATCCCGCTGATCGACCCGGACATTTCGGACGCGGAGGTGGCGGTCATCAGCCGCATCCTCACCTCCGGCAGCCTCGGCGACGGGCGGATGACGGAGGGGTTCGAGAACGCCTTCGCCGCTTGGCTCGGCCGCGCACACGCGGTGGCGGTGTCCAGCGGCACCATCGCCACGCTGATGGTGCTCAAGGCCTACGGCATCGGACCGGGGGACGAGGTTCTCTGCTCCCCCTTCGGCTGGCATCAGGTGCAGCACGCCATCGCGCTGGCCGGCGCGGAGCCGGTCTTCGTCGACATCGACTACTGGCAGCACACCATCAACCCGGCGAAGGCCGAGGCCAAGATCACGCCACGGACCAAGGCCATCCTGGCCGGCAACGTCAACGGCCACCCCGCCCACTGGGACGAGCTGCGCGCGCTCGCCACGGACAAGGGGCTGATCCTGATCGAGGATTCGACCGAGGCCATCGGCTCCTCCTACAAGGGGAAGCTGGTCGGCAGCTTCGGCAACTGCGCCATCTTCGACTTTTCCGAACCCGGCGTGCTGGTGACCGGCGAAGGCGGGATGATCGTCACCGACGACCGCAACCTCGCCCATCAGCTCCGCTACCTGCGTCGGCGCGAGATGGAGCACCGCAACACGGTGGTCATCACCCGCACCATTCCCTTCCAGGCGGGCATGAGCAACCTGACCGCCGCGCTGGGCCTCGTCCAGTTGAAACGGCTGCCGGAGATCCTGGCGAAGCGCCGGGAGGTGGTCGGCCACTACGAGGCGGCCATGGCCTCCTTCGAGGGCATCAAGCCGCCCTACAAGGGGCCGGGCGCCGACGACGTGCACCCGATGGTCTACGCCGTCCACCTCGGCACCCGCTTCACCGCCTCGGGGCGCAAGGCGGTGCTGGAGGACTTGGCGACGCACGAGGTGGAGGCGTCGGACTACGGGCAGGCGCTCTACACCCAGCAATATTACCAGGAGCGCGGCGCCAGCCGGGCCGACTGCCCGGTCTGCCAGAAGACGGTCGACCGCGTTCTGGCCCTGCCGCTGCACCACAAGGTCACCGCCGACGAGGTGCAGTTCATCGTGGACACGCTGAAGGACGCCACCGTCAACACGGGGGCGGGCGCGGCGATCTATTTGTAAGCAATTTTCCTTCCCCTGCGCCATTCCCCTCCCCTGCGCAGCTCTCGCGCAAACCATAGGTTTGCGCGAGAGCTTCGCAGGGGAGGGGATTTTCAGCTCCCTCCCCTGCGTCAGCGGGGGAGGGCCAGGGTGGGGGCAAGAACCCCTCGGAACCTACCCCACCACCAGCAGGAACAGCCCCTGGCCGAGATAGACGGTGCCGGTCAGGGCGACGAGACGCTGGCTCCAGGTGCGGAACTGGGCGTCGCTCATGGCGTCAAGCACGCGGCGCGACAGGTTCGTCCCCAGTACGGCCATGCCGATGCAGACGAGCGTCACCGTGATGTCCAGCGCCTCCGCCTCCGACGCCGCGACGAGGGAGCCGAAATAGACCGTCTTGAACAGATGGCCGAAGACCTGCATCGTCGCCTTGGTCGCGACGACGCTCTGCCGCGACAGGCTGGACTTCACGAAGAAGACGTCGAGCAGCGGCCCCGAGATGCCGGCGATCAGCTGCACGCCCATGCACAGGACGCCGGCCAATGTGCTGTGGCCGCGCCGCGACACGTTCGGCGACCAGTGCGACGGGACGGCCATCGCCATGAAGGGCGAAAGCCCCAGCACGATCAGCGATTCCGCCTTGCCGGGCACGTAGCGGATCAGGGTGAAGACAGCGACCGCAACCGCCCCGCCCAACAGGAACCGGGCCACGATCCCCCATTGCACGTGCCGCCGCCACAGCCACGCCCGCCAGCCGTTGGCGGTCATCTGCGTGATCCCGTGCAGCAGCATGGCCGAGGACACCGGCAGCAGCACCAGCAGCAACCCCATCAGCACCATGCCGCCGGCCATGCCGAACAGGCCCGACAGGAACGAGGTCACCAGCGCCGCAAGGCCGAGTCCGAGTGTCAGGGGAACCGTCAGCATCCCGCTCGTCCGAAAGTTTTCTTTGGCTGTGGACCGCATGATGCCCCTGACGCGCTTGCGCCGCAAACGGGATTGTCTGATGCTGACCCCCAGGAAATGTTGGGGTGCATGGGAGGAGGGGATCGGATGCGGCGCCTGCCATCGCTGAACGCCTTGCGGGCGTTCGAGGCCGCGGCCCGCCACGGCAGTTTCACCGGGGCGGCGAGCGAGCTGAACGTCTCGCAGGCCGCGGTGAGCCGCATGGTGCGCCTGCTGGAGGAGCGGATGGGCTTCCCGCTGTTCGAGCGGCGGGCCAACGCGCTGGAGCTGACCGACCGCGGGCGGGCGCTGCAGCCCGGCCTGACCGGCGCCTTCGACACGATCGCGGAGAGCGTCGAGCGGGTCGCCGCCATGCGCGATGGCCCGGTGCTGACCTTGGGGGTGGGTGCCACCTTCGCGGTGCGCTGGCTGATCCCGCGCCTGTCGGCCTTCCACGAGAGCCACCCCGACGTGGAGGTGCGCATCGCCACCGGCGGCGCCGGCGCGCCGATCCGCGAGGATTGGACCTGCGCCCTGCTGCTGGGCGACGGGCACTGGCCGGGCTACGAGGTGGAGGAGCTGTTCACCGCCGACATGCTGCCGGTCTGCGCGCCGGCTCTGGCGCGGACGCTGCGCCGTCCGGAGGATCTGCTGTCGGCGACGCTGCTGTCGGTGTCGCACTGGGCGGACGACTGGCCGCACTGGTTTGCCTCGGCGGGGCTGGCGCCGCCGGCCGTGAA